>NZ_JBIAJR010000012.1:208862-238981 GCF_042872025.1 Streptomyces sp. NPDC005494
TGGGAGAGGTGCCCGGAGTGGTTTATCGGGGGCCTGGATTTCGGTCCGGGTCGGGTTTTACCGCCTTCGCAGGTTCGAATCCTGCCCTCTCCGCTTTTCTTACTGCCGGTGCGGCGGACTCCCCCGGGTCCGCCGCACCGGCGACGCACGAAGCAGACACTCCGCCGGTCCATGCGGGGTGCCGTACCGACCCGTCGCCCACTGGTCCGGGCCCGCGGCCCGGTGGCATCCACGCATGAGCCGAGCGAAGGAAACCACGCCGTGCACGATGTTCGAGAACTGCTGAAGCTGGGAGCCGAGGCCGAGCGCAAGCTGGCCCGTCGCCGCTACACCCTCGACCTCTCCGGTCTGCGCGAGGCGCACCGCCACCGCTCCGACTCCCTCGCCACCCTCGAACGCCTGCGGGCCGAGCTCAAGAAGAGCGGGGCCGGCCGCCGGGCCGGAGCCGAGGGCCCCTCGGAGGACGAGCGGGAGCGGGCACGGTCGCTGCGGGAACGGGTCCAGGCCGCCGAAGCGGACGTCCGTGCCGTGGAAGCGGCCCTGCGGGAACAGCTCCTGCGGATTCCCAACCTGCCGCTCGACGAAGTACCCGACGGCCATACGGAGAAGGATGCCGTCGAGATCCGCAGAGGTGGTCCCCCGGTCCGCAAGGACGTCGAGGCCCGCCACCACGCGGAGATCGGTGCGGACCTCGGGATCCTCGACACGGAGGGCGCCTCGCGCCTGTCCGGGGCCCGGTTCGCCGTGCTCAAGGGCGCGGGCGCACGACTGGAGCGCGCCCTCGTGTCCTTCCTCCTCGACCTGCACACGCAGCGGCACGGCTACACGGAGTACTCCGTGCCGCACCTCGTGACCAGGGACACCATGACCGGCACGGGGCAACTGCCCAAATTCGAGGAGGACCTGTTCGCCACCTCGGCCGGCGACCGGGAGCTCTTCCTCATCCCCACGGCCGAGGTACCCCTCACCAACCTCGTCGCTCGGGAGCCGGCCGACGAGGGCGCACTCCCCCTGGCGCTCACCGCCGCCACTCCCTGCTACCGCGCCGAGGCAGGGTCGTACGGCCGGGACACCCGGGGCATCCTCCGCCTGCACCAGTTCGAGAAGGTGGAGCTGGTACGGGTGTGCACCCCGGAGCGTGCGAGGGAGGAACTGGACGTGCTGGTGGGCCACGCCACCGACTGCCTGGAACAGCTCGGCCTCTCCTACCGGGTCGTCGTGCTCCCGGCCGGCGACACCGGTTTCTCGGCCAGGATGACGTACGACATCGAGGTCTGGCTCCCCGGCAGCGACGCCTACCGGGAGGTGTCCTCGTGCTCCGACTGCGGCGACTTCCAGGCCAGACGGGCCGGGATCCGCTACCGCGACGCCGCCGGGCGCAGGCGGCCCGCGGCCACGCTCAACGGCTCGGCCCTGCCCGTCGGGCGTACCGTCGCCGCGCTGCTGGAACAGGGCCTGCAGCCGGACGGATCCGTCCGGCTGCCCGAATGTCTGGTGCCCTACACCGGCTTCCGCCGGATCCTGCCGGGCGGCGGCACCGCCCTCACGATGCCAGGTTGATCGGCTGCGGAGCCGGGTTCAGCGCGGGCTCCTGGTTGAGTATGTCCCTGAACAGCCGCTTCAGCTGGGGGGACGGCTCGATGCCGAGCTCGTCCACCAGGCGAGCCCTGGCCGCGTTGTACGCCTCCATGGCATCCGCCTGCCGGCCGCAGCGGTAGAGCGCGAGCATCAGGAGCTCGGTGAGCCGCTCCCGCCAGGGGTGCGTCACGCTCATCCGCCGCAACTCGCTGATGACCGAGTGCGGTTCGTTGCACCGCAGCCCGAGCTCGTACTTGCACTCCAGGGCCGCGAGGTACTCCTCGTCCAGCTCCAGGGACACGCTGCGGCACATCGGGCTCGAGGAGACGTCGTGCAACGGATCGCCCTGCCACAGCGACAACGCCGAGTCCAGCAGTGAGCGGGCTCGCAACGGAGCGTCCACCATGGCCACCCGGGCGCGGGCGATGCGGTCCCGGAAGACGTTGATGTCCACTCTGTCGGGACACAGGTCCAGGATGTAACCGGACGCGTGGATGTTCAGCGACGGCGCCGGTTGAGGCCCTTCCTCGCCGAGCCGCCGCAACGTGCGCCGCAGGCGGGACACATGTGCCTGCAAGGCATTGGAGACACCGTCCGGCGGGTTGTCGCCCCATAGTTCCGTGTAGAGCTGCTCGCTCTGCACCAGCCGGCCGGCCCGCAGCAACAGTGTGGCGAGCAGGATGCGCTGCTGGGTGCCCGCAATGGCGGTGAACTGCTCGTTCACGACTGCTCCGACCGAGCCCAGCACGGTGAACCTCATGGGTACTCCTCCATGTGAACGCTTCGGGGACCCCCCTAGGGGAAGGCGAGAGGGAAGCTACCAACGGTGACTGGAACAAGACTTGAGCGGACCTCGGGACGGCGTGGGTGTGAGCTCGTCCCGGGCCTCACCGGCCCCGCCGTCGCTGCTGAACGCCGGAACGCCGGAACGCCATGACGCCGCACGCCATGACGCCGCACGCCACGACGCCGCATGCCGGAACGCCGCACGCCACGACGCCGCATGCCGGAACGCCGCACGCCACGACGCCGCATGCCGGAACGCCTCACGCCACGACGCCGGCGCGCCACGAAGCCTCACGCCACGACGCCGGCGCGCCGCACAGCACAACGCCCGACGCTCCCCACGACGCAAGGCCGCCCCCGCCGCGTCCGCCTCACGGCGGCACGGCGGGGGCGGCCCGGTGCTCTGGGTCCTGGGGTCAGGCCCCTTCGGCCCGCAACGCCTCGTCCAGCGACTCCAGCGCCCGATCGGCCGCCGCGGCGACCTCGGCGTCGTCGGGGTCGCCGCACAAGCGGGTGAACAGATCGACGATCTGATCCTGGGCGGCTTGCACGCTCATGGTGAATCTCCTGCCTCTACAGGGCGCCCGCGGCGCGGAAGATGTGGACGAAGGCGTTGACGCTCGCCGGTCCCTGGAACGCGGCGTACTCGGCGAGGACCAGGCTCTGGTTCCACTTCTCCTTGTACGCGAGCTGGGTCGCCGCCGGGTACACGTCCTTGCCGTGCTCCCACAGGAAATGCATGAACCAGCGGAAGGCTTCGCTGCTGCCCGGCATCTCGAGCTTCTCGTCCAGGCCGGTGAACGGTGTGAAGCCGAAGTGCAGCCACCGCACGTCCTCGGTCAGGAACGTCTCGATCGCCGTCTTGTTGATCGCCTCCATGATTCCCGGGCCGGACTCGGGCCGCCGCCGGGACAGGTCGTGCATCCAGCCCGGGCGTCCGCCGTAGACGGGGGAGTACAGCACGTAGCCGACCGCCGCACCGTCCACGAGGCCGAGGAAGAGCCTGCGGTGCTTCTGCGCGGGTCCGCCGCACTGGCCGACCAGGTACTCCAAGGGCTTGGCGCCCTCGCCCTTGAGCGGCAGCCAGAGCTGGTCGATCTCGCGGATCGACTCCTGCCAGGCGTCGTAGTCAGCCTCCACGACCGTCAGGCCGTTGCGGAAGGCCCGGGAGATCTTGTTCCGGAGCTGCATGAACCGGGTGCCGCGGAGTGAGAAGTCCGCCAGGTCGACGGCGTAGGAAGCACCGATCTGGTTGACGGTGAAGCCGTGTTCCGCGTAGATCCTCGCGTCGTGCTCCTGCAGCTGGACCCCGACGACCTGTCGCCCCTGCTGCGCCGCGAAGGCCAGGAACGCGTCGAGGAGCGCCGTGTAGGAGTCGCCGGGTGCGAACGGCCCGCCCAGCTGGACGAGATACGGGCCCGCGCTGCGATAGACGATGACGCCGGCCAGTCCGGGAAGAGTGAAGTACGAATTCCCCTGACTCACGGCGAGAAATGAGCTCGGGTTCTCTGCAGCCGTGTACTCCTGGATTGCATGGTGCACGTAGTCGAATGAAACCGTGCTGTCGATGGTCTCGGCCATGAATACCCCTCGTTCGTGATGTTTTCCGGGGTGCGGTGGCCGGACCGGTCCGGGAGTCGTGACTGTGACACGGGTGAGGAAGCGGCGCAAGGCGGGGACCGCCTCTGCGGCCGCGGGTCCGTCCGTCCGTCAGCCCACCGTCAACGCCAGGTCAGACAGGGGCTTCGGTCAGAGACATGTCAGCGATATGTAGGGCCCTTCCTGCACTATCACCGGCAGCGAGAGGAATTCCGGCGCGAAGAGAGAAGGATCGTGCAGTGCGTGAAGTCCTGGGCGGCGCGGATCAGGTTCTGAAAGGGCGATCGAAGCCCCTGCTCAATTATCCCTGCTATGTCGGCGGAAAGGACATCGAGGGAATCGGCTGGGTTTACACGGTCAGCTCCAAGTCGCTTCTTGAGGATGTATTCACCAGTGTGAGTCTCAAGCGCGCTCTCGAGCAGGACCCGGACCCCGGCTCCCCCGCGGCCCAGCACCCGTACGTGGTGGGGCGCTGCGCGGTGATCGGTATGCCCGACGTCCTCGCGGCCACCGACGCCGCCGCCGACGCCGTCGACGCGTGGTCGGCCGTACCGCTGGCGGACCGGCTGAACCTCGGGCGCCGCTTCGGGGAAGAGCTGATCAGGCATCAGGAGACCATCCTCGACATCATGGTCGCCGAGGCGCACCCCGTCACCCTGGCCCGCTGGGAGCTGAGCTGCCTCGTCCAGGCGTACAGCGAGGAGAGCATCGCCTGGTACGAGCAGCAGATGTACAGCCGGCGCACCTACGGGGACCGCACCCTCATCGTCCGCCGGCAGGCCGACGGCGTCGTGGCGCTCAACCCGCCGCAGAACGCACCCGTGCCCAACTCCGGCCTGGCGGTCCTCGCCCTCATGGCCGGGAACGCGGTCGTCGTCAGGGCTCCCCGGAGCATCGCGCTCAGCACCCTCTACATCCTGCGTGAGCTGGCGGTTCCGCTGCTGGAGGAGATGGGGGCGCCACCCGGCACCCTGAACATCGTCTGCGGTACCCCGCAGAAGATCATCGACCACTGGCTCGACGACCCCCGGATCAACGACATCCTCTACTTCGGGTCCAGCGAGGCCGGCCTGCGCTTCGAGCAGCAGTGCGTGGAGCGCGGCAAGAAGCCCATCCTGGAACTGGCGGGCAACGACTCGCTCGTCGTCTGGAAGGACGCCGACATCCCGGCGGCCGTGGAGGCCGTCACGGAGGCCTTCTACGGATCCGGCCAGATCTGCATGGTGCCGAACTGCGTCGTGGTGCATCCCGAGGTCGCCGACGAACTGATCGCCCGGCTCAAGTCCTCGGCCGAGGCGATCAAGCCCGGATATCCGGACTCGCCCGAGGTGCTGCTGTCGCCCGTGCGCCGCAGCGAGCGCTTCTTCAGCCTGCTGGCCCAGGCCCTGGAGCAGGGCGGTGAGCTCGTCTGCGGCGGCAACCGCGTCGAGCTCGACGGATCACCCTCCCAGGCGGGGCAGTTCCTGGAGCCCACTGTGGTGAGGGTCGACGGGCTGGCCGAGTCCCAGGACTACCGCATGGTGCGTGAGGAGACCTTCTTCCCGCTGCTGCCCGTCGTGGTGCCCGCGGCGGCTCCCGACGACGTGCTCCTCGACGACATGATCCGCTTCGTCAACGCCAACAAGTACGGCCTGCGCAATTCGCTCTGGGCCCGCTCGGACGACGTCGTCGACACCTTTGTCGCGCGGGTCCGCAACTCCGGGCTGCTGAAGATCAACGACTCCCACATCGGCTTCCTGCCCGTCGTGCCGACGCACGGAGGCACCGGCATGACCGGGGGAGCGTTCGGAGAGGGCAACTACCCCATGCTCAAGACCTCCCACGTGCAGGGAGTGAGCATCGGCACGGGTGCCTCCCCTCGCCAGGCGATGTTCGAAGGCTGACTCACACTCAAAGGGAGGATTTCCCCATGCGGTCCCTCGACGTGGCGCGTGACGCCTGCGAGCGCAATCACCCCGGTCTGTTCAAGGCCCTCACCGCCCTGCCGCTGAACGAGCGGGAGGCGCCGGGCAGCCCGGTGATCGACCTGTTCCGCACGCACGGCGGCCCCGGCCTGCTGGTGCCCTGCTCCTTCGGCGGGCTGGGTGTCTCCGCCCTGGAGGCGGTGCGGGTGACACGCGCGCTGGGCTCCGTCTCACCGTCCCTCGCGGCCGGTGCGACCATGCACAACTTCTCCGCGGCCATGCTCTTCGAACTGGCCGAGCGGGCCGCCGAGCCCACCGAGGGCCAGCGGGCCCTGCTCTCCCGGATCGCCCCGGAAGGGCTTCTGCTGGCCTCCGGCTGGGCGGAGGGCAGGACCGAGCAGAGCATCCTCTCCCCGAGCGTCGTCGCGACCCCGGCGCCCGGGGGTTACCTCGTCAACGGTGCCAAGAAGCCGTGCAGCCTGTCCGCCTCGATGGACATGCTGACGGCCAGCGCCTTCCTGCCCGACGAGAACGGCGTGCCGCAGCTGGTCATCCTGCTCGTGCCGGCCGACTCCGAGGGCGTCTCGCTGCACCCGTTCTGGGGTTCACCCGTACTCGCGGCGGCGCAGAGCGACGAGGTACGGCTCCACGACGTCTTCGTACCGGAACACCTCGTGATCCGGGCGACCCCGGAGGACCCCGGCCGGCTCGACGACCTCCAGACGGCCGCGTTCGTCTGGTTCGAGATGCTGGTCACCTCCGCCTACGTCGGGGCCGCGTCCGAACTGACCGAGCGCGTCCTCACGCGGGGCCGCGGCAGCGTCAGCGACCGGGGCGCGCTGTGCGTGCAGCTCGAATCCGCCGTCGCCCTCACCGAGGGCATGGCCCGCGCCGTCGACGCGGGCACCTTCGGGGACGAGGCCGTGGCTTCCGTCCTGGTCACCCGGTTCGCCGCGCAGAAGGTCCTGGCCGCCGTCAGCGAGATGGCCGTCGAACTGCTCGGCGGTATCGCCTTCATCGGCTCCCCGGAGATCGCCACGCTCGCCTCGGCGATCAGCCCGCTGGCCTTCCACCCCCCGTCGCGGACCAGCACCGCGGAGGCGCTCGTCGACTACTTCGCCGGCCAGCCGCTGCTGCTTCCCTGACGGGCGCGTACTCCCTTTCCCACACCCGTGCCATCTGAAGGAGGCGCACGCATGTCCACAGTCGTGGACGCCGAGCGATCGGCCGACACCGAGGCCGAGATCCTCGGTCTGTACCGCAAGCACCTGAGCAAGGGCCGCGCGACGGTCGCCGAACTGTTCGGCAGCCACATGGAGATCGAGTCGCAGGGTGCGCGACTGCGCACCAGCGACGGCATGGAGTTCCTCAACTGCAGCGGCTACGGCGTCTTCGTGATGGGCGCCCGCCACCCGAGGGTGATGTCGCACGTCCGGCGCCAGCTGGAGACCCACCCCATCGCCACCAGGATCCTGCTGGAGCCCACGGTCGGACGTGCCGCGGAAGCCCTCTCGTCGGTCGTCCCGGGGCACCTCAACCGCATCCACTTCGCCCTCTCGGGCGCCGAGGCGGTCGAGACAGGGCTCAAGCTGGCGCGTGCCAACGGCAAGAAGCGCCTGGTCTCCATGCACATGGGCTACCACGGCAAGACCCTCGGGGCGCTCTCGGTCACGGCGAAGGACGTCTACCAGCGGCCCTTCCGCCCGCTGCTGGCCGATGTCACCCATGTGCCCTTCGGTGACCTCGACGCCCTCGAAGAGGTGCTGTCGGCCCACCCCGGCGAGGTCGCCGTGATCGTCGAGCCGGTCCAGGGCGAAGGGGGCGTCATCCTGCCGCCGTCGGGTTACCTGCCCGGCGTGGAGCGCCTGGTGCGCACGTACGACCAGTTCCTGATCCTCGACGAGGTGCAGACCGGCATGGGCCGGCTCGGGGAGTGGTGGGGCGCCGACCTGTACGGCATCACCCCGGACGTGCTGCTGGCGGGCAAGGCGCTGGGAGGCGGCGTCATGCCGGTCTCCGCGGCGCTGGCCAACCGCAAGACGTTCTCCCCCTTCGACAAGGACCCGTACCTGCACACGGGGACGTTCACCGGCGCGCCCGTCCTGATGGCGGCCGTCATGGGCGCCGTGGAAACCGTCAAGGAGGAGCGCCTGGTCAGCAGGTCCGCCGAACTGGGGGCCAAGCTGCTGCCCGAGCTCAGCGCCATCGCGCACCGCAACCTTCCCGGACTGGTGAAGGAGGTACGCGGCCAAGGGCTGCTGATCGGCATCGAGTTGATCGAGGCGGGGCTGGCCGGCGAACTGCTCATCGAACTGTTCAACCACGGCGTGGTCGGCAACCACTCGATGAACGGCAGCTCGGTCGCCCGGCTCACCCCGCCCGCGATCCTCACCGACGCCGACGTGAGTTTCCTGCTCGACGCGTTCGACAAGGCCACCCGGGCCCTGATCGAGCAGAGCGCCCGGATGCCGGAAGGTGGCCACTGACATGCGCAAAGTCATCCTGGACGCGGTGATCGCGAACGAGGACGCGGGGACCGTCTTCGAGAACGTGTCGCGGTTCGCCCGCTACCCGGAACTGTCACCGCACGTGCAGTCCACGGAGGTGACCGAGACGCGCCCGAGCCCCACCGGGGCCTCCAGCTGGGAACTGCTGTTCCGGAGCGGCCTGCTGAGCTGGTCCGAGACCGAGCGCTTCCTCAAGGACGAGCTGCGCATCGAGTTCGAGCAGACCGAGGGTGACTTCGACACCTTCGGCGGCACCTGGACTCTGACCCAGCAAGGGCCCGACACCGCTCTGCACTTCGAGTGCGACTTCGACTTCGGCATCGAGAGCCTCGAAGGAATCCTCGACCCGATCGCGGAACGGGTGATCAAGGAGACCGTCGCATGGGCGGTCGTGGGCCTGCACGCGTCGGTGCGCCTCGCCGGCGACCTCGAACTCGCGCCGAGCGGCGGACACACCGCCGCCTGAACTCAGGAGCACACCATGGACATGGCCAACCCGTTCGAGACACCCAACACCTACCGGCTCCACCGGGCCGAATACCTGGTCGGACTGGTCGCCGTGGCGGGGCTGTTCATCGCCCACATCGGTGAGGTCCGCTGGGTGCCGGCGGTGATCCTCTTCGCCTACATCGACCTGATCGGCTACATACCGGGGGCCATCGCCTACCGCCGGAGCCCCGATCACCGCGTGGCCAAGGGCTACTACATCGCGTACAACGTCATGCACAGCATGATCACGCAGATGGTGGTGGCCGCCGTCTGGATCGCGGTCGCCGGGTTCGAGTGGGCCCTGCTGGTCCTGCCGCTCCATCTCTTCGCCGACCGGGGCGTGTTCGGCAACTTCCTGAAGCCGTTCAGCCTGGCCTTCGAGCCCGAGCCCAACCCGGCCTACACCCGGCTGGCCGCCGAGCTCCGGTACCGCGAGCGCCGCAGGCAGCGCGAGGACGCCATGGCGGGTGCCTCCGGCGTGTCCCGGTGAGCCCCGGTGGCCTCCGGCCCGGCGGGCCGGAGGACGACGGCCTGCCGCGGGCCGCACTGCGCCTCACCACCGGGGTCACCGTCCTGACCGCGCGCCACGACGGTCGTGTGCACGGCGCGACCGTCAGCGCTGCCGGAGTCGTCTCGCGCAGTCCGCTGACGATCGGCGCGGGGCTGCGGCAGAGTTCGGAGCTCCTCGAACTCGCCCTGGCCAGCGGCCTGTTCGCCGTCAACGTGCTCTCCGGGAGGCAGGCGCAGGTCGCCGACTGGTTCGCCAGCCCCCGGCGGCCCCGCGGCAGGGCCCAGTTCGACGTCCTGGAATGGGACCCCGATCCGGCCACGGGGCTGCCCCTGCTGAGGCACACCCTCGCCCGCCTCGTGTGCCGGGTGACCGGACAGGTCGCCGTCGGGGACCACGAGCTGCTGCTCGCGGAGGTCGTGGACGGCGCCTCCGGGGCGGGCAGCCCGCTGCTCAGCTTCGACGGCGATCTGCACAGCGCCGAATTCCGTGACGTGGTCCGCCGCCGGTGGGGCCGCAGCCTCGCCGCCACGGCCACCGTCTCCCTGGACTGAGAGGAAACCGATGACCAGCCAGATACCCGACGAAACAGGGTGGGACACCGCACCCGGCCTCCTCGACGGGGCGAAGAACCTCAACCTGACGCCGCAGCAGTGCGATCTCGCCTACTGGCTCTCCGGAGTGGCACAGGGCACCCTTGTCGGGCGCGCCGGGACGGGGCACTCCCCACAGGAGATCACCCCCGAACACATGCGCAGGCCCGGCCCGCTGCGCGACGCCCTGGTCATGGAGCTGGGCTGCCGTGCGGTCGCGGAGACGGAAGCGACCAAGGCGCTCGCGCACTACGTCGCAGCCGCGCCCGGCACGGCCGAACTGGAGTTCTTCTCCACCCAGTTGCTCGACGAGGCGCGGCACGCGATGGTCTTCCGCAACCACCTGCTGGAGCTCGGTGTCCCCGCCGGCGAGCTGCACGCCACCGTTGAGCGGGTGTCCGACGCCTACACCCGCGACGTGGTGGACCCGATCCTGGACTTCGCCCTGCGCGCGGTGCGGGACGAGGGGGACTTCATCGGCGGGGTGGCGGTGTTCACCATCGTCATCGAGGGTGTCCTCGCGCCCGCCGCGGAACTCAGCGAGCGCAAGTGGAACGTACTCGATCCGGCGGCCGGAGCCATCGCCCGCGGCGCCTCGATCGACGAGATCCGCCATCTGTCGGTGGGCAGCACCGTCGTCCGCGACCACCTCCTGGCAGACCCCGGCTACCTGCCCCGGCTGATGGACATCCTGGAGCGCGGCCGCGCCCTGTGGGACGAGATCCCGGACCGGAAGTACGTCCTGGAGCGCGAGGAACTCTTCCAGCAGGGCATGCTCGACCACGCGGACCTCATCCGGGACTACGAGGTCTTCCCCGGCCGTCTGCTGCTCGACACCACCCCCGAGGAGCGTTACGACCTCGCCGAGCGGTGGACGGACGAGATGGCCGAGAGCCGCTTCGCGTACATGGGCCTCGACCCCGCCGTCATGCGGATCGGCTGACGACGATGACCACCGGCCATCACTGCCGCGGACCCGCCGCCGTGATCAGCGGGCTGGGCGCCTGCGTCCCCCCGCGCGCGGTGACCAACGACGAGCTCGCCGCCTATCTGGACACCTCGGACGAGTGGATCAGGCGGCGCACGGGCATCGGGGCGAGGCACCGCGTCGACCCGGGGACCTCGACCGGGGACCTGGCGGTCACGGCCGCCGAACTGGCGCTCAAGGCCGCGGGAGTCACCGACGCCGACGCCGTCGTCCTCGGTACGACCACGCCTGACCGCCTCTGCCCGGCCACCGCCCCCGAGGTGGCGACCCGGCTCGGACTCACCGGCGTGGCCGCCTTCGACGTGTCGGCGGTGTGCACCAGCTTCCTCTACGGGCTGGGCACCGCCGCCGGGATGATCGCCGCGGGGATGGCCCAGCGCGTGCTGGTCATCGGCGCGGAGACCTTCACCTCGATACTCGACCCCGCGGACCGGTCGACCGTCCCCATCTTCGGTGACGGGGCGGGGGCGGTCGTGCTGAGAGCCGGCGACCCGGACGAGCCGGGAGCGGTCGGCCGCGTACTGCTCGGCAGCGACGGCGGGCAGAGCGACCTCATCCAGGTGCCCGCGGGCGGGTCCCGCCAGCGGACCTCGGGCGCCGTCGCCCCCCTGTCCGACCACTACTTCCGGATGAACGGCTCCGACACCTACCGGCATGCCGTGGAGCGCACCACCGCCGTCGCCCGCGAGGCGCTGGACCTGGCCGGCTGGGACCCGGCGGAGGTGGACCGGTTCGCGGCCCACCAGGCCAACGCCCGCATCATCGGCGCCGTCGCCGACCGGCTCGGCATCCCCGCGGGGGCGCACCGCCTCTCCAACATCGACAGGGTCGGCAACACCGCCGCCGCTTCGGTGCCGCTGCTGCTCACCGAGTCGGCCGCCGCCGGGCTGCTCAGCCCGGGTGACCGCACGCTGATCGCCGCCTTCGGAGGCGGCGTCACGTGGGGGGCGACCACCGTCGTCTGGCCGGACGTGCCGGCCCTGACCGCCTGAACCGCATTCCCGAGGAGGAAGACGTGTACGAGCACATCAAGAAGATCCTGATGACCAGCTTCAACGTGGCTGAGGAGGACTTCGTGGAGGGCGCGACCCTGGACGACCTCGGCCTCGACTCACTCGACCTGGTCGAGCTGTCCATGCAGCTGGAGACCCTGGGCGCACGGGTCACCGACGACGAGATGGTGGAGGCGGGGCGCCTCGACGCCGTTGTGGCACTGCTGGAGAGCCGCCTGGCCACCACCGGCTGACGTACGGGGCGGCCGGCGGGTGCCGGCCTCTCCTCCACCCACCGCCATCGGGAGGAACCATGAGTGAGCCCTCGCCACCGTCCGAGGACGGTGGGCTGTCCCGCACCCTGACCACACCCAAGATCATCTTCCTGATCATCGCCGCCGCCGCTCCGCTCGCGGCCATGGTGGGAACCGTCCCGCTCGCCTTCGCGCTCGGCAACGGCGCCGGGGTGCCGGCCATGTTCGTCTTCAGCGGCCTCACCCTGATGTGCTTCTGCTCCGGTTACGCGGCCATCAGCCGGCGGGTCGTCAACGCCGGCGGCTTCTACACCTACATCTCGTGCGGACTCGGCCGTCCCGCCGCGGTCGGCGGGGGACTGATCGCTGTGGTCGCGTACAACGCCGCGTCGGTCGGGCTCCTCGGCGCCTTCGCGTACTTCGCTCAGCTGGTCGGCGCCTCGCACGGGCTCGATCTCCCGTGGGAGCTGTGGGCCGCGGCCGGTCTGGCCGCCGTCGCGGTGCTCGGTTACCGGCAGATCGACGTCAGCGCCCGGGTGCTCGCCGTCGTACTGGTCTGTGAGGTGGGCATCCTTCTCGCGCTGGGCGCGGCGATCCTCATCGACCACGGAGGTGCCGCGCTCCCGTCCACCTCGTTCTCCGCCCACACCGTCACCGGCGCGGGCATCGGGGTGTCGATGATGTTCGCCTTCATCTCCTTCATCGGCATCGAGTCGGCGGCCCTGTACGGAGAGGAGGCGCACAACCCGGAACGCACGGTCTCCCGGGCCACCTACATCGCGGTGTCCCTGATCGCCCTCTTCTACGGGGTCATCAGCTGGCTCGCGGTGGGAGCCGTGGGAGCGGCCCGGGTGAAGGAGGTCGCCACGCGGGAACTCGGCGACCTGTTCCTCAACCTGAGCGACGACTACCTCACGACCACGCTCACTTCCCTCATGCAACTCCTGCTGTGCCTGAGCCTCTTCGCGAGCTGGCTGGCGCTGCACAACGCGGCCAACCGCTACATGTTCGTCCTCGGGCGGGAGAAGGTCATGCCGGCCGGGCTGTCCGCCGTGCACCGCCGCTTCCGCTCGCCGCACCGGGCAGGCCTGGCACAGACCGGCTTCAGCGCCGTGGTGGCAGCGGCCTTCGCAGTGGCCGGGCTCGACCCCTACATGGGAATCACCACCAGCATGCTCGGGCTGGGCACGCTCGGCATCGTGGTGCTCCAGGCCCTGGCCTGCCTCTCCGTCATCGGCTACTTCCGGCACCGCGGCGACGGGCACTGGTGGAACACCCGGCTCGCCCCCGTACTCGGCTTCGTGGGCCTCGCCCTGGCCACGGTCCTGGTGGTGGCGAACTTCGACACCATGACCGGCACCACGAACCCCGTGGTGGGGGCGCTGCCCTGGGTCGTGCTCGGCTCCGGCGTGATCGGCGTCGGATACGCCCTGTGGATCCGCTCCGCGCGTCCCGAGAGGTACGCCCGGCTCGCCGGGGTCGAGACCCGTGACCCCGCCCCGCCGGAGCCCGCACCCGTAGCCCTGGCCGCCGCCGGGCCGGCCGGCCGGCGCACGCCGTGACCCCCCAGGCGGGACCGCTCGGCGGGGTGTGGCCGGACCTCCCCGCGCCGCCTCCCCAGCGGCTCGACCCGATGGTCTGCAGCGTCGGGGACTTCCTGGCGCTGCTCAACGAAGCGGTCCGGCTGCACCTGGCCGGGACCGTGCTGCCGACAGACGGACAAGGAGCGACAGGATGACTGGTCAGGACCCGGCCACGATCACGGCGCGGCTGCACCAGCACGCCCGGCAGAGGCCGGACCACCCGGCGATCATCTGCGAGGGGCGGCAGATGACCTACGCCCGGCTCGACCGGGAGAGCAACCGCACCGCCCACGCGCTGCGCGCGACGGGCCTGCCCCCGGGCAGCCGGGTGGCCTACCTGGGGAGGGAGTCGGAGCACTACTACGACCTCGTGCTCGGTGTGATCAAGGCCGGGCTGGTCATGGTGCCCGTCAACTGGCGGCTGACCGCTCCCGAGGTGGACCACGTGCTGCGCGACTCGGGCGCCCGGCTGCTGTTCGTGGAACCGCAGTTCCGGCACGTCGTCGACAGCCTGCGGGCGGAGCTGCCCGAGCTCACCGACGTGATCGTCACGGACGACGGTCCGGTCCGCGGGTCCGGGTTCCTCGCCTGGAAGGAGGGGCGTCCGGAGACGGAGACCGGCGGTGGCGCGCGCACCGACGACTCCATCGTGCAGATGTACACCAGCGGTACCACGGGGCTGCCCAAGGGGGTGGTCCTCGCTCACCGCACCTACTTCACGTTCCAGGAAGCGATGGAACGGGCCGGCCTCGACTGGATCGACTGGCTGCCCGACGACGTCGCCCTGATCTCCTTCCCCGGCCTGCACTCCGGCGGGATGGCGTGGTTCATGTTCAACCTGGTCGCAGGGGCGACCAGCGTCGTCATGCCGGTCTTCATCCCCGAGGAAGCGGTCAGACTGATCGCGGAGCACCGGGTGACCACCACGTTCTGCGCACCGGCGATGCTCCAGATGATGCTGGACGAACCGGCCGCGGGCCCCGACGCGTTCGGGTCGCTGCGCAAGGTGACGTACGGCGGCGCCCCGATGCCGGCCGAACTGATGCGGCGCTGCATCGAGGAGTTCGGCAGCGAACTCGCACAGATGTATGCCTCGGCGGAGACCGGGAGCGTGGTCACCTGCCTGACGCCGGCCGAACACGTGCCCGGTGGGCCGAAGGCCCTCTCGGCGGGACGGGTGTGCCCCGGCAACGAGATACGCATCCTGGACGGCGACGGCAAGCCCGTCGCCCCTGGTGAAATCGGCCAGATTTCGGTACGCACGCCCGCGCGCTTCGTGGAGTACTGGGGCAACCCCGACGCCACCCGTGAGGCCCTCGACGACGGCTGGCTGAAGATGCCGGACGCCGGCTACCTCGACGAGGACGGGTACCTCTTCGTCTGCGACCGCATCAACGACATGATCATCGTCGCGGGCCAGAACATCTACCCGGCCGAGGTGGAGAACGCCATCCGCGCCGCGAGCCCCGCGGTGGCCGATGTCGTGGTGGTCGGGGTGCGGGACGACCGGTTCGGCGAGATCACGAAGGCCGTCGTCGTGCTGCGGCCGGGCCAGGAAGTGACGGGACGGCAGCTGATGCTGGCGCTGCGCGGACGGATCGCCGACTTCAAGATCCCCAACCGGTACGAGTTCGTGGACAGGCTCCCGCGCAACCCCACCGGCAAGGTCCTGCGCCGTGAACTGCGCGATCCCATCAGGCCCGAGGCCGGAGTGCGGAGCTGACCAAAAGCTCACCAAGGGCGGTTCGGGCCGGTCCGCGGCGTGCCACCATCGGGGCCGCCGGTACAGGGTGTGATCGTCACCGGCGCATACATCACCCGACGCAGGACATACCGGCCTCGCCGGTTGCAGAGAAGTGACGAGAGAGGAACCAATGAGCGACCTGAACGACTTCGCCCGCCGTTACATCGACGCGTGGAACGAGGCGGAGGCGGGAGCCCGGCGAACGAAGATCGTCGAGCTCTTCGCGCCGGACGCCGTGCACTACACCCCGACGCGGGAGTTCCACGGCCACGAGCAGCTGGAGGCGCGGTTCCTGGAGGCGTACGAGCAGTTCGTCAAGCCCGGCCAGCACGTCTTCAGGGCCGTCGAGAACGCCAACGGCCACCACGACGCGGTGCGCTTCAACTGGGAGATGCTCCACCTGGCGAGCGGCGAGGTGAGGGGGGTCGGCTTCGACTTCATCGTCCTCGACAAGGAGGGGCGCATCAAGAGCGACCACCAGTTCATCGACGGCTGACGGGGACGGGCCCCGGCCCTCTCTGACCCCCGACCGCACGAAACCACTCCGGGCCGAGGCCGGCCACCGCGTTCGCATGGACGGCGGGCTCCGGCCCGGAGTGCGCAGGAGACAGACCAGGACACCACCCACCGCCTCCGGAGGCACGCGTGCCCGCCATACCGGCTTCGGCCGAGACCGAGACGTACCCTGCCGTCCAGGAGCTCCTGGACCTTCCCCGTTCCGAGCGCCGCGACGCGCTCGAAGCGCTGATCGCCGCCGAGTTCAGGGCGACCCTGCTCATGACGGACGACGAGGAACTTCCCCTCGACACCAGCTACTTCGAACTCGGGTTCACCTCTCTGCGGATCACCGAGGTCAAGCAGCGCCTCGAGGAGCTCCTCGGGCGCCCTGTCAGCACCACGCTGCTCTTCAACAGCCCCACCGTGAACCAGCTGCTCGACCACCTCGGCACCGAGGTGTTTCCGCAGCTCTTCGCCCCCTCGGCCTGACGTCGAACACCGGCCGCGGGCATGTGAATGCTTCATATGCGGTCGATGTCGGAGTACCTGGCCCGAGACGAACGACCGTGGGACATTCCGGTCGGTGGCCTACCAGGGCATCCACACCAGCCACCACGCTCACCGCAGCGCCATCATGATGATCGGGAGTTTCCATGACCACCAGTAGTGCCAGACCGGCCGCTGCTCCGGCCGCGGGGCCGGATGCCCCGACCACCGAACCCGGATCCGCGACCATGTGGATCGTCCTGACCGGCCTCTTCATGGCGGTACTCGACTTCTTCATCGTCAACGTGGCCCTGCCCGCAACCCAGCAGGAACTGCACGCCAGCGAGGCGGCGATCCAGTGGATCGTCGCCGGCTACGGGCTGACGTACGGCGCCGGTCTCATCACCGGCGGGCGCCTCGGCGACATGTTCGGCCGGCGTGCGGTCTTCATGACCGGCATGGCGCTCTTCACGCTGGCCTCCGTCTTCTGCGGAGTCGCGCCGAACTCCGGAGTGCTCGTCGTCGGCCGCCTCGCGCAGGGGATCGCCGCCGCGCTCACCGCCCCGCAGGTCCTCGCCGTACTCCGCACGGTGTACAGCGGAAAGGCCCAGGCCCGCGCCTTCAGCATGTACGGCTTCGTGATGGGCGTGGCCGCGGTCTTCGGCCAGCTCATCGGCGGCGGTCTGATGCGGGCCGACGTCTTCGGTCTCGGCTGGAGGGCCTGTTTCCTCATCAACGTGCCGATCGGCCTCGTCGCCCTGATCCTCACCCCGAAATTCGTCCCGGAATCGAAGGCCGAGGTGAAGTCCCGCCTCGACCCGGTCGGCATGGTGCTCGTCACCGGCGCCCTCGTGGCACTGCTGATCCCGCTCATCCAGGGCCGTGAGCAGGGCTGGCCGATGTGGATCTGGGGCTCGCTGGCCGCCTCCGCCGTCCTCTTCGTGGCCTTCTTCGCGTACGAGAAGCGGCTGATCGGCAAGAGCGGCTCCGCCCTCATCGACCCCTCGATGTTCCGCGACCGTGCCTTCACCGCGGGGCTGCTGGTGCAGCTGGTGTTCTGGATGGGCCAGGCGTCCTACTTCCTGATCCTGGCGCTCTTCCTGCAGTACGGCCGTGGGCTGGACCCGCTGGGCGCCGGCGTGGTATTCACGGCGCTCGGTCTCGGTTACATGGTCACCTCCGCCACGGCCCACCGGTTCGCAGCGAAGCTCGGCCGGCAGGTGCTCACCCTCGGCGGACTGCTCACCACGGTCGGCCTGGTGCTGACCGGCCTCGCCGTCGTTGCCAACGGCGTCGAGGGCAGCGCCTGGTGGCTCGTGCCCGGGCTCTTCCTCGACGGAGCCGGCATGGGGCTGGTCGTCGCCCCGCTCGCGTCCACCGTCCTGACCCGGGTCAAGCCCCAGATCGCCGGGGCCGCGTCCGGTGTCCTCACCACGGCTCTCCAGCTCGGCAACTCCCTCGGGGTGGCCATCATCGGTGTGATCTTCTACGGCGCGGTCTCCGCGGGAGACGGGCCGGCCGGTTACGGACACGCCTACAACGTCAGCCTGTTCTACTCGGCGGCCGTCGGCGTCGTCCTGGCCGTACTGGTCCAGCTGCTGCCACGCGGCAAGGACGGCAAGTAGCGCCACACCCGGCGGGCGGACCGCCGACCAGTTCCCGGACGCCGGACGGAGCTCCCCGAAGCCCGTCCGGCGTCCGTCATCGACACGCGACGACAGGAGAACGGATATGACCGGGTACAACGATCTGGCTGAACGCTACGTCTCGCTGTGGATGGAGAAGGACCCCGACGTGGTGAGTGCGGCGGTCGCCGAACTCTGGTCGGAGGACGGCGAGTACGTCAACGAGGTGCGGCACGTCCGCGGTCACGCGGAGATCGCCGAGCAGGTCCGGTTCGCGCAGGACTACTACGCCGAGCGGGGCGTCGCCCACCGCTTCGTCTCCCAGCACGACGCGAGAGGGCTGCACAACTCGATGTGCTTCGGCTGGGTGCTCCTCTCCACGGAGACCGGCGAGGCACTGTCCACGGGTACCAACCTCTTCGTGCTCGCCGACGACGGCAGGATCGCCTGCGCCTACCAGTACACCGACCGGCCGCCCACCTTCTGAGCACACGACACAGGGGCCGCCCGGCGTCCGGGCGGCCCCTGTGTCGTACCTCCGCCGCTGCTCAGCGCCGCGCGGCCGGGGCGGCGTACCTGCGCATCAGCCGGGTGAAGTCGGCCGAGACGGCGAGCGACTCCTCGTGGATGAAGAAGTGCCCGCCGCGGAACTCGCTGTTGCCGAGGTAGTCGGGCGTGCGGTCCCGCCAGCACGCCATGGCGGACGACTCCACCAGCGGGTCGTTCTTCGCGCTGTAGGTGACGATCGGGCACGACGTCGCCAGCCCGTCGTCGGCGTAGCTCGCACAGGCCAGCAGATCCGCGCGCATCGCCGGCAGGACCAGACGCAGCATCTCCCGGTCCCGGTAGATCTCCTCCGGAAGCGAACCCAGGGCCTTCACCCATTCCAGCAGCTCGGCCTCGGGCACGTCCGCCTGCTCCGGCGGTACGGTCCTGAAGCCCTCCGGCGCCCAGGAGGAAACCCCCACGAGGGAAGGCCCGCGGCCCCAGACCCGCTCCATCTCGACCGCCAGCCGGTAGGCGATCTGGCCCCCCATGCAGTGCCCGAAGAACGCGAAGGGGCGGTCGTCGAGCTCGGCGCTCACCTCGTCCACCAGGGTCTGGATCAGTGCGTCGAAGTCGACGAACGGTTCTTCCGCGCGCCGCTCCTGACGGCCGGGCAGCTGGATGAACTGGCAGGCGATGTCGTCCCCCAGGTGGGCCGGCCAGTCCCGGTACATGGAGGCCGCGCCGCCCGCGTAGTGGAACAGCACGAGACGCATCGAGGCCTGCGGATCGGTCTCGGCCGGCTGCAGCCAGCGTCCCCGGCCCGCAGCACTGTGATCGGACATGAGTGGCAACTCCTCTTCATGGATGGAAGGGCCTCCGCGACCGTGCCGGGCACGGTCGCGGAGGCCGGTGACGGAGCGGGGCCGGTCAGGCTGCCGGCTCCGACGGCCGTGCGATCTGGCCGCCGATGAACTCCGCGAGCAGCCCGGCCGACGGGTGGTCGAACACGACCGAGGCCGGGAACGGGATCCGGAAGGCGGACTCCAGCGCGTTCTTCAGTTCGACGGACATCAGGGAGTCCAGCCCCAGCTGGCCGAAGGGGGTCGAGGGATCGACACTCTCCAGGTCCTCGATGTGCAGGACCGCCGCCACACGGGCGCGGACGAACTCCTCGACGGCCGCGCCCCGCTCCTCCGGCGGAAGAGCCAGCAGGGCGTCCAGGTCCAGCCCCCGGGTCTCGGTCGCGCTCCTGCCGAGCAGCTCGCGGTAGAGCGCGTTGTCGAGCGGCTTCGTCGCGGTGAACATGTCCCAGTCGCACTCGCCCGCCAGGACCTGTGCCACCGGCGCGCCGAGCAGCGAGGCCAGGGTCCGCGTACCGCGTGCGGGGGTGAACAACCGCACGCCCTCGTCCGCCCACCGCTTGATGAGCTGGTCGCTGAGGCGCGCGGACATGCCGACCTCACCCCACGGCCCCCAGTTGATGCTGAGCCCGGGCAGGCCGGTGGCGGCCCGGCGGCGCATCAGGTCGTCCAGGAAGGCGTTCGCCGCGGCGTAGTTGCCCTGGCTCATGGCGCCGACGACCGAGGCCGCCGACGAGTAGCCGACGAAGAAGTCCAGCTCCGGCAGGTCCGCGGACGCCTCGTGGAGCAGCCAGCTCCCGTAGACCTTGGCCCGGAAGACCGTGTCGATGTCCTCCCACGCCAGAGCTGACACCGGCTTGTCGTCGACGACCCCGGCGGAGTGCACGATGCCGCCCACCGGAGGCCCCTGCCGGAGCTCGGCGAAGAGCGCGGCCACGTCCGAGGCCTCCGCGATGTCGCAGGGATACACCGTCACCTCCGCCCGCTCCCGCAGACGCTTCTCCAGATGGGCCACGTCCGGTGCGGCCTGGGTCCGGCGCCCGGCGAGCGCGATGTGGCGCGCCCCCAGATCGACGAGCTTCTCCGCCGTGACGAGGCCGAGCCCGCCGAGGCCGCCGGTCACCAGATAGGTGCGGTCGGGCCGTACGGAGACCTCACGGGCGGCCGGCCGCCGGCTGTCCTCCATGCTGATGACCAGCTTGCCCACGTTCGCGCCGCGGCTCAGGACACCGAACGCCTCCTCCACCTCGTCGAGCTGGTAGACCGTGGTGGGCAGCGGGGGCAGCAGCCCCGCGCCGACCAGTTCGGCGATCTTCGCCATGATCCCCTGGTTGACGGGGATCAACCGGTCCTCGGGCAGTTCGCTGAGGTCGAAGTTGTGGTACGTGACGTCCGGGCGCTGCGCGCGGACCTGTTCCGGGGACCAGGCCCCGACCTTCCCGAGCTCGATGAAACGCCCGCCCTCACCCAGCGCCCGCATGCCCGCCGGGATGAAGTCCTTGTTGAGGCTGTTCAGCACGAGGTCGACGCCGGTGCCTCCGGTGATCCGGTCCACCTCGTCCGCGAAGTCCAGCGTCCGCGAATGCATCAGGTGCTCGATGCCCTGTTCGCGCAGCACCGGCCACTTGTGCGGACTGGCGGTGGCGAAGACCTCCGCCCCGGCCAGCTGCGCCAGCCGCACCGCGGCCTGGCCCACCCCGCCCGCGGCGGCGTGCACGAGCACCTTGTCCCCGGCCTTCATGCCCCCCAGGGTGTGCAGCGCGTAATAGGCGGTCACGTACACGGACATGAGTCCCGCCGCGTCCGTCATGCTCAATCCGGCGGGCTTGGCCACGGCCACCGCCGAAGGAACCGTGATGCGGCGCTTGAACACGCCGAGATAGTTGACGACGACCTCGTCGCCGGGGCTGAACGTCGCCTCCGGGCCCGCCGCCACCACCGTCCCCGCGCACTCGAAGCCCAGTGGCTGCTCGCCGAACTCCGAGAGCATCCCGAGGGCGTTGAGGACGTCCTTGAAGTTGAGACCTGCCGCTCGCACCTCCACCTGGATGTGGTCACCGGCCGGTACGACGTCCTCCGCCGGCTGCTGCCTGATCCCGGAGAACTGCCCGTACTCCTGTACCGCCAGCTCGACGTTGCCGTCGCTCGCGGTGAAGGGCGCCGCCGGCACCATCCGCCGCACATGGCGGTGACCCGCACGGAAGGCCAGCTGGAATTCGCCACCGTCACGCGAACTCCACTCCGCGGCCAGTTCCGCGCCGCCTCCGCCGGCCGGCAGGTCGACCATCGTCGTGCGGTAGGCGGGGTACTCGTTGAGCACCACCTGCCCGAACCCCCACAGACTCGCGGCGGCGCACGGCGTCGCGCCGACCGTGTCACCGGGGAGGTACTGGCCCTCCTCGGTGAGCAGCCACAGCCGCTGGTCGCGGCCGAAGCCCGTCTCGTCGAGCACCGCGAGCAGATTCAGCAGACCGCCGAAGTTGTGCGCGGCCTCCGCCCGCAGGCCGTCCGTCCCCGCCCCGCCGCCGCCGGGCCGCCAGAACCACGCGACGTCCGTGACCCGTTCCGCGCGGAGGGTGCCCGCCACGGCCTCCGGCTCCGGCGCGAAGTGCAGGGTGACGCCGGTGTCAGCCGCCGCGGCCACGAGGCCCGGAAGCTCAGCGGCCGTACGTCCCAGAACGAGCACACTGCGGCTCTCCGGCAGGGACTGGGGGACCAGGGACCGCTTGACCCAGCGCACCTCGTGCAGGAAGCGGCGTCCGGCCCGGCCGATGTCGGCCATACGCTTCAGGCCGAGCCCACGCAGTTCGTACACCGGCCGGTCGCCTTCGAACACCACCAGGTCGAGGGAGATGTCCACCCCCGGCCGGTCGCCCGGGGAGCGGCGCATCACCACACGCAGCAGCTCGCCCTTGGGCTTCTTGAAGAGCCGGAAGTGCCCGAACCGCACGGGGAGGTAGCTGCTCCCGTCGTCGCCGATCGCGGCGAACGCGTGGGTCGCCGCGTCCAGCAGGGCCGGGGGAGCGTGTCCGACCGCGTCGGCGGGCAGACCGAGCAGCTCGCCGACGGCCAGGGTGCTGTCGCAGCGGGCGACTTCCCGCATCCGGCGGAACTCGGGACCGTACGGCAGCCCTGCCGCGGCATAGGCGGAGTAGACCTCGTCGGCCCCGAGGACGTCCTCGGGTTCCCCGGCCGCGCCGGCCAGGTCCCGCAGTTCGTCGGCCAGGCCGCTCGGGCCGGCCGGCCCGGGGGCGAGGGTGGCCGTCGTGTGCAGCCGCTCGATCGCCCCGTCCTGACCCGCCGCGAGACTCAGCACCTCGACCGCCGCCGACCCGTCCGCGCGGGGCAGGAGCCGGGTGCGCACCTCGACCACGCCCTCCTCCGGCAGGAACAGGGCCTCCTTCATCTCGACATCCAGGACGGGCCGGCTCGTCTCGCCGTAGACCGCGTCCTGCAACGCGAGCAGGATCTCCAGATAGCCGGTGCCCGGCAGGACCACCTGTTCCCCGACGACGTGATCGGCGAGATAGGAGGGCTTGTGCGGGGAGAGCCTGGCGGCGAACTCCCGTACGCCGTCCGGTGCGCCCTCGGAAGGAGTGACTTCCTGGCCGAGCAGCGGATGAACGGCGGGACCCGATCCCGTCCCCGCGCCCAGGCCGTGCCGTTCCCCCTTCACCGGCAGCCAGTACCGCTTGCGGTCGAAGGAGTAGTGCGGCAGGTGCGTGCGCCGTCCCTCCCGGCCGCGGTGGTACTCGGCCCAGTCCACCGGCAGGCCCGCCGTGTAGAACTGGGCGACGGAGGAACGGATCGTCGAACCGTCCGTGTCCGCCTTGCCGAGACTGGTGAGCCAGCGGTGGTCCTCAGGCTCGACACACGCCCGGGCCAGGCCGGACAGCGTGGCCGACGGGCCGATCTCGATGAGGACGTGCCGTCCACGCCGCTCCAGTGTCCGCATCCCCTGGAGGAAGTCCACCGGCGCGCCGATGTGGTGTACCCAGTAGTCGGGGGTCATCAGCTCGGCGGGCCGGGCGACCCGGCCCGTCACGTTGGATATCAGGGTGAACGACGGCTCGTGGAAGACGATGTCCGCCAGAGCCGCGCGGAACTCCTCGTACACCTCGGCCATCAGGGCCGAGTGGAACGCGTGGGAGACCGCGAGCCGGCTCACCTTGAGCCCCTGCTCCGTCAGCACGGCCGTGACCTCGGCCAGTGCCGCGTCCCCGCCCGATATCACGCACTGCTGCGGTGAGTTGATGCCGGCGACGGTGAGATCGGAGTACCCCTCCAGGTACGGAGCGACCTCCTGGGCCGACGCGCTCACCGCGGCCATGCCGCCGGGAGCCGACACCGACTGCATGAGGCGGCCGCGGTGGGCGACCAGCGTCACGGCGTCCTCGAGGCTGAACACCCCGGCCACCGCGGCGGCGACCACCTCGCCGATGCTGTGGCCGATCAGGGCGTTCGGCCGTGCTCCCCACGAGAGCCACAGCCGGGCCAGGGCGTATTCGAGTGTGAACAGCGCCGGTTGCGTGTACCGGGTCCGGTGGATGGCGTCGGCGTCCTCGGCCCGGTCGAGCAGCAGGTCCCGCACGGACCGGCCGACGAGCGGGGCGAACAGCCGATCGCACGCGTCGACACAGTCCCGGAACACGGGGAACTGCTCGTAGAGCGGGCGGCCCATACCCGCGTACTGCGCACCCTGCCCGGTGAACAGGAAGGCCGTCTTGCGGAAGTCACCGGTTCCCCTCTCGTCGTTCTCCAGGCGGGCGGCCTGCTTGTCGAGGAAACGGGTCAGCTGATCGCGGTCGTGCACCACGGCCGCGATCCGCTGGTTGAAGTGACTGCGGCCGACGTTGGCCGTGTAGCAGATGTCGCCCACCGGCGCGTCCGGCCGCTCGTCGAGGAACGCACGGTAGGCCTCCACCTGGAGGCGCAAGCCCTTGCGGTTCTTCGCCGAGAGAGTGATGAGGTGCCCGCCCTCCGTCTGGCGGACCGGCTCCGACGCCGGTCCGGCGGGCTCGGGCGCCTCCTCCAGCACCGCCGCGGCGATGGCTCCGGCGAATCCGAAGCTGTTCACCAGGGCCCGCCGGGTCTCCGCCTTCCAGGGACGGCACTCGGTCGGTACGTCCACCGCGTAGCGGTCCCACGGGATGCGCGGGGACCGGTTGACGAGGTTCAGATGCGGATAGATCGTGGCCGACCGCAGCTGCAGGACGGTCTTCACCACGCCCATGACCCCGGCGGTCGCCTCGGCGTGTCCCACATTGGTCTTCACCGAGGCGACGTTGATCGGCTCCTCCGCGGTGTGGGAGTCCGAGAACACGTCGCAGATGGCGCCCATCTCGATGGGGTCGCCCAGCGGGGTCCCCGTGCCGTGCGCCTCCACGTACTGGATGTCTCCGGGCTTCAGGCCCGCGTCGGCCAGCGCCTGGTGCATCACCTGTTCCTGGGCGGTGCCGTTCGGGACGGTGAGGCCGGCGCTCTCCCCGTTCTGGCCGATCGCCGTTCCCCGTACGACGGCCAGGATCCGGTCGCCGTCCCGCTGGGCGTCGGAGAGCCGCTTCAGTACGAGGGCCCCCGCCCCCTCGGCGCGCGAGTACCCGTCCGCGGATTCGTCGAAGGTCTTGCACCGGCCGTCGGGGGCCATCATGTTGCCGTTGGAGAACATCACGAAGATCCGCGGATGGTGCAGGAGGTTGACCCCGCCCGCCAGCGCGATGTCGCACTCCCCGCCGCGCAGCCCGCTGACCGCCAGGTGCAGTGCGGTGAGCGAGGAGGCGCAGGCGGTGTCGACGCTCATGCTCGGCCCGCGCCAGCCGAGGAAGTAGGACACCCGGCCGGAGATCGGGAAGGCGGTGATGCCCGAGGCCAGGTGGCCGTCCAGTTCCTCGTACGGCAGGGAGTCGAGCTCCAGCGCGTAGTCGATCTGGCTGGTGCCGATGTACACGCCGCCCGATCCGTGCCGCAGGGCGGCGGGGTCGAGGTTGGCGTCCTCCAGGGCCCGCCAGGCCGTCTCCAGCATGACCCGCTGCTGCGGGTCGATGAACTGGGCCTCCTTGGGCGAGATGTTGAAGAACTGCGCGTCGAACCTGTCGATGTTGTCGAGGAAGCCCCCGCCCGCCGTGCGGACCTTGCCGCGGTCCTCGTCGTTGTGCGGGGTGAAGGCGGGCACGTCCCAACGGTCCTCCGGCACCGGCCGGATGCCTGAGCCTCCTGCGCGGAGGAACGCCTCGAACTCGTCGAGCGTGTCGTTGTCGCCGGGAAAGCGCAGTCCGACACCGATGATGGCGACCGGTTCGTGCGCGGACTCCGTCCCCGCGGGATTCGGGTCGGGCGCGGAAGTGTCAGGCACGGCCGTGCCTCCTTTCACTGAAGGATGTGACGGCATCGGACCGGCCGGTCCGATGCGGCGCGCCCGTCATGCGAACACGCCCGGGTGACGCCCGCCTGACGACGGGCTGATCGACGAGCCGGCCGACGTCTGCCCTGCTCGCGGGCGGCCGTCGGCCCCCGCCTGCCACCGGTCGATCAGCAGCCTGGCCAGCTCGGGCGCGGCGCCGAGGACGGGGGCGACGACCTCGGCTCCCGCCGCCCGCGCGCCGTCGGTGATGCGGTCGGACAGGAGACCGGGAGCGATCATGTACGGGGCGACGGCCACCCGGCGTACGCCGTCGGCCCGTAGAGCGCGTACGGCATCGGCGGTGCGGGAGGAGCCCCCGGCGGCTGCGGCGGAGGCGAAGGCGGGGCGCACGGCGCACCAGCCCTTGTGCCGCAGTTCCCGCGCGATGCCGGCGATCACTGCGATCGCCTCCGGGGCTGTGGAACCCGCCGAGGCCAGTACCAGCCCCGTCGAGCCGGGGCCGCCCGGGCCCAGCCCCGCTTCCTCCAGGCGCCGGTGCATGGCGGCCAGCAGGAGGGGAGAGGGACCGAGGACGTCCGCCTGGACGACGCGCAGCACCGGGGGAGCCCGGCGCAGTGCGGTGGGAAGATCGGACTCGGAATGGAAGGCCCGGGTCAGCAGGAGAGGAACGGCGACGACCTCGCGTACCCCTTCGGACGCCAGACGTTCCAGGGCGCCGGACACCGAGGGGGTGCCGAAGGCGAGGAAGGCCGTTTCGAGCCTCAGCCCCGGCCTGAGCGCCCTGGCCCGTGCGGTGAGCGCGCGTACGGTCGCGGCGTGCCGGGGGTCGCGGCTGCCGTGGGCGACGACGAGGCCGACCGGATCCGTCATCGCCGTCATCCCCCGGTGAGGAGCCCACGGCTGCGCAGCACCCGGCGCTCCAGCGGGCAGAAGACGAGCAGGTCGATGGCGACACCGACCAGCAGGATGAGCGCGATCCCGAGGAAGACGCCCGGCAGGTCGATGCTCTCCCGGGAGTTCTCCAGATACCGGCCCAGGCCGACACCCAGGTCCGGCGAGGAGGCGATCAGTTCGGCGGCCATCAGCGAGCGCCAGGAGAAGGCCCAGCCCTGCTTGAGGCCCGAGAGGTAACCGGGCAGGGCGGCCGGCATCAGGATGTGCCAGGCACTGCGCCACCCCGTGGCACCGATGCTCCTGCCGACCTGGAGATGGAGCGGCGGGACGTGCCTGATGCCCGCGGCCAGGCCGTTCGCGATGGACGGGACCGCACCCAGCAGGATCACCGCGTACATCGCCGAACTGGTCAGCCCCAGCCACAGCACCGCCGCCGGGACCCAGGCGACCGACGGCAGGGACTGCAGCCCTGAGAGGAGCGGCCCCAGTGCCGCGCGGACCAACGCGACGCGGGCCACGATCAGCCCCAGCGGCGTGCCGATCGCGACGGCCACGAGAAAGCCCAGCAGGCCCCGTCGCACACTCGTCCAGATGATGTCGAACAGCGAACCCTGGAGCCACAGGTACCGGAGGCTGTCGGCGACCGACGCGGGGCTCGGGAGCTTGTCGGGCGGGGCCACCCCGGTGCTCACGGCGAGCTGCCACGACGCCAGCGCCAGCACCGTGGCGAACAGGGGCGGCAGCACCTTGCGGCGCAGACGGCCCCACAAAGGGGTGCGGCGTACCGGTACGGAGTCGAGGGAATCGAGCCCGGCCTCCACTTCCGCCAGGTCCTCCGGCGACCCGCGCTTCGCCCGGCGGGCGCTCTCGCCGGGCCGGGCCTCAACGCCGGGCATGGCGGCGGATCTCCCCTCGCAGGCTCTCGGTGATCTCGACGGACAGCTCGGCGACCGCCTGGTCCTCGATGCGGCGCGGCTGGGGTATGCCGATCGTCCACTCCTGGGCGATGCGGCCGGGCCGCGACGACAGGAGGACCACGCGCTGGGCGAGCCGCACCGCCTCGCGCACGTTGTGCGTGACGAACAGGACGCAGACCCCCGTCTCCTGCCAGACCCGGGTGAGCTCGTCGTGCAGCACGTCGCGGGTGATGGCGTCGAGAGCGGCGAACGGCTCGTCCATCAGCAGGACGTCGGAGTCCTGGGCGAGTGCGCGGGCGAGCGCGACCCGCTGGCGCATCCCCCCGGACAGCTCGTGCACCCGCTTGCGGTGCGCCCCGCCGAGGCGTACGAGTTCGAGCAGCCGCTCGGCCTCCGCACGTCGCTCCGTGCGCTTCACACCGCGGAGCCGCAGGGTGAGTTCGATGTTCTTTCCCGCGGTCAGCCACGGGAACAGCGCGTGCTCCTGGAACATCAGGGAGGGCCTGCGCCGGAGCGGCAGGTCGATGCGTCCTGCCGTGGGCAGGTCGAGCCCGGCGATCAGATTGAGCAGGGTCGACTTGCCGCAGCCCGATGCGCCGAGGAGGCAGAGGAATTCCCCCGCTTCGACGGCCAGGTTGATGTCCTGCAGCACCGGGGCACCACCGTCGGCGCCGAAGGATTTGTGCACGCCCGTCAGCCGGACGGCTGGCGTGGCGGAGCCGGCGGGAGAAGGGCCGAGTCGCTCGGCGGTCGGGGCCGGGATCATCCGGTCACCTCCGGGGGGTCGTCTGCCGGGTGCCTGTGGGCAAGGAGCGTTCGTCCGTGGGCAGGGGCCGGCTGCCGGCCTGCCGCAGAACGCGGTTCAGTGGGCCGAGGTCGTAGATGCCGGTGAGGTCGGCCTCCTTCAGAAGCCCGGCTCTCATGGCGTGGTCCGCCTGCGCCCGGAGTGTGGCGGGCATCGGATCGTCCGTGACCTCGATGGAGGACCAGGCCGGATCGAGGACCTCGGGTGGCAGCGGTCTGCCCGTGAGTCTCTTCAGAGCCGCGTTGGCGGAAGCCTTGGCGCGGTCGGCGTCCGCCGCGATCCAGGCATTGGTCTTCACCGAACCGCGCAGGACCGCCTCGACCACATCAGGGTGTTCGTCGAGAAACGTGCGGGAGACGATCACATGTGTGGTGACGAAGGAGCCTGAGGGCCACAGGTCCGACTCGTCGAGCAGCACGGTGGCACCCTCGGCGACCAGGTACGAGGCGGTGGGCTCGGGCATCCAGGCACCGTCCACGGCCCCGGTGCGGTAGGCGTCCGGGGCCACCTTCGTCCCCGTCCGCACGACGGACACGTCACCCCGTCCGCTCTGGGCGTCGACCTTCCAGCCCTTCTCGGAGATCCAGTTGAGGAAGGCCACGTCCTGGGTGTTGCCGAGCTGCGGGGTGGCGATCTTCTTGCCCTTGAGGTCGTCCAGGGTCTTGATCTTCTTCGGGTCGACGACGAGCTTCACACCGCCCGAAGCGGACCCGGCGATGATCTTCAGTGCGCTGCCACGCGTCCGGACGTAGCCGTTGACCGTGGGCGACGGGCCGATCCAGGCGATGTCCACCGAACCGGCGTTGAGCGCCTCGATCTCGGACGGGCCCGCGGTGAAGGTCGAGGTGCGCAGCCGGGTGCCGGCCAGTTCGCGCTGGAACAGCCCTTCCTGTACGCCGACCAGGGCGGTGGCGTGGGACAGGTTCGGGAAGTAGCCGATGCGGACCTCGTCGGCCGAGAGCGGTCTGCCCGACAGGGCGGCCGGTATCTCGTCCGAGGGCCGTTCGGAGCCGTATCCGCAGGCGGCCGACATCAGGAGGGGGAGAACCGCGGCGAGAGCGAGCCGGAAGAGCGTGCGTGAGCGCGCGGGCCGGCCGACCGGGGTCAACACGGGCGCGCCCTGGCGAGAGCCGGGACGGTGAAGGCCTCCCCGGCCATGCCGGCGGTCAGGGTCGTGCCGTCGGCGGGGTCGATCAGCAGGAACGACCCGGTGTTGCGGGACAGCCGGTAGGGGTCCAGGGCCAGCTCTTCGGATACGTGGATGACGACCTGTCCGATGTCGTTGGCGACGAGCTGTCCGGGGGCGGGGTGCTGGGAGAGGTCGTCGAGGGTGAGGCGTGAGGGGATGTCCTTGACGATGGCCTTGACCGTGCGGGTGGTGTGCTTGAGCAGTACGCGCTGGCCGACGGTGAGGGGCTGGTCGGCGACGTGGCAGACGGTGGCTTCGACGTCCTGGGTGGTGGTGGGGGCTTCGTCGGTGGGGGCGATGAGGTCGCCGCGTGAGATGTCGATGTCGTCGGCCAGCCGGATCGTGACGGACTGGGGGGCCCAGGCGATGTCGACGCTCTCGCCGAGCGCGTCGATCCCTTCGATCGTGGTGGTGCGCCCGGACGGCAGCACGGAGACGCGTTCGCCGACCCGGAACACCCCGGCGGCGAT
>NZ_JBIAJR010000013.1:0-119613 GCF_042872025.1 Streptomyces sp. NPDC005494
GCTTGTTTCGCTTTCCAGTTCTTCGCTTTCGCGTTTCCCTTTCCGGCGAGTCCGACTCTATCAGATCCTTTCGGGCCTGATTCCCAGTCAGCGGGTTTCGCCATCCCGGCCGTTGGGCCGTTCCGACGAGTGAGACTTTAGCGGAATCCCCGGCCCCGACGCTAATCGGGTCACCTTCGAACGCCCATTCCTCATTTCGCACGTGCGCACATAAAAACGAAACGACAGATGTCGTTCGTTTCGAGTGGTTCCTGCGGAATGGCTGTCCGGGGACCGACCGGAGTCGGCGCTCACGTCGGACAACTCGGAGCACACTACGGACCAGGGACGGGCGTGTCAACTCCCCTCCTGCCACCTGCGTCGCGGAAGGCCAGCCTGTAGTCGCGCGGGCTGGTGGCCAGCTGTGCCGCGAAGTGCTGGCGCATCGTGATCTCGCTGCCGAAGCCCGCGCGGCGGGCGACCTCGGGGAGGGCCAAGTCGGTTCGCTCCAGCAGCTTCTGCGCGGCGGCGACGCGCTGTGTGATCAGCCAGCGCATCGGTGTCGTCCCTGTGGTGGCCTGGAAGTGCCGGGCGAAGGTACGAGGTGACATGCCGGCCAGGGCTGCGAGCCCGGCCACGGTGTGAGGCTCCGCCAGACGGGTCAGTGCGTGGGCCCGGACCTCGGCGAGCGCGTCCGCGTCCCGGTCGGCCCGGGGCGTGGGGTGTTCGATGAACTGTGCCTGGGTGCCCGTACGGAACGGTGCCGTCACCATCGAACGCGCGATCGTCGCCGCCGCTTCCGCCCCGTGGTTCGTCCGTACGAGGTGCAGGCAGAGGTCGATGCCCGCCGCGGTGCCGGCCGAGGTCCAGATGTTGTCCTCGTGGACGAAGAGCGCGTCCCGCACCACGCTCACCCGTGGGTGCCGCTCCGTGAGCAGCTCGGTGAGGTTCCAGTGGGTGACCGCCCTGCGGCCGTCCAGCAGTCCGGCCTGGGCGAGCGTGAAGGCGCCACCGCAGAGCGCGGCGATCGGCGTACCCCTGCCGTGGGAACGGCGCAGGGCTTCGAGCACCGGGGCCGGGGCCGGCGTGACGTGGTCGTCGAGTCCGGGGACGACGACCAGGTCCGCGCGGTCGAGCCACGCCAGTGCGCGGTCGGGAGCGAGGGACAGCCCGCCGCGCAGGGGGACCGGCTCCGGACCGTCGGCGGCGCGGCGCAGGTCGAAGGCCGGCACGCCCCGGTCGGTGCGGTCGACCCCCCACACCTCCGTGATGACGGAGACGTCGAAGGCGCGGATACCGGGAAAGGCGACCAGAGCGACGCGGGCGGGGCGGCCCGGGGGTGCGGTCATGGTGGCAGTAAAGCATCGGTCGATGACTTTCATACCTCTGGGAACGGACCGGCGCCGCGCGCAGAGTGATGGGTATGGAGATCACGGAGAACGCGGCGCTGGTCGTCGTCGATGTACAGCTGGGATTCGAGGACGAGGAGTACTGGGGTCCTCGCAACAATCCGGAGGCCGACCGGAACATCGCGGAACTGCTCGATGCCTGGCAGGCGAGCGGCCGGCCCGTCGTGTTCGTGCGGCACGACTCGCAGAAGCCTGACTCGCCGCTGCGGGTGGGGGGCCCTGGAAACGCCTTCAAGGGATACGTCGAGGAGCGGCGCGGGAAGGGCACGGGCCCCGAGCTGTTCCTGACGAAGTCGGTGAACTCCGCCTTCTACGGCACACCCGATCTGGACGCCTGGCTGCGTGAGGCCGGGGTGCGGCAGTTCGTGGTGGCGGGGATCCAGACCAACATGTGCGCGGAGACGACGGCGCGGATGGGCGGCAATCTGGGCTACGAGGTGTTCTTCGCCCTCGATGCCACCTACACGTTCGACGCGGCCGGTCCCTGGGGCTGGAAGCTGAGCGCCGACGAGCTGGCGCGGGCCACCGCCGTGACCTTGCACGGCGGCGGGTTCGCGAACGTGGTGCGCAGCGAGGAGCTGGTGGCCGCCGTGCGGTAGCGCGGGTCAGCCGTTGCCCGTGGCCGGCTCACGGCTGGCCACCGTGCGGTAGCGCGGGTCAGCCGTTGCCCGTGGCCAGCTCACGGCTGCGGTCGCGGGCCGCTTCGAGCGCGGCGATGAGGGCCGCCCGTACGCCGTGGTTCTCCAGCTCCCGGATCGCGCTGATGGTGGTGCCGGCCGGGCTGGTGACGGCCTCGCGGAGCTTCACCGGGTGTTCGCCGCTGTCCCGGAGCATGACCGCCGCGCCGATGGCGGCCTGGACGATCAGGTCGTGCGCCTGGGCGCGGGGCAGACCGAGCAGGATGCCCGCGTCGGTCATGGCCTCGACGAGGAAGTAGAAGTACGCGGGTCCCGAGCCGGAGAGTGCCGTGGCCGCGTCCTGCTGGGACTCCGGGACGCGGGCGGTCTTGCCGACGCCGCCGAAGATCTCCTCGGCGTGGTCGAGGTGCGCGGCGGTGGCGTGGCTGCCCGCCGAGATGACGGACATCCCCTCGTCCACCAGGACAGGGGTGTTCGGCATGACGCGTACGACCGGGGTTCCCTCGGTGAGCCTGTCCTCGATGAAACCGGTCGTGATGCCCGCGGCGGCGGTGATGACGAGGCGGTCGGCGGAGATGTGAGGGGCGAGCTCGTCGAGGAGCCTGCCCATGTCCTGGGGCTTGACCGCCAGGATGAGGATGTCGGCGTTCTTGGCGGCTTCCGCGTTGGTGACCGTCCGGACGCCGTAGCGGGCCCGGAGTTCCTCGGCGCGCTCGTGGCGGCGAGTGGTGACCAGCAGGTCGGCGGCCCGCCAGCCCGCCCGGATCATGCCGCTGAGCAGGGCCTCGCCGATCTTTCCTGTGCCGAGGACTGCGACTGTCTGGGTCATGCGGTTCATCCTCCGGGTGGCGGTGCTCGGTGCTGGTGGTGGCACCGCCATCCTCGCACCGCGCCCTCAGCCGGTGCGGCGCCGGAGGGTGGCCGCGCCCAGGCAGAGGACGAGCAGGGCGCAGCCCGCGACGATCAGGATGTCGCGGTAGAAGTCGGCGGTGATGTCGGTGTGGGTGAGGACCTGGTTCATCCCGTCGACGGCGTACGACATCGGCAGGACGTCGGAGACGGCCTCCAGGGCGGGATGCATCTGGTCGCGCGGGGTGAAGAGCCCGCACAGCAGCAGCTGCGGGAAGATCACCGCCGGCATGAACTGGACCGCCTGGAACTCGGAGGTGGCGAAGGCCGAGACGAACAGGCCGAGCGCCGTGCCGAGGAGGGCGTCGAGCAGGGCCACGACGAGCAGCAGCCAGGGGGAGCCGACGACGTCGAGGCCGAGGGCCCATACGGAGACGGCGGTCGCCAGGACCGACTGGAGGACCGCGACGGCGCCGAAGGCCAGTGCGTACCCGGCGATCAGGTCGCCCTTGCCGAGGGGCATGGCGAGGAGGCGTTCGAGGGTGCCCGAGGTGCGTTCGCGCAGGGTGGCGATCGAGGTCACCAGGAACATCGTGATCAGCGGGAAGATGCCGAGCAGCGAGGCGCCGATGGAGTCGAAGGTGCCCGGGCCGGAGTCGAAGACGTAGCGCAGCAGGGTGATCAGGAGGACCGGGAGGACCAGCAGCAGGGCGATGGTGCGGGGGTCGTGGCGGAGCTGGCGCAGGACGCGCGCGGCGGTGGCCAGGGTGCGTGCCGTGCTGAGTGCGGGGGCGGCGGTGCTCATCGGGTCGTCTCCTGGCGGGTGGCCGCGGCCTCGTCGACCAGGTGGAGGAACGCGTCTTCCACGGTGGCGGATCCGGTACGGGTGCGGAGGGCGTCGGGGGTGTCGTCGGCGAGGATCTCGCCGTCGCGCATGAGCAGCAGCCGGTGGCAGCGTTCGGCCTCGTCCATGACGTGCGAGGAGACGAGGACGGTGGTGCCCCGCTCGGTGGCGAGGCTGTGGAAGAGGTTCCACAGGTCGCGGCGCAGTACGGGGTCGAGGCCGACGGTCGGCTCGTCGAGCACCAGGAGTTCGGGGGTGCCGAGCAGGGCGACGGCGAGGGAGACGCGGCTGAGCTGACCGCCGGAGAGGTTGCCGGCGAGGGCCTCGGCGTGGCTCGCGAGGTCGACGTCACCGATGGCACGGGTGACGGCTTCCTCGCGTGCGGCGCGGTGCGCGCGGCCCGGCAGGAGCACGGCCGCGAAGTAGTCCAGGTTCTGCCGGACGGTCAGGTCGGTGTAGACCGAGGGCGCCTGGGTGACATAGCCGACGCGGTTGCGTACGGCCGCGTGGCCGGCCGGGCGGCCGAGGACGTGGAGGGTGCCCGTGACCTTGGCCTGGCTGCCGACGACCGCCCGCATGAGGGTCGATTTGCCGCAGCCGGACGGGCCGAGAAGACCGGTGATCCTGCCCGGCTCGACCGTGAAGTCGAGGCCGCGCAGGACCGTGCGGTCCCCTCGTACGACGGTGAGCGCGCGGGCCTCGACGGCGCTCGGGCCTGTCGCGCGCGAGGAATTCATCATGTGATGAATATTGATCCCGCCGCAGTGCGTCGTCAAGGGACGCGGCGGGCCGGGGCGGTCAGCGGATCAGTACCGCGACCTCCACCACGTAACGCTCCTCGACCTGGCCGTCGGGGAACACCGTGGCCAGGTGACGGCGCTCCTCGTCCAGGAACCGGCGGGTGGTCGCCTCGCCTTCGGCGCCCTGGACCAGGAACGCGGAGTGGCTGGAGAGGTTGGCGAGATGCGTGTCGACCGGCACCGTGCGCGACCACCGCAGCACTCGTTGCGCGAACTCCCCGCCGGGCAGCTGCCGTAGGTTTCGCGAGCCGGCGCCGCCGGGTGAGCCGTGGGCGCTGTCACCGGTGCCGAAGTGGAGGCGCAGCCGGGTGTCCTGCTCGGCTGTCCAGGGGGCGGAGTGGTCGGCGACGTTCCACCAGAGCGCCAGGGCGCCACCGGGTCGCAGGACGCGCAGGGCCTCGGGGAGCGAGCGGTCGGGGTCGGTCCAGTGCCAGGACTGGGCGTAGGTGATCAGGTCGGCCGACGCGCCGGCCAGCGGGAGGCGGTTGCCGTCACCCCGGACCACGGGGACGTCGGGCAGCGACCGCCGCAGCTCTCCGGCCATGCCGGGCCCCGGCTCGACGGCGGTGACGTGAGCGCCGCGGGCGCACAGGAGGCGGGTGGCGATGCCCGTCCCCGCGCCGACGTCGACGACACGGGAGCCGCGCAGGGGGCGGCCGGTCAGCTCCTCGACGGTGTCGAGCAGAGCGGGCGGGTATGCGGGGCGTGCGGCGGCGTACAGGGCGGCGGCACGATCGAACGAGAGGGCGCGGGGCGCTGAAGCGGGCATGGTTCATCGTGCCCGGGCCCCGGCGTGCGCGGGGCGCGATCGCGCCCGGTTCTAGCGGCGTCCGGGGCGCTTGCCCTTGGCGCTCTTGCGGGCCGCCGGGTTCCCGGTGCGGGAGGAGCGGCGCTTCGCGTACTGGGCGAGGGCCGTCTCGTACTCCGTACGCCGCAGCTTCTCGCCCGGCGCCTCGGTGAAGGAGCGGAAGAAGTAGGCGAGCAGCGAGCCGATGAAGCCGATCGACTTCAGGCCGCGCAGCCTGTCCTCGTGGGAGGGATCGGCCGGGCGGCGGGTGAAGCCCTCCCAGGTCCTGCGGAAGGCGATGGCGCTGCACACCGCGAACATCAGCACCACGAGCAGACCGACGAAGCTGCCGACCTCGGCGATCTCCAGCCCTTGGTAGGCGAAGCGCAGGACGAAGCACGAGGCGACGGCCGCCAGGAGGGAGCCGGCGGTGACCGCCACGCGCCGCAGCCCGTACCCGCCGTCGTGGTCGACCCAGGTCGTACCGAAGAAACGGAGAGGTTCGGGCTGCGGCCCCGGTGTGGTGGCGCCGGGCGCCGTGCTGCCGGAGGGCGTGCCGGATGCTTCGCTGTTCTCGCTCACGGGATCGATTATCCCTGGGCGGGCACCGGCTCCGTCAGTCGCAGCGCGGAGCGACGTAGCCGTCACTGCCCGTGCGGACGTAGGCGTCGGACACGAACTGGCCGTTGGCGATGTTGTCCCAGAGGTTCGACGTGCCGTAAGGACCGGAGATCCACTCCCCCGGCATCTGGCAGTAGACCGGGACGCTCATCCCGTACGGCAGTGTCCGGACGATCCCGTACTGCGTGCCCGGCCCCCTGCGCACGTTGACGCGGTAGCCGGGCGCGATGGGATATACGACGGTCGCCGCGGCGAGCGTCGCCACCCCCTCCGCGGCCGTCTCCGCGACCTCCGTGGCCGCGGTCGCGACATCCGTGGTGACGTTCTCCTCAACACCCATGCGGGCCTCCCCCGTTGAAAGCGATGCGTGTGACGCGCAGGCTAACAAGCCCCGCGCTCCTCGCACGCACCATCGACTAGGCTCCGTGCGTCGCGCTTGCGGTCGAACACACGGGGGTGGGCGATGCCGCCGCTGCGAGGGACCGGATCACATCCGGAAGCGGAGCATCCTGAGTACGCCGGGCGGTACCGGCTCGAGGCATGCCTCGGGGCGGGCGGCATGGGTGTCGTACACCTGGCACGCTCCCCGTCCGGGCTGCAGCTCGCGGTCAAGGTGGTGCACCGCCAGCACGCGGCGGACCCTGAGTTCAGGGCGCGTTTCCGGCAGGAGGTCGCGGCTGCCCGGCGGGTCAGCGGGGCGTTCACCGCGCCGGTCGTGGACGCGGACCCGACGGCCGCGCTGCCCTGGATGGCCACCCTCTACGTGCCGGGCCCGACCCTCTCGGCGCAGGTGAAGCGGAACGGGCCGATGAGCCCGGCCGAACTGCGCAGGCTGACGGCGGGACTCGCCGAGGCCCTGCGCGACATCCACCGGGCCGGGGTCATCCACCGGGATCTCAAGCCGAGCAACGTGCTGCTCCCCGACTCCGGGCCCAAGGTCATCGACTTCGGGATATCCCGGCCCTACGACAGCGATGTGCGTACGGAGACCGGCAAGCTGATCGGCTCTCCGCCGTACATGGCACCCGAGCAGTTCCAGCGGCCTCGCGAGGTGGGTCCGGCCGCCGACGTGTTCGCGCTCGGGGCGGTGCTGGTCCACGCGGCGACGGGCCGGGGGCCCTTCGACTCGGACAGTCCCTACCTCGTGGCCTACCAGGTGGTGCACGACGAGGCGGACCTGGCCGGAGTGCCGGAGGATCTCTCGCCGCTGGTCGGGCGCTGCCTGGCGAAGGATCCCGCAGAACGTCCCACCCCGGACGAGATCATGGCCGCGCTGCACCCTCCTTCGTACGAGGCGGCGGCCTTCATCCCGGTGCAGCGCAAGCCGCTCGCCGTCGAGCGCGGGGAGGCGGCGTCCCGGGAGGGCGTCTCCCCGGAGGCCGCGGAGACGACCACGCACGTCCGGGCGGCGAACGGGCCTGCGTCCCGCTCGGACGCGAGGACCGGCCGGCGCGCACGGCGCCGGCTCGCGGTCGCCGCCGCGCTGTCGGTCCTGGTGGCCGCGGGCGTCTGGGCGGCGGCTTCGAGCTCCGGGACGCCGGAGGCGGAGGGGCCGGGCAGCGGGACGGAACGTCCGGCCGCCTTCGTGCCGTGGCAGACGCCGCTGCGGTCCCAGGAGGGCTCCACCCCGGCGTGCGCCCCCGCCGGTTCCTCGCTGTACTGCGTCTCGGCAGGGTCCGGCGCCGCTGCTCTGGATCCGGCGCACGGGCGGGTGCTCTGGTCGCACACCGAACCCCCTTCTGGGCAGTCCGGTCCGGCGTCGGGGGGTGTGAGGCCCGGCGGCACGGTGGCAGGGAACGTGGCCTACACCGTCGTGCCGGGCGAGGTACTGCGCGCGTACGCCACGGCCACGGGCACGGAGCTCTGGCACAAGGACCTCTCCGCGTACCTCGACACCCCGTTCCCTGCGGGAGGCCTGCTGCTGACGGCCCGGCAGGACGGTACTCTCCAGGCGCTCGACGCGGGTACCGGCGTGACCCGCTGGCGGCACGGCGTCCCGGGGCACCGGGCCCCGGCCTACGCGCTGTACGAGGACGGGACCGGGGTCGCGTACGTCTTCGAGAACTCGGCGCAGGGCACCACCACCCTGGTCACGGCGATCGAGGCGAGGACCGGGGACACGGTCTGGCAGCGCGAGCTGGACGGGCTCCTCACCCCGGTCGGCACCTCGGGCGGGGCGCTCCTGCTGACGGCCATGAACGAGAAGGCCCAGACGACCGGTCTCGTCCGCTACGACCCCGCCCGCCGCGAGGCGACCCGGGTGCGGCTGCCCTTCCGGATGAACGCCCCGGAGACCGTGGTGGACGGGGACACCGCCCTGCTGCTGGAGCGCGGCGGAACCCTGCTGGCCGTCGACGTCCGCCCGGGCGCCGCGCGCCCCGAGCGGTGGCGGCTGGAGACGGCCGTCGGGACGACCTCGGCACCCGTGCTCGGCGCGGGCGGCCGGCTGTACTTCTCGGCGGCCGACGGGCGGCTGCTCGCCGTCGACACGGAGCACGGGACGCTGCTGGGCCAGACCCGGCCGAGGCTCAGGGCGGGGAAGCTCAGCCATGCCTCGTCGCTGCCCGCCCCCGTCGTCCTCGGCGGAAGCGTCGTCGGGACCGCCCCGGACGGGTCCGTCTTCGCGGTGGACGCGAACGACCCCGCCGCCTGGTGAGACCAGGGGCGGGGCCGGACGGAACCTCTGCGGGTCAGCCGAGCTTGGAGACGTCGCGGACGGCGCCCTTGTCCGCGCTGGTCGCCATCGCCGCGTACGCGCGCAGCGCCTGGGAGACCTTGCGGTCGCGGTTCTTCGGCGCGTACACGCCGTTCAGCGCCTCGCGCCGGGTGGCCAGCTCCGCGTCGGGGACGAGGAGCTCGATGGAGCGGTTCGGGATGTCGATCCGGATCCGGTCACCGTCCTCGACCAGCGCGATCGTGCCGCCGGACGCCGCCTCGGGCGAGGCGTGCCCGATGGAGAGGCCCGACGTGCCGCCGGAGAACCGGCCGTCCGTGACGAGCGCGCAGGTCTTGCCGAGGCCCCGGCCCTTGAGGAACGACGTCGGGTAGAGCATCTCCTGCATGCCGGGGCCGCCCTTGGGGCCCTCGTAGCGGATGACGATGACATCGCCGTCCTTGATCTCCTTGCGGAGGATCTTGTCGACCGCGTCCTCCTGGGACTCGCAGACCACGGCCGGGCCCTCGAAGGTCCAGATCGACTCGTCGACGCCGGCCGTCTTCACCACGCAGCCGTCCACGGCGAGGTTGCCCTTGAGGACCGCCAGGCCGCCGTCCTTCGAGTAGGCGTGCTCCATGTCGCGGATGCAGCCTCCGGCCGCGTCCGTGTCGAGGCTGTCCCAGCGCTCGGACTGCGAGAAGGCGGTCGCGCTGCGGACGCAGCCCGGAGCGGCGTACCAGAGCTCGACGGCCTCGGGGGACGGGGAGCCGCCACGGACGTCCCAGTTCTTCAGCCACTCGTCGAGGCTGCCGGAGTGGACCGCGTGCACGCCTTCGTTGAGCAGCCCGCCGCGGCGCAGCTCGCCGAGCAGCGCGGGGATGCCGCCGGCCCGGTGCACGTCCTCCATGTAGTACGTCCCGCCGGGCGCCACGTTGGGGGCGACCTTCGCGAGGCAGGGGACCCGCCGGGAGATCTCGTCCATCTCCGGGAGGCCGAAGTCGAGCCCGGCCTCCTGGGCGGCGGCCAGCAGGTGGAGGATCGTGTTGGTGGAACCGCCCATCGCGATGTCGAGGGCCATGGCGTTCTCGAACGCCTCGCGGCCGGCGATGCTGCGGGGCAGGACGGAGTGGTCGTCCTCCTCGTAGTGGCGCTTGGTGATCTCGACGATCGTGCGGCCGGCGTTCTCGTACAGCGCCTTGCGGGCGGTGTGGGTGGCGAGGACCGAGCCGTTGCCGGGAAGGGCCAGGCCGATCGCCTCGGCGAGACAGTTCATCGAGTTGGCGGTGAACATGCCCGAACAGCTGCCGCACGTCGGGCAGGCGTTCTCCTCGATGCGGAGGATGTCCGCGTCGGAGATCTTGTCGTTGACCGCGTCCGAGATCGCGTCGACGAGGTCGAGGGTGCGGACCGTGCCGTCGACGAGTGTGGTCTTGCCGGCTTCCATCGGGCCGCCGGAGACGAACACCACGGGGATGTTGAGGCGCAGCGCGGCCATCAGCATGCCGGGGGTGATCTTGTCGCAGTTGGAGATGCAGATCAGGGCGTCGGCGCAGTGGGCCTCGACCATGTACTCCACGCTGTCCGCGATGAGGTCGCGGGAGGGCAGGCTGTAGAGCATGCCGCCGTGGCCCATGGCGATGCCGTCGTCCACCGCGATGGTGTTGAACTCGCGGGGCACCGCGCCCGCCGCCTTGATCGCCTCGGAGACGATCCGGCCGACGGGGGCGAGGTGGGTGTGACCGGGCACGAACTCCGTGAAGGAGTTGGCCACCGCGATGATCGGCTTGCCGATGTCCTCGCTCGCTACCCCGGACGCACGCATAAGGGCGCGCGCGCCCGCCATGTTGCGGCCGTGTGTGACAGTGCGGGACCTCAGCTGGGGCATCGTCTCTCGCTCCTTCGACAGAAAAGACTGCTCCCGAGGTTACGCCTCCGGTGCCAAGATCTGGACACACTGTCCGTAATGCGGGATACGGAACTCAACGGGCGGACAGGGACGCCGCCTTCCCGGCCGCCGCGCCTGCGGGCCGCCGCGTGTCACACCGCGGGCAGCGCCTGGAGCCGTCCGCCGTGCAGCGCGGCCAGCCGCTTGCCGCCAGCGACCACGTACCACTGCTCCAGCGAGCCCTTGCCGTCGTTGTAGGTCCAGCGCAGCTTCCCGTCGCGCGCGTCGTAGGCCTGGACGCCGCCGTCCTCGTCGAACTCCGTCGCTCCGTAGAGCGTGTCCCCGACCTTGGCGAACTGGAGCGGGACCGAGACGTCGAGCAGGTCGGTATTGTGCCACCGCTGCTTGCCGGTGGACGGGTCGACGGCCCACAGGGCGTGGGCGCTGTCCGAGGCGTAGAGCACCCCGTCGAGGATGCTCGGGCCGTTGAAGGAGGAGAACTCCTCGGTCTTCAGCGCCCAGCGCTCGCTGCCGTCCTCCACGGAGAAGGCACGGAGGTGCCGGCCGTCGGCGACGTACACCACCCCCTCCTGCACGGCGATGCGCTCGAAGTTGGAGCTGCTGATCTTCTTCGTCCACAGCTGGCGGCCCGTCGCCGCGTCCCGGACCGTGAGGTTCTTGCGGTGGTCCGTGTAGACGAGCCGGCCGTCCTGCACCACGGAGGTGATGCCGGACTCCTCGGTCCCCGCGTCCCTGCGCTCGGTCCAGACGGCCTTGCCGGTGCGCAGGTCGATGGCGGCTATCACGTTGTGCTGGGAACTGAGGTCCTTCTCCAGGATCCCCGCGATCACGTACACGTGGTCCTCGTCGGCGCCGACGGGCCGGGGCTGGGCGTACCGCCCGTCCAGGCGGCTGCGCCAGGTCTCCTTGCCCGTGGCCGGGTCCAGGCCCACGAGGTCACCGTCGTACGTGCCGCTGGCGAGGTAGAGCGTGCCACCGCTGATGATCAGCCGCGCGCCGGGCTGGGCGGCCTCCTTCAGCGACCAGAGCTCCTCACCGGTGGCGATGTCCCGGCCCACCAGGGGATCACCGGCCACCAGCACCACGTTCCCGGCGACGGCGAGCACCTCCTGGTTGCCGAGGGTCGTCGCCTTGGCGGGGTGCTGCCACAGGGCACGCGGCGCGGTCCCGGCGGGCGGTGTCGTGAACGCGTCCCCGCCCGCGGCTCCGCCACCGGGCTTCGAGGCCCCGGCTCCCCCGGCGGGGTCCGTCTCCTCCGGGCCGCAGGCCGTCGTCAGCGCCCCGGTCAGCACGAGGCCGAGCCCGGCCCCGGCCATCCGCAGCAGGTTGCGACGGGGCAGGGCGGAGGACCTGGTGCCCTGCGCCTGCCGATCCTGGCTGTTCGCGTTCCGAGTCGTCATGATCCCGCTCCCCCATTGTTGTCATTCGCGACGTACGGCCGCGGTGCACGGACTTCGCACAGCCAACCATCAGGATCCGGACAGGTCAGCACCTGATACCGATCCGCGACAACGCTGTGAAGCCCCCGGCACAGCCGTCACAGGAGCAAAACCGGGGAAGGTCAGCGGTCCGCGAGGTACCGCTGGAGCGTGGGGGCCACCATGGCCACGATCTTCTCCGGTTCCGCGGACGCCAGCGGCTCCGCCTTGATCACGTACCGGAGGACCGCGATGCCGACCATGTGCGAGGCCGCGAGCTCGGCGCGGAAGGTGGGGTCGGGCACGTCGAGCTCCGCCGCGATCCGCTCCAGCAACCGCCGGAGCACGAAGCCGCGCAGTACCCTCGCCGCCGCCTCGTGGGTGAGCGCGGAGCGGAGTGTCGCCAGCATCGGGGCCCGCGACACCGGGTTCTCCCACACGCCGATGAAGTAACGGGCCAGCCGCTCCCCCAGATCCTTCTCGGGACCTTCGAGGATCGTGGGGAGGACGAGCGCCGGCTCGAAGGAGACCTCCACGGCGGCGGCGAACACGTCGTCCTTCGTACCGAAGTAGTGGTGGACCAGGGCGGCGTCGACGCCGGCCGCCTTGGCGATGCCCCGGATCGACGTCTTGTCGTAGCCGCGTTCGGCGAACTCGGTGCGGGCCGCCTCCAGGATCCGGGTCCTGGCGTCGGGGCCGGTGGCGTGCGCCGTCCGCGGGGGACGCCCCCTGCGCCGGGGGGCGGGGCCGTCGGTGCCGGGGGTCACTGGCCGGGCGTCCGCGCCGACGAGGCGAGGTGGAGCCGGGTGAAGGCGAGCGCCTCCGCGAGGTCGGCCTCACGTTCGGCCGACGACATGGCGCGCCGGGTGTTGACCTCGATGACCACATGTCCGTCGAAGGAACTACGGGCCAGCCTCTCCAGCAGCTCCGCGCACGGCTGGTCGCCCCTGCCGGGCACCAGGTGCTCGTCCTTGCCCGAGCCCTTGCCGTCGGCGAGGTGGACGTGGGCGAGCCGGTCGCCCATCCGGTCCACCATGGCCAGACTGTCGGTGCGCGCGGTCGAGGTGTGCGAGAGGTCGACGGTGAAGTGCCGGTAGTCGTCGTTGCTGACGTCCCAGGCGGGGGCGTAGGCGAGCATCTCGCGGTCCCGGTAGCGCCACGGGTACATGTTCTCCACCGCGAAGCGCACATCCGTCTCGTCCGCCATGCGCCAGATGCCGCTCACGAAGTCGCGGGCGTAGTTGCGCTGCCAACGGAACGGCGGATGGACGACCACCGTCGACGCGCCGAGCTTCTCGGCTGCGGCCCTGGCCCGCTGGAGTTTCACCCACGGGTCGGTGGACCAGACCCGCTGGGTGATCAGCAGACAGGGCGCGTGCACGGCGAGGATCGGGACCTGGTGGTAGTCGGACAGCCGCTGCAGCGCCTCGATGTCCTGACTCACGGGGTCGGTCCACACCATGACCTCGACACCGTCGTAGCCCAGGCGCGCGGCGATCTCGAAGGCCGTCGCCGTCGACTCCGGATAGACCGAGGCCGTCGACAGGGCGACCTTCGCATCCGGGATGCGCACCACTGGTTCTGCCACGTGGACAGGGTACGGGCAGCGGTACGCCTCGCCGAGGGACCCCGGCTGAAAGTGAGCAGGACCATGACCCGCTCCGGACGGTCAGGCGAGCGCCGAGTGAGCCGCCGGCAGGTGGTCCAGACGGCGCAGGATGACCCCTTCGCGCAGCGCCCAGGGGCAGATCTCCAGCTCCTCCACGCCGAACAGGTCCATCGCCCCCTCGGCCACCAGCGCCCCCGCGAGCAGTTGCGCGGCCCGTCCGGGGGTGACCCCGGGAAGCCCGCCCCGCCGCTCCACGGTCATCACCGACAGCTTCGGCACCCACTCCTCCAGGGCCTTGCGGGTGAGAACGCGCTGTACGTACAGGCCCTCGGCCGAGCGGGCGGCGCCCGAGATCCTGGCCAGTTGCCGGAAGGTCTTGGAGGTCCCGACGACGCGATCGGGCGGGCCCAGCCTGGTGAAGTCGCCGACCGTACGGGCGATGCCGGCGCGGACGTGGCGGCGCAGCGCCCGTACGTCGGCCGGGTCCGGCGGGTCGCCCGGCAGCCAGGCGGCGGTGAGGCGGCCCGCCCCGAACGGCAGCGAGACGGCGGCGTCCGGCTCCTCGTCCATGCCGTACCCGACCTCCAGCGAGCCGCCGCCGATGTCGAGGACCAGCAGCTTTCCCGCGGACCAGCCGAACCACCGGCGGGCGGCCAGGAAGGTCAGCCGGGCCTCGTCCTCGCCGCTGAGGACGGCGAGGGCGACGCCGGTCTCGTCCCGCACCCGGGTCAGCACCTCGTCCGCGTTGCTCGCCTCACGCACGGCTGACGTGGCGAACGCCAGCACGTCCTCGCAGCCCTTGTCCTCGGCAGCCTGGAGCGCGTCGGCGACCGTCGTCACCAGGCGCTCCACGCCTTCGGGGCCGATGGCACCGTCCCGGTCGAGCAGTTCGGCCAGCCGCAGCTCCGCCTTGTGCGAGTGTGCGGGCAGCGGGCGGGCGCCGGGGTGCGCGTCGACCACCAGAAGGTGCACCGTGTTCGACCCCACGTCGAGGACTCCGAGTCTCATACGCGCACGCTACTGCGGCTTACTCTGGGCGCGTGCCAAAGACGAAAAAGGCGAAGCCGGACAAAGCCACGAAGAAGCAGCGGAAAGCGAAGCAGGAGATGCAGCAGCCGGAAGCAACGGGGCCGGGCGGGCCCGACGAGAAGGGGCTCGACTTCGCGCGGGCCTGGGTCGAGTTCCCCGACCCCACCGATGACGAGCAGGTCTACCGCTGCGATCTGACCTGGCTCACCTCCAGGTGGTCCTGCATCTTCGGCAGCGGCTGCCAGGGCATCCAGGCGGGTCGCGCGGACGACGGCTGCTGCACGCTGGGCGCCCACTTCTCGGACGAGGACGACGAGAAGCGGGTGGCCGGCCACGTGGCACGGCTCACTCCGGAGCTCTGGCAGTTCCACGACGTCGGCACGAAGACGGGCTGGGTGGGCGTCGACGAGGACGGCGAACGCCAGACGCGGCGCTGGGAGGGTTCCTGCATCTTCCAGAACCGGCCCGGCTTCGCGGGCGGCGCGGGATGCTCGCTGCACATCCTGGCTCTGCGGGAGGGCAAGGAGCCGCTGGAGACCAAGCCCGACGTCTGCTGGCAGCTGCCGGTCCGCCGGACCTACGACTGGATCGACCGGCCGGACGACACCCGCGTGCTCCAGATCTCCATCGGGGAGTACGACCGGCGGGGCTGGGGCCCCGGCGGGCACGACCTGCACTGGTGGTGCACCTCCGCGACCTCGGCGCACGGGGCCGGGGAGCCGGTCTACATCTCCTACCGGCCCGAGCTCACCGAGATGATGGGCAAGGAGGCCTACGACCGGCTGGCCGAGCTGTGCGAGCAGCGGCTGGCGTCGCTGCTGCCGATGGCGCCGCATCCGGCGGACCCCGCCGCCTGAGCCGGAGGGGCTGGCGCCGCGCGCACGGGGGCCCGGCCCGCCGCAGCCGGGCGTTCCGCCTCGCACCCTGGCCGGCCGCGTCACCCCGCCGGTCCGGACGAGGAGTCCGAGGACGGCGGAGCGGGGTCGGTGGAACCGCCGGTCGGTGAGGGTGCGGGAGAGCCGGGGGTCTCCGTCGGCTCTCCCGTCGGAGTCGGGGTCGGTGTCGGCGTCGGCGTGGGCGTGGGCGTCGGAGTGGGCGTCGGGGCCGGATCCGTCGGCGGAGGGGTGGACGGCGTGGGGCCGGGGGACTGCGTGGACGGGGAAGGTGAGGGCTGCGGGCTCTCCGGGCGCGGTGACGCGGCGCCGTGTCCGGTGATCGCGACCGCGGATCCCGTCGGGCTGAGCACCACGCGGGCGCTCCAGGCGCCCCGCGGCTCGGCCGCGCCGTTCACGAAGACGTAGAAGGTGACGCTCCGGCCGGGGGCGACCGTGCCGGACGTACGGCTGAGGCGCAGCCACGCGGCGTCGGCGCGTGCCGACCAGGCGACGGCCTCGGCGCCGGTGGCGGTCAGGGTGATCGCCGTACGGCTGCCGGACGAGCGGGCCGAGACCGCGAGCGTGCCGGCGCCCCGCGGTCCCGGCCCCACGCTGATGACCTCGGCCGAGACGTCCGGTGTCCGGGGGCCGTGGGTGAAGGCGCCGTCGCCTTCGGGGCGGGCGTTGCCCGCGTTCTCGTAGTGGTCGTACGCGTCGTCGCCGAGCCCGGATGCTTCGTCGGTGTCCGCCGCGCTGACCGAGGTGTCGCGGCCCTCGCCGGTCAGCGGCGCGCCCCGGTAGGCGGCCCACAGGGCGATCACGGGGGCGGCGACGACGGTCGCCACGACCGTCGTCGTCACGACCCGGGCGCGCACTCTGTCCCGGCGCGCGGCGTGGTCCTTGGGATCCAGGGGGAAGCCCGTCCGGCCGAAGCGCGGTGCGCCGGACCGGGAGCGCCGGGCGTGGGCCAGGGCGACGCGCACGGAGGGGCGGGGCGCCTCGACGACCTGGAGGGCGGCCGCCGGGGTGACGGCCGCTCCGGGCCAGGGGCCGGCGGCTCCGGCGCGCTCGGCGGCGCGGCGGCAGCGGGGACAGTCGTCGACGTGCCGGACGAGCTCCCGGCGCAGGGCCGCCGAGAGCAGCACCTGATGGGTCCCGGTGAGCCGGGCGACGGCCGGGCAGTCGCCCTTCTCCACGACGGCGAGGGCGGCGCGGGTGCGCTCCACCTCGCAGGCGGCCCCCGCCAGGAGCTCCCGCGCGCCGGCGTCGTCGAGGCCGAGGACGGCCGCGACGGCACGCGGCGTGAGGCCGTGGCGTACGGCGAGCTCCAGCGCCTCGCGCTGCTCGGGGGTGGTGCCCGCGGCCTCCGGCCAGGCGAGCTTCGCGAGCTCGCGCCGGCGCGCTTCGGCCGCCGGGGACTCCTGGGCGCCCCCGGGAGCGGCGGCTTCCTCCGGGGTGCCGCCGCCCCCGGGCGGACGGGCGGGCGCGGTCGGTGCCGGGGGGCGGCGGTGCGCCTGGCGGCCCTTGCGCTGTTCCGTCATCGCGCGCAGGCACATCCACCGGGCCAGGGCGTACAGCCAGGATTTACGTTCCTCCTCGGCCGTGGGGCACCGGCCGTCCTGCCGTTCGGCGATCGCGAGGACCGAGCCGAGCGCCTCCGTGGCGGCCTCGTGGTCGCAGAGCACGGAGAGGCAGTAGGTGAACAGGCCGTCGAGGTACGGCTCGTAACGTGCGGGCGAGCGCTGCCCCGACGGGCGGGCGGTGCGGCGGTGCGCCCGGTGTGCGCCGGTGCGGTGTGCGGGGGTCTCCAGCCTGCTGCTCGTCACGGGGCGACCGTAGGCAGATGAGGGCGGAAGCATGACAGCACTTTCCGACATTTCATCCTTACGGGTGACGGTCTCCCTCGAAAGGGGACAGGAATCCCGTTTCTCTCCGGAACTACCGCATCGGTCACACGTTCGTTCCCCTCGCCCGCGACCGGCACTGTCGGACCCCACCTATACGGTGACGCCATGGCTGCCCGTACGAAATCCGCGAAGGACCGTCCGTCCTACCGCTGCACCGAATGCGGCTGGACGACCGCCAAATGGCTCGGCCGCTGCCCGGAGTGCCAGGCATGGGGGACGGTCGAGGAGTTCGGCGGCGCACCCGCGGTGCGTACGACGGCGGCGGGCCGGGTCTCCTCGGCCGCCGTGCCGATCGGCCAGGTCGACAGCAAGCAGGCCACCGCCCGCTCGACCGGGGTCGGGGAGCTCGACCGCGTGCTCGGCGGAGGGCTCGTGCCCGGCGCCGTGGTGCTGCTCGCCGGCGAGCCGGGCGTCGGGAAGTCGACGCTGCTGCTGGACGTGGCCGCCAAGGCGGCGAGCGACGACCACCGCACCCTGTACGTCACGGCAGAGGAGTCCGCGAGCCAGGTGCGCCTGCGGGCCGACCGGATCCGGGCGATCAACGACCATCTGTACCTGGCGGCCGAGACCGACCTCTCCGCGGTGCTGGGGCATCTGGACGCGGTCAAGCCGTCCCTGCTCGTCCTCGACTCCGTGCAGACCGTCGCCTCGCCGGAGATCGACGGCGCCCCCGGCGGCATGGCGCAGGTGAGGGAGGTCGCGGGGGCTCTCATCAGGGCCTCGAAGGAGCGCGGGATGTCCACGCTCCTGGTCGGCCACGTCACCAAGGACGGGGCGATCGCGGGGCCGCGGCTCCTGGAGCACCTCGTCGACGTGGTGCTCTCCTTCGAGGGCGACCGGCACGCAAGGCTCCGGCTCGTGCGCGGCGTGAAGAACAGATACGGCGCGACGGACGAGGTCGGCTGCTTCGAACTGCACGACGAGGGGATCACCGGCCTGGCCGACCCCTCCGGCCTCTTCCTCACCCGCCGCGACGAGCCCGTCCCCGGCACCTGCCTGACGGTCACCCTGGAGGGCAAGCGCCCCCTCGTCGCCGAGGTGCAGGCACTGACGGTCGATTCGCAGATCCCCTCGCCCCGGCGCACGACCTCGGGCCTGGAGACCTCCCGGGTCTCGATGATGCTGGCGGTCCTGGAGCAGCGGGGCCGGATCAGCGCGCTCGGCAAGCGGGACATCTACAGCGCCACCGTGGGGGGCGTGAAGCTCACCGAGCCCGCGGCGGACCTGGCGATCGCCCTGGCGCTGGCCAGCGCGGCCAGCGACACACCGCTCCCGAAGAACCTGGTCGCGATCGGTGAGGTGGGTCTCGCCGGGGAGGTCCGAAGGGTGACCGGGGTCCAGCGCCGGCTGGCCGAGGCGTACCGTCTTGGGTTCAAGCACGCCCTGGTTCCACGGGACCCGGGGAAGGTCCCGGCCGGTATGAAGGTCACGGAAGTCGCCGACATGGGCGACGCGCTCAGAGCCCTCCCGCGCAGGTCTCGTCAGGACGGACCACGGGAGGACGGCGCACGCCGGTAGACTTTGCCCTGGTCTCGCCCGCCCGTACGAACGGTATGAGGGACGCAAGGGCACCGCAAACCTGTGACCGGAGGAGTGCAGTGGCAGCCAACGACCGGGCAGCATCGCCCGGAAAGTCCGGCCAAGGCACGGGTAACGAGGCGCTGATGCGCGCCTCGTTGAGCGCGGTCGCGCCGGGAACGGCCCTCCGCGACGGCCTGGAGCGCATTCTCCGTGGCAACACCGGCGGACTGATCGTTCTCGGTATGGACAAAACCGTCGAATCCATGTGTACCGGCGGTTTCGTGCTGGACGTGGAGTTCACCGCGACCCGCCTGCGCGAACTGTGCAAGCTGGACGGCGCGATGATCCTCGACAAGGACATGACGAAGATCCTCCGGGCCGGCGTCCAGCTCGTCCCGGACGCCTCGATCCCCACCGAGGAGACGGGCACCCGGCACCGCACGGCGGACCGGGTCTCCAAGGCCTGCGGCTTCCCCGTGGTCTCGGTCTCCCAGTCGATGCGGCTGATCGCGCTGTACGTGGACGGGGAGCGGCGGGTCCTGGAGGAGTCGTCCGCCATCCTCTCCCGCGCCAACCAGGCCCTCGCCACCCTGGAGCGGTACAAGCTCAGGCTGGACGAGGTCGCCGGCACGCTCTCCGCGCTGGAGATCGAGGACCTGGTGACCGTCCGGGACGTGACGGCGGTCTCGCAGCGGCTGGAGATGGTCCGCAGGATCGCGACCGAGATCGCCGAGTACGTCGTGGAGCTGGGCACCGACGGCCGCCTGCTCGCACTCCAGCTGGACGAGTTGATCGCGGGCGTGGAGCCGGAGCGGGAGCTGGTCGTGCGCGACTACGTCCCCGAACCGACCGCGAAGCGGTCCCGTACGGTCGTGGAGGCGCTGTCCGAGCTGGACACGCTCAGTCACACCGAGCTGCTCGAACTTCCGGTGGTGGCGCGGGCGCTGGGTTACAGCGGCTCGCCGGAGACGCTGGACTCGGCGGTCTCCCCCCGGGGTTTCCGGCTGCTGGCCAAGGTGCCGAGGCTGCCCGGGGCGATCATCGAGCGTCTGGTGGAGCACTTCGGCGGCCTGCAGAAGCTGCTCGCCGCGAGTGTCGACGACCTCCAGGCGGTGGACGGCGTCGGCGAGGCGCGCGCCCGGAGCGTGCGGGAGGGCCTCTCGCGACTGGCGGAGTCCTCGATCCTCGAGCGCTACGTCTAGGGTTCGCCCGCCCGGCTCACGGGTTCGGGCCGTACACCCCGGCCCCGCGTCCGCCGGTCACGCACGGACGCGCGAGGCTCATCCAGGGCCCGCGCGAGGCCTGCGCAGAATCGATTCTGCGGCGCCGTACGGCGGTTGGACCCCGCCCGGAGATCACTCCCGGTGGGACACCGCCGAGTTGTCAGTCCTTGGCCAGCACGAACGAGGCGCGCAGAACGGTCTCGCCCGGGACCTTCGCTTCCAGCAGATACGTGCCCGGGGCAGCGGTGCCGGCGGGCGGCGTCGCGCACTTGGGCGCGCTCTTCCCGCGGTTCCAGTCCACGGTGTGGACGACCGTCCCGCCCGCCGGGATCCTCAGGAAGAGGGCTCCGGCCTTCGGGCAGTCGGCGGAGGACCACAGTTGCTCGTCGTCCTCGCCCGCTTCGGTGATCGTGAGCACCGCGCTCTTCGGGCCGAGGTCGGCCTTGCAGTCGGCGGCCGAGGTGTTGCTCGCCGTCAGCCGGAAGCGCGGCTTGTCGTCGGGGCCGTAGCTGAGCTCGGTCTTCAAGGTCAACCGCAGCGTGGCGGGCGCGCAGTCGGGGAGGGGCGAGCCGGCCGGAACCTGCTGCCCGGCGCTCGCACCGCCGCTCGTGCCCGCGCTCGTACCCGTCGACGTGGAGCCGCCGGCTCCCCCGGTGTCCGCCGCCCCGGCGCCCGAGCCGGTGTCACCGCCCGGACCGGTGGCCCCGCCGCTCGCTCCGGAGCCCGTGGATCCGCCGGTTCCGGAGCCGCCCGACTCGTCACGTCCGCCCGGGGGTTGACCGACGACCGGGCCCGAGCTGGAGGGGCCGGGTGTGATGGACGGGGCGGGATCCGAGCCTCCGGGCTTCCCGTCGTCCTGTCCGCCCCCGCTGCCGCCACGCGAGGTGACGGCCCACGCAACCAGGGCCGCGAGCAGCGCGATCACCAGCACCGCTACTGCTCTCCGACGCCAGTAGATGCTGGAGGGAAGCGGCCCGACCGGATTGCGCATAGATCCCACGGACCGAACTGTACGAGAGATCCAGGCCAACTCCGGCCCACAACCGCCGCTCTGATCGACAAGTTTTCCGGATCATCATCACGGCTCCGCCACTGTCGGGCAGTTACAGCCACTTTGCCCGGCTCGGGCATCGTCCGCCCCGTACGAAGGGACAGAACGGGTGGCGTTATCACCCCGTGAGCCCTCGGCCGGGCCGACACCACCGTAGCCGTGCCCCCTCCCGCGTCTTCCGTGCCAGGATCGTAGGTGCGATGACTGCCACGACTTCGACACAGACGCCCCCCGCCTCCCTCCACGCCCCCGTCATCGGGTGGTTCGAGCAGCACGCCCGCGATCTGCCCTGGCGCCGCCCCGAAGCGGGTGCCTGGGGTGTGATGGTGAGCGAATTCATGCTGCAGCAGACCCCGGTGAACCGGGTCCTCCCGGTCTACGAGCAGTGGATGGCCCGCTGGCCCCGCCCCGCGGACCTGGCCGCCGACGCACCGGGCGAAGCCGTCCGCGCCTGGGGCCGGCTCGGTTACCCGCGCCGCGCGCTACGCCTGCACGGAGCCGCGCAGGCGATAACGGAACGCCACGGCGGCGATGTGCCGAGCGAGCACGGCCAACTGCTCGCACTGCCCGGGATCGGGGAGTACACGGCCGCGGCCGTGGCCTCGTTCGCCTACGGGCAGCGTCATGCCGTACTCGACACGAACGTACGCAGGGTGTTCGCCCGGGCCGCCACCGGCATCCAGTACCCGCCGAACGCGACCACCGCCGCCGAGCGCAAGCTCGCGCGCGCCCTGCTCCCCGAGGAGGACGATCGCGCCGCCAGCTGGGCGGCGGCCACGATGGAACTCGGTGCGCTGGTGTGCACCGCGAAGAACGAGGACTGCACGCGCTGCCCGATCGCCGGACAGTGCGCCTGGCGGCTCGCCGGGAAGCCCGCCCACCAGGGACCGCCGCGCCGCGGTCAGACGTACGCCGGTACGGACCGCCAGGTGCGGGGCAGGCTGCTCGCGGTGCTGCGTGACGCGGTCACCCCGGTGCCGCAGGCCGCACTGGACGCGGTGTGGGAGGAGCCCGTCCAGCGGGCGCGCGCCCTGGACGGGCTCGTGGCCGACGGTCTGGTCGAGCCTCTGGCGAACGGCCGGTACCGGCTGCCCCTGTCCTGACCCGTCACGGCGGCCCGGCTGTCCAGCGGCTGTTACACAACCGATGGACAGCCGTGCGTCCGTGTACGGCTGCTCCGCACACCCTCGTGACAACGCCTCCGTAACGTCATCGGACGTCGGCCACGGGACCACCCGGCCGACGGCGGTACCACGGGGATCCACGGGGACGGAGGCGGTCGTAATGGCGCAGGGCGAGGTGCTCGGCTTCGAGGAGTACGTACGGACCCGGCAGGACGCGCTGCTGCGCAGTGCCCGCCGGCTCGTGCCCGACCCCGTGGACGCGCAGGACCTGCTGCAGACCGCGCTGGTCCGCACCCTCGGCCGCTGGGACGGGATCGCCGACAAGTCCCTCGCCGACGCCTATCTGCGCCGCGTCATGATCAACACGCGTACGGAGTGGTGGCGGGCCCGCAAGCTCGACGAGGTCCCCACCGAGCAGCTTCCCGACGCGAGCGTCGACGACGGTACCGAGCAGCGGGCGGACCGCGCCCTGCTCATGGACGTACTCGGTGTGCTGGCTCCGAAGCAGCGCAGCGTCGTCGTGCTGCGACACTGGGAGCAGATGAGCACGGAGGAGACGGCCGCGGCCCTCGGCATGTCGGCCGGTACGGTGAAGAGCACGCTGCACCGCGCCCTCGCACGGCTCCGCCAGGAGCTCGAGGACCGCGCGGCCCGGAGCGGCGAGGCCGAGGGGACACCCGCACCGGCACGGATACCCGCACAGCGGGACAGGCGTCATGACGAGCGGGGGCGGGAGCGGTGCGCGGCCTGACAGGCAGCGGTGGCGGCAGGCCCGCGGGGAGCCGGGGAGTCGGGGCCACCGTGGCGGCGGGGAGTACGGCGGTGGCCGGGCTCGCCGCCTTCGGGCTGTTCTGCTCCGGCTGTTCCGCGAGCGGTACGGGCACCCGTGACGAGGGCCCGGCGGGCACCCAGCAGGTCGCGGTGGCCACCCCGTCGAGCGCCGTCCCCGCGGGGGCTGCCACGCCCATGCCCCGGGTCGACGCCGTGCGGCTCGTGAAGGCCGACCCCGAGGTGAGCCGGCGGCTCAAGGAGGACCTGAAGCCCTGCACCGGCGACGAGTACCCGGTCGACACCTCCTACGGCACGCTCACCGACGGCTCCTCTGCCGATGTCGTGGTCAACGTGATGACCTGCGGCGATTCGGTGGGGGTGGGTACGTACGTCTACCGCCGCCTCGCCGACGGCTCGTACGGGAACGTCTTCGCCGCCGAGGTCCCCGCGGTCTACGGGACGATCGACCGGGGCGACCTGGTGGTGACCACCCAGGTGTACGGCTCGAAGGACTCGGTCGCCTACCCGTCCGGCGAGGACGTCGTCACCTATCACTGGGCCTCCGGCCGGTTCACGGAGACCGACCGGGTGCACAACGAATTCAACCGGGCCGTCGGCGGCGGGGAAGGCGCTCTCCCCGCACCGCAGCCGACGCAGAACTGAGAGCCGCTCGCATGGCCGAGACCCATGTCCTGTTCGTCGAGGACGACGACGTCATCCGCGAGGCCACCCAGCTCGCCCTGGAGCGGGTGGGCTTCGCCGTCACCGCGGTGCCCGACGGCCTGCTGGGCCTGGAGGCCTTCCGGGCGGACCGTCCGGACATCGCGCTGCTGGACGTGATGGTGCCGGGGCTGGACGGTGTCAGCCTGTGCCGGCGCATCCGGGACGAGTCGACCGTGCCCGTGATCATGCTGTCGGCGCGGGCCGACGCGATCGATGTGGTGCTCGGCCTGGAGGCCGGGGCCGACGACTACGTCACCAAGCCCTTCGACGGGGCGGTGCTCGTCGCGCGCATCCGCGCCGTCCTGCGCCGCTTCGGCCACGCCTCGGGGGCGGGCGGCCGTACCGACGGGGGCGCCGGGGCCCGGGACGAGGCGGACGGCGGCGTGCTGGTCTTCGGTGACGTGGAGATCGACACCGAGGGCATGGAGGTGCGCCGGGGAGGCGCGCACGTGGGTCTCACGCCCACGGAGATGCGGTTGCTGCTGGAGTTCTCCGCGGCTCCCGGGACGGTCCTCTCCCGGGACAGGCTCCTGGAGCGGGTCTGGGACTACGGCTGGGGCGGGGACACCCGCGTCGTCGACGTCCATGTGCAGCGCCTGCGCACCAAGATCGGGCAGGACCGGATCGAGACGGTCCGCGGCTTCGGCTACAAGCTGCGCGCATGAGGCGGCTGGCGCTGCGGACGGGTGTCCGCTGGAAGATCAGCATCGCGATCGCCGCGGTCGGCGCGCTCATCGCGCTGGCGCTGAGCCTCGTCGTCCACAACGCCGCCCGGGTGTCGATGCTGGAGAACGCCCGCGAGGTGCAGCTGGAGCGCCTGCTGTTCGCCCAGCGGCTGTACGAGGCGGCGAGCCCCCAGAAGCCGTCCCCGAAGTTCGGCGCCAAGATCAACGATCCGGCGCTGCCGCCGGGTCTGCGTGACCGCATCCGGGACAACCGGCGCGCCACCCATGTCGACGAGAACGCCGACGGGGTGCCGGACGTCTGGGCGGCCGTCCCCCTGGCCAACGGCGACGTGCTGTCGCTGCACACCCGGTTCGCCGACCGCAGCGCCACGATCATGGGTGACCTCGACCGGGCGCTGATCATCGGCTCGGTGTCGGTCGTCTTCGGCGGCTGCGCACTGGGCGTCCTGATCGGCGGCCAGCTGTCCCGCAGACTGCGCAAGGCCGCGGCGGCGGCCGGCAAGGTCGCCCAGGGCAACACGGAGGTCCGCGTACGGGAGGCCGTCGGAGGTGTCGTGCGCGACGAGACCGACGAGCTCGCCCGGGCCGTGGACGCCCTGACCGACGCGCTGAACGAGCGGATCGAGGCCGAGCGCAGGGTCACCGCGGACATCGCCCACGAGCTTCGCACCCCGGTGACCGGGCTGCTGACCGCGGCCGAGCTGCTGCCCCCGGGGCGGCCGACGGAGCTCGTACGGGACAGGGCGCAGGCGATGCGGACCCTGGTCGAGGACGTCCTGGAGGTCGCCAGGCTGGACAGCGCGTCGGAACGGGCCGAGCTCCAGGAACTGCCGCTCGGCGAGTTCGTGAGCCGCCGGGTCAGGCTGCTGGATCCGGAGATCACGGTACGGGTGGTGCACGAGTCCTGGGTGTCCACGGACCCGCGCCGGCTGGAGCGCATCCTGGGCAATCTGCTGGGGAACGCAGCCAAGCACGGCGCGGGGCCGGTCGAGGTCACCGTCGAGGGCCGGGTCGTACGGGTGCGCGATCACGGGCCGGGCTTCCCGGAGGCGCTGCTGCGGGAGGGGCCGAGCCGGTTCCGTACGGGCAGCAGCGACCGGTCGGTGCGGGGGCACGGGCTGGGGCTGACCATCGCCACCGGGCAGGCACGTGTCCTGGGCGCGAGGCTGACCTTCCGCAACGCGGGGCCACCCGGAGACACAGGGGACGCGGGCGGGGCCGTGGCCGTGCTCTGGCTGCCCGAGCACGCCCCGACGAACACCGGCAGTTTCCCGATCCTGCGACAGGCCGACCTGGACTGAGCGGACGCGTGGACGCGTGGACGCACCGGGCCCCGGAGGCGAGTCGCCTCCGGGGCCCGGTGTGTGACGCGCGGCTGCTCAGGCGTTCTGCGACGCCTTGGCCGCGGGTGAGGCGGTGGAGTCGGTGACCTGCGCGGAGTCGGTCACGCCGGCGGAGTGCGCGGAGTCGGTGACGTCGGCGGAGGGCGTGGCGTCGCCGGAGTCCGCGGCCGGCGCCTCCGGCTTCGCGGCGCCCCGCAGCGGTACCTCCTTGACGAACAGCGCCGCCAGCAGGGCGATCACCGCGACGGAGCCACCGACCAGGAAGGCGATGTGCGTACCGGAGGCGACGGCGTGCTCGTACGCCTCGCGGGCCGCGTCCGGGAGCTTCGCCAGGCTCGCGGCGTCCAGCTGCGCGGACCGCTCCGTCACCGCGCCACCGCCGCGGGCCGCCATCTCGTCCTGCACCCGCCCGGTGAAGAGGGCGCCCATGATCGCGACTCCGAAGGAGCTGCCGAGCGTGCGGAAGAGGGTGGTGGCGGAGGAGGCGACGCCCATGTCCTTGAGCTCGACACTGTTCTGCGCGACGAGCATCGTGATCTGCATCAGGAAGCCCATGCCCGCGCCGAGCACCGCCATGTGGACACCGGAGGTGAAGCGCGAGGTGCCGGTGTCCATGGTGGCGAGCAGGAAGAGACCGGCGACCATCAGGACGCTGCCGAGGATCGGGAAGATCTTGTACTTGCCGGTGCTTGTGGTGATCCGGCCCGCGATCAGCGAGACGACCATCATCGAGAGCAGCAGCGGCAGGAGGAGCAGCCCGGAGTTGGTCGCGGAGGCTCCCTGGACCGACTGCTGGTAGAGCGGGAGGAAGAGCACCGCTCCGAACATCACGAAGCCCACCATGAAGCCGACCACCGACATGAGGGTGAAGTTGCGGCTCCGGAAGATGTGCAGCGGCATGATCGGTTCGGCGGCCTTCGTCTCGACGAAGACGAACCCGACGAGGGAGGCCACGCCGAGCGCGATCAGCTCCATGATCACGGCCGAGCTCCAGGCGTACTCCGTACCGCCCCAGGTGGTGACCAGCACGATCGCGGTGATGCCCACCGTGAGGAGTGCGGCGCCCAGGTAGTCGATCCGGGCCGTCGACCGCTCCTTGCGGGGAAGGTGCAGGACAGCGGTGACCATGGCCAGCGCGACGGCGCCCAGCGGGATGTTGATGTAGAAGCTCCAGCGCCAGCCCAGGTGGTCGGTGATGGTCCCGCCGACCAGCGGTCCGCCGATCATGGCGATCGCCATCACGCCGGCCATCATGCCCTGGTACTTGCCGCGCTCCCGGGGCGGAACCAGGTCACCGAGGATCGCCATGACTCCGACCATCAGGCCGCCCGCGCCGAGTCCCTGGACCGCGCGGAAACCGATCAGCTGGCCCATGTCCTGGGCCATACCGCTCAGCACCGAGCCGATCAGGAAGATCACGATGGACGTGAGGAACACGCCCTTGCGCCCGTAGAGGTCGCCGAGCTTGCCCCAGATCGGGGTGGAGGCCGCGGTGGCCAGGGTGTAGGCCGTCACCACCCAGGAAAGATGCTCCAGTCCGCCCAGGTCGCCGACGATGGTCGGCATCGCGGTGCCGACGATCAGATTGTCGAGCATGGCCAGCAGCATCGTGATCATCAGGGCGAGAACGACCACCCTGACGCTGCGTGCCGCTGGTTCGGCCGGTGTCTCCGCCGCCTTCTCGAGTTCCGCCATGTCGTCTCCCCTGACCCCTGATCCCCTGAAACACCTGGTCTGCCACTGTGCCGGAGCCCTTACTTGCCGCCCGGCTAGTTGACTACACTGAGGGAAGGTAGACCCGTAACTAGCCGGGCGTCAAGTAAGTTCTTGGGAGAGTCGCATGGGCAGCACGCCGCAGCAGCGCCGGGGCAACACGCGCCAGCGCATTCAGGACGTCGCCCTGGACCTCTTCGCCGAGCAGGGGTACGAGAAGACCTCGCTCCGCGAGATCGCGGAGCGGCTCGGGGTGACCAAGGCGGCGCTGTACTACCACTTCAAGACCAAGGAAGACATCCTCACCAGCATCTTCGAGGACCTGAACCGGCCGATCGAGGAACTCCTGGAGTGGGGCAAGGGGCAGCCCCGCACCTTGGAGACGAAGAAGCAGATCCTGATCCGCTACAGCGAGGCGCTCAAGGCCGCCACGCCGCTCTTCGTCTTCATGCAGGAGAACCAGGCGACGGTGCGCGAGCTGAGCATCGGCCACACCATCAAGCACCGGGTCATCTCGCTGGTCGACCTGATCAAGGACCCCGACGCCGCACTCACCGACCAGGTGCGGTGCTTCAGCGCGCTCTTCACGATGCACGCCGGGATGATGGCCCTCAGGGACGCCGAAGGCGACCCCGAGGAGAAGCGCAAGGCCGCTCTCGAGGTCGCCATCGAGCTGGTCACCAAGGCCCACGGTCATGGGCCCGCCGCTTAGCGGCCTGACGGTGTCCGTCAGATGTGGACGTGCACGGAGTTCAGGTAGGAGACCGGGTTGATCGCCGAGCCGTAGTTCGGGGTGGTCCGGATCTCGAAGTGCAGGTGCGGGCCGCTGGAGTTGCCGGTGTTGCCGGACAGGCCGATCTTCTCGCCCGTGTTCACACGGTCGCCGATCTTCACGTCGATCTTCGACAGGTGCGCGTACTGCGAGTACTTGCCGTTGGCGTGCTTGATCACGATGGCGTTGCCGTACGCGGGACCGTCGCCGCCGCCGTTCGGGCCGGCCTTGACGACCCGGCCCGTGTGCGCGGCCTCGACCTTGGTGCCGATCGGCACCGCGAAGTCCTGGCCGGAGTGCTTGCTGGCCCAGCGGTCGCCGCCGGTCCCGTAGGTGGCACTCAGCACGTACTTGCTGACCGGGGCCTCCCAGGCGGCCTTCTTCTTCGCCGCGGCCTTCTTCTTGGCAGCGGCCTTCTTCTTGGCCTCGGCCTTGTCCGCCTTCGCCTTCTCGGCGGCCTTGCCCTGGGCGGTCGCCTGCTGGGCGACGGAGCCCGCGGTGGTCGTACCGGCGAGGGCGGCGGTGTCCGTAGTGCCGGACGCGAACGCCGCGCCCGCACCGAACACCATCGACGCACCCAGGCCGGCGGCCACGACGACGCCACTGACGCGGGGCATGGACGGGCGGCGGGAGTGCTGGAACGTAACGCGCTTCGACATGCGGTGAGAACCTCCGGGGTGACTGGACCCGATGCTCGGACCGGGCTTGCTCCACCTTGGTAACCCGCACCCCCAGCAACACTCAAACCCCCCATCTACGAACAAAAGCCGTAGTGGAGGGGGCGGGAATTCACTCCGGCCACCCACCCCGAGGCGGCGGACGATCTTCCCCGATATTTTCCGGCGAGCGGGTTTAAGCCCAGCTCCAAAGGCATCCTTCCCGGACACAGGGCAGCAATACGGGCATACCGACCCAAACGCCAAAAGCCTCGGCCGAGGCGGGCCGAAAGTCCCTCCGCCGGTCTGCGCCGTTTCTCCTACCGCGCCTAGTAGGCCTCGAAAGGCCTGTGCGCCTTGTCACCGCCGGTGGGCCCGAAGCCTGTCCGTTTCGGGACCTTCGGCCCTGCGGCCTGACTACGCTGTCCGGCACCTGCACAGCACCCCGGGGGGAACAGATGACCGACGACACCGCCCATGGCCTGGACGGCATCGAGCTCGCCGACGCCGTGGAGTCGATCCGCAACCAGCTCGTCGACGCGGCGACCCGCGCCACCGGCACACCCGTCGCCTTCTCCGTCGGCGACATCCAGATGGAGTTCACCCTCGAACTCCGCCGCGAGAACAAGGCCGGGGGCAAGGTGAAGGCATGGGTCGTCGAGGCGGGCGCAGACACGTCCCGTTCCACCGGCACCACGCACAAGGTCGGCTTCACCCTCACCCCGCGCAACGCCGTGACCGGGGCGGCCTGGGAGATCGGCGACGAGGAGGCGGGAAGCACCGACCACTTCGGTGACGTCACGACGGCCACCCGGTGAGCCTCCTCCAGCCCGCCGACCGCACGGTGGTGGTCTCCGGCGCCCTCCAGGGCAGCGGGGTCCTGCTCACCGGCCGGCTGGTCCTGACCTGCGCCCATGTGGTCAAGAGCGGCAGCCGCTGCTACCTCGCCCATCCCGCCCTCGGCTCACGGATCGCGGCGTCCGTCGCCTGGATCGACCACGACCTCGACGCGGCCCTGCTCCAGACCGAGGTGCCGGTGATCGAGGCGGGGCCCGTGCGGCTCGGCCTGGTGGACACCCGTCAAGCCATCCACGGCTGCGAGATCACCGGGTTCCCGCGCATCCAGCGGTACGGCGCCGAGAAGCGCGTGGAAGCCGATCAGTACACCGCGACCGTCCTGCCCATGGCGGGCCGGCTGCGCAGGCTGCTGGTCTGCGACCTCGACCAGCCGCCGTCCGTACGGCCCGAGGAGGAGCCCTCCGTGCTCGCAGGCCTCTCCGGCGGCCCGGTGTTCGCGGGGGACGTACTGCTCGGCATCGCCCGTCAGGTGCCACGGCAGCGCGGCGGCAGACGGGTCGAATGCGTCCCCCTCGGCCCGGTGCTGAGCGCGAGCCCGTTCCGGCTCGTCTACGAGCAGACCGGCCCCCGCCTCCAGTACGAGAGCGTCCGGGGCCACTTCCCCGAGGACCTGCGGTACGAGGAGGGGTACGCGGCCTCCGTCGGCGCCGCCTACCGGCGTACGAAGATCTTCGGTCTGGACGAGCTGGGACGGCACGACTCGCAGTGGGACCTGGACACGGCCTACCTGAGCCTGGAGGCGCAGTCCCAGCCCCAGTCCCTCACGCTCCCGTCCACGGGCCCCCAGCGGGTCGACGCGCTTCTCACCGACCGCCCCCGGGTCCTGCTCCGGGGCGACGCGGGCGCGGGAAAGACCACGCTCCTGTGGTGGCTGGCCGCCCATACGTCGGCACGCACCCTGAGTGACGCCCTGGCGCCGCTCAACGGCCTGATCCCCTTCGTCGTCCCGCTGCGGACACTCCGGGCCCGGGGCAGCACCTTCCCCGGACCGGCGGAGCTGTCCGGGGCAGCGGGACTGGTGATCGACCGGGCCCCGGACGGCTGGGCGGGCCGGGTGCTGGAGTCCGGCCGGGCACTCCTGCTGGTCGACGGCCTGGACGAGGTTCCCCCCGAGGAACGGGAGCAGGCACACGCGTGGCTCTCCCAGCTCCTGCTGCGCTACCCGGACACCCGCTGCGTCGCCACGGTCCGCCCTCTGGCCGTGGAACCGGGCTGGCTGGACTCCGAGGGCTTCGAGGAGCTGCGGCTGCTGCCGATGCGGAACGAGGACATCCAGTCCTTCGTGAGGTCCTGGCACAGGGCGGCGCGGCTGTCCGAGGACGACGAGGACCTGGAGAGGCTGAACGAACTGGAACGCGATCTCTCCCGGCAGTTCGCGCAGAACTCCATCCTCCGGGACCTGGGCCGCACCCCGCTGCTGTGCGCGGTGATCTGCGCCCTGCACCGCCGCCGCGAGGGCTTCCTGCCGGAGACGCGCTGGAAGCTGTACCGCTCGGCGCTGGAGATGCTGCTGGGCCACCGCGACCGGCGGCGCCGGATCGAGCGCCCCGAAGGCATCGTCATGGACGTCGAGGAGCACACCCAGCTCCTCCAGCGCATCGCGGTGTGGCTGGTGCGCGAGGGCCAGTCGGAGTTCACCCGCGAACAGGCGCTGCGGCAGCTGGCCCGCGCCCTGCCGGGGATGGGCCGGGTCAGCGCCCAGGGCACGGCCGACCAGATCCTGACCCACCTCCTGAACCGCAGCGGCCTGCTCCAGGAGCACACGGACGAGACGTACCAGTTCGCCCACCGCACCTTCCAGGACTTCCTCGCCGCGAAGGAGCTCATCGAGGACGACCACCTCGGTGAACTGCTCGGCCACGCCGGCGAGGAGCAGTGGCAGGACGTCATCCTGCTCTCGGCCGGCCACTGCGGGCGCAGGGAGCTCCCCCTGCTGGTGGAGGGGCTGCTGGACGCGGGACTGGCCTTGCAGGAGGGCTCGCGGGCACGCAGGGACATCCACATCCTCGCAGCCCTGTGCGAGCAGCACGCCAGCTGGCTCGACCAGGCGGTGCGGGAACGGGTGAGGCGGAGCACCGCCGCGTTGTTCCCCCCGGACAACGGGGAGGACGCGACCGCACTCGCACGCCTCGGCGCAACGGCCCTGGCGCACCTTCCCCCGCCGCAGAACATGGCGTCCGACCGCCCCGCCACCGTTCCGGTCGAGGAACTGATCCGTGCCATCGGGGGCCGCGAGGCGATTCCGTACGCCCGGGCATGGGTCCTCCGGTACCCCGAGCGGAGCTGGTCCTTCGCGAGGGCCTGGGGCCATTTCCCCGCCGAGCAGTACGCACAGGACGTGCTGGCGCACTGCGATCTCGCGCGGGTACTGGTCACGGTGACCCGCAGGGAGCAGTTACGCGGTCTTCGCCACGTACCGTCCATGACCACCCTGGCCCTGGTCGTCGACGCCCCTGAGGAGGAACTGGGCGCCATGATGGAGGGCAGAGATCTCAAGACCCTCTTCGTGCGGAGGAACGCGGAGATCGAGCGTCTGTCCTGGCTGAGCGGTTCTGCCGGATCCCTGCGGTACCTGACGATCGCCGGGTGCCCCGCCCTGCGGGATCTGACTCCCCTCACGGAGCTGTCTGCGCTGAGGATCCTGGAGCTGGACATGCGGCACCTGGCGCCCGGGCTCCTCGCCCCGCTCGCCCAGCTGCCGGGGCTCCAGGTCCTGCGCCTGAACAACCTCGCCGTGGACCGGCTGGGTGTTCTACCGTCCCTTCCCGCGGTCACCAGCCTGGCGGTCTCGTGCGAGCATCCGTTACTCCTCGACGGCCTGGCTCCGTGGACCTCACTCCACACACTGGAGATCTCGGAGGTGGCCGCGTTCGAGTCCGCACTCGACGCGCTGCGCTCCGCGCCCCGGATCAGCACACTCAGGTGGCGTGCCTTCCCCTGGCCCGGCACGAGTAGCTCCGCCGCGCCGGTGCCCTCTGTCGCGGACCTGACCGTACAGGCTCCGCCGCCGGGCGAGGGCGTGGGGACCCTGAGGCGCCTCTTCCCCTCGCTCGCCCGTCTCACCTTCGTCGCTTCCGCCCGGCCCTCGGCGCTGGATCTCACGCCGCTGCACTCCTGGCCCGGACTCCAGGTGACGGTGGACGCGGGCTACGGTGCCACGCCGGTGGGGGGCGAGGGCCTGGGAAGCCGGCTCCACATCGACGTCTGCTGAGCGCACCGGAAAGGGGCTGCCCCGGACCGAAACCGGTCCGGGGCAGCCCCTTCGACGCTCAGGCGCTACGCGCGCCCTACGCTTCCTTCGACAGGTTCGGGCCGCCGCCCGCTGCCTGCTCGATCGGCGGGACGTCGGGCAGTGCCGACTTCTCCTCGCCCCGGAACGAGAACTTCTTCTCGTCCCCTTCGCCCTCGGTGTCCACGACCACGATGTGACCGGGACGCAGCTCACCGAAGAGGATCTTCTCCGAGAGGATGTCCTCGATCTCGCGCTGGATCGTCCGGCGCAGCGGCCGGGCGCCCATCACGGGGTCGTAGCCCTTCTTCGCCAGCAGCGACTTGGCCTCGGCACTGAGCTCGATGCCCATGTCGCGGTCCTTGAGGCGCTCATCCACCTTGGCGACCATCAGGTCGACGATCTGGATGATGTCTTCCTCGGTCAGCTGGTGGAAGACGACCGTGTCGTCGACACGGTTGAGGAACTCGGGCCTGAAGTGCTGCTTGAGCTCTTCGTTGACCTTGACCTTCATCCGCTCGTAGTTCGTCTTGACGTCGCCCTGGGCGGCGAAGCCCAGGTTGAAGCCCTTCGAGATGTCCCGGGTCCCGAGGTTGGTCGTCATGATGATGACCGTGTTCTTGAAGTCCACCACCCGGCCCTGGGAGTCGGTCAGACGACCGTCTTCCAGAATCTGGAGCAGGGAATTGAAGATATCGGGGTGGGCCTTCTCGACCTCGTCGAAGAGGACGACGGAGAACGGCTTGCGGCGCACCTTCTCGGTGAGCTGGCCACCCTCCTCGTAACCCACGTAACCGGGGGGCGAACCGAAGAGGCGGGAAACCGTGTGCTTCTCGCTGAACTCCGACATGTCGAGGGAGATCAGCGCGTCCTCGTCGCCGAAGAGGAATTCGGCGAGCGTCTTGGAGAGCTCCGTCTTACCGACACCGGACGGGCCGGCGAAGATGAACGAGCCACCGGGGCGCTTCGGGTCCTTCAGGCCGGCTCGCGTACGGCGGATCGCCTGCGAAAGGGCCTTGATGGCGTCCTTCTGCCCGATGACGCGCTTGTGGAGCTCGTCCTCCATGCGCAGCAGACGCGAGGACTCCTCCTCGGTCAGCTTGAAGACCGGGATGCCGGTGGCGGTGGCCAGGACCTCGGCGATGAGCTCGCCGTCGACCTCGGCGACGACGTCCATGTCGCCGGCCTTCCACTCCTTCTCCCGCTTGGCCTTCGCCGCCAGCAGCTGCTTCTCCTTGTCGCGGAGCGAAGCTGCCTTCTCGAAGTCCTGGGAGTCGATGGCCGACTCCTTGTCGCGGCGGACGCCCGCGATCTTCTCGTCGAACTCGCGGAGGTCCGGCGGCGCGGTCATCCGGCGGATGCGCATCCGGGAGCCGGCCTCGTCGATCAGGTCGATCGCCTTGTCCGGCAGGAAGCGGTCCGAGATGTAGCGGTCGGCCAGGGTCGCGGCCTGGACCAGCGCCTCGTCCGTGATCGAGACCCTGTGGTGGGCCTCGTAACGGTCGCGCAGACCCTTGAGGATCTCGATGGTGTGCGGCAGCGACGGCTCCGCGACCTGGATGGGCTGGAAGCGGCGCTCGAGCGCGGCGTCCTTCTCCAGGTGCTTGCGGTACTCGTCGAGCGTCGTGGCACCGATGGTCTGGAGTTCGCCTCGCGCCAGCATGGGCTTGAGGATGCTCGCCGCGTCGATCGCGCCCTCGGCGGCGCCCGCACCCACGAGGGTGTGGAGCTCGTCGATGAACAGGATGATGTCGCCGCGGGTGCGGATCTCCTTCAGGACCTTCTTCAGGCGCTCCTCGAAGTCACCTCGGTAGCGGGAACCCGCCACCAGGGCGCCGAGGTCCAGGGTGTAGAGGTGCTTGTCCTTGAGGGTCTCGGGCACCTCGCCCTTGACGATGGCCTGTGCCAGGCCCTCGACGACCGCCGTCTTGCCGACGCCGGGCTCGCCGATGAGCACCGGGTTGTTCTTCGTACGGCGGGAGAGCACCTGCATGACCCGCTCGATCTCCTTCTCGCGCCCGATGACCGGGTCGAGCTTGGATTCGCGAGCGGCCTGGGTGAGATTGCGGCCGAACTGGTCCAGGACCAGGGACGTGGAGGGCGTACCCTCCGCGGGGCCGCCGGCGGTGGCCGCCTCCTTGCCTCCCGAGTACCCGGAGAGCAGCTGGATGACCTGCTGCCGCACCCGGTTCAGGTCGGCGCCCAGCTTCACGAGGACCTGGGCCGCGACGCCCTCGCCCTCGCGGATGAGGCCGAGCAGGATGTGCTCCGTACCGATGTAGTTGTGGCCGAGCTGAAGGGCCTCGCGGAGCGACAGCTCCAGGACCTTCTTGGCCCGGGGGGTGAAGGGGATGTGCCCGGACGGGGCCTGCTGGCCCTGACCGATGATCTCCTCCACCTGCTGGCGGACCGCCTCGAGCGAAATCCCGAGGCTCTCCAGGGCCTTAGCGGCGACACCCTCACCCTCGTGGATCAGGCCCAGGAGGATGTGCTCGGTGCCGATGTAGTTGTGGTTGAGCATCCGGGCTTCTTCCTGAGCCAGGACGACAACCCGCCGCGCGCGGTCGGTGAACCTCTCGAACATCGTTAATCGCTCCTCAGAGCGGTCAGGCAGTAAGGGGTCGGTCCCCTCCCTGTCCTTCCGCAGCTTAGTCCCGCAAGCGGGGACCGCTCATTTCAACTGCCGACACCCGGCCCTGCTTCCCGGGGGTTCTCCCGCCCCGAACGCCGACAACTGCTCCAACCCGATGGTGCGAGACGATGTTCCCGCAGGCCAGGCAGATAGCCCTTTCGCCAGTACGCCGATGGCGAACGTGAGACGTTTTTGCCCGCGTGTCGCCCCTTCCCACTAGGGATGTCTTACCCGCACCCACTGACAGTCCATGCGGCGCACCCCCGTTTCCTCCGCTACGGGCGAACAACTTCGCGCCGCTGGATGCTCCCGCACTCCCCCGTGGTAGGGACGCAGAGGAATCGATCATGCGCGGTGCGTAACCCCGGGGCCGGTTCGGGGGTTCATCGGACATGGCTTCCCTCGTCCCGCCTCCCCGCTCGTCACCCGAATCGGACGGCTGCGCGCAGTGGTACGCCCGCGAGCTGGACTGGGCCACGACGGGCACCTCGCCGGTGCGGCTGCTCACGGGGCTGCGCTTCGACGTGCTGGACGTACCGGCCGCGGCTGGTCACGCGGCGCTGCGCCGCGTCGGACCCACCGGCCCGGTGGCACTGGCGGGGGGTCGCATGCGGCTGCTGGTGGCCGCGGGCAGCGCGGAGGAACTCCCCGGGCTGCTCGACTGGCTGGAGTGGGGCGGGATCTCGCTCGACCTCACCGCCATCGGTCACGGCGGGCACATCGCGGCTCCGCTGCCGCCCGACACGGCAGCGGCGGGCTCGCCGGGGGCCGCGTTCTGGCTGCGGCCCCCTGGGACGCGCCAGGAGGTGGAGCTGTCGCTCCCGGCCCTCGGCGGCCTCGGGAGCAGGGGTGGGGATACTCCCGATCTCGTACGACTCGTCGACGCGGCGGCAACGGAATGCCACCGGGTCAGGCTCACGCACGCACGGACACGCCTGCGGGCCCATCGGCCGACAGGTCAGCCGTTGGCCTTCTCGTAAGCCTCGCGGATCTCGGCCGGAACTCGACCACGGTCATTCACATTGTGGCCGTTCTCGCGCGCCCACCTACGGATCTCCGCGGTGTCCTTGTTGCCACCCGTAACGGCGCGGCCCTTGCCACGGCCGGTCGCGGCGCGACCACCGGTGCGACGGCCACTCTTGGTGTACGGCTCGAGAAGACCACGGAGCTTGTCCGCGTTGGTCGTCGTGAGGTCGATCTCGTACGTCTTGCCATCCAGAGCGAACGTCACTGTCTCGTCCGCCTCGCCACCGTCGAGGTCGTCAACAAGAAGGACCTGAACCTTCTGTGCCACCGGATTTCCTTTCATCGAAAATGCAGTACGCGGAAAGGAAACCGCTTTTCCCGGGAAAACACAAACCCCTGGCAGAGGTTCAGGAGTGCAAGAACACGGGAAACATGCGCGATTCGGACATAGGGTTCCGGCGTCTTCCGCCGTTCACAGGTGCAGAAGCATCCGGCTGTTGCCCAAGGTGTTCGGCTTCACTCGTTCGAGACCCAGGAACTCGGCGACACCCTCGTCATAGGAACGCAGCAGCTCACTGTAGACATCTCCGTCGACCGGGGTCTCTCCGATCTCGATGAAGCCGTGTGCGGCGAAGAAGTCGACTTCGAAGGTGAGACAGAAAACCCGGCGCACACCGAGCCAGCGCGCGGTCTGCAAGAGCTTGTCCAGCACCTGGTGTCCGACTCCGGCGCCCTTGATGCCGGGATCGACGGCGAGAGTACGGACTTCGGCGAGGTCTTCCCACATCACGTGCAGTGCGCCGCAGCCGACGACACGGGCGTCCTCGTCGCGTTCGGCGACCCAGAACTCCTGGATGTCCTCGTAAAGCGTCACCGTCGCTTTGTCGAGCAGGATGCCTTCGGAGACGTAGCCGTCAAGGAGTGTCCGGACGGCGGTCACATCGCTCGTCCTGGCGCGGCGGACGGTGATGGCCGGCCTATTTACCGACGGGCCGGTATGAAGATCCGTGCCCGACACCGTTTCCGGGCCGGGACGAGCTCCGGTTTGCGACTCGGTACGGTGCTCGGTTTGTGGCTGCTCTGAGGACATCCCCCGACGCTATCGCCCGCTCTCCGGCGGCGCTTCATCGGCTGCGGCCCTGTCGTCCGGCCCGCTCTCGGACGGTTCGGGGAAGGTGGGCGCGACGACGCGCATCGCGTCACCGAGAGCCTCGCGTTGCTCCGCGGACATCATGCCGAAGAAGGCGACCAGCGCGGCGGCCGGGTTGTCACTCTGGGACCACGCTTCGTTCATCAGTGCGGCCGAGTATGCGGCGCGGGTGGAGACCGCCGTATATCGATATGCGCGGCCGTCGACTTCGCGGCGTACCCAGCCCTTCTGATGGAGATTGTCCATTACCGTCATGACGGTCGTGTACGCGATGGACCGTTCCTGTTGAAGGTCCTCGAGAACTTCCCGCACCGTGACCGGCCGGTTCCATTGCCAGACCCGTGTCATCACGGCGTCTTCCAGCTCTCCCAATTGGCGAGGCACAGCATCACCTTAGTGCTAGATGTCTGGAATGGGATATTTCTGGGACGACAAAAGGGCGCACGACTCCACAGGAGCCGTGCGCCCTTCGTGCTCTGGTCCGGGCCGGAAGACCCTAGGCTCGCGGGGCCTGCTCGGCGGCTTCGGCGCGGGCGATCGCCGCGTCCACGGCGGCGTCCTCCTTGGCCTTGTTGGGGCCGCCCTGGCTCTTGATGATCGTCACGACGACGCCGACGAAGAAGACGGCCATCACCACGGGGGGAACGAGCGCGGATACGTAGTCCATGCCGTCCAGGGTAGCGAGCCCGGCATTCCGGCCGGTCCCGGGCACCCCTTCACGGGCGTGGCGCGCCTCAGGAGACGGCGCGCTCCTCCGGCGGGGTCGCCGGCGCGGGCCTGCGCCGCGGCGGGAAGACCTCGGACGGTTTCGGCGCCGGACGCTCGCCGGGGGAGGACGGCCGGGACGGGGTGGAGGGCCGCGCCGGCGCCGGGGGCCGCTCGGGCTCCTTGGCCGCCGCCATGCCGCCGGCGAGGGCCAGCAGCCTGCCGCGCGGCGCGGGCGCGGTCACGGGGACCGCGCGCCCGGCGAGGCGCGCCCGCACCGAGCGCTCGGCGAGCACCTGGCAGCGCTCCAGGAGGGCCGCGGCGACCGGCCCGCCGCGCAGGGCGCGCAGGGCCGCGAGGTCGTCGGGACGGGGGTCGTAACCCGCCGCGAGGGCGTCCTGGAGGAGCTCCAGGTAGCCACTGAGCGAGCCGGGGAGCGCTTCGCGGTAGCGGGCGAGATCGGCGAGGAGGAAGGCGCGCAGCCGGCCCGCCTCGCTCACCGCCTCGTCCACCGCACCCGCGAGCCGCAGGCAGTCCTGGACATCCTCTTCCGGCAGGGGCGTGGGGTGGAGGGCGTTGGCGAGAGCGCGTCGGAGCACCCGGAGCTCGTCCGCGCTGAACGCCATGCCGCCGCGTGATCCGTAGGGCGTGGGCATGGCGCGACAATACGTGCTAAATGGACAAAATCCGCTTAACTGGCCGCTCGGCGGCGCGGCGTCGGGCACCGCGCCGCCGGGCCGTTCCCGCAGGTGGCCGCAGGCGTGCGCTACATCCGGGCGATGTTGCGCTCGTACACGAGGCGGAGCCCGATGAGCGTCAGCCAGGGTTCGTGCTCGTCGATGACGGAGGAGTCCTTCAACACCATCGGAGCAAGGCCCCCGGTCGCGATGACCGTGACCTCGTCGGGGTCGGCCGCGAGCTCCTTCTTCATCCGCTCCACGACACCGTCGATCTGGCCGGCGAAGCCGTACACGATGCCGGACTGCATGGCCTCGACGGTGTTCTTGCCGATCACGCTGCGCGGCCTGGCCAGCTCGATCTTGCGCAGCTGGGCGCCCTTCGCTCCGAGGGCCTCCACCGAGATCTCGATACCGGGCGCGATCACCCCGCCCGCGTACTCGCCACGCGCGGACACCGCGTCGAAAGTGGTGGCCGTGCCGAGGTCGACGACGATCGCCGGGCCTCCGTAGAGCTCGACGGCGGCGACCGCGTTGACGATGCGGTCCGCGCCGACCTCCTTCGGGTTGTCCATCAGGACGGGCACACCCGTCTTGACGCCCGGCTCCACGAGGACCGCCGGGACGTCGCCGTAGTAGCGGCGGGTGACCTCGCGGAGCTCGTGCAGCACGGCGGGGACCGTCGAGCAGATCGCGATGCCCTCGATGCCGTCGCCGAGCTCCATGCCGAGCAGGGGGTGCATGCCCATCAGGCCCTGGAGCAGCACGGCGAGCTCGTCGGCGGTGCGGCGGGAGTCGGTGGAGATCCGCCAGTGCTCGACGATCTCCTCGCCGTCGAACAGGCCCAGGACGGTGTGGGAGTTGCCGACGTCGATGGTGAGCAGCATCAGGCGTCGGCCCCGTCGGTCGGCGTGACGTCGCGGAAGTCCAGACCGATGTCGAGGATCGGCGAGGAGTGCGTGAGCGCGCCGACGGCCAGGTAGTCCACCCCTGCCTCGGCATAGGCGCGGGCGGAGTCCAGGGAGAGCCGGCCCGAGGACTCCAGCAGGGCACGGCCTCCGACGAGAGCGACGGCCTCGGCGGTCGCGGACGGGGTGAAGTTGTCCAGCAGGATCAGGTCGGCGCCCGCGTCGAGCACCTCGCGTACCTGCTCCAGGGTGTCGACCTCGACCTCGATCGCCAGCTCCGGGTAGGCCTTCCTGACCCGTGTGAACGCCTCGGCGACTCCTCCGGCGGCGATCACGTGGTTGTCCTTGACCAGCGCGGCGTCCACGAGCGACATCCGGTGGTTGACGCCGCCGCCGCAGCGCACCGCGTACTTCTCCAGGGCGCGCAGCCCCGGGGTCGTCTTGCGGGTGTCACGGACCTGGGCCTTCGAGCCTTCGAGCACGTCGGCCCAGGCACGGGTCGCCGTGGCGATCCCGGAGAGCCGGCAGAGCAGGTTGAGCGCGCTGCGCTCACCGGTGAGCAGGTCACGCGTGCGGGTGGTGACCGTCAGCAGCTTCTGCCCGGGCACGACGCGGTCGCCGTCCTCGACGTGCCGCTCGACCTCGAACTCCTCGGTGCAGACGATGGACAGGACGGCCTCGGCGACGCGCAGACCGGCCACGACGCCCGCCTCGCGCGCGGTGAAGTCGCCGGTGGCGACGGCGTCCACCGGGACGGTCGCGACGGTGGTGACGTCCTCGCCTCCGTCGAGGTCCTCCTCGATGGCGACGTGGGCGATGTCCTCGACCTGCACCGGGTCCAGCCCGGCCTCGGACAGCAGCTGGGCGAGCGCGGGGTCCAGCCCGCACTCCAGGCCGTCGGGGTCGTAGCCGTCACCGCAGCCGCAGCCGTCGCCGCAGCCGCCCCCGGACTCGGCGGGTGCGCCGATGTGGATCAGCGGTACGTCGACGGGCGTGGGGCGCGGATTCTCTTCGGGCGTGCTCACGGTTACGGCTCCTCGGGGGCGTCGGCGGGCTGGTTGCGGAGGCTGGTGGGCGGTGCTGTGTCTGCCGGGTCCCCGGGGCCGGCGGCACGAGGGTCCAGGGCACGTACGGGCGGGAACACGGCACCGTCCGTCGTGCGGACCACGGGCTGCCGGTCGGGGGTGACGCGCACGACGAGGTGCCGGAGCCAGCCGGAGTCGTCGCGGTCAGGGAAGTCCTCGCGCCAGTGGCAGCCACGGGTCTCCTCGCGCTCACGGGCGGCGGCGACCAGCACCCGCGAGACGAGCAGCAGGTTGGTGGCCTCCCATGCCTCGACCCCGGGCACCGCGTCCTTGGAGCCGGCTTCCTCCGTGGCGGCGCTCAGCCGGAGCGCTTCCAGCTCCTGCGCCGCGGTGGCGAGGCTGGCGCCGGAGCGGATCACTCCCGCGCCCCTGGTCATGATGCGCTGGATCGTGGTGCGGGACTCGGCGGTGAGCAGCGGGACGGTCCGCGAGTCCGCCGCGTCCACCTCGGGTATGCGCCCGGAACCGGCACGGGGCGCGCCCTCGCTCGCGGCCGCGGCGGGAGCGCCGGTGATGTCCGCCGCGATGCGCTCGGCGAAGACCAGGCCCTCCAGCAGGGAGTTGGAAGCGAGCCGGTTCGCGCCGTGCACGCCCGTGCAGGCGACCTCCCCGCAGGCGTACAGGCCGGGCACGGTCGTACGGCCGCTGAGGTCCGTGCGCACGCCGCCCGAGGCGTAGTGGGCGGCGGGGGCCACAGGGATCGGCTCGGTGACGGGATCGATGCCGTGGGCACGGCAGGCGGCGAGGATCGTCGGGAAGCGCTGCTCCCACATCTCGGCGCCGAAGTGGCGGGCGTCGAGATACATGTGCTCGGTGCCCTGGAGGTGCATCTGGCGGGTGATGGCCTTGGCGACGATGTCACGGGGAGCCAGCTCGGCCAGCTCGTGCGTGCCGAGCATGAAACGGGTGCCGGACGCGTCGACGAGATGGGCGCCCTCGCCCCGTACGGCCTCGGACACCAGCGGCTGCTGGCCTTCCGAGTCGGCGCCCAGAAACAGGACGGTCGGATGGAACTGGACGAATTCCAGGTCACTGACCTCCGCGCCCGCCCGCAGCGCGAGGGCCACCCCGTCGCCTGTGGAGACCGGCGGGTTGGTGGTGGCGGAGAAGACCTGGCCCATGCCTCCGGTGGCCAGGACCACGGCAGGGGCGCGGACGGCACCGACGCCGTCGTGCTGGCCTTCGCCCATGACGTGCAGGGTGACGCCTTCGGTACGGCCTTCGGCGTCCGTGAGGAGGTCCAGGACCAGGGCGTTCTCGATGGTGCGCAGGGCGGCCGAGCGCACCGCGCCGACCAGGGCGCGGGAGATCTCGGCGCCTGTCGCGTCGCCTCCCGCGTGCGCGATACGGCGGCGGTGGTGGCCGCCCTCGCGGGTCAGGGCGATCGCGCCGGTGTCGGTGGTGTCGAAGTGGGCACCGGTCTCGATCAGCCTGCGTACGGCGTCGGGGCCCTCCGTGACGAGGGCGCGCACGGCGGTCTCGTCGCACAGCCCGGCCCCGGCGACCAGGGTGTCCTCGAGGTGCTGCTGGGGGGTGTCGCCCTCGCCGAGCGCCGCGGCGATGCCGCCCTGCGCCCAGCGGGTGGAACCGTCGTCGAGGCGTGCCTTGGTGACGACGACGGTCGCGAGACCGGCCGCGGCACAGCGCAGCGCGGTGGTCAGACCGGCCACACCGGAGCCGACCACGACCACGTCCGCTTCGATGGCCCAGCCGGGGGCGGGGGCTGTCAGCCGTATTCCGGTCACGTGAGGGCTCCGAGAGTCAGCGGGATGTTGTCGATCAGCCGGGTGGCACCCACCCGCGCGGCGACGGCGAGGAGCGCCTCGCCGGTGACGCGGTCGTCAGGGATCTCGGTGAAGTCGGCCGGGTCCACGAGCGCCACGTAGTCCAGGACGAGCGGCACGGCGGCCTCGGCGGCCTCGTCCAGCACGGCCTGCGCGGCGGCCCGCACCGCGGCGGGCGCGACGGTCGGCCTGGCCAGCGCCACCGCCTGGGTGTCGGCGGCGGCCCGGGCCTCCCCGAGCCGGGTGAGGGCGGCGGCCCGGCCCTGACGCTCCGGGACCGTCCTGGCGCGGGCGTGCAGCGCCTGCTGGGCGGCCAGCCGGTCACGGGCCGCGAACAGGGCGCGGGGCAGGGCCAGCGCGGTGTGGCGCTCCTCGGCGGAGAGGAAGCGGTTGCGGCTGGAGAGGGCGAGCCCGTCCGGGTCGCGGACGGTCGGTACGGCGACGATGTCGATGCCGAAGTTGAGGTCACCCACCATGCGGCGGACCAGCGCGAGCTGCTGGGCGTCCTTCTGGCCGAAGAACGCCGCGTCCGGCCGGGTGAGGTGGAGCAGCTTGGCGACGACGGTGAGCATGCCGTCGAAGTGCCCGGGGCGGTGGGCGCCCTCCAGCCGCTCGCCCATGGGGCCCGAGGTGATCCTGACCTGCGGGTCACCGCCGGGGTAGACCTCCTCGACGGCCGGCGCGAAGACCGCGTCGGCCCCCGCCTCCGAGGCGACGGCGAGGTCGGCGTCCAGGGTGCGGGGGTAGCGGTCGAGGTCGGCCGCCTCTCCGAACTGGAGCGGGTTGACGAAGACCGTGACCACGACCTGGCCGTCGGGCCCCGCCGCGGCCCGCGCCGCGCGGATCAGGGTGGCGTGGCCCTCGTGGAGCGCGCCCATCGTCATGACGACGGCGTGGCGTGCCCCGGGGGCCCGGCCGAGGGCGTCCAGCTCCGCTGCGGTGCTCAGCAGGGTGGCGGGTGCGGTGGTCATCGGCCCTCCCCCGGTCCGGACTGGTCCGGGCCGTGTGTTCCGTTCGTCCCGTTCATGGGATCGCTGTCCGAGAGGACGCCGAGGAGGTCCTCCGCGAGCTCCGGCTTGAGCAGACCGTGGTCCAGCGCCCGGTCGGCCGTGGCGCGGGCCATGGCGAGGTATCCGGCCACCGTCTGCGGGGCGTGCCGCCTCAGTTCGTGTATGTGCGCGGAGACCGTACCGGCGTCTCCCCGGGCGACGGGGCCGGTCAGGGCCGCGTCGCCGGAGCGCAGGGCGTTGTCGAGCGCGGCTCCGAGCAGGGGCCCGAGCATCCGGTCCGGGGCGCCCACGCCGGCCTTGCCGAGCAGTTCCATGGACTGCGCGACGAGGGTGACCAGGTGGTTCGCACCGAGGGCGAGCGCCGCGTGGTAGAGCGGCCGGGACTCCTCCGCGATCCATTCGGGCTCGCCGCCCATCTCGATGACGAGCGCCTCGGCTGCGAGCCTGAGCTCCTCAGGGGCGGTGACCCCGAAGGAACAGCCGGCCAGCCGCTGGACGTCGACGGACGTGCCGGTGAAGGTCATCGCCGGATGCAGCGCGAGCGGGAGCGCGCCGGCCCGCAGAGCCGGGTCGAGCACCTTCGCGCCGTAACGTCCGGAGGTGTGCACGAGCAGCTGGCCGGGCCGCACGGCGCCGGTCTCGGCAAGGCCCTCGACCAGGCCGGGCAGCGCGTCGTCGGGCACGGTCAGCAGCACGAGCTCTGCCCGGGCGAGCACCTCGGCGGGGGTCACCAGGGGTACGTCGGGGAGCAGCGCGGCGGCCCGCCGCACCGATGCGTCGGAGACGCCGGAGACCGCCACCGGGCGGTGCCCGGCGAGCTGCAGCGAGGCGGCGAGAGCGGGGCCGACCCGCCCCGCGCCCACGACTCCTACGGTGAGGCGGGCAGGGCGGTCCCTCGCGTCGAGGGGTTCCTTCGAAACTGATGCGTTCACGCGGCGACGGCCTTCCGTTCCAGTCCGCGGGGGGTACCGGACGATTTCTCTGAATGCTACGCCAGCGTTTCCGCACACCTCTCGACCGTCCACACCCTGTGGATAACTTCTGGCGGGCGAGGGAACCCGCGGTGGGCTGCGCCGGCGGTCCGGGTGATGATCGTCCCATGGGAGTCACCGATGAGCAGAAGCAGCGGAACCGCAGGCTGACCGCATGGCGGCGATCGGAGAAGGTGCTGGCGCGGGCCTCGGCGGACCACACCCTGGGAGAGCGGCTGACCGCGCTGGCCGCCGACGCCGGCACGGTCCACGACCTGGGTGAGTGGACGGATGTGTACGGCGACGGCGTCGTCGCCGAGGTCGAGCGGCGCACGGCGGACCTGCTGGGGACGGAGGCCGCGGCCTTCTTCCCGACCGGGACGATGGCCCAGCAGGTCGCACTGCGCTGCTGGGCCGGGCGCACGGGCAGCCCGGCCGTGGCGCTGCACCCGCTCGCCCACCCCGAAGTACACGAACGAGGCGCCCTCACCTCGGTGAGCGGGCTGCGCACGGTGCATCCCACGAGCGCTCCCCGGCAGGCCACCGCCGAGGAGATCCGGGACTTCCCCGAGCCCTTCGGCACGCTGATGGTGGAACTTCCGCTGCGGGACGCGGGATTCGTGCTGCCCTCCTGGGAGGAGCTGGAGGCAGCCGTGGCCGCCGCCCGCGAGCGGGACGCCGTGGTGCATCTGGACGGGGCACGGCTGTGGGAGTGCACGCCGCACCTCGGGCGGAGCCTCGCGGAGATCGCCGCGCTCGCCGACAGCGTGTACGTGTCGTTCTACAAGTCCCTGGACGGCCTCTCCGGCGCGGTGCTCGCCGGCTCCGACTCACTGGTCGAGGAGGCCAGGGCCTGGCGCCACCGGTACGGCGGCCAGGTCTTCCAGCAGTATCCGGCGGCCCTCTCCGCCCTGCTGGGACTGGAGCGGGAGCTGCCGAGGCTGCCGTCGTACGTGGCGCACGCGAAGGTGGTCGCCGGCGCTCTGGCGGAGGGCTTCGGCGACTCCCCCGTGCCGTGGTCCCGGGTGCACCCGGAACCGCCGCACACCCACCAGTTCCAGGTCTGGCTGCCGTACGGGGCGGACGTGCTGGAGGAGGCGTCGGTGCGGCAGGCCGAGGAGACGGGCGTGACCCTCTTCCGGCGCTGGTTCGCGGCTCCGGCCGGGCCGCCCGGGCTCTCGTACACCGAGGTCACGGTCGCGGCACCGGGGCTGGAGTGGACGGTTGGGGACGTCGGGGACGCGGTGGCGGATTTCGTGGCGCGGCTGGTGTAGGCGCCTCACGCCAGGGGCGGACGGTGGGCGGCCGCCCAGGCGCGGATCCGCTCACGGACCGAGCGCAGGGCGTCCAGGTCGTGGGTGCCGGGCAGCGGGGGCGGCGCCACGCCCTGCCGAGCCGCCCGATAGCTGTCGAGCATCTGCTGCTGAACGATGTCCATGCCTCCAGCCTGAACCCGTTCCCGCAGGTCCGCCCGTGGATTGACGACCGCGGTCAATCGTCACCCGGGCCCGCCGCGCACCCCGCACCATGGAGGGGTGAGCGTGCACATCGACATCGCGGGCCTGCCTCCCGAACGCATAATCTTCGAGACCTCCCCTCTGGCCGAGCTGGGGCTCGCCCTGCACGCGCTCTCCGAGCCGGGCCACCACCCCGGCCTGCACGGCTGGGCGACGGCGACCTCCGCCGCCCTGGAACCCGACCTCGCGGACCGGCTCCACGAGGCGGAGTTCCTCTGGCGGCACACCTTCTCCGACGTCTTCATGCCCTTCGCCGGTGTCCGGGGCGGAGACGGCAGGACCGGCACGACCCTTGCCGAGGACCTGGACATCCTGGACAGGCTCGACGACGAGCGCTTCGTCTCCGCAGCCCTCGAGTTCACCTGCACGAGCCTGTACGGCACAGGAGCGCCGTCACCCCTCACCGACACCGCGATGCGGGACCGCGCGCTGTACATGGCCGCGGCCCGGGGGGCTCAGCAGCTGGAGTTCACCCAGCAGCTGCTGGACGACCCCGGCGCCGTGCGCGGCTGGATCCGGCGTCTCCTGGAGGACTGCGACCAGGCCTTCTTCGCCGACACCTGGCGGCGGGCACAGGTCCAGCTCGTCGCCGACGCCCGGCACAAGACGGAACTCCTGCGGCACAAGGGCGTCCCGGCCGCGCTGAGCGCGGTCTCCGCGGCCCTGTCCCTGGACGAGGAGACCGGCAGGATCAGCGTCGACAAGCTGACCCAGGGCAGGACCGACTTCTCGGGGTCGGCGGGCCGCACCGGGCTCACGCTCATCCCGACCGGTTTCGGGTGGCCGCACCTGATGGTGCTGCACGCCCCGGGATGGCGACCGGTGATCCACTACCCGGTGCACCGCCCCGAACTGCCCTCCCCCGCCTCCGTCGAGCTGCTCCGGCTCCGGATGGAAGGGCTGGCCCACCCGATGCGCATGCGGATCTGCCGCGACCTGGCCCGCTCCTCGTACACGACCGGCGAGCTCGCCTCCTCGCACGGCATCACACCGCCCGAGGTCTCCCGCCACCTCGCGGTGCTCAAGAAGGCCGGCCTGATCACCACCCGGCGGCGCGGGAGGTACGTCCTGCACACCCTGGACCTGACGGTGGTGGCCCGGCTCGGCAGCGACTTCATCGAGGGCGTGCTCCGGTGAGGCGCCACGGCGCAGGGCACCGGTGAGCCGGGGCGGCCCCGCCGCAGCGGATGTGCACCGGCCCCGGCGGGCTGGACGGGTGCCGGCCTCCATGCACGGGACGAGGGCACGCCCTGCCGAATCCCCGGTCCTGTCGGTGATCTGAGGTGCGGTCAGCCGCCCGGCCAGGGGTCCCCGCTCCGCGGGCCCACCGGTCAGCCCGCCCCGCCACCCGCCCTGACCAGCCCCGTCTCGTACGCGAGGACGACGACCTGCACGCGGTCGCGCAGCGCCAGTTTGGTGAGGATGCGGCCGACGTGGGTCTTCACGGTCGCCTCGGAGAGCACCAGTCGCCCCGCGATCTCGCCGTTCGACAGTCCTTGAGCGACCAGCAGCATCACTTCGCGCTCGCGCTCGGTCAGCTTCCCGACCTGCTTGTTCTGCGGCTCCGGCGTGGTGCTCGGCAGCATCGGGGAGAAGCGGTCCAGCAGCCGGCGGGTCGTGGAGGGGGCCACCACCGCATCGCCGCTGTGCACCGAGCGGATGGCGGAGAGCAGCTCAGCCGGGGGCACGTCCTTGAGCATGAAGCCGCTCGCGCCCGCCTTCAGGCCTGAGAAGGCGTACTCGTCCAGATCGAACGTGGTCAGGATCAGTACCTTGGGCGGATCGGTCTGCGCGCAGATGCGCCGGGTCGCCTCGACGCCGTCGAGGCGTGGCATGCGGACGTCCATCAGCACCACGTCGACGGCCGTGGACCGCAGGACCTCGATCGCCGCGGCTCCGTCACCCGCCTCCGCCACGACCTCCATGTCCGGCTGGGCGGCGAGGACCATCCGGAACCCCGTGCGCAGCAGCACCTGGTCGTCGACGAGCATCACGCGGATCGCCATGAGGTGTCCTGTCCTTCCGTCACTGGTTGGCGGGCTTGAGCGGAAGCAGGGCGCTGATGCGGAAGCCTCCGCCCTGGCGCGGGCCCGCGTCCAGCGTGCCGCCGACCATGCCGACCCGCTCACGCATGCCGATCATCCCTTGTCCTGCGCCGTCGATCCCGCCGTCCTCGTACAGCTCGTGCGGCGCCCCTCGGCCGTCGTCCTCGACGAGGAGGCCCAGCCCGTCGTCGAAGTAGACCAGCCGCACGCTCGCCCCCGCGTCCGGGCCGCCGTGCTTACGGGTGTTGGTGAGAGCCTCCTGCACGATGCGGTAGGCGGTCAGCTCGACCCCGCTCGGGAGCGGGCGCGGGGTGCCCTCGATCTTGAAGTCCACCGCCAGGCCGGTCTCCCTCACCTTGCCGACGAGCTCCTCGATCTGCTCGACGTCCGGCTGGGGGACGTACTCCCCGCTCTCCGGCGCATCGCCGGTCCTGAGCACCCCGAGCAGCCGCCTCATCTCGGCCAGCGCCTGGCGGCCGGTGCTGGAGATGGTCTCCAGCGCCTGCCGGGCCTGGTCCGGGGAGGAGTCCATCACGTACGCGGCGCCGTCGGCCTGGACCACCATGACCGAGACGTTGTGCGCGACGACGTCGTGCAGCTCGCGGGCGATACGGGCGCGTTCGGCGGCCACGGCCACCTTCGACTGCGCCTCACGTTCGCGCTCCAGCCGGGCGGCACGCTCCTCCAGCTGACTGAAGTAGGCCCGGCGGGTGCGTATCGAGTCGCCCAGCACCCAGGCCAGGACGAACGGCACGGTCATGATCACGACGTAGCCGACGGTCTGCGCCCAGCCGCCCGTCGGGGCGTCGTCGGGCCAGCGGAGCCGCGAGATCCCGGCCGCCGCCAGGCTGCACCCGAGGGCGAGCCGGGACGCCCACCGCTCCCCGACCGTGGCCACGGTGTAGGTGATCACCAGCATGGCGAAGTCCGCCACTCCCGGCCGCACGCCGAACAGCAGTTGCGCGACGCCCATCAGGATCGCGAGCAGCAGCATCTTCTCCGGCGCACGGCGGCGCAGCGCGACGACGGCGCACAGCCCGACGGCGATCGGCACCGCCGCGATGCGTTCCAGGCTGTCGCCGGTCCGGTCGGCCACGATGGACACGCCGGAGAACCCGAGGAGGCCGACAGCCCAGAGGATGTCGACGCCCGTCGGGTGTCTGCGGATGAAATCGTAGAAGCGCTGCACGTTACCCAGCGTAGGGACAGCTGATCGATACCAGGTCAGCCGAAGGACCGATCCGGCTCCTGGGACCGTACTCCCCAAGGTGGAGACTTGCCTACGTGACGTATGACTGGTGCCGGTGGCGGGAAGCCGCAGAGTCCGCTTTGTACGGCGAAAAGGGTTTCTACCGGCGCCCGGAAGGCCCGGCGGGCCATTTCCGCACCTCGGTGCACGCCTCCGCGCTGTTCGCGACCGCCGTCGCCCGGCTGCTCGCCGCCACGGCCAGGGAGCTGGGCACGGACTCCGTCGACCTCGTCGACATGGGTGCGGGCCGCGGCGAGCTGGTGACCGGGGTGCTGGCGGCGCTGCGCAGCGGCGCTGTCGCACCCGTGCCGGCCGTGAGGGCGTACGCGGTGGAGATCGCCCCGCGCCCCGAGGGCCTCGACCCGGCGGTCGAGTGGTGCGCCGAGCCGCCCCGGGGCGCGCGGGGGCTGCTGTTCGCCAACGAATGGCTGGACAACGTGCCCACCGAGGTCGCCGAGGCCGACGCCGACGGGGTGGCCCGCTACGTCCTGGTGCGCCCCGACGGCGCCGAACGGCTCGGTGATCCTGTGACCGGGGCGGACGCCGTGTGGCTGAGCCGCTGGTGGCCGCTGTCGCGGCCCGGCGACCGTGCCGAGATCGGCAGGCCGCGCGACGAGGCCTGGGCCCGGGCCGTCGCGTCGCTGGCCGCGGGGACTGCCGTGGCGGTGGACTACGCGCATGTACGGGCGGCCAGGCCGCCGTTCGGGACCCTGACCGGCTTCCGGGACGGCCGCGAGGTGCGGCCCGTCCCCGACGGCAGCTGCGACCTGACCTCGCACGTGGCCCTGGACGCGTGCGCCGCCGCGCACGACGGGGCCGAGCTCCTGGACCAGCGGACCGCGCTGCGGGAGCTGGGCGTCAGCGGCGAACGCCCGCCGCTGGCGCAGGCGTCGACGGATCCGTCCGGTTACGTGCGGGCGCTGGCGTCGGCGGGTGAGGCCGCGGAGCTCACCGCTCGGGGCGGTCTGGGCGATTTCGGCTGGCTGCGGCAGCGGGTCGCGGGCCGCGGGGAGGGATGGAGGGGCCCGGACGGCCAGGAGGGATACTGTCCCGCATGACGGAGACGACGATCGGCATCGGCGGCGCGGCGGAGAGCACCGACATGGTGCTGAACATCGGTCCTCAGCACCCCTCGACGCACGGTGTGCTCCGGCTGCGGCTCGTGCTGGACGGCGAGCGGATCCAACAGGCCGAGCCGGTCATCGGCTACATGCACCGGGGTGCGGAGAAACTCTTCGAGGCCCGGGACTACCGCCAGATCATCATGCTCGCCAACCGGCACGACTGGCTCTCGGCGTTCTCCAACGAGCTCGGGGTCGTCATGGCCGTGGAGCGCATGCTCGGCATGGAGGTCCCGGAGCGTGCCGTCTGGACGAGGACACTGCTCGCGGAGCTGAACCGGGTCCTGAACCACCTGATGTTCCTCGGCTCCTACCCCCTCGAACTCGGCGGGATCACCCCGATGTTCCACGCCTTCCGGGAGCGGGAGGAGCTCCAGGCCGCGATGGAGGAGGTCTCCGGCGGCCGGATGCACTACATGTTCAACCGCGTCGGCGGCCTCAAGGAGGACCTGCCCGCCGGCTGGCTCGGCCGGGCCAGGGACGCCGTGGCCTCGGTGCGTTCGCGGATGGACGTCTACGACCGGCTGGTCCTCGGCAACGAGATCTTCCGGGGCCGCACCCGGGGCGTGGGGGTGCTGTCCGCCGACGCCGTCCACGCGTACGGGGTCTCGGGGCCGATCGCCCGCGCCTCTGGTGTCGACTTCGACCTGCGGCGCGACGAGCCGTACCTGGCGTACGGGGAGCTGCGGGACACGCTCAAGGTCGTCACCCGCTCGGAGGGCGACTGCCTGGCCCGGTTCGAGTGCCTGCTGGAGCAGACCCACAACGCGCTGGACCTCGCCGACGCCTGCCTGGACCGGATGGCCGACCTTGCGCCGGGCCCCGTCAACCAGCGGCTGCCCAAGGTGCTGAAGGCGCCGGAGGGCCACACCTACGCGTGGACCGAGAACCCGCTCGGCATCAACGGCTACTACCTGGTCTCCACGGGCGAGAAGACCCCGTACCGGCTGAAGCTGCGTTCCGCCTCGTACAACAACATCCAGGCCCTGGCGGAGCTGCTGCCGGGCACGCTCGTCGCCGACATGGTGGCGATCCTGGGATCGCTGTTCTTCGTCGTCGGGGACATCGACAAGTAGCCCCAAGAGGGCCGCAGGCGGTGCCCTGAGGCCCTCGTCCGGGTGCCCAGAGCCCTCGGGCCCCGGGAGTGCCTCAGGAGGAGATCGCGCTCCGCAGCTGGACGACGTCCAGCTGCTCGGTCTCGTCGTGCGGGGTCAGGTCGATGACCTTGCCGACCGCGCGGTTCTCGGCCGTGCCGGTCCGGTGCGCCGCCAGGGCCTCCTCGCCCACCACGTCCGCGAGGTCCTCGTTCTGCACCGACTCGATCGCGGCGCTCGCCTTCTGCGTCCCGAAGAAGTCGAAGCTCCCCTGCGGGACGAGGTGGCGTCGCGCAGCGGCGTACGGGACGACGGCGGACGCGGCGGGTACCGCACGCGGCGGGCGCGCCGTGGCGGGCGACAGCTGCGGGGCGGGCAGGGCGGCCTGGGGCCGGCGGTGCTGGAGGTCACCCGCTCCGGCGACCGCCGCGTGCTTCCCCTTCGAACCGTTTCCCTCCGCGTCCCGCTCGGCGGCCCGCTCCGCAAGGTCGCGCTGCCTGGCCAGCTCCGCGGTGCGGCGGGCCTCCTGCAGCGCGGCGTTGCGCGAGAGGTCCTGGAGTGCCTGGGCGGCACGCAGATAGGCGCCGGCGGTCGGCGTGGACCGGGCGGGCAGGAGCTCTCGCGGCCCGGAGACCTCGATGGCGAGCTGCCGGCGGCCTTCCAGGGCACTGGCACGCTCGGTCTCGGCGTTGGCGTAACGGCGGAGCAGCGCCGCGTGTTCGTTCCGCAGTCCGGCGAGCTCCACGCGCTTGCGGCGCAGTTTGGTCTCCAGCCGGGTGCGCAGTTCCCGTGATTCCTCGAGGTCCGCCTCGATCTCGGCTATGCGTTCCTCGGTCTTCCACTCGTCGCTGGCCCGCGCCCGGGTCAGTTCCGCGACGCGCAGCCCCGCGGCCCGGTCCCAGGTGCGCATCAGGCAGGCGCTGGTGAGGGCGGCGGCGGCCGTCACGGCCACCAGGCCCCGGAGGGCGAGCGGTTCCGCGAGGAGCCAGGCGCCGGCGGCACAGACGACCGGCACTCCGGCCAGCACGGCGGGCGGCAGGATTCTGTGGAGGGGCGGCGAATGGCGGTGGCGTCCTCGTGGCATGGCGCGAAATTTACCGTGCGTGCGAGTCACTTGGGAGGCCGCCCGGCAATCTGTTCCCCGCCGGTTACCTTGCGGCCTCTCAAGTGGCCCTGAAAAACGCCCTTCTACTTCTTGATCAAGCCCTTCGCACGCAGATAGTCGGCGGCCGCATCGGCGGGCTTGGCGCGCTCGGCATCGACCTTGCGGTTCAGTTCCGCGAGGTCCTCCGTGGTGAGCACGTCGGTGAGCTTCGCGAGGGCATCCGCGATCTGCGGGGCACCCGCGTCCTTCGCATTGACCACCGGAAGGACGTTGTCCGCGTTCTGCAGCTTCTTGTCGTCCTCCAGGAACACCAGCCCGTACGGTTCGAGCACCGCGTCCGTGGTGGTCGTGAGGACCAGCTGGTCCTTGCCGTCCTTCACCGCCTGCTTGGACTGCGGGGTACCGACGCCCTTGGGGTCGATGCCCGTGACGTCGATGCCGTAGGTATTCTTCAGCCCGGGCGCGCAGAACGGGCGCACCTCGCACTCGTCACCCGCCGCGATCTTCACCTTGATCTTGGAGCTGCCGAGATCGGAAAGCGTCTCCAGGTCGTTCTTCTCGGCGAATTCCTTCGAGACCGCGAAGGCGTTCTGGTCCACCGCGTCGCCGGCCGGAAGGACCTTCAGCCCGAGCGGGGCGGCGAGCTTCTCCAGAGCGGCGACGGTCGCCGTCACATCGCCCGAGGCAACGGGGTTCTTCTCGGCCTCCGCCGCGCCGTTGACCTTGGCGTTGAGGAATTCCGCGAGGGTCGCCGCGTATTCCGGTACGACGTCGATCTCGCCCTTCTCCAGCGAGGGTTCGTACAGTTCGCGGTTCTTCACCGTGGTGATCGAGGCGTCGTATCCGGCGTCGCCCAGAATCTGCGCGTAGAGCTCGGCCATCACCTTGGACTCGGTGAAGGCCGCGGCGCCCACGACGAGCGAGCCCTTCGCGGAGCCGCCGCCCGGCGCAGCGTCCGAGCCGCCCTTCTCCTTCTCCAGGCTGTCGCCGCCGCAGGCGGCGAGCGACCCTGCCAGCGCGACCACTCCGATGACCGCACCCGCTATGCGCGAGGTCCTGCTCATGGTGTTCTCCGTCCGCGAAAAATGATGTGCACAGTGCGAAAAGTCCGGGCGTTCATACGGTCCTGCGGCGGCGCAGGGGCGACAGCAGCCGGTCGAGCGCCACGAGCACGCCCTCCACCACCAGTGCCAGCAGCGCGACCAGTACGGCGCCCGCGAAGACCTGCGCCGTGTCGTAGGTGTTGAAACCGGCGGTGATGATCCTGCCCAGCCCGCCGAGTCCCACCATCGCGGCGATCGAGGCGGTCGCGACCACCTGGACGGCGGCGGACCGCAGGCCGGTCATGATCATCGGGTAGGCCAGCGGGAGCTCGACCCGCACGAAGAGCTGCGCACCGGACATGCCCATGCCCCGTGCGGCCTCCAGCACCGACCGGTCCACCTCCCTCATCCCCACGTAGGCGTTCGTCAGCAGCGGCGGGACGGCGAACAGCACCAGCGCGATGACGGTGGGCAGATAGCCGGAGTTGCGCAGGGGGGTCATCATGAAGAGGGCGAGCACCGCGAAGACCGGTACCGCCCGCCCCACGTTGGAGAGGTTGACGGCCAGCGCGCCGCCCTTGCCCACGTGTCCCAGGTACAGCGCGACCGGCAGGGCGATGACGCAGGCCACCGCCAGGGCGACCCCACTGACGTACAGGTGCTCCGCCAGGCGGTGCGCCGCTCCGCCGTCCCCCGTCCAGTTGCTGCCGGTGGTGAGCCAGGCCCACGCCTCCCCGATGACCCCCATGGATCAGACCGCCTCCGTCTTCGCGATGCCCGCCCCGGCGGATGCCCTGGCGGGCGTCCGTATCCGGGTCCAGGGCGTGAGCAGGCGCTGCACACCGAGCAGCAGCAGGTCCGCCGCCACCGCGAGCAGGACGCAGAGCACGGACGCGGTGAGCACCTGGGCCCTGAAGAAGCTGGGCAGGGCGTCCTCGATGAGATTGCCGAGGCCGCCCTTGCCGACGAGGGAGCCGACCGTGGTCAGCGCGACCGTCGAGACCGTCGCGATGCGAAGGCCTGCCATCAGCGCGGGCAGTGCGAGGGGGAGTTCGACCTCCCAGAGGAGCCGGGCGGGACCGTACCCCATGCCCTTGGCGGCCTCTCTCGCCTCCGCCGGCACGGCTTCGAGACCCGCCAGGATGTTGCGCACCAGGATGGTCAGCGAATACAGCACCAGGCCGGTGACGACGAGGGCCGCCGACAGCCCGAAGATCGGCAGCAGCAGCGAGAACATCGCCAGCGACGGCACGGTGTAGAGCACGGTGGTCAGTCCCAGCACCGGACCCGCGAAATGCCTGCCGCGGCGTGCGAGCAGTGCGAGCGGAAATGCGACCAGGAGCCCTATCAGCACGGAAGCAGCAGTGATCCAGATGTGCTGGACGGTCGCTTCGGCCAACTCGTGGCTGCGGGAGCGCAGATACTCCCCGCAGATCCAGTCGTTCGCCACCAGGCAGTTCTGCTCGGCCATCCGCCCCCACCTCCTGTTTGCCCTCGCGATGTCGTCCCGGCTCGCTCCCGGGTGACCCTATCCCCGACCACCGACAATCGCCGAGGCTGTCGTATTCCGGCAACATGGCCTTCACAGAGCCCGCGTCACAATGGGGAATCATGATCCGTTTCGAGCACGTCACCAAGCGGTACGCGGACGGCACCACCGCCGTCGACGGCCTTTCCTTCGAGGTCGCCGAGGGTGAACTGGTCACGCTCGTCGGACCTTCGGGCTGCGGCAAGACGACCACCATGAAGATGGTGAACCGCCTGATCGAACCGACCGAGGGCCGGATATTCCTCGACGGGGACGACATATCCGCCATCGACCCGGTGCAACTCCGGCGCCGTATCGGGTATGTGATCCAGCAGGTCGGTCTCTTCCCGCACAAAACGGTCCTGGAGAACACGGCGACCGTCCCCCATCTCCTCGGCTGGAAGCGGGGAAAGGGGAAGGAGCGCGCCGCCGAACTGCTCGATCTCGTCGGACTGGATCCGTCCGTTTATGGCGGCCGATATCCGGAGCAGCTTTCCGGTGGCCAGCGTCAACGCGTCGGCGTGGCACGGGCCCTGGCGGCGGACCCGCCGGTGTTGCTGATGGACGAGCCTTTCGGCGCGGTCGACCCGGTGGTCCGGGAGAGGCTCCAGAGCGAATTCCTGAAACTGCAGGCGACGGTCCGCAAGACCGTCCTGTTCGTCACGCACGACATCGAGGAGGCCGTGCGGCTCGGTGACCGCATCGCCGTGTACGGGCAGGGCCGCATCGAACAGTTCGACACGCCCGCCACCGTGCTCGGCGCCCCCGCGACGCCCTACGTCGCCGACTTCGTGGGAGCCGACCGGGGCCTGAAGCGGCTTTCGGTCACCCCCGTCGAGGAGGGCGACCTGGAGCAGCCGCCCGTCGTCCATCTCGACGATCCACTCTCGAAGGCGACCGAGCGGCTGCGGGCGCAGGGCGCGCGCTGGGCGGTCGTCCTGGACGGCCAGGACAATCTGCACGGCTGGCTCCCCGCGGGCGACGCGGCGGCGGCCGACGGCACGGTCCGTGAGCACGCCCGGCGGATGGAGGCGTGGCTTCCGCTGGGCGCGCCGCTGAAGCAGGCCTTCGCCACGATGCTGCAGCACGACGCGGGCTGGATCGCCGTGATCGACAAGGAGGGCGCCGGCCGCTTCCTCGGCGTCCTCACCCCGGCCCGGCTCCACGAGGCGCTGCGCCGGTCGATCGACGCCGACGCGCAGGACGTGCCGCGCTCGGAGGTCGCCGTGGAGACGGTGGCGGGCGCCGGCACCCGGTGAGTCCGCGACAGGCGGGCGGTGGGCCCCGGTGAGCCTCCGGGACGTGACCACCCGCCGTCCGTGTCGCGCTCGCCGGGGCGGCAGCGGTCCGGCCGGATCCACCGACGCCCCGGGCCCGGAGTCGGCGGGCTCACTGGGCGGACCGGAAGTCGACGGGCTCACTGGGCGGACCCGGGGTCCGCGGGCTCACGGGCGGCCCCGGGGGGTCCGCGGGCTCACGGGCGGCCCCGGGGTCGGCGGGCTCACGGGGCGGACCGGGATCCGCGGGCTCACGGGCGGCCCCGGGGGCGGCGGGCTCACGGGGCGGGCCGGAGGTCTGCCCCGCCCCGCCCGCGCCCGGCGTGCAGGCGGGCCCCCGCGCTCGCGGCCCTGGCAGCCCCTTCCCGGGCCTACGCTGGTCGCATGAGTACGTTGCGAGGGCGGGGCACGGTCCGAGGTCTGCCGGAGTGGGACCGCTGTGCGGTCATGGGGGTCGTCAATGTGACGCCGGACTCCTTCTCCGACGGAGGCCACTGGTTCGACACCACAGCGGCCATCAAGCACGGCCTCGAACTGGCGGCCGAAGGAGCGGACCTCATCGACGTCGGCGGTGAGTCGACACGCCCGGGCGCGAGCAGGGTGGACGCGGACGAGGAACTACGACGGGTCATCCCCGTCGTGCGGGGGCTGGCGTCCGAGGGCGTCACCGTTTCCGTGGACACCATGCGCGCCAGGGTGGCCGAGCAGTCCGTGGCAGCCGGAGCGGCCCTGGTCAACGACGTGAGCGGCGGCCTGGCCGACCCGGACATGGTCCCGGTCGTCGCCGCCGCCGGGGTGCCTTTCGTCGTCATGCACTGGCGCGGTTTCAGCGAGTCGATGAACAGCCGCGCGGTCTACACGGACGTCGTCGGCGAGGTCGTGGCGGAACTCCGCGAGCGCATGGACGCCGTGATCGCGGGCGGGGTGGACCCGGCCAAACTGGTCATCGACCCCGGTCTGGGCTTCGCCAAGGACGCCGCGCAGGACCTCGCACTCGTCGCACATCTGGACCGGCTGCACGATCTGGGCAGGCCGCTGCTCGTCGCCGCGTCCCGCAAGCGCTTCCTCGGCCATGTCCTGGCCGGTGAGGACGCGACCCCGCCACCCGCGCGTGAACGGGACGCGGCGACAGCCGCGATCTCAGCCCTCTCGGCCAACGCCGGCGCCTGGGCGGTCCGCGTCCACGCGGTACGGCCCACCGCCGACGCGGTGCGGGTCGCCCGCGCCGTCGAAGGAGCCGCGTGAGCGCCGCCCGCGACGAACACGAGGAGGCCGCCGCCGACATCGCCGCGGTCGAGCAGGCCAACACCGACTTCTACGAGGCGATGGAGCGGGGCGATCTCGCCGCGCTCTCCGGCCTCTGGCTCCCCGGCGAGGACCTCACGGTCTCCTCCGTGCACCCCGGCTGGCCGGTGCTCAGGGGCCGCGGCGAGGTGCTGCGGAGCTACGCGCTGATCATGGCGAACACGGAGTACATCCAGTTCTTCCTGACCGACGTCGGGGTGTCCATGACCGGCGACACGGCCCTGGTGACCTGCACCGAGAACATCCTCAGCGGCGGCCCGGCGGAGGACGGCAACGCGCTCGGCCCGCTGGTCGGCCAGCTCGTCGTTGCCACCAATGTGTTCCGGCGCACACCCGAGGGCTGGAAGCTGTGGTCCCACCACGGTTCCCCGGTACTGGCCGAAACCGGTGAGGAAGAGGACGAAGAGCCGTCTCCGTGAGCCGCTGCGCCCTCGTCGGGGATTGAGCAGCGCGATCACGGGGTATACGCGGCTATCAACCCTCGCCGGGCCTGCCCGCGTCCCCCCGTGCGCGGGCGTTGTCGGTGCTCGCGGGTAGATTCGGAAGACGGCACCTCACCGCCCGCACGCGGCCTGGTGCCTCCAGAGACGACGAACAGCAGGAGTGATTCGCGTGGATCGTGTCGCGCTGCGCGGCCTCAAGGCCCGTGGGCACCACGGTGTCTTCCCCAAGGAACGCGAAGAGGGCCAGACCTTCATCGTGGACCTGGTGCTCGGCCTCGACACCCGTCCCGCGGCAGCCGCCGACGACCTGTCGAAGACGGTCCACTACGGCGTGGTCGCCGAAGAGGTGGTCGGTGTCGTCCAGGGTGAGCCGGTCGACCTGATCGAGACCCTCGCGGAACGCATCGCGCAGCAGTGCCTCAAGCACGACGGGGTCGAGGAGGTCGAGGTCGTCGTCCACAAGCCGGACGCCCCGATCACCGTCCCCTTCGACGACGTGACCATCACCATCACCCGGAGCCGAGCATGACTGCATTTTCCACCGAAGGGCAGAGCGACCCGACCGTACAGCCGGTTCCCGCCGCCGTGGTCGAGCAGGTCGACGCGGCAGACGTCACCCTCTCCAACCCCAAACTCGCCGTGATCTCCCTCGGCTCGAACCTCGGCAACCGCCTGGAGACGCTCCAGGGTGCCGTCGACGCCCTGGAGGACACCCCAGGCCTCCGGGTCAAGGCCGTCTCCCCGGTCTACGAGACGGAGCCCTGGGGCGTCGACCCCGGCTCCCAGCCGTCGTACTTCAACGCGGTGATCGTCGTGAAGACGACCCTGCCCCCCTCCTCCCTGCTGGAACGCGGCCAGGCCATCGAGGAGGCCTTCGACCGTGTCCGCGAGGAGCGCTGGGGGCCGCGCACCATCGACGTCGACATCGTGTCGTACGCCGATGTGGTGTCCGACGACCCGCTGCTCACCCTGCCGCACCCGCGCGCCCACGAGCGCGCCTTCGTCCTCGCCCCCTGGCACGACGTGGACCCGGAGGGCCAACTGCCCGGCGCGGGCCCCGTCTCGGACCTGCTGGCCGGTCTCGGCTGCGAGGGAGTACTTCCCCGGCCCGACCTGGAACTCCGTCTCCCCGAGTAGTCGTTAGGCTCAAGGACAACGAAGCGGGCGACGGCCCGGGTGGACGACCCGGGCTGGGCGCCACGGGCCACGGCGGCGAAGGGCGGCACTCTCGGTGAAGCAACTACGGCTCCGGCTCCTGGCCGGCCTCTTCGCCGGGGCCGGCGTGCTGTCCTGGGGCGCATCCCGCCTCTGGGACTCCCTGGGCACCCTGCCGAGCGTGCCCCTCGCCGCGCCCATCGTGCTGGCCGCGATCGCCGTCGTCCTGCTCGCCGCGGCCCTGTCCATCCGGTCCCGGCTGCGCGCCCAGCGCGAGCGGCGTCCGGGGGCGAAGGGCGTGGAGCCGCTGATGGCGGCGCGAGCCCTGGTCTTCGGCCAGGCGAGCGCGCTCGTCGCCTCCCTGGTCGCCGGGATGTACGGCGGCACCGGCGTCTTCCTGCTCGGCTCCCTCGACGTACCGCCCCGTCGGGACCAGGCCATCTACGCCGGCTTCGCGGTTCTGGCGGGGGTCGCGGTCGTCGCCGCCGCCCTCTTCCTCGAGCGCGTCTGCAAGCTCCCGGAGGACGGCGACAACGACAGGAATACCGCTCAGGCCGCCTAGGACCGCGGCCCGGGTCGCACCGGTCCGGGATCGGCCGTCAGCGCGCCATGATGAGGCTCATCGCCTCGGCGCGCGTGGCCGGATCGCGCAGCTGCCCGCGCACCGCGGAGGTCAGCGTCTTGGCCCCGGGCTTGCGGATGCCCCGCATCGACATGCACATGTGCTCGCACTCGATGACGACGATGACCCCGCGCGGCTCCAGGATCGCCATGAGCGAATCGGCGATCTGCGTGGTGAGCCGCTCCTGGACCTGCGGCCGGCGGGCGTAGACGTCGACCAGCCGCGCCAGCTTCGACAGGCCCGTGATCTTGCCGGAGGTCGCGGGGATGTAGCCGACGTGGGCGACGCCGTGGAACGGCACCAGGTGGTGCTCGCAGGTGCTGTACACCTCGATGTCCTTGACCAGCACCATCTCGTCGTGACCGAGGTCGAACGTCGTCGTCAGGACGTCCTCGGGCTCCTGGTGGAGGCCCGCGAATATCTCCTTGTACGCACGCGCGACGCGACCAGGTGTCTCCAGCAGACCCTCACGGTCCGGGTCCTCCCCGACCGCGATGAGCAGTTCCCGTACGGCGGCCTCGGCCCGCTTCTCGTCGAATACGCCGATCGAACCCTGCCCGTCGAGCGTCACCGGGTCGGTCATCTGTGCCTCGTTCCTCTGTGCAGTCACATGCGCAGGCCCGCCCGGACCTCGAGAACAAGGCAGGCATGGCGCAGGCGTACGAAAAAGCCGCGCCCCCACAGGCTAGAACCTGAGGGGCGCGGCATCCATTCCGGGCCTGGTGGAGCACCCGTGACAGGGGCCACACCAGGGCGGGCAGGGGGCTAGCTCTCGGGACGGTCCTCCGGATGCGGCTCCGGGGAAGCGCCGTTGTGCTTCGTGATGTCCGTCGGGGCGATCTCAGGCGTGGCCGAACCATTGGCAGCGCCGTTGGTCAGGGCCAGCTCCTTGGGAGACAGCACGGGCGGACGCGTCGACGGGGTACGCCGGGCGGAACCGGTCCACGCGGGGCGGGCCGGGCGCTTCACGATCGGGGCGAAGATCTCGGCGATCTGCTCCTTGCCGAGCGTCTCCTTCTCGAGAAGCTCCAGGACCAGCGCGTCGAGGATGTCGCGATTCTCCACGAGAATTTCCCACGCGTCGTTGTGCGCGGTCTCGATGAGCTTCTTGACCTCTTCGTCGACGAGCGCGGCTACCTCTTCGGAGTAATCCCGCTGGTGGCCCATCTCCCGGCCCACGAAGGGCTCGGTGTTGTCGCCGCCGAACTTGATCGCACCGAGACGCTCGGTCATGCCGTACTGCGTGACCATCGCGCGGGCCGTTGCGGTGGCCTTCTCGATGTCGTTCGCAGCGCCGGTCGTCGGGTCGTGGAAGACCAGCTCCTCGGCCGCGCGCCCGCCCAGCATGTACGCCAGCTGGTCGAGCATCTCGTTGCGCGTCGTGGAGTACTTGTCCTCCTCCGGGAGCACCATCGTGTAACCGAGGGCACGGCCGCGGGAGAGGATCGTGATCTTGTGGACCGGGTCCGACTGGGGTGAGGCCGCCGCGACCAGGGCGTGTCCGCCCTCGTGGTACGCGGTGATCTTCTTTTCCTTCTCGGACATGATCCGGGTCCGCTTCTGCGGCCCCGCCACGACTCGGTCGATGGCCTCGTCGAGCATGTGGTTGTCGATCAGCTTCTTGTTGCTGCGCGCCGTGAGGAGCGCCGCTTCGTTCAGCACGTTCGACAGGTCGGCACCGGTGAAGCCGGGGGTACGACGGGCGACCGCGTTGAGGTCGACGTCCTCCGCGACGGGCTTGCCCTTCTGGTGCACCTTGAGGATCTCCAGGCGGCCCTGCATGTCCGGGCGGTCGACGGCGATCTGCCGGTCGAAGCGTCCGGGGCGCAGGAGCGCCGGGTCCAGGATGTCCGGCCGGTTCGTGGCGGCGATCAGGATGACGCCGCCCTTCACGTCGAAGCCGTCCATCTCGACGAGCAGCTGGTTGAGCGTCTGCTCGCGCTCGTCGTGACCGCCGCCCATGCCCGCACCACGGTGCCGGCCGACGGCGTCGATCTCGTCGACGAAGACGATCGCCGGAGCGTTCGCCTTGGCCTGCTCGAAGAGGTCACGGACACGGGAGGCACCGACACCGACGAACATCTCGACGAAGTCGGAACCGGAGATCGAGTAGAACGGCACGCCGGCCTCACCCGCGACAGCGCGAGCGAGAAGCGTCTTACCCGTTCCGGGCGGCCCGTACAGCAGGACGCCCTTGGGGATCTTGGCGCCGACGGCCTGGAACTTCGCCGGCTCCTGGAGGAATTCCTTGATCTCGTACAGTTCCTCGACGGCCTCGTCCGACCCCGCCACATCGGCGAAGGTCGTCTTCGGCGTGTCCTTGGTGATCAGCTTGGCCTTGGACTTGCCGAACTGCATGACCTTGGAGCCGCCGCCCTGCATCTGATTCATCAGAAACAGGAACACGACCACGATCAGGACGAAGGGCAGCAGGGAGAGAAGGATCGAGACGAACGGGGACTGCTTCGACGGCGAGACGGTGTAACCCTTCTCGATGTCACCGCTCTCGAACTTCTTCTGCAGCGTGTCGGCCAGCTCGACACCCTGGTTGCCGATGTAGCTCGCCTGGAACTTGCTGCCGGACTCGCCCTCGAGCTTCTGCTTGTCCTTCAGCTCGATCTTCAGGATCTGTTCGTCACCGGTGGTCAGCTTGGCCTGCTCCACCTGGTTCTTGCTGATCGCCTGGATCACCTTGCCGGTGTCCACCGTCTTGTAGCCGCCGGACGAGCCGACGACCTGCATCAACACGACCACGGCGAGGACGGCCAGCACGATCCACATGACCGGCCCACGGAAGTATCGCTTCACGTCCATCCATACGGAGCGAAGTCGCCCCGTCCCTCCTGCCCGTAGGTAAATGCTGCTGTGAGAAAAGACTGTTCTTCGGACGGTACCCCAGCATTGTCACCCGTGACCGCAGCGGACGTCCGACAAACTTGTCTTCGAAGGCTCCAACGGCCCGAACGCCACAAGGGTTCCCGGGAGTCCGGCCGGGTTCGGCCGGGCCCCGTGGGGCCAGGCGGGTCAGCCGCCGTAGACGTGGGGGGCGAGCGTACCGACGAAGGGGAGGTTGCGGTACTTCTCCGCGTAGTCCAGCCCGTATCCGACGACGAACTCGTTGGGGATGTCGAAGCCGACCCACTTCACGTCGATCGCGACCTTGGCGGCGTCCGGCTTGCGGAGCAGCGTGCAGACCTCCAGGCTCGCGGGTTCGCGGGAGCCGAGGTTGGTCAGCAGCCAGGACAGCGTCAGCCCGGAGTCGATGATGTCCTCGACGATCAGGACGTGCTTGCCCTTGATGTCGGTGTCGAGGTCCTTGAGGATCCGGACGACACCGGAGGACTGGGTGCCCGCGCCGTACGAGGAGACGGCCATCCAGTCCATGGTGACGGGGGTGGACAGCGCACGGGCCAGGTCCGCCATGACCATCACCGCGCCCTTGAGGACGCCGACGATGAGCAGGTCCTTGCCCGCGTACTCCGCGTCGATCTTCGCTGCCAGCTCGACGAGCTTCGCGTCGATCTCTTCCTTGGTGAGGAGCACCGACTGAAGGTCGGTGCCCATGTCCTTCTCGTTCACCCGCGTCTCTTTCTCTGCCCTGCCGGACCCGGACTGTGCCCCGGGCCGGACCGGCGTTTCGCCTGCACTTCAGCCGCTTGCGCTTCAGCTCTGCCGAATCACCAGTCTGCCACCCTGCCGCCGCACCTCGACGCGGCCGGGCAGGTTGATGGCGCCCTGGCCCCGCCAGCCGGTGATGAGCCGGTCGACTTCCTCGATGTGACGGGCGAAGAGGGAACCGGCCGGGGAGCCGGCGTCGATGACCGCGCGGCGCAGCACCCGGCGGCGTACCGCGGGCGGCAGGACGGAGAGTTTGGCGCACTCCAGCCGTCCGTCGTCGTCGCGGACCGAACCGGCGGCCTCGGCCGCCCAGGTGTCCAGGGCGTCGGCGTCGTCGCGGGAGAGCTGCGCCGTACGGGCGAGAGCCTCCACGACACCCTTGCCCAGCGCCTTCTCCAGGGCGGGCAGGCCCTCGTGACGCAGCCGGGAGCGGGTGTAGGCGGGATCGATGTTGTGGGGGTCGTCCCAGACGGGGATCGACTGGACCAGGCACGCCTTGCGGGCGGTCTGCCGGTCGAGCTGGAGGAAGGGGCGGCGGTAGCGGCCGGCCGGGCCCGAGGCGGCGGCCATCCCGGAGAGCGAGCGGATCCCCGAACCCCGGGCGAGCCCGAGCAGGACGGTCTCGGCCTGGTCGTCGCGGGTGTGGCCCAGCAGGACGGCGGCGGCTCCGAGACGCTCCGCAGCGGCGTCCAGGGCGGCGTAGCGGGCGTCACGTGCGGCGGCTTCCGGCCCGCCCTCCCTGCCGACCTGGACGGCGACGGCCTCGACCGGGTCGAGCCGCATCTCGCCGAGCCGGGCGACGACCTCGTCGGCGCGGAGGCCGGAACCGGGCTGGAGGTTGTGGTCGACGGTGATGCCGCCGGCGCGGACGGGGAGCTTGCGCGACTCGAAGGCGAGCGCGGAGGCGAGCGCCATGGAGTCGGCACCCCCGGAGCACGCGACGAGCACCAGCGGGGTGTCGGGCCGCTCCGGAAGCCCGGGACGGCGGCCGCCCGCACCGGCTTCGGCCAACTCGGCGTGCCCGGCCTGTTCGGTGAGGCGGCTGTGTTCGGTGACGACATCGTGGAGTACGCGGCGGACCGCCAGGCGTATCGCCGCGACCGCAGGATGGGGACCCATGTCCGGTGCCCTTCGGGTGGAGTTCTGGGAGGGGTGCCTCGGGGCGCCGGGACGGAATCCCGTCACTCAGAGTGCGTCGATGGTGACAGAGCCAAGCTGTTCATCGAGCATTGCACGCCTTCCCATGCCCCTATGGTCCCTCGGATGGGTGATTGGAGAGGCAATCTTCTGCCACCGGACCGGCCATGATCACGAATCTGCCTTACGGTGCACCCGCGCCACCCAGTCCGCCGGTGCGGCGATCTCGGCCTTCGTCGGGAGGGTGTTGGGGGAGGTCCACACCCGGTTGAAGCCGTCCATGCCGACCTCGTCGACCACGGCCCGGACGAACTTCTCACCGTCGCGGTACTGCCGGAGCTTGGCGTCGAGCCCCAGGAGCTTGCGCAGCGCCAGGTCCAGCCGGCTCGCCCCGCGCGCCCTGCGCTGCTGGAACTTCTCCCTGATCTCGGCGACGGAGCCCACCACCTCGGGGCCCACCCCGTCCATCACGAAGTCCGCGTGCCCTTCGAGCAGGGACATCACGGCGGTGAGGCGGCCCAGGATCTCGCGCTGGGAGGGCGTCTGGACGATCTCGACGAGGCTGCGTCCACCGTCGTCGCCCTCCTCCCCTTCGGGACGGCTGCCGCCGGTGAAGGTCTGCGCGGCCTCGCGGAGGCGTTCGAGGACGGTCATCGGGTCGACGTCGGTCTCGTCCAGGAAGGCCTGGATCTCGCCCTGCAGGTGGTCACGGAGCCAGGGGACCCCGGTGAACTGGGTGCGGTGGGTCTCCTCGTGGAGGGCCACCCAGAGCCTGAAGTCGTGCGGGTCGACCTCGAGTTCGCGTTCGACGTGGACGATGTTGGGAGCGACCAGCAGCAGCCGGCCGCCGCCCGCGGCCGCGCCGGGCAGCTCGCGCGTGACGGGGGCGAAGGTCTCGTACTGGCCGAGGACACGGGAGGAGAGGAACGACAGCAGCATGCCCAGTTCGACACCGGTCACCTTGCCGCCCACCGCGCCGAGCACGGCATTGCCCGGGCCGCCGCCGCGCCGGTCCTGCATCTTCCCCAGCAGCGGACGCAGCAGCTCGCGGAAGCCCGCGACGTTGGCCTTGATCCAGCCCGCCCGGTCGACGACCAGGACGGGGGTGTCCTCGGGTTCGTGCCCGTCCGGGATCATCCGGGTGAACGAACGGACGTGCTCCTCCGAGGCCTTGGCATGCCGCCGGAGCTCCGCGACGACGGCACGGGCCTCCTCACGGCTGATCTCCGGACCCGGCCGCACGAACCGGGTCGCGGTCGCGACCGCGAGTTTCCAGTCGACCATCTCGGCACCACCGATGCTCGTCATGCGTCAACCGTACGTGAGGTGCTCGCCCCGTGGTGGGGTGTCAGGCGCTCATCCGGTCGCTTTGGTGAGGGTGGTGGCCAGGGCGTCGAGGGAGGCCTCCGCCTCGCCCGGGGACGTGGTGCCGGAGGCCAGGAAGGCGAAGGCGAGCAGCCGCCCCTTCGCGTCGACTGCGGTACCGGCGAGGCTGTTCACCCCGGTGAGGGTGCCCGTCTTGGCCCTGATCAGCCCGGTTCCACGCGACGTCGCCGTGTAGCGGTCGCCGAGGGTCCCGCTGAAACCCGCCACCGGAAGGCCCGTGAGGACCGGACGGAGCTCGGGGTGGGCCGGGTCGGCCGCCAGTGCGAGCAGTCCGGCCAGCAGGGTGGCCGTCACCTTGTCGGCACGGTCGAGACCGCTGCCGTCGGCCAGCCGGGCACCGGCGACCGGCAGGCCCAGCGCCTTGAGCCGCGCGGTGACCGCCCGGCGGGCCCCCTCGAAGGAGGCGGGTTCCCCCGCCTTCAGCGCGGTCTGCCGGGCCAGTGCCTCGGCGATGTCGTTGTCGCTGTTGGTCAGCGCGCGTTCCACGAGCGCTGAGAGCGGTGCGGACAGGTGCGTCGCCACCGTCCGGGCCCCGGCGGCGGTCCGCCCGGGTGCGGGCTCGGACCGGGTCTCGACACCGGCCTCGTCCAGCAGCTCAGCGAAGGTGCGCGCCGTGTCGCCGGCGGGGTCGCCGGTGCGGGGGGCCGGCCCCCGGCTGCTGCCGTCCAGGCGGCCCTCGTCGGTCATGAGCGCGCTGACGCGTGCGATGTTCTCGTTGGGGCCGATCGGGTGCAGGGCCGGGCCGGAGTAGCGCGACGTGTCGTACGTCAGCCGGACGGCCCCGGCGCCGCCGTCGCGCAGGGAGCGCGCGGTCTCGGCGGCCAGGGAGCGCAGGGCCGCCTCGTCCAGGGTGGGGTCGCCGCCCCCGGCCAGGGTGAGGGTCCGGGAGTCCGGGGAGAGCCGGACCGTCGTGGCGATGCGGTGACCGGGTCCGAGCGCGGAGAGCGCGGCGGCGGCCGTGGCGATCTTCACCGTGGAGGCGGGGGTCATCGGGGTCGTGGCGCCGTCGGCGTACAACTGCTCGCCGGTGGCCACGTCGACGACCACCGCGGTGCGTACGGAACCCAGGGCAGGAGCGTCCAGCAACGGGGCGAGGGCGGCCGCCAGGGCGCCCTTCCCCGCCGTGGCCGAGAGCCCGGCCGTGTCGCCGAGAGCGTTCAGGACCGGGGGCGCGCTGGGGGCGGGCGCCGGCCCGTCCGGCGCCTCCCCTTGGTGATGTGCGCCACCTGCGCGCTCCCGGACGGTTGCCAGGTCCCGCTCGGCCTTACGCTGACCGGAGTCCCACGGACCGGCGGCCAGGACGGCACCGACGGCGACCACCAGGCCGAGCACGGCGGAGCCTGCGACGAGCCGGAGGTCCTGCGAGCCGCTCCCACGCTTCAGGTACGTCGGGGCTTTCCACCCGCCCCATCTGTTCAACGGTTCGTCCGTCGGTTTCTCCACCGGCTCGGCCACCGTTGACCAGCCCCTTTCGCGAGCACTCGTCTGCGTGAGGGACACTTAACCACCAGTCGTATGTGTTGATCATGGAGGAGCCACCCGTGGAGTTCGACGTCACCATCGAGATCCCGAAGGGTTCGCGGAACAAGTACGAGGTGGACCACGAGACCGGTCGGATCCGCCTGGACCGTCGACTCTTCACCTCGACCAGCTACCCGGCCGACTACGGCTTCGTCGAGAACACCCTCGGCGAGGACGGCGACCCGCTGGACGCGCTGGTCATCCTGGACGAGCCGACCTTCCCCGGCTGCCTCATCAAGTGCCGTGCCATCGGCATGTTCCGCATGACCGACGAGGCCGGCGGCGACGACAAGCTGCTGTGTGTCCCGGCGTCCGACCCCCGGGTGGAGCACCTGCGCGACATCCACCACGTCTCGGAGTTCGACCGCCTGGAGATCCAGCACTTCTTCGAGGTCTACAAGGACCTGGAGCCGGGCAAGTCCGTCGAGGGCGCCGACTGGGTCGGCCGCGCCGAGGCCGAGGCCGAGATCGAGGCCTCCTACAAGCGCCTCGAGGCGCAGGGCGGCTCGCACTGACCTGATCCTTCCGGTTCCGCTTACGGGCGGGACGGGGCGGCTCACGGCGCATGGGGCAGACCGGCCCCGCTGACCGTGTACACGGGCGGCGCACCTTCACCGGGTGTGCCGCCCGTTGTGCGTTGCCCCCCATGTCCGTGTCCATACTGGGCAGAAGCGCTCCCAGGACGGACGGGCGGTCGAGGAGGAACGAGGTCGAGTGGTGGCGGAACAGGGCGGTCCCGAGGACCAGAAGCCCCAGTCCGACGAGGCACGCAGCGCCTTCGTCCCGCCGGCCGGTGTGGAGCAGCCGCCGCCGGCCGAGGACGACCACCCCACCTCGGAATTCGCTCTGCCGGCCGGACTTCACACCGATCCGTCGGCGTCGTCCGGTTCCGGATCGGGTTCCGCTTCCGGGCCCGGTGGCGGTGGCTCGGGGTCCGACACGCTCTCGTCCGCCTTCGTGCCTCCGAGCGGCTACCAGGCACAGCCTCACCCGCCGGCCTTCACTCCCGCGCACGGCATCCCGATGGTCCGGCTGACCAAGGAAGCCCCCTGGCAGGACCGGATGCGCACGATGCTCCGGATGCCCGTGTTCGAGCGTCCGGCACCCGAGATGGTGCAGAAGACGGACGATTCGGGTCCTGCCGTCCCCCGCGTGCTCGACCTGACTCTCCGTATCGGCGAGCTGCTGCTCGCGGGTGGTGAGGGGGCCGAGGACGTCGAGGCGGCCATGTTCGCGGTGTCCCGCTCCTACGGGCTCGACCGCTGCGAGCCGACGGTCACCTTCACGCTGCTGTCCATCTCCCACCAGCCGTCCCTGGTCGACGACCCGGTGACCGCCAGCCGCACGGTGCGCCGCCGGGGTACCGACTACACCCGGCTGGCCGCCGTGTTCCAGCTGATCGACGACATCACCACGGCGGAGCACGTGGAGGTCTCGCTGGAGGAGGCCTACCGGCGTCTCGCCGAGATCCGCCGTAACCGGCACCCCTACCCGGGCTGGGTGCTCACGGCCGCCGCCGGACTGCTCGCCGGTTCGGCATCGGTGCTGGTCGGCGGTGGTGTGCTGGTCTTCCTCGTGGCGGCGGCGGGCGCGATGCTCGGCGACCGGCTGGCCTGGCTCTGCGCCGGCCGCGGACTGCCCGAGTTCTACCAGTTCACGGTGGCGGCCATGCCTCCGGCCGCGATGGGCATCGCGCTGACCCTCACCCATTCGACGGATATCCGGCCCTCCGCGGTCATCACCGGTGGGCTCTTCGCGCTGCTGCCCGGGCGGGCCCTCGTGGCCGGGGTGCAGGACGGCCTGACCGGGTACTACATCACCGCGGGAGCCAGGCTCCTGGAGGTCATGTACTTCTTCATCGGCATCGTGGCAGGCGTGCTGCTGATGCTCTATCTGGGGGTCCAGCTCGGCGCGCAGCTGAACCCGGAGGCACGGTTCGAGCCCAACGACCGGCCGGTGCTCCAGATCCTGGCCTCCATGCTCCTCACGCTGGCCTTTGCCGTCCTGCTCCAGCAGGAACGCTCGACCGTGCTCGCCGTGACCCTGAACGGGGGCGTGGCCTGGGTCGTCTACGGCGCGATGGCCCGCACGGGCGGCATCTCACCGGTGGCGGCGACGGCGGTCGCGGCCGGGCTGGTGGGGTTGTTCGGCCAGCTTCTCTCGCGCTACCGCTACACCTCGTCGCTGCCGTACATCACGGCGGCGATCGGCCCGCTGCTGCCCGGTTCGGCGACCTACTTCGGGCTGCTCGGCGTGGCCCAGAACGAGGTGGACACCGGGCTCGCCTCGCTCTTCACCGCGGTCGCCACGGCGCTGGCGATCGCCATCGGGGTCAATCTGGGGAGCGAGATCTCCCGGCTGTTCATGCGGGTGCCGGGTGCGGTCGGGGGCGCCTCCCGCCGGGCCGCCAAGCGGACCCGCGGCTTCTGACACGAGACGGCGCCCTGGTCCCCGCGCGGGGACCAGGGCGCCGTCTCGTGTACGCGGTTCAGCGACCGTTCTGCCAGCCGTACTGGCCCTGGTCGCCTTCCTGGCCTTCGTCCTGGCGGTACTGGCCCTGCTGACCTTGCTGACCTTGCTGACCTTGCTGACCTTGCTGACCGGCGTCGTACCGGCCGTCGTGGGCCTCGCCGTACGGGGCAGCCTGGCCGTGGCCGTACTGCCCGCCCTGGGCGCCGCCGTACTGGCCCGCCTGGGCGCCGCCGTACTGGCCGTTGCCGTACTGATTGCCCTGGTCGGCGTACTGCTGCCCGCCGCCGTACTGACCCGCCTGGTCGCCGTACTGACCCGCCTGCGCTGCGCCGTACTGACCACCCTGACCGCCGTACTGGCCACCCTGGTCGGCGTACTGCTGGCCGCCGTACTGGCCGCTCTGGGCGCCGTACTGGCCCTGCGCGCCGCCGTACTGGCCACCCTGGCCGCCGTACTGGCCCGCCTGGGCGCCGTACTGGCCCGCCTGGGCGCCGCCGTACTGGCCGTTGCCGTACTGATTGCCCTGGTCGGCGTACTGCCCGCCGTCGTACTGACCCGCCTGCGCTGCGCCGTACTGACCACCCTGACCGCCGTACTGCTGCCCGCCGTACTGGCCCGCCTGCGCGCCGCCGTACTGCTGGGCGCCGTACGAGGCCGCCGGGTCGTTGTCGTACGGGCCGGCCGCCGGGCCCTGGCCGTTGCCGGGGCCGGACTGCGGGCTGCCGCCCGTGCCGGGGCCGCCGTCCGAGGGGCCGTGGTCGTCCTCGTCCTCCCGCGCAGCCTCTTCCTTCTTCGACTTGCTGCGGGCGCGCAGGAACTCGAACACGATCGGCAGCACGGAGACGAGCACGATCAGGATGAGGATCATCTCGATGTTCTCGTGCACGAAGTCGATCTTGCCGAGGGCCGCCCCGAGCAGCGTCACCCCGACGCCCCAGAGCACGCCGCCGATGATGTTGAAGATGATGAAGGAGCGGTAGTTCATCCGGCTCACACCGGCGATGATCGGCGTGAAGGTCCGGACGATGGGCACGAAGCGCGCCAGCACCAGCGACTTCGGCCCGTACTTCTCGAAGAACTCGTGGGCCTTCTCGACGTTCTCCTGCTTGAAGAGACGGGAGTCCGGGCGCTTGAAGAGGGCCGGCCCCACCTTGCGGCCGAAGAGATACCCCACCTGGTCGCCGATGATCGCCGCCAGCGCGACCAGCAGGCAGACGAGCCACAGGGGGTACTTCAGATCGCCCGTCGTCACCAGGAGACCCGTGGTGAACAGCAGGGAGTCGCCCGGCAGGAAGAAGCCGATGAGCAGCCCGGACTCGGCGAAGACGATGAGCAGGAGGCCGGGCAGCCCGAAGGTGTTGAGCAGGTAATCCGGGTCCAGCCAGCTCGGGCCGAGCGCAAGCGTATTCAAGGGTCCGGGCTCCAGGGTCGGTCGATGTGCGGCGGCTGCGTGGCCGCCCCAAGCTATCAACGCCGGGGAGGAGCCCTGGGTTCCACTGGCCTAAGCAGGGATGCGCAGGGGACGAACCAGGGCAAAAATTTTCGCAGGAGGTGCCACACATGGGCATTGAGGACTACGGAGGCGGACAGACGCCCCGGGCGGACGTCCTGGTCGTCACCACGAACGACGTACCCGGCTATCAGGTGACACAGATCATCGGTGAGGTGTTCGGACTCACGGTGCGCTCCCGCCATCTCGGCAGCCAGATCGGGGCCGGTCTGAAGTCGATGATCGGCGGAGAGCTGAAGGGGCTGACCAAGACCCTCGTCGAGACCCGCAACCAGGCGATGGAGCGGCTCGTCGACCAGGCCAGGGCGCGCGGGGCCAACGCGGTCCTGATGATGCGGTTCGACGTGAGCGAGGCGGCCGACGTAGGCACCGAGGTCTGCGCGTACGGCACGGCGGCCGTGATCAGCAACTCCTGACCGGCCCGTCTTCCCTTCGGCCGGCTCGACCGGCCTTGTCACCGAGAGCCGAGAGGACCGTCCGCACATGGCACTCCACAAGGGTTCGGGCGACGCGGACGCGTCGTCCGACGAGCACCGCCGGCTAGCCCTCAACCCCTTCTTCGGGGAAGCCGACCCCACCGCGCCGATGATCGCCGCGCCCCCGACGCACCAGCTCCCGGAGGGGCCGCTGCCGCCGTCGACGGCCTACCGGCTCGTCCATGACGAGCTGATGCTCGACGGGAACTCCCGGCTCAACCTCGCGACCTTCGTCACGACCTGGATGGAGCCTCAGGCCGGCGTGCTGATGGCCGAGTGCCGGGACAAGAACATGATCGACAAGGACGAGTACCCGCGCACCGCGGAGCTGGAGCGGCGGTGCGTGTCGATGCTCGCCGATCTCTGGAACGCCCCCGATCCCTCGACCGCGGTGGGCTGCTCGACCACGGGGTCGAGCGAGGCCTGCATGCTGGCGGGCATGGCGCTCAAACGGCGCTGGACGGCCAGGAACGCCGACCGCTATCCGGGGAGCGCACGGCCCAACCTGGTGATGGGCGTGAACGTGCAGGTCTGCTGGGAGAAGTTCTGCACCTTCTGGGAGGTGGAGCCCCGCCAGGTGCCGATGGAGGGCGAGCGTTTCCATCTGGACCCGCAGGCGGCGGCAGAACTGTGCGACGAGAACACCATCGGCGTCGTCGGCATCCTGGGCTCGACCTTCGACGGATCCTACGAGCCGATCGCGGAGCTGTGCGCCGCGCTGGACGACCTCCAGGAGCGCACGGGTCTCGACATCCCGGTCCATGTGGACGGGGCGTCCGGGGCGATGATCGCCCCCTTCCTCGACAGCGACCTGGTGTGGGACTTCCGGCTGCCCCGGGTGTCCTCGATCAACACCTCCGGTCACAAGTACGGCCTGGTCTACCCGGGTGTGGGCTGGGCGCTGTGGCGCACACCGGCGGAACTGCCGGAGGAGCTGGTGTTCCGGGTCAACTACCTGGGCGGCGACATGCCGACCTTCGCGCTGAACTTCTCCCGGCCCGGCGCACAGGTGGTGGCCCAGTACTACACGTTCCTGCGGCTGGGCCGGGAGGGTTACCGGTCCGTTCAGCAGGCGTCCCGGGACATCGCCATGCACCTGGGCCGGGAGTTCGAGGCCCTGGACGACTTCCGGCTGCTGAGCAGGGGCGACGAGCTTCCGGTGTTCGCCGTGACGACCAAGCCCGACGTACGGGCGTACGACGTCTTCGACGTGTCGCGGCGGCTGCGTGAGCGTGGCTGGCTGGTGCCCGCGTACACCTTCCCCGCCAACCGTCAGGACCTCGCGGTGCTGCGCGTGGTCTGCCGCAATGGCTTCTCGTCGGACCTCGCCGAGATGCTGCTGGACGATCTGCGAGGGCTCCTTCCGGAACTGCGCGGCCAGGCCCACCCGCTGAACAGGGACAAGGCCGCCCAGACGGCGTTCCACCACTGAGGCACCCGCGGCCGGCGTTCCAGCGCTCCATCACCGAGCCACCCGCGGCCGGCGTTCCACGCGTTCCACCACCGAGCCACCAGCGGCCGGACGGCGTCCCCGGGGCAGGGGACGCCGTCGGCCGACGTGGTCAGACGGCGTCCCCGGGGTCGGGGACCCCCGTCGCGTAGGGGTTCTCGTGGCCCTGGGTGAGCACGCCCACGAAGGGCTCGCCCTCACCGGCGAAGGTGTACGCCCCTGCCTCGATCCGTGCGATCAGGCCGCGGGTCCACTCCGCGCCCGCGTCCGCCGAGTGCACCCACATGTTCATGATCTCGCCGATGTGGCCGAGCGACTCGGGGCCTTCGGGCGGCGTGTAGTCGTCCGTGACCGAGGCCCGCCACCCCTCGATCGCGGCGATGCGCTCGCGCAGGAGCGCCACCGCCTCGGACCGTTCAAGGTCGACGATGAAGCCGATACCGGCCGAGAGGACGTCCACGCTCTGGTCGTACGAGGTCAACGAGGCCCGCAGCAGGGCGAAGAACTCTTCGGTGCCCTGCTCGGTGATCTCGTATTCCGTACGGGGCGGACCGCCGGCCGTCGACGGAGCGACCTCGTGGGCGACGAGCAGTTCCTGCTTCGCCATCTGCTTGAGCGCGTGGTAGATCGAACCGGGCTTGGCGCTGGACCACTCGTGGGCGCCCCAGAACTCCAGGTCGTTGCGCACCTGATAGCCGTGCGCACGGCCGTGCTGTCGCACGGCGCCCAGGACCAGGAGCCGGATCGCGGACATACCACCCACCCTTTGTGGTCAACTTCGACCAGGGTAGCCCGCCTCCTCCGCGACGAGGTCGAGCGCATTCCTGCCGTCCAGCGACTCGCGGACGATGTCGGCGTGCCCCGCGTGCCGGGCGAGCTCCTCGACCAGATGCAGCAGCATCCAGCGCATCGAACAGCGCCCGTCCTCGGGGAACCAGGGGGCCGGAGGAAGCGGGAAGGTGTCGTCCATGCTCTCGACCTCGTGGAGCACGAAGGCCTCCGTCTCGGCGGCGGCCTTCGCCCAGAACTCGAGCATCCGGGGCACCGTCTCCTCGCCGACGAGCCGGAAGCTGTCGGCCCAGGTCTCCTGGGTCCGCTGCTTCTCGTTCGGGCGCTGCTGTGCCAGCCGCAGCCAGTTCAGTTCCATCTCGGCCACGTGCTTGAGGAGTCCGGAGAGCGAGAGCTCGCTCGCACCGGGGCGGCGAGCCGCCTGCTCCTCCGTGAGCCCCAGTACCGAGCGCCGGATCGCGCCGCGCTGCGCCTCGACGAATGCGAGGAGCGCTCCGCGCTCGTCTCCAGGAGCCTCTGCGGGAACGTGAGTGACCATGGTGTCCGCCTTCGTCCGTACGTGTTCTGCGTCGGACGCCAACGTAGGGACGCAACAGGTCAGGTCCTGACCTGTATGGCGCGGAGCCGCCCCGGAAGGACGGATCAGAAGGGGAAGACCGTCCGGCCGTGCTGGACCGAGATCCACTTCCAGGTGGTGAACGCCTCCACGGCGGCCTCGCCGTTCAGCCGTCCCATGCCGGACTGCTTCTCGCCACCGAACGCCACCAGCGGATCGTCCTGCACGGTCCCGCCGTTGACGTGGAACATCCCGCCGGCGATCCGCCGGGCGAACCGCACCCCGCGCTCGGCGTCCGACGTGTGCACGGCTCCGCTCAGCCCGTAGGGGCTGTCGTTGACGAGGCGTACGGCGTCGCCCTCGTCGTCGAACGGCATCAGCAGCGCCACGGGCCCGAAGATCTCCTGCTTCAGCAGCGGAGAGTCCTCCGGCAGGCCGGTCAGCACGGTCGGTTCGACGAGGCTGCCGCGGGTGCGCCCCCGTACGAGCGCGGTGGCTCCCGCCGCGACGGCCCCGTCGACGAGCGCCGTGAGCGCCTCCGCCTGGAACTCGCTGATGACCGGGCCGATGCGCGTCTCCGGGTCGCGCGGATCGCCCGTCCTGAGGGCGGCGACCTCGGCCGTGAAGCGCTCGGTGAACTCCGCCTCGACGGACCGGTCCACCAGGATGCGGTTGGCCGCCATGCTGATCTGCCCCTGGAACAGGAAGCGGCTGTGGACGGCGGCCCGCACCGCGTGGTCGAGGTCCGCGTCCTCCAGCACCACCAGGGCGCTGTTTCCGCTGAGTTCGAGGATGGTGCGCTTGAACATCCCGGCGGCGATCGCCGCGACATGACGGCCGACGCGGTCCGAACCGGTGAACGAGATCACCTTCGGCACCGGGTGTTCTATGAACGTGTCGCCGATCTCGGCGCTGTCGGTGATCAGCACGTTGAGAAGTCCCGCGGGCAGACCGGCGTCCTCGAAGATCCGGGCGACCAGTCCGCCCCCGGCTATCGGGGCGTTCTGATGGGGCTTCACCACGACCGCGTTGCCCAGGGCGAGGGCGGGGGCCACGGTCTTCATCGTCACCAGGAAGGGGAAGTTGAAGGCGCTGATGACCCCCACGACCCCGACGGGCAGGCGGTAGACCCGGTTCTCCTTGCCGTCCGCGAGCGAGGGAAGCAGCCGGCCCATGACACCGAGCGCCTGGCCTGCCGCCTCACGCAGGAACTCCAGCGCCGCCCGCACCTCGTACTCGGCACGGAAACGGGTGCCGCCGAGTTCGTCGATGATCAGCTCGACGATTTCTTCCCTGCGGTCCTCGACGAGGCGCGCGGCCTTCTCCAGAACGGCGCGCCGCTCATAGGGGCTGACCGCGGCCCATTCCCGCTGCGCGCGTTCGGCCGCGCGGTAGGCGAGATCGGCTTCGGCGGCGGTCGCCACGGTGATGGAACAGAGCTTTTCGCCGTTGTAGGGATTGAAATCGATGATGTCCCACGAACCACTGCCGGTCAGCCACTCACCGTCGATGTACTGGCGGGCCAGTTCACTGGGGAAGGACATTCAATCCCTTACTGCAGGCGCAGACTGGACGCTCATCTTACCGACGAATCAGGTCAGTTGCAGGAGTCCTCGGAGAAGATCCCGGCTCTCCTCAGGCCCCGGGCTGTCCTCGTGGAGCCGCACCATCGCCTTTTCGTACTGGGCGACTTCCTCTGCCTTGTCCAGATAGAGCGCACTTGTCAGCTGCTCCAGATAGACGATGTCCGACAGATCGGATTCCGGGAAACGCAGCATGGTGAATGCCCCGCTCTCACCGGCGTGGCCGCCGAAACTGAACGGCATCACCTGGAGGGTGATGTTCGGCTGCTCCGACATGTCGATCAGGTGCCGCAGCTGGGCCCGCATCACTTCCCGCCCGCCGTAGGGGCGGCGCAGCGCCGCCTCGTCGAGTACGGCGTGGAAGCGGGGGGCCCGCTCGGAGACCAGCGCCTTCTGGCGGGCCAGGCGCAGTGCGACCCTGCGGTCGATCTCCGCCGCCGGAGCACCGCGCATCCCGCGCGCCACCACCGCGTGGGCGTAGGCCTCCGTCTGCAACAACCCGTGCACGAACTGCACTTCGTAGATCCGGATGAGCGAGGCCGCCCCCTCCAGACCGATGTATGTCTGGAACCAGCCGGGCAGCACGTCGCCGTAGCTGTGCCACCAACCCGCCACATTGGCCTCACGGGCCAGCCCGAGGAGGGAGTCCCGCTCCGCCTCGTCCGTGACTCCGTACAGCGTGAGCAGGTCCTCGACGTCCCTGGCCTTGAAGCTCACCCGTCCCAACTCCATGCGGCTGATCTTCGATTCGGAGGCGCGGATGGAGTAGCCGGCCGCCTCACGGGTGATACCGCGCGATTCGCGCAGACGCCTGAGCTGTGAGCCCAGCAGGATGCGCCGCACCACAGAACCACTCGACTCGCCTGCCGACACTGGCTTCCGACCCTCCCCATCGCTTCCCGTACACCGGAGCTCCCCCGAACCCCGGAGCCGGATTCTGCCACCAAAACGCTTCAGCCCGTACTCATTCGATTACAGAAATGGCAAGACTTTCCGAAAGCTCCAAAACTATGAAGCGGAAGAAATGAGTCCGAACCGGCACGGTACCGGGCAGGTCCGGCGCGTGCACGTGCATCTGCCCTTGCATCTGCCGAACGCATTCGGAACCATGGGCCTCGCGCACCTGCGTGCTCGTTCGTGTTGTGCCGCTGTACCCGCAATGCCCGCTTCAAGCAGTGCCCGCAAGCAGTGCCGCTACAGCCGCGAATCCCGGGAGTGCCTCGCATGGGGACGAATGGATCGACGATGCTCGAGCCGTTACGGCAGGGGCTTCCCCCCATCGACCCCTCGGCGGTCGCGGGCTCGGCCTCCTGCACGTTGCCGGCCCGGTACGAAGCGGTGGGCGGGGCACGGAAGTTCACCCGCACGACACTCACCTCATGGGATCTGGGCGACCGGTTCGACGATGTCGCCCTGGTCGTGTCCGAGCTGGTCACCAACGCGCTGCGGCACGCCCTTCCGGCCGACGCGCCACGGGAGCGGCACGACTGCGCCGTGCGGCTGCATCTGATGCGCTGGACCTCGCGGCTGGTGTGCGCGGTGCGCGACCCCAGCGAGGAGAGCCCGGTCGCGGGCGAGGCCCCGGATTCGGCCGAGTCCGGCCGGGGGCTGTTCCTGGTCGAGTCGTTCAGTGACGGATGGGGCTGGTACCCCTCCCCCGTGCCCGCAGGCGACACGCCGCCCGACGGTGGGCTCGGCAAGGTGGTCTGGGCGCTGTTCAGGCTGGCGGACCACGCGACGGCGGAGCGCCCCGTTCCGGCCGATGCGTTCTCCGACCGCCCGTAGGACGCCACGTCCTGGTCTCCTCGCGGGCGGTCAGCCGCCCGCGACCAGATGGTCGAACTCCCCGTCCTTGACGCCCAGCAGCAGCGCCTCTATCTCGGCCGGCGTATAGACGAGCGCGGGCCCGTCCGGGTGGCGCGAGTTCCGCATCGCCACATTTCCGCCGGGCAGTTTCGCGAACTCCACGCAGGACCCCTGGGAGTTGCTGTGTCTGCTCTTCTGCCAGACGACTCCGCGAAGCTCTGTGGCCGCCATGCCGTTGTACACGTCGTGCACAGGACGCTCCCCGAGTTGCAAGGTGCAAGTGTCAACTAGCTCGGATCATAGCTGTGTTCATATGCCAATGCATGAGCAGATGCACGTGCACGCGGGGTGCGCGCACGATTACAGTTTTCCCCCCGATCCCCTCACCGTGTTCCCCGTTCCCACGCTTCCATGAGGAAGAGACGAACCGCACGCCAATTTGGCTCCCGCACAACGGAGTTGTTCTTGAAGCCACTGATAGCTTGGCGCCGTCCTCGGGCCGTGAATCAGTAAGGGGGAACTCCCCATGGGCCACATGCACAGGCTTCCGCGCGGCGGGGCCCTGAGCGCTGCCGCGCTCGTCGCCGCCCTCACCCTCAGCGCCTGCAGCAGCGGCGACGAGGACTCGAGCGGCGTGACTCCGTCCGCCGGGTCCGCTTCCGCACGGAGCACGGCCCCCACCGACGACGGTGCCGCGACGGCGGAGACGGCGGAAGCGGCGGCGGCGCTGGAGGGCACCTGGACCGGAGGGACCAGGAGCGACCCGGTCGCCCTCTCCGTCACCTCGGGCAAGGTGGCTCTCATCGCCGACCGGCACGTCTGCCAGGGCGAGGTGAAGCACACGGGCGAGGTGGAACTCGCGCTGACCTGCCTCGACGGGGACACCGACCGCACCTCGGGCACCGTCACCTCGAACGACGGCGAGAAGCTCGTCGTCTCCTGGGAGGCCGGGGCCGAGGACACCTTGGCCAAGACCGCAGCCGGCACCCTCTCGCCGGGCCCTCCCACCCCCTGAGCTCGCTGCTCTACGTCGCCCGCCCGCTGCTGATCTCCAGCGACCGGGAGAAGTCCTCCAGAGCGCGCAGCAGCAGGGTGGCCCCGTTGCGCACGAAGGAGTCGGAGGACGGTTCCGTACCGGCGTCCCGGGAAGCCAGCACCTCCCGGACGGGCCCCCAGTCCGGGACGCGCCGTTCCCGTACCGCCTTCGCTCCCGCCTCGGTGACCTGGCGCAGTACGCGGGCCAGGTCGGCCGCCTCGGGGACGGGGCCCGCGGACGCGGCCGGCAGATGGGCCTCCATGAGCATGGCCACCCTGCCGAACTGGGCGAGCGCGTCCTGCGCGTCGGACGCGGCGGTCCGGGAGATGCCCCGGTGGCGTACGGGCTCGTGCTGGGCGTTCTCCAGTGCCTCCTGCCAGGCGACGCGGGCCTCCCTGGTCGTCAGCAGCGCGGTGCGTACGTCGTCGAGGCTCCGGGATGCCGGATCGGCGTACCGGTCGAGGACCGTGGCCGCGTACCGTCCGTCCGTGACCAGCCAGTTGGCGAGCCTGTCGCGCAGCCTGGGCGTCTCCCAGGCCGGGTAGAGGGCGTACGCCGTCATCGCGAGCAGCCCTCCGACGAGAGTCAGCACGACGCGTTCCGGTACGGTCTGCGACCAGTCGTCGCCCCCCATGCCGAGCAGGAAGACGACGTAGGCGGACACGCAGACCTGGCCGACGGCGTACCCGGTGCGCATCAGCAGGTACATCAGCCCGGCGCTGATGACGGCGAGCAGGGCGGAGAGCCCAGCCGTCGGGTGGAAAGCCTGGACGATCCCGGTGGCGACGGCGACCCCGAGCACGGTGCCCAGGAAGCGGGCCACGGAGCGGGAGTACGTCTGGGTGAACTCCGGCCGCATCACCATGACCGCGGTCATCGGGGCCCAGTAGCCGTGGCCGAGCGGCAGGGCCGCCCCCAGCAGGTAGCCCACCGCGGTCACCGCCGAGACCCGGATCGCGTGGCGCAGGATCGTCGATCCCCGGCGCAGCTCTCGGCGCATGGACCGGTACACGACGGGGATCAGCCGCAGCAGGGTGGGGCGGCGGCGGTGCGGGACGAGGGGCTCACCGGGTGTCTTGTCGTCCGTACCGGTGCCCTCGGCGATCTCGATGACGTCGGCGAGGAGCGAGGCCAGCCGGTCGGCCGCCCGGCGGGGCGGTCCGACGAGGATCACCTCGGTGTCGGGGGACTTGAGCACGGAGAGCGCCGTCTCGTCCAGCCGTACCGGGTCACCGTGGCGCACCGCCCGCGCGGCCGAGTCCAGGAGCGATCCGGCGGCGCCGAGAAGCTCCCGTGCCCAGTAGCGTTCGGGCCCCTCCGCCGGCACACCCAGGGCGGGGTCGGCCAGCGAGGCGAGGACCGGGCGCAGCCGCTCGGCGACCCCGCGTGCTCCGTGCAGGTCCGCGGGGCGACTCCGGGCCTGACGGGGGGTGACGGCGGCGGCGTTGCGCGCGGTCATCAGCGGTACGGGGTCGAAGGGCGCGACCGGGTCATGGCGCAGTCTGCGGGCGTAGTCGGCCTCGGCGGCCAGGGCGTCGGCGAGCGCGTCGCGCTGGGCGCCCCATCTTCGGACCGGGAAGAGCACGATCAGCGCCGCCTGGACCAGCCCGCCGACGGCCATCATCCCGGCGTGCGCCGCGGCGTCGGCGACCGACGTGGGCAGGGTGATGGTGACCAGCATGATCGCGACGTTGGATCCGGCGATGATGCCGCCCGTGGGGCCCGCCGCCCAGGTCATCCCGGCGGCGAACGTCCAGAGGACCAGGAGGGCGAGGAACAACAGGGTGTGGGACACGGTGACGTAGCCGACGAACGTCGACACGGCCAGGCTGGCACCGGAGACCAGGGCGAGGACGGGCCGGGGGCGCCAGCTGCGCTGGAAGGTGGCGATGGCGGCCTGGAACGCGCCGAAGGCGGAGCCGGCCGCGATCACCGGGCCGAAGAGCGCGAGGCTCACGCCGACCACGAGAGCCAGCCCGGCTGCTCCGCGCACCGCGATGAGCGGTTCGAGACTCCGCCGCTCGATCGTCAGCCCCGAGCGGGCGGTCTCCTTCAGCGCCCGGAGCCAGCTCATGAGCCGAGCCTAGCCGGATTCACCGACAAGTCCGACTTGTGCCGCACTGGGCGAAGGGGGCCTTTCGGCGGGGGCGGCTGGGGGCTCTCGCCGGGGGCGGCCGAGGGCTTTCGGCGGGGGCGGCCGGGAGCGGCCCGGGTCTTCTGCCAGGAGCGGCCGGGAGCGGCCCGGGTCTTCTGCCAGGAGCGGCCGGGAGCGGCCCGGGTCTTCTGCCAGGAGCGGCCCGGGACTCTTGCCGGAAGCGGCCGGGGCAGGGGAACGGGGCCGGGGCGCCGCGTCAGGCGGGCGCCGTCGAGGAGTGCGCGGCGCCGGGGACGGGAGGGGCCCTACGGGCGGATGCGCGGCTTCCCGCCGCCCATCCTGGCCCGGTCGGCCGCCTCCGTGCCGTGCGTCCAGCCCTCGGCGTCCGTCACCCCGCGCAACCGGGTCGTGGTCGTCCGCGGGAACATCCGCTCCGCCGTGTCCGTCACCGCCACATCCCGGGCCGCCAGGACCGGCAGCAGGGCCCCGGCGCTCCCGGTCCGCCCTCCGCCGTCGCTCTCCTCGCCCGCCTCAGCAGTGACCCGGGCGGTGTCCGCCGCGAGACGGCTGCCCAGTCGCTGCGCGTACGCCATCAGGAAGGACTGCCGGAAGGTCTTCGTCCGCTTGCGCCCCCCGGCCCGCTGCCCGGCCTCCGCTTTCGTCATCGCGGCGGTGCCCTGCACCAGCAGGGAGGTGAAGAGCAGTTCCACGGCATCCAGATCGGGCTCGAAGCCCACGACCGTGGTGAAGCCGAGATCGCTGTTCCACACGGCGCGACAGCGGTTCGCCGAGGCGACGGAGTCGAGCAGCACCGCCTTCGCGCTCTCGTACGGTGCATCGACCCCGATCCGGACCGCGCCCGGCGTCCCGGCGCTGTGCGTACGGGCGGCGAGGAGCGCCTCGTCGATGCTGTGCCGGGCCATCAGCTCCTGGGCCTTGGTGGTCAGCGCCTCGGCCTCCTCCGGAAAACCCGTCGCCTCCGCCTTGGCGAGCAGCGCGCGGATCCTGGTGAGCATGCGGGGTTCGCCGGCCACCGGCGCCCGGTGCGGGGCGTCGGCGGCGGTGCCGGGGGGCGGCCCGACCGGCTCGATGACGGGGAGCCGCAACAGCAGCCGGTACAGCTCCAGGAGGGCCGAGGCGTACGTGAAGCGGTCGGGCCGGTTGCGCGGTGCAGGGGCGGGAAGCCCCGCGAGCTGGTCCGCCCAGCGGGGCGGGAGCGTCGCGTAGGCCCCGGTCTCGGCCGTGATCAGCGCGGAGACGAGCGCGGGCGCCGGCTCCTCCAGCTCGCGGCGGACGGCCCGTACGACGTCGGCCGGCTGCCAGCCGCGCGCCCAGGCCCGCCGCACGAACTCCTCACCCCGGCGGTGCAGCTCCTCGTCCGACGACGGGTCCGCCGCCAGGAGGGAGGCACCGGTGTCCAGGCCCGCGTCGCCTTCCGAGTACAGCGCCGCGGCACACGCCCGGTCGATCACCGATTCCATCGGGCCAGGGTAGGCGGCCAGCGGCCGGTCAGTGTTCCCCGGGGAGCAGGACGAGCTTGCCGCGCACATGTCCGGCCTCGCTCAGTTCCTGCGCCCGGGCCGCCTCGCGGAGCGCGAAGGTCCGCTCGACGGGGATCCGCAGCCCGCCGACCGCTGCCAGTTCCGCGTACTCCGCGAGCCGTCTGCCCTCCTCGGGACGGACTCCACCCCCCGCGGAGAAGGTCACGCCGTAGTGGGCGGCGTCCGGGTCCGCGATGGTCGAGACCCGCTCGGCCGTACCGCCGCGCAGCCGCACCGAGTCCTCCAGCGCGCCCCGGCCGGCCGCGTCGAACACCGCGTCCACCCCCTGCGGCGCGGCCTCCCGGACCCGTTCCACCAGCCCGTCCCCGTACGCCACCGGCACCGCGCCGAGCACCCGCAGGTAGTCGTGGTTGGCCGGGGAGGCGGTGCCGATGACGGTCGCGCCCCGGGCGGCGGCAAGCTGCACGGCGGCGGAACCCACCGCTCCGGAGGCCCCGTGCAACAGCAGCGTCTCGCCCTCGGCCACCGCCAGCTCGTCCAGCACCCGGGCGGCGGTCGCCGTGGCGACCGGCAGCGCGGCGGCCTCGGCCCAGCCCAGACCCTCCGGCTTCGGGGCGACGGCGCCCACGTCGGCCAGGACGTACTCCGCGTACGCACCGGTCGTGCTCCGGCCGAGGACCTCGTCGCCGACCGTGAACTCCGTGACGCCCTCGCCGGTCTCGTCGACGACACCGGCGAACTCGCTGCCGGGTGTAGCGGGCAGCGGGGTGGGGAACGCCGCCTCCATCCAACCGTTGCGGATCTTGTAATCGACCGGATTGACCCCTGCGGCCCTGACCGCCACCCGGATCTGGCCGGGGCCCGCGTGGACGTCGTCGACCTGGGCCGGGTGCAGCACGCCGGGGCCGCCGAACTCCTCGTACACGATCGCTTCCATCGCCGTCTCTCCTCCAGGCCGTGCTCGCGCGTGCCCGGCGCACCGTGCCGGGTGCTCCCCCACCGATACTCGCGGCAGTCGGACGTGGGCGCCCGGCGAGTCAGGGGCGCTGCCAGGGGGCGCGGGCGCGGGGCGTGCCGGGGGAGGTGTCGGTGCGAGGAGCGCCCAGCCGCCCCAGGTCCACCGGGGACGCTGCCGGAGCAAGGCGCGCCCAGCCGCCCCAGGTCCACCGGGGACGCTGCCGGAGCAAGGCGCGCCCAGCCGTCCCAGATCTGCCGGGCGCCGGGGACGCCGGCGGTGTGCGGCGAGCCCGGCATCGCGCGAGTCCAGGGTGGTGTCAGTGCCGGGTGCAAGACTCGGCTCATGACCGAACGCTGGGCTCTGGCCTCCGCCGAGACCGGTGGCGCACTCCTGGTGCCGCTGGCGCGCGACGGCCTGCCCGCGGGTCCCGTCCTGGCCGAACCGGACCTCGTCGAGTCCGTCCGCTCCCGCCCCGAGGTGGTCCGCTGGGTCTGGCGCTCCACGGCCGGGATCTATCCCCGGCTGCTCGCCGCGGGCGTCCGGGTCGAGAGGTGCTACGACATCGAGTGCGCCGAGCTGCTGCTGCTCGGCCACGAGGGCCGGCTCGGCGAGCCCCGCTCCGCCGCGGCGGCGTGGGCCCGGCTGCGCAACGCACCGGTGCCGCCCGATCCGCCGCCCCGCTCCGCCGAGCCAGGCTCCCAGTCGTCCCTCTTCGAGCCCCGCTCCGGCACCGACCTCCCGTTCGATGCGCTGCTCGAGGTGTACGCGGAGCAGCAGCGCCGCCACGACGCGGCGGAGCACCCCGGCAGGATGCGGCTGCTCACCGCCGCCGAATCGGCCGGCATGCTGGTCGCCGCCGAGATGAACAGGGCGGGCCTCCCCTGGCGGGCGGACGTTCACCGCGAGGTGCTGAACGGCCTGCTCGGCGAGCGGTACGCGGGCGGGGGCGAGCCCCGCCGCCTCGCCGAGGCCGCGGACGAGGTGTCGGCGGCCTTCGGCAGACGGGTGCGGCCCGATCTGCCGGCGGATGTCGTCAAGGCGTTCGCACAGGCCGGGATCAGGGTGAAGTCGACCCGGCAGTGGGAACTGCAGGAGCTCGATCACCCTGCGGTGGAGCCCCTCATCCGTTACAAGAAGCTGTACCGCGTCTGGACGGCGCACGGCTGGAGCTGGCTCCAGGACTGGGTGCGTGACGGCCGTTTCCGACCCGAGTACCAGCCGGGCGGCACGGTCAGCGGGCGGTGGACCACCAACGGGGGCGGGGCCCTCCAGATCCCCAAGGTGATACGCCAGGCGGTCGTCGCCGACGAGGGCTGGCGGCTGGTCGTGGCGGACGCCGACCAGATGGAGCCCCGCGTGCTGGCGGCGATCTCCCGCGACCGGGGGCTGATGGAGGTGGCCGGACACGAGGGCGACCTCTACAAGGCCCTGTCCGACCGGGCGTTCCACGGTGACCGCGATCACGCCAAGCTGGCCCTGCTGGGCGCGATCTACGGCCAGACCTCGGGCGACGGCCTGAAGAATCTCGCGGCGCTGCGGCGCCGGTTCCCGCATGCCGTCGCCTATGTCGACGACGCGGCGAAGGCCGGCGAGGAGGGCCGTCTCGTCCGCACCTGGCTGGGCCGCACGAGCCCGCCCGCGGCCGGGGCCGAGGAGGGGGACGAGGCGGGCATCCCGCAGGAGAGCGAGGAGCCCGCGTCCGAGGGGAGCACCTACGGCTTCACACCGGGCTACGCCTCGTCGAACGCCCGGGCGCGGGGCCGGTTCACCCGCAATTTCGTGGTCCAGGGCAGCGCAGCGGACTGGGCGCTGCTGCTCTTGGCCGCGCTGCGGCAGACACTGGCCGCCGGGGAGATGCGGGCGGAGCTGGTGTTCTTCCAGCACGACGAGGTGATCGTGCACTGTCCGGCCGGGGAAGCGCCCGCGGTGGTGGAGGCGATCAGGGAGGCCGGGGAGCTTGCGGGACGGGTCGCGTTCGGCGAGACGCCGGTGCGGTTCCCGTTCAGCACGGCGGTCGTCGAGCGCTATTCGGACGCCAAATAGCCCGACAAGGCGCCACGTAGCCCGGCAGGCCCCCGGACGCCCAAAGCCTGTCCGTACAGCAGGACACCCAGGTCAGGGGGCCGTGCCCGGCACACCCCGAGCGGTTCCCTGCCCGGGCGGCAGGCCGCTATAGGCTCCGGCCATGGCGACGCACGAGCACGAGATCACCGAGCCTGTCGACCTCTGCCTGCCCGACGGCACCCTGAACCCGGCAGCGGTCGGCTGGTCCAGGAAACCGCTGCACCGTGCCAATCTGCGCGGCTGGGGGCGGACCAAGCGGTGGGAGTACTGGTGCGTGACCACGCCCACCCATCTGGTCGCGCTGACCGTGAGCGACCTCGACTTCCTCGCGCTGAACTCGGTCTACACCCTCGAATACGGGCCTGGCGGGCGCGAGTTCGAGTGTTCCTCGCTGGTCCCGGCCGCCCGGGGGGTCAGCCTTCCGGACACCATCGCCGGGGCGCCGGGCTCCGAGGACGTGGTGGTCGGCCCCGCCCGGCCGACGGGCGGCAAGGTGCGTGTGGAGATCCGCGACGAGAACGCCGGCACCAGACTGCGGGCCCGCTGCCTCACCCCGGAGCGCCTGCCGTTGGAGGTCGACATCCTGGTGGCGCGGCCGGAGCGCCACGAGTCGCTCTCGGTGGTCGTGCCCTGGAGCGGTCAGCGCTTCCAGTACACCTCCAAGCACACGGCGCTCCCCGCGACCGGCCGGGTGCGGATCGGCCGCGAGATCCTGACGTTCGGTGGGGAGGGGACCGACGCCTGGGCCGTGCTGGACCACGGCAGGGGGCGCTGGCCGCGCACCGTCGACTGGAACTGGGGCGCCGCCTCCGGCCGTACGGACGGGCACACGGTCGGCCTCCAGTTCGGCGGGCGCTGGACCGAGGGCACCGGGGCCACCGAGAACGCCCTCTGCGTCGACGGCCGGCTCACCAAGATCGGTGAGGAGCTGGACTGGCAGTGGTCCGCCTCCGACCTGCTGGCACCCTGGACCGTCCGCGCGCCCTCGTCCGGCCAGGTGGATCTGACGTTCACCCCGTTCCACAAACGGTCCGTGCACACCGACGCAGGGCTGATCGCCAACCGCACCGACCAGTGCTTCGGCCACTACAGCGGACGGATCCGCACGGACGACGGCACCGAGATCACCGTGGACCAGCTGCTGGGCTGGGCCGAAGACGTCCACATGCGCTGGTGACTCCCCCGAGGGCAACGGCGCGGGTAGGTTTCCCCCATGCATATAGGCCCACTCCTGGGCTCGGGCCGCACCGCCGACGTGTACGCACTCGACGGCCCCTGGGTCCTGCGCCGCTACCGCGACGGCATCGACAGCACGGGTGAACTGGCAGTCATGTCGTACCTCTCGGCCTCGGGCTTCCCGGTTCCGCGCCTCGGCCCTCCCGCCGAGCCGGCGCGGCCCACGGACCTCGTGCTGCAGCGGCTGACCGGACCGACGCTGGCGGACGCCCTGCTGGCGGGCACGGTCACCGGCGCCGAGGGGGCGGACCTGCTCGCGCGGCTGCTGAGGGAGCTGCATGCGATACCCCCACGGCTCTCCCAGGACCCGGAGGACCGGATCCTGCACCTGGACCTGCACCCGGAGAACGTGATCCTGGCCCCGGAGGGCGCCATGGTGATCGACTGGCTGACGGCTTCCGAGGGGCCGCCCGCGCTGGACCGATCCATGTCCGCGCTGATCCTGGCCCAGGTGGCACTCTCCGCCGCCGGGGGCCCGGCCCGGGAACTGCTGGCGGCTCTCCTCTCCCGGTTCGCCGACGACGGCGGTGTACCGGCGGTGTCCCTGGCCCGTGCCACCGCCCTGCGCGCGGTGGACCCCCGGCTCACGGCGGAGGAGACCGCCGTGCTGGCGGACGCGGCCTCGCTGGTCGGCTCGCTCGCGGGCTGACCGCGCCGCTCACCGGCTGGACCAGGTCACTTCCGCAGGTAGGCCAGCACCGCGAGGACCCGGCGGTTCGTCGCGTCCGTCAGGGAGAGGTCGAGTTTGGTGAGGATGGAGCCGAAGTGCTTGCTCACCGTGCCCTCGCTGACCGTCAGCGCCTCGGCGACGGAGGCGTTGGACCGGCCCTCCGCCATCAGGGCCAGGACCTCCTGCTCACGAGCGGTGAGCCGGGACAGCGGATCGCGGCGGTGCCTCAGGAGCTGGCGCACCACTTCGGGATCGACGACGGTACCCCCCTCGGCGACCCACTGGAGCGCGTCGACGAACTCCTCCACCTTGCCGACGCGTTCCTTCAGCAGATAGCCCACCCCCGTCCCGTCGCAGGAGTCGAGCAGCTCCTCGGCGTACGCCCTCTGGACGTACTGACTGAGCACCAGGACCGGCAGCATGGGCCGGACTTCGCGCAGTGCCACGGCGGCACGCAGGCCCTCGTCGGAGAAGCCCGGTGGCATCCGGACGTCCGTCACCACGATGTCCGGGACGTGTTCCGCCACGGCGGCGGTGAGCTCCTCGGCGGTGCCGGTCGCGGCCACCACCTGGTGGCCGAACCTCTCCAGCAGACCGACGAGGCCCTCTCGCAGGAGCACGCTGTCCTCGGCCAGCACGATGCGCAGCATCCAACCCTCATTCGACCAGGTGGGCGGGGACCCGCGGTACGTCGAGCCGGAACACGGTCGGTCCCCCGGGCGGGCTGGACAGTAGCAGCCGGCCGTCCACCACGGAGAGCCGGTCGGCGACGCCCTGGAGTCCGGTGCCCCCGGCGGTGGCGGCGCCGCCGTCCCCGTCGTCCCGTACCTCGACGGTCAGCCTCCCCGCGTCGGCGCCGCCCGTCACCCACGCCCGGGTCGCCCCGCTGTGCTTGGCCACATTGGCGAGCGCCTCACAGACGGCGAAGTAGACGGCGGTCTCCACAGGCTGTGGAAGCCGGTCGGGGAGGTCGAGATCGACGTCCACGGGTACGGCCGAGCGGTCGGCCATGTCCTCGACCGCCGCTGCCAGGCCCCGGTCGGTGAGCACCTGGGGATGGATGCCTCTGATCAGCTCCCTGATCTCCACCAGCGCCTCCCCCGCCTCCTCGTGCGCCTTGGCCAGCAGACCGCCCAGCGGCTCGGCCGGATTCTCCAGCCTGGCCAGCCCCAGCGTCATCGAGAGGGCGACGAGCCGCTGCTGCGCCCCGTCGTGCAGGTCGCGTTCGATCCTGCGGCGCTCCGCCTCGAAGGCGTCCACCAGCCGCTTACGGGAACCGCTCAACTCCTCGATACGGGCGTCGAGTCCGCCCGGGTCCGACGACAGCAGCACCCGGGTCAGCGCGGCGCGCGCCACCGCCGCCCACCCCAGCGGATAGGCGAACAACGGCAGCAGCACCAGTCCGAGGAGTGCGGCGGCGAATGCCTCCGGATACGAATCGGCCAGACCGAGCTTCAGCACCCGCACCTCGTCACCACCCGTCACCGCGGCCATGACCAGAGGCGTCGCCAACAGCCCTCCGCAGACGGCGACTACGCCGCCGACGAGCAGCCCTTCGAGCGGCCACAGCACCCCGGCGAACAGCAGCGCGTAGCCGAACTCCCGCCAGGTGGCCCGCTCCCGGAGCCGGGTCCGCAACCACGCGGTCAGCCCTGGCCCTTCCGGGGCCCTGTGCGGGTCGCCGAGGGGCACGGGGTCGATCAGCCGCAGCCGGCGCCGCTCCACGGCCGCCACCGGGATGCCGATGAGGGCGAGCACCAACAGCAGGGGCAGGCCGACGAGTACGAGGGTGAGCGCGCCGCCCGCCGCCGCCAGCAGCAGGACGGTCACGAGCAGGGCCAGGCCGGCCGGGACGCTGCTCAGCAGATACAGCGCCGCGCGCCATGGCCAGCCGCCGAGCGGATAGCGGCGGTGGACGAGGGCCTGCCGCAGGGTGTGGGAGCTCATGGGCCGCACGGTAGACACCCCGGACGCGCGTCCACCACCCGGCGGGCGGGGGTACGGGGGTGGAGCTGGCTCCACCCCCAGGACTCTCCCTCGCTGCGATGTGGGCGGCGAGCGCGGCCGGTTGAGTGGTGCACATGAATCAGTCACCAGCAGCCGTCCGGCTCGACACCGTCACCAGGTCCTTCGGGAAGGCCGCCGACGCGGTCACGGCCCTGGACGGCGTCAGCCTCACCGTCCCCCGGGGCTCCTTCACCGCGATCATGGGGCCGTCCGGTTCGGGGAAGTCGACGCTCCTCCAGTGCACGGCCGGGCTCGACCGGCCCACCTCCGGCAGGGTGTTCCTCGGCGAGACGGACCTGACCGGGCTGAGCGAGCGGAAACTGACGCTGCTGCGCCGTGAGCGGATCGGATTCGTCTTCCAGGCCTTCAATCTGCTCCCCGCGCTCACCGCCGAGCAGAACGTGGCACTCCCCCTCCGGCTGGCGGGCCGCAGGCCCCGGCGGGCGGAGGTGCGTGCGGTACTGGAGCAGGTCGGCCTCGGCTCCCGGGCCGGCCACCGGCCCGCCGAACTCTCCGGTGGCCAGCAGCAACGCGTCGCCCTGGCACGTGCGCTGGTCACCCGCCCCGAGGTGCTCTTCGGTGACGAACCGACCGGAGCACTCGACTCCCGTACGGGACGGGAGGTCCTGGAGCTGCTGCGGTCGATGGCCGACAACGGCCGGACGGTCATCATGGTCACCCACGATCCGGTGGCGGCCTCCTACGCGGACCGCGTCGTGTTCCTGGCCGACGGATCGATACGGGACGAGCTGCTCGATCCGGCGGCCGAGCAGATCGCCGCGCTCATGACCTCCCTGGCGGTGGTCCCGTGCTGATCTCCGCCCTCCGCTCGATGCGGACCCGCTGGGTCACCTTCATCGGCTCGTTCGTCGCGCTCGCCCTGGGCGTCGGACTGATCGCCATGACGGGCCTGGCTCTGGCGGCCACGTTCGACGCCCCCCAGCGCGTCCCGGAACGATTCGCCGCGGTCCCCGTGGTGGTGGCGCCGTCGGACACCCTTCGGGTCGCCACCCCCGTCGGGGAGCGCACGGCGAAGCTCGCCGACCCGCGCCCGGTCCCCGCGAGCCTGGCCGCCGCGCTCGCCGGTCTGGGGCGTACTGCGGAGGACCGCACCTTCCCCGTGGGCCTGGCGGGGCAGCCCCGCACCGGGCACCCCTGGTCGGTCGCCGCCGCCACTCCGTACCGCCTCACCGCGGGCCGCGCTCCGGGCGCGGCCGGTGAGGTGGCCGTGACGGTCTCCGCCGGTGAGGGGCCGCGCCCCGGAGACCGGGTCCGGGTCACCACTCCCGGGGCCCTCGCCGGAACCGGGTCCCGCACGGTCGTGGGGACCGTGGCGGACGCCGGCTTCGAGAAGGCGGTGTTCTTCGCCGACGCGGAGGCCGCCCGCATCCACCCGGCCGTCGACGCGGTGGCTGTGCACGCCGACGCGAAGGCCGTACGGGCGCTGACCTCGCCGGTCCCCGGCATGAGCGTCCTCACCGGCGACGACAGGCAACGGGCCGACCCCGATCCCGACCGGGACGCCGAGGCCCTGACCGCCGTCAACGCGATGCTGGGCACGGCGGCCGGCATCACCGGATTCGTGTCGGTCTTCGTCGTCGCCTCGACGTTCTCCTTCGCGGTGGCCCAGCGCAGAAGGGAGTTCGGGCTGCTCCGCACGGCGGGCGCGACCCCGGGACAGGTGCGGCGCGCGGTCGTCGCGGAGGCGCTCGTGATCGGCGTACTGGCTTCGGCCGCCGGCTGTCTGCTGGGCAAGGCCGCCGCGCCCCTGCTGGCCGGCCGGCTGGTCGACGAGGGCCTGGCCCCGGCGTGGTTCGCCGTCGGGGACGCGACGTGGCCCCTGCACACCGCGTTCTGGACCGGCCTGTGCGTAGCGCTCGCCGGGGTGGTCGTGGCCGCGCACCGGGCAGGACGGGTCCGGCCCGTGGAGGCGCTCCGCGACGCGGCCGTGGACGAGGGCCGGATGCCGCCGAGCCGCGTCCTGCTGGGGGCGGCCGTGCTGCTGACCGGCCTCGCGCTGCTGGGCTGGGCCCTGCTGACCGACCCCGGGGACGTCCTCAAGCGGAAGACGTACATCCTGCAGCCGATGTGGATCACCGTCGGCTTCGCGCTGCTGGCGCCCCTGCTCGTGCGCCCGCTGACACGCCTGCTCACCTGGCTGCCCGCCCGGCTCCCGGGTGCCACCGGGCTGCTGGCCCGGCAGAACGCGTCCGCCACCGTCCGGCGCACCGCGGCGGTCGCAGCGCCGGTCCTGATCACCGTGGCCCTGGCGGGCTCGCTGCCCGGCACGGTGGCCACTCTCGACGAGGCCAAGGCGACCGAAGCGGCGGTCTCCTCGGCGGCGGACTACGTGGTGGGCGGGGACGGGCCGCTCGACCCGCGCTTCGTCCAACGCGTACGGAGCATTCCCGGCACCGTCACGAGCGCTTCCCGCTCCACCGGCGTCGTCGTCCTGGAGGAGGGCACCGCGCTCATCTCGTCGGAGGCGAGAGCGGCCGACCCCGCGGCGCTCGCAGCGACGGCCCGACTGCCCCTCGTCGCCGGACGGCTCGCCGATCTGGACGACAACTCCATCGTGGTCAACGAGGAGTGGGCGACCCGGACGGTGGGGCGGAGCGTCGACGTGTGGCTGGGCGACGGCCGCAGGGCCTCGCTCCGGATCGCGGCCGTGATGCGAACCGGCACCGGGAGCAACGGGGTGTACGTCACACCGGCCAACGCGGCCGGTGCCGCCGTCGACCGTATCGACGTCAAGCTCCGTGACGACGCTGACGCCACGGCGGTACGCGCTCTCCTGGAAGAGGCGGGGCAGGACACGGGCACCCGGGTCCTGACCAGGGACGCGTGGGTGGCGGCGCACTACACGCCCACCGGTGGCAACACCCGGACCGGCATGCTGCTCATCCTGGGCATCGCCCTGCTCTACACCGGCATCGCGCTGGCGAACACCCTGGTCATGGCCACATCGGACCGGGTACGCGACCTGGCGGTGCTCCGCCTCACCGGCGCCACGAACGCGCAGGTGCTCCGCCTCGTGGGGGTCGAGGCCCTGGTCGTGGTGGCGGTGGGAGCGGTCCTGGGAGCGGCGGTGGCAGGGCTGAACCTGCTGGGGGTGAAGGGAGCTCTGGGACTGCTCTCGGTGAGCTCGCCGGTGGTCGTGCCCTGGACAGCGCTCGGCGTGGTCCTGACCGCATGCGCCGTACTGGCCACGGTCTCCGCCGTACTGCCCGCGCTGGCGGCGCTGCGGACGAGGCCGATCGAGACGGCGGGCGCCCGCGAGTGAGCGGAGCACCGAGGGCCGAGGGCTGGGTACCGGGTTCTGGGGGCTGGGGCCGGGGGCCTGAGCCGTGAGCCGTGACCCAGGGGCCGTGAGCCGTGAGCCGTGAGCCGTGAGCCGTGACGAGGATGCCGAGCGGAGTGCTCAGAGGCCGCCCAGCACGTTGTCGACCAGGTCCACGACCCGGTACTTCACCTGGTGCCATCGGTTGCAGTACCGCTTCGGGCGCCACCAACGACCCTGCTTCATCGGCCGTTTGCACCACTTGCACGGCTTGCGCCGCAGCTTGACGTCCGGTCCCCCCATGCCCCGACCTTAGCGGCATCCGTCAGGCGCTGCCGGGCCGCACGGTGCGGACAGGCCGGGGACCGTCTCACCCGCCCGCGCCCGGCGGCGTCACCGCATCCAGGAAAAGCGATGGCCACGCATGCGGACTGCTGACTTGACCGGTTCCGGCGGTGGCTTCGGCCGGCCCATGGTCAGCCGACCGGCCCGCACGGCCGCGGTCACGCGCCGGGCAGCCGGAGGCAAGACCGTCACGGCCTTCCTCTCCCGCTGACACTGCCACGGGCAGCAAGACCCGCGGGTCAGATCACCGCAGAGCCAGCGAAAGTCCGAGGGACTGAACATGGAAACGACTGAGGTCTTTCCGGGGTGCATACGGGGCACCTGCGGCAGCAAGGCGGCGATCACTCGTGGCCGGCGCAAAGGCATCTGAGTGGGCTCCACTTGGCAACCGACGCCCTCCCTGCCACTTCACCCCGAACACGGCTGTCGGTCGGCACACCGGAACGGGAGGTGGCGAGACAGGCGTACCAGGGCCGTTCTCGCCACAGTGGAGTGCCAGCTTCCCTGGTAGATGGGCCCCGATCGCACCCAGGTTCAGCGTAGGGGCGCAGGGCGGAGGGAGAAGTAGTAGTCACCGACCGCCGACAGGTAGTCGGGATCACCTGTCTCGCTGTCGGTGGCGAACCGGGGAGCGGCCTTGATCTCCTCCCGGGACGGTGCGACCTTCACCGTCTGCGCCCTGGTGTCGATGGCGAGGACGGCACCGGCCGGGATGAGCACGCTCCTGCCGAACTTCCACACACCGGTGTCGACGACCAGGTGCTGCATGCCGGGCTGGTCCTGCTGCCGGTCCACGTGGCCGATGCTCCCGTCCGCGGCCTCCACGGTGAAGCCCACCAGCGACTGGCCGTGCGTATGACCGCTGTCCCGCGCAAAAATCCACATGCTCACAGAATCGGCCCTTCGTCCCGGCCAACCACCGCTGACGGCGGCCTGGTCTTCTACGACGGTCTCTTCCTTCCCTGCCACCCGCCGGGCAATCAGGCATGCGAGGCGACGGTCGGCTCGCGGACAGGCCACGTCGACAGCCGGCGGCGCAGGCTGACCGGTGACTTCCGCGGCCGCCAAGCCCTGCGGCGGAGGTGGCCATTGCGCGAAAAGCGTGCCAGGGCCGGTCGAAGGAAGTACGACAGCAGTATCCGGCGAGGTGAAGGACTCGTTCTGGCACATGCGACGAATGATCACGGGCCCGAATCGAGCCGCAGCGCAGCGGCCGGCAGTGGCAGGCGCAGAGCCGGCCCGACGATCCAACTCAGTCCAGGTCCTCGTCCGCGTCCTCCTCCATGCTCTCGTACCCGGAGTGCAAGAGCGCGAAGAAGCTGGGGTACCTGCTCGGGTCGCCGTACTTCGGTGCGAACTCGTAGGCGGCCCACTCGCCGTCCGGCCCGACGTCGGTCGGGTCGAGAAGCCAGAAGTCCTCTCCCCGGGCGATCTCGAGGGACCGGCGGACCAGCTGAACATCGTCCTCGTTGCCGGGTATCGAGGCATAGGTGTCGGTCACGCGGCCACCGGCCTCGCTGTCACGCATCCACACGACGTTTCCGCACGGATGGACACCGTCCACGTTGTCATCAAGGTGCGTCCACCCGTCGCTCGCCAGGAAGAATCCCCGCAGGCTCGGTGGAAACCGCACGCCAAGCCGCTCCTCGGATGCCGCCAGAGCCTCCTCCCCAGCAGCGGCTCCACCCAACCACGCCTCGATCCGGTCCCCTCGGTCCAGAGCCTCCAGCTGGTCATCATCAAGAAGATCGTCCAGCTCTTCCTCGTCGGCACGGACCTTGACATACAGCTCGCCGTATCGCTCCAGAAAGGCGCGCCACTGTTCCGGGGTGGTCAGCACGCCGGCAACTTCGGTGCCTACAGACTCAGTTGTATTGCTCATGCCGATCACGGTGCCATGTGGCCAGGACAATGCCGAGGGCCGCTGACCGTACTGTCCTCCGCGATCAGAACACCGGCGGGTTCTGCGACCAGATGCCATCAGCAGGTGCGCGTCTCGTCGGAGCCGAGGAGGCGCAGCAGCAGCCGGTACGGACATCGTCGACGAGTACGGCGGTGTCACCCTCGGTCCGTACGAGGAGGCCGAAGCCGACGAGTCGCGCAGTGGCCCACTCCGGGAAGCCCTGGTCTGCCGGCGCCGGTTCCGTACCTCTGGGCATTCCCGCGGCGGACGCCAACTGCCGTGTGCGACATCCAGCTCATGGTCGCCGACTTCGACGCAGACACAGCGTCTGACGGCTTGTCATGGCCCAGGGATGGAATGAGTGTCGGGAGGTCAGGCGTTGCTGATGCCACTCTCGGTCCCGAGCGCCCGCCGTTCGGTGATGTAGCGGTACAGGGCACCGAGCGCGGTGGCCTGGACCACGGCGCCGACGGGAATGCCAATCAGTCCCACGGGGCCGGCGAAGAGGAACACCATGGAGGTCGGTGCGGTGGCAAGGACTGCCCATAGCCCCGCGAAGCTGGCGTCTCCGGAGGAGGAAGCGGAGACGCCATTCACGATCGCCCACAGGCACACCGCGAGTACGACGCCCAGATATCCCAGAGCCAGTGGGTTGACCAGGTAGTGGCGGAGAGCCTTGGGCAACGAAAGAGAATTCTTGTCCTTGTCGGATCTCCTGGAGATGCCGGAATGCCCGGGGTGGTGGCTGATCTGCTGACGATCTGAACAATGCCCGTCAACCGACCTCCGCCACATGAGTAGTCATACTCATGTTCGTTTTCATTCTCCACCGCTGCAGGCCGGGTTTGAGCATGCAGGGGCGGTTGATGCGGGCGCCGAGACGCTCGCCGGGTCCACGTCCTGTCCGTCCTTCAGGGCGCCCTCGTTCCCTGAAGGCGCTGCACTTCCAGTCAGAACGGGTGGCTTCTCGTGGGGGTCCTGGGCCGTGACAGAGTCGGGGTCGTTCGGCAAGCCGGTCAAGTCCGCCCGGGTACGGCCCGGATGAGCCCGGGCAACAGCCCTCTACGCCTGACCACCCGGCCGTTTCGTCGCGTGTCGGTCCGGGGTGCGGCGCTGCCCGGCCCGAGGTTGACGGTTGGCTCGCAGTGACCCAACGCGTGGTGGCACTGATGCTGTTCACCGATCCCCACGCAGGTGCTCCGACCACCGACCCGCCGCCTCGCCGGGGACCTCCGTACGCGATGAGGGTCCGGCCGGAACACCCCGGCCGGACCCTCACCAATGCTCTGGCCGGCAGCTCGCGTCTGCCCGTCCCTCAGGCAGCCAGAGGAGCACCCAGCATCGCGGATGCCTGCTGCACCGGACTGAGAACCCGCTCGGGTGTGGGGGCCGGGGCCAGGTCGCGACAGGTGAAGCCGAGCTGGGTCATGGCCCGCAGGACTTCTCCTGCGCTGAAGTCGCGGCGGTCCTGGCGTGTGATGACCTGTCCGACCTGCTTGGCAGGGTAAGTGCGCCGGCCGATGATCACCGATTCACCGGAGGCATCCTCGGGCTTGATGCCCTTCATCGATTCCAGGACGCCGCTCCTGGTCAGGTCGAACGGGAAGCGGGCGATGACACAGCGCATGATGCCTCACAGGGAGAGAAACGACGATGGAGTGGTCCTGCAACGGATGGGACGGCTCAGCGGGCGCGGGCGAGTACGCCCAGGGCACTGCCGTGCTCGTCGACCACAGGCAGGGCATCTACGTCGCTGTAGCGCATCATCTGCCCGGCTTCGGCCATGGTGGTCACCGGTGAGGTGAACGGTGCCCGGTCGCCGAGGATGTCCCGCAGCTGGACCCTGTCCGAGTACGCCGAGCCCTCACGGACTGTTGCGAGCCGGGCGTGGGTGACCAGTCCGATGCACAAGCCGCTGACGTCGCAGACCAGCAGATGCCCCGTACGGGCACTGGCCATGACGGACAGGGCCACCTCGACGGTCATGTCGTCACAGACCTGTGGCCCGGCGGTGTCCATGGCGTCGGCCACCGTCCCGCCCGTGGCAGTGACATGCGTCGTGCGGGTCTGCATCTGGACGGGCGTCAAAAGGTGCCTCCTGCGGTGAGGGGTGAGTTTCCGGATCAGGGAGCTCTCAAGCTGCGGCGTCGAAGGAGGACTGATGCGCGGTCGCACGCCGTGCTGCGGAGGCGGAGCTGCGCCTGCCTCGTGAGGACGCGCTGCGCTGACGCCGTTCGACTACCGGCGCGGTGATCGTCACGGGAATGCCCGAAGGGGTCTGGGCGCCGGTGATGCGGCCGAGCGCCTCTTCGCCGGAGCGGACCTGGGTGGTCTGGGGCACGATGCCGGCGGCAGCCATGAGGCGGGTCATGTCGCGGCGCTGGTTGGGGGTGACGAGGGTGACGACGCTGCCGGACTCCCCCGCCCGGGCGGTTCGACCGCCGCGGTGGAGGTAGTCCTTGTGGTCGGTCGGCGGGTCGACGTTGACGACGAGGTCGAGGTTGTCGACGTGGATGCCGCGGGCGGCGACGTTCGTGGCCACGAGCACGGTGACGTGCCCGGTCTTGAACTGGGTCAGGGTCCGGGTGCGCTGGGACTGCGCCTTCCCGCCGTGCAGAGCCGCCGCCCGCACACCGCTGGCCAGCAGGTGGTCGGTGAGCTTGTCCACGGCCCGCTTGGTGTCCAGGAACATGATCACCCGGCCTTCGCGGGCCGCGATCTCGGTGGTCGTACGGTTCTTGTCCGCGCCGTGCACGTGGAGCACGTGGTGCTCCATCGTCGTGACCGCGCCGGCGGAGGGGTCGACGGAGTGGACGACCGGGTCACTGAGATAGCGGCGGACCAAGCGGTCGACGTTGCGGTCCAAAGTGGCGGAGAACAACATCCGCTGGCCTTCGGGGCGGACCTGGTCGAGAAGTTCGGTGACCTGGGGCATGAAGCCCATGTCGGCCATCTGGTCGGCCTCATCGAGGACGGTGATCGCGACGTGGTCGAGTCGGCAGTCACCACGGTCGATGAGGTCCTTGAGCCGGCCCGGCGTCGCCACGACCACCTCGGCACCACCGCGTAGCGCGTTGGCCTGCCTGCCGATCGACATTCCCCCGACCACGGTGGCCAGCCGCAGCCTGACCGAACGGGCGTACGGAGCCAGCGCATCGGTCACCTGCTGGGCCAGCTCGCGCGTCGGCACGAGAACCAGGGCCAGCGGCTGTCGCGGCTCGGCCCGCTGACCGGCGGTACGGGCCAGCAGGGCGAGGCCGAAGGCAAGGGTCTTGCCGGACCCGGTGCGCCCTCGACCCAGGGCATCACGGCCCGCGAGGGTGTTGGGCAGGGTAGCCCCCTGGATCGGGAACGGAACGCTCACTCCCTGTGCGGTCAGCGCCGCCAGCAACTGCTTCGGCATGTCGAGGTCGGCGAACGCCTCGACCGCGGGAAGCGCGGGAGTGACCGTGACCGGCAGAGCGAACTCGCCCTGGACCACGGCGAGCCGCCGCCCACTACCACCCGAGCGAACAGACCGGCCAGGACGGGCCGGGGCAGCCGACCGGGTCGCGGCGGTCGAGTTGAAGCGGCTGCCGCCACGACCGGAGTCGGCGGTACGGCTGCGTGCGCGGGAAGAGCGGTCGTTCGAACGGGTGGGGTTCATTCAGAACCTTCCTTGATACGGCACGCATCAAGGAATTCCCGCAGCGGAAGAACAGCGCAAGGAATCACAAGAACGGGCCGAGCGAAATACAGAAGTCAAATGCGGCCGGTGGGTCATCCCGGATCGGGATGCGGGCCATGAAATGAGTGGAGCCACAGGGGCGAGGAATCCGGCCCACCGGCGAGCGGAACTCCGAAGAAGTGAGCAGCGACTCTGCGGGCGACACTTCTGCCGCAGACGGCGCCGTGCCGGGAGTATGCCCGGAGCTGGGTCCCGCACCCCGAAGGATGCGGGACCCAGCTACGAAGTACGTGTCAGCGTCAGGCGAGAACGATGTTCTCGGCCGTGGGACCCTTCTGGCTCGATGCGATGTCGAAGGTGACCTTCTGGCCTTCGATCAGCTCTCGGAGATCATGAGCGGCAATGTTCGAGAAGTGGGCGAACACGTCAGCGCCGCCACCGTCCTGCTCGATGAAGCCGAAACCCTTGGCCGCGTTGAACCACTTCACAGTGCCTGACGCCATGTCATATCTCCTTCAGGGGCAGGTGCGCCGAGACCCGTGGGTACGGATCCCGCGTCGCCGTGATGATGCCCCGACCGGAGAGAGCCGGAAATAGAATGAAGCTCGCGCCGGCCAAAATGCCACGCAGAAGCCTGAAATCCTGGGAACCACAACTGCAACCGAGATCGACAGTAGCATGCCGTAATGATCCGCGTACGGCGAATAACTCCACTCTCTTTACCGCTCTAATAACACTCCCAGCGCGGGGCGCTACATCCTCATGCCGCGGCCATAGATATTGGCCCGCCCCGAGCACAGCGTTGCCGAAAAGACGCCCACTGCTCACAGCGCGAGAATGCCGACCACCCGACGCAGGTCAGCGCGTAGCCAGCCTGCCGAAGGGTAAGGGAAGCGGGCCTGGTAGAGCCCACCACAATCTGATCGATGCATCTCCGGGCTCCGCTGCCTCCGGATTCGGGCCCCTTGACCGTGTTGAAAACGACCGGCAGACACCGGCGCCGGCAGCCGACGGGCACCTGCGCGAGTAGGCAGCGGCACGACAGAGCGCTCGCGCCCAGGGCGAGAGCCCGCTTTCGGCATGACAACCACAGCGGAAGGCAGCCCTTGAGCGCAATCCCGGAAGGGGCGCCACCTGCCGGGCTCCCACCGGCCGCGATGGGCTTCAGGCGGCGGGTGGTGCGCTGGTCGGCTTGGCGCCTCGGTGGAGTTCGGCGTTGATGCGCTGGGCTTCTTCGAGCTGGTCCTCAAGGACGACGATGCGGCAGGCCGCCTCGATCGGAGTACCGGCGTCGACGAGCTCGCGGGCCCGGGCGGCGATACGGAGCTGGTAACGGGAGTAGCGGCGGTGGCCACCCGCGGAACGCAGGGGGGTGATGAGACGAGCCTCGCCGATGGCACGAAGGAATCCCTGCGTGGTGTTGAGCATCTCGGCGGCCCGCCCCATGGTGTAGGCGGGGTAGTCGTCGTCGTCGAGGCGGCCGAACGAGTCGTCTGCTGTCATCTGTACCTTCCTGTGGAACACGCGTCGGAGGGGCCCGGGTGCCATATGGCACCCGGGCCCCGAAGGAACTGCTACACCATCAGCCGGCCTTGATCGGCTACGCCGGCTCTGTGTTTCCGCATACCTGCCGGGAAGAGGCCCGGGGGCTGCGGGGATCGCGGTTGCTTGACCGGGGACCACCTCACTATCGATGTCCTGCGGTACCCGGGCACATGTCGTTCGCCCGGGCGATCCTGATGGCGCTCAACTCCTCCGTTCTTTCCCTCTGCACCAACTACTTCCTTACTGCTGGTGGCCTCTCCCAGCGCCACTTCCGGCAGCCGGCCCCGTCGCCCGTCCTGCATCTGCTCCGACTCAGAACCCCACTGCCGAACCTCCCGGTGCGCGCGCCGCAGTCTGACGCCATTCACCGAGGAACCGCTGGTACCGCGACTGCACCTACCTGTTACGGCACTGCTGACGGCAGCCCCTGAAAACCGCGGGCCACCCGGTCCGGTCGCCAGCCCCGTCGCCATCCTGCGAAAACCCCGGCTCCGGAACTCCACCACCGCACCGACCTGCACACTGCCACTACTGGGTACTACTGCCTGGCAGTTCATCTCTGCCACGTGCTGCTGTCCTTCTTGGCTACGAGAAAAACCATAACTACCTCGCACGCCAATGTCTACCTTGACCGGAACAGATTTTCAGATGCTCGCCAGGAAGACTCTCTACCCGAACCACAGGCGGTGCACCGGAAGGCCTTCCCGGCCCGAGCCTGGAGCAACTGACCAGGAACGCCACCCGAGGACTTCCCCGGCTGCGCCGCCGACCCGGTGGAGACGCCGCACAGTCGGGGCGGACACAGGTGAAACGCGGCCGGCCGCGGCACAGCGCTCTGGCAGACCGGCCGCCGACACTCCTCAGCACCATGTTCACCGCCATCACCGACGCCAACGCCGAGATCCTGGAGCAGAACACCCAGGGGCGTGTCGCGGTCGAGGAGTTGGCGCAGTCCCCTGGAAGGGTGCGGCAAGCCGTGCCCGCCGCATGGCCATGAAGGCGGCGATCGACCCGGTGCGCGATCCAGCAGGGCGGAGCCCCCTCCTGGCTGGCCGGGCACATTCCGCAGCCCCGGAACACGCCCGCGGCAAGCGGCGCGGGTACGGGTACGGCCGCCGGTACAGGGTTTGCCCGCCGGCGCCCCACAGACATCCTCGCTGGTGTGTTCGCGCTGACCGGATCGGCAGCACCGGCCGCACTGACGGCCATCAGCATGCTGCCGACCGGCTACGTGGGCGCCGTTCAGCTGGGAGCTCTGCTCCTGTCTGGCGGGGCCCTCCACGCCACCCGACGCTCTCGCCCCGAAGCTCAGGCTTCGAAGGCCCGAATAGTGGTGCTCCAGCAGCAGGTGGACGCATGGGCGGACTCGGTGGCAGCGGCGCAGAAGATCCACCAGGAGATCGAAGCCCTGAACGCCGCCAGCGCGAGCCGGGACACGCAGATCAGCCAGCAGATCAAGAGCCTGCAGACCGAGCTGCGCGACGAGCAGTCGCGGATCACCGTCACGCTCAACAAGGAAACCGGCAATCTCAGAACAAAGCTGAGCGGTCTGACCAGCAAGGAACAGAATCAGCTGGACGCCGCGCTGGCGTCGACGGTCAGGACGCACGTCCAGGACAGACTCCGCCGGCCGTCCATCCAGGACGTCAAGAAGCTCTCCAACATGGGCAGCGGGACGGTCACGAACCTGACCGCCGCCGGTATCCACACAGCCGCCGACCTCACCCGGGTCCGGTACGTACAGGGCAGCAGATACGGCAACCGGGACGCGTACCTCATCCGCTCCAACGGACATCAGGTCAAGATCCCAGGCGTCGGCGAGGTCCGAGCAGCGGCGCTCGAAAGCTGGCGGACCTCGCTGGAGCAGCGGGCCCGAAAGTCGGCTCCCACCAGCGTAGGCGTCCAGGAACGGGCCGCGATCCGACAACAGTTCGCTGCTCAGAAGAAGAGATACGAAGCGGAAATCACGCAGGCCGAGCACGCGGCCCGTCACAAACGTGACCAGCTTCAGCAGCGGATCACCACCCGTCTACAGCAGGCCAACACGGAGAAGCAGCAGCACCAGGGGGCCACCAGCAGCAGCGCGCGGTGCTGCTTCAGCGCCAGGCTCAACTCACCGACGCCACCACCACGCACGGCCTGCTGGTCACCCAGCTCGCCACGGCGGGCGCGGCGCACCGCCGCACCTTTGGCCTGCGCCGCTACCTCCGCTTCGTCGCAACAGGCCGCTGACCGGCCACCCCCCACGGAAGGGCCACACTCATGCCGGCCGCCGACATCGACATCAAGATCATGTCGGACACGCCCGGGCACAGCGACACCCGGATCACGCGCGACATCTACCAGAGCGTGCTCCCCCACGTCGGCAAGACCGCCGCCGAGGCCACCGCGAAGCTCGTCCCCCTCCAGCGAAAGGCTGACCAAGAAGAGCAGGCCAGCGAGGCTGCCAAGGGAGCGAAGAAGGCCGAGAAGGCGAAGGGCAAGGTCAAGAAGGCCGCGAAGAAGGGCTGACGGCCGCTCCGCTCACGCAGGCACTTCCACGGCATCCCCGTCGTGCGGCTCGGCATGCCCCGGGCATGAAAAAGCCCCAGGTCACGGCGAGTGAGTCCTGGGGCTGATCCGAGCCGCCTTCGGGATTCGAACCCGAGACCTACGCATTACGAGTGCGTTGCTCTGGCCAACTGAGCTAAGGCGGCGCGCCCTGGCGCACCATGGTGCGGCAGCAGCGACGCCAAGTCTACACAGTTTCCGGGGGTGCTCCGCACCGCCCGCCCTCGTCGGCGTATCCGCAGGTCAGCTGCACTTCTTGCCGTTCTTGGGCGGTGTGCCCTCCAGCAGGTAGGTGTTGATCGCGGTGTCGATGCAGTCGCTTCCCCGGCCGTACGCGGTGTGCCCGTCCCCCTCATAGGTGAGAAGGGTGCCGGAGGAGAGCTGGCCGGCGAGGGACTCGGCCCACTTGTAGGGAGTGGCCGGGTCGCGGGTGGTTCCGACCACGACGATCGGGGCGGCGCCCGCCGCTTCCGTGCTGCGCGGGGTGCCGGTGGCCTCGACGGGCCAGGAGCCGCAGTTGAGAGCGGCCCAGGCGAAACCCCTGCCGAAGACCGGAGAGGCCTTCTCGAAGTCGGGGATCGCCTTCTCCACCGCCGAGGGGTCCGCGAAGGCGGGGGCGAGGTCGAGGCAGTTCACGGCGGCATTGGCGAACATCAGATTGGCGTACTTGCCGCTCGGCTCGCGCTCGTAGTAGCTGTCGGCCAGCGCGAGCAGGCCGGACCCGTCACCACGCTGCGCACTGTCGATGGCCTCTCGGAGCTGCGGCCATGCGGCCTCGTCGTACATGGCGGCGATCACCCCTGTGGTCGCCAGGGACTCCGTCAGCTGCCTGGTTTCACCGGTCTTCACCGGTGCGGAGTCCAGATCGGTGAACAGCTTCTTCAGCGCCGTCGCCGCATCGGAGGTGTTCGTGGTGCCGAGCGGGCAGTCGGCCTGCTTCACGCAGTCGGCGGCGAAGGACTGGAACGCCGCCTCGAAGCCGGCGGTCTGGTCGCGGTTGATGTCGATCGCGGGGAGCGAGGGGTCCATCGCTCCGTCCAGGACCAGACGGCCCACCCGCGCGGGGAAGAGGTCGGCGTACGTCGCACCGAGGAAGGTGCCGTACGAAGCACCCACGTAGTGCAGCTTCTCGTCACCGAGGAGAGCCCGCAGGATGTCCATGTCACGCGCCGTCTCGACCGTGGACACGTGCGGGAGGATCTTGCTCGAACGCTTCTCGCACCCGTTCGCGAACGTGTCGAAGGCCTTGCTCAGCGCGTTGACCTCACCCTTGTCGTCGGGGGTCTGGTCCACCTGTGTGTAGGCGTCCATCTCCTTGCCGGTCAGGCACCTGACCGGTTCGCTGCGGGCCACCCCGCGGGGATCGACGGCCACCATGTCGTACCGGGCGCGGACGGGGGCGGGGTAGCCGATGGCCGCGTACCCCTGGAGGTAGTCGACGGCCGAGCCGCCGGGCCCGCCGGGGTTCACCAGGAGCGAGCCGATCCGCCTCCCGGGGCCCGTGGCCTTCTTGCGGGAGACGGCCAGCTTCACGTCACCGTCGTCGGGCTTCGCGTAGTCCAGCGGGGCCTTCATCGTGGCGCACTGGAAGCCCTCCACCCCGCAGTCCCGCCAGCGCAGCTTCTGGCCGTAATACGGTTCCAGCTCCTCGGCGACGGCCGAACCCGTCGCCGAGGCGCTGGGGGCGGAACTGCCGCTGCTGCAGCCCGAGACGAGAAGGCCGGCAGTGCCGAGCGCGGTGGCGAACGTACGGAGCAGGCGCCTGGAGTCCATCCCCGGAGCGTAGCCCCCGGGTGACGAGTCGACCGATTCCCTCCCCGTACGGGTGAATTCACTCCTCCTGGCGGCCCACGAGCCACCCGTGCTGCGGCCGAGGCCCTTCACAGACGCTCCCCACAGACCAGGGAGGACCGGCGGGATCCGCCCCGGCCGGGCTGCGCCGCCTCCGGCGTGCGTCAGCCGGCCCGCAGCGACATCGTCATGGCTTCCACGGCGAGCAGAGGCGCGACATTGCGGTCGAGGGCGCGCCGGCAGGCGATCACGGCCTCGATCCGGCGCAGGGTGCGCTCGGGGGTGGAGGACTCGGCGACCCGGTCCAGGGCGTCCCGAACATCGGTGTTGGCGAGGGCGATCCGGGAGCCCAGCTGCAGGGCCAGCACATCCCGGTAGAAACCGGTGAGCTCACTGAGCGCCAGGTCGAGGCTGTCGCGCTGTGTACGCGTCCGGCGGCGCTTCTGCCTGTCCTCCAGCTCCTTCATCGCACCGGCCGTACCGCGCGGCATCCGGCCCCCGGCCACGCCCCCGAGCGCCGCCTTCAGGTCCTCCGTCTCCTTGACGTCGACCTCCTCGGCGACCTGCTTGGCGTCGTCCGTGGCCGTGTCGATGAGCTCCTGTGCCGCCTTGAGGCAGCCACCGACGTCGTGGACACGCAACGGGAGCTTGAGCACGGCTGCACGGCGCGCCCGCGCCCGCTCGTCCGTGGCGAGACGGCGCGCACGCCCGATGTGGCCCTGGGTCGCACGGGCGGCGGAGGCGGCCCGCTCGGGGTCGATGCCGTCGCGTCTGACCAGCACGTCCGCCACGGCGTCCACCGGCGGTGTGCGCAGCGTGAGATGGCGGCAGCGGGAGCGGATCGTGGGCAGCACGTCCTCGAGGGAGGGAGCGCAGAGCAGCCACACCGTGCGGGGCGCGGGCTCCTCCACCGCCTTCAGAAGGACGTTGCCCGCGCCCTCCGTGAGGCGGTCGGCGTCCTCCATGACGATGACCTGCCAGCGGCCCACCGCCGGCGAGAGCTGAGCGCGGCGGACCAGCTCACGGGTCTCCTTCACGCCGATGGAGAGCAGATCCGTGCGGATCACCTCGACGTCGGCGTGCGTTCCGATCAACGCCGTGTGGCAGCCGTCGCAGAAACCGCAGCCGGGCGCGCCGCCCAAGGCCCGGTCCGGGCTGGTGCACTGGAGCGCGGCGGCGAAGGCACGAGCGGCGGTGGACCGGCCGGAGCCGGGCGGTCCCGTGAACAGCCAGGCGTGGGTCATCTTCGAGCCGGGGGGCATCGTCTCGCCCGCGGAGACGGCGGTGACCAGCGCATCGGCGTCCCGGGCGGCGGCACCGAGCTGCTCCTGCACCCGGTCCTGTCCGACCAGGTCGTCCCATACGGTCATGGTCACCGCCCTTCCGGAGGCGTCGTGCGGGAGAACCGGAATCCCGGCGCTTCCCTATTGTGCGGGAAGGGTCTGACAATCCCGGCGCTCCGGCCTCGCTCCCACCGTCCGCCCGTCCGCAGGGCGCCCGTCCGCCCGTCCGCAGGGCCAGCCGGCGCAGGTGGCCCGGCGCCGGGCGACCGTCACGTCACCCCCGCGCGCCCGTGAGCGGGCCCGCCCGCAAGCGGCCCGCCCAGGAGCGGCGCGGAACCGTCAGCGGCGCGGCCGGCGACCACCCCGGCCGGAGCCACCCTGGTCGTCGTCCTGACCGCCGAGCAGCTCGTCGGCCAGCGACGGCAGATCGTCGAGCGGCGTCTCCTCCGCCCAGTCGGAACGCTGCCGCTTCTGGCGTCCGGAACCGCCCTGGGGGTCCCGTCCGGCCCGCGGGTCGTCGCTGACCTGCGGCAGCTCGCGCGTGCGCTCGTTCTCGCCCTCGGAGCGGGAAGCGCCACGCTCGTCACGGAAGACGCCCGGCGGCACCCGGTCGGTCGGGCCCTCCCCCCGGACGGGCGGCAGCACGGCCGTCTCGTCCGCGTCGCGTACGGCCGGCATCACCGTCGTCTCTTCCGCGTCGTGCGCCGGCTGGTCCGGCCGGGCGATCGGGACCGGCTGGGTGATCTCGTTCGGATTCACGACAGGGGTCGGGACGGTGAGCTCGTTGTCCGGTACGGCCGACCCCGGTCGACCGGAGTACCCAGCCGGCCCGGACGGTCCCGACTCCGGGTGCCCGGTCTCGCGGGAACGCTTCGCCGCCTCGGCGGCCTCGGCCTCCTCCGCCCGGGCAGCGGCCTCGGCCTCGGCGCGGCGGCGAGCCTCCTCGGCCCGGACCAGCGCCTCCTCGGCCTTGCGCTGCTTCTCCAGGCGCAGCTCCTCCGCCTCCTTGCGCAGCCGTGCCTCTTCCTGGGCCTGAAGCCTCAGCCGCTCCTGCTCGGCCTCGCGCACACGCTCCTCGGCCTCGATGCGCGCCCGCTCCTCCTCGGCTCGGCGGCGCGCCTCCTCGGCTCGCCGACGGGCCTCCTCCGCCTGCCGCTCGGCCTCACGCCGGCGCGCTTCTTCCTCCTCGCGGCGCTTGCGCTCCTCCTCCTCGGCACGGAGCTTGGCGAGCTGAGCCTGCCGCTCACGCTCCAGCCGCTCCTCCTCGGCCTTGCGGGCGGCCTCTTCCTCGGCCTTGCGCCGGGCCTCCTCCTCCGCCGCCCTGCGCGCCTCCTCCTGGGCCCGGATCTCGGCCTCGGAGAGCGGCAGGAGCTGGTCGAGCCGGTGGCGTACGACCGTGGTGATCGCCTCGGGCTCCTGGGCGGCGTCCACGACCAGGTAACGCGCCGGGTCGGCCGCGGCCAGGGTCAGGAAGCCGGAGCGCACCCGGGTGTGGAATTCGGCCGGCTCGGACTCCAGCCGGTCGGGCGCCTCGGTGAAGCGTTCCCGGGCCGTCTCCGGGTCGACGTCCAGGAGGACCGTCAGGTGCGGTACGAGTCCGCTCGTCGCCCAGCGCGAGATCCTGGCGATCTCGGTCGGGGCGAGGTCGCGGCCCGCGCCCTGGTAGGCGACGGACGAGTCGATGTAGCGGTCCGAGATGACGATCGCGCCGCGCTCCAGCGCCGGACGGACGACCGAGTCGACGTGCTCGGCGCGGTCCGCGGCGTACAGCAGCGCCTCGGCGCGGTTGGACAGGCCTCCCGAGGACACGTCGAGCAGGATCGAGCGCAGCCGTTTGCCGACCGGGGTGGCGCCCGGTTCGCGGGTGACGACGACCTCGTGGCCCTTGGCCCGGATCCAGTCGGCGAGGGCTTCGACCTGGGTGGACTTGCCGGCACCGTCGCCGCCCTCGAGAACGAGGAAGAAGCCGTTCGCCGTGTGCGCCTCCGCGGAGTCACCGCCGCGCAGCGCCTCACGCAGGTCGCGACGGAGCGGCACACCGGCGCGGTCGTCGGTCTTGGCGAGGACGATCACCGCGACGGGCAGCAGCAGGGCGCCGACGAGCATCAGGGTGAAAGCGGCACCGCCGTGCGCGAAGACGAAGTCACCGGACCCCAGACGGTGCCGGCCGATGGCGGCCGCGACCAGCGGACCGCCCACCGCGCCGAGTGCGACCAGCACCCGGACGACGGCCTGGAGGTGCTCGGTGGCCCTGGCCTGCCGGGTCACCTCCGTCTCCTGGTCGATGACCGCGTGCCCGATGTGTGCGGCGACGCCCGCCGCGTAACCGGCGACCAGCGCGATCAGCAGGCCGGTGGCCGTGTCCGGCACCAGGCCGAGCGCGAGGAGCGCCACTCCCGTGACCGCGATGGCCAGAGCGAGCAGCCGCCGCCGTGACAGCGCGGGCAGCACGCCGCGCGCCGTACGGATACCGAGTGCGGTGCCCCCGGTCAGGACCAGGATCAGCAGGGCGAAGGTGGCGGGCCCGCCACCGAGGTCGGCGGCGTGCAGCACGGAGACACCGGCAGCGGCGGCCACGGCCCCGGCGACCATGGAGCAGGCGGCGACGACCAGCGGGAGGCTGCCGGTGCGCCCCCTGTCGGGCCCCGTACCGGTGGCCGGCCGGCGCAGCCCCTCCAGGGGCGAGCGCGGGCGGGGCGTCCGGGTGCCCGGCAGCTGGAGGAAGTACAGCGTCGAGATCGAGGCGGAGAAGAGCCCCGCCGCGACGTAGGAACCGAGGGCGGCCTGGTGGGCGGAGAACCAGTCGAAGCCCGTACCGAGCAGTTCACCGATCAGTGCGGCGACCACCAGTACGACCGCGGCGGCGGGCACAGCCAGGAAGTTCGTCCGCAGGGAGAGCCTGCGCAGGGCGTCGAGGTGGTCGGGCAGCGGGCGCACGGCAGCGCCCTCGGGGGGCGGTGCGGGCAGCAGGGCGGGGGCGGCACTCTCCTTGGCCACCGTCCACACCCGCTCGCCGGCTCCGGCCACGAAGACGGTGATCAGGATCATCATGAGTGCCTTGTCCGGCATCCAGTCGATCCACAGGGGCGCGACGACCAGCAGGGCGAGCCGCAGCCCGTCCGCTCCGATCATCAGCCAGCGCCGGTCCAGCGGACCGGCGGGCGCCGTGAGTGCCGTCAACGGCCCCAGGAGTACGGCTCCGAAGAGCACGGTGGAAAGAATCCGGGCACCGAACACGGCGGCGACGGCAAAGGCCGCCCCGCGGTATCCGGCGCCGAATGAGCCCTCGAGGACCGCCGCTTGCAGCGACAACAACACCAGCACGAGAAGGGCGAGTGAATCGCCGATACTCCCGACGAGCTGTGCGCTCCACAACCGCCGGAGCGGGGGAACACGCAACAGGGCTCGTACGGCGCGCTCGCGTGAGTCTGCGGCAAGTGTGTCGGAGGTGGGGCTCACGACCGGTGGCTGCTCGGCTCGCGTCATCCGCCCAGCCTATCGGGACCGGCGGGGTACCCGGGGGCCGCGTCCGAACAAGTGCCCGCAGGGACCCGGGTCACCCGTACGAGAACACCGGAGGAGCCGGGTCGTCCCAGCTCCTCCGGTGTTCCGGTGGACGGCGTACGAGTACGGCGCCTTCAGCGGTCAGCTCTCGTCGGCCGGAGCCGAAGCCGTCTTCGAGGTGGCCGCCTTCTTGGTGGTCGCCTTCTTCGCGGTGGCCGTCTTCTTGGCCGCCGTCTTGGTGGCGGTCGCCTTCTTGGCGGTCGTCGTCTTCTTCGCGGCGGTCGCCTTCTTGGCCGCGGTCTTCTTGGCCGGGGCCTTCTTCGCCGTCTTCTTCTTCGCCGGCCCCTTGGCCCGCTTCTCGGCGAGCAGCTCGTAGCCGCGCTCCGGCGTGATGTCCTCGACGCTGTCGTCGGTCCGCAGCGTCGCGTTCGTCTCGCCGTCCGTGACGTACGGGCCGAAGCGGCCGTCCTTCACGACCACCGGCGCACCGCTCACCGGGTCCGTGCCCAGTTCCTTCAGAGGCGGCTTGGCGGCGGCCCGGCCGCGCTGCTTCGGCTGCGCGTAGATCGCGAGGGCCTCTTCGAGGGTGATGTCGAAGAGCTGGTCCTCGGAGGTCAGCGAGCGGGAGTCGGTGCCCTTCTTCAGGTACGGGCCGTAGCGGCCGTTCTGCGCGGTGATCTCGACACCCTCGGCGTCCTCGCCGACCACGCGCGGCAGCGACATCAGCTTGAGCGCGTCGGCCAGCGTCACCGTGTCGAGCGACATCGTCTTGAAGAGCGAGGCGGTCCGCGGCTTCACGGCGTTCTTGCCGGTCTTCGGCGTGCCCTCGGGCAGCACCTCGGTGACGTACGGGCCGTAGCGCCCGTCCTTCGCGATGATCTGGTTCCCGCTGACCGGGTCGGCGCCGAGCTCGAAGTCGCCGCTCGGCTTGGCCAGCAGCTCCTCCGCGAGTTCCACGGACAGCTCGTCGGGCGCCAGGTCCTCCGGCACGTCGGCGCGCTGGTGGCCCTCGGAGTCCTTCTCGCCACGCTCGATGTACGGGCCGTAGCGGCCGACACGGAGCTTGATGCCGTTGCCGACGGGGAACGAGGAGATCTCGCGGGCGTCGATCGCGCCCAGGTCGGTCACGAGCTCCTTCAGGCCGCCGAGGTGGTCCCCGTCGCCGTTGCCCGCGTCGGATGCCGCACCGGCACCGGTCGTGTCGTCCCTCGCGCCGAAGTAGAAGCGGCGCAGCCACGGCACCGACTGGGCCTCGCCCCGGGCGATGCGGTCGAGGTCGTCCTCCATGCGCGCGGTGAAGTCGTAGTCGACCAGGCGGCCGAAGTGCTTCTCCAGCAGGTTGACCACGGCGAACGAGAGGAATGACGGCACCAGGGCCGTGCCCTTCTTGAACACGTAGCCGCGGTCCAGGATGGTCCCGATGATCGAGGCGTACGTCGACGGGCGGCCGATCTCGCGCTCTTCGAGCTCCTTGACCAGCGAGGCCTCGGTGTAACGGGCCGGCGGCTTGGTGGAGTGGCCGTCCGCGGTGATCTCCTCGGCGGAGAGCGCGTCACCCTCGGCGACCTGCGGCAGCCTGCGCTCACGGTCGTCCAGCTCGGCGTTCGGGTCGTCCGCGCCCTCGACGTACGCCTTCATGAAGCCGTGGAAGGTGATCGTCTTGCCGGACGCGGAGAACTCGGCGTCACGGCCGTCGCTCGCCCGGCCGCCGATCTTCACGGTCACGGAGTTACCCGTGGCGTCCTTCATCTGGGAGGCGACGGTCCGCTTCCAGATCAGCTCGTACAGCCGGAACTGGTCGCCGGTGAGTCCGGTCTCCGCCGGGGTGCGGAAGCGGTCGCCCGAGGGGCGGATCGCTTCGTGCGCCTCCTGCGCGTTCTTGACCTTGCCCGCATAGGTGCGGGGCTTCTCGGGCAGGTAGTTCGCCCCGTACAGCTGCGTGACCTGCGCCCGGGCCGCGGAGACCGCGGTGTCCGAGAGGGTCGTGGAGTCCGTACGCATGTAGGTGATGAAGCCGTTCTCGTACAGCTTCTGCGCCACCTGCATCGTGGCCTTGGCCCCGAAGCCCAGCTTGCGGCTCGCCTCCTGCTGGAGGGTCGTCGTGCGGAAGGGCGCGTACGGCGAGCGGCGGTACGGCTTCGACTCGACCGAGCGGACCGCGAACGCGGAGTCGGCGAGCGCGACGGCCAGTGCCCGGGCGTTCGTCTCGTCCAGGTGCAGCGTCTGGGCGGAACCGGCCTTGAGCTGTCCGTCAGGACCGAAGTCACGGCCCTGCGCGATACGGCGCCCGTCGACCGCGCTGAGGCGGGCGGTGAGCGTGGAGGGGTCGGAGGCGTCACCGGTGCGGCCGGTACCGAAGGTCCCGGTCAGGTCCCAGTACTCGGCGGAGCGGAAGGCGATGCGTTCGCGCTCCCGCTCGACGACGAGGCGGGTCGCGACGGACTGGACGCGGCCGGCGGACAGCCGCGGCATGACCTTCTTCCACAGGACCGGCGAGACCTCGTAGCCGTAGAGGCGGTCGAGGATACGGCGGGTCTCCTGGGCGTCGACCATGCGCTGGTTCAGCTCGCGCGGGTTGGCGACGGCGGCCCTGATCGCGTCCTTGGTGATCTCGTGGAAGACCATCCGGTGGACGGGGACCTTGGGCCTGAGAACTTCCTGCAGGTGCCACGCGATGGCTTCGCCCTCGCGGTCCTCATCGGTGGCGAGGAAGAGTTCGTCGGATTCGGCAAGGAGCTGCTTGAGCTTCCTGACCTGGGATTTCTTGTCAGCGTTGACGACGTAGATCGGCTGGAAGTCGTTCTCGACGTCCACGCCGAGGCGGCGTACCTCACCGGTGTACTCGTCCGGCACCTCGGCGGCGCCGTTCGGCAGGTCGCGGATGTGCCCGACGCTCGCCTCGACGACGTATCCGGGGCCGAGGTAGCCCTTGATCGTCTTCGCCTTGGCAGGCGACTCGACAATGACGAGTCGGCGGCCTGCGGTCTCGCTGGTCGGGGACAACTTCGCTCTTCTCTCCGGTCGGCACTCGTGGGCATCCGGGCAGCGGTGGACGCTGCTCGCGGTGCTGTCGCTGCGGAGTGTGACGGTACAACCCGCCCCCGTGTCAAACGGCAAAAGCCCGCAACGGCCACTCGAACGGTAACCCGACTTCCGCCATTCCTGCCGCCCGGACTGTCCGGTCCACTCCTCACGGGGCCGTCGCCTGCGGGTTCCGCGGTGCTGTCGGGGGACCCGGCGGCCGGGCGCCCGGCGGCCTTCCGGCCGCTCCGGAGAAGTGGATCAGATGCGGGTGAAGCACCACACGCCGAGGACGAGGAAGAGTACGCCGAAGAGCGTGGCGAGAGCGGTGGAAGCGACGGGGCTCACGCCGAGGGCGACCGGCGCACGCTGAATGGTGCGCGCCCCCGTCCAGACGAGGAGGGCGGCGCCGAACAGGCTGAATGCCGTACCGGCGAAGACCGCGGTGACGCTCTCCATGTCCGTACCCCTCGTGTTCTGGCCATCGGCTGCTGCCCGTGACGTGCGCGCCCCCGGGCGGCTGTCGCCGCTCGGACGCGCGAGGCGCCGGCCGCTCGGCACAGGGGAGGCTGCCACGCCGGGGCGTCCTCGACGCGAACCTCGGGTGAACAGCGCGCACCCGCTCCGGGAACGGCCCTGAGCGGAACCCGCGGGCCGTGCCGGAGCATGACCCGCACTGGGGTGAAGGTGCTGGTCACAAGGGGGTTGGGCCTCGCAACGCATGGCTCCGGTGCGCGGGAACGGAGCCCGGGGCGCGTTACGGGGCGCGGGTGACCCGCGTCACGGGACGCGGTCACCGGCCCTTGCGGAGCCCTCTTCGGCGGAACCGCTGTACCGAGGCCCGTGTGACGGGCTGGCACGTCGAAGCCCGGGTGCGAGAACCGGTGTACCGAGGCCCGTGTGCCGGGCCGGCACGTCGCAGCCCATGCACGGGAACCGGCGTACCGAGGGCCCACGTGCCGGGTCGGCACGCGGGAGTGCCGTGTCAGCGCGAGGGCCGCAGCACAGGAGGTCAGCGCGTGGGCCGCGGCACACGAAGTCGGAGCGTGGGCCGCCGCACAGAGGGGCGGCGCACCGGGTCAGCGCACGGGATCCAGGAAGCCCTCCTCCACCAGGAGCCGGATCGCCTGCGGGGTGCGATCGCGCAGCAGTACCGGATCCTCGGCCATCAACTGGGCGATGGCGTCCAGGATCCGGCCCGCGGGCAGTGAACCGTCGCACACGCCCGCGAATCCGGCGCCGACCGCGTCGACCTTCGTCGCCCGCCGCATCCCGCGGTGCTGACGCAGCACCACATGCTCGGGGTCCTCGGCGCCCGGCAGTCCGACCTGCTCCTGCACGACCTCTTCGGCGAGTGTGAAGTGCGCCGAGAGCAAGGCCGCGTCGTCGTGCTGCCGCAGGTAGTCCTGCCGCGCGAAGTGCGCCTCGACGGCGGGCCCGAGGGGTTGCTCCACCGCGTGCGGCCACTCCTCCACCACGACGGAGGCGTCCCCGGCGGCGGCTGCGGCGGACCTGCGGAGTGTGATCCAGCCGAAGCCGACCGCCTTCGTCCGGCGGGCCTCGAACTCGTCCAGCCAGGCCTCGTACCGCTCGGCGTACCGCTCGGGATCGGTGCGGTGGTCACCGCTGTCGCGCAGCCACAGCTCCGCGTACTGCGTGATGTCCTGCACCTCGCGCTGCACGATCCAGGCGTCGCAGCCCGCGGGGACCCAGGAGCGGACGCGGTCCTGCCACTCCTCGCCCTCGACGTGCTGCCAGTTGGCCAGAAACTGTGCGTATCCGCCCTGGTTGAGACGCTCCCCCGCCTGCTGCACGAGCGTCCGGCACAGGTCGTCGCCGCCCATACCGCCGTCGCGGTACGTCAGCCGCGCACCGGGTGAGATGACGAAGGGCGGGTTGGACACGATCAGGTCGTACGTCTCCGTGCTCACCGGCTCGAAGAGGGAGCCTTCGCGCAGGTCGGCCGGGGACGCGCCGGACAGGGCGAGCGTGAGACGGGTGAATTCCAGCGCTCGTGGGTTGACGTCCGTGGCCACGACCCGGGTGGCGTGCTGGGCGGCGTGCAACGCCTGGATGCCGGACCCCGTACCGAGATCGAGGGCGGAGGTGACGGGCTCGCGCACCGTGATCCCGGCGAGCGTGGTGGACGCCCCGCCGACTCCCAGGACGACCCCTTCCTCGTGCGAGCCGATGCCACCGGCCCCGCCGACCGCGCACCCCAGGTCGGAGACGATGAACCAGTCCTGGCCCTCCGGCCCGCCGTAGGGCCGCACGTCGACGGTGGCACGGACCAGGCCGCCTTCGGAAGTCACCCAGCCGTCCTCGACACACTCCTCCAGCGGGATCGCGGCGGCAGCCGCCTCCGCCGGCAAGGGGCGCTGCAGGAGGAACAGCCGCACCAGCGTGTCGAGTGGCGTGTCCCCTCGGGTGGCGCGGAGCGCGGGGACGGTCTCGCTGCGGGCGAGCGCGGCGTACGCGGGCGCACCGAGCCGTTCGAGGAGGCCGTCGGCGGTGAAGGCCGCGGCGATCAGGGCTTCGCGGAGCCGGAGGGCGTGATCGGATGCGGGGAGGCTGGTCGTACTCACCCGACCATTGTGGCCGCTCCCACCGACAACGGCAGCGGCCCGGCCCCCACACGGGGTGACCGGGCTGCCCCGAGCGGGCTTCGCCGCCGCTGCCGGCCGGAGCCGGAGCCGTGGGCGGACCCGCCGTTACGCCTTCGCGGTCGCCGAAGGCGAAGCGGTCTTCGCGGCCGAACCGGACGGCGCGGGGGCGGGCGACGCAGAGGCGGTGGGCTTCTGGCAGCCCTTCTGCTTGGCCATCGCGGAACCGACCTCGCCGGACTGGAGCTTCTTCAGCGCCTGGTCACCGTTGGTGCTGATCTTGTTCAGCTCGTCGGCGATCCCCTTGAGGCCGTCGGCGAATTTCGCCTGGTCCTCCGTGTCGAGCGCGTCGACCTTCGTCTTCAGCTCCGCGTAGGCGGCGGAGGAGGCGTTCAGCTCCTTCACCGCCTCCTTCTGCGTGGTCTCACCGCCGTCCACGGGCGGCGCGCCGGCCGAATTCACGGCCGTGCCCAGCGCCTTGTAAGCCTGGGAGATCTGCTGGAAGGCAGCCGAGTCGGTCGCCTGGACGTCGGCAGGCTTGCTGTTGTCGGCCGTCTGCTGCTGGATCGAGGCATTGGCGTTCGCGATCTTCTGCAGCTGCGGCTGAACCTGGTCGCAGACCTTCTTCGCCCAGTCGTTCACCTTGTTGTCGCTGTCGTCGCTGCAGCCCGACAGCGTCAGTACGAGTACCGCACCGCCGGACAGTGCGGCTGCAAGCTTCTTGTTCACCGGATGGGGTCCCTTCCAAGGCTCTCGGCCCCGGAACTTACACGCCAAGTGGGCGACATTCAGGCGACCAGCATCCGATTTGTAATCTTTTGAAGCCATTCGCACCAAGGGAAATGAGGGAGATACAACTCACCTACGCGCTCGGACGCCCCTGCGAGCGCCGCCCGGCCCGCATGCAGGACGTTTGGCACACAGGTGGCGGGCGGCACGTCAGGTCGTGCCGCCCGCCGCCTCGCTGAGCAGGTGTTACGTGTGCGACCGCCGAAGGCGGGGCGCACCTCTCACGAAACGGCCGCAGGATCAGTGGACTTGGCCGGTCCTCCTCCGCCGCCCTCGTCGCCCGGACCGTCGTCGTCCCCCACAGCGATTCCCCGCCGCTTGGACACATGGACAGCACCGATGACGACGACGACGGCGATGACAGCCACCACCGCGCGTACGGGCGCGCTCGCGTCGTCGCCGTAGCTGAACTGCACGACCGCGGGGGCGATGAGGAGCGCCACGAGGTTCATCACCTTGAGGAGCGGGTTGATCGCGGGACCCGCCGTGTCCTTGAACGGGTCGCCCACCGTGTCTCCGATCACCGTCGCCTCATGGGCCTCACTGCCCTTGCCACCGTGGTGTCCGTCCTCGACGAGCTTCTTGGCGTTGTCCCACGCCCCGCCCGAGTTGGCGAGGAAGACGGCCATCAGTGTGCCGGTGGCGATCGCCCCCGCGAGGTAGGAACCCAGCGCCCCGACCCCCAGGGAGAACCCGACGGCGATCGGCGCCAGAACCGCGAGCAGACCGGGTGTGGCCAGTTCACGCAGCGCGTCCTTGGTGCAGATGTCGACGACACGGCCGTACTCCGGCTTCTCCGTGCCTCCCATGATCCCTGGGTGCTCCCGGAACTGCCGTCGCACCTCGTAGACCACGGATCCCGCCGAACGGGAGACCGCGTTGATGGCCAGACCGGAGAAGAGGAAGACGACCGCCGCTCCGAGGATCAGGCCGACCAGATTGTTCGGCTGCGAGATGTCCAGGCTCAGCCCGAGCTCCCCCGCCCGGGCTCCGACGTCGTCGACCGCGGTGGCGATCGCGTCCCGGTAGGAGCCGAAGAGCGCGGCCGCCGCCAGGACCGCCGTGGCGATCGCGATGCCCTTGGTGATGGCCTTGGTGGTGTTGCCGACGGCGTCCAGATCAGTGAGGACCTGAGCGCCCGCGCCCGTCACGTCTCCGGACATCTCGGCGATGCCCTGGGCGTTGTCGGAGACCGGGCCGAATGTGTCCATGGCGACGATGACACCCACCGTGGTGAGCAGGCCCGTCCCGGCCAGGGCCACCGCGAAGAGCGCGAGCATGATCGACGTACCACCGAGCAGGAAGGCACCGTAGACGCCCAGACCGATCAGGAGCGCGGTGTAGACGGCCGATTCGAGGCCGATGGAGATGCCGGCGAGGATGACGGTCGCCGGACCGGTCAGGGATGACTTCCCGATGTCCCGGACGGGACGTCGGCCGGTCTCGGTGAAGTAGCCGGTGAGCTGCTGGATGAGAGCGGCGAGCACGATCCCGATGGCGACGGCGACCAGGGCGAAGACGCGTGGGTCGCCGCCGTGCGAGGTGATGGCACCGTCGGTGACCCCGTCCAGGGCGGCGTACGAGGACGGCAGGTAGGCGAACACGGCCACGGCAACCAGCACGAGCGAGATCACGGCGGACACGAAGAAGCCGCGGTTGATGGCGCTCATCCCGCTGCGGTCGGCCCGCCTGGGGGCGACCGCGAAGATCCCGATCATCGCGGTGACGACGCCGATCGCCGGCACCATCAGCGGAAAGGCGAGCCCCGCGTCCCCGAAGGCGACCTTGCCCAGGATCAGCGCGGCCACGAGCGTCACGGCGTACGACTCGAAGAGGTCGGCCGCCATCCCGGCGCAGTCACCGACGTTGTCGCCCACGTTGTCGGCGATGGTGGCCGCGTTGCGCGGGTCGTCCTCGGGGATGCCCTGCTCCACCTTGCCCACGAGGTCGGCACCCACGTCGGCCGCCTTGGTGAAGATGCCGCCTCCGACCCTCATGAACATGGCGATCAGGGCGGCGCCGAGGCCGAATCCCTCGAGCACCTTGGGCGCGTCGGCGGCGTAGACGAGCACCACACAGGAGGCGCCGAGCAGACCGAGGCCCACCGTGATCATTCCGACCACGCCCCCGGTGCGAAATGCGATCTTCATCGCTTTGTGTGAAACGGTGGTGAGATCCTTTTCCGGTTCCCCCTCCGCCGGAGTCGCCTCGCGCGCGGCAGCGGCTACACGCACATTGCTGCGGACGGCGAGTCGCATACCGATGTATCCGGTGGCTGCCGAGAAAAGCGCACCCACCAGGAAGAAGAGCGAGCGCCCGATGCGCTGCGACCAGTTGTCGGCCGGAAGCAGCAGAAGCAGGAAGAACACGACGACGGCGAAGATGCCGACGGTGCGCAGCTGCCGCGCCAGATAGGCATTCGCACCTTCCTGGACGGCCGCCGCGATCTCTTTCATGCGTTCGGTGCCTTCGCCGGCCGCCAGCACCTGGCGTACCAGCAGGCGGGCGACGACCAGCGCGGCAAGGGCGACAACCGCGACGACCACGACGATCAGCCGGTTGCCGTCGGTGAGTACCGCGGCCGCGAGTGCGGCTGACGGGTCTGAAGGGACGGATACGTGCGCCAGTTCTGCCAGTGGGGTGTTGGCCAGTGGGGTATTGAGGAACTCCGCCATACGTCCTCCTTGACGCTGAGCGCTCAAGACGTGGACGGATTGTAGGGAGCGGAGCCTGATCAAAACAGTGGGTGGCCAATGAAATCGTCTTTCGTCCACCCAATGGCAAACGATCCCGCCTCCGTTGGACCCGAATGCAGTAATGGGGCAGACACGTGGCACGTACGGGATTTCCGGAGATCATTGATCAGACGCAAAGAAAAGGCCCTGCTCAGCTGGGCCCGAAATCGCGATCACATCCCGCCCGGTGGCGCGCCGGAGTACGGCGGCGGGCGCGCCGGCCGTCGTCGTTGGTGGCGCGGGTGGCGCGGGTGGCGCGGGTGGCGCGGGTGGCGCGGGTGGCGCGGGTGGCGCGGGTGGCGCGGGTGGCGCGGGTGGCGCGGGTGGCGCGGGTGG
>NZ_JBIAJR010000013.1:119713-238122 GCF_042872025.1 Streptomyces sp. NPDC005494
CGCGCCAGGGTATGCCGTACGGGGCCGAGGTACGCAGTACGGGGCCGAGGTACGCCGCGCGGGGCCGAGGTACGCCGCGCGGGGCCGAGGTACGCCGTGCGGGGCCGAGGTACGCCGTGCGGGGCGAGACGCCGTACGCGGCGGGTGGAGCTACGCGGGCACGGGTGGCGGTTGGCGGGGCACGAGGCAGGCGCGCGCGAACCACCGGCGATTTCAGGTGCCAGGCCGCCGTGATCGGCGACGGGGCTCCCCGGGACGGCACCGAGCCTTCTCAGCGCGAGGCACCCAGGATGACGGGCTCCGGGGGCAAGCAGGAAGGAAACAACGCGCCCGAGAGGGCGCGCCGCAGGCGTTGGCGGACAGCGGTGCCCATCGCACAGCACGTGCCGACGTGGCAAGGGTGGCGCAAAGCGGCAACAGAGGCGCACCGCTCAGGGCTGCGGCACCAGCCGCGGTGAGGCAAGGGCGGCGTACCGCTCAGGGCCGGCACCAGCCGCGGTGAGGCTGAGACAGCGCTGCGTGTCGCGCTGCCCGGTGCGGCCGAAAAACCCTCGGGGAGTCGTTCGGCTGATCGGCTGATCGCCCGGCCCATCCGCTGCTCGGCAGGACAACCGGAAAGCTCAGGGAAGTACCGCGGCCGAGGCCGTGGGCCAGGTCATGCGGATCACTCCGCCTTCGGCCCCCGTGAGGACCTCCACGTCGTCGACCAGACCGCTGATGACCGCGAGGCCCATCTCGTCCTCGCTGTCCGCTTCGGCCTCGTCCGGACCCGCGCCACCGGCCGCGCCAGGCCGCGACGGGTCGCTTCCCGAAGCGAGAAGCCCGTCCCCCACCTCGATGGAGAACGCTTTCTCCTCCTCGGTCAGCACGACCGTGACCGGAGCAGCGATGTCGTGGCTCCTGTGCAGTCCGACGGCACGACTGCATGCCTCGCCGACCGCGAGTCTGACTTCGTCGAGCACCGCCTCATCGACGCCTGCCCGGCGTGCCACGGCGGCTGCCACGAGGCGGGCCGTCCTGACGTGTTCGGGCTGAGCGCTGAAGCGGAGTTCAACGGTTGGCATGGCCATCCCCCTCAAACGTACGGACGTGCATCTCAGGGGCCCGGGCGTGGCGCCCGGTACCCCTGCTCTCATTCCCTCCGAAACCGACGAAGCCGGCAGCCGACCACAAGGGCCGACCGCCTGCTCATGACGGCTGTCTAGCTGCCGCCTGCCGGCCTGTCACAGCGTGCCTGCCGGCCCTGGAAGGACCGGCGTACCCCGACCGTCAGTCGGTTGCCGCGACAGCCTCGTCGACCGTGGTGTGGATGGGAAACACCTTGGTCAGACCTGTGATCCGGAAGATCTTGAGAATGCGCTCCTGGTTGCAAACCAGTCGCAGCGAGCCCTCATGGGCCCGCACACGCTTCAAGCCGCCCACGAGCACGCCGAGGCCGGTGGAGTCGAGGAAGTCGACGCCTTCCATGTCGACAACCAGGTGGTAGCTGCCGTCATTCACCAACTCGACCAACTGCTCGCGCAGCTTGGGCGCGGTATACACATCAATCTCGCCACCGACCTCGACGACCGTACGGTCGCCACCAGGGCCGGACACATTGCGAGTCGACAGGGACAGGTCCACGGATCCTCCAGCACCTTGCTATCGAGCGGTCGCCCCTCGGTCTCCCCGACGGAGGCCAGGGGACGGATCGCCAGCCGCGATGGCATTCAATCACTTACCAGCAGCCATGCACGACGCCTTGGGACCATTGTCCGTCACGCCAGTGACACACTCGGTGCCGATGGCCAAGAATCACCGCCCCAGTCGACCACCTGAGAACGCGGGCTCGCGCCCCTCTCCCACGGTGGTTCTCGACCGGCTCGCCGCAGCGGCGGGCCGGGCAGCGCGCATCACTCATACGGAGCACTTGCCCCCGCGTGCGGGAACCCATGCCACCTGGCCGGACCGCATCCGGCCGGAGGTGATCTCGGCAATTGCCCGGGCCGGGATCGACCATCCGTGGACGCACCAGGCCACGGCGGCGGAGCACGCCTTGGACGGCGAGTCCGTCGTGATCGCCACCGGCACGGCGTCCGGCAAGTCGCTCGCCTACCTCGCACCGGTCCTGAGCGCCCTCGTGGACGGTTCGCAGGCCCCGAACGGCCGCGGCACGACCGCTCTGTACCTCGCGCCGACCAAGGCCCTCGCTGCGGACCAGCGCCGCGCTGTGAAGGCGCTGGCGGCACCCCTGGGCGCCGCGGTGCGGCCTGCGGTCTACGACGGCGACACGCCGGTCGAAGAACGCGAATGGGTGCGCCAGTACGCCAACTACGTCCTGACCAACCCCGACATGCTGCACCGGGGCATACTTCCCTCCCACCCTCGCTGGGCCTCTTTCCTCCGCTCGCTGCGCTTCGTGGTGATCGACGAGTGCCACACCTACCGGGGCGTCTTCGGCTCCCATGTCGCCCAGGTGCTGCGCCGGCTGCGCCGCCTGTGCGCGCGCTACGGCTCCGACCCCGTCTTCCTCCTCGCCTCCGCCACCGCGGCACAGCCCTCGGTCGCCGCGGGACGGCTCACCGGCCTGCCCGTCAGAGAGGTCTCCGACGACGCCTCGCCCCGGGGCGAGATGGTCTTCGCACTCTGGGAGCCGCCGCTGACCGATCTGCACGGCGAGAAGGGGGCTCCCGTTCGCCGTACCGCGACGGCCGAGACAGCCGATCTCCTGACCGACCTGACCCTGCAGGGCATCCGTTCGGTCGCCTTCGTACGCTCCCGGCGCGGCGCCGAGCTCATCTCCGTCATCGCGAAGGAACGGCTGGCCGAGGTGGACCGCTCCCTTCCCGGGAGGGTCGCGGCCTACCGGGGCGGCTATCTGCCCGAGGAGCGCCGGGCCCTGGAACGGGCCCTGCACTCCGGCGACCTGCTCGGCCTCGCCGCGACGACCGCCCTCGAACTCGGCATCGACGTCTCCGGCCTGGACGCCGTCATCATCTCCGGCTATCCCGGCACCCGTGCCTCCCTCTGGCAGCAGGCGGGCCGTGCCGGACGCGCCGGCCAGGGCGCCCTGGCCGTACTGGTGGCCCGCGACGATCCGCTGGACACCTTCCTCGTCCACCATCCCGAGGCGCTGTTCCAGCAACCGGTGGAGTCCACGGTCCTGGACCCCGACAACCCGTACGTACTCGCTCCGCACCTGTGTGCCGCGGCCGCGGAACTCCCGCTGACCGAGGCCGACATCGCGCTCTTCGGCCCCGCGGTCCCCGAGCTGCTGCCGCAACTGGAGGCCGCGAAGCTGCTGCGCAGGCGAACGACCGGCTGGCACTGGACCCGCCGGGAACGCGCCGCCGACCTCACCGACATCCGCGGAGGGGGCGGCCGTCCGGTGCAGATCGTCGAGGAGGGAACCGGCCGGCTGCTGGGCACCGTCGACGAATCCGCCGCGCACACCGCCGTCCACGAAGGCGCCGTCCACCTCCATCAGGGCAGGACCTATCTGGTGCGCCGACTGGATCTGGAGGACTCGGTGGCTCTGGTCGAGGAAGCCGTACCTCCCTACTCGACCAATGCCCGCGACACGACCGCCATCGCCGTCCTGGAGACGGACACCGAGATCCCCTGGGGTGATGGGCGGCTCTGTTTCGGTTCCGTGGAGGTCACCAACCAGGTCGTCTCCTTCCTCCGCCGCAGGCTGATCACCGGAGAGGTCCTGGGTGAGACCAAGCTCGACCTGCCGCCCCGCACCCTGCGCACCCGGGCCGTGTGGTGGACGGTCACCGAGGACCAGCTCGATGCCGCCCGGATCAGCCCCGAGATCCTCGGTGGAGCGCTGCACGCAGCCGAACACGCCTCCATCGGCATGCTGCCCCTCTTCGCCACGTGCGACCGCTGGGACATCGGCGGCGTCTCCGTCCCGCTGCACCCGGACACACTCCTTCCCACGGTGTTCGTCTACGACGGCCACCCCGGCGGCGCGGGATTCGCCGAACGCGCCTTCCACACGGCACGTAGCTGGCTCACCGCTACGCGTCAGGCCATCGCGTCCTGCGAGTGCGACGCGGGCTGCCCGTCCTGCATCCAGTCCCCCAAGTGCGGAAACGGCAACGAGCCGCTGCACAAACGGGGCGCCGTACGCCTCCTGACCGAGCTCCTCAGGACCGCACCCACCACACCGGAGGAAGTTGGCCCTCCGGACGGGGAGAAACGCTGAGCTCACCTGACCGCGCCGGGACCCCGGTACGGGCCGGTGTCCGCCCGAGCTGGCCCCGCCCGCGTGGACGCCGGTATCGCGGAACGGGGCAGGCCCGGCACCGGCCCCGCCCGGGTGACCGCCGGTGTCGCGGAACCGGCCAGACCCGGCACGGGCCCCGCCCGCGTGGACGCCGGTATCGCGGAACGGGGCAGGCCCGGCACCGGCCCCGCCCGCGTGGACGCCGTGTCGCGGAACGGGGCAGACCCGGCTCCGGCCCCGACCGGGTGAGCGCCAGTGTCGCGAAAGGGGGCAGGCCCGGCACCGGCCCCGCCCGGGTGACCGCCGACGTCGCGGAACGGGGCAAGCCCGGGGCCTCGGCGTCTGGAGGCCCCGCTCTCGATCGCACCTCCGGCGCGTACGGGCCGAAGCGCACGCGGGCGGTCACATCGGCGATCTCCCCCTGAATCGCGCACCGGACGACTTCCGCACCCTGGGCTCTGGCAACCTCGCTCGCCGTCCCGCATGCCGCCTCTGTGCCGCGGAGCGCCCGGTCGGCAGCCGCGAGCGCCGCCAGGTCCGCCGCCCCGCCCGCCTGGTGGCGGGCAGACACGGCCTGGCCGAGAGCCAGCACCACCCCGAACACCGCGCAGAGTGTCGCCGTGGTGACGGCCACCCAGACCGTCGCCAGCCCTTGGTCGTCGGTCACCCGTCCGCGTCGCGTCGCGATCAAGGCGCCGCCCCCACCGTGTCCTCGGCCAGCGCGACCGCCTCGGCGGCCAGCGTCAGGGCCAGCGGGCCGGGCCCCGGCGTCGGTGTCTCGACCCGTACCCGCCACAGCTCGCCCACCCGCTCCACAGCCACCTCGGCCCTGGTCGGCGCCGCTTCCCTCGCCGCGGCCCTGACCATGGCCTCCGGCTCCGACCGGGCCGCGGCCCGCGCCCCCGCCCGTGCGGCGTCCACACAGCGGATCTGGTCCGCCGCGGCCACCAGAGCCCAGACGAGGGCCAGGACGAAGGCGACCAGCACGGGAAGGGCCATCGCAGCCTCCGCGGCCACCGCCCCCCGGTCGCCGCGCCGGCCCCGTTCCTCCCGCGAGGCCTCGGCATCCCGCAGAGCCTCAGAATTTCGCATCGAGGGCATCCTTGATCAGCGATTGCAGCGCCGAGAGCACGGCACCGCTGGTCACCACCTTGTAGAGCACCGCCGCGAACGCACAGGCAGCGATGGTGCCCACCGCGTACTCGGACGTCGTCATACCCCGGTCCAGGGCTCCACGCCCGATACGCCGCCTGAACCTGTCCTCCCAGACCAGACGTGCCGTAGCCAGCATCCGTCCCATGACTTTCGCACCCATCACGACCCCACGTTTCTTCGTCTCGATCATCGATTCGGAACTGCATTTCGGAATCTGCCGCCGCCCCGCGCCCGCCCTGGCTCCGCTCAGCTGTGGCACAGGTGGCCACCGGCCGGCCGGGCCTGCCACGGCCGGGACACCGACGGGCTGGGACGCGACGTCCGGGAACCCGCCCGGCCGGACACCGCAGCGGGACATGCGCCGGACACGGGCCGGCAAGCACCCATCGGCGGGCGCCGGCAGCGGCCGAGGGGCGTCCGCCGACGACTGCCGGGCAGGGAACCGCCTCAGCCGCTTCGTTCAGCGGTTCTGCAACAAGCCGGTCGCCAGGCCGATCACGACCGGGGCCACGCCTACCGCCAGAAAGGCAGGCAAGAAGCAGAGCCCGACCGGTGCGGTGATCAACACCCCGGCCCGTTGGGCTCGCGCTGTCGCCGCGCTCGCCCGCTCGGCCCGCATCTCGTCGGCCAACGCGGAAACAGGCTCGGCCGCCGGCGCCCCCGTCGAGCCGGCCCGCTCCAGACAGCGGGCCAGGGGTGCGGCACCCGGTATCTCACCGAACCGGCCCCATGCATCGGCCGGTTCTCCTCCCAGCCGGATCTCCGCCGCCGTGCGGGCGAGCTGGTCACCGACCGGACCGCCCACCGACTCTCCGACCGCCTCCGCCGCGTCCCGCGGTCCGGCACCCGCCGAGACACAGGCAGCCAGCAGATCCGCGACCAGCGGCAACTGCCGGACGACGAGAGCGGCTTCCGCTTCCCGTTCACCCGCTCCGCTGCGCTTTCCGGAGCGTTGCCACCGCCACACCCCGTACGCCGCGGCCAGGCCGGCCGCCCAGCCCGCGGATCCACCGACGAGGATCCAGCCGGCCGCCCCGGCGGCCAGGGGCGGCCCCCACCTCCGGGCACGGCCCAGACCTGGCCTCCGCATGGCCGGCCACTCCGGACGAGGCTCGAGGGAGCGGGACCCGGACAGCCGCGCCGCGCGCCGCCGTATGACCCGCTCGTGCCGTCGCACGTTCCACACGAGAGTGAGATACACGGCCGTGCCGAGTACAGCGCCGGCCGCGCCCACCATCCCCAACTGCTCGCCCGGGTCCGGCATCCCGTTCATCCGGCCTCCCCCGACCGCACGATCCGCGATGCCCAGAACAGCCCAGCAGCCTCCAGCAGTCCTCCCGCCAGCAGGCAGACGAGTCCGCCCGGGGTGTGCAGCAGCACTCCGAGCGGGTCCGCTCCGAGAGCCGCTCCGAGCCCCAGCCCCACCGCCGGCAGCAACGCCAGCACCACAACGGTCGACCAGGCACCGGCCAGTTGGGCGCGGAGCTCCCCCCTCCGGCGCCGCTCGGCCCGCAACGCGGACTCCAGACGGGTCAGACCGGCCGCGAGGCCGGCGCCGCCGTCCACTGCCACCCGCCAGCAGGCTGCCACCCCCGCGAGTCCTTCGCAGCCGGGCCTGGACGCTGCCTGGAGCAGGGCTCCTGGTACGTCCCCGCCGAAGCGAGCTGCCGCCAGCACCGCGGACTCGGCAGCGCCCAGCGCCCCGGCGTGACGCCCGGCGGTGAGCAGAGCCTGTCCAGGCTCGTGACCGGCCCGCAGCTCACCCACCACAGCAGCGCAGAGAGCCGTCACCCCGTCGGCAACGCGCTCGCGCTCACGCTGCCGCGCCCTACGCCGTATCCAGCGCCGCACCAGCGGAACCGCCACGGCTCCCGCGAACAACGGCAGCACCGATTCCCCGACAGCGGCAAGAAGAGCCGCCACAGGGGCGCAGAGCCATTCCTTCCGCTCAAGACAGAGCGCGCGGAGTCGTGCCCGTCCCGCCGATCGAGGAAGCTCCGCCCGCCCCCTCGCCGTCAGCGCGCGTGCCCGCCGTGCTCCCGGCTCCCTCGCCACAGCGATACCGGCGGCCACTCCGGCGCAGACCGCCATCACCCATGCCGACGCCGGCACCAGCGCGCCGGGCGTCGCCGCGCTCACGACTGCTGCCCGATCAGCGACCCGAGGTGTCCCCAGCCCCGCTCCGGCACGAATCCCTCCGCACCCCATCGCAGAGCCGGCACGGTGACCACCAGACCTGCCGAGTCCCGCTCGAGCACATGGACTTCGGAAAGTCGCCGCCGCCCATCTGTGTCCCGCACGAGGTGAATCACCACGGAGAGCGCGGCGGCCAACTGACTGTGCACAGCCGCCCGATCGAGCCCCGCAGCCGTCCCCAGAGCCTCCAGGCGGGCAGGGACGTGCTCCGCGGCATTGGCATGGACTGTGCCGCAACCGCCTTCGTGTCCGGTGTTCAGGGCGGCCAGCAGCTCCGTCACTTCAGCGCCCCGCACCTCACCCACCACCAGCCGGTCGGGACGCATGCGCAGGGCCTGGCGCACGAGGTCCCGCAGGGTCACCCTGCCCGCGCCTTCCTGATTGGCAGGGCGCGACTCGAGACGCACCACATGGGGGTGATCCGGTCGCAGTTCAGCGGAGTCCTCGGCGAGCACGATGCGCTCCCGCTCGCCCACCGCGCCCAGCAGACTCGACAGCAGCGTCGTCTTTCCCGCACCCGTTCCCCCACTGATGAGGTACGACACCCGGGCCTGCACCAGCGCCCTGAGCAGGTGGTCACCGCCGGGCGGCAACGTCCCGGCCCGGACGAGCTCGGCCAACGTGAAGGCCTTGGGCCGCACCACGCGCAGCGAAAGACACGTCGAGCCCACGGCCACCGGCGGCAGGACGGCGTGCATGCGCGTCCCGTCGGGCAGCCGCGCGTCCACCCACGGCCGGGCATCGTCGAGCCGCCGACCCGCAACCGCCGCGAGCCTCTGAGCCAGCCTGCGTACCGCCATCGCATCCGGGAACGTGACCCGGGTCAGCTCGAGACCCGCGCCCCGGTCCACCCATACCCGGTCGGGGGCGGACACCAGGACATCGGTCACCGCCGGATCGGCCAGCAGCCGCTCGAGCACGCCCGTGCCGACCAGTTCGCCCCGCAGTTCCTTCGCCGCGCCGAGCACTTCGGTGTCGCCGAGCAGGCGGCCCTGCTCCCTCAGTGCGGCTGCCACCCCGGCAGGAGTCGGCGCGGCACCGCTTCTGGCCAGCCGCTGCCGCACCGCGTCGAGCAGTGCGTCGGTCATGACCTTCCTCCGCCGGACTGCCGGGCATGGATGCCCTCGAGGCGGTCAGGCACATCCACCCGGCCCCAGAACTCCTTGCAGAAGCGGGCCAGAACACCACGAGGGTTGCTGCCCGGCGGCTCACCATCGTCCTGGGCCGAGGACAGCCCCGGCTCCCGCGGCAGATCACCCACGAGAGGCAAGCCCAGCGCCTGGGCCACCCACTGTTCGTCCAGACCCGCCGTGTAGGGACCCCGTGCCACGACCCGCAGGTCGCCCAGGACCACACCGGCTGCCGCCGCCACCCTCCGGGCCGCCGCGACCGCCCTCAGCTCGCCGGGCACGACCAGCAGCCCGACGTCGAGCTGTGCCAGCGCTTCCGCCGTGCTGTCGTCGAACCGGCGCGGCAGGTCCACCACGACCACTCCGCCGAGCCGACGCGCTGCGGCCAGTACCGACTGCATGGCCTGCGGAGGGACGGCCACCTCGTCACCCCGGCCCCAGCTGAGAACTCGCAGACCATGCAGCGCGGGCAAGGACTCCTCCAGCGCCCCGCCGCCCAGCCGCCCTTTGGAACGGGCGAAATCCGGCCACCGCAGACCTTCGGCTTCCTCTCCTCCGAGCAGAACGTCGATGCCGCCGCCCAGGGGATCCCCGTCGATCAGCATGGTCCGTCTGCCCGACCTGGCCGCCGTCACCGCAAGCGCGCAGGCCAGCGTGGATGCGCCGGATCCACCGCGCCCTCCCACCACGCCCACGGTAAGCGCCGGCCCGCCCACGCCTTCGGCCGCATTGGCGATCTGGTCCACCAGCCATCCTTCGGAATCCGGCAGCCTCAGCACATGCTCGGCCCCGATCTCGACGGCACGTCGCCACACGTCCGCGTCGGCCCCGCCCCTTCCGACGAGCATGAGCCCACCTCGCCTGGACGCCCCGAGACATCGCCGGGCCGCATCGTCACCCACGAGGATCAGCGGGGCCCGCTCCCAGCGGCCCTTCTCCTCAGGCAGCCCGTGATGCACCTCGGGCACCGCCCCGGCGGCCGCGCACAGTCTGAGCAGATCGTCGAGCAGATCCGCGTCCTCGGTCACGATCATCGGGCCGCCACACAGCCGATCGGCGCCCGGCAGACCTACGTCCGCGAAAGATCCAGCCACCATCTCCGCCCCCTTCTCGCTGTCCCTTCAGTGCGGTTTCGCGGCCGCCTCGGACCGATCCGAGATGCGCGATTCCGGAACCCGCGGACTTCACGGGCGGAATCAACATGCAACGCCTCGGAAAAACATGTGGATCTTGCTCAAATGCTGTGGACAACCGCAGCAATGTGAATATCTCGGTAGCTCGTACAGGGGACATTCGGAGCGCAGCCCTTCCGCTACGCACCGTCACGAGCCATGATCGAGGGAGTCCACCGCAGAAACGGGAGAGAGTGGGGCAGCGAGGCTGACACAGGCCTGGCGCTGCGGCCGGAATGCGTCCGGACATGCGACGACCCCCGCCGGGGGGGAGAGCGGGGGTCGTCCCCACGGCCGACTCGGGGGGGGAGGAGTCGGACCGGGTTAGCACGGTCGCGAACGATCCGTGACTTCCATGGTGTACCCGAGCGCCTTCTCAGGCAAACCCACCCACCGGACTTTACGCCGAATGGCGGGCCCCTATGCTCACCTTTGTGGAAAATCGCTTCTCGCCGCGTACAGCAGCCTTCTTCGACCTGGACAAGACGGTCATTGCGAAGTCGTCGACGCTCACGTTCAGTAAGTCCTTCTACCAGGGCGGGCTGATCAACCGCCGCGCCGTACTGCGCACCGCGTACACACAGTTCGTGTTCCTTGCCGGGGGCGCCGATCACGACCAGATGGAGCGGATGCGTCAATACCTCTCAGCGCTCTGCAAGGGCTGGAACGTCCAGCAGGTCAGGGAGCTCGTCGCCGAGACCCTGCACGACCTGATCGACCCGATCATCTACGACGAGGCCGCAACCCTCATCGAGGAGCATCACACAGCCGGGCGCGACGTGGTCATCGTCTCGACCTCCGGCGCCGAAGTCGTCGAACCCATCGGAGAGCTGCTCGGTGCCGACCGGGTCGTCGCGACCAGGATGGTCATCGGCGACGACGGCTGCTTCACGGGCGAGATCGAGTACTACGCCTACGGGCCAACCAAGGCGGAGGCCGTCAAGGCTCTTGCCGAGTCGGAGGGCTACGACCTCTCGCGTTGTTACGCGTACAGCGACTCGATCACCGATGTGCCGATGCTGGAGGCGGTGGGCCATCCGCATGCCGTCAATCCGGACCGCACGCTGCGTCGCGAGGCGACGCTCCGCGACTGGCCGATTCTCGTCTTCGACCGGCCGGTGCGGCTCAAGCAGCGCCTGCCCACGTTCTCCATGCCGCCACGACCGGCGCTGGTGGCGGCAGCAGCGGTGGGTGCGGCTGCCGTGACAGCGGGGCTGGTCTGGTACGCCAACCGTCGCCGCTCCGCAGCGGCCGCCCTCTGAGAGACGTCACAGGGGCTCTTCTCCATGGACAGGCGCAGGGAGCCGTGGTCGGCACCGCCTATCCCGATGCCCGAATAAGTATCGTTTGAACCGAAAAGTAAAGAAGTGCGGCCAGGGCTTCCACTCCCCCCTGACCAGGAGTACAAAGGAGTCAACGGCCCGCGAGACCAAGGACATCCGAGAGGATCACCTTTTCACGCACAGATGGCCCCACGGACCGAGCATGGAAGCCGAGCACCCACGCGACGTCGACCCGTCGATTACGGGCCAGCCGCACCAGGTGACGGGCAACGACCCCGGCCTGATGGGCACATATCGAGGACGCTTGGTAACTGGGCGGACATGCCAGCGGCGGTACCGGAAACGGTACCGCCGCAACCCTTTCCGGGTCCGGTCGAGTGCCCTCGGGGCGCTTCCGCCTCAAGCCGCGCCGCGCTGCAGCGCCTCGCACACCGCCGTGGACTCCCTGACTCCTAGCTCCACCGAGCGCCCGCAGTGGGCGATCCACGCAGCCATACCCTCCGGACTCCCCGAGAGATAGCCCTCGAACGCCGCCACGTACGCGGCTCGGCCCTGCTCGGCATGCCCGACCTCGGCAGGACAGATCGACTTGGGGTCGAGGCCACTGCCGATCAGCACGACCCGCTCGGCGGTCCGGGCGACCAGGCCGTTGTGCGACCCGAAGGGCCGCAGCGCCAGAAGCTCGCCGTGCACGACGGCAGCCATGACCAGCGCGGGCGCCGCGCTGCCGTCGATGATCAGCCGCGACAACCCTTCGAGCCGCCCGGACACCTCGTCGGCACTCGGGAGAGGCGCTTCGATCAGCGGCTCGTCGACGCGCTCACCGGCCAGCCGAGGCCGGCCGACCGCATCGTCCGGAGTCACCCCGCCTGCCGCCACGAGGTGCAGTCGAGCCAGAACACGAAGCGGCGACTGACGCCAGATGGAGAGCAGCTGACCCGCTTCAGCGGTGAGCCGCAGCGCGGCACCCACGGTGCGAGCCTCACCGTCACCGCTGAAGTCCGTGCGCCTGCGCACCTCCTCGAGGTTCCAGTCGGCGCCCGAGAGCGCCGCCGAACCCCTGGCTCCGCGCAGGGCAGCCTCCGCGGTGACCTCATTACTGCGCCGCCGCATGACCCGGTGGCCGTAGACCCGGTCCACAGCCTTGCGTACGGAGTCCACCGCGTCGCCGACTCCGGGCAAAGCACCGAGGGCGGCCAGCGGGTCCGAGGAAGTCGTACTCATAAGTAGGGAGGCTACGCGTCCGGCGCACGAATGCAGCCCACGAGTGGCCTTCTTCACCAACCATGACAGCGCTGAGCGATGGAGCGACTACCCTAGGTGAACATGAAGATCGCTTTCGTAGGGAAGGGCGGCAGCGGGAAGACGACGCTGTCCTCGCTCTTCATCCGCCATCTCGCCGCCAATGAAGCCCATGTCATCGCGGTGGACGCCGACATCAACCAGCATCTCGGGGCCGCGCTCGGTCTCGACGAGGAGGAAGCCGCCGCACTGCCGGCCATGGGCGCCCAGCTGCCCCTCATCAAGGACTATCTCCGGGGGAGCAACCCCCGCATCGCGTCCGCGGCAACAATGATCAAGACCACGCCTCCCGGTGAGGGCTCACGGTTGCTGCGGGTCCGTGAGGACAACCCGGTCTATGACGCCTGCGCCCGCCCGGTCCGTCTCGACGACGGCGATATCCGGCTGATGGCCACCGGGCCCTTCACCGAGTCCGATCTGGGCGTCGCCTGCTACCACTCCAAGGTCGGGGCGGTCGAGCTCTGCCTCAACCATCTGGTCGACGGCCCGGACGAGTACGTGGTGGTGGACATGACGGCGGGATCGGACTCGTTCGCGTCAGGGATGTTCACCCGATTCGACATGACCTTCCTGGTGGCCGAACCGACCAGGAAGGGCGTTTCCGTCTACCGCCAGTACAAGGAGTACGCCCGGGACTTCGGTGTCGCTCTGAAGGTCGTGGGCAACAAGGTGCACGGCCCGGAGGACCTCGACTTCCTGCGCGCCGAGGTCGGCGAGGATCTGCTGGTCGGCATCGGCCATTCGGACTGGGTACGGACGATGGAGAAGGGGCGGCCGGCGCCCTTCGACCTCCTGGAGGCGGACAACCGGATGGCTCTGCAGTCCCTGCAGGACGTCGCTGAGGACTCGTACGAACTGCGCGACTGGGAGCGCTACACACGGCAGATGGTGCACTTCCACCTGAAGAACGCGGAAAGCTGGGGCAACGAGAAGACGGGTGCCGACCTGGCTGCCCAGGTCGACCCCGCCTTCGTCCTGCACGAGCACTCCGGCGCCGCGGACGCGGCCCAGCCAGCCTGAAATCCCGCGGGCGGCGCCGGGAGGGTTCCTACTCCGCGCCGCTGCCTGCCCCCTGGCCTGCCGGCTGGTCCGCCGGCCTGGCAGGCACGGGGCTGCCGGCCGGCTTGCCCGGAGCCGTTCCCGCGAGGAAGGCCGGCCATCCGGGCTTCGGCGCCTGGCCCACCTTCAGCGTCCCGAGCTTGGCGAGCGTCGCCGGGTCCTGCGCGTCGAGCCAGTCGGCGAGCTGACGGAAGGACACGCACTGCACGTCCTGCTGGGTGCACACGGTTTTGATCGTTTCTTCGACGGCGCGCATGTAGGTGCCGCCGTTCCAGGATTCGAAGTGGTTACCGATGATCAGCGGTGCGCGATTGCCGTTGTAGGCGCGGCCGAACGCCTGGAGCAGGCCGTCCCGCATCTGATTGCCCCAGTAGGTGTGGCGCCCCGGGTCGCCCTGGGTCGCCGTACCGGACTGGTTGAACATGAAGTTGTAGTCCATCGAGAGCGTTTCGAACGCCCGTCCCGGCACCGGGACGAGTTGCAGGGGAAGATCCCAGAGTCCGTCCTTCTTCGTGGGCCAGACCTGATTGCCGACGCCGCTGGAGTCGTAACGGAACCCCATGGTCCGCGCTGCCGCGACCATGTTCTTCTGCCCTTCGAGGCACGGAGTGCGGGCCCCGATCAGTTCCTTGTCGTAGTCGAAGGGCAACGGAGCCTCCGCCTTGAGCGTCGGAGCGTTGGTCTTCCAGCCCTTCACGAATGCCTTCGCCTGGCTGATCTCGCTCTTCCACTCCTCGACCGACCAGGTACCGACACCGCCGTCCGGCCCGCAGAAATGCCCGTTGAAGTGCGTGCCGATCTCGTTTCCGTCCAGCCAGGCCGCACGCAGCTCCTTCAGGGTGGCGCGGATCCCCTCGGTGTCGTTGAAGCCGATGTCGGAGCGGCCCGCCGAATGCTGCGGCGGGTCGTACAGCGCCTTCTTCTCCTCCGGCAGGAGGTACACCCCGCTGAGGAAGTACGTCATCTTCGCGTCGTACTTCTTGGCGACCTCGCGGAAGTGCGAGAACAGCTTCTGGCTGTCCTCACCGGCGCCGTCCCAGGAGAACACCACGAACTGGGGCGGTTTCTGCCCGGGCTTCAGGCGCTTGACCGCAGGAAGCTTCGGCTGGGTGCCGGTGAACGCGGTGGAACCGTCACCGATGAGCTTGACCGCCCCCTTGGGCGCCGCCGCCGGAGAGTTCCCCTCCGCGCCAGGGGTCTGCTTCTTTCCGGACCCGGGGCCGGCGACCCCCGCGTCCGGACCCGAGCAGCCGGCCAGGCCGGCGATCAGCGCCGTGACCACGGCACCCAGGGCGATCCGCTTCGTGGCGGCCATCATCCGTCCACCCTCTTCCTTGCAGGAGTCGTGCGTTGAAGTGCCGACGCGGCGCGGTCAACGTCACACGCAGTCCTGCTGGAACCAGTACGACAAGCCGGATGAAAAGCTGCTTATTCACTTCAAGGAGTGACTCATTGGGCTATTTGCTCGAAAGCATGGACACCCTTCTTTACTCTCCATTACGCTTCGTTTACGGAGAGTTGAGAAATCCCGCCGTATCACCCCACCGCCGCACGCCGTGAACCACGGCCGCCGTCACTCACATACCGCGACCGCGCTGCCCCGGAGGAGACGGGAACATGTCTGCCTGCGTCCCAACCCGCGATGACCACTCGCCCCGCAGTTCACGCCCGCCCCGCGCCTCGGGGGTCAAGCGGCCGCACAGTCCGCCGTCCCCGCCGGGCCGAGGACGTTTCCGCGTCTCGGGCGCCGACCTTTCCGCATCGATCACCGTCTTCCTGATCGCCGTTCCCATGTCGCTCGGGCTCGCCGTCGCCATGGACGCGCCTTTGGCCGCCGGACTCGTCTCGGCGGCGATCGGCGGCATCGTCGCCGGACTGCTCGGCGGCACACCTCTACAGGTGAGTGGCCCTTCGGCCGGCCTCACCGTCGTCACCGCCGAGCTGATCCAGATCTACGGCTGGCGCACCACATGTGCCATCACCATCGGCGCGGGCCTGCTGCAGATCCTGCTGGGATCACTGAGAGCCGCACGCAGCGCTCTCGCCGTCAGCCCCGCGATCGTCCACGGCACGCTCGCCGGGATCGGGGTGGCCATCGCGCTCGCCCAGTTGCACATCGTGCTGGGCGAGGCGCCTCGGAGCTCGGCTCTCGACAACGCCCTCGCACTGCCGTCGCGCTTGGAACACTTCAGCCCGGCGGCACCCGGCATCGGGGCGCTCACCATCACACTTCTCGTGCTGTGGCCCCGGCTGCCCGGACGGGTGGGAGGGGCGCTGCGCAAGATCCCCGCCGCCCTCGCCGCAGTGGCCGTAGCGACGGCTGTGGCCGCCGTGGCCACACCCGGGATCGCCCGGGTGGATCTTCCTTCCTGGCACTCGCACGCTCTTCCCGAGATGCCGCAGGGCCCCGTGGCAGCCCTCGCAGCGGCCGTACTGACCGTCACACTCGTAGCCAGCCTCGAATCCCTGCTCGCCGCGGTCTCCGTGGACAAGCTGGCCGCCGATCGAGCCGCGGCCCCCTCCAGGAACGGCCGCAAAGCGCCGGCACCTGTCAGGCGCTCGGACCTCGACCGGGAACTGCGTGCTCAGGGCGTAGGCAACGCACTGTCCGGACTGGCCGGAGGGCTGGCCATCTCCGGTGGAGCGGTGCGCAGTTCCGCGAACGTGCGGGCCGGCGCGGAGAGCCGGGCGGCCACCGTGCTGCACGGCCTCTGGGTGCTCCTCGCGGCCGCGCTACTGGTCACTGTCCTGGAATGGATCCCCTTGGCGGCGCTCGCCGCGCTGGTGATGGTGGTCGGCGTACAGATGGTCAGTTTCGCGCACATCCGCAAGGTGCACCGGCACCGCGAATTCCTGGTGTACGGCGCCACCATCAGCGGCGTTCTCCTTGTCGGGGTGCTCGAAGGTGTGGCGATCGGCATCGTCGTGGCGGTCGCCGTCGCGCTGCACCGACTGGCCCGCACCAGGATCACGGTGACGGAGCAGGACGGCCGTTACCTGGTGACCGCTCGCGGGCAGCTGACCTTCCTGGCCGTCCCGCGCCTCAGCCGAATGCTCGGGCGACTTCCGCAAGGCGTGCACGCCGTGGTCGAGTTGGACGGCTTCTTCATGGACCACGCGGCCTACGAGACCATCCAGGACTGGTATGCGGCGCAGACGGCCTCGGGGGGCCAGATCGAATTCACGGGACGTTCCGGGGGCCGGATCGCCGAGCCCGCGTCGGCGGCTCATTCCTGCTGCCGCCCGTGGACCCCATGGCGTAACCATCACTGCCATGACCGCGTGCAGGACGCCGCACCGGCCACCGCCGACCCCACGTCTCACACCGTGGCACCGACGGCCCCAGTCACGGTGGCGGGCCCTGTGGGTGAGCGGCACGGCGCCCATCGACTCCTCAGCGGCCTCAGCTCGTTCCAGCGCACCACCGCGCCCCTGGTCCGGGAGGAACTGGCCCGGCTGGCTGCCGAAGGGCAGCGGCCCTCCCAGCTGTTCCTCACCTGCGCCGACTCCCGCCTGGTCACCAGCATGATTACGGCAAGCGGCCCCGGCGACCTCTTCACCGTACGGAATGTCGGCAATCTCGTTCCCCCGCCGGGCACCGGAGGGGATGCGGGGGGCGACGACTCGGTGGCCGCCGCCATCGAATACGCGGTGGACGTGTTGCAGGTCGAATCGATCACCGTCTGCGGCCACTCCGGATGCGGAGCCATGCAGGCCCTGCTGGGGGCCGCGCCGGAGACGCCCAGGACACCGCTCTGGCGCTGGCTGCGGCACGGCCTTCCGAGTCTGGAGCGCATGCGCTCCAAGCATCACTCCTGGGCCCGCATCGCCGGACGCCTGCCCGCCGACGCGGTGGAACAGCTCTGTCTGACCAACGTGGTCCAGCAGTTGGAGCACCTTCGCGCGCACGGCTCGGTGGCTCGCCGGCTCGCGGCGGGCACACTGCAACTGCACGGCATGTACTTCCATGTCGGGGAAGCGCAGGCATACCTGCTGACGGAGGGCGTCAGTTCGGGGACCGGCCCCGACGAAGTCTTCGCCAGAGTCGCTCCCGAGGCGGTGTGGAGTGCCGCCCCCGGCGCCGAGGCCCCGCACGTCACCGCCGACTCCCCCGTGGGCGCCTGAACCGCTCACACCCCCGGTCCGTGAGACCTTGTGGTCCCGCTCTCGCATCGCACACCGCTGCCTGCGGGAGCGGGACGTGTGACTCCGTAGCACGAGGAACAGGTCTAAACCAATTCCCGGCAGACACTTGTCACGTGGCCTGCGGCCTGATGAGCTGTCCCCCGGGACACAACGGACACCCTGGGAATGGGAGATGTCGTGAGCAACGAAAGCCTGGCCAATCTGCTCAAGGAGGAGCGGCGGTTCGCACCGCCTGCCGATCTGGCCGCGAACGCCAACGTGACCGTGGAGGCGTACGAGCAGGCCGAGGCGGACCGGCTGGGCTTCTGGGCCGAGCAGGCCCGCCGCCTGACCTGGGCCACCGAGCCGACCGAGACCCTCGACTGGAGCAACCCGCCTTTCGCGAAGTGGTTCGCGGACGGCGAACTCAACGTCGCGTACAACTGCGTGGACCGCCACGTCGAGGCGGGCAACGGCGACCGGGTCGCCATCCACTTCGAGGGCGAGCCCGGCGACAGCCGCGCGATCACCTACGCCGAGCTGAAGGACGAGGTCTCCCGCGCGGCCAACGCCCTTATCGAGCTCGGTGTCGGCAAGGGAGACCGGGTCGCCGTCTACCTGCCGATGATTCCGGAGGCCGCCGTAGCGATGCTGGCGTGCGCCCGGATCGGCGCCGCTCACTCGGTGGTCTTCGGCGGATTCTCGGCGGATGCCATCGCCGCCCGCATCCAGGACGCCGACGCCAAGGTCGTCATCACCTCCGACGGCGGCTACCGCCGGGGCAAGCCCTCCGCGCTCAAGCCCGCGGTGGACGACGCGGTCTCCCGTATCGACAGCGTCGAGCACGTCCTGGTGGTGCGGCGCACCGGCCAGGACACCGCGTGGACCGAGGGCAGGGACGTCTGGTGGCACGAGATCACCTCCAGGCAGTCGGCGGAACACACCCCCGAGGCCTTCGAGGCCGAGCAGCCTCTCTTCATCCTCTACACCTCGGGAACCACGGGTAAGCCCAAGGGCATCCTGCACACCTCGGGTGGCTACCTCACCCAGGCGGCGTACACCCACCACGCCGTCTTCGACCTCAAGCCCGAGACCGACGTGTACTGGTGCACCGCCGACATCGGCTGGGTGACCGGGCACTCGTACATCGTCTACGGCCCCCTGGCCAACGGTGCGACCCAGGTGATGTACGAGGGCACCCCTGACACGCCCCACCAGGGGCGCTTCTGGGAGATCGTCCAGAAGTACGGCGTCACGATCCTCTACACCGCGCCGACCGCGATCCGTACGTTCATGAAGTGGGGAGACGACATCCCCGCCAAGTTCGACCTGTCGTCGCTGCGTGTCCTCGGTTCGGTCGGCGAGCCGATCAACCCCGAGGCCTGGATCTGGTACCGGAAGCACATCGGCGCCGACAAGTGCCCCGTCGTGGACACCTGGTGGCAGACGGAGACCGGCGCGATGATGATCTCGCCGCTCCCCGGGGTGACGGAGACCAAGCCGGGTTCGGCGCAGCGGGCACTGCCCGGTATCTCCGCCACCGTCGTCGACGACGAAGCCCGTGAGGTCCCGAACGGAGGGGGCGGCTACCTCGTCCTCACCGAGCCGTGGCCGTCGATGCTCCGCACCATCTGGGGCGACGACCAGCGCTTCATCGACACCTACTGGTCGCGTTTCGAGGGCAAGTACTTCGCCGGCGACGGCGCCAAGAAGGACGAGGACGGCGACGTCTGGCTGCTCGGCCGGGTCGACGACGTCATGCTCGTCTCCGGGCACAACATCTCGACCACCGAGGTCGAGTCGGCCCTCGTGTCGCACCCGGCGGTCGCCGAGGCGGCCGTGGTCGGTGCCAACGACGAGACGACCGGCCAGGCCATCGTCGCCTTCGTGATACTGCGCGGCACCGCCACCACCTCCGACGAGCTCGTCGCGGAGCTGCGCAATCACGTCGGCACCACGCTCGGGCCGATCGCGAAGCCCAAGCGGGTCCTCCCGGTGGCGGAGCTGCCGAAGACCCGGTCGGGCAAGATCATGCGCCGCCTGCTGCGTGATGTCGCCGAGAACCGTGAGCTGGGCGACGTCACGACGCTCACCGACTCCTCGGTCATGTCCCTCATCCAGACGCAGCTGCCCGCCGCGTCCTCCGAGGACTGACACGACCGCGGTCACGCACGGCACCGAGGGGCACCCGGCAGGACCGGGTGCCCCTCCGGGCATCCCGGGAACAACGGCACGCTCCGCCCTCCGGAACAACGACACGCTCCGCACGCCACCGGGCGGTGGGCACCGGATCCGGATACCGTTTCGACACCCCAGGTAGAGTGGTCGTTTCGTCGACGGAACACGTGATGCGGAGCGAGTGAGGCCGAGCGCGTAGGACGGAGCCGTCAGTACGGGCACCTCGCGCAGGCGCGCCCGTACCGACCGCGCAGGACGCCGGAGCGGGCCCGTCTGACGGGACCGTCCAGGCGGGACAACCACATAGGACATCTCCACAGGGGCGCCGGGAAGTCTGGTCGGCATGCGAATTCGCCATGCCACCAATGCCGTAACCCGACCCGGAGGTCTCCCCCGTGGCCACGCCCGCCCCCTCGTCCGACAACCGCGGCACTCTCTTCGGCCGACTGCCTCTGCCGGAGCGGAACTACGTCGCCGATGCCCTGCGTACCGAGACCGTCGGCGGGGTCATCCTGCTGGTCGCGGCCGTGGCCGCGCTGGTCTGGGCGAACGTCGCCGGTTCGAGTTATGCGGCCGTCAGCCACTTCCACTTCGGCCCCGAGGCGCTGGGGCTCGACCTCTCGGTCGCCCACTGGGCGGCGGACGGGCTGCTCGCCGTCTTCTTCTTCGTCGCGGGCGTCGAGCTCAAGCGTGAACTGGTCGCCGGCGAACTCCGTGATCCCCGCGCGGCAGCCCTGCCCGTTGCCGCGGCGCTCTGCGGCATGGCCGTGCCCGCCCTCGTCTACACGCTGACCGCAGTGCTCGGAGGTGGATCCACCGGCGGCTGGGCCGTCCCCACCGCCACCGACATCGCCTTCGCGCTCGCCGTGCTCGCGGTGATCGGGACCTCGCTCCCGGCGGCGCTGAGGGCCTTCCTGCTCACGCTCGCCGTGGTCGACGACCTCTTCGCCATCCTGATCATCGCCGTCTTCTTCACCGAGGAGATCGACTTCCTGGCGCTCGGCGGCGCCTTCGCCTGCCTGGCCGTGTTCTACGCGCTGCTGCGTTCCGGGGTGCGGGGCTGGTACATCCATGTCCCGCTCGCGCTGGTCATCTGGGGTCTGATGTACAACAGCGGCGTCCACGCGACGATCGCCGGTGTCGCCATGGGGCTCATGCTGCGCTGCACCAGGCGCGAGGGCGAGACGCGCTCCCCGGGCGAACACATCGAGCACCTGGTGCGTCCCCTGTCCGCGGGCGTCGCGGTTCCACTGTTCGCACTCTTCTCTGCCGGTGTCACCCTCAAGGGGGATGCCCTGGCCGGCGTTTTCGAGCGGCCCGAGACGCTCGGGGTGATTCTCGGTCTGGTGGCGGGCAAGACCATCGGCGTCTTCGGCGGCACCTGGGCCGTCACCCGCTTCACCAGGGCCCGACTCAACAAGGATCTGGCCTGGGCCGACGTCTTCGCGGTGGCCACGCTCGCCGGTATCGGGTTCACCGTCTCCCTGCTCATCGGGGAGCTCGCCTTCGCCGGCGACGAGGACATGATCAACGAGGTCAAGGCCGCGGTCCTCGTCGGTTCCCTGATTGCCGCCGTACTCTCCGGTGTACTGCTCAAACTGCGGGTACGCAGATACAGGGCGCTGTACGCGGCCGAGGAACTCGACGCGGACGCGTCCGGGGTCCCCGACATCTACGAGCAGGACGACCCGGAGTACCACCTGCGGATGGCAGCGATCCACGAGAGGAAGGCCGCCGAGCACCGCCGCCTTGCCGAACGGGCGGGGGCAGCGAGCAGCAAGCCGGACAGTCCGGCATGATCTGACATCGGATGTACGGAAGAGGAGAGGGAGTCAGGGATGAGCGACCCCGGCAACTACGCGGGCACCTATGCGGGCAGCACCGACCGCAGCCTCGGACAGCTGTTCGCTTCGGCGACCGCCGAGATGTCCGCGCTGGTACATGACGAGATCGCCCTGGCGAAGGCCGAGGTCCGCCAGGACGTGAAGCGCGGCGTGATCGGCAGCGTGGCGTTCATCGTCACGGGAGTGCTGATCCTGTTCGCGATCCCCGTGCTGAGCTTCGCGGCTGCGTACGGCATCCACAATCTCGGGCTCGGTCTCGCCTGGTCGTTCCTGATCGTGGGCGGTGCGTTCATCCTGTTGGGCATCCTGCTGGCCCTGTTCGGGCTGGCCAAGTTCAAGAAGGTCAAGCCGCCGGAGAAGTCCATCGCCTCGGCCAAGCAGACCGCAGCGGTCCTTCAGGGCGTCAAGCCGCACCCCCGCCCCGCCGTTACCGCTGTCACGATCGAGCGGGCCCAGGGCAGCTCACTCGCGGACAAGGCCATCGAGAACCGTCCTGTCCAGGACAAGGCGGTCTCTGTGACACGCTCATCCACATGACCGACCCTGATTACAGCGCATCCGGCCCGGTAGGGCCGTTGGGACCGGCGGCCGGTTCCGGCGGCCCCGTCCGCCTGGACGGGCCCTGGACCCACCGCGACGTGGCAGCCAACGGCGCGCGGTTCCACATCGCCGAAATGGGCGACGGGCCGCTGGTGCTGCTGTTGCACGGTTTCCCGCAGTTCTGGTGGACCTGGCGCCACCAGCTGACCGCCCTGGCGGATGCCGGTTACCGCGCCGTCGCGATGGACCTCCGCGGAGTCGGCGGCAGCGACCGTACGCCCCGGGGGTACGACCCCGCCAACCTGGCGCTCGACGTCACCGGTGTCATCCGCTCGCTCGGGGAGCCCGACGCGGCGCTGGTGGGCCACGACATGGGTGGTTATCTCGCCTGGACGGCTGCCGTGATGCGTCCGAAGCTGGTGCGGCGGCTCGTGGTGTCCTCGATGCCGCACCCGCGCCGCTGGCGTTCCTCGATGCTCTCCGACTTCGCGCAGTCCCGGGCCGGCTCGCACGTCTGGGGGTTCCAGCGGCCCTGGGTCCCCGAGCGCCAGCTCGTCGCGGACGACGCGGCCCTGGTGGCCCGGCTGATCCGCGACTGGTCGGGGCCCCGTACACCCGACTTCCCCGACGACAAGACCGTGGACGTCTACCGGCGCGCGATGTGCATCCCGTCGACCGCGCACTGCTCGATCGAGCCGTACCGCTGGATGGTCCGCTCGCTCGCCCGCCCTGACGGCGTCCAGTTCAACCGGCGGATGAAGCGGCCCGTGCGGGTACCGACGCTGCATCTCCACGGATCACTCGACCCGGCGATCCGGACGCGCAGTTCCGCGGGGTCGGGCGAGTACGTCGAGGCGCCGTACCGGTGGCGACTTTTCGACGGTCTGGGTCACTTCCCCCACGAGGAGGATCCGGTCGGGTTCTCGACCGAACTCATCAACTGGCTCAAGGATCCTGAGCCCGACCGGTAGGCGCGGGCACAGATTTCCGACGAACAGCCAATTGCCTGCCGCATAAGCCAATTGGCTGACTCGCACGCGATTACCGACCTTGGGTCACGGGCAGACGTCGGGGTATGGGCTGGACGCGCGACTTCAATGACGCAGCACGCAACCGCCGCTCGACCGCTCCTGCTGGTCCGAGCGTTCACGAGGGGGGCGGCTCTCCGAGCCGGGTGCACGATGTGAGTGATTTCCATGAGCTGCGGCTGGGCATTCCGCGCATCCTCCACCGCCGGGCCCGCTGGGTGTCGGCACGGCTGCGCCATCCCCGGGCCGACCGGTCCTGACCGGTCCTGACCTGGCCTGACCGGGCCTGAACCGGCCACCGGATCACCCGACCTGACATCGCATGAGAGACCCCCGCGCCTTGGAGCCCGGGGGTCTCCTGAGTGCAAAGAGCCCGGGGGTCTCCTGAGTGCAAACAGGGGCCGGCGGGCTCCGCCACGCACATGAGCCCGCGGGGCCGGATGGCTCCGCGGGCCCGTCATGCGGCAGAAGCCCTCAGAGCGCGCAGCCCTGGCTGTCGACCTGCTGGACGCTGGACTTGCCGAGCTCGATGTCCTGGCGGATCTCGTCCGCCGTCAGGGCGTATCCCGTGTCCGGGTCGTCGAGCGACTTGGCGAACACCACTCCGTACACCTTGCCGTCCGGGGTGAGCAGCGGGCCGCCGGAGTTGCCCTGGCGGACGGTCGCGTACAGCGAGTACACATCACGCCGCACGGTGCCCCGGTGGTAGATGTCCGGGCCGTTGGCGTCGATGCGCCCACGGATGCGGGCGGAGCGTACGTCGTAGGCGCCGTTCTCCGGGAATCCGGCGACGATGGCGCTGTCACCGCTCTCGGCGTCGCTGTCCGTGCCGGTGAAGCGCAGCGGCTGGGCGTCGAGGTCCGGGACGTCCAGTACGGCGATGTCCCGCTGCCAGTCGTAGAGGACGACCTTCGCGTCGTACAGCCGTCCCTCGCCGCCGATCTGGACGGTCGGCTCGTCGACACCGCCGACCACGTGGGCGTTGGTCATCACGCGACGGTCGGAGAAGACGAAGCCGGTGCCTTCGAGGACCTTGCCGCAGCCCGGCGCCATGCCGACGACCTTGACGATCGACTTCTTCGCGCGGGCCGCGACGGGGCTGCCGACGAGGGCGGGGTCAGGGGGTTCGACCTCGGTGATGGGCTCGTTGGCGAACGGGCTGAAGACCTGCGGGAAGCCGTTCTGCGCGAGGACCGAGGAGAAGTCCGTGAACCAGTTGGACGCCTGATCGGGCATCACCCTGGAGACCCCGAGCAGCACCGAGGAGTTACGGACCTCCTTGCCCAGCGTCGGGAGTGACGTGCCCGCCAGCGCTGACCCGATCAGCCAGGCGACCAGGAGCATGGCCACCACGTTGACCAGGGAGCCGCCGGTGGCGTCCAGTGCGCGCGCCGGCGACCACGTGATGTAGCGGCGGAGTCTGTTTCCGAGATGGGTGGTGAAGGCCTGGCCCACGGAGGCGCACACGATCACGATCACTACCGCGACGATGGCGGCGGTGGAGGAGACTTCCGATCCGTCGGTCAGCTTGTCCCAGATGACCGGCAGCAGGTAGACGGCCACGAGGCCGCCGCCCAGGAAGCCGATCACGGACAGGATGCCGACGACGAAGCCCTGGCGGTACCCGATGACCGCGAACCACACGGCGCCGACGAGCAGCAGGATGTCCAGCACGTTCACCGTCTATAGCCTCGCAGATTCGTCACCTGGCCCGTCCGGTTCGACGGGGTCCGGGCCAGGCCCGGAACAGCGCAGCACGGGAGTCAGCCTGTCATGCGCGCCAGTCGAGCGGCACCTGCCTGGTCCTGTCCCAGGGGCGTTCCCACCCCGCGTAGTGCACAATCCTGTCGATCACACCGGCTGTGAATCCCCACACCAGAGCGGATTCGACCAGGAACGCCGGGCCTTGGTGGCCGCTGGGGTGCACGGCAGTCGCCCGGTTGGCCGGATCCGTGAGATCCGCCACGGCGGCCGTGAAGACCCGGGCGGTCTCTGCCGGATCGACGACTCCCACGGGGCTCGGTGTCCGCCACCAGCCGAGGACGGGGGTGACGACGAAGCTGCTCACCGGGATGTAGAGCCGGGGCAGGACGCCGAAGAGCTGGACGCCGCCGGGATCGAGCCCGGTCTCTTCCTCGGCCTCCCGCAAGGCGGCTCTGAGCGGCCCTGTGGTGGTGTGGTCGCCGTCCTCGGGGTCGAGGGAACCTCCCGGGAAGGACGGCTGGCCGGGGTGGGAGCGCAGGGAGCCGGCCCGCTCCATCAGGAGCAGCTCCGGGCCCCGCTCACCCTCACCGAAGAGGATCAGGACGGCGGACTGGCGTCCGGCGCCGTTCTCCGGCGGCAGGAAGCGGCTCAGCTGCTGGGCTCTGACGGTCCGCGCCGCCCGGGCGACCGGCTCCAGCCAGGAGGGCAGCCCTTCGGCGGAGACGGTGAGCGCGCTGTCGTGCGGGGCGCTTTCTCCCGTGGTGGCCGCGTCGGCCGCGGCCCGTGTGCTCTGTGCGTGCGTCATGGGCACCCCCGTCGTTCCAACGCCTGTCGTCCGCCATTTCGTTCCGCCCGGCCCCTCACGGCGGGCGGAGCTGTCCGTCCGGGTCTTCCGGTGCCCCGCGACGCGCTCCGTATCCTGCGGAAGCCATGGGCCGCGCCGCGCTCCGTACCCGGCGCGGGGGCCGGTGCCACGTCGGCCGGGGGGCCGCCGGAGCCGGGGCGGTCTCCGCTCACCCGGCTCCCAGGGGCGGGGCGGGACGGCCCGGGTAGTCCGGGGGCGGGCTGAGGCGCTGCCCCGGATAGCCGCCCATCTCGTACTTCAGGAGCTTCTTCGCCTTGTCCGGGTCGGTCTCGCCCTCCCCGTAGGCGGGGCAGAGCGAGGCGATCGGGCAGGCCCCACAGGCGGGCTTGCGGGAGTGGCAGATGCGGCGGCCGTGGAAGACCACACGGTGCGAGAGCATCGTCCACTCGCTCTTCGGGAAGATCGCGGCGACCTCGGCCTCGACCTTCTCCGGATCCTCCTGCTCGGTCCACTTCCACCGGCGGACCAGGCGGCCGAAATGGGTGTCGACCGTGATGCCGGGCACCCCGAACGCATTACCGAGGACGACGTTGGCCGTCTTGCGGCCCACTCCGGGCAGCTTCACCAGGTCCGCGAGCCGGCCCGGGACCTCACCGCCGAAGTCGTCCCGCAGGGCGGCCGACAGGCCCATGAGGGAACGCGCCTTGGCCCGGAAGAAGCCGGTCGGCCGGATGATCTCCTCGAGCTTCTCGGGGACGGCGGCGGCCATGTCCTCGGGCGTCGGGTATGCGGCGAAGAGGGCGGGGGTGGTCTGGTTGACCCTCAGGTCGGTGGTCTGGGCGGAGAGGACCGTGGCGACCAGGAGCTCGAAGGGATTGCGGAAATCCAGCTCGGGGTGGGCGTACGGATAGACCTCGGCGAGCTCACGGTTGATCCGGCGGGCACGGCGCACCATCGCGAGATGCGACTCCGGCTTCGCGGGCTTGCCGGCCGCCGGTTTGGCGGAGGTGGGCTTGCCGGCTGCCGCTCCGGCGTAGCTGGGCTGGTCGGCTGCCGCTTTGGCGGAGCCAGACGCGCCCTTTTTCCTACTTCGTACACCCTGTTCGCCCACAGCGGAATTCTTGTCTCTCGACACCCCATCAGCCCCCTTGGCCTGTGTTGTCACCGGCGTACCGGACACCCGGCCAGCCTAGAGCCAGGGGCTGACATCCGCCCCGGTCACCGCGCATCCACGCCCAATCGGCCCCCTGCCGTAGGGTCCGGCACGCCCGTGCGTCAAACTGGTTTGTGATCGATCGCACTGTTTTACCGTCCGGCATCATGGAAACCACGCTTCCCTGAACAGGCCGACAAGGAGAGAACTCGTGGACGACGTTCTGCGGCGCGCCCCGCTTTTCGCGGCGCTCGATGATGAGCAGGCCGCGGAGCTCCGCGCCTCGATGAGTGAGGTGACCCTCGCACGCGGCGACGCGCTGTTCCACGAGGGCGACCCGGGCGACCGCCTGTACGTGGTCACCGAGGGCAAGGTGAAGCTCCACCGCACCTCACCCGACGGGCGGGAGAACATGCTGGCCGTCCTCGGCCCCGGCGAGCTGATCGGGGAGCTGTCGCTCTTCGACCCGGGCCCCCGCACCGCGACCGCGACGGCGCTCACCGAGGTCAAGCTTCTCGGCCTCGGCCACGGAGACCTCCAGCCCTGGCTGAACGCCCGGCCCGAGGTGGCCACCGCGCTGCTGCGCGCCGTCGCCCGCAGGCTGCGCAAGACGAACGACCAGATGTCCGACCTGGTCTTCTCCGATGTGCCGGGCCGCGTCGCCCGTGCGCTCCTCGACCTGTCCCGCCGCTTCGGCGTGCAGTCGGAGGAGGGCATCCACGTCGTGCACGACCTGACCCAGGAGGAGCTGGCCCAGCTGGTCGGCGCTTCCCGCGAAACGGTCAACAAGGCGCTCGCCGACTTCGCGGGCCGCGGCTGGCTGCGCCTCGAGGCGCGCGCCGTGATCCTGCTGGACGTGGAGCGCCTGGCGAAGCGCTCCCGCTGACGCCTCCGCCCGTACGCCGCCGCCCGGGGCAGCCGGGCCGGTAAGCGGGGCACGCGCACATGCCGAAGGGCCCCACCGCGCGGTGGGGCCCTTCGGCATGGTGGCGGCCGGGAGCGCCCGGATCAGATCAGGCCGTGCTCGGTCAGGTACTCCATCTGGGCGCGCACCGACAGCTCCGCGGCCGGCCACAGGGAACGGTCCACGTCCGCGTACACCGCGGCGACGACCTCGGCCGGCGTCCCGTGGCCCGCCTCCACGGCCGTCTCGACCTGCGCCAGCCGGCTCGCGCGGTGGGCGAGGTAGAACTCGACCGCGCCCTGCGCGTCCTCCAGCACCGGCCCGTGGCCCGGGAGGACCGTGTGCACGCCGTCGTCGACCGTCAGCGAGCGCAGCCGGCGCAGCGTGTCCAGGTAGTCGCCGAGCCGTCCGTCCGGGTGCGCGACGAGGGTGGTGCCGCGCCCCAGGATGGTGTCGCCCGTCAGCACCGCGCGGTCGGCGGGCAGGTGGAAGGAGAGCGAGTCGGCGGTGTGCCCGGGGGTGGGCACGACCCTGAGTTCGAGCCCACCCGTGGTGATCACGTCGCCGGACGCGAGGCCCTCCTCCCCCAGCCGTAGCGCGGGGTCGAGGGCGCGCACGTGCGTACGCGTGAGCTCGGCGAAACGGGCGGCCCCCTCCGCGTGGTCGGGGTGGCCATGTGTCAGCAGGGTGAGTGCGACGCGCCTGCCCGCCCGCTCCACGGTGTCGACGACGGCTCGCAGATGCGTGTCGTCGAGCGGCCCGGGATCGATCACGACGGCGAGGTCGGAGTCCGGTTCGGCGACGATCCAGGTGTTCGTGCCGTCCAGGGTCATCGCCGAGGCGTTGGGGGCCAGGACATTGACCGTACGGGCGGTGGCCGGCCCGGAGAGGACGCCACCGCGCGGCTGGCCCGGCAGTGCTGCGGCGTCGCTCATGCGGGGTCACCGTCCTTCGTGCCGCCGGCGGGGGCGGAACCGCCCGTGTCGCCGACAGGGGCGGAACCGCCCGGCGCTACGTGTTTGGTGAACTCCTCGTGTCCCGGCCAGCTCAGCACCAGCTCGTCACCCTCCATGCGGGCTTCTGCCAGCACGGGAGCCAGGTTCTGGGAATCGGCTGCCTTCAGCGCCTCCCCGGCCGTCCCGTACGGCGTCAGCGCCCGCAGGGTGGCCACGGTGGGCGGCATCATCAGCAGTTCGCCCCGGTCGTAGCCGTCGGCGGCGTCGCCCGGGCGGATCCAGACGGTCCGGTCGGCTTCGGTGGAGGCGTTCCGGGTGCGCTGGCCTTCCGGGAGGACGGCCACGAAGAACCAGGTGTCGTAGCGCCGGGGTTCGAAGGCCGGGGTGATCCAGCGCGCCCACGCCGCCAGCAGGTCGGAGCGCAGGATCAGGCCCCTGCGTTCCAGGAAGCCGGCGAAGGACAGCTCCCGGGCGACGAGGGCCTCGCGGTCGGCCTCCCAGTCGGCGCCCGTGGTGTCGCTCACGACGGTGTGGGCGGTCGGACCGGCAAGCAGGACGCCGGCTTCCTCGTACGTCTCGCGGACCGCCGCACAGACCACGGCCTGTGCCTCGGCCGCGGTGTCCACGCCCAGGCGCGTGGCCCAGCTCTCCAGGGAGGGTCCCGCCCACCCCACGAGGTGGTCGTCGTCGCGCGGGTCGACCCCGCCACCCGGATAGGCGTACGCGCCCCCGGCAAACGCCATGGAGGTGCGCCTGCGCAGCATGTGGACGGAGGGGCCCGTGGTGCCGGCGCCCGGTGGTGCGTCCCGGAGCAGCATCACCGTGGCCGCTCTCCTGGGGACCACGGCCGTCAGCTCGCCGCTGGCGAGGGCCCTGATCCGGGCGGGCCATTCCGGTGGGTACCACTGACCGTTGGACATGGCCGGAGGCTATCCGGAACCGCGCCGATGTTCGAGGGCCTCGGACACGGATGCCTTCCCCGTACACGCAGTCCTGTCAGGCGGCCGAGGCCACGTCCGTACGCGCAGTCCTGCTCATGGGCCGAGGCAACGTCCGTACACGCAGTCCTGTCACGGGGGCGAGGCCACACCCGTACACGCAGTCCTGTCACGGGGCCGAGGCCAAGCCCCTACGCGCAGTCCTGTCACCCGGGTGAGGCATGGCCCGAACACGCGTGATCCCGCCCGGTCGCGGGACCGGGCGGGATCGGGGGTGTACGGGATCAGGCGTCGACGAGCTCGACCTGGACCTCGACCTCCACCGGGGCGTCCAGCGGCAGTACCGCGACGCCCACGGCGCTGCGGGCGTGCACGCCCTTGTCGCCCAGGACGGCGCCGAGCAGTTCGCTCGCGCCGTTGATCACGCCCGGCTGCCCGGTGAAGTCCGAGGCGGAGGCGACGAAGCCCACCACCTTCACGACGCGGGCGATCCGGTCGAGATCGCCGGCGACCGACTTCACGGCCGCCAGGGCGTTCAGCGCACAGGTCTTGGCCAGCTCCTTGGCCTCGTCCGGCGTCACCTCGGCGCCGACCTTGCCGGTCACCGCGAGCTTGCCGTCCACCATCGGGAGCTGCCCGGAGGTGTAGACGTACACCCCGGACCGCACGGCCGGCTGGTAGGAGGCCAGCGGCGGTACGACGTCCGGGAGCGCCAGGCCGAGTTCGGCGAGCTTCGCCTCGACGGCGCCCGCCACTACGGCTTCTCCCGCTTCAGGTAGGCCACGAGCTGCTCGGGGTTGTTCGGGCCGGGAACGACCTGGACCAGCTCCCAGCCGTCCTCGCCCCAGGTGTCCAGAATCTGCTTGGTCGCGTGCACGAGAAGGGGCACGGTCGCGTATTCCCACTTGGTCATGAGCCGACTGTAATGCCTGGCACAGGCGGCCTCGTGCGTAGCCTGCCTGCCGACTGGTTAGGCTCGAAGACGTGAGCAGGTTCCAGGTCGTCAGCGGCAAGGGCGGGACCGGTAAGACCACGGTCGCCGCCGCACTCGCGCTCGCCCTCGCGACCGAGGGCAGGCGCACCCTCCTCGTCGAGGTCGAGGGCAGACAGGGCATCGCCCAGCTCTTCGAGTCGGAGGCGCTCCCCTACGAGGAGCGCAGGATCGCGGTGGCGCCGGGTGGTGGCGAGGTCCACGCTCTGGCGATCGACGCCGAGCGCGCGCTCCTCGACTACCTCCAGATGTTCTACAAGCTGGGCAGCGCCGGCCGGGCGCTCAAGAAACTCGGCGCTATCGACTTCGCCACCACGATCGCCCCCGGCGTACGGGACGTCCTGCTGACCGGCAAGGCCTGCGAGGCCGTACGCCGCAAGGACAAGCAGGGCAGGTTCGTCTACGACCACGTGATCATGGACGCGCCTCCCACCGGCCGGATCACCCGCTTCCTCAACGTGAACGACGAGGTGGCGGGCCTGGCGAGGATCGGCCCGATACACAATCAGGCGCAGGCCGTCATGCGGGTCCTGAAGTCCCCCGAGACCGCCGTCCACCTGGTGACGCTTCTGGAGGAGATGCCGGTCCAGGAGACGGCCGACGGCATCGCGGAGCTGCGGGCCGCCGAACTCCCCGTGGGCAGGATCGTGGTCAACATGGTGAGGCCCCATCTGCTGGACGAGGACGCGCTGCGTACGGCGTCGGGGACCCGCCGCAAGGAGCTCGCGAAGACGCTCACCCGGGCGGGCGTGACCGGTTCCGCGGGGCTCGTACGCCCCCTGCTGGAACAGGCGGCCGAGCACGCGCAGCGCGTCGGCCTGGAGCGTGAGCAGCGGGCGGTGCTGGCCGGGCTGGGACTGCCCACGGCCGAGCTCCCGCTGATGGGCGAGGGGGTGAGCCTGCCCGCTCTGTACGAGCTGGCGGAGGGGTTCCGTAAGCAGGGTGTGGGCGACGAGACCGCGGACGAGGCGGGGCGGACGCCCCGGGGCGAGGAGCGCCGCGGCTCCGGACGAGGGGCGGGATCATGACGCTGAGCACGGAGATCGCACCGGGGCTGGACACGGACGCGCTCCTGGACGACCCGGAGATCCGTATCGTCGTGTGCTGCGGATCAGGCGGCGTGGGCAAGACGACAACCGCCGCGGCTCTCGGTGTACGGGCCGCCGAACGCGGGCGCAAGGTCGTCGTCCTCACCATCGACCCGGCCCGCCGGCTCGCCCAGTCCATGGGCATCGACCGCCTCGACAACGTCCCCCGCAGGGTCGACGGCATCGCGGGCGACGGCGAACTGCACGCCATGATGCTCGACATGAAGCGCACCTTCGACGAGACGGTCGAGGCGCACACGGACGCCGAGCGGGCCCGCGCGATCCTGGAGAACCCCTTCTACCAGTCGCTGTCGGCCGGGTTCGCGGGCACGCAGGAATACATGGCGATGGAGAAGCTCGGGCAGCTGAGGGCGCGCGACGAGTGGGACCTGATCATCGTCGACACCCCTCCGTCCCGCTCCGCCCTGGACTTCCTGGACGCGCCGAAACGTCTCGGCTCCTTCCTGGACGGGAAGTTCATCCGGGTGCTGATCGCTCCGGCGAAGATCGGCGGACGGGCGGGGATGAAGTTCCTGAACGTCGGCATGTCGATGATGACCGGCACGCTCGGCAAGCTGCTGGGCGGGCAGTTCCTGCGCGACGTACAGACCTTCGTCGCGGCGATGGACTCCATGTTCGGCGGATTCCGTACGCGGGCCGACGCGACGTACAAGCTGCTCCAGGCTCCGGGGACGGCGTTCCTCGTCGTGGCGACGCCCGAGCGGGACGCGCTTCGCGAGGCCGCCTACTTCGTGGAACGCCTGGCCGCCGAGGAGATGCCGCTTGCGGGCCTGGTCCTCAACCGGGTGCACGGCAGCGAGGCCGCACGGCTCTCGGCGGAGCGGGCGCAGACGGCCGCAGAAAATCTTGAGGGCATCGGCATTGTGGATCAGGCGACCGGGAAGGCTGGCCTTGGTGACCCGGCGGACCCGGTGGCCGCCAGCTCTCCCGAAGCCCCGGAGTCGCCGCTCTCCCCCGAGCAGAGCACCGAGCCGCACCCGCACGCCCACGAGCCGCACGACCGCGCACCGCACCCACATGAGCCGCACGACCTCGCGCCGACGCAGCACGCGTCGGCACAGCACGAGCCGCCCCGGCACGAACCGACGTCGGGCACCCGGACACCGCCCACCCCCGAGGCGCGTGGCCGGAAGTCGTCTGACCCGTCCGAGCCATCCACCCACACGCAAGCACGCAGGCACGACACCTCCGCCGAGGACGCCGTGAGCGTCGAGCAGCTGGCCGCAGGGCTGCTGCGGCTGCATGCCGAGCGGATGCAGGTCGTCGCGCGTGAGCAGCACACGCGTGACCGCTTCACCACGCTTCACCCCGAGGTTCCCGTGACCGAGGTGGCCGCGCTGCCCGGTGACGTGCACGACCTCTCAGGCCTCAGGGCCGTCGGGGAGCGGCTCGCGACCGGTTCAGCTCCGGCCGGAGCTGCGTAGGACGAGTGCAGGCGCCCTCACGGGCGGCCCCACGGGGGCACACCCCGGGCATCACCCCACGGCGGCGAACCTCTCGTGCAGTTCGTCGTCGTGCAGTCCGTCGTCGTGCAGATCGTCGTCCAGGCCCACCGCTGCGGGCAGCAGACCTGTGGACCGCTCGTACTCACTGCGTGCGGTCTCCAGCAGGCGGCGCCAGGACGTGACGGTCGGACGGCGGCGCAGCAGCGCTCGGCGCTCCCGCTCCGTCATTCCGCCCCACACGCCGAACTCGACGCGATTGTCCAGCGCGTCGGCCAGGCACTCGGTCCGCACCGGGCATCCGGTGCACACCGCCTTGGCCCTGTTCTGCGCTGCCCCTTGTACGAACAGTTCATCCGGATCGGTAGTGCGGCAGGCTGCCTGCGCACTCCAGTCGGTTACCCAGCCCATCCTGGCGCCGTCCTCTCCCGAATCGAGGCTCCCCCACGGCGGCAGAGGCATATTCACCGCTGCCAGTTGAGGACGTTACGGAAGGTGGCGACAGCACAACACCCCCTTCGGGCCCAATCTTGAATGGCCCGAACGGACTATGCGTGCGCGGGAGATCACCCAGAGGAGTGACGCATGGACATGCGGGACTATCCCGAGAGAATCGGGACAGAATACCCGAGCCGTAACGGACATTCAGCGACACGACGGGCGAATTCGGGGGCGCCTTGATGCCTGGCTGGATTCCATTCGGACCACGCAGAGGGCTTGCTACAAAATCGGACTGCTGTGACAGTTGAGAGCAGCTTAGGCCAAGGCCTGTACGCGTGTCCGGCGAATGAGAACGTAGGCTGCCCCCATGCCAAAGAAGCGCTCAGGCGGGGGTCTTACGACGACCCAGCAGGCCGCCAAGTTCCTCGGTGTCGCCGCGCTGTCCGGAGCTGTGCTGGCAGGCATCGCGCTGCCGGCCGCCGGCGCGCTGGGGCTCGCGGCCAAGGGGACGGTCGAGGGATTCGACGAGATCCCTTCCAACCTCAAGACCCCGCCGCTGAGCCAGCGGACGACGATCCTGGACAGCGAGGGCGGGGCGCTCGCCACGGTCTACTCGCGCGACCGCACCGTCGTGCCGCTCAAGGACATCTCCCCGTACATGCAGGACGCGATCATCGCGATCGAGGACTCGCGCTTCTACGAGCACGGCGCGGTGGACCTCAAGGGCATCCTGCGCGCGATGAACCGGAACGTGCAGGAGGGCGGCGCGGCCCAGGGCGCCTCCACACTCACCCAGCAGTACGTGAAGAACGTCTTCGTCGAGGAGGCGGGCGACGACCCCGACAAGGTCGCGGAAGCCACGCAGCAGACGCTGGGCCGCAAGGTCCGCGAGCTGAAGTACGCGATCCAGGTCGAGGAGGAGCTCGGCAAGAAGAAGATCCTGGAGAACTACCTCAACATCACGTTCTTCGGGCAGCAGGCCTACGGCATCGAAGCCGCGTCGCAGCGCTACTTCTCCAAGCACGCCAAGGACCTGAAACTGGAGGAGGCGGCGATGCTGGCCGGCCTCGTCCAGTCGCCGACCCGCTACGACCCGGTCAACGACGCGGAGGAGGCGACCAAGCGTCGCAACACCGTGCTCGCGCGGATGGCGGCCGTGGGCAGCATCTCGCAGGCCGAAGCCGACAAGGCCATCGCCTCCCCTCTCGCCCTGAAGGTCAGCAAGCCCAAGAACGGCTGCATCACCGCCGTCAGCGGCGCCGGTTTCTTCTGCGACTACGTGCGCAAGACGATCCTCACGGACCCGGCCTTCGGGAAGACCGAGGAGGAGCGCTCCAAGCTCTGGAACCTCGGCGGTCTCACCATCAAGACCACGCTGTCGCCGCGTGCGCAGCAGGCGGCCGACGAGGCCGCGACGTCGAAGGTCTACAAGGACGACAAGGTCGCGGCCTCGGTCGTCCAGGTCGAGCCCGGCACCGGCAAGATCCTCTCGATGGGACAGTCCCGGCCGTACGGACTGGACCAGAAGAAGCACGAGACGATGATCAACCTCGCCGTCAGCAACAAGATGGGCGGCAGCACCTACGGCTTCCAGGTCGGCTCGACCTTCAAGCCCATCACCGCCGCCGCGGCCCTGGAGAAGGGCATCAGCCCGGCCCAGAGCTACGCCACGGACTGGAAGATCTCGCTTCCGCTGAACTCCTTCCGCAACTGTGCGGGGTCTCCGACCGGCAGCTCCAACTGGGACCTGCAGAACGAGATGGAGTCGGAGAAGGGCAGCTGGGACATGACCAGCGCGCTCGGCAAGTCCATCAACACCTACTTCGCCAAGCTGGAGCAGAAGACCGGGCTCTGCGAGACGGTCGAGATGGCGAAGAAGGTCGGCTACGAGCGGGGCGACGGCAAGGAGATCGAGGAGCACGCCTCGATCACCCTCGGCGGTGAGGTCAGTACGCCGCTCTCGATGGCCTCGGTGTACGCCGCGTTCGCCAACCGGGGTACGTACTGCTCGCCCATCGCCATCGAGTCGATCACCGACGCCAACGACAAGAAGGTCGGCGTACCGAAGACCGAGTGCTCCCGCGCGATGAGCGAGACGACGGCCGACACGATCAGCCAGATGCTGAAGGGTGTGGTCGAGGACGGCACCGGCACGCTGGCCGGGCTCACCGACCGGGACAACGCGGGCAAGACCGGTACGACCAACGACCGCCTCGACGCCTGGTTCGTCGGCTACACCCCGAACCTCTCCACCGCGGTCTGGGTCGGCGACGATGTCGGCGAGAAGACCACCAAGATGTACGACATCACCATCGGTGGTCAGTACTACGACAAGGTCTGCGGTGGCTGTCTGCCCGGTCCCATCTGGAAGACCGCGATGACCGGCGCGCTGAACGCCTCGGAGACCCCGTCCTTCAACCCGATCTCGGTGCCGCGCGCCAAGGAGAAGGAGAAGGACAAGAGGCCCGGCGAGGGCCGCGACGAGGACACCGGCGGCGACAAGCCCGGTGCCGACCCCATCGGCGGCATCACCCTGCCGCCGGGCATCATCGGCGGCAACGACGGCGGCCCGCGCGGCGGGAACGGCCGCTGAGCCCTCCGGTTCGCCGGGCGAGGTCATGACGCGTGAATGAGGAGGGGCACCCCCGGCCGGGGGTGCCCCTCCTCATTCGTACGCGGGTCACTCGGCCCGCGGGGTTCGCCGGGCCTCTCGGCCCGCGACGTCACGCCGAGCCGACTCAGCCCGCGAGCAGCTTCTTCACCGTCGCGGCCACCCGGCCACCCTCGGCGAGCCCGGCCACCTTGGGGCTGACGATCTTCATCACGGCGCCCATCGCCCTCGGGCCCTCGGCGCCGGAGGCCTTCGCCTCCTCGACGGCCTGCGCGACGATCGCGTTCAGCTCGTCGTCGGAGAGCTGCTTGGGCAGGTAGGCGTCGAGCAGCTCACCCTCTGCCTTCTCCCGCTCGGCCTGCTCGGTCCGGCCGCCCTGTGCGAAGGCCTCGGCCGCCTCACGGCGCTTCTTCGCCTCCTTGGCGATCACCTTCTGCACCTCGTCGTCGGAGAGCTCGCGCGACGTCTTGCCGCTGACCTCTTCCTTGGTGATCGCGGTGAGGGTGAGCCGGAGGGTGGACGAGGTGAGCTCGTCACGCGCCTTCATGGCCGTGGTGAGGTCTTCCTTGAGCTTGGACTTGAGCGTGGTCATGCGGAGATTGTGACAGGTACCGGGCACTCGCCGCCCGCCTGTTTTCGTCCCGTGGCACTGTGTCTGCGACGATGGGCGCATGCGCGCACGCTACGGAGTACCCCTGAAAGTCACGGCAGTCGGCGCAGCGGTGGGCGCCGCGGGCCTCGTGTACGCGGCCGGATTCGAGGCACGCTCGTTCCGCCTCCGCCGGATCGCCGTCCCCGTACTCCCGCACGGGGCACGCCCGTTGCGCGTGCTCCAGGTCTCCGACATCCACATGGTGAGCGGCCAGCGCAAGAAGCGGGCCTGGCTCCAGTCGCTGGCCGGCCTGCGGCCCGACTTCGTGGTGAACACGGGCGACAACCTTTCCGACCCGGAGGCGGTGCCGGAGCTGCTCGACGCGCTCGGCCCACTGATGGAGTTCCCCGGCGTCTACGTCTTCGGCTCCAACGACTACTACGGCCCCAAGCTCCGCAACCCCGCCCGCTATCTCATGGAGAAGATGCAGGGCAAGCACGGCCTCAACGGGAACGCGCCGGCGGTCGGCGTCGTCCACAACCCGTGGGAGCCGATGCGCGACGCGTTCGACGAGGCCGGCTGGCTCAACCTCAGCAACACCCGGGGCCGGATCAAGGCCGACGGCCTGGAGATCGCCTTCACGGGCCTGGACGACCCGCACATCAAGCGTGACCGTTACGCCGAGGTCGCCGGCGGCCCCGAGACGGGCGCGGACCTCTCGATCGGCGTGGTCCACGCCCCCTACCTGCGCTCCCTGGACGCCTTCACCGCGGACGGCTACCCGCTGATCCTGGCGGGCCACACCCACGGCGGCCAGCTCTGCATCCCCTTCTACGGCGCCCTCGTCACCAACTGCGACCTGGACACGGACCGGGTGAAGGGCCTCTCCGGCCACACGGTCGGCGACCGCCGCTCCTACCTCCACGTCTCGGCGGGCTGCGGGACCAACCGCTACACCCCGGTCCGCTTCGCCTGCCCGCCGGAGGCCACGCTGCTGACGCTGACGCCCCGGGACTGAGGTCCCCGGCCGTGCACACAAACCGGATTTCGCCTCCGGGCGCGGGTGGGCTAAAGTAATCGATGTCGCCGGGACAATCGGTGGACATCGGGGTGTAGCGCAGCTTGGCAGCGCGCTTCGTTCGGGACGAAGAGGTCGTGGGTTCAAATCCCGCCACCCCGACAGCTGAAATAGCAGGTCAGAGGGCCCAGTGTGTAAGTGTCACTGGGCCCTCTGCCGTTGCTGCGTGTAGTTCTGCGTGACTACCGCTCGTGATCGCCCTTGAAGATGCCATCCATGACCACGGCCCCGGTCTGGATCACGGGGCGGATCTGCTTCCGGTAGACCTCTTCGGTCACGGCCGTACCGGAGTGCCCGACGAGCCGGGAGATCTCCTCCAGCGGGACACCACGGTCGGACAGCAGGGACACGAAGCTGTGCCGGAGCTCCCTGGGGGTCCAGTCGTCGGCATCTACGCCTTCGGCCGCCTTGAGCGCCTGCCGGAAGGAACGCCGGACATTGGTCGAGTCGAGAGGCTTACCGACTGCCGACGCGAAGACCAGCCCATGTTCCTCCCAGCCATCACCCGCGGCAAGCCGATCCCAGCCCTGGTCTTCAAAGTGCTGCCAGAGAGCTTCAACGCATCGCGCCGGCAGAGCCAGCGTCCGCCGAGATTTCCGAGTCTTCGTGTCCCCGCCGCGCCGGACCGAACGCCATACGGCGATATGCGGGGGCTGAGGCGGCTCGGCGTTCGGCTGGCTCTTCAGAAACACGTGGTCCCAGGTCAGAGCCCGCAGTTCCTCGGTACGAGCGCCAGTAAGCAAGGCGACAACGATGTAGGCGTGCATCGAGGTGCCCGCAGCGGCCTTCAGCACTGCCCCGGCCTGCACGAAGGTCAGCGCCTTGGACGGACGCCCTGCCTGGCCCTGCGGTACCGCGCATAGCTCGACGACGTTTCGTTTGACCTTGTCCCGGGCCATGGCGCGCTTGACCGAACGATTCAGACAGGAGTGGACCGCCTGAAGCGTACGAGTGCTGAGAACTCTGGACTTGGCAGCCAACCAGCGGTCTACGTCTTCAGCGCTCAGATCACGCAGTTTCCGGGCACCGAGCGCAGGGACGACGTGCTGCTGGCTCAACGAGGTGCAGTTCTCGATCGTGCGTTGGTCCCTGCCCGCCAAGCCGTACGCAAGCCAGTCGTTCACAGCATCGGTGACTGTGTAGTTCGTGGGAGCGATGGCGAGGCCGTCTTCGTAGTCCCGCAACACTTCCTTGAGCTTGTTCTTCGCCTCCGTCTTGGTCTTGCCACTCCCCCGCCGGACAAGGCGCTTACCGCTCGGATCAAAGCCGAGGTTCGCCGTGGCGATCCACCGCTGCCTCTTCTCGTCCCAGTGCAGCCCGCCGTCTCCGCGGCTACGTCGTTTGGTCATCGTGCTACCCCGGCTTCTCGCTCCAGGAGGGCCACGTACTCATCGATCGCGGAAGCAGGAACCAGGCGCGTGCGACCCTCTTTCACGGTTCGGAGGCGCCCAGCGCGGATCAGGTCGTAGACCACGCTTCGGCTCAGTCCCAAAGCTTGCACGGCGTCGGGGATCCGGTAGAGGACAGGGGCGATCTCGGCAGTCCGGACATCGAGTACGGTCACCATTCCTCCTCGGCAGTGATCAGTTCGGCACGGTGTTCGCGGGCGGTATCGCGGTTGTGTTGGATGTCGCGGTGGATGTTGGCGGCGAGCCAGGATTCGCCGGGGGTGTGGCCGTGGCCGGCGTAGGTCCAGTGCGCGAGTGTGAGCGTGGTGGCTTCGGGGTGGTCGTCCGGGTCGGGCAGTCCGAGGGCTTCGCGTTGCTGTGCGGCGCGGTAGTCGGCGCGGACCTGACGAAGGGCGCCGAGGGTGGTGGAGTAGCGGCGGGATTTGGTGGAGAAGTGGCCGCGGAAGCCGAGCATGTGGGCCCAGTCGCGGAGCTTGCGTTCGGGGTAGGCGTGGTGGAGGTCGAGGCATGTTTCGATCAGGCGCCGTGGGTGTTCCGGGACATCGAGCAGCACGAGGGCTTCTTTGTTGCCGATGCGGTGATCGACGGTGCCGGTCGTCTCGGCCGCTTTGGTGGCGTACTTGGCGACGTAGGAGGCCACGGCCTGTTCGGTGAGGTCCTCACCGTTGCCGAAGGCGCCGATCGGCTGGACGTCGATCTGAGCGCCCCAGCGGAGCACCCAGTCGTTGGCGATTCCGGCAGCAGGGTTGGCCGGGACGGTGACTTCGACTCGGGCGGCAGCCGCGCGGATGGCGTCGTCGAGGAGGTCGAGGGTGGCCCAGGCCGGGGGCGGTGAGTCGGGGCCTTCGGGTCCGTCGAAGCGGATCACGGCGTGGAAGTGGACGGCTCCGCGTTTTTGGTACTCCGCGACCTTCCCGAAGGACAGCCGTGCTTCTTCGCGGGCGGCTTTCTGGGTGAGGCCGGCTCGGCGGGCGATTTCGCGGCGGAGGTAGATCGTGAAGTAGCGCCAGAGGTCGGAGGCGTGGTTGTTCCACAGCACCGCGCCGGCGTAGTCGTAGGTGGCCACATCGAGCGGGGTGCCGAGTTCGGGGGCGGTTTCCGGGTGGTGGGTGCCGCAGCGGCAGGGCCGGTTTCCGGGCCGGTTGTGGACCGGGCCGAACGAGGGGGCCGTGAGGGTGGCGAAGACGCGGGGGTGGTCGCGGATGGTGTGCGGGGTGCCTTTGTCGGGGTCTCCGGTGAGGCCGGCGCGGATGAGGTGGTAGGTGTCGCCGGCGTAGGTCCAGGCGCAGGCGGGGCAGCGGGAGGCGCGGCGGTTGCCGCAGGCGATCCGTAAGCGTCCGCCAGGCTCGGTGTCGGTCGTGTAGTGGTGGAGCAGGGTGCCGGTTGCCCGGTCGGTGGTCTTGGTGGCGCCGGTGAGGTGGATGGGCTGTGCGCATCCTCCGGTGCGGCGGATCTGTTCGGTCCAGCGGTCGAAGCCGGTGGACCCGGCCACCCTCAGCACGTCGGCGAGGGTGGCCGGGTCCAGGCCCGCCGCGGTGGCGGTGTTGGTCATGGTCAGCGGCCCGTTCGGTTGTGGGCGGGGCCGTGGTTGGCGGTCCAGCCCTCGACCAGCGCACGTACCTGGCTGTCGCCCGTGGCGGTGGCAGAGGCGCCGCAGCGGCACACCGCGGATCCGGTGGCGGGGGTGTTGGGGGACGGCTTGCTTACGTGCAGACCGGGGCGTTCCGGGGTGGGGGTCAGATCGGACATGACGATCACGCCCCGATCCGGGCGTGGGCGCGGGCGAGGTGGGTGTGGCCGGTACCGCGGCAGGCGGGGCAGTCCGCGGTGATGGTCTGCCGGTGCCCGGTGGAGGTGGTCTGGCCAGTGGTGATGGCGACGGTGGGGAAGCCGTCGCAGTAGGCGCAGATCGGCCGGGGCGCGGGGTTCTCGGGCATGATGGGGTCTCCCTTTCGGGTCAGCTAGATCTGGAAGGTGGGAAAGGCGCCCGGGGCGGCGGAAGTTTGGCGACCGAGGCCGCCCCGGGGGCTACTTGCTGCGGTGCGAGGAGCGCTTGAGCGTGAGGCCCACGCCGCCCGTGGCCGAGAGAACAGCGACCGTCGCGGCGGCGAACACGTGCAGGGTCACGGCGACCATCAGGATGATCAGGGCGATACCGCCGGCGACCGTGATGGCCAGCACGATGGGGCCGGTGTAGTTGCGAGGCGCGGCCTGAACGATGACGATCTGCTTCGGTTCGGTGCCGGGCGGGAGCTGGCCGAGTAGGTCAGCCGGGATGTGACCGGCGTTGATCTGGTCCTCGGGGTAGCGCACGGGTTTCACCTCCTGTCAGGGGTTGCAGCGGTGGGTGCGGGCGGCGAGCTCGGCAGCCGGGCGGCCGTGGTAGTCGGCGGAGAAGTTGCAACCGGGGGCGGTGCAGGCCGCGGTGTGCTTGGTGCGACCCCGGCCGTCGTAGTGCGTTCCGACCTGGACCGGGCCTATGCGGATGACGTTGGTGAAGCGGTTCGGGCGGGCCATGGGGAAACCTCCTTGTCTAGTCAGGTGAGTTGGGCATTGATGGCGTCGGCCAGCAGGGGCGGGACGCCGAGGCGAGCGCGGAGCGTGGCCGAGTCGATCCGGGCACCGGTCGTCGCGTGATGCGTGTCCGCGACCTTCCGGGCGTGATCGAGCAAGGCCGGAGGAACAGCCACAGCCGGCAGGGTCGCCGGAGCAGGAGCCGCGGATGGGGCAGGAGCGGCCGGGAGTTCCGGGGCTGGCTCGGGGGCCCGCTCGACCGTGACGTCCGGGGCCGGTTCGGGGTCCGGGGCAGCCAGTGGTGCAGCGGTCGGGCCCACGGGCTCCGGTGTGGTGGGTGTGTGGGCGAGGAGGGTGCCGCCGAGGAAGGCGAGAGCGGGCCAGCCGGCGACCAGGATGCGCAGCCAGGCCGGGACCTCTTCGAGATCGAGGAGTCCGGCGGTGGCGATGTTCGCGCCCAGTGAGGCAGCGAGGGCGATGACGAACCAGATCCAGGCGGCGCGGTTGTCGGCGTGGGTGCGCATGCGGCGCCATGCGGCGACAAGGAGCAGGTCCACGCTGATCGGGTAGGCCCATGCCTTCCAACCGTCCTGCCCGGCCGCTTCGGCAAGGTCATGCAGATGGGAGAAGGACAGCGCGCCGGCAATGACGGCTTGGATCAGCACGGCGTCGAGGCGGAGCTTGCGGGACATCAGGTCACCTCCTTTCGGGGGTGGCCGGGAGGCGGGCGGGATGTGGTGGTCACCGCCCGGCACCCGGGGCGAAGGGTCAGGCGTCGGGGTCGGTGCCGGAGCCGAGGCAGTTGAGGCAGAGGCCGTCCTGCTGGCCGACCGGGCGGCGCTTGCGGCCGACGCGCACCGTGGTGGGGACGTTTCCGGTCCCGCCACAGGGCTTGCAGATATCCGGCTCGGGGGGCTTCGTGGGCTTGGTGGTCCGTGTGGCCATGACGCTGGGTTCCTTCCGGTTCCGGGCATGGGCGGGGTAGGGACCTGGCGCGAGACGGTCACGCCAACCGGGAGTGCGGGGGTGTTACTCGGTGACCGGCCGCGGCTGAACCAGCGGCGAAGCCGATCCTGGGGCGGTACGGACGACCGGGCGGAACGGGGCCAGAGCCGAGACGTCGGGGGTCATGTGCGCATATTCGTGGCAGATGGCCACGGCGTCGGCGGCGCTCAGTTCGGGGGTGCGGATGCGGGACCAGCCGCCGGAGGAATCGCCGGCCACGGCCACCCCGGGGCGATCCGGCGGGATCGTGGTGACAGCGAAGACCGCATCGGGGGCGATGTCGCCCAGGCCCATGTCGGCGGTCTGCTTATCGTTGACGCGGTGGACCACGCGGCCGGTGAGCTGAGCGCGGAGCATGGTGGCGCCCTTGCCGAGTTCCGAGCCGAAGCGCTGCCCGCAGATCTCCAGATAGATCCCGACCGCACGGGCCATCTGCGCGAGGCGCACCAGGTGCATGACCATGCGGTCCCGGCGTTCCTCGTCCTTCTTCACGGCGACGAGGAAGAGTTCCGCCACCTCGTCCACCAGCACCACCAGCGGCACCGGGCGAGCCTTGACCGGCAGGTCCCAGAGGTCTGAGACGCCGTGGGCACTCAGGGTGTCGAAGCGCTCTTCCATCTCCCGCACGAGGACTTCGAGGAGGTCTGCTGCTTCGTCCGGGGTGATGGCGAGGGCCGAGAGGCGGGGTGCGTAGCCGCGTTGCTCGACTCCGCGCTTGCAGTCGATCCCGACCAGGCCGACCGGGAGCTTGGCGAGACCGGTGATCAGGTTGCGCTGAAACATCGACTTGCCCGACTGGTTCGCGCCCAGGGTCAAGCTGTGCGGGATCTTCTGGTAGTCGCGTACGAACGCGGTCCCGTCCTCCCTCAAGGCCACCGGCACCACCAACGGACCCGAGGCGACCTTCCGGGACAGGCGGCGCGGCATCTTCACCCGACGCAGCACGTCGTACCCCGTCATACGGAGTTCGACGAAGCCCGGCTTGATCTCCACGACATGCACGGAGTGGACGCCCCAAGCGTGCCGAAGACGTTCCGAAGCAGCGGCAACGTCGGCGGGCTCCAGGCCGGCCGGGAGGCGGAGGGTGACCCGCATGCCGGTGGCGGAACCGCGGACCCGGCGAACCTTCGGCGGGACCGGCTGAACGTCGGGGCGACGGGCCACGTTGCGGACCATGAACGCCCGCAGGCGGGACGGCTGAACCGTCAGCCCGCACACATCCATCGTCGAGCGGTACGTGGCGGCGAAGCGGACCCGGGCGACCGGCAGGCCGGCCAGCGACCAGAACACGCGAGGCGCGCGAACCTTCGCATAGCCGAGACCGCCGGCAGCCGATAAGGCCCCCGCCACCTCGATCACCGTGGACAGGTCCGACATGGTCAGGCACCCGCCGTGATGGCCACCGCGCGGAAGCTGATCCCGTGCCGGGTCTGACCGTTGAACGTGTTCTCCCAGTCACGGGCCTTGAGCCCGATCACCGTGACCGGCGTCCCCGGCGTCAGGTTCTCCGGGACACCCGTGCTCGGCACCGTCACCTGGTAGAGGTTGCCCTCCCCCTCATCCGAGATCAGCAGACCCACCGTCGCGAGCGGCGCACCGGTCTCCCGGTCCATCGCGATCTCACCGGTCTGCTTGCTCACGAGCTTCGGAGTCGGGGGCGTCGCAACGAACACGACAGCGGACGAAAGATCGATCTTGAACGACGGCATAGCAGTCTCCTAGATGCACGGTCCATACCTCTTGGACCTCTTGCTCAACTTGTTGGTACAAGCTGATACCTAGAGATTGCAGCACCGAGCGTGAGTCGTCAAGCACTTCACGCGAACATGTACCAACAAGTTGACCGAGTGCGTCATGATGGGGTCATGAGCAAGCAGCCGAAGTACCGACAGGTGGCCGACGCACTACGTCGTGAGATCGACAGCGGCGCCTACGGACCCGGCGCAAAGCTCCCCTCGGAGAGTGAGCTCTCGACTCGTTTCGACGCGTCCAGAAACACTGTTCGCTCCGGCCTGAGCATGCTGGTCAGCGAAGGTTTGATCACCTCTAGCCAGGGACTCGGGTACGAGGTCCGCAAGCACGAAGTCTTCGAACTGAACGCGTCGCGGTTCGAGAACCTGAGCTTCCCGCAGGCCGGTGACGCGTACTCCACCGACGTCACAAACGCCGGCCGCCGCCCTCACCAAACGTTCCGAGTCGAGCTAACCACCGCATCCGAATCCGTGGCCTCGCGGCTGGAAGTCGAAGCAGGGTCCCGGGCCGTGCTCCGGTTCTGCCACCGGTTCGTTGACGATGTCCCTTGGTCCACCCAGGCCACGCACTATCCCGATTGGCTGGTCGAGAAGGCCCCTCGGTTGACTGAGCCGGGCGATATCGCGGAGGGAACGACTCGGTACCTCGCGAGCCTCGACATCGAGCAGATCGGGTACGCCGACGAAATCGCGACGAGGATGCCGACGCCCGACGAAGCCCGGCTCCTGGAGATCGGGGCGGGCGTTCCCGTTCTCCTGTGGACGCGAACCGGCTACTCCTCCGAGCGCCCCGTGCGCTGCACCATCACCACGTTCCGGGGAGACCTGAACCGGATGACCTACGAAATCGGCGACCTGTCCGCCCGAAACGAGAACGACCCTCAGTGAGAATCACGACCGCCGTACCGAGCGACCTGGACCAGCTCTTGGCCTTCCGAGTAGAGGCCGCGGCCTGGATCAGCAGACTGGGGAGTGACCAGTGGAGCCGCCCGTATCCCGCAGATCGCCTGTTGGCGACCATCGAGGCCGGGACCGTTTTCATGCTCCGGGACGGGAAGCGCACCGCTGGGACCATCACGCTCACGCCGGAGGCGGAAGAGGGATTGTGGGCTCCGGAGGAGTTGAGGGAGGCGTCTATCTTCGTCAACAAGCTGACGGTGTCCCGCGACTACGCCGGTGAGGATCTTGGAGGCAGGCTCCTCGATTGGGCGGGAGATCGCGCATACCGAGCATCGGCCAAGTGGCTTCGCCTTGACGCGTGGACCAACAACACTGCACTACAGCGCTACTACCTGAAACACGACTTTGAGCACGTTCGGACTGTGCGAGAGGGTGGCGCCATCAACGGCGGCCCACGTGTCTCAGGCTGGCTTGCTCAGCGCCTCGCGTCCCCAGCTCAGCACGGATTCGAGGACCAGACGCCAAGTCCCGCAGCCCTTTGAACGCTGAGCTGTTACAGGTTTCTCTACCTCATCAAGGCACCCGGCTGCGCTCCGCTCCGCCGGGCGCGCTTCCCGGCTCTGGCTGCGCCCGCGCTCCTGCCTTCGGCCCGCTCGGCGCTGCCGCCGCCGACGCGCGCCCGCAGTGGATAGGCCCGTTGGGCATGAGACGAGAACCAAGCCCGCAGCTTCAAGACATGCCTCCGGCGGGGGCGCTACGGCACCGGGATGAGAGGGGCGCCGTTCGCGAGTGCCGGCCGGAGCTTGGCGAGCGTTGTGGGGCTCCCATCCCGACCACCTTCGACCCAGGCAGAGCCGAGCAGTCGCGGCCCAGGGCGTCAAGGTCGTTCGTACAGTGGCGCGCTCCACCTTGACGCCCTGAACCACGCCCGCTCCACGGTGTGTGGGTCGAAGGCGGACGGGATGGGAGCCGGGGTGAGTGGTGGATGGGACATGTCGGACGCGCGGCTCAATAATCACGTGATCCTGGTCACGCGACAAAAACCCCACAGTCGGAATATAAGGCCATGAGACATCGGGTTTGCAGGGATGTTGGGCCGTCAGTTGTCGTACCTATGTGATATGGCATCGAGGAGCCCGGGTATCGCGGCTGGTCAGGGCATTACGCGATGTGGTCGCGGAATCCACGCCCGCGCCGGAGTTCGAGGTGAACAACAACCACAACGTCCAGAACGGCAACTCGGCCGGCGTCACGGTTTGTCGGTGCCGTGCCATAGCGTAGGAGCACCAAACCGAAGGGCACGCCCGCCTCTTGGGGAAGATGCGTCGGGCGTGCCCTTCAAGAACCCGGAGGAAACATGTTCATCCCGGATCTCGGTGGGGCGGCACTCAATGGCGCCCACCTTCTCCGTACTGTCGCACGCCGCACTGACAGCCGCAAAGAACCGCTGTTCGCAGCGGCCTTCGTTTTGGCCTGCGTCATTAACGGCGACAGCCTGACGAGCGTGCTGAGGCAGGCCACATGGTTCATCGTGGCTCTGATCGTGCTCGTCCTCGTGCTGGTGATCAGCGATCGATTCGCGACGACGTGCACCAGCGTCTTCACGGGTGTCCAGCCCCGGACGATCGAATGACATCAACTGCTGACACCAACAGCCGCGACTCCACGCGATCGGCAGCGGATACACGAACCGGCACTGGCTGGTCGTAGTCCATGTTGATCAGGCCCCCTGCAAGGGTTGAACCGACCTGATAAGGATGAGGCTCTAGTAGCCCGGATGGGGCGCCGCTCGTTTTCAGGGTGGCGCCCCATTTGGTTTGACTCAGCCGTTAAGGCATTGCCGGACCGGTTATCAGGGGCTCGTGGTGATGCCAGATGAGGTATCGATCTTCTCGGCGCAGCTCGGCGGCGCCCCACTCCAATCGCATCACGCCGGCGTTCATGGAACAGGCGTAGGCGACGAGGACCAGGCCAACTTCCGGAGGGAGCTGACCGAGGTCCCGGTGGGCTTCGGATTCTTCGAGTTCCTCAAGCCCGAGGTCCAGCTCTCCCTGCATAGGTTCTGGCCCGTGGCGTCGAATGAGGTCAGCACGTAGGCCCGTGGCTCGTCGGAGTCTCGCCGCGGTGACAGGTACGTCCGTCTTGGCGTAGCGGATCGGGTAGACCACGCTGCCCGCGACAATCATGACGGTTCGGGCCTGGAGGCGGACCGCGGTCGCGCCGGGGAGATGTTCGAGGCCGGCGGCGAGCTCCTCGTACTGCACGGCGTGGAGACCGTGTCCGTACGCCTCCAGCGTTTGGGTGTGCACGCCTTGGTGACCGTTCCGTGCCCGCTCGTGGGCTCGTGTCAGGCACGCCGGTATGGCGTGAGCCAGAGCCCCCGCCACCTCCCCGAATGTCTCCTTGGCCCACGGAGTTACCACGTTCATCGCCTACCGCCCTTCCCCCGAGCATCTCGCCCGCCAAAGCAGCACCGCGCCCACCGTCCCGACCCAGACCTCAGCGCGGTAGTGCACATAGGGGCGCATCTATGCACAGAGCCGGCGTACAGTGGATCCGTAGGCGGGAATCGGATGCGGAAATTTGACATCCGATTCGCATGCGTTCATGATTCTTACGATCGCATCTCACTGTGAGGTACGGCAGCTCCCGAAGGAGGCCCATGAGCGAGACGGCATCGGACACCGTGGAGTGGCAGCTCAAGCCCGGCGATCAGATCGAACGCAAGGCGCTGCACAGCAAGTTCGGGGGGCGGACGCAGGGAGGCATCGGGCCGTCGGCCAAGACGCCCAACGTCTTCGTCTTCACGGACCCCGTCGCCGGCGAGAAGCACGGCTACTACGACGACTGGATGCCGGACGGCCGCTTCCACTACAGCGGCGAAGGCCAGTACGGCGACCAGCGGATGATCTCCGGCAACGCCAGCATCCTGAACCACCAGGCCGAAGGACGTGCGCTCCGCGTATTCCAGGGCGCCCGCGGAACGGTCACCTACCGCGGCAAGTTCACCGTCGACCAGGAGAACCCCTGGTACTCCGCGGACGCCCCCGAGACCAACGACGGCCCTCTCCGCAAGGTCATCGTCTTCCGGCTCAACCCGGTAGACACCGCACCCCAGGAACCCGCCACCAAGCTCGGCCGGCTGCTCGTCTCGCACCCCAACCAGGTGGACGAACTCCCCCTGGAGAGGAACGAGAGCGAGACCACGTTCGTCAACCCGAACCAGGAGCCCTACGAGGCCGACCGCAAGGAAGCCCGCCTGGTCAAGGCGTTCGCCGACTACCTGACCAGCAACGGCCACCAGTCCGGCCGGCAGCGCATCCTGCCCCCCGGTGAAAGCCGCCCCCTCTTCACCGATCTCCACGCCAAGGGACTCGGACTCCTGATCGAGGCCAAGGGCAGCGTCACCCGCGAGAACATCCGCATGGCCATCGGCCAGCTCGCGGACTACAGCAGGTTCGTCGACCACACCATCCGCGCCATCCTGCTCCCCTCCGAACCGCGGGAAGACCTCCTGGCCCTGGCCAAGACGCAGGACTGCGCCGTCATCTGGCCTGAGGGCAAGGGTTTCACCAGCACCAACCCCAAGGCGCTTCCGCAGTAGAGCGCTCACATCCCGAGCGACTCTTGGCGCACTCATCTCACCCATGGAGACCGTCACAGAAGGTGCGAGCTGTCGGGTTGCTATCTGCGGTGCGACGCGTTAGCTTCTAACTACTCCTCCCCGCCGTCCGGGCCTAGCCCGCACTGGCGGGGATTATTCGTTCGTGGGGGGACCTTGAGCGATCGCGTCGTCGTCTTCTACGACTACCAAAACACCTACATGCAAGCCCGAAGGCTCTACCACGAGCGCTGGGAGGGGTGGAACAAGGGACAGTTCGACCCTGTTGCTCTCGCCCAGCACCTGGCCGCAGACAGCCCTTATGATCGCCACCTGCATCAGGTACGCATCTATCGTGGCCAGCCTGACGCAAGCAGACAGCCCGGCTCCTACGGGGCCTCGCGGCGGCAGCACGCCCAGTGGGAGCGCAACCCACTCGTCAAACTCGTCACTCGCCCTTTGCGCTACCCGTCCGCATGGCCTCAGGAACGAGCCCAGGAGAAGGGCATAGATGTCCAGCTGAGCATGGACTTTGCCGTCATGGCCACCCGGGGCGAATTTGACGTTGGGATCATGGTGTCGGCTGACACCGATCTCAAGCCTGCGCTTGAGTATGTGGCCGAGCTGACGGCCTCCCGCGGTAGGCCACGAGCCGAGGTCGCAGCATGGTCAGTCGACGGCCAGCACTGCCGACGCCTCGCCATCAAGGGCAGGAACCTCTACTGCCACTGGGTGGGAGAGGACATCTACAAAACGGTTCGTGACGACACGGACTACACCACTAGTGGCTAAGCCTCCGATGGCCCCCGGCATGCGGCGGGGTGAGTGTCTAACTGCGTGACAACCGCGACGCACGACCACGAACAACCGTGGACGTCAGCGGACCAACCGTGCAGGTGATGGCCGTAGCAGCCCGAGGACAGTGAGCGTTCCAAGTTGCTTCGGGACGAAGAGGTCGTGGGTTCAAATCCCGCCACCCCGACAGCTGAAACACCAGGTCAGGGGCCTGATCCACTTAGTGGATCAGGCCCCTGACTCGTTCCCGGAGATCGTTTGGGAGAAATCTGGGAGAAGATCTTGGTCGGCTTCTCCCAGCGGACGATCGCCCGGCACGGGAGGCACGCCTCCTACGCTTCTGTCTTCGGCACCAGGGCGGCCGACGACGACTTCCCCTATGAGTTCTGCGGGCTGAGCCCCATCGAAGGCGATGTGATCGAGCGGCACGACTCCGTCACGACGTACGCCACCGCATCGTCCCCGGGCGCTGACGAGCTCGTCGCGCTGGTCCGTCAAACTCCGAGCCCCACGCAGAGCCGATGGTCGCGGTCCACCAGCAGACCGGCGCGCTTCTGGCCTACACGGGCCGCATCCTGTGGTGGACCAAGGTGCCCGGCCAAGAACACCCCCTCGTCCCGCAGACTTCGTTCGAGGGAGAAGACGGCCGGCAGTGGCACTGGCAGAACGAGATCTTCCGTGACGTGGACGAAGGCGGGAAGACCTTCGACTGGGAAGCCTGGGTCTGCGTCGCCGAACCGACACCCACCCTCTGGACTCCGGCATACGCCGCCCGCTCGGAAAAGCAGCGGCGCTCCACCCGGGCCCGCAACAGCTACCAGGCCCGCATGCGCGGCTACGGCACTTTCAACGCAGGCGCTGACCAGGTGGACCAATTCGACATCTACGAACGCGATCAATGGGTATGCCAGCTGTGCCACCGCGCGATGAACCCCTCCATTGAGTGGCCCGACCCGTGGTCCGCCACCCTCGACCACATCCAGCCGGTCACGGAGAGCGGCGCGCACACAGCCGAGAACCTGCAGGCAGCCCATTGGATCTGCAACATCCGCAAGGGAGACACCTGGGGACCTGGCGAGGCCCAGCCCTCCTAGTACTCCGGTGCGGTTTCGCGATCCACCCGCTGGCGCGCGGGCGAGCGGTGTTGGTAGTCGCTGCGTCGGCTCGTGGAATGGTGGCGTGTGAGGCTGGGGCGCCCCTGAGAATGACGGTGGTCGGCGGTTCCGGGGCGTATACAGGACGAGTGGCAGGGAATGGCGCATTCCGGTGGTTCAGCGCGCCGGGGGAATGTAACGTCGCGATCATGGAACCGCTGATCGGAACCGCCACTGTCCAGGCGCCGGCGAACCCGGCCGCGACCGATGACATGCTGGCCACTCAGCCGGTCGGCTACTGGTGCGGGCTGACCCAGATGGCCGTCACCCGGCATCTGCGTGACGCCTTGGCCAAGATCGACGTCACGCAGCCGCAGTACTGGGTACTTAACCGCGTGAACGGAGGCCCTGCGGCGCCGAGCCGTGAGGAAGTCGTCGCTCAGCTGACGGACCTTGCCGACGGGCCGCACGAGATCGCCAGGGTCGTCGACCAGTTGCTCCACCGCGCATGGCTCCGGATCGATGATGGGCAGCGCCTGCACCTCACGGATGCCGGGGAGGCCGCCAGAGCTCGGCTCCGTGAGCTGGCGACCGAGGTACGCGCCGTAGTCCACAAGGACATCAGCGACGAGGAGTACGTGGCCGCGCTCAAGGTGCTGCGCAAGATGGTGATCAATGTCGAGGGCGACAGGACTTCTGGAAATCCGTTCTGATTTGTCGATCTCGTTACGGAACCGGCTGGGAACGGGTGCGGCCATCACGTGATCATCGGGAGTTGTGTGGACTCCTGCCGGGGGATGCAGGCAATTCGGGTTGGTCGCCTCCCGGACGAGCGGCTCGTGCCGCTAGCCTGTAACACATGGAGTTGATCAGCACAGCTTCGGCAGAGTTCGAACGAGTTGTGCGCCAATTGCCCGCGGACTCGTCGGAGCAACCGACGCCGTCGGGAATCTCGGTACGCGAATTGATTGAGCACGTGGTGGTGGGAAACCGCTTCACCGCACTTCTCCTGGCAGGCGTTGGGCGCGACGAGGCCCACGCCATGCTCGCAGCCAAGCAGGTCGGCGATGACCCAGTCGCTGACGTGAGTGAGTCCGCACAGCGCCAAGCACAGGCGTTCTTCGCGACATCGCCCGAGCAACAGGTCGCGGGCCCGAACGGAGATGTTCCCGTCGCTGCCTACTTGCGATTCCGTCTCGTCGACCTGGTGGTGCATGCGTGGGACCTCCTGCGTGCCGCGCGTCTCGACGAGACCCTTGATCCGCAGACTGTTGTCGGCGTGCTGAACACGGTCGAGCCGCACCTGGACGAAATGCTTGCCTTCGGAGCGTATGGCGCCGGTCCGAGTGGAACGCTGCCTGCTGACGCGTCACCACAGATCCGGCTGCTCGACTCGTTCGGGCGACGACCATAGCCGACATCTCCGATCGTGCGGATGACCCTCCTGCTCTGGTGGCTTACGCCCTCCGGGCAATTTGGTCCGCTGAAGGACCCTCGGCCGAGCCGAGTGCCGACGGCCGTCCGACGCTCTCGTGCAAAGCGATGGGGCGCGCCGGTCGCGGATGTCATTCAGTGGGCGCGGGTACGTTGTCCGCGGACTGTCCGGGGGCTCATGCCGAGCTCTTGGCTCATGGCCCGTCGAAGTGCCGTCGGGTCGCTGTACCCGACTGCATGGGCGACTCCGGTGACGGCGAGATCGGTGTTGTGCAGAAGCTCGACAGCTCGCTCGACACGCAGGCGTCGTAGGAATCGAGCAGGTGACATACCTGTGGCTGCGCTGATTCTGCGAGTGAAGGTGCGCGGACTGAGGTGCGCGGCAGCAGCCAAGTCCCCCACTCCTATGCTCGTGTCGAGGTGCTGGAGCGCCCACGACCGCGCGATTGCGACATCGCTGTCGGCGCCCTCGATCGTCTCGGGCATCACGTAGGGAGACTGCGACCGACGACGGTCAACCGCGAGGTACCTGGCGCACTCCCGGGCGAGCGCCTCCCCACCGTGACGCCCTACGAGCGTCAGCATGAGGTCCAGGTGCGCCAAGGCTGCCCCTGCGGTTGTCACCGGGCCGTCGGTGACGACGAGATCAGCAGGTGTCAACCGGACTGCGGGGTACCTGCAGGCGAACAGCGGCGCCAGCCACCAGGTGGTAGTCGCACGTCGCTGATCGAGGATGCCGGCTTCGGCCAGGAGGAACACTCCGGCGCACGAGGCTGCGATCTCGCTACCTGCTGCGGCGGCTTCCTTCAAGTAGTGCGCCCCCGCTCTGGCGTCGGGCGCTGCGAGTCGGCTGCGAACCTCTTGGCTGTTTCTCATCCCGAGGCCAGGGACGACCACGAGATCCACCGGATCCGTGGCGTCTCCATAGCCGTTGGCGTCCCAGGGCTGGAGGTCGAACTGAGCGGCGCGTCCTGATCGGAGGGCCAGCCGGTTCGCGGTGTCGAGGACATCGAACGTGATGGCCACGGAGGTGGCCATCGCTCCCTCGAGATCCAGGACGCGGACCGAGGTCATGTCTCGAACCGCCCGAAATATGGCCGGTCTCGCTCTCTCAAGGACTTCATCGTGATCCATCGTAGTCACCAGATCGGCCGCACTCCGCGACGATCCATCGCAGGGGGATCTCTATGACGGATCACGACGTGACCCGAGACGACGACCTCGCGGACTTCACCGTCCGGTCCATCTCGCTCCTAGGCCAGGTGCGCCGCGTGTATGTCAGTGGTGACGGTCCCGGCGTGATCGTGATGCACGAGATGCCCGGCATCAGTCCACACGTCGCTCGATTCGCCCGATGGGTCCGCGATCGTGGCATGACGGTCTACCTTCCTTCCCTCTTCGGCACCGACGGCGCCCTCGGTGACGCCGACAGCGGGGCACAGGTGTTTCGTCGTCTCTGCGTCGCGAAGGAGTTCCGGGCACTCGGCGGTGGCGAGTCGAGCCCCATCACGACGTGGTTGATGGCCCTCGCTCGTTCGGCGCACCGTGAGTGCGGGGGATCAGGTGTGGGCGCGGTCGGGATGTGCTTCACCGGCAACTTCGCCATCACCATGATGCTCGAGAGCGCCGTCGTCGCGCCGGTGGCCTGCCAGCCGTCCCTGCCGTTGGATGAGCCGGGTGTCCTGGAGATCAGCGACGCCGAGCTCACCGCCGTGAAGGAACGTCTCGACCGTGACGATCTCACCGTCCTGGCCTACCGATTCGAGGGTGACAAGGTCTGCACCAGGGCACGCTTCGATGCCTACGCGCAAGCCTTGGGTGACTCCTTCGTCAGCCGCGAACTCCCCGACACTGCCGCGAATCGTGATGCACCACCGTTCTTCGCCGCTCACGTTCCCTATCCCCACAGCGTGGTCACTGTTCACCTCGTCGATCGCGAGGGCGAACCGACCGCCACGGCACGCGACGAGATCCTCGACTTCCTTGTCCACCGGCTTCACGGCCACGCCAACTCGGACCGCTCGACCGACGCTCATGCGAACCGACCCTCTCCAGATAGGAACCTTCTGTGACTGCCTACGCCATCGCGCATCTGCGCGACGCCGAGCCGCACCCGGACGTCGCCGAGTACATGGAGCGGATCGCCGGCACGTTCGAGCCCTTCGGGGGCCGCTTCCTCGTGCACGGCACGCCACCGGAGGTGAAAGAGGGCGCGTGGGCCGGACACGTCGTGGTGATCGCCTTTCCCGGGATCAACGAGGCCAGGGACTGGTGGGACTCTCCCGCCTACCGGGGGATCGCACCCCTCCGCTCCCGGCACATCCAGGGCGACATCATCCTCGTCGGCGGCGTTCCCCAGGACTATGACCCGAGCGCCACCGCGCAGGGCATCCGGAACGCCCCGGCATCGCGCTGAGGTCGTCGACCCTGCAAGGCGGCGGTGTCAGATTCGTACCTGCGTACGACACGTTCACCCACCCCGTCGCCCGGCGGCCCGGCCCGGAAGGCCCAGCTGGTCGACTGCGCGGTGGACGTGCTGGTGGAGCTGGGGTTCGCAGGCACGTCCGTCGTCGAGGTTGCTCGCCACGCAGGCGTCAGCAAAGGAGTGGTGACCTACCACTTCCCGACAAAGGAGGACTCGTTGAGCGAGGTGGTGACCTCCCTCTACCGCGAGGCCGGCGAGCAGATCGGCCAGGCGACGGGCGGGTGCGGCTCGGTGATCGGCGAGCTCGCGAACTACATCAGGAGCAACCTCACCTTGGTCGCCGACCATCCGAGGCACGTGCGCGCAGTCATGGAGGTGGCGGCGAACATGCGACCTGCGAACGGCCCCCGGGGAGGCGAGGATCCCTTGAGCGCCCACCTGCGAGAGCTGACCGAGCGAGGGCAGGCGACGGGTGAGGCCGCGGATGTCGACGCCGGGGTGCTGGCCATGACGATGCGGTCGTCGATCGACGCCGCCGCGGACCTCGTCCCGGCGACCTCTGCCGCACTTCTCGCCGTGATGCTGGTCGTCGTGGTCCAGACGGGCAGGGCATGGGGACGCCGACACATGCGCCGGAGCACCGTGCCGCCGACGCGCCCCCACACCCGTGGCCCGTGGTCGTACTTGGCGTGGCTCGTTTCCCGGCAGCGCGGCCGGGTCACGCTCGGAGCGGTGCTCGGCAGCGCTTGGATGGTGGGGCTCGCCCTACCGCCGTACGTGCTGTCCCGTGCGATCGACAGCCTCGCGGAGAGCCAGCAGAACGTGGTGCTGGGGTGGACGGCTGTCCTGCTCCTGGTCGGGGGCGTCCTGGCGGGCCTGAGCATCTGGCGGCATCGCACCATGACCCGGGTGCGCATGGATGCGGCACTGCGGACGGTGTCAGAGGTGAACGCCCACGGCATCCGTCTGGGAGACACGATGGCGCGTCGCGCGCTCACCGGGGAGGTCGTGGCCATCGGAGGTGGGGACGCGTGGACGATCGGGCGCAGCCTCACCGCGACCGGGCCGGGAGTCGGTGCGGTGCTCGCCTACGTGGTGATCGCGGTGCTGCTGTTGCGGATCTCGGTGCCACTGGCTGTGGTCGTGCTGGCGGGGGTTCCGGTCCTGGCCCTGGTCGTGGGTCCGGCGACGCGTCGGCTCCGGACGGTCGGTACGCCGTATCGCGAGCAGCAGGGCCGAGTGACGGGTCGGATCGTGGACATCGTCGCGGGGCTGGGCGTCCTGAACGGCTTGGGCGGCAAAGCGGTCTACGCCGACCGTTTCCGCGCCGAGTCGCAGCGGCTGCTGCAGCACGGCTATCGGGTCGGCCGCGTCACGAGCGTGATCCAGGCAGCCGGTCTGGGGCTGCCGACACTGTTCTCCGCAGTGGTGGTGTGGCTGGCCGCCCGGCTCGCGGTCGAGGGCAGCATCACGGTGGGCGAACTGGTCGCGGTCGCCGGCTACGCCGCGGTGCTGGCTGTGCCCGTGGCCTCCTTCATCGAGGGCGCGCTCGATCTCAGCCAGGCTCTCGTGGCCGCACGTCGGGTGACCGACTTCCTGGACGTGCGCCCCGACAGCACCGGCTCGGCGGTGCCCCCGGGGCGGGGAGACCTGATCGACGAGGCCTCCGGGTTGCGGATCACACCGGGGACGTTCGCTGCGGTCGCCACCGCCCAGCACTCCGACGCCGTGGCCCTCGTCGACCGACTCGGCGGCTTCCGCCCAGGTGCCACCTGGGCCGGGCAGCCGACCTCCGAGCTCGATCCCGCCCAGCTGCACGAGCAGGTACTGGTGGCCGACAACGACGCCGCCCTGTTCGCCGGGTCCCTGGCCCAGGTAGTGGCCGGTCGCCTCGACGTCGCCGACCTCGGTGAGGCAGCGATCCTGGACGCGCTGCACACCGCCGCCGCCGACGACGTGGTGCGGGGCCTGACCGAAGGCCTGGGGTCGAGGATCGACTCCGGGGGACGGAACCTCTCAGGCGGTCAACGCCAACGCGTCCGGCTCGCTCGGGCGACGATCGCCGACCCGGCCGTCCTGCTCGCGGTGGACCCGACCTCGGCGCTCGACGCCGCCACGGAGGCCACCATCGTCGACCGCCTCACCCACCACCGTCGCGGCAAGACCACCTTGGTCACCTCGGCGTCCGCGCTCGTGCTGCAAGGAGCCGACGAGGTGCACCTGCTCGCCGACGGTCGGGTGGTCGCAAGTGGCACCCACACCACCTTGCTGGCCAACCCCGCCTACGCCGCTCTGGTCCACCGCGGAGGACCGGACACCAGCGTCCACGCCCCCGAGATCCAGGCATGAGCGCGCAGCCGTTGCCGGTGGCAGAGCCCGGCGAGGTCCGCCGTGCTGCGTGGCGGCTCATCCGCTCCGACCGCGCAGCATTCATCGCCGTGCTGCTCGCCAACTGCGCGGCGGCGGGCGCAGGTCTGGTCGGGCCGTGGCTGCTCGGGCAGATCGTCAACGAGGTGCAGGCCGGGGCTGGGGTCGCGATCATCGACCGGTTGGGCCTCCTCGTGGTGCTTGCCGCGGCCGCGCAGCTCCTGATCGGGCACCAGGCCCGCCGCCTGGGCTACCGGTTCGGCGAACGGACCGCCGCCCGACTGCGCGAGCAGCTGGCCGACCGGCTCATGCGGATCCCTGCACGAGCTGTCGAAGGGGCCGGCACCGGCGACCTGACCTCACGTGCCACGACCGACGCCGGCCTGGTGTCGTTCGCTCTGCGCGACGCCGCGCCAGAGGTGGTGTTCGCCCTTGCCCAGGCACTGATCATCATCGTCGCCGTCGTCCTGCTCTCCCCCGTGCTGGGCGCCGTCGGACTGGTCGCTCTCGTCGCCATCCCCGTGGTCCTGCGCTGGTACCTGCGCCGCGCCCGGTCGGCCTATCTGGCCCAGGCAGCCGCGCATGCCGAGGTCGCAGACGTCCTGGCCGGCACCGCCGCCGGCGCCCGGACGGTGGAAGCGCTCGGCCTGCAGGAGCGGCGGGCCGCCGACTGCTCGTCCGCGATCGCTGCCGCGACAGCCGCCCAGCTGCGCACCCTTCGCCTGCGGAGCGTGTTCTTCCCGACCATCGACGCCTCCACCGCCCTTGCCGTCGGCGCCGCGTTCGGCGTGGGCGGCCTGCTCCACCTCGACCACCAGCTCAGCCTCGGCACCGTCGTCGCGGTCGTCCTCTACCTGCGCCAGCTCACCACCCCGATCGACACGATCCTGATCTGGGTGGAGACTTTGCAGAGCAGCGCCGCCTCGTTCGCCCGCGTCGAGGGCCTCGCCTCGTCAGCGGAACCGCCACGACGCAGCGCCGAGGGTGTCACGCCCGTCCCCACCGACCAGGACATCGTCGTCACCGACGTCCGCTACGCCTACGACGGGGCCGACGTCCTCCACGGTGTCGACCTCGACGTCCGGGCCGGCGAGCACCTCGCCGTCGTGGGGACGTCGGGAGCAGGCAAGACCACCCTGGGTCGCCTCATTGCCGGCATCGACCGTCCCAGATCAGGAAGGGTCACCGTGGGCGGTGCGGACGTCGCCGACCTCGCACCCGAGCAGCTTCGCCAGCACATCGTCCTGGTGACCCAGGAGCACCACGTGTTCGCCGACCCCCTGCGCGACAACCTCACCATCGCGGCACCTCACGCCACCGACGCCGAGCTCCTCGAGGCCCTCGACGTCCTCGGCGCAGACTGGTTCGACGACCTCCCCGACGGGCTCGACACCGACCTCGGCACCCATCGGCTCGGCGGCGCCCAGGCCCAACACGTCGCGCTCGCCCGAGTCCTGCTCGCCAATCCCCACACCCTCGTCCTCGACGAGGCCACCGCCCTGCTGGACCCCACAACCGCGCGCCGCACCGAACAAGCCCTCGCCGCCACCATCCAGGGCCGCACCATCATCGCCGTGGCCCACCGACTCCAGACTGCCCGAGACGCTGACCGCATCGCCGTCATGGAAGGGGGCCGCATCACCGAGCTCGGCCACCACGACCACCTCGTCACCACCGCGACCTCCTATGCAGCCCTCTGGGAAACCTGGAGTGCAGACACCAGCCACGACAGGACTGACAACCATGAGTGACACACGAAGCCGACCCGCGGGATGCGTGCCACCGGCAGTCCGTCCGCTCACGATCGTCACCGGCGGGGGGCGAGGGATCGGCGCCGCCACCGTCGCGCACCTGGCGCGTGCAGGACACGACCTGATCGTCGGCTACCGCGACGACCGCGCCTCCGCCAAGAAGGCAGCCGCGGCAGCACAGGACCACGGCGTGAGAGCCGTCGCCGTGGCCGGCGACGTGACCGACGAGAATGACGTTGCCGAGCTGTTCGCCGCTGCCGCGGACCTGGGCGTCGTCACCGGACTGGTGAACAACGCCGGACTGACCGCACACCTCGGAGACTTGGCGGATACCCCGGTCGCGGTGCTGCGCCGGGTCGTCGACGTGAACCTCGTCGGCGCGCTGCTGTGCGCGCGTGAGGCGGTCCGGGCAATGTCCACCACCCGCGGCGGACACGGTGGGGCAATCGTCAATGTCTCCTCGGCAGCAGCCACGCTGGGCTCGGCACACGACTACGTCCACTACGCCGCAGCCAAGGCCGGGGTCGAAGCGATGACCGTGGGACTCGCCAAGGAGGTCGCCGACCAAGGGATCCGGGTCAATGCCGTGGCGCCGGGCACGGTGCACACGAGGATCCACGCCGATGCCGGGGATCCGGACCGCGCCGGGCGCGTTGCCACACGCATCCCGTTGGGCCGAGCCGGAGAGCCCGACGAGATCGCTCCGGCCATTGTCTGGCTGCTCGGCACCGAGGCCAGCTATGTCACCGGAGCCAGCATCCGAGCGGCTGGTGGACTGTGACCCGCTCGGCCGCTGACGATCGCGAAGGCCGGCGATGTCGAGCCCGCAGCACCAGCGCAGGACGCGCGTTTTGGCGAGAGGATGATTCAGTGCCCCACAGTGACGACAGGCCGTCGACGTCCGCCCGATCGCGAGAACTCCGCGAGCTGTACGAGGCGTTCAACGCCCGCGAGATCGATCGGATCCTCGCGGCCATGACCGCCGATGTCCAGTGGCCCAACGGCTGGGAAGGCGGGCACCTCGAAGGACGGGCGTCGGTCCGTGACTACTGGATTCGCCAGTGGGCTCAGCTTCGGCTGTCTCTCATACCTGTGCAGTTTCGGGAACGTGGCGACGGCCGGATCGAAGTCGCGGTCAGACTGGTGGCTCGCGACCCGGGCGGTTCCGTCCTTGCTCGAGAGGAGGTCCGTCACGTGTACGAGTTCGAGGGTCGTCTGGTCCGTCGCATGCAGGTCGAGCAGTAGTCGACGATCGCCCGAATCGGGTCACTGCCCCATGGGGCGGCATGCGAGTCTTTGTCTGATATCTGACTCTGTCATGGGATTGGCGTGCGGGTCAGGGCTGGTGACTATCGCCGGCTGCATGGCGAGGGCGAAAAAAGTCAGCGGGCTGTCCCAGCCTGTGCTCTGCGACATACCGCGGACATGAGCGGAGAGGATCTGCGCGGCTGGCGAGAGCCCTCATCGAGTTCCGTGAGGCATGACCGCGTCGCCCTCGGGGACCTACCTGGTCGGACGGTTGGGGAATGACGGCACGGATCCCGCGCCGACGGAGATGGCTCCAGACCGCACGGGACGAATACGCGCGGTCCGCCAGAACAGCGTTCGGCCGGACCCTCGGTCGTCCCGGCCCAAGCCGCGGGACACGAATGCCTGCCAGCACCGCTTCGAGCGACGGCGCATCGCCCGCCTGGCCTGCGGTCACGTGGAACGCCAACGGACGAGCGTGGCTGTCGCCGGCAGGAGCCAGGCGACGAAGTCGTGGGTGCCGCCCGCGGAGTCGCTGCGGATCAGTGTCCGGTGCCCGCGCCGGTACTGCTTCGGCAGCTGGGCCAGGGCCGGTTGGGTGGCGGTGATGTGGTCGGCCGCCGCGGGGTCTCCCTCAGCAGAGCGGGTCGTGCCCTTCCTCTGTTGCGAGGACCGTCCGGGAGAGCCTAGAAACGGGCTCGTGTGTGGGGCGCACCAGAGCGAGGACGGCGCCGGGCGGGTACCGGGTTCGGTGCCCGCCCGGCGCCGTCGAGCGTTCGCGTGGGTCCGGCGCGCGTGTCAGCCCGCGGCGGAGGCCGGGCGGGCGGCGTCCGTGCCGGGGGTGCGCTTCAGGAACGGCAGGCCGGTCAGGGCTATGAAGATCAGCGAGAAGACGCCCGCGGAGGCGAAGACCGTGAAGCCCGAGGTCGTCGAGCCGGTGGCGAGCAGCTGGCCGCCGAGCCAGGGGCCGAAGACCGCGCCGAAGCGGCCCATGCCGGAGGTCCAGCCGACCGCGGTGGCGCGGTTGCCGTCGTCGGAGCGGGCGGCGACGGTGGCGTAGATCATGGCCTGGGCGCTGAAGAGGAACAGGCCGGTCAGGAAGACGACGGCGTACGTGAGGGCCAGCGGCATGTGGACGCTGAGCAGGTAGACGCCGATCGCGGTGGCGCCGAACCAGATCGCGCCGATGAGCGAGCCGCCGAACCGGTCGGTGAGCCTGCCGCCGATGAGCATGCCGACGATGCCGCCGAGGTTGATGACGATGACGAAGCCGAGCGAGGAGCCCAGGTCGTAGCCCGCGGCGCGCATCATCGAGGGCAGCCACTGGGAGACGCCGTAGACCAGGAGGAGTCCACCGAAGGACGCGAGCCAGAAGAACAGGGTCTGCACCCACAGGCCTCCGCGGAAGAGGGCGGCGAGGGCGCTCCAGCGGTCGGTGGCGGCCGGGCGCTTCGCGGGGAGAGCGGGGGCGGGCGCCTCGACGCCGTAGCGGTCGGCGAGTGCCAGGGCTTCCTCCGTACGCCCCTTGGCCTGGAGGAAGGTCAGCGACTCGGGCAGGTACCTGATGGCCAGCGGGACTCCGATGAAGAGCGGGATCACGCAGATCCAGAAGGACACGCGCCAGTCGCCGGTCCACAGCGCCACGAAACCGGCCACGATGCCGCCGGCCTGGTGGGCGGTCATGAGCGAGCCGACGATCAGCGCGCCGCGGCCTCGTGGGGCGTACTCGCTGACCAGGGTGATCGCGCTGGGCAGGAGACCGCCGAGGCCGAGGCCCGCGAGGAAGCGGCCGAGGCTGAAGACGCCGAGGCTGCCGGCCACGGCGCAGACGGCGGACGCCAGCGAGAAGACGGCGGTGGAGACGACGATCGTCTTCTTGCGTCCCGCCCAGTCGCTGATGGTTCCGGAGGACAGCGCACCGATCAGCATGCCGAAGGTGGCGTACGACCCGATGTCGCCCGCCTTGCCCGGGTCGATGCCGAGCGCCTTCGTCTCCAGCATGTGCGGCAGGACGGAGCCGTAGATGAACATGTCGAGGCCGTCGAAGAGGACGACCAGCCAGCACAGGCCGACGACCAGCAGGGCGAGCCGGCTGCTGCGGACACCGGTTGCGGGGGATGGGGAGGACATCGGGGCAATTCCTCTCGTCCGGGACAGCTCTGTCCCTGAAGGAGCTTCGGCGGGGCGGGTCGGTGCGGCTCGACTGCGGCGGACCCGAGTGTGCCGATGACGTTAAGGACCCCGGCATTTAACGTCAACGCTTTTGTCAACAATCTTAAGAACAATCTGGCCAGGCAGCTGAAGCACCAAAAGCCCGCGCACAGCGGGGCCACAGGCCGCGCACGGACAGCACGGGGCGGGCGGCGCACCTCTCGTGCGCCGCCCGCCCCGTTCGCCCTCGACGGCCTGTTCGCTCAGTCCAGCGGCGGGGTTCCGTGCGTGTGGAAGGACTTGATCGTCTGCAGGCCCCACGCCTGCCCCTTGGCGCGCTCCGCCTCGGTCCACGTGACCAGGGGCCAGTCGGGAGCGAGCACCAGGCGGGTGAGCGGGTTGCAGAGCTCCACGCGGTTGCCGCCCGGCTCGTACACGTACAGGAAGAAGGTCTGCTGGATCGCGTGCTTGTGCGGGCCGGTCTCGATGAACACACCGCTGTCGATGGCGAGATCGGCGGCGCGCAGGATGTCCTCACGCGTGTCGGTGGCGAACGCGATGTGGTGCAGCCGTCCGCTGGAGCCGGTCCAGTCCGAGGTGTAGACGACGTCGTACGACTTGTTGTTGAAGGTCAGCCACTTGGCGCCGATCGCGCCGCCGTCGAGCTGGATCTGCTCGGTGGCCCGGGCTCCGAGGACGTGCTGCTGGAAGTCGGCGTTGGCGGCGACGTCCGCGGCGAGGAAGTTGATGTGGTCCAGCCGGCGCACTCCCACGCCCCGGTTGGGCTTTGCCTGCGGCTGGTTCTTCAGTGCGGGACTGAGCTCCGGGGGCGCCTGGTAGTACTCGGTCTCCCAGTACAGGGCGATCTCGTGGCCGTCGGGGTCGGCGGTGAGGTAGAGCTTGCCGATGCCGGGCTCGTCCTCCACCCAGCGCCCCGCGTGACCCGTGGCCTCGAGTTCCGCGACCCGGCGCCGCAGTGCCTCCTCACTGGACGTACGCAGGGCGGTGCGGCGCAGACCGGGCTTCTCGGCGGCGGTCAGGACCAGGCTGTGGTGTTCGTAGTCGTCGAAGGTGCGCAGGTAGACGGAGTCGCCGTCCTGCCCGTTGACGGTGAGGCCGAGGTAGTCGGTGAAGAACCGGACGCTGCCGTCGAGGTCGGGGGTGAGCAGTTCGGCGTGACCGACGTGGGCGATGTCACCGAGAGGGGGAGTCATCTGCGGCTCCTTGCGGGGAGAGTTCGGAAGGCGGGGGTGTCTGCGCGGACCGGGGGAAGACCGTGCCGTCGAAGATCTTTCGTGCCGTACGCACCACCGCGGTGCGCTCGGCCGTAGGGGTTCCGTCGGCGCCGGCCCCCACGGTGGCCTCGATGTCGAGGAACCCGGTGGGGTGCTCGACGCGGAGCCGGTCACCGTGCGGGGGAAGCCGGGCGATGTCCTGTGCGACGCTGCCGGCGATGCGCAGTCCGGCCGCCACACCCGCGGCGCCGAGGACGCCGATGGAGGTGTGACAGCGGTGCGGGATGAAGGTGCGGGTCGCCACGGCGCCGTCATGGGCGGGCGGGGCCAGCAGGCTGAGCTTGGGCACGGTCGTGTCGCGTACGTCGCCCAGGCCCATGAGGGGCCCCGCTTCGAGGCGTATCCGCTCGACGCGTTCGCGCAGGGTGGCGTCGCCCTCCAGCTCCTCGGGACTCTCCCGGCCCGTGATGCCCAGGGCCTGCGCGGGGATGAGCACGGTGGGCATCCCGTTGTCGACGCAGGTCACCGGTGTACCGGCGATGACGTCGCGGACGCACCCCGTCGGCAGCAGGGGGGCGGCGCCCCGCGCGAACTCGATCAGCACCGGAGCGGCGGTGCCGGGCACTCCGGAGATCCGCGCGGCCCCCGTGTAGTCGACGCGGCCGCCCGGGGTGGGGAACGTCGCGGTGGCGAGGTCGCCGGTGTTGACCATCCGGATGCGTACGGAAGTCTCCGCCGCTTCCGCGGCGACCAGGCCGCGTTCCACCGCGAAGGGGCCGATCCCGGCGAGGAGGTTCCCGCAGTTCTGGCGGTCGGACACCTCGGGCGCGTCGACGGAGACCTGGAGGAAGAGGTAGTCCACGTCGGCGTCAGGGTGCTCCGACGCGGAGACCACGGCGACCTTGCTGGTGAGCGGGTGCGATCCACCCAGACCGTCGATCTGGCGCGGGTCGGGGCTGCCCATGATCCGCAGCAGCAGGTCGTCACGGGCCGCGGTGTCCCGGGGCAGGTCGCCGGCGAGGAAGTAGGCGCCCTTGGACGTTCCTCCTCGCATCAGGAGGCAGCGGACCCCGGACGTCTCCGCGGTCATGCGCCCGCCTCCCCGGCGTACTCCTCGTACGAGGTGTACCGCACGCCCAGGGCGTCGAGCTTCTCGCGCAGTCCGTAGCGGTCCAGGCCGAGCTGACCGTCCTGGAAGGCGGCGCGCGCCGCGGCCTCCTTGGCCTCCCGCGCCTTCGACGCCTCGGCGATCTCGCGCACCCGTTCACGGGGGACGACCACCACGCCGTCGTCGTCGGCCAGGATGACGTCACCCGGCCGGACGGACCGGCCCCCGACCACGACCGGGACGTTGACGGACCCCCCGGTGGCCTTCACGGTGCCCTGGGCGGACACGGCTTTCGCCCAGGCGGGGAAGCCCATCTCGCGGAGTTCCTGGGTGTCGCGGATGCCCGCGTCGATCACGAGTCCGCGCACCCCGCGCCTTTTGAGCGCGGTGGCGAACAGTTCGCCGAACATCCCGTCGGTGGACGGAGACGTGGTGGTGACGACGAGCACGTCGCCCTCTCCGCACTGTTCCACCGCCGCATGGATCATGAGGTTGTCCCCGGGCCAGCTGAGCACCGTGACGGCGCTGCCCGCGATCCTGACGCCCTCCTGGACGGGGCGCAGTTCGGGCCCGACGAGGCCGGACCGGCCCATCGCCTCGCTCACGGTGGCCACGCCGTATCCGGCGACGGCCTCGATGTCGCGCGCGTCCGCCTTCGGCGGGCCGGTGACGATGACGCCGCTCATGCCGGCTCCCCCACGGTCCGAGCCGTCTCGGTTGTCATGGCTGAACTCTCCTTGCTGGACGGGACTGACCCACCGAGGCGGCGCGCCGTGCGCGCATGCGCCGATCAGCGCCGCGCCTCAGGCGCGCAGCGCGTCGATCACGCTCGCGAGGTGGGAGCGGACGGCCGCCTCGGCCGCCTGCGGATCCCTGGCCCTGATCGCGTCGATCATGGCCAGGTGTTCACTCAGGGGCTGCTGGGGGCGCCCGGGCCGCAGAGCGAGCTGGAACCTGTGACGCACCAGCTGGCCGTTGAGCCGCTCCAGGAGCGACACGGCCGTCTGCTGACCGGAGAACTCCCGCACCAGGGTGTGCAGTTCGTGGTTCAGCTCGGAGTAGAGCATGGGGTCACCGCCGGCGACGGCCTTGGCCATCTCCGCACCGAGCACGGCGAGTCCGTCCAGCTGCTCGTCGTCCGCCGCGACGGCCGCCTTGGCCGCGCAGAGCCCTTCCAGAGCCATCCGGCACTCGGTGATGGCGACGGCCTCCTCGACAGTCACCACGCGCACGCGGGATCCCCGGTTACGGATCCGCTCGACCAGTCCCTCCGCCTCCAGCTCGATGAGCGCCGCCCTGACACCGGCCCGCGTCACACCGAACTGCTCGGCGAGTTCGTTCTCCACCAGCCGCTGAGCCGGTGCCGTCTCGCCGCACAGGATCGCCTGCCGCAGGTGCGCCAGGGCCAGCTGCTTGGCCTGCTCCCCGGTGATCGGACCGGCTTGCTTCGGCATCGTTGCCCCCTGAGTGAGTGCCTGTCGAACCTAAATCTCTGCCGACAGGATTGTCAACGATTCTGTTTGCCATATTGCTGTGAGCATGGTCCGACCGCTGCGGTGACGGGAGGCAGAACGACGTGTGGGCCCGGTTCGCCTCCTTCGAAGGAAGCGAACCGGGCCCACACATGCGGGGGTGTACCGGGACGGCGGCGCGCGGCGCATTCGGCGCGCCGCCACCTCAGGTGCGTCAGGCGGCTGCCGCGCCGACACCGTCGGTGACCTGGCGCAGGACCTCGGCCAGAGAGGTGACGACCTCGGCGTCGTCGGCCGGGTGGGTCTCCGCGAAGCGGGTCACGGAGCCGGGGATGGAGAGCTTGGCGTCGGCCAGGACCGCACCGCCGGCGATACCGGCCGCCTTGCGGACCTCGTCCTGCGCCCACACGCCACCGAACTGACCGAAGGCGGTACCGACGACCGCGACCGGCTTGCCGGTCAGGGCACCGGCGCCGTACGGACGCGACAGCCAGTCGATGGCGTTCTTCAGGACGGCGGGCATGGTGCCGTTGTACTCCGGCGAGAACAGCAGGAAGGCGTCGGCACGGCCGGCCGACTCACGCAGCTGCGCGGCGGCGGCGGGCACGCCGCCCTCGACGTCGACGTCCTCGTTGTAGAAGGGGATCTCGGCCAGGCCTTCGTACAGCTCGACCTCGGCACCCTCGGGCGCGTGCTTGACGGCCGCCTCGGCGAGCTGACGGTTGTGCGAGCCGGCGCGGAGGCTGCCGACGAGGGCGAGGATGCGTACAGACATGGGGTTAGCTCCCGGGAGACGGAGACTGCAGAAGTAAGCGGACCAGGGTCCGTTTAATGTTGTACCACCTAAACGGACCCTGGTCCACTTCTGCTGTTCCAGCGTTACCCTGAAGCCATGACCGCTCCCCTTCCCCCGCTGCCTGGGCCGCCCGACATCGGTGAGGTGCGGGCGAACCTCCCGCTCGCCGCCGTCGGCGAACCCGAGCAGCTGCGGGCGGACGCGGCACGCAACCGTGCGCTCCTGCTCGACGCGGCGTCCCGCCTCCTGGCCCACTGCGGAGCGGCGAAGCTCACCATGGAATCGGTGGCCGCCGCCGCAGGGGTGGGCAAGGGCACCGTCTTCCGGCGCTTCAAGGACCGCACCGGCCTGCTCATCGCGCTCCTGGACCACCGCGAAACACTCCTGCAGGCCGCCTTCCTCTCCGGACCACCCCCGGTGGGCCCCGGCGCCGCCGCCGCGGAGCGGCTGCACGCCTTCGGGCCGGCGGTGATGCGCCACGAACTCGATCACCACGAGCTGATCCTGGCCTCCCGCACCGACCCCCTCCGGGGCTACACCGTGCCCGCGTACCGCCTGCGGCTCAGCCATGTCGCCATGCTGCTGCGCGAGGCGCACGTGGAGGGCGAGCGCGAGCTGATCGCGCACACCCTTCTCGGTTCCATCGACGCCACCCTCGTCCACCACCTGACCTGCGAACGCGGCATGCCCGTCGAACGGCTGGAGCAGGGCTGGCACGACCTCGTCACCCGGCACGGGGTGGCACGCTGAGCTCCGGCCCGGCGGACCGCGCGCGCACCTGGATCAGGGCGTGCGTGCCACTGGTGCGCCAGGCGCGCCCGGACCGCTCCAGGCGCTCCAGGGTCCGCGGATCCAGGCCGGCGGCGACGTCGGACTTCAGCGTGCGCAGCGCGGCGACGGCCCCCGGGAAGTACGAGGTGAGTTCGGCGAACGGCGTCGTCGCGGGCCAGAGCCGGTCACCCACCAGCCGACGGTAGTTGAGGTCGCCCTTCAGGACCGTCAGCGTCGCGGCGGAGAACTCGGCGCGCAGGTCCGCGGGCATCCGCTCGTACGGGTACGGGGCGCAGAAGAACGCGTGGGTACGCACCTCGACGCGGCCCGCACCCATGGACCGGTGGATCCGCCCGCCGATCCGCCCCGCCTCCCCCGGAGCGCCGGACAGCCGCCGCAGGCAGTCGACGACGTCGGCGGTCATCGCGTCGGAGACGTAGTAAGGGCTGGGCTTGACGTACAGCACGACCCGCTGCGCGTGGCCGTGCTCCAGCAGATGGTCGACGAGGACCAGGTCGGGGATCAGCTCGCGTCCGGTGTTGTCGGCGACGACGGCGACGGTCGCCGGCGCCCCGGGCGGCAGCAGCGACCACAGGATCGCGCTGTCGTCGGCGACCAGACGGGGATCGGCCTCGCCCGGAGCGGCCTCGCCCGCCGGGCCGCGGAAGCCGAGATCGGCGCGATTGCCCCAGAGCGAGGCGAGGAGGAGGGCCGTCGCGCGCTCGTGCGCGGGGGCTCCGGCGAGATCGTCGAGCGAGCGGAGCTCCTCGTCCACCGTGCCGCCCACGAGTTCGGCCCGCTTGAAAGGACCGAACGGGTCGACGCCCTGCCAGGCCCCCTCGTCGAAGTACCCGACGGCGCCCAGGAGTCTGCGGTAGAAGTAGCTCTCGGACCAGAGGAACGGGGCCTCGAACCACGGCCGTCCGACGTACTCCCGGCCGCGCGCCGCCCAGAGCTCACTGTCCGGGCTCGTGGGGTCGAGCGGCTCCACGACGCCGTGGACGATCTCGTGCAGCAGGGCGTCCAGCGCCCTCAGCTGACGGGGACCGTACGGGAAGGCTTCGCGCACCTGCTCGATCAGTGCGGGATGGCGCTCGGCCAGCACACCCCGGGCGAAGCTGCCGGGCTCCCTGCCCGTGATCACCGGTGGTCCGGCATCGTTCGTGGTAGCCGCAGCCGCTCGTGTCTCGCGCATGTGCCCCAGTCTGCCCGGCCGCGCGGCCGGCGCCCGTCGGAGGGGGCGGCCGGAGGGGGCGGCCGGCCCCTGCTCCGGGGCCGGGCGTACGGCCAACGGGCCCGGACGGAAGGGCACATGGGCGGCACGGGGCCTGGTTACGATATGTACCGGCTCAGACGACCCACCCCAGGAAAGGGAATCCGTACCTATGCCGGCCGAGACATTCGAGTTCCAGGTAGAAGCGCGTCAGCTCCTGCAGATGATGATCCATTCGATCTACTCGAACAAGGATGTGTTCCTGCGCGAGCTCATTTCCAATTCTTCGGACGCACTGGACAAACTGCGGCTCGAAACGCTCCGAGACGACCGGCTGGACGTGGACTCGTCCGACCTGCACATCGCGATCGAGGCCGACCAGGAGACGCGCACTCTGACCGTGCGCGACAACGGCATCGGAATGACACACGACGAGGTCGTGGAGCTGATCGGTACCATCGCGCATTCCGGTACGGCGAAGTTCGTCCAGGAATTGCGGGAGGCCAAGGACTCGGCGGCCTCGGAGGAGCTCATCGGCCAGTTCGGTGTCGGGTTCTATTCGAGCTTCATGGTCGCCGACGAGGTCACTCTGCTGACGCGGCGCGCGGGCGAGGAGACGGGGACGCGCTGGCAGTCCGACGGCGAGGGCACCTACACCGTCGAGACCGTCGACGACGCCCCGCAGGGCACGTCGGTCACCCTGCGGCTCAAGCCGGAGGACACCGAGGACAAGCTCTTCGACTACACCTCGCCCTGGAAGCTCAGGGAGATCGTCAAGCGTTACTCGGACTTCATCACCTGGCCCATCCGCATGGCCGCGACGACGAGCGAGGAGGGCGCCGACCCCGGGACCGAGACGGTCAACTCGATGAAGGCGCTGTGGGCCCGGTCGAAGGACTCCGTCACGCCCGAGGAGTACAGCGAGCTCTACAAGCACATCAGCCACGACTGGACCGAGCCGCTCGAGACCATCCGCATGCAGGCGGAGGGCACCTTCGAATACCAGGCCCTGCTCTTCCTGCCGTCGCACGCGCCGCAGGACCTCTTCATGCAGGACCACAAGCGCGGTGTTCAGCTCTACGTGAAGCGCGTATTCATCATGGACGACTGCGAAGCGCTCATGCCGACATATCTGCGCTTCGTGAAGGGCGTAGTGGACGCGCAGGACCTTTCGCTCAACGTGTCGCGCGAAATCCTGCAGCAGGACCGCCAGATCGAGATGATGCGCCGCCGTCTGGTCAAGAAGGTCCTTTCGACGGTGAAGGACATGAGGTCCTCCGACGCGGAGAAGTACGGGACGTTCTGGAAGGAATTCGGACGCGTCCTCAAGGAAGGACTGCTCCAGGACTTCGAGAACCGTGACGCGATCCTGGAGATCTGCTCGTTCGCCTCGACCCAGGACGAGGAGGGACTGACCACCCTGCGCTCGTACGTGGAGCGGATGAAGGAGGGGCAGGAGCAGATTTTCTACATGACGGGCGAATCGCGTGCCGCCATGGAGAGCTCGCCCCACATGGAGGCGTTCCGGGCCAAGGGCTTCGAGGTCCTGCTGCTGACCGACCCCGTCGACGAGGTCTGGGTCCAGTCCGTGCCGGAGTTCGACGGCAAGCAGCTGCAGTCCATCGCCAAGGGCGAGGTCGACCTGGACACCGACGAGGAGAAGAAGGAGGTCGAGGCCGAGCGTGAGAAGCAGCAGCAGGAGTACGCCGGCCTGCTGACCTGGATGACGGAGCAGCTCGGTGAGCACGTGAAGGAGGTGCGGCTCTCCTCGCGGCTGACCGTCTCACCGGCCTGCATCGTGTCCGACACGCACGACGTCACGCCCGCGCTGGAGAACATGTACCGCGCGATGGGCCAGGAGGTGCCGCACGTCAAGCGCATCCTCGAACTCAACCCCTCGCACGCGCTGATCAGCGGCCTACGGAAGGCGCATGCGGCCGCCGGCGAGCAGGATGCCACCGCCGAGCTGGCCGAGACGGCCGAGCTCGTCCACGGGCTGGCCCTCCTCTCCGACGGCGGCGAGCTGAGCGACCCCTCACGCTTCAGCAGGCTGATGGCCGACCGGCTGGAGCGCACGCTCTAGCCTGACCGACACGCACACGGACGAGGCCGCCAGGATTCCTGGCGGCCTCTTCCGTGTGCCGTGCCCGTGTGCCGTCCCATGTGCTGGGCCCGTGTGCCGTCCCATGTGCTGGGCCCGTGTGCCGTGCGGGAGCGCCCGGGAGAGGGCTGGGGGCGGCCGTGTTCGGGCGGGAGGCACCTGCCGGAGGTGGCCCGGGGGCGTCGCCCAGGGTGTCGGGCGGCTCCGTAACTTCACCATTTCGAGGGCCCGTTGCAGGTTTATCTACGCGCGGAGCATGGACTACCGAACGATCCTTCGGGCATATCAGACGACTTTCCCCGGGGGCATTACCGCCGAGTACCGGAAGCTGCTACAAACGTGCTCGCCCCACGAACTCCCCACTCGTCCCCCACATTTCGAAGGGCTGGCAGCCATGTCAGTACGAACGTTCCGGGCATCCCTCTGCACCCTGGCGATCACTGCCGTGGCCGCCCTCGGCCTCGCGCAGCCCGCATCCGCCGCGGGCGCCAACTACGTCGCTCTCGGTGACTCCTACTCCTCCGGAGTCGGCGCCGGGAGCTACACATCCGAGAGCGGTGACTGCAAGCGCAGCACCAACGCCTATCCCTACCTCTGGAGCAACGCGAACGCGCCGTCCTCGTTCAAGTTCGTCGCCTGCTCCGGGGCGACGACGAGCTCGGTGTCCAGCGGCCAGCTGAGCGCGCTCAGTTCGTCGACCACCCTCGTCAGCGTGACGGCGGGCGGCAACGACGTCGGCTTCGCGGACGTCATGCAGACGTGCGTCCTGCAGAGCGAGGCCACCTGCGTGAGCCGGGTGAACACGGCGGTCTCGCAGATGCAGAGCACGCTGCCGGGCCGCCTCGACTCCCTCTACTCGGGGATCCGCTCACGTGCCTCGCAGGCCCATGTGGTGGTCCTGGGCTACCCGAAGTTCTACAAGCTGGCGGGTACGTGCATCGCCGGACTCACCGAGACCGAGCGGGGCGCGATCAACAACGCGTCGGACGTGCTGAACGGGGTGCTCGCCAAGCGGGCGGCCAATGCGGGGTTCACCTTCTCCAGCGTGGTGGACGAGTTCACCGGGCACGAGCTCTGCTCGGGTGACGCGTGGATCCACAGCGTGTCCATCCCGATCACCAACTCCTACCACCCGAAGGCGATCGGGCAGTCGAACGGCTATCTGCCCGCTTTCCGCTCTGCGGTGTAACGCGCGTAGAGCAGACCGCTCGAGGGACGCGGCGGTATCCCGGGTTCGCCCGGGATACCGCCGCGCACCCGTTCGACGTTCCGCGAGCGCCTCGGAGCGCGGGACGGCCGTGAGCCACCGGATCGTGGGCTCCGGTCCGTGTTGTCGGTCAGTACCGCTCGGTCAGATGCTCCCGGTCCGCCGGGGGTTCGTAGCGCTCCGGCCAGACGTCCGTCACTCCGGTGATCCGCCCTCCCGCGTCGAACCTGAAGAAGTGCACCGCGGACAGCTCCTGCGGGCCGGCCAGGACCGTGGTCCGGGCGGCGGCTCCTCCGCCCTCTCCGTCCGCGACGATCCGCTCGATCCGGACGTGCCGGTCTTCCGAACCCGCGCGGCTGAACCTGACGTACCGCTCCTTGCCGATGACGCGCTCACGGCTCTGCGGCAGGTCGTACACCACGTCGTCGGTGAGCGTGGCGGCGAAGGCGCCCCAGTCGCGGGCGTTCGCCGCGGCCCAGTAGGCCTCCACCGTCGCCCGTGCCGCCCTGGATCCCCACGCCGTACCGCCCTCGCCGGTCGTCTCAGTCATGACCCGAGTGTGACCGGCCCCACTGACAATCGTGCGGCGGACGATTCCGGTCAGCCGCTGACCGGCCGCGATGCCTTGATCGAGTACATCATCGGGATGCGCGGGCGGCCCGCGGGGAAGCGGTAGTACCCGTCCGGATGCCGCTCCAGCACCGGGTACCGCGGGAAGAGCGAGGCGTCGTGCTCGTGGAGGAACTCGATCCGCAGTCCCGCCGCCGCGAGTGCCGAGACCACCTCGCCCACCGGATGCTGCCACTCGACGCTGCCGTTGTGGACGGTGACGGCGTCGAGGTCGGCGTAGGTGCCCGGCGACTCCTGCACCCAGGCGTCACGGCTGAAGTAGTCGTACGTGACCGTGGAGCCGTTCGCGTCGTCCATGCAGTCGGTCAGCGGGTGGAACTCCGCGAGGTAGAGGAATCCGCCGGGGGCGACGAGGGAGGCGGCTGTCTCCGCCCAACGCCCCACGTCCGGCAGCCAGTTCAACGCTCCGAGCCCGGTGTAGACGATGTCGTACGCGGAGTCGGGCACGGCCTGGGCCGCGTCGTGGACATCGGCCGTGACGAAGGCGGCCCGCTCCTGCGGCAGGCCCAGCGACCGGGCCAGGCCACGCGCGGTCTCGACGGCCGGCTCGGAGAAGTCGAGGCCCACCACCTGCGCCGCGCCGTGGCGTGCCCACGAGAGGGTGTCGACGCCGATGTGGCACTGCAGGTGCAGCAGTGTCCGGCCCGTCACGTCACCGACCTCCGAGAGCTCGAAGTCGCGCAGGGCGTCCTGGCCGGCCAGGAAGGCGTCCAGGTCGTAGAAGTCGCCTCCCGCGTGGATGGGCACCCGCTCGTCCCAGCGTGCGCGGTTGATCTCGTGCCAGTCGTCGGGCGTCGGTGCGTACATGCCGGGAAAGTTACCCACAGGCCGGGGGTGCGTGCGAACAGTTATCCACAGGGCGCCCGGCAGTGTGGCCAGATCGGGTTGGATGGGGTCATGAGCGACACACAGAACGACGCGTCCGTATCCGAGCAGGAGCAGGAGCCGCCGCAGTGGGAGCAGCGCTTCCGTGCCCCCCGGGTGTCCCTGCCCGACTGGGCGGAGGACGCTCCCGACCGCGCACTCTTCGTCTCCAACGCCACCGGCACGTACGAGCTGTACGCCTGGGACCGCGAGACCGGTGAGCAGCGTCAGGTGACGGACCGGCCCAACGGCACGACCGACGGCGTGCTGACGCCGGACGGCAAGGCCGTCTGGTGGTTCTCCGACACCGACGGCGACGAGTTCGGCGTATGGATGCGGCAGCCGTTCGAGGGCGGGGCGGACGAGCCCGCCACGCCCGGGCTCGAAGCCTCCTACCCGGCGGGTCTCGCGATCGGCCGGGACGGCACGGCGGTGGTCGGCCGGTCGACGGACGAGGACGGCACGACGGTGTATCTGGTGCGGGCCGGGGCGGAGCCCGTCGAGATATACCGGCACCGGGAGTCCGCCGGAGTCGGCGACCTCTCGCACGACGGGACCTTGATCGCCCTGGAGCACACCGAGCACGGAGACGCCATGCACTCCGCGCTGCGCGTGGTGCGCCCCGACGGCTCCACGGTCGCCGAGCTGGACGACACCGAGGGCGGCACGAAGGAGCTGGGCCTGTCGGTGCTGGGCTTCGCACCGGTGGCGGGTGACACCCGGCTCCTGGTCGGGCACCAGCGCCGCGGACGCTGGGAGCCGATGATCTGGGACCCGGTGACCGGCACGCAGACGGACCTGCCGATCGATCTCCCGGGCGACACGGGCGCCGAGTGGTATCCGGACGGCTCCGCGCTGCTGATCGAGCACAGCTTCGAGGCCCGCAGCGAGCTGTGGCGGTACGAGCCGGGAGCGGCGGAGCCGGTGCGGGTGGAGACCCCCGCCGGGACCGTGTCGGGGGCCACGGCCCGCCCTGACGGCACGGTGGAGTATCTGTGGTCGTCCGCCGCGCAGCCGCCCGCCGTGCGGTCCACGTCGGGTGCCGTCGTCCTCGACCCGCCGGGGGCGAAGGCTCCGGCCTCGGTGCCGGTGCGGGACGCGTGGGTGGAGGGTCCGGGCGGCCGCATCCACGCCCTGGTCCAGACACCGGCCACGGGGGACGGACCGTTCCCCACGGTCTTCGAGATACACGGCGGGCCCACCTGGCACGACAGCGACGCCTTCGCCTCCGGCCCCGCCGCCTGGGTGGACCACGGGTTCGCCGTCGTGCGGGTCAACTACCGCGGCTCCACGGGTTACGGCCGCGCCTGGACGGACGCGCTGAAGCACCGGGTCGGCCTGATCGAGCTGGAGGACATCGCGGCGGTCCGGGACTGGGCGGTGAAGTCAGGGCTCGCCGATCCTGAGCGGCTGGTGCTGGCCGGTGGCTCGTGGGGCGGCTATCTGACCCTGCTCGGGCTCGGTACGCAGCCGGACGCCTGGGCGCTGGGGCTGGCGGCCGTCCCCGTCGCCGACTACGTCACGGCTTACCACGACGAGATGGAGGCCCTGAAGGCGATGGACCGCACGTTGCTCGGCGGGACGCCGGAGGAGGTGCCCGAGCGCTTCGAGGCCTCCTCGCCCCTGACGTACGTGGACGCCGTGCGCGCCCCGGTGTACATCTCGGCCGGCGTCAACGACCCGCGCTGCCCCATCCGGCAGGTGGAGAACTACGTGGACCGCCTCGCGGCCCGTGGCGCCGTCCACGAGGTGTACCGCTACGACGCGGGGCACGGCTCCCTCGTCGTGGAGGAGCGCATCAAACAGGTGCGCCTGGAGCTGGACTTCACGCTGCGGCACCTGGGTGCCGCACAAGGCGGAGGGAGCGCGGAGGAAGGGGCGCCGAGGGCATAAGGACCGGATAAATGGTGCACCCCGCTCCACCGGCCCGGAGCGGGGAACCGTACCGTGGAGGGGTGTACCGGTTCCTGCTGACCCCGCGGTGGTGGGGGATCAACCTCTTCGTCGTGCTGGCCATCCCGTTCTGCGTGTTCATGGGCACCTGGCAGCTCGGCCGCTTCGAGGACCGCGTGGAGACGCACGAGCAGGCCGAGAACCGGCCCGATCCGGGCACCCGCCCCGCGAAGCCGCTCGACGAGCTGCTGCCGGTGAGCACGGAGACCTCCGGCCGTCCCGCAGTGGCGACGGGGACGTACGCCGATCAGTTCCTGGTCCCCGGGCGCACGCTGGACGACCGCAGCGGCTTCTACGTGCTGGATCTGCTGCGCACCGACAGCGGCAAGGCACTGCCCGTCGTACGCGGCTGGCTGCCCGGTTCCCCGGGCAAGGCCGAGGTTCCTCCGGCGCCGACCGGCGAGGTCACCGTGACGGGTGATCTGCAGGCGTCCGAGAACACCGGCACCAGCGGGGTCGACCTCAGCGGGGGGCTGCCCGAGGGCCAGCTCGGCATGATCAGCGCGGCGTCCCTGGTCAACCTCGTCCCGTACGACGTGTACGACGCCTGGGTGACCCTGCCCGAGCCGGGCGCGGGCGCGGCGGACGACGGCGGGATGCTGCCCGTACCCGCCGCGGCGGCGCAGGGCAGCGGGCTCGACCTGAAGGCCTTCCAGAACCTCGGCTACACCGGCGAGTGGTTCGTCTTCGGCGGCTTCGTGCTCTTCATGTGGTTCCGGCTGATGCGCCGCGAGGCGGAAGCCGCGCGCGACATACAGCTGGGCCTGGCGGCGGACGCCGACTGACGCACACCGGCTGAGTGAGACCGGCTGACGCACACCGGCTGAGTGAGACCGGCTGACGCACACCGGCTGAGTAGAACCGGCTGATGCACACCGGCTGAGTAGAACCGGCTGACGGGCGACGGCTGGGGAAAGCCGGCTGCCGGGCAACGGCTCACCGGGGCCCGACTCACGGGCACCGGCCTACGGATCGGCTCACGGACGTCCGCGGCGGCGCGCCCCGCAACGGCGCCCGCGTTCCCACGCTGCCCACGAATCCCTCGGGCCGTTCGGGCCGTTCGGGCCGTTCGGGCCGTTCGGGCCGTTCGGGCCGTTCGGGCCGAAGCCAACGACGGGCTGGTACCGGGTACGCCCCGGCGCCGGAATGCCGAACTGGATCCCGCCGGGCGCGGGAGCATCTGGCGCGTAGACCCGGACCTGTAGCGACCGGTAGCGACCGGAGGGGCGGTGCCGAGGAGACCTGGGTGCCCCGGCAGGAGCTCCCGCCGGCAGGAGCCCTCACCGGTGGAGCTCGCAGCCGGCGGGGCCGCCCCTCCGGTGAAGCTCGCTGTCAGCGAGGACGCCCCACCGGTAGAGGCTCGCTGTCAGCGGGGACACTCCGCCGGCGGAGATGCCCGCCGACGGGTCCGCGGTCCAGCTACGTGGCTTCCAGCACGCCTGTGCGGTAGATGGTGCCGGCACAGGCGTTGGAGATCGTGGTCTCGGCGGTCGGCGCGCCCGACTCCGGGGTGTGCGTGACCGCGACGCTGCCGTCCGCCGGGCCCTCGTCCGCGCTGCCGAACTGGGGTGCCGCGTCCGTCGTTCCGGTGCCGGTCCCCGAACCGTCGCCCCCGCCCCCGCCCCCGCCGCCGTCCGTCGGCGTCGGGCTGGGCGAACCTCCGGTGGTCGGGCACGTGTCCGAGGGAACCCAGGCGAAGCGCACCTCGTAGGCCATCGCCGGCTTCAGCAGAACCGTGCCGGGTTCCAGCGAGGGATCGGGCAGCGCGCTCGCGGGGTCGCCCGCGACGTGCTGCACCACGGTGATCTTCCCCGGGTCCGCCGCGCCCGCCGTGTGGAAGCTGACCGTGCCGTTGCTGGTCACCGAGCAGACGTCGCCCGACACGTTGGCGATCCTGAAGGTGCCGTACACCGTTCCGTCGGCGCCCGCCGCGCCCGTGTCGGCCGAGGCGACCCCGAGCTGGCCGGGATCGCAGGCCGCGGTGGCGGCCGCCGCGGCGCCCGGGTCGTCGCCTTCGGCGTCGCCCGCACCGCCCTCGGCATCCGGGTCCACCCCCTGCGACGGGGCCACGGAGTCTCCGGCCGCGCCCTCGCCGCCCGCGTTCCGGCTGTCCGCCGGGCCCGCGGTCCTGCCGCCCTCGGACTCGGCGCCCGCGTCCTCGCCGCTGCCGCCCTGGGCCTGCTGGCCGTGGCCCGCGATGGCGGGGCTGGCGGTGGCCGAGCCGTCCGAGTTCGCCACGTGGACGAAGGCGGGGACCGCCGTACCGATCAGCAGCGCCGCGGCCGCCGCCCCCACGATGCCCTGACGTCGCCGCGCCCGCCGGGCGGGTACCGCGCGGTGCAGATGGTCGAGGGTGCCGTCCGAAGGCTCCAGTCCCATGACCGCGCCCTGCAGCAAGCGGCGCAGCGCGACCTCGTCCAGGTCCTCGCCGTCACCGCCGCCGGAGACACCACCGGTACCGCCGCCGGAGGCGCCGCCACCGCCCGAGGCGCCCCCGAAGAGCTCGGTCAGCGTGCCGCCGCCTCCGGCACCCCGCCCCGGGGTGCCGGCCCTTGAGGCCGCTTCCGCACCGTCGGGCGCGCCCTCGCCCTGCTTACGTTCACCGTCCTGCTCGGAATCGGTGTTCGGCATGTCCTCCGGCCCGTGGTTCACAATTCCGTTTCCAGTCCGGTCATCGTCGTGCGTGTGCTCGGGCCTGCTCATGCCTGCGCCTCCATCACGACGCGCAGTGCCGCAATGCCCCGGGAGCCGTACGCCTTCACCGAGCCGAGCGATATGCCCAGCGTCTCGGCGACCTGCGACTCCGTCATGTCCGAGAAATAGCGCAGGACCAGCACCTCGCGCTGGCGGCGCTGGAGCCCCTTCATCGCCTTGATCAGCGCGTCCCGCTCCAGCTGGTCGTACGCGCCCTCCTCCGCACTCGCCATGTCGGGCATCGGCTTGGAGAGCAGCTTCAGGCCGAGGATGCGCCGACGCAGCGCGGAGCGGGAGAGGTTGACCACCGTCTGGCGGAGATACGCGAGTGTCTTCTCCGGGTCGCGCACCCGGTTGCGGGCCGAGTGGACCCGGATGAACGCCTCCTGCACCACGTCCTCGCAGGATGCGGTGTCGTCCAGCAGGAGGGCCGCGAGGCCCAACAGCGAACGGTAGTGCGCCCGGTAGGTCTCGGTGAGGTGGTCGACCGTGGTTCCTGCCGCCACGGTCTCTTCAGCGCCCTCGCGCTGCGAAGGCAGCCGGGTGGGGCGCGCAGCGGGCATGGGCGCGATCACCGGCATACCGCCGGGTGCGCGGGGCCTCCGGAGCGGACGCACCGAAGCGCCTCGCAACGGGCCCACCACTGTGATGTCGAGAACCTCTGCCACGCCAGTTGGACACGCTGCCCCCCGTCAGGGTTGTACGCGTACGGCACCTCGTTCGATGCTGTGCGACACGCCCTCATTCGTACCTGCTCTTCCACAAATGCCCCGAAAACGCGGCCGGCCACGCAAGAAGTGACGACATAGACGCGCCGCAATCGGCCAGCGGTTGCAGAGGGCCAGAAGATCATCGTCGGACAAGACAACGCCCCAGCTCAAGAGGTTCAGACCATCGAATTACCCACAGGGCGCACACAGATCCTACAAAAGAGATTCGATCAGGCCCGGGTGAATTCCCCGGCCACCGACTCGGCGATCTGGGCCACGTTGAGGGCTGCGCCTTTTCGGAGATTATCTCCGCAGATGAACATCTCGACGGCGTGCGGATCGTCCATCGACTGCCTCACCCGCCCCACCCAGGTCGGGTCGGTGCCCACGACGTCGGAGGGCGTCGGGAAGTCGCCGGCCGCCGGATCGTCGAACAGCACCACACCCGGAGCGGTCGCGAGGATCTCGTGCGCGCGGTCCACGGCCACCTCGTTCTCGAAGCGGGCGTGCACGGACATGGAGTGGGTCGCCACGACGGGCACGTACACGCAGGTCGCGGTCACCTTGAGGCCGGGCAGCCCCAGGACCTTGCGGCACTCCGCGCGGATCGCCAGCTCCTCGGACGACCAGCCGTCCCCGGCGTCGGTCCCGGCCCACGGCACCACGTTCAACGCGACCGGAGCCGCGAAGGGACTCTCGTCCCCTTCGCCCAGCGCCCGGCGCACGTCCCCGGGGCGGGTACCCAGCTCGGTGCCCGCGACCAGTGCGAGCTGGTCACGGAGCGCGGAGACACCGCCCCGGCCCGCGCTGCTCACGGCCTGGTAGGAGGAGACGATGAGTTCCCGCAGGCCGAATTCGGCATGCAGCGCGCCCACCGCGACGATCAGCGAGAGCGTCGTGCAGTGCGGGGACGCGACGATGCCGCGGGGCCTCAGCCGCGCGGCATGGGAGTTGATCTCGGGGACGACGAGGGGAACGTCGTCGTCCAGCCGGAAGGCGGCCGAGTCGTCCACGACCACGGCGCCCCGGGCCGCGGCGACCGGCGCCCACTGGGCGGACACCTCGTCCGGCACCAGGAACAGGGCCACGTCCACCCCGTCGAACACGTCCTCGGTGAGCGGGAGGACCTCGGTCTCCTCTCCGCGTACGACCAGCTTGGTGCCGGCCGCCCGCGGGGAGGCGATCAGTCTGACCTCGCCCCAGACGTCCTCGTGCTGCGAGAGGATCTGGAGCATGACGCCGCCGATCACCCCGGTCGCGCCGACGACCGCGAGCGAAGGGCGGCGTCCGGTCATCGGCCGGTGCCCCCGTAGACGACGGCCTCGTCGGAGTCGCTGTCGAGGCCGAAGGCGGTGTGCACGGCGCGCACGGCCTCGTTGACGTCGTCGACACGGGTGACCACCGAGATGCGGATCTCGGACGTCGAGATGAGCTCGATGTTCACGCCGACGTCGGAGAGCGCCTCGAAGAAGCCCGCGGTGACGCCTGGGTTGGTCTTCATGCCCGCGCCGACGAGGGAGATCTTGGCGATCTGGTCGTCGTAGCGGAGCGACTCGAAGCCGATGCCGGCCCGGTTGCGCTCCAGGGCGTCGATGGCCTTGCGGCCCTCCGCCTTGGGCAGGGTGAACGTGATGTCCGTCAGACCCGTGGAGGCGGCGGAGACGTTCTGGACCACCATGTCCATGTTGATCTCGGCGTCCGCGATGGTGCGGAAGATCGCCGCGGCCTCGCCCGGCTTGTCGGGCACGCCGACGACCGTGACCTTGGCCTCGGAGACGTCGTGGGCGACTCCGGAGATGATGGCGTGCTCCACCTGCTGGTCCCCTTGCGGTTCGTTGCTGACCCAGGTGCCGCGCAGTCCGGAGAAGGACGAGCGGACGTGGATCGGAATGTTGTAACGGCGTGCGTACTCGACGCAGCGGTGCAGCAGCACCTTGGAACCGGACGCCGCCAGCTCCAGCATGTCCTCGAAGGAGATCCAGTCGATCTTCTGGGCCTTCTTCACGACCCGGGGGTCGGCGGTGAAGACACCGTCCACATCGGTGTAGATCTCACAGACCTCGGCGTCCAGCGCCGCGGCCAGCGCGACGGCGGTCGTGTCCGACCCGCCGCGGCCGAGGGTCGTGATGTTCTTGCCCTCCTGGCTCACACCCTGGAACCCGGCGACGATGGCGATGTTGCCCTCGTCGATGGAGGTCCGGATGCGGCCCGGCGTGACATCGATGATGCGCGCTTTGTTGTGGACCGAGTCGGTGATGACACCGGCCTGGCTGCCCGTGAAGGACTGGGCCTCGTGACCCAGGTTTTTGATCGCCATCGCCAGCAGAGCCATGGAGATCCGCTCTCCGGCGGTCAGCAGCATGTCGAATTCACGCCCGGCAGGCATCGGGGATACCTGCTCGGCGAGATCGATCAACTCGTCCGTCGTGTCGCCCATCGCGGACACCACGACAACCACCTGGTTGCCGTTCTTCTTGGCGTCGACGACTCGCTTGGCAACACGCTTGATGCCTTCGGCATCGGCTACGGAGGAGCCTCCGTACTTCTGCACGACAAGGCCCACGTGCGCTCCTCGCTCAATAATGGTGCGGTCGGCTCAGTCTAACGAGCAGCCCGGAATCGACCCGTCGATACCATATGGTGAGATGTCCCGCCCACCACCCGGTACGGCGTGTCGCACCGAACTGCTCGTACCGGGCTGCTGCCCCACTCGCTCTCCCCGCACGCCTTTTGTGTCCCAGGACACAGCGGACAGAGCAGCCCAGCGGACAGCGCGGGCCAGCGGGCAGAGAGCCAGCGGGCGCCGCGGGGACCTGGAACCGGCCGAGGCCCCGCCGGCGCCCCGGAAACGGGCAGGCCGACCGAGGCCCCGCCGGCGCCCCGGAAACGGGCAGGCCGACCGCAGGCCCCGCCGGCGACTCAGGAACTACAGGACCGGCCGCAGGCCCAGCGGGCCCGCGATCTCCTCCGCCATCACACGGCCCGCCTCCTCGGCCAGGTCCCCGTCTCCCGGGTCCTGGTCCGTGTCCAGGCCGTCGAGCTCCTGGAGCGGCTGGTTCAGCCGGATGTGGGCGATCAGGGACTGCAGGGCGCGAAGCGCCGCCGAGGCGGTGGAGCCCCAGTTGGAGAAGTACGAGAACTGCCACCACCACATGGCCTCCGCCGTGCGGTCCGCCTCGTAGTGCGCGAGACCGTGACCGAGGTCCGTGACCAGGTCGGCCAGGTCGTCGGAGATGCGGTGCGGCACGGGGGCCTTGCGGGGCTCGTACGGGTCGAAGACCTCGGAGTAGACGTCGATGGGCTCCAGGAGGTCCGCGAAGCGCTCACGGAGCCCGTCGGCGTCCGGCTCGGGGCCCAGGTCCGGTTCGTAGCGCTCGTCCGGGAGGATGTCCTCGTACGCGCCGAGTCTGCCGCCGGCGAGCAGCAGCTGGGAGACCTGGAGGAGCAGGACCGGGACCGCCTCTTCGGGCTCCTCGGCCTTGGACACCTCGGTGACCGCGACGATGAACGTCTTGATCTGGTCCGCGATCTGGACGGCGAAGTCGTCCGGATCCTGCGTGACGGAGTTCAGCGTGGCGTCAGACATCGAGGAGACCTCCCGTGGGCACGGTCGCGAACGGTGTGTAGAACATAGCGCCGTCGCACATAAAGCCGCAGTCAGACGCCCGGTCACACATCGAGCAGCCGCCTCCCCTCGAAGGCGCGGCCGAGCGTGACCTCGTCCGCGTACTCCAGGTCACCTCCGACCGGCAGCCCGCTGGCCAGCCGTGTGACCCGCAGGCCCATCGGCTTGACCATCCGGGCGAGGTACGTCGCGGTGGCCTCGCCCTCGAGGTTGGGGTCCGTCGCCAGGATCAGCTCCGTGATGGAACCGTCCGCGAGCCGGGCCAGCAGCTCCCTGATGCGCAGATCATCGGGCCCGACGCCCTCGATCGGGCTGATCGCGCCGCCCAGCACGTGGTACCGGCCGCGGAACTCACGGGTCCGCTCGATCGCGACGACGTCCTTCGGCTCCTCGACCACGCAGATGACCGTGCGGTCGCGGCGCGCGTCACGGCAGATGCCGCACTGCTCCTGCTGCGCGACGTTCCCACAGACCTCGCAGAAGCGGACCTTGTCCTTCACCTCGAGGAGGGCGTGGGCCAGACGGCGTACGTCGGTGGGCTCGGCCTGCAGGACGTGGAAGGCGATCCGCTGCGCGCTCTTGGGACCGACGCCGGGCAGCCTGCCCAGCTCGTCGATGAGCTCCTGAACCACGCCTTCGTACAACGGAACGCCTTTCCTTTTTCCTGCTCGTACCGTAGCCGGTACGTCCGGGTAGCCACAGGGGTCAGAACGGGAGGCCCGGCATCCCGCCGCCGAGGCCTTGGGCCAGCGGGCCCAGCTTCTGCTGCTGGAGCTGCTGCGCGTTCTCGTTGGCCGCCTGGACCGCCGCGACGACGAGATCGGCCAGCGTCTCGGTGTCCTCCGGGTCCACGGCCCCCGGGTCGATGACCAGGGCGCGAAGCTCTCCGGACCCGGTCACGGTGGCCTTCACCAGACCACCGCCCGCCTGTCCCTCGACCTCGGTCCTGGCCAGCTCCTCCTGAGCCGCGGCGAGTTCCTGCTGCATCTTCTGGGCCTGCTGGAGCAGCTGCTGCATGTTGGGCTGGCCACCACCGGGAATCACGGTCACTCCTGGCATTTCGACAACGGATTGTTTCGGTATGCCGAGCCTACGTGCTCGCCGGACCCGGTGCCCCACCCGCCGGGGACCAACTCTTTCGGGTGAGATCTGAAAAGCACCTGGCGTGCTCCTATACCTGACCAGAGGCCGTGGACACCCGGGAATCCCGCGATTTCGACCCCATGGCCCACCATTCGGCGGTAGGAAGAGCATGCGTAGCCGTACCCGTACGCACACCCAAGGTAACGCAGAGTTACACGGGTGGGCTCCGGTCATATGCCGGGGACCCGTCCCTCCCGTGACCGACAACCGTGCCGATCCCGCGTCGATACGCGCCGATACGCGCCGGACCCAGAGTGCAGAGGAGTGCCCCGGTGAGTCAGCCGGAGATGCAGCCCGAAGGGCCGCCCCGCAAGGAGTCCGGCGCGGGATCCGGTGCAGGTACCGGAACCGGGCGATCCGTTTCACGCCACGGTCCGGGCCCCCGGGACCTGACCGGCCGCGCCTTCCCCCTCGGCGACTGGGGTGAGCCCGCGGAACGGCTCGACGAGCTCTACCGCTGGGTCGAGGCGGGTGCCCTGGGGACCGCCGACTGGTATCTGCGGGACCGGGTCCGCAAACGGCGCACGGCCAGGCTGCTCCGCTTCGGCACCGCGGCCGGAGTGGTCGCGGGCGCCGCCCTCCCGCTGCTCGACCTGACCGGGGAGCTGCACGGGTCGGCCGGCTGGGGCTATCTGTCACTGCTGCTGGGCGCCGCGTGCATGGCGTGCGACCGCTATTTCGGGCTGACATCCGGCTGGATAAGGAATCTCGCGACGGCGCAGGCCGTGCAGCGGCGCCTTCAGGTGCTGCAGTTCGACTGGGCGTCGGAGTGCGTACGGGAGATGCTCGGGCCGACCGAGGGCACCGCCAGCGAGGCCGCGGAGCGGTGCCTGGGGGTGCTGCGCCGGTTCTCGGAGGACATCACCGAGCTCGTCCGGATGGAGACGGCGGACTGGATGGTGGAGTTCCGCGCCGGGCCCGCGCCCATGGGGATGCAGTCGCTGGTCTCGGGCGGCCCGGGCGGCCGCCCGGAGCACAACTCCGCCCCCGGACGGCTCACCATGCCGTCGGTGACCCGGCCGAACATGCCGCGCCAACGGCCACCGGAGCCGCCGCGCTGACCTGCGCCCTGCCGCCGCGCCGCACGGCCTCCGGTCCCGGCTACGGACCTCGCTTCCGGCCTCCGGCCACGCCGCGGGCGAGGGCACACGCGGCCCTGTCGCGCCCGGTCTCCGCAGCCGCAGACGTGGCGGGCGCGGCCGTGGCGCCTGGTTTCCGGCCACGCCGCGGGCGAGGGCACACGCGGCCCCGTCGCGCCCCGTCTCCGCAGCCGCAGACATGGCGGGCGCGGCCGTGGCGGTGGCGGTCGACTCGGCCACCGCCACCGCCACCGTCGCCCTCAGCTGAAGATGATCATCGAGCCCTGCGCGAGGCTGCGGGTCGCCGCCGCGTGCAGGCCGAGCCAGACGTGCCGCTCCCTGGCGAACGGATGGTCGTCGTACGGGGCCGGGGCGGCCGGCTCCTCCAGCGAGGTGGGACCAGCGGGCGGGAGCGGGGCCGCCGGCGGGTTGGCGGGGTCGATCCCGATGGACGGCGCGACGAACTCCAGCTCGCGCAGCAGGCCGTGCGCCGAGCCCAGCGGCCCTCCGCCCTCCAGGAGCTGGTCGCCGGAGAGCGGATGGGGGAAGTCCACCGGGACGTACGCCCCGGCGTGGTCGTAGTGCCAGACCAGGTGCGACTCCTGCGCGCTCTGCTCGAACATCTCCAGCAACTGCTCGTAGTCCCCGCCCAGTTCGTCGACGGGGGCCACGGCGAGTCCGCTCAGGGTCAGCAGGTAGGCGCGGCGCAGGAAGTGCAGCGCGTCGTAGTCGAACCCGGCGACCGGGGCGACGTCCCCGGTGAGGCCGGGCATGTAGGCGTAGACGGGCACCGGCGGGAGCCCCGCCTCGGTCAACGCCTTGTCGTAGACGGCGATCTCTTCGGCGAACGGATTGTCGGGGCTGTGGCACAGCACATCGACGAGGGGGACCAGCCACAGGTCACAGGCCACGAAGTCTCGCTCTCCAACGGGTTCGTGAAGGTGGTCGGGACAGCGTAATGCGACCTGGACCCCGCGCACAGGCCGCGGGCAGGACGTACGGTCAGCCGCCGTGGCCCGGGTGCGGCAGGTTTCCGGCGGCAAGCCGGTCCGCCCAGTTCAGCCCGTGTGCGTAGTAGGCGTCCAGCACCGCGCGCACGGCGGGGCCGTCGACGGCCTCGATCGCCTCCACCAGCTCCTGGTGGCCGTTCCACAGCCAGTCGGTCACGTCGGCGTCGCCGCGCAGGTACGGCACGGCGAAGGCCCACGCCTGCATCCGCAGCCGCTGCAGGAAGTCGGTGATGTAGACGTTGCCGACGACCGCCCCGAGCTCCCGCCAGAACCGCAGGTCGTACCCGATGAGGATGTCGAGGTCGCCGCAGCGCGCCGCACGCGCGGCCTCCTCCGCCCGGCGCCGTACGGAGACGAGGGCCGCCCGGTGGGCGCCGATCACGGCGGGCGCCGAGCCGGTGCCGTCGAAGATCCCGCGGAACACGCCGTCTATGACCAGAGCACGCGCCTCCACCATCGACCGGTAGTCGGCGACGGAGAACTCGCGGACCCGGAAGCCGCGGTGCTGGTCGGATTCGAGCAGTCCCTGCGCCGAGAGGTCGAACAGCGCTTCCCGGACGGGCGTCGCGGACACCCCGTACTGCTCGGCGATCTGTTTGACGGTGAACTCCACCCGTGGCTGCAGACGCCCCGCCAGCACCTCGTCACGCAGTGCGTCGGCGATCTGCTGCCGCAGCGTGCTGCGGGTCACACCTCCGCTCGCACCCATGACGCCCTCCCCTTCTCGGCTCCGGGTCACCCTAAGCCAGAGCCATGCCCGCTTCCGGGCACGGGGGAGGGCGTCACACCAGGTGCCCTCTACACGGTGTGCTCGTCGGCGACGGACAGGGCCACGTCCAGGGCCGCCAGGCCCTCCTTCGCCTCGGCCTCGGTGATGTTGCAGGCCGGGACGACGTGGGTGCGGTTCATGTTGATGAAGGGCCAGAGGCCGTTCCGCTTGCAGGCCGCGCCGAAGGCCGCCATGGGGGCGTTGGCCTCGCCGGTCGCGTTGTACGGGACCAGGGGCTCACGTGTCTCCCTGTCACGGACCAGCTCCAGCGCCCAGAACGCGCCGAGCCCGCGGACCTCGCCGACGGACGGGTGGCGTTCGGCGAGCTCCCTGAGACCGGGGCCGAGCACGCGCTCGCCGAGCTGCGCGGCGCTCTCGACGGTCTTCTCCTCCTCCATGACACCGATGGTGGCGACGGCCGCCGCACAGGCCAGCGGATGCCCGGAGTAGGTCAGGCCGCCGGGGTAGGGGCGGGTGTCGAAGGTGGCCGCGATCTCGGCGCTGATGGCGACACCGCCGAGCGGCACGTAGCCGGAGTTGACGCCCTTGGCGAAGGTCATCAGGTCCGGTACGACGTCGTAGTGGCCGGCGGCGAACCACGACCCGGTGCGCCCGAACCCGGCCATGACCTCGTCCAGGACGAAGACGATGCCGTAGCGGTCGCAGAGCTCGCGGACGCCCGCGAGATAGCCGGGCGGCGGCGTCATGATGCCCGCCGTGCCCGGGATGGTCTCCAGGACGACCGCGGCGACGGTCGCCGGGCCCTCGAAGACGAGCGTGTCCTCCAGGTGCTGGAGGGCGCGGGCGCACTCCTCCGCCTCGGTCCGCGCGTGGAACGGTGAGCGGTAGAGGAACGGCGCCCAGAAGCGGACGACCCCGGCGGCGCCGCTGTCGGACGCCCAGCGGCGCGGGTCGCCCGTGAGGTTGATCGCGGTGGCGGTGGCACCGTGGTACGAGCGGTAGGCGGACAGCACCTTCGGCCGGCCTGTGTGCAGCCTCGCCATCCGGACGGCGTTCTCCACGGCCTCGGCACCGCCGTTGGTGAAGAAGATCTTGTCCAGGTCGCCGGGGGTGCGTTCGGCGATGAGGCGGGCGGCCTCGGACCGCGCCTCGACGGCGAAGGCGGGGGCGAACGTGGCGAGCTTGCCCGCCTGCTCCTGGATGGCGGCGACGACGGTGGGGTGCTGGTAGCCGATGTTGGTGAAGACGAGACCGCTGGTGAAGTCCAGGTAGCGGTTGCCGTCGTAGTCCCAGAAGTAGGCCCCCTCGGCGCCGGCGACGGCGAGCGGGTCGATGAGGCCCTGGGCTGACCAGGAGTGGAACACGTGAGCGCGGTCGGCGGCTTTCACGGCCGCACCCGCCGCGGAGTCGACGTACGGGGCGCGAGAGGCATCGGGGGTCATGCGGCGAGCGTAGGCGGCGGCGCGGCCCGGCCTCCATGGCCACTGTGTATGGCCTTCGGCGCTGGGCTCGGCAGGGTGTCGGGTCCCGGCCGACCCCCCGCACACCTTGACAGGATGCTGCCAACATGACAGCCTTCTGTCATAAGGCCCGTTCCGAATCCGGAGGTCATCATGACCGGTACGACCGTTCACCTGGCCGTCTACGACACCTTCGCCGACTGGGAGCCGGGCTTCGCCACGGCGCACCTCACCCAGAACGGCCACACCGTGCGCACCGTCGGCCCCACCACCGCGCCCGTCACCACCATGGGCGGGATGCGCGTCCAGCCGGATCTGGCGCTCGACGAGCTGGATCCCGCCGACAGCGGGCTGCTCATCCTCACCGGCGCGTCCCTCTGGGACACGGGCGACACCCTCGCCCCCTTCGCCCGCGCGGCGCGCTCCTTCCTGGACGCCGGTGTGCCCGTGGCGGCCATCTGCGGGGCGACCGCGGGCCTGGCCCGCGAAGGCCTGCTCGACGACCGCGCCCACACGAGCGCGGTGTCCTTCTACCTGGCGGCCACGGGCTACGCGGGTGCGCCGCACTACACGGAGGCCGACGCGGTCACGGATCCCGGCGGGCCCGCACGCGGCGCCCTCGTCACGGCGGGGCCGACCGAACCGGTGGCGTTCGCCCGGGAGATCCTCGGACTGCTCGGGGTGTACGAGCCGAAGAAGCTCGACGCCTGGTACCGCCTCTTCCACGACTCCGACGCGAGCGCCTACGAGGAGCTCCAGGCGTGAGCGCGGACGACCAGGACCACCTCAGCCGGACGGCCCTCGGGGTGTTCCGGCTCAACGGTCAGTTCCTCTCCCTCGCGGAGGAGCTGGCGAAGCCCGCCGGTCTCACGGCGGCGTGGTGGCAGGTGCTCGGCGCCGTCCTGGCCGAGCCGCTCCCTGTGTCGGGGATCGCCCGCGCGATGGGGATCACCAGGCAGAGCGTGCAGCGGATCGCGGATCTGCTGGTCGGCAGGGGCCTCGCGGAGTACCTGGAGAACCCGGCGCACCGGCGGGCCAAACTCCTGCGCCCCACCGAGGAGGGGCGCGCCGCCGTGGCCCGGATCGACCCGGGTCACGCGGCGTTCGCCGCCCGGCTGGCCGAGGAGCTGGGCGAGGAGCGGTTCGCGGAGACCGTCCGGGTGCTGGAGCGGCTCTCCGTGGCGATGGACTCGGTGGCTTCGGACCGCCGGTGAGACCACCGCGGCTGTCCGGCGCGCACCCGCCGCCGCCGGACCCGCCGCGCCCGCCGGGCAGGTGACGCCCCGTCCGGCGAGGACGGAACGGTCAGATCAGGCCGACCTGCATGGCGCGGGCCCCGGCCTGGAATCGACTACGCGCGTCAAGTGCTTCCATGGCGGAGGCGACATCGTTGCGCACCGTGCGGACGCTGCACCCCAGCCGGCGGGCGATCGCGTCGTCCGTGAGGCCTTCCGACAGGAGCCGCAGGACGACCTCGGAGCGCGGGCGGCGAGTCGGGGCGACGGGCTGCCGCCCCGTCTGCCGTACGGTCGCTCCGCGCTCCCAGAACCGCTCGGCGAGCGCGCTCAGCCGCTCCAGCTCCGCCGCGGACCGTACGACGCGGATCCCCTCGCTCTCGTCGACGATCACGGCGACCGCCCCGTCCATGATCATCGCGCGCGGCGGCAGGGTGCTCACCGAGCGCAGGGCGACGCCCTCCTGCGAGAGCCACTGGGCGTGCGCCATGGCACCCGGCGCCTTGATCACCGAGGAGGCCCACACCGCACGCACCTTGGCGCCTCGCCTCAGAACCATGTCCACGACGGGCCGGGAGAACTCGAAGCCGCCCTCGTCGTGGTGCGGGACGAGGAGGACGACCTCGCGCTGGACCTTGGCGACCAGCCGCTCGATGATGACGGACGCGTCGTGACGGTTCTCGCCGCCCTCACCGGAGTCACCGAAACGTTCCGCCTGCTCGTGCAGGGCGATGAACCGGCCGATCCGGACCGGGCAGGGCTGGGGCGAGCGGCCCTCACGCATGCGGGAGGCGAGCAGCGTCGGCAGGGCGATGCACGGCTCGACGGCCCGGGACGCCGTCCCGTCCTCCCCGCAGACACCGGCGAGACCTTCGGCCCGCAGGGTGTCGAGCACCCTCACGACCTGGTCCGTCGGCCATGCGAGAGTCTGAGCCAGTTCCCGCGTCCGCCATGTCGCACGCTGGAGCATCGTGCGGTAGAGCAGCTCCGACCGCACATCCAAACCGATCCCCGTATCAGCCACGTCAACCTCTCGGCAGTTGCTCTCTCCGGGCAGAACCACGCCCCTCTGACGTGGTCAACCTAGGCCGCCTCCAGCGCGGTCGGCGTGTCCGAGAACCGATTGCGACAGCTTGGTGCCACGCCCACCCGGGTTTCCCTCGCGCGCAGCCGGGTAGGCGGCACAACCGGCCATCCGCCGTCGCGGCGGGGCCTCCTGTGCCTCGGTCTCCCGCCCCAGCGACACGCCCACGCCTCGGCTCTCCGCCAGCACGGCGACCCGCCCGGCCCTTCGACACCACGGGCCCCCGCCCGCCCCGGCCCCGCGCGGCCCGCCTGCGCCTTCGCGCCGGGGCCGTCGCCCCCGTCCGCATCTGCAGTTTCCTGTACCGGGCATCGGTGGAGGGTTCCGGCGCGGGCACGGAGAATTGGCCGCCGGCGCCGGGCACACGGCACGGCGGAAGCAGCTCGGGCTCGGCGTAAGCGGCTCGGGCGCCCGGCACGGCACGGCGGAGGCAGCCGGCCAGGAACGGCAGCCCGGTGCCCTTCGCGAGATTCCCCGTACCCGCACCGCACATGGACTCCGGTCCGGGAAAGGCTCTGCCATGCAGCACACAGCGTTCCTGATCCTGATACCCGTCCTCTTCGTGGGCACCCTGGTCGGCCTCTCCATGGGCGCCCGACGGCTGCTCGGCATCAGGATCGGCACGATACGGGCGGCGCTCGGCGGCACCGTCGGTGTCCTCGCGACGATGCAGATCATCGCGGCCATGGGACCGAGCAGCCACCGGCCGGCCATGACCTCCGTCCAGGTGGGCTGCGGCATCCTCGTCACGATGCTCTTCCTGGCGGTCTCGGAGGTCGTGCTGCCCAGTGGCCGGCTGACCGAGATCGTGCGGCTGCCCGGCGTACTGCGCCGCCGCGTCGTGCGGACACGGCGTTACGCGGAACTCAGCGCCATCGCCATGCGCAACGGTCTCTCGCCCTCGTTGCGCGGACTCTCCAGGGCGGGCTCTCCGAAGGGGACGTCCGCCGGACGCAGGCACTCCGCACGTCAGTTGAGGCGGGCCCTGGAGGAAGCGGGCTCGACCTTCGTCAAGCTCGGGCAGATGCTCTCGACCCGCTACGACCTGCTCCCCGCCGAATACGTCGAGGAGTTCTCCGAGCTCCATCACCAGGCCGCCGCCGAACCCTGGGACCGCGTACGGGAGCTTCTCACCGAGGAGCTGGGCTGCGAACCGGAGGCGGTCTTCGCCGAGTTCGACCCCGTTCCCCTGGCCGCCGGGTCGATGGCCCAGGTGCACCTGGCGCGGCTGAGGGACGGTCAGGAGGTCGCGGTGAAGATCCAGCGCCCGGGCGCCTGCCAGGTGGTGGAGCGCGACCTGGACATCCTGTTCCGGATCAGCCACAAGCTGGAGGAGCACACGAACTGGGCGAGCACCATGGGCCTCGGTGAGCTGATGAACGGTTTCGCCGTCTCGCTCAACGAGGAGCTGGACTTCCGGACCGAGGCCCGCAACATGGCCGCCATCGTCGCGGGGGCCGCGGAGTCGGGCGCGGTCTGCTCCATCCGCACGCCCCGCGTGTACGAGCAGTACAGCAGCAGGCGGGTGCTGACACTGGAGCGCCTGCACGGCGTCCCCCTCAGTTCCGCCAGGGAGACGATCGCCGAACGCGGCCTGGACGGGGCGAAGCTCGCGGGCCAGCTCTTCGACTGCATCCTCGAACAGATCACGCTCGGCGGGGTGTTCCACGCCGACCCGCACCCGGGGAACGTGCTGCTGTTGAGCAGCGGCGAGCTCGGACTGCTCGACTTCGGCTCGGTCGGCCGGCTGGACCGGCGGATGCGCGCCGCGCTCCAGGACCTGCTGCTCGCCCTGCACCGCAACGATCCCGCCGCCCTCAGTGACGCGCTGCTGGAGATCGTGGACCGCCCGGAGCAGATCGACGAGAGGCAGCTGGAGCGTGCGCTGGGGCGGTTCATGGCCCGGTACCTGGGCCCCGGGGGCAAGCCCCACCGCGACATGTTCTCCGAGCTCTTCGTGCTGGTCGCCCGCCACGGCCTGACCGTACCGCCGGAGGTGGCGGCGACCTTCCGGGCCCTGGCCACCGTGGAGGGCACGGTCGAGCGGCTCGTGCCGGACTTCGACCTCGTCGCGCAGGCCCGTACCTTCGCCGCCGCGCGGGTCCAGGAGCAGCTGAGCTACGAGCGGGTCAAGGACTCGCTGATCGAGGAGGCGATCTCGCTCACCTCGGTCCTGCGCCGGCTGCCGCGCCGGGTGGACCGGGTCAGCAGCGCGCTGGAGGGCGGCCGGCTGGGGATCCGGATCCGGCTGCTGGCGGACGAACGGGACCGGCGTTTCGTGCGAGGGCTCGTGCACGACGTGCTGCTGACGTTCCTCGGCGGGGTCATCGCGCTGGTCGCCTCCGTGCTGCTGAGCGTCGACGGCAAGCCGACGATCATCGGGTCCGTCTCGCTGAGCCAGCTGATCGGCTACAACCTGCTCGTCGTCAGCTTCATCCTGGTGCTCCGGGTGGTCTTCTCCATCTCCCGGGGCCGGGGCTGATCGCGGACGCCGGCACCGGGCCGGGCCCGTCACACACGTCGGCACCGGACCGGGGCTGATCCCGGGCGTCGGCCCTGGAGCCCGGCCCGTCACACACGTCGGCCGGGAGACGCGGTGTGCGTCTCCCGGCCGCGGGCCGTCCGGTACCCGTCACGGGGTACCGCGACGGTGGGTCACAGCACCCGGAAGGACCGGTTCGCGATGGGTGCGCAGACGGCCACCAGGACGCAGGAGACACCCACGGTGGTGACGAGCTGCGTGAGCGGGATCTGGCCGGCGACCATGCTGCGCATCGCGTCGTTCGCGTACGAGATGGGATTGGCCTCGGCGACGACCCGCAGCCAGACCGGCATCGACTCCGGGTCGACGAAGGCGTTGGAGGCGAACAGCAGCGGGAAGGTGCAGAGGGTGGTGATCATGCGCAGCACGTCACCGTTGCGCAGTACCGCTGCCAGGGCGATGAAGATCCAGCTCATCGACCAGCCGACGAACAGGGCCAGCAGGATCGAGCCGACGACCCCGAGTATGCCGCCGGGCGGGTTGAAGCCGAAGATCAGCGCGGCCAGGACGGCCACGGCGATCAGCTGGTAGAGGGACCGTGCGGCGTCCGCGAGGCTCCGGGCGAGCAGTACGCCGAACCGGGAGATCGGCATCGTGTGGAAGCGGGTGATCACGTCGTTGCGCAGGTCGTTGATGAGCCCGTTCCCGGCCTGCGCCCCTGCTGCCACCGAGGTGATGATCATGATGGCGGGAGCCAGTCCGGCGATGTACGACAGGTCGCTCCCCTGGGGCGCGACGGTGTCGCCCAGTGCGCGCAGCACACCGCCGAACATCAGCAGCATCACCAGCGGCTCGATGAACGTCACGATGAGCACGCCCGGTTGCAGGTAGGGCCGTACGGAACGGCCTGTGAGCGCGAGGGTCTGGGTCAGCAGACTGCTGCCGCCCCACTCCTCGGACACGCTCACGCCTGTCCGGGAGGTCGGTCGGGGTGCGGTCTCGGCGTCGATGACCGTCATCGGGATGCTCCTTCTTGGGTGAGGCTGGTCGGGACGGTCACGCGGACACCGGCTTCGCGGCCGGCTCGTGGGTCAGCGTCAGGTAGACGTCGTCCAGGGTCGGTTCGGAGAAGGCCAGTTCGGCGATCTCGATGTCGGCGTCGCTGAGGAGACGTACGACGACCGCGAGGTCCGATGCCGCCGCCACGGGGGCGCTCAGCGCCGTCCCCGACTCCTGCGGCGTGGCCCGGATGCCGGCCTTCTCCAGGGCGTCCACCGCGTCCCGCACGCCGGACTCCGACGCCGGGGTCACCGTCACCAGGCGCTGGCCGACCTCGGCCTTGAGCTCGGCGGGGTTTCCGCCCGCCACCACGCTGCCCGCGGAGAGCACGGTGATCTGGTCGCAGAGGCGGTCCGCCTCCTCCAGGTACTGGGTGGTGAGGAGCACGGCGGTGCCGTCCTTGGCGAGCCGCTCGATGGTCTCCCACACCCCGATCCGGGCGTTCGGGTCGAGCCCGGTCGTCGGTTCGTCGAGGAAGATGACCCGGGGGCCGCCGACGAGGCTGGCCGCGATGTCCAGACGCCTGCGCATGCCGCCGGAGTACTGGAGCACCGGCCGTGTCGCCGCGTCGGTCAGCTCGAACAGCTCCAGGAGCTCGTTCGCGCGGGCGACGGCCTGCCGCCTGCTCGCGCCGAGCAGACGCGCGACGAGCACGAGGTTCTCCCGCCCGTTGAGCTGCTCGTCGACCGAGGCGAACTGTCCGGTCAGGCCGATGCAGCGGCGTACGGCCTCCGCGTCGGCGGTCACGTCGTAGCCGCAGATGCTCGCGGAGCCGCCGGTCGGCGGCAGCAGCGTGGACAGGATGTGCACCAGGGTGGTCTTGCCGGCGCCGTTGTGGCCGAGCAAGCCGTGGATCGAGCCTTCCGGAACAGAGACGTCGACTCCGTTCAGCGCTTTCACGTCACCGAACGACTTCACTACGCCGACTGCCTGAATCATGGGTTTGGCCACGTGCTCGGCCTCCGTTGCTGTGTCCGGTGGCCCGATGGCTGGCCCCGGTTCGGATGTGGGCTCGGACAAGCCACCGCCGCCGGGTGGCGATCGTAGAACCGCGCAGCGGCCGGAAAGCGGGGCGCTGCAGGTTGCGGAAACTCCGGCTCGCGGCAGGGGCCCGGTCGTGTCAGCCCCTGAGGGCTTCGCTGATCCGGGCGGTACGTGGACGCGCCATACGGACGTAGTCGTCGGTGGGCAGCGCCATCGACAGGTCGAGGCGGGCGGCGTTGAAGTACAGCACGTCGTGACGGAGCAGGTCCTCGTCGACGATCAGCTCGAGTTCGGGGTGGAAGGAGAACGGGATGATGGAGCCGCTGACCGAACCGGCCAGCCGCTCCGCCGTCCCCCGGGCCGCGAAGCCCGCCTTGCGTCCGCCGGCCAGCTCCGCGATCCGGCCGAGGTCGACGCGCCGGTCACCCGGCACGACGGCCAGTACGTAACGGCAGGTCCGCTTGGTCGGACGGGCCTCGACGACCAGTGACTTGGCGCCCTGCGCGAGGGCGTGCCCGCGCAGGGCGCTGGCGGCCTCGGTGCGGCCCTCCGGTGCGTGCGCGATCATCCGGTAGCCGGCCCCGTGCAGGTCCGCCAGCTGCCGCAGTCGCTGGTAGACGGTCCGGCCGTCCGGCGCGGCACCGTCGGGGCCGCCGGGCCCGCCCGGGACCCCGGGCACCGCGTACACCGGGCCGGGAGGGGATCCGGTCGCGGTCATGTCACCACCCGGCCGGTACTCATACGGTGATGCCGCCGTCGACCTGGAGCACCGAGCCGGTGATGTAGGCGGCGCGGTCGCTCGCGAGGAAGGCGACGAGATCGGCGACCTCCTCGGCCCGGCCGAAGCGGCGCAGGGGTATCTGCTTGGCCGCGTCCTTCTTGACCTTGTCGGCCAGTTCGGCGGTCATGTCGGTCTCGATGTAGCCGGGGGCCACGGCGTTGGCCCGGATGCCGTACCGGCCTACCTCCTTGGCGAGCGCCTTGGAGAAACCGATGATGCCCGCCTTGGACGCGGAGTAGTTGGACTGCGTCGCGTTGCCGTAGACGCCGGCGACCGAGGAGATGTTGATGATCGTGCCGGACTTCCGCTTCATCATCTCGAAGATCACCGAGCGGCAGACGTGGTAGACGCCGTCGAGGTTGGTGTCCAGCACGCTGTGCCAGTCCTCGTCCGACATGAGCAGCAGCGGGTTGTCCCGGGTGATGCCCGCCGAGCAGACCACCACCTCGACCGGTCCGAGTGCGGACTCCGTCCGTGCCACCCATTCCTTCACGGCGGCGGCGTCGGTCACGTCGACCCGTACCGCCATGGCGCGCACGCCGAGCTCGCCCGCCTCCTTCTCCAGCGCCAGTGCGGCCGGTTCGTCGGACCGGTAGCAGAAACTGACGTCGTGGCCCTCCGCCGCGAGCCGCAGCACGACGGCCCGGCCGATGCCGCGTGAACCCCCGCTGACCAGGGCGACGCGCGTCCCGTTGTCGTCTGTCATGTACTTCTTCTCCTCGCCGGCTGCCGGTCAGCGGGTCGCTGGTCCGGTGTGTTTCGTGTGGGGTTGCTCGCGGGGGCGGAAGGCCACCGTGACGGTGCCGACGCTCAGCACCGGTTCGTCGCCGGTCCTGCTTCCGCCCTCGAGGACCAAGGTGTCGTCCACCGCGCGCAGCAGCCGCACGTGATGCTCGACCACGTCGCCCGGGAACACCCGCCGGTGGAACTCGACGTCCCTCATGGAGCCGAACAGCATGGTCGTGCCGGACTCCGGCCCGTCCGGCCGTGCGGCCAGCAGGCCCGCGGTCTGGGTCCAGGACTCGAGCAGCAGGAAGTCCGGGTAGGCGAAGTCCGCCTCCGGGGGATCGGCGCCGAGCCGGGCGTACCACGGCTCGTTCAGCGTGACGGCCTTGAGCGAGCGGATCTCGTCGGCTGCGGTCATGAGGACCCGGTCGACGAGGAGCATCGGGTAGCGGTGGGGCAACGCGGCGCGTGTCTCCCCGGCGCCGGTCACCGTGCCGCCCCGTGCCGGTAGCGGAGCCGGGCCGTGGCGGCGGGCCCCCGGCCGGTCGCCACCTTCGCGGTACAGCGCCAGTCCGCGCCGCGCGGCTCCCAGACCAGCTCGATGTCCAGTACGTCGCCCGGGTGCACCGCGGCGAGGAAGCGGCCGGACTCGACCGAGGCCAGCCGGACACGCCCGGCGTCCGGGGGTACGGAGGTCTCCGCGGCGGTGCGCACACACTCCAGCACGCACACGCCGGGGAGGATCGGGAAGTCCGGGTAGTGCCCGGCGAAGACGGGTTCCTCCGCGTCGATCACCACCGAGTACCGGGCGGACCACTTCCCCGTGCCCGTGTCGTGGCCCGGCTCCCGCACCGTCCGGGGGCGGGCCAGGACAGCGGTCGTCACGAACGCTCCCCCAGCTTGCGCAGCACCTCTTCGTAGGCGCTGTCCAGCGTCCGCACCGTGCGCATCTCGTGCTCGGCGAACTTGACGCCGTACGTCCGCTCCAGCACGACGACGACCTCCAGGGCCATCAGCGAGTCGACCCCGAGCTCCTCCACGAAGTCCGTGGCGTCCCCGACCTCGGACGCGTCGGCGTCGATGGTCTCGGCCAGCAACGCACGGAGTTCCTCCCGATCGAGCTGGGCCACCGCGTCGATTGACATGCTCTTCCTTCCGGTTGCGCTCGGACCGGCCGGTCAGCCGGCGAGGGTGCGGATCACGGCGCACGCGACGAGGCCGTCGTCGTCCACCGATGAGATGACGGCGATGTCGCCCGCCGCCGAGTCCTCCCGGCCTGCGGCGCTCAGCAGGGAGCCGATCTGGAACGCGGCGGACGCGCCGGAGGTGTCCCCGACTCCGTCCAGGGACGGCGCCCGGTCCAGGGCCAGGGCGCCGAAGCGAGCGGTGAGCACCTCGCGCTCCTCGTCACCGGCGCGTCCGGCGAGACCGGAGGCCGAGACCGACCGGACCTCCTCGGCGTCGACACCGGCCCGTGCCAGTACCCCGTCGAGGCAGGCGTCGAGCACGGGGCGCAGCCCCGTCCCGGAGTAGACCCGGGACTCCACGGCCAGCACCTCGGCGAGGGCCCGGCCGTCCTGGCCGGCCTCCGACGCGGACTCCAGCATGAACATGGCGCAGCCCTCACCGAGCAGCGCGCCCGCCGCGTCCTCGGCACGACGGTGGTGGTCCAGCCACGCCCGCGCGTCGGAGAACTCCTCGACGGCGCCGCACAGCACGGTCTCGGCGCGGCCCGCGCGCAGCAGTCCGGCCGCGTAGCTCAGCGCGGAGAGTCCGGCGACCCGGCCGCCGGCGATCGTGGTGTTCGGCCCCTTCAGCCTGTGCCAGATGGCGCACTGGCCGGCGGCGCAGTTCATCACCGCGTTCGGCATCAGGGAGGGGTCGACGTAGAAGGGGCGTTCACCGACCAGGGAGGCGCGGGTGAAGTCCATCATGCTCTGGGCGCTGCCGGTGGTCGTGCCGAGCACCAGGGCGGTCTCCTCGTCGCCTCCCCTGCGCCGGTCCCCGCTGTCCCGCAGCAGGTCCCGGACGGCGGTGACGGCCAGCCCGGTCACCCGGTCCATCGACCGGGTGCCCTTCTTGCCGAGTACCTCGCGGAGGTCGAAGCCGGGAACCAGGCACGCCCGGTCGTCCGGCGCGGCCCACTCGCCGGAGTCCAGTACGGACGTGGCGTCCCTGCTGGCCAGCACACCGGCCGCAAACTCGTCCTTGCCGATGCCGTACGGCGACACCGCGGACCACGCGGTGATCACCGGGCGGTTGAGGGTCGCGGACGCGCTCGCCGAAAAGGTCATGGTCATTCCGTCCTGCTCGGATTCCTTGGGGCCGACATCTCGTTCAGACCGCGTCCGGCCCGGCGGCCGGCGGGGCGGGCGGCCGGAGCACCAGCGCCGCGCTGCCGTCGTCGTCGTCGCTGCCGGCGACCAGGCACACCGGGCCGTCCGTGCCGGCTCCGAAGCCACCGATCGCGGCAGCGGCCTGCACGACACCCAGCGCACCGGACAACTCGCCCCAGATCGCGGCGAGGTCGTGGCCCGGCAGCTCGGAGGGGAGCGCCTTGGCCGCGGCGCCGGAGGCGAACCAGCCCGTGAGCCGGGTGGGTTCACCGTCGGCGAGCTCCCGGAAGCCGGCGGCCACGTCCGCTCCCCGGGTGTGGCCGCCGATCACGGCCCGGACCGTGGCCCCGCGGGCCACGACCGCGTCGGCGTGCTCCAGCACGAGGGCCGCGCCGCCGTCGGCCACCGGGCCGCCGATGAGTTCGCGCACGATCTCGTTGTCGGGCTCGACGCCCACCACGACGGCCTGGTCGGCACGGCCCGAGCGCAGCAGGGCGGTGCCCCAGCGGATCGCGTCGATGCCGGAGGCCGGTCCGTTGCAGACCATCAGGTTGGGGCCGTGCAGGCCGAACCTGATGGCGATCTCGGAGGCGATGATGTTGCTGGAGGCGTTCGGGGTGTCCATGGGGCTCAGCCCGCGGGTGCCCTCGTCCGCGATGGTCCTGGCCACACGGCAGGCCGTGTCGACGTTGCCCAGGTTCGAGCTCACCAGCACCGCCACCCGGGTGCCGTCGGTGGTGAGCGTGCCGTCGTGGAGCAGGCCCGCGTCGGTGAGCACACGCTGTGCGGCGACGAGCCCGAGCTGGGTGGCACGGTCCTTGTAGCGCAGGCCCTTCTTCCCCAGGACCGCCGCCGGGTCGACCGAGCCCACGGGGCGTTCGGCGGCGGCCAGTTCGGCCGCGGAGTCCGCACCCGGCAGGGCGACCCCGACTCCTGTCACGTAGATGCTCATGGCGCCTCGACAATCGCGACGGCGTTGATCCCGCCGAATCCGAATCCGTGTACCTGGGCGAGCGAGACCTCGTGCCCGGCCTCCTCGTCGCGGACCAGCCGGAAGCCGGCGGCCTCCTCGATCGGCTGCTCCAGCCCGACCAGCGGCGGGACCTTGCCGGTCGCCATCACCTGCAGGGCGGTGACCAGGCTCAGCACCCCCGCCGATCCGCTGGTGTGCCCGGTCATCGGCTTGATGCCGGTGACCACCGGGCCGCCCGCGTCCTCGCCGAAGACCTCGGCGTACGCGGATGCCTCCACCAGGTCGTTGAGCGGCGTCCCGGTCCCGTGCAGCATCAGCAGGTCGATGTCGGCGGGCCGCGTGCCGGCGTGCCGGTGCGCCTGCCGGATCGCCTCGGCGACGTACTTCTGGTCGGGCGCGGTGGGGTGCTTGGCGTCGCAGGTCATCCCTACGCCGCGGAGCCTGCCCCACAGCGTGCCCTCCGGCCCCGCGAAGTCCTCGCGGCGCAGCACGACCGCGGCTGCTCCGTCGCCGAGGATCGTGCCCTTCCGGTTCACGTCCAGGGTCCGCAGCGCGCCGGGCGGCTCGGGCTGGACCCGGTCGGCCAGGCCGAACATGCTCTCGGTGATCGAGTCGACTCCCGCGACGATCACGGTGTCGGCCTCGCCGAGTTCGAGCATGTCGGCGCCCAGTGCCAGGGCGTACAGCGAGGCGGAGCAGGCGTTGGAGAAGGTGTGCGTGTCGGCGGTGGCGAACCGTTCCCTCAGGGCGGTGCCGAAGTGCAGCCGCTCGGGGCCGAAGGACGCCCCGTCACGCCACCACAGTTCGGCGGAGCGCAGCTCGCGCAGTCCGGTGCCCACGAGCACCGGGCAGTCCGACAGGTCGTCGCCGAGGCCGGCCGACTCGGCGGCCTGGCCGACGGCGTCCAGCAGGAAGCCGGTGGCGCGCAGCGTACGGTCCACCCCCGGCTCGGGCCGGTCGTCGATCTCGAAGAGCTGGGTGCCGGTGTACAGGTCGTGGTCGAACCCGCGCATCGGGCCGAGACCTCCGCGCCCCGCACAGAGGCTGGTGAAGATCTCGTCCGCGTCCCGGCCGATGCTCGCGACCGCGCCGACTCCTGTGATGGGCAGCCTCACCGCTCACCCTCCTGGTATCTGCCGAGGATGACGATCGCGTTGTTGCCGCCGAAGGCGAGCCCGTTGTTCTGCACGATGCGCAGGTCCGCCTCGACGGACTCGTTGGGCACGCAGTCGATCTCGCACTCGGGATCGGTCTCGCGATGGTTGATGGTCGGCGGTATGAAGCCGTGGTACGCGGACAGCGCGCAGGCGATCGCGGCGAGCGCGCTCGCGGCGCCCATCGTGTGGCCGAGCATCGACTTCAGGGACACGGTGCGCGGCGGGGTGTCGCCGAACACGTCGTGGATCGCGCGCGACTCGGTCACGTCGTTGGCCTTGGTCCCGGTGCCGTGGGCGGAGATCAGGTCGACCTCCTCCTCCTTCACACCGGCGTTCTCCAGCGCGATCTGCATGGCCCGGGCCACGCTCGCCTGGTTCGGGGCGACCTGGTGGTAGGCGTCGCAGTTCATCCCGTAGCCGAGCACCTCGGCGTAGATGCGGGCGCCTCGCGCCTGGGCGGAGGCGAGGCTCTCCAGCATCAGCACGCCCGCGCCCTCACCGGTCAGGATGCCCTTACGCTCGGAGTCGAAGGGGCGGCAGACGTCGGGGGCGATGGTGCCGAGCCGGTAGAAGCCGGTGAACGTCTTGCGGCACATGGCGTCCGCGCCGCCGCAGAGCGCGTAGTCGGCCGCTCCGGAGCGGATGGCGTCGAAACCCTGGCCGATCGCGTAGTTGCCGGCGGAGCAGGCGGTGGCGATGGTCACCGCGTCCACGTTCGACAGGCCCAGTTCCTGGGCGGCGGCGATGGACAGCCGGTTCGGGGATATCCGGCGGGCGACGGTCGGGTCCATGGCGTCGGGCCCGGACCGGACCTCGGTCTCCACCAGCTGGTCGAGGTCGTAGGACTCCCCGTCGGTGGTGCCGATCGAGATCATCCCGCGCATGGCGCGCAGCGCGTCGAGGTCGACTCCGGAGGCCTCGACGGCCATCCGGGCCGCGGCGACCGAGAAGGTGGTCGCCCTGCCCAGGGTCTCGACCGGCAGGTTGTGGATCCAGCGTTCCGGTTCGGCACCCGTGATCTCGCACCCGTTGGCGTGCGCGAAACCCTCGGTGTCGAACAGGGTGATCGGCTTGGCGCCGCTGCGGCCCGCGCGCAGGCCCTCGGCGAACTCATCGGCTCCGACACCGATGCTGGAGAACACGCCGAACCCGGTCAGCACGACCCGGGACGCCGCGTCGTCGCGCATCGCGTCAGAAAGGCTGTCAGACATCAATCTCCCTCGGTACGGCCTGGTCACCACTGGTCCACCACGTGCTCACCACGGGCATCACGGGTCACCACGGAAAGGGGGTCGGCGGATCACCCGTCGGTCAGGGCCGGGTGATCCGCCGGGGCCGGGGAGCCGGCGGTGTGCCGGCCCCCCGCGCCTGCTTCCGGGCGGGCGGTCCGTCCCGGCGGGACCCGTAGGTGTCCCGCGCGGGCGCCGGGGACCGGTAGGTACCCCGCGGGCGCCCGGGACCGTAGGTACTCTGCGGGTGCCGGTAGGTACCCCGCGGGCCGCCCGGCGGCGGTTCCGGCCCGCTTCGCGGTCGCCGCAGCGCCCGGGGCGCCGTGCGCTCGTCCGCCGCGCCGTGCTCCGCGTCCGGCGCGGTGCGCCGGCCCACCAGGAGCCGCCGGAACGCGCCTACTTGGCGTCGATCGACTCCTGGACGACGGCGTAGACCCCGTCGAGGTTGACCATCCGCTCCAGCTCGGACTGGTCGATCGTGATCTTGAACTCCTTCTCGAGGCCCGCGAGGATCTCGATGGCGCGCAGCGAGTCCGCGCCGTACTCCTCCTTGAAGAGGCCCTCGTCGGTCACCTCGTCCTCCTCCAGCTCGAGGATGTCGCAGACGATCTCCTTGATGCCGGCCCGCTGTTCGACGGTGGAAGCGCTCATGTGAATCACTCTCAGTTCTTCGGAAGGTGTGCATGGCTCGACCGGACGGGGTGTCCATCGGTCACTTGCTCGGCGACAGGCGGGCGGTGACCCGCCTGCCGCCCGATCTCAGCCGGTTGTGCCGGCCGGATCCCGGGCCGCCGTTGCGCGGCCCGAGCGGGCCCGCCGGGATGCGCCCCGGCAGACCTCCCTCGGGTCCCAGCCGTCCGGCCGGGCGGGGAGGAGGTCCGGATCCCCGGACACCACTCCCTGCCGGCCCTGCGCGAGCAGCGGCCGGCCGAGGATGTGGGAGGCGCACGAGATGCCGCCGAGCATGACGCCCGCGACACCGTTGCCCGCCTGGGTGCTGGCCCCGACCACATGCAGCCCGGCGATGCCGGTCGTGGTGCCGGGCCGGGCCGTGCCGCCCCATTCGGCCATGCCGAAGGGGGTGCCTCCGGAGGCCAGGGTGTACCGCTCGTGGGTCAGCGGGGTCGCCGCCTCCAGGTGCGTGATGTGCCCCCGCAGCGGGCCGATGGCCTTCTCCGCCGCGCGCAGGGTGGCTTCGGTGAGCTCCTGCTTGCGGCGCAGGTAGCGCGCCTGGTGGCGGTACGTGGCGCTGCCGCCCTCGGCCCCGTCGGTGACGCCCCACCACTCGTGGTCGGGCGGGCAGAGCGTCATCACCTGCAGGTTGGCGTGGCCCGGCGGGCACAGTGCGCTGTTGCCGGGGTCCTTGAGCGAGGCGAACGAGCAGAAGAGGAAGGGGACCTCGCCGACGTCGCCGGCGCGCGCCCGGTCGAAGTAGCCGTCGATGTCGTCGGTGTCGTACCACCACAGGTTGGCGTTCGGCCGGTCCCGCAGGTCGATGTCGAGGCCGAGGTAGAGCACCAGCCACGGCATGCCCATGCGTGCGTTGCGGGTGCGTTCGGCGAGGGACTTCGGGAAGTGTCCGGGGCCGACCAGGTCGAGCACCGTGCGGCGGTAGTCCGCGTTGGACACCACCAGGCCGGTGGTGACCGTCTCGCCACCGTCCAGGCCGACCCCGGTGACCTTGCGGTCCTCCACCAGGATGCGCCGCACCCTGCTCCGGGTCCGGATCTCTCCGCCGTGGGCCTCGATGACCTCCACGAGGCCCGCGGCGAGCGTCTGCCCTCCACCGGCCGGGTAGTAGGCGCCGCGGAGGTAGTGGTCGGTGACGCTGGTGTGGCGGGCGACCGTCGCCTGCCGCGGGGTCAGTCCGTAGTTGGGCGCCTGCGCCGCGAGCACCGTACGGGCCCGCGAGGACAGGCCGCAGTGGCTGAACAGGTCGTCCAGCGTCCGCCTGCCCCACTCCCGGACCGCGACGGTGCCCTTCGCGATGTCCGCGGGCCCCCAGGTGTGCGACTCGAAGAGGGCCGCGCGCTGCTCCTCGCCGACGGCCTCGCAGATGTCGGTGAAGGTACGCAGGCCCTCGGCCTCCTCCGGCATCGCGGCGACGAGCCGCTTGCGGTACTCCGGCCAGCCGGCCGGCATGTCCACGGAGGCCCCGGGCACCCTGATGAGGTCGAAACCGCTCTGGTCCATCTCCAGGAACTCGACGCGGTCGCGGAGCCCGAGCCCGCCCAGGACGGACGGGATGACACCGCCGGGCTCGCAGTCACCGAGGTAGTGGACGCCGACGTCGAACTCGTAGCTCCGCCGCCTGCGGAAGACGTGGCTGTTCCCGCCCACCACCGAGAACTGCTCCAGCACCAGGACACGCCGGCCGGCGGTGGCCAGGTAGGCGGCGGTCGTCAGGCCGCCCAGGCCGGCACCGACCACGACGGCGTCCCACTCGCCTCCGCCCGGGTTGCTGTTGCCCACAGTGCTCTCCTTGTCGCTTGCCGCTGATGCTTCTTCGTCGCCGCGCGGAGGCCGGTGGCCGCGTTCCGTGCCGCGGCCACCGGCCGGTCTCAGCCGCAGCCGCCGGCGTGTCCCGCGTCGCCGCCGGCAGGCAGCAGGTCGGCGTGGGCCGCCGGGTCCGGCGTGGCGGTCTTCGGAGCGGTGGTGCCTCCGGCGCCCTGGACGGCACGGACGAAGGACTCGACCCGGTCGAGGCCCCAGTACTTGTCCCTGCCGGTGATGAAGAACGGCACGCCGAACAGGCCGTCGTGGGCCGACTCGGCGAGCAGGGCGGCGCCCCGCTTGCGCAGTTCCGCGTCCTGATGGGCGGTGGACAGCCGCTCGGCGTCCAGGCCCAGCTCCTGCGCGACGCCGGCGATCACGGCGGGCTCGGAGATGTTCTTGCCCTCCAGCCAGCGGGCGCGGTACGCCGCCGCCACGAAGTCCTTGCCCCGGCCCTCGTCCTCGGCCGCTATCCAGGCGAGGTGGGCGACCTCCCAGCACGGCTCACGGTCGACGGGCCAGGTGATCTCCGTCAGTCCGCGTTCGGTGGCCAGCCGGCGGGTGTCCTGCAGGATGTAGAAGTTCTTCGCGCGGCTCATGGCGACGATCGGAAGGGTGACCCCCTCCTCCGCCAGCAGCTTCGCGGTCTCCTGGTCGGGCTCCCAGAACGGCAGCCAGTCGAGGGAGTCGAGCACCTCGGGGTGGGTGGCCATGAGATCGCGGTAGGCGAACCAGGAGTACGGGCTGCGCAGGGAGAAGTACCAGCGCGGTGGGCGTTTGGAAGCCATCGGTTCCTCCGGGGCTCGGTCGTCCGGGGCTGTGTACGGGCCGGGTCACTCGCCGCGCAGGGCGCGCAGGACCTCGTCGTCGAAGACGGTCATCTGCCACTCGGCCTCCGGCGACTCCTTGTGGCAGTAGCCGTGGGTGATCGAGCCGGTGGCGGTCTGGACGAGCGCGCCGTCCCGCACGACGTAGAAGTCCACGCGGGAGGTGTAGAGCATGTCCTTGAAGACGGACTCCACGGTGTAGACGGTGTAGAGGTCCTCCTCCATGACCGTCTCGTCCGTGAAGCGGATCTTGCACTGCGTCACGACCGGGATCCAGCCGCGCTCGTTCAGCATCCGCTTGATGCTGATGCCGCGGGAGGCGACGAAGACGTGCTTCGCCTCCTCCATCTGCCGCAGGTAGCCCGACATCTGCATGCGCTCGGTGAAGTGGCAGTAGTAGTACGGAACCCGCCACTTCCAGCCGACCGCGTTGGTGTCGCCGATGATCTCGGCGAGCACCGGATCGGTGTCGCTGTTCTCGCCGCGGTGCATGGCTCCGGCGAAGTCGTCGGAGGGCGTCGCGGCCAGCGCGGTGGGCTCCGCCGTGGCGAGCCGGTCGACGACGAAGCGCTGGAGCCCCTCGGGGAGCGCCTGGGTGGCTTCGACGTTGCCGTCACGGCGCAGCAGGACGCGCAGCTTGGAGGTGACGGCTTTCTTCGGCGCGCCGTCACGCTCGACGGTCGCGGTGACCGCGAAGACCATCATGGTGTCGGTGTCCTTCGTCTTCGGCGTGACCTCCAGCAGGACGTCGTCGTCGAGCGTGAGCACCGTGTGCAGACGGGTCTCGAGTCCGGCCACGTCGAAGTTGACGCCGTGGACGAGGTACAGCTCGCTCGCGCCGAGGCCGACGGCCCGGAAGTGGTCGAGGACCGCGGCCTCGAGCAGGTAGTTGACGCACTTGAAGCCGATCGCGGTGTTGATGTTCCCGCCCTCGTAGGGGGGCCGGAGCGTGACCGAACTCGGTTCGTCGAGAAGCTGCTTGAGCGCGACGTCGGACAGGGTGGTCATCGTGGGCTCCCGTACTCAGTTGACCGCCGCCGGGGTGCGCCCGGCCGGCAGGGTGGCGAGGAATTGCTGGACAGCGAGCGCGAAGTGCTCAGGGCGCTCGGTCATCGGTGAGTGCCCGCAGTCCTCGATGCGCGTGACCGAGGCGCGGCGCAGCTCGCGGGCGAGTGCCTCGCCCTCGGGCGGCGGCGCGAGCGTGTCGCCCGTGCCGATGACGATGTGGACGGGCAGGTCGATCCGGTCGGCGTGCAGGAACGGTGTGCGCAGGTAGGCGTCGAGGTAGCGGACCGCCCAGTAGGGGCCGAGCCGCGCACAGGCGAGCTCGGCCATGTCCGCCCGCACGGCCGGGTCCAGACGGTCACGGGCCGTCAGGCGGATGTACTCGTCCGCGCTGCGGCGCATGGCGTCCAGGGTCGTCGGCAGCTGGGACCAGGTGAAGTCGGTCGGGTCGTGCCGGTAGAAGGGTGAGACCAGCACCACGCCGCGGATGCCGAACCGCTCGCGCGGGTCCTCCCCCGCGGCGATCGTGTCGGAGAGCAGGGCGAGCAGCAGGATCGTGGCGTAGGAGTGCGCGACCACCACGTCGGCGCCCCCGGGGACCCCGTCGACCGCCTCGCCCACCCACGCCTTCTCGTCGCGCCCGGTCACCGCGTACGGGCCGCCGGCCCGCCACGGCAGACCGGCCGTCCACAGGTCGAGCCCCGGGGGCCGGTGTGCGACGAAGGCGTCCCAGCAGCTCTCGCCGCTGCCGAGGCCGTGCAACAGCAGCGCCCGGTGGTCCGGCCGCGGGCCGGGCACACCTCGCCGTCGGAGCACGAGCGGCTCGACATCGCTGTCTCGGAGCACCGGAGAGCCCTTTCGGAGGCACGGGAGAAGAACAGGAGGACGTGGGGAGACGACCGGAGCGAGAGGGCCGGCCGTCGGCGGAGGGCGGACGCACCGTCCTCGTACGAGGACTGTCCCGGCCCGCCCCGGGAATCCCCGTGGGTCATGGAGCGGGCCGGGGACAGTGGACGCGTACCCCTGCGGAGGCCGTCCTGCGGTGTCGTACCGGCATCGGTTCGACGTGGTCCGATCGTGCCGGAGGAGCCCTGAGCGACGACAGGGCCTTTACAGCAAGCTGCGACTACAAAGACTTCCAAGCGGTGACAGCGGCCTCGGCGCCGTCCGGTGTGCCCGTCGAACGGCGGGCCGCGAGAAGGGCCTTGGGCCAGTTCACCGTCAGCGCCGCGCACAGCCGCGGGCCGCGGTGGTAGGCGACCGCGAACCGCCGGCGGGGCCCGTCGGCCCGTACCACCGTCACCTGCGAGCCGGGCTCAGGGCGGCCGAGCAGGGCGACCTTGCCGCCGTACTGGTCGGACCAGACGAAGTACTCGTGCCGGTGCGCCACCGGTCGCGGTCCGAGGATGTTGTGGACGGCGACGTCCGCCTGCTCCACCGCGTCCGTCCAGTGCTCGACCCGCACGTGCCGGCCGAGCCGGGGGTCACGGCACCGGGCCACGTCCCCGACCGCGTACACGGTCCGCCCGGCGTCGACCGCGCAGAACTCGTCGCACAGCACTCCGCCGTCGCCGTCCAGCGGCAGGCCGGAGTCAGCCAGCCAGTCCGTCGCGGGCCGTACGCCGACACCGGCGACGACCGCGTCGGCGGGCAGCGTGGTCCCGTCGGCGAGCTCCACCCCGGTGACGTCGGGGTCGCCGGTCACCGCGGCGACCGAGGCGCCGCACAGCAGCCGTACGCCGTTGTCGGTGTGCAGCCGCGCGAGTTCGGCGGCGACCTCCTCGCCGAGCAGACCGGACAGCGGGGCGGGCAGTGCCTCGACGATCGTGACGCCGATCCCGCGCGCGCGGGCGGCGGAGGCCACCTCGGCGCCGATGAAGCCGCCGCCGGCCACCACCAGGCGGCCGGGACGGGCCATGCCGTCCAGGCGCGCCCTCAGCCGCAGCGAGTCCGCCATGGTCCGCAGCGGGTACACACCCCGGCGCGGGGTGCCCGGCAGCGCTCTGGGGACCGCTCCGCACGCCAGGACCAGCTTGTCGTAGGGGAGTTCGAGACCCGAGGACAGCCGCAGCGTACGGTTCACCGGGTCGAGCCCGGCGGCGGACATGACGTGACGCTCCGCCTGCCACTGCGTGGGGTCTCCGAGCGACGCCCGGTCGGGTGTCCACTCCCCGGTGAGGATCTGCTTCGACAACGGGGGCCGGTCGTAGGGTGCGTCCGGGTCGGGGTCGACGAGTGCGATCAGGCCGGTGAACCCCGCCTGACGCAGGCCGCTCGCGACGCGGCTGCCGGCGACGGAGGCACCGACGATCACCACGCGCCCGGCGTTCACAGCGCCGCCCCGTCCCGGACCGGGGCCGGCTCCGCGTCGGCCGCGAGGCCGACGAGGCGGCGGGGCGTGCGCAGTTCCAGTACGTCGCGCAGGCCGAAGGTCCAGCCCTCCTTGCGGGCCCGGCCCGCGAGGCGTACGGCCCGCAGGCTGTCTCCGCCCCGCGCGAAGAAGTCGTCGTCGAGGCGGACCGACGGCACCCCGAGCACATCGGCGACGAGCTCGCACAGCCGTGCCTCCGCGGGACTCTCCGGCTCGGCGCCCGGGGACGCTCCGAGCGCCGGGGGCTCGGGAAGAGCGGCCTGGTCGAGCTTGCCGTTCGCGGTCAGCGGGAGGGCGTCGACCACCATGATCCGCGCGGGCACCATGTAGGCGGGGAGCACCTCCGCGACGGCCGCGCGCAGCGCGGCGGGGTCGAGGGGCACCCCGTCCTCCGGCACCGCGTAACCGGCGAGGTACCGCTCGCCGGGCGTGTCCTCGCGCGCCACCGCGGCGGCGAGCCGCACGCCCGGCCGGGAGGCGAGCACCGAGCTGACCTCACCCAGCTCGATGCGGTAACCGCTGATCTTCACCTGGTCGTCGGTGCGGCCGAGGTACTCCAGGAGCCCGCCGGGGCCGATCCTGGCGATGTCCCCGGTCCGGTACATCCGGCCGGCGCCGAAGGGGTTCGCCACGAACCGCCCGGCGGTGAGGCCGGGCCGGCCGAGGTAGCCGCGGGTGACCTGCCCGCCCGCGATGTACAGCTCGCCGGCCCTGCCGTGCCCGGCCGGCGCGAGCCGCTCGTCCAGGACGTACAGCTCGGTCGCCGGTGTCGCCGTGCCGATGGGGACGGCGCCCGGGGCCGTCGTGTCCCCCGGCTCGATGCGGAACACGCAGCATCCGACGGTGGCCTCGGTGGGCCCGTACTCGTTGATGACGGCCGCGCCGGGGTGCGCGGCGCGCCAGCGGTCGACGACGTCTCCGCGCAGCATCTCGCCGCCCACCACCAGTTCGCGGGTGGGTGCCAGCGCACCGGGCAGCACGGTGAGCAGCGGCAGGTGCGACGGCGTCGCCTTGACGAAGCCCGGCCGGCCGTCCGCCGGGTCCGTCGCCGGCTCGTGGTCCAGCTCCGCCACCCGCAGACAGCCGCCCAGGAGCAGCGGCCCGTACAGCGCGGTGACGGTGAGGTCGAAGGTCACCGGGGAGTGCAGCAGCGCCCCCTCCGCCAGCCCCGGGTACGCCTCGCAGGCGAAGTCCAGGTAGCGCGCCAGGGTGTCGTGCTGCACGGCGACGCCCTTGGGGCGACCGGTCGAGCCGGAGGTGTAGATGACGTAGGCGAGGTTGCCGGGCCGCAGTGGCGCGGTGCGGTCGTCCCCGGTGGGGTCGTGGTCCGGGAGGCCGGCCGCCTCCGCGGCGGCGACGGCCCCGGCGACCGTCAGGGTCTCAGGTCCTGTGCCCGCGCCGGGCGGTGCGGCGCGCTCCCCCAGCACCAGGCCGAGCCCGGTGTCCTCGACGATGAACGCGGTCCGCTCCGCGGGGGCCCCGGTGTCCAGCGGGACGTAGGCCGCACCGGACTTGAGCACGCCGAGCAGCGCCACCACCAGGTCGGCCGACCTCGGCAGCCGCACACCGACGAGGTGCTCGGGGCCGATCCCGCGGGCGGTCAGGTGGTGCGCCAGCCGGTTGGCCCGGGTGTTGAGCTCCCCGTAGGTCAGCGTCCGGTCGCCGTCGCGGACGGCGGGGGCGTGCGGGGTGCGCGCCGCCCGCAGCTGAAAGAGGTCGGGCAGGAGCTGTTCAGCCATCGTGTCTTCCATCCTTGGGAACGGGACGCCTCGTGACGGCGGGTCCCCGGCTCACCCGGCACGCCCGGCGGCCAGCTGCCGGATCGTCGGGGACATGTACAGGTCGCGCATCGCGACCGCGGTGCCACCGCGCCGGCGCAGCGCCGCTCCGACGCGCATGGCGAGCAGCGAGTTGCCGCCCAGGTCGAAGAAGTTGTCGTCGGGCCCCACGGGCACGCCCAGCACCTCCTGCCACACCTCCAGGAGGTCCGAGGTGAAGGCGTCCTGCGACGCGGCCGGGTCCGTGCCGCCCGCCTCCACCGCCGCCGCCTTCACGGGCGCGGGGCTCGGGAGACCGCGCGCGTCGAGCTTGCCGTTCGGGGTGAGCGGCATCCTGTCGAGCGCGGTGACGGTCGACGGGACCATGTACTCGGGGAGGTACCGGGCCGCCCGCTGCCGCACTCCGGCGGTGTCGTCGCCCTCCAGCACCACGTACGCGTCGAGCTGAGCGGTCGCCGGGTCCTGCGGGTCGGTCCTGTTGAGCACGACGGCGGCGGCAGCGACCTGCGGATCGTCCAGGAGTACGGCACGGATCTCGTCGAGTTCGATGCGGAAGCCGCGCAGCTTGACCTGGTTGTCCAGCCTGCCGAGGTGCTCCAGCCGGCCGTCGGGCAGCAGCCTGCCCTTGTCGCCGCTGCGGTAGGTCCGCTCCCCGGTGAGCGGGTCGGTGAGGAAGCGCTGCCCGTCGAGGTCCGGCCTGTTGAGGTAGTGCGCCGCGACCCCGGCGCCGCCGACGTGGATCTCACCGGCGACGCCGACGGGCAGCGGCCTGCCCTCCGGGTCGGCGACCCTGACCCACCAGCCGGGAAGGGCGTGCCCCACGGACCGCGATCCGGTGAGCGCCTCCTCCCTGGTGACGGTCTGCGCGGTCACGTGCACGGTCGTCTCCGTGATGCCGTACATGTTGACCACGCGGCACCGGGACTCCGGGTGCCGGTCGAACCAGGGCAGGAGCATGCGGGGTTCGAGCCCTTCGCCGCCGAAGACCACCAGCCGTACGGGGGCCGGTCCGGCGCCGTCGCGTTCGACGTCCATCAGGTGGGCGAAGGCGGACGGGGTCTGGCTGAGCACGGAGACCCGCTCCTGGACCAGCAGCCGGTGGAAGTCCTCCGGCGAGCGCGTCACCCAGTAGGGCACGACGACCAGGCGGCCACCGGTGAGCAGGCAGCCCCAGATCTCCCAGACCGAGAAGTCGAAGGCGCTGGAGTGGAACAGCGTCCAGACGTCGTCCGCGCCGAGCGCGAAGTCCTCCCGGGTGGCGGCCATCAGGCTCAGCACGTTCACGTGCGGGATGACGACGCCTTTGGGGCGGCCGGTCGAACCGGAGGTGTAGATGACGTACGCGGGGTCGTGCGGGCCGGTCGCCGAGGGCGGGGGGCCCTCGCACGTCCCGGGCGCGAGGCGGGCGAGCTCCGCCGTGCCGATGACGCGGACGGTGCCGCCGCCGGGGAAGTCCTGCCGGTCTGTGACGACGACGGCGAGTTCCGCGTCCTCGGTCGTGTACGACAGCCGCTCGCGCGGGTAGGCCGGGTCCATGGGTACGTAGGTGGCGCCGGCCTTGAGCACGGCGAGCAGCGTCACGACGAGTTCGGCCGACCGGTCGAGGCAGACCCCGACCCGGTCGCCGTCGGCCACTCCGAGCGCGCGCAGCGCGTGGGCGAGCCGGTCGGCGCGGCTGTCGAGCTCGCGGTAGGTGAGCCGGTCGGACTCGAAGGACACGGCGACGGCGTCCGGGCGGGACGCCGCGACGGCGGCCACGGCCGCGTCGATCCGCTCCGGACGGGCGAGCGGCGGGTGCGCGGGCCTGCCGAGCTCCGCCGTCGCGGCCAGCTCCGCCTCGTCCAGCAGGGCGACGTCCGCGACGGTGGTGCCGGGCGAGCCGGCGAGTGCCCCGTGCACCCGCGCCACATGTCCGAGCAGCCGGTCCGCGATGCCGGGGTGCAGCAGCCGTGGCGAGTGGTCGCAGCGCAGCAGCAGGTCGCCTCCGGCGGCGCGGACCACGGACAGGGTCACCGGGAACGGGGCGCTCTGGAACGGCAGATAGGCGAAATCCTCCGTGCCGCGGACGTCGGCCGGATCGTGGCCGACGGCGACGACCCCCACCGCGGGGGCGGCGCCGGAGTCACCACGCGTGCGGCCGAGTTCCCGGCCGAGCTCCTCGGTGTGCCAGACGGGGCCGGCGGCGAGGGCCGCACGGACGGCCTTGTCCACGGTGGCGAGCGAGTGGGCCGGACCGGCCTCGACGGGTACGAGCGCGAAGCCCTCGACGGCGCGCGGGTCCGCGGTGTCGGTGACCAGTGCCGGGACGAGGGGCCGGACACTCCCCTCGTAGCGCGCGAGGACGATGCCGAGGGCGGCCGTCCAGCTCGCGGTGTCGCCGGCGGGGTGACCGGAGGGCAACGGCAGCACACGGGTCGCCCGGGTGCCGGGCGCGTCCTCCCGGCCCAGTCCCCAGTCGGGCCGGGCGTCGAAGGCACAGCCGGCCAGGTCGGCGGCCTGCGCGACGGGATCAGGGGCCCCGGCCGCCTCGCCCGCGGCGGGCGCTTCGAGCACCACCGGCGGCGGGCCGGACACGCGGCCGGTCACCTCGGCGGCGAACCGCCGCAGGGCCGAGGCTCCGAGCACGGCGCGATGGGCGACCACCACCAGTTCGGCCACGCCGTCGGTGTAGGTCAGCAGCACGCCTCGCACCGCCGGGTCCCGGTGGGCGACCAGCGGCCGGGTCAGTTCCCGCGTACGCCACCGGTCCGCGTCCGGCGAGTCGGACCGGCACGGCGCCGCCTGCGGCCACAGCGTCGCGGCTCCCCGGAAGACGCCCGGGTCCGGGGCGGCGGTCACCAGCTCCGCCGCCCGCGCGGCGAACCGGGCCGCCGTCGCGTCCCCGGCGTCCCCGCGTACGGGTCCGCCGAGGGGCGCGATCAGCGCGTGGCACACCGCGCCGGGTGCTGCCGGGCCGCTCGCCCGGATCCGGTCCCCGGAGGGGACGACGGTGCGCCGGGCGGGGCCGAGGCCCGCGACGGCGTCCTGTTCAGAGATCGACACGACTGGTTCCCTCGATGTGGTTGCGGCGCTTCACCGGGCGGTGAAGCCACCGTCGACGGTGAGCACGGAGCCGGTCACCTGGGCGGACTCGTCGGAGGCCAGCCAGAGGGCGGCCCCGGCCACGTCCTCGGGCTCGATCAGCGCGTTCATCGGCTGCGACTGGAGGAACGTCTCCTCGCTCTCGGCGACCGGGAGATCGAGGGCCCTGGCTATCTGGCCGAGCATCCGCCCCTCCGCCCGGCTGTCGTCGCGGATCGACCCGGGACACAGGGCGTTGACGCGTACCTTCAGCGGCGCGTAGTCGAGCGCGGTCGCCTTGGTGAGGCCGATCAGCCCGTGCTTGGACGCCGTGTACCCGGCGAAGTTGCGGTAGCCGACGAGGCCGGCGGTGGAGGCCACGTTGATGATGCTGCCCGCGCGCTGGGCGAGCAGCAGGGGGCCGACGACGGAGGTCATCCGCCAGGCACCGGACAGGTTGATGTCGAGCATCACCTGCCATTCGTCCTCGCTGATCTCGTGCGCCGGCTTCCCCGAAGGCCCGACGATGCCCGCGTTGTTGACCAGGACGTCCACCCGGCCGAACCGCTCGCGGACCCGGTCGACGGCGGCGCGCAGGGCGGCCACGTCACGGATGTCGGCCTCGGCCGTGAGGACGGCCGCCCCTTCCTTGCGGCACTGCTCGGCGGTGTGCGCGAGCTGGCTCGCCGTGCCGAGCGCGTACGGGACGCCGTCGATGTCGTCGCACACGTCGAACAGCGCCAGGTCGGCACCCTCCCGGCCGAACGCCAGCGCACAGGCCCGGCCGACACCCCGGGCGGCTCCCGTCACGATGACCGTCTTTCCTTGCAGGCGCACGAGATCTCCTTACGTAGGGGGGTGGTCGGGGAATCGGGCCGCCGCACTCATCGGGGGACGACGTCCGCGAGTACGCGGATCAGGGCCTCGGTGTTGTCGACCAGGTACATGTGACCGCCCTCGACCTCCACGAGGTCGAACCCCCCGCTGGTGGCCTTGCCCCACTCCATGGCCTGCTCGGGACCGACGAGGGTGTCGGTGGAGCCGCGTACCGACGTGATCGGCACCGGCAGCGGGGTGTCCGACAGGGCGAGGTAGCTCTCGTGCATCTCGACGTCGGCCCGCAGCGAGGGGAGGAGCAGCTCGCGCATCTCCGGGTCCTCGAGCGCTTCGTGCCGGTAGCCGGCGAACTCCCGGACCCGCTCCAGGAACTGGTCGTCGTCCAGGCCGCTCGCACCGTTCTCCCGGCGGGTCCACGGGCCGGGGGAACCGCTGACCACGAGTGCGGCGAGGTCCACCCCCTCGGTCGCGGCCAGCCGGTGCGCGATCTCGTACGAGAGGACCGCGCCGAGGCTGTGGCCGAACAGCACCACCGGTCCCGCGCCCGACACCTGCTCCAGCACCTCGGGCATCAGCCCTTCGACGGCCACCGCCACGTCCCTGTAGGGCTCCTCCGCGAAGCGCTGCTCCCGGCCGGGCAGCTGGACGGCCGCCAGGTCGAAGCGGCCCTCGCAGAGCGGGAGCCACGGGCGGAAGACCGAGGCCCCCGCACCGGCGAACGGCACACAGAGAACCATCGCTTTTGCCATCTCACATCCTCTTTCTGCTGTCGTACGGCGGCCGTTCGGCCGTCACGCGCGGTCCACGCCGGGGGTGCCGGCCAGCTTCTTGGCCAGGACCGCCCCGATCCCCGCGAGCGGAGCGGGCCGCATCAGGTCGTTGTGCGCGGAGGGGACGGAGTGGATCTCCAGGTCGCCCTCGACGTGCTGGAGCCAGTCACCGGGCTCGCCCGCCGGATCGACGGTCGCGGCGAACATCACCGCGCCCGCCCGGCAGTGGCCGGTGACGGAACCCGCCTCGACCCGGAAGCTGTTGGTCATCACCCGCTGCAGGCGGCGCAGCTGCTCCTCGGTGAGCCCGGCGAGTTCCTTGCCACTGGCACGCATCGCGGCCATCACCCGGCCGAACTCCACCGGTCCGCCGAGCTCGTCGGCGTCCATGCCGATCGCGGCCAGGATGCCCCGCAGGAAGTCCTCCTCGGAGAAGGAGGCGGCCGGCTCCGGCTCCGTACGCGGGTAGGCGTCCAGCAGGGCGAGCAGCTCCACCTCCTGGCCGGCCGCCTCCAGCAGCCCCGCCATGGCGTGCGCGACCCGGCCGCCGAGCGACCAGCCGAGCAGCCGGTAGGGGCCCTGCGCCTGCACCGTGCGGATGCGGGCCACGTAGTCGGCGGCCATCTCCTCCACGGTCGCGGGCAGTGGCTCGTCGTCGCCGAGTCCGGCCGCCTGCAGCCCGTACAGCCCGACGTCCGCGGGGAGGTGCTCGGCGAGCCCGGCGTAGGGCCAGCTGAGCCCGCCGAGCGGGTGCACGCAGAAGACGGGCGTCCCGGTGCCGCCGGAACGCAGCGGCAGGAGCCGGCTCAGCGGCCCCGCCCCGTCCGTCTCGGCGAGACGGACGGCCAGCGCCGCGACCGTCGGGGCCTCGAAGATCGTCACCACCGACATGCCGGCGCCCAGCCGGTCACGGACCATGCTGATGAGCCGGGTGGCCAGCAGCGAGTGGCCGCCGAGCTCGAAGAAGTTGTCGTCGATGCTCACCGTGCCGTGGCCGAGCAGCTCGGCGAAGATCTCGCAGAGCGCCGTCTCGGTCGCGTCGCGAGGGGCCCGCCCGGGCACGCGCTCCAGCAGCTCCGGCTCGGGCAGCGCCTTCCTGTCGACCTTGCCGTTGGGCGTGACCGGGACGGCGTCGATGACCGTGTAGTGCACGGGCACCATGTGGTCGGGCAGCACACCGGTCAGGTGGTCGCGGAGCGCGGAGGCCTCCGGGGCCTCCCCCGGTCCTGCGGGGGTGACGTACGCGGCGAGCGTGACCCCCGAGGGCGTGGTGCGGGCCGTCACGACCGCGCTGCCCACGCGGGAATGCCGGGTGAGGGCGTACTCGATCTCGCCCAGCTCGACGCGCCGGCCGCGGATCTTCACCTGGTCGTCGGTGCGTCCGAGGAACTCCAGGACCCCGTCCGCGGTGACCCGCGCCAGGTCGCCGGTGCGGTACAGCCGGGAGCCGGGCGGGCCGTAGGGGTCGGCGACGAACCGCTCGGCGGTCAGCCCGGCCCGCCCCAGGTAGCCGTGCGCCAGCTGCACCCCGCCCAGGTACAGCTCACCGCCGCTGCCCACGGGGGCCGGTGCGAGCGCGGGGTCCAGCACGTACGTCCTGGTGTTCCAGACGGGCCTGCCGATCGGGACCACCGCGGCGGCGGAGTCCTCGGCGCAGTCCCAGGCGGTGACGTCCACCGACGCCTCGGTCGGACCGTAGAGGTTGTGCAGACCGGCCGGCAGCAGCGCGCGGAACCGCTCACGCAGCCCGGTGGGCAGTGCCTCGCCGCTGCACAGCACCCGGCGCAGACCGGTGCAGTGCGCGGCCTCGGGCTCGGCGAGGAAGACCTCCAGCATGGACGGCACGAAGTGCGTGGTCGTCACGCCGGCGTCCTGGATCAGACGCGCCAGGTAGGCCGGGTCACGGTGCCCGCCGGGCTCCGCGACGACCTGGACCGCCCCGGTCACCAGCGGCCAGAAGAATTCCCACACCGACACGTCGAACCCGGACGGTGTCTTCTGCAGGACCCGGTCGTCCGGGCCGATCCGGTAGGCGTCCTGCATCCACAGCAGCCGGTTGACGATGCCCCGGTGCGGTACGACGACCCCCTTCGGGAGGCCCGTCGAGCCGGAGGTGTAGATGACGTACGCCGGGGAGTCCGGCAGCGGCCCCGGCAGCACGACGGTGCCCCGTACGGCCGCCGCCTCCTCCCGCGTACCGGGGTCGTCCAGGACGACGAGGTTCCCGGTGGCGCCCACGGGGAGAGCGCCCAGCGCCCCGCTCGTGGTGACCACGACGGCCGGGGTCGCGTCGGCCAGCATGTGGGCGACCCGTTCGGCCGGGTAGTCCAGCTCGATCGGCAGGTAGGCCGCGCCCGCCCTGACCGTCGCCAGGAGGGCGACGGTCAGTTCCGCGGAGCGGGGGACCGCCACGGCGACGACGTCGCCCCGGCGCACGCCTCGCGCGACGAGGAGCGCGGCCAGTGCGGCGGAGCGTTCGTCCAGCTCCGCGTAGCCGATCCGCTCGTCACCGGCCATCAGCGCGAGGGCGTCGGGGGTCCGCGCCACCTGCGCCGCGAACAGCCCGGCGATCGTCTCCGGCTCGGGACCCGATTCTGTGGCGGCCGGCAGCTCCAGGGTCCGGGCGGTGTCGTTCCACCCGGTCAGCAGCCGCTCGCGCTCGCCCTCGTCGAGGATGTCGAGCCGGCCGATCGGCGTCGTGGGATCGGCGGTGCCGGCCGTGAGCAGCCGGACGAGCCGATCGGCGATACGCCGGACCGTGCTCTCGTCGAAGAGGTCGGCACTGAAGTCCAGGGTGAGGTCGATGCCGGCGGGGCCGCCGTCAGGACCGGTCCGCTCGACGAAGTTGAACCCCAGATCGAACTTGGCCGCACCACCCTCACCGTCCACCGGACGCGCCACCAGACCCGGCAGATCCAGCGACGCCACCGCGTTGTTCTGCAACACGACCATCACCTGGAACAACGGATGCCGCGCCAACGACCGCGCCGGCTGCAACGCATGCACCAACTGCTCGAACGGCACATC
>NZ_JBIAJR010000014.1:0-159405 GCF_042872025.1 Streptomyces sp. NPDC005494
ACTCCCGGCCCACCGCCCCCCCCCCCCCGCCCCCCCCCCCGGGGGGGCCCCCCCCGGGGCGGGGGGGGGCCCCCCCCGGGGGCGGGGGGGGGGCCGGCCCGGGGGGGGGGGGCGGGCGGCCGCAACCCCGGGTGGAGCGGTCGTTCAGGTGGGGTCACTCACTCCAGGAGATCCGCGTACGCCCCCAGAGCCAGTGCGATGTCGGCCTGCGCCCAGAACCGGTGGTAGGTGAAGACCGGGGCGGCTCCGCCGTCCAGGTAGGCCTGCACCTTGGGCCAGTTCGGGTCGTCCTTGTAGAACGACCGGATGGAGAGGAACGTCGAGTCGTCGTCGACGGTGTCTCCGTTGGGCATCGCGCCCGTCCAGCCACTCGGGACGTAGACCGGGTCGTCGAACCGGTTGTAGTCGGCGCGCGTCTCGGGCACCGCCACTCCGGCGTCGTCCTGGTAGTGGCTCCACATGCCGTCGAGCAGGCCCTCGGCGACGGTCTTCGCCTCCGTGTCACCCGACTTGGCCGCGTAGTAGGTCAGCGTCCTGGCGTAGGCACCGGCCACACCGACGTCGTTGGTGTAGTCGGCGACCGTGACGTGGAGACCGGCGTTGGCACCGGGACTCGACGCGTTCCAGGTGTCGGGAGCTCCGGACCACTTGAGGGTGGACGGCATGAGATAGGTGCCGTCCGGGTTGATGGTCGTCTCGGACAGGGCCCAGTCGACCCACTTGTCGAGCACGGCCTTGGCCTGGGCGTCGCCCGACTCGTGGTAGTACTCGGCGACGCGCTCCATGGACCACGCCTGGAAGCCGAACCACTGGTTGGACGGCGGGTCGTGGTAGACGGGCTTCTCGTCGTAGTACATCCCGTAGAAGGTCGGCGTCCCGGCCGGCGGCTGGGCGTAGCTGCCCTTCCAGCTGTTGGTCGCACCGCCCGCGATGGCTCCCTCGTCGGACTGGAGCCACTGGTAGAAGTCCATCTGCCGGTCCAGGCTCTTCGCCCAGTCCTGCTGACCGGTGGCCGACTTCGGCTTCAGATCGGCGACCGAGCTCAGCGCGTACGCCGCCATCGGGTTCTGGTAACCGCCGTGGGCGTGGCTGGAACCGATGCGCCAGGACCAGCCCGCCGAGGTGTCGGTGGCGCCGCCCCAGGCGTAGTACCAGGACATCAGGTAGTGCGCGCTGTCCTTGCCGCTGCCGGCCGGGCAGGTGGTCGGGCCGACGCAGTTGCCGACCTTCTTGAAGTACTTGTCGAACATGGAGTAGCGGAGATAGTCACCCATCTTCGCGGCCTTGCCGACGGTCGCCGAGACCTCGCTCGACTTGCCCTGCTCCTTCGCCCAGACGTCCGCCCAGTAGGCGGCCTGTACGGCGCGTGCGTCCGCGTCCGGCGCGTTGGTGAACTTCCACTGCTTGGCGTAGGAGGCGTCCCCGGTGAACAGGTCCAGGTAGCCGTTGTCCCCGCCGTAGGTGAAGTTGTCGCAGGTCGGGTGGGTGACGGTCTCCCAGACCGACTCCTGCGCCCCGCGCTGGAAGGTGTTGATGTACGACGGTCCGGTCTCGGTCGGACCGGCCGAGCACTTACCGGGTGTGTTGCCGTATCCGTAGACGTTGTCGACGTCCTGGATCCAGTGCATCCCGTAGATGTCATCGGTGCCGTACGCGCTCTTCAGCTCGCCCGCGATCGGGTCCGAGCCGGAGGACGCCGATCCGTCGAGTACCGCCGGGTACTCGTTCGGGGTGTCGTGCTCGGGCGCGTAGGTGGCCGGCTTCGACGCGTTGTAGAAGGAGTTCGTGGGCTGGTCGGCGTGGGTGGGGATCATGTACTTCTCCATGGTGGCCCACGCACCGTTGAACTTCGTCCAGTCTCCCGTGATCTTCCCGTACATCGCCTGGAGCCAGATCAGATAGCTGTACGCCTCCGACGTGGTCTCGTGGCCCTGGTCGGGTGCCTCGACGATCAGCGTCTCCACGGAGTGGTAGGGGATGCCCTCCGAGGAGAAGTAGCCGTTCGCCGGGTCCGTGATCTTCCCGTACAGGTCGAGGAAGCGGGCGTCGTAGTCCTTCGCCGCCGCGAGCTGGGTGACGGTGACCTCGGACTTGCTGTGACCCGGTGCCGTGACGGTGAAGGTGGCCGCTCCGGTTCCCGACGCGTCGGCCGACACGGTGACCTTCTGCGGCGTGGACCAGTTCGACGGGGTGAAGGTGAGGCTCGCCCCGCCGGTGACGCTGAGCCCGGAGTTGCCCGCCGTCCGGGCCACCGTGGCGGTGACCGACGAGGAGGGGGCCGTGGACAGAGACACGTTGAAGGTCCCCGACTTGCCCTGCTGGACGCCCAGTTGGGACGGGGTGGTGACCACTGCGGGGCCCGCGACGACGGTGATGCCCGCGGGGGTCGACTCGGCCGACGCCCCGAGGCTGTCGTATGCACGCGCGTACACCGAGTGGGCGCCCGCGGAGAGACCCGTGGCGCTGTAGGTGTAGGGAGACGTGGTGTCGGTGCCCAGCAGGGTGGTGTCGTCGTAGAACTCGACCTTGCTGATCCCCGCCCCGTCCGCGGCGGCGGCGGTGGCCGCCATCGGCACGGGGTCACCGGCGGAGAAGACGGCGCCCGCCGCCGGGCTGGTGAGGACGGTGATGGGCGGCTGGTGGGCCCCCGTGCACGCGGTGCCGTTGACGGCGAAGGTGGCCGGAGCGGTGTTGGTACCGCTGTAGGAGAACTGTGCGCCCGTCGTGACCGCGGCTCCCGCGGCGACGGAGCCGTTCCAGGCCGCGTTCTTGACGGTGACGGTCTTGCCCGACTGTGACCAGGTGCCGTTCCAGCCGTTGGTCAGCTTCTGGTTGCCCGCGTAGTCGTACGTCAGGGTCCAGCCGGCGAGCGCTGCCGTGCTCCTGTTGGTGATGGTGAGTTCGGTGCTGAAGCCCGAACCCCAGTCATTGGTCTTGTAGTCGACGCTGCATTGGACGGCGGCTGCCTGGGCCGGCGTACCGGCTGCGGCGGTCATACCCAGTGGGAGGGCGAGTGCGGCCACGAATGCTGTCAACAACCGTCGGTTTCCGGATCGGGTTCTGCCCGGTCTGCTCGGTAACCAAGTTCTTCGTGCGCGTCCCGATGGCATGCGCGGTACCTCCTCGCGGCTCGGCGACATGGGGGGCGTGCGGGGTTGAGCACAAGCCTTGAACCAGTGGGAGCGCTCCCAGCATGGGGAGGAGGAAAAAGAGAGTCAAGAGACTTGAAGAGTCGAATTATTTCGATAGCAAGAGATGAGAACGGGTGTGTTGACCGACACCACTTGACGCTCTAACGTCAAGCCACACCAGTGGGAGCGGTTCCATCAGTCGACGTGCCGTAGGGGGCACGCCCGATCTGCAAGGAGTCGCTCATGCGACATCTCCCGCACTTATCGCACCTGCTCACACTGCTCCTCGGAGCGGTGCTCGCCACGGCCGGCGGCCCTGCCGCCCTCAAGGCCGCTGTCTCCGGTTCCGTCCCCGTACGCACGGTGTACGGCGGCGCCCGGAAGGTCGCCGTCGCGGCGGGCGCGAGGCTGTACAGGGCATCTGCGAACCGTGCGGGTCACACGGCGGCCCTCCTGGCCTCCGGTGCGGGATCGGACTCCGCACCCAGCGCGTCCAGGGACCACGGCGCACTCCGCACCACGGATCCGGCCGGTACCACTGCTCCGGTGGATCTCTCCGCTCGACCCCTCGGGCTGCTCGCTCCCGCGGCCCGGGGTACCGAGCTCGTCGGCGCCGCCCTCTCGCGGGCGACCGTCGGCGGGAGCGCCGAAACCGCCCTCACCCCCTTGACCGAGGAGTACCGGCTGGGCCAGAACACCATGGATCCGCGACATGCGGACGAGACCGACGACAGCGCCGTGAAGAACCCGTACCGACGGGGCGAGGACCACGGCACCACTCCCCCTGTCCGGATCCTCCCGGATCCTGGGCACTCACACCGGCGCCGACTGCTCCGATGCACAAACCGGCCGCACCTGTCCGGGCATCGGTCACGTGACCGCGGGCATCCAGCACCTCCCGCCGCCCCGTGACGCGTCCGCACCTGAGACATCCGTGCGAACGAGGACCGCTGGAACTCCACGCTCGCACACGGTCGACGCCGAAGTCCCCCTCGCCGCAAGCGAGATCGGCGAGAACACCTGCCGCCGCGGCTTGACCAGCCGCGTCCACGCAGGAGTTCGACGACCGAGGAAACCGCTCCACCGGACGGACCCGGAGACCTGGGACCAGCACCTACGGCCCGTCCTTGATCAGCGACTACGACGGTATCCCCACCCCGTACGGAATCGGGCCGCGCAGTCCCCTGCGCGCCCTCTACAGCTGAGGAAACGGAATTCGTATGAGCCGCACCACCATGCGCCGATCGAGAATGGCACTCATAGCGGCGGGAGCACTCGTCGCCGCAGCCGCGGGATCCGCCGCCGCGGCAGCCCCCTTCGGCGCGTCCGCCGCCGCGGCGGCCGGCTGCACCGTCGACTACAAGATCCAGAACCAGTGGAACGGCGGACTCACGGCCGCGGTGAGCGTCACGAACACCGGTGACGCCGTCTCCAGTTGGCAGCTGGAGTGGTCGTTCGCCGGCAGTGAGAAGATCAGCCAGGGCTGGAACGCCACGGTCACGCAGAGCGGCAGCGCGGTCACCGCGAAGAGCCTGTCGTACAACGGCACGCTCGCCAGCGGCGGATCCGCCTCCTTCGGCTTCAACGCGACGGGCAACGGCAACAGCACCGTCCCGGCGACCTTCAAGCTGAACGGCGTGACCTGCAACGGTGGCACGACGGGCCCGACGGACCCGCCGACCGACCCGCCCGCGGGCAGCCGCGTCAACAACCCGTACGAGGGTGCCAAGGTCTACGTCAACCCGGAGTGGTCGGCGAAGGCCGCGGCCGAGCCCGGGGGCAGCCGGGTCTCCAACCAGCCGACGGGTGTCTGGCTCGACCGCATCGCCGCCATCGAAGGCGTCAACGGGGGCATGGGCCTGCGTGACCACCTGGACGAGGCGCTGACCCAGAAGGGCTCCGGCGAACTCGTCGTCCAGCTCGTCATCTACAACCTCCCCGGACGCGACTGCTCGGCTCTCGCCTCCAACGGCGAGCTCGGCCCCACGGAGATCGGCCGCTACAAGACGGAGTACATCGACCCGATCGCCGCGATCCTGGCCGATTCGAAGTACGCGGGTCTGCGCATCGTCACCACCGTCGAGATCGACTCGCTGCCGAACCTGGTCACCAACACCGGCAGCCGTCCCACCGCCACCCCGGCCTGTGACGTCATGAAGGCCAACGGCAACTACGAGAAGGGCGTCGGCTACGCGCTGAACAAGCTCGGCGACGCGGGCAACGTCTACAACTACATCGACGCCGGCCACCACGGCTGGATCGGCTGGGACGACAACTTCGGTCCCTCCGCCGACATTTTCAAGGTCGCGGCCACGTCCGAGGGTGCGACGGTCGACGACGTGCACGGCTTCATCGTCAACACGGCCAACTACGGCGCCACGAAGGAAACCAACTTCACCATCGACGACTCCGTCAACGGGACGTCGGTACGTCAGTCGAAGTGGATCGACTGGAACCGCTACACGGACGAGCAGTCCTTCGCCCAGGCGTTCCGCACCAAGCTGGTCTCGGTCGGCTTCAACTCGGACATCGGCATGCTGATCGACACCTCGCGCAACGGCTGGGGCGGCGCGAACCGTCCGACCGGGCCCGGCGCCAAGACCACGGTCGACACCTACGTGGACGGCGGCCGTTACGACCGCCGCATCCACCTCGGGAACTGGTGCAACCAGGCGGGAGCCGGTCTCGGCGAACGACCGAAGGCGGCCCCCGCGGCCGGCATCGACGCGTACGTCTGGATGAAGCCCCCGGGGGAGTCGGACGGCTCCAGCAAGGAGATCCCGAACAACGAGGGCAAGGGATTCGACCGCATGTGCGACCCGACCTACACGGGCAACGCACGTAACGGCAACAACATGTCCGGGGCGCTGCCCGATGCCCCGGTCTCCGGCCAGTGGTTCTCCGCGCAGTTCCAGGAGCTCATGAAGAACGCCTACCCGGCGCTCTAGGCTCCACGTCGGCGGGCTCCGGGCGCTTTCCCGCCCGGGCCCTGCCGGCGTCCGCGCCACCTGTCGAAAAGAGCGCGTCCGTGAACGATCGGGGCGGACGCGCTCCGGCGCGCTCCGGAACCGGTCTTCACGCCGGTTCCGGGCGCGGCCTTCCCGTCGGCCTTCCCTCGGGATCCGATGCGGGGCAGCCTGGTCCTGGAGCTGGATCCGGTCCCGCTCGCAGGCTTGTTCCCCCTCTCCACGCGCTCGGCTTCGTCTCGCGCGGCCCTGGCCGTCCTGCGCGTGGTGGGCTTCGCCGTGGCCGGTTCGTCCGCCAGGACGTGGTACCGGTGGCTGAGCCGCCGCCCCAGCAGCATGTACCCCAGCAGGGCTCCCGCCGTATTGAGGATCACGTCGTCGATGTCGAAGGCCCGCCCCGCCACGAGCGCGCCCTGTACGAGTTCGACGACCGCGATGACCAGTACGGTCAGCACCGTCATCCTGATCATCCGCAGTCGGCGCGGCACCAGGATCGGGAGAAGAACGCCGAACGGCACGCCGAGCAGCAGATTGCCGCCGGCCTGCTTGCACGCGGCGAGGAAGGTGTAGTCCTCGGCGTACTGCCGCAGGGACCTCCCCGGCCGCAGGTTCGAGGTCACTATGCCCTCCGACGCCGGTGACGGCGTGAGCGTCACCTTCGCCAGCACCACGGAGAAGGCCACCAGCGCCAGGAAGGCAGCGGTCAGCACCACCACCCGTAGCAGGAGGCGTCCCACACCTCTGCGTCGTGCACTACCATTCGCCTCTGCAGTCATGGCGGAACGGATGCCCCGTACCCCGGCGGACACACCCCCTCCCGGGTGCGACCATGTGCGCATGAGCGCACAGAGCAAGGACGAACTGCTGGCCGAGGCCGTGCGGCTTCGTGAACAGGGCCATCCCGAACAGGCAAGGGAACGGCTTCTGGCCCTCACCGCCGCGTTCCCAGACGCCGTCGACGTCGCCTATCAGACGGCCTGGGTGCACGACGTACTGGGCCTGGAGGCCGAGGCGGTGCCGTACTACGAGCGCTGTCTGCAGGGCGAGGGGCTCACGGAGGACGATCGGCGGGGCGCGCTCCTGGGCCTCGGCAGCACCTACCGCGTCCTGGGCCGGTTCGGGCAGTCCGTCGAGACCTTGCGCCGCGGCGTGACGGAGTTCCCGGACGACGGTGCCCTGCGGACCTTCCTGTCCATGGCCCTGTTCAACACCGGTGAGCACCACGAGGCCATGCAGCTTCTGCTGCGCCTGGTGGCGGCGACGAGCGACAGCCCGCATGTCCGGCAGTACAGGCCCGCCATCGAGCACTACGCCGCAGATCTCACGAAGACGATGTGACACCGGTCGGGCACACCCCGGAAAAGGGGGAAGCCCCGGCCGGATCGGGGGAATCCAGCCGGGGCGGCCTGTGTGCGGAGGCGAAACCGGATGCTGCTCGGCGATCTCCGGCTGCTTGCCCCGCGCATAGATGAACGATAAACCACCACATCGCGTTCCCGGGAACCGGCACCCCTTCGCGTGATCCACGCCACCATCGGCGCAGGTCCAGGGGTTCCATCCGGCAGGGTCACGCGATGAGTGCTCCGGTCAGCGGGTCTCGCGGAACGTGACGTGCCGCCCTGCCGCCGGATCGAACTTCCGCAGTTCCAGCCGGTCCGGGGAGGTGCGCCGGTTCTTACGCGTGACGTAGGTGTGGCCGGTTCCGGCGGTCGACCGGAGCAGCACGACGGGCCTGGTCTCGTTGCGCGCCATGGGGCCTCCAGACAAGTTCTCCGACCCCGCCCCCTGGAGTGGGAATGGGTGTCGTTTTCGGTTCTGCTCCCACCAACACGGGATGCCCCGCTCCCATTCCCGGCCCTCTCTTTGCCCCTCGCCCCACCTCCCCCACCCGCCGCGCGGACCTTTCCGAACGCACGGGCGACAGATATACGACCGTGCTTCGAACGTTTCATCGACCGACGCGTGATCCCCGTCGGCGCACGGCGATCCGCGCCACCCCTACGAGGGTGCGTATGCCCTGATCCCGGCGCGTGCGAGCCGCGCGAGTCCCCGTGCGCGGGCGTACGCGGAGCTGCTCGCGCCGTGCGACTTGCGTCAACTACCCGGCACCAGCAAGGGTGTTCGGCGGACCCACGCCCCACCCAGCCGATGGCATATGCCGGAAGCAAGAACGTATCGAGTGTTGCCAAACCCCTTACGGGCCCTCGTCGCCTGTGCAACAGTCGTGTGCGGTCCACCCCCACGAACCGGCCGCACCGCCTGTATCGGAGTACCAGATGCCGTCCCATCTGTCTGCGGACCGCCCCGCCCCACATCCGCCCGAGCGGGATGCCGTCGATGCCCTGATCAACCGGACTCGGCTGCTCCGTGGTGACGTGGACGCCGTGCGGCGCGACACCGCGGTGATCGACGACGACGATCCTCAGCTGCGCTGGCAGCGAGCCCTCTGTGAGCTCGCCGTCCATCAGCTCGACGACCTCGGCGAGCATCTGGGGCAGCTGCGGGACGGGATACCCGGCGACACCTCGGCCGACGGTCTCACGGGTGTGCTCTCCTCCCAGGCACCGGCCGATCCTCCGACGGGGTCGCTCCTCAGCAGGGTGGGCAGCGCCGAGTGGAACCTGCTCACCGACGAGGTCAGCTGGTCGGACGAGCTGTACCAGATCTTCGGCCGGGACCCCGGCAAGGGAGCGCTGTCGCTGGACGAACTACCGACCGTCCTGCTCTCGGAGGATCAGCCCCTCCTGACGGCGATGGTGACGGACTGTCTGGTGGACGGCAGGGCGATAGACGGCGAATTCCGCATCCTGCTGCCGGACGGTGAAATGCGGACCCTGCACATGATGGGCGAGCCGGTCCTCGACGAGGACGGCTGCACCGCCTCCATGTGGGCGGTCCTGCGCGACGTCAGCAAGCTGCGGCGCAGCCAGCACCTCGTGGGCAGGACCCGGGACACACTGCGGCGCCAGGAACACCGCGCCCACACGGAGCACCGGATGGCGGTGGAGCTCCAGGAAGCCGTTCTGCCCTCCTGGCGCGGGGCGCTTCCGGTGCCCGGACGGACGGCGGGCCGCCTGGACATCGCCGCCCACTACCTGCCGTCGGCGTCGAGCGACCTGATCGGGGGCGACTGGTACGACGCCCTGCCGCTCCCGGACGGCAGGACACTGCTGACGGTCGGCGACCTCACGGGTCACGGCATCCCCGCCACTTCGGCCATGGCGATGCTGCTCGGGGCGTTGCGAGGCATGGCGGTCGCCGGGGTCGAGCCCGGCGCCGTGATGGGCCATCTGAACCAGCTCATCGAATGCTCGGCACAGCCCGCTCTGGGAAGCGCCGTGTGCTGCCGCTTCGACCCGGCGACCGGCACCCTGGCCTGGGCACAGGCGGGGCACCCCGCGCCGCTGCTGTTCCGTAACGGAGTGGGGCACCCGCTGCCCGCGCCCGAAGGGGTGCTGCTGGGCGCGGCCTCCAGGGTCACCTACGAGCAGGATCAGGTGGAGCTGCTCCCCGGCGATGTCCTCGTCCTGCACACCGACGGGCTGACACGACGGAGCGAGCGGAGTGCCGGCCCGGAGGTGCTTCTGGGACTGGCACCCCGGTTCGCCCGGGCCCGCACAGCGCAGGACTGTGTACGGGCTGTCGTCGAGGAGATCGGGACGACCGAACGACTCGACGACGGGTGTGTGCTGGTGGCCCGCGTCAAGGCGTGAGGAAGCGACGGTCGGGGCGGTGGCGGTGAAGGCCGCCCGGAACGGCAGGCACTCCAGGCAGCACGGGTACGAGGTCGTCCCGCCCTGGACCCGGACGCCTGTGCTGGGAGCATCTGATGCTCCTCGACCGGGGTCTCCCTGATCGGAGGCCCGGATGTGTGGTCAGATCTGCGAACCTCTGGCCTTCTTCTTCGTCCGCTGCGGGGGCAGGACGAGCTCGATCTCCTCGCGAAGGTCCTCGATCTTGGCGTATCCGGCAAACTGCCCGGTGAGCCGGTACATCTCGCGCAGCCGGTCCCAGGTGCGATGCGAGGAGGTCTCCCCCATCGACACCAGGGCGAGTCGCGCGTAGCGGTCGGCCTGCTCGGGGTCGTCGGCGATGAAGCAGGCCGACGCGAGCGAGATGTAGTCGAAGATCTTGGACCGCTGACGACCGTTCATGCGGAGGTCGAGGGCCTGCTTGGCGTGCCGCTGAGCCGTAGCGGCCGCCGCCGGGTCGTGCTCGGCGAGCGTACGGAAGGCCAGGGCCTGCATCCCGTGCATGTCCGCCTCGTCGAACATCTGCATCCAGCTCGGCGACGGCACGTCCCCCTTGTCCGAGACGAAGAGCTCCTCGGCCTCGCCCAGGGTGCGCCGCATGGCCTGGCCCCGGCCCATCGACGCCTGCGCCCAGGCCTCGATGGTGTGGAGCATGGCGCGGGTACGCGGCAGGGTCTCCTCCCCCGAACCGGACTTGGCGAGCTTCATGAGGTCCAGGGCGTCGTCCGGCCGGCCGAGGTGGACCATCTGCCGGGCGGCACGGGAAAGTGCCTCACCCGCACGTGGTCGGTCGCCGCCCTCGCGCGCCGCGTGGGCGGCGATGACGAAGTACTTCTGGGCGGTTGGTTCGAGGCCGACATCGTGGGACATCCAGCCGGCGAGGACCGCCAGGTTGGCGGCGACGCCCCACAAGCGGCGCTGCAGATGCTCCGGATGACGGTAGGCGAGCATGCCGCCCACCTCGTTGAGCTGGCCCACGACGGCCTTGCGCTGGAGTCCACCGCCTCTGGAGGCGTCCCAGGCCCGGAACACCTCGACCGAGCGCTCGAGAGCCTCGATCTCCTCGGATCCGATGGGGGCTGCCTCGTAGAGGTCGAAGCCCGCGTTGTCGGCGTGCAGGGAGCCGCTGTGGGTCCGGGCCGCCGGAGAGGGCTCGGAGTGCAGCCAGTCGTGCATGGCGCCGGTGAGAGCTGAGCCGGCAGCGAGCGCGGCGCCCGCGCCCACCAAGCCGCGTCGGTTGAGCATGAGGTCCATTCCCGTGAATTCGGTGAGGACCGCTGCCGTCCGCTCGGGCGCCCACGGCAGTCCGTCGGGATTGTCTTCCGTCCCGGCTTTTCGCCGTTTCCCCACACGCCCGCGTCGGCCGAACCCGAGGTCCTCGATGGTCACGACACGGCCGAGTCGCTCGGTGAACAGAGCTGCCAGCACTTCGGGCACCGGATCGCGCGGGGACTCCCCCATGTCGATCCAGCGCCGGACCCGCGAGGTGTCGGTAGCCAGCTGGAGGTGGCCCATGGCCGCCGCCTGCCTGTTCACCATTCTCGCGAGTTCGCCTTTCGACCAGCCGGTGAGGCCGAACAGGTCGGACAGGCGGGTGTTGGGTTCTCCGGTCACGTCAAGCCCCCAGGTTCTCGGCTGACTTGACCCTAGCCCCCCGGCGGATGCCGGGCGAATATTCGCCAGGCTTCGCCAGGGGTCGCCAGATGTTCCACTACCCGCGCGGCGGTGTCAGGTAGGAAAGCGCCACCCCGCCCGGCAGCCCTAGGTACTCCCCAGGGTGCCGAACGGCCGCCGGCCGGGGCGGCGCACGCAACTTGTCGGCGCACGAAGGGATCTGTATCGCCCATGTACACAGCATCGTCCTCCGTGTCCGCCCCGCCCCGGCCGCTTCGTCCCATGGGGGCGGGCGGCGGGCCGTATCTCGACCCCCGCGCCGCCGCACCGGCGTCCGTCACGGGTCGGACCCGGCGGGCGGCGGGGCCGGGCACCCAACCGCTCAGCGGACGGCTCGACCTGTCGGGCACCCAGGGCGCGCAGCTGCGCATGGCCATCGCCTCGGTCCACCGCATCTGCCCCGAGTTCAATCCCGTGCAGGTGCTGCGCCGCAGCGGCCGCTCGGTGCTCATCGTGGGCACCACGGGACGCGCGACCGCGGTGGCCAAGTGTTTACTCGACCACTCCCCCGCCTGGACCGAACGGTTCCGGCACGAAATAGCGGCATACCGGGCCTTCGTCAGGCACCGTCCACCGGTCCGCGTCCCGCGGCTCATCGCCGCCGACCCGGAGAACTGCACACTGGTGATCGAGCGGATGCCGGGCCGTGTCGCGGCCCTGACGAGGCACCCGGCGGAGGCACCGCCCCGGGCGGATCTGCGGGCCGTGCTCGGAGCGGTGAGCCGGGTCAACGCCTGGCGTCCGCCGGCCGGTCTCTTCGACGCTCCCCTGGACTACGCCGCGCGCATCGCCCGGTATCACGAGCTGGGCCTCTTCACCGACCGTGATCTCGGCGATCTGCAGAAGCTGCTGCACGGCCTGGCCCACGCGGGCGGCCGTCAGGGCATGGGGCAGTTCTGCCACGGCGACGCGCTGCTCTCCAACATCCTGCTGCCGCCCACCGGCCCCGTGCTGGTCGACTGGGAGCACGCCGGCTGGTATCTCCCGGGCTACGACCTGGCGACGCTGTGGGCCGTGCTCGGTGACGCGCCGGCGTCACGGCGACAGATCAGCCAGCTGGCCCAGGCACCCGGCGCCGCGGCGCGTGACGCGTTCCTGGTCAACCTCATGATCGTGCTGACCCGCGAGATCCGTACGTACGAGACGGCCGTGCAGCGGGCCATGCGCGAAGGCGCTCCGGCCGGGGGCGGCCAGGCACGACAGGGTGTGCTGTCCTCCGGCGAGGAACAGCGACTGCTTCTGCGCAGGCTGCACGACGACTGCGCGATGGCGCGGCGGGCCGTACGGGCCGCGGTGGGCACACGCTGACCCGTGCGCTTCCAGGGGACCTGACCGACGGGGGACGGGGGAAGCGCGCTGCGGGACCGGTGCCGACACACGGGTCCCGCAGCGCGCCGGGTACGACCTCAGGCGCCGCTCATGAGTTCGCTTTCACCACATCGACGTCGGAGGCCTTCACGAAGCCGATCCGGTGGCCGATCTGCACCGTCACGTACTTCTGCTCCCCGCGGAAGTACGTGTGGTCGTACGGCTTCGACGCGTCGATCGTCGGTGCGTAGTAGTAGCCGGTGGGCGCCTCGCCGCCACCGGGGAAGGCCTGTCCCGCCTTGATGGTGTAGACGAGCGGGCTGCCCACGGTCGGCTTGACGAAGTCCGTGGGGTACTCCGCCTTCTCCGGGTAGGCAACCCCGTACACGGGCACGTCCGTCCTGCCTGCCTTCGGGCGGACGACGAGCCCTCGGGTGGGCGTGACGACGTTCGTCCCGGCAGGTGTGCGGAACCATGCCTTCTTCCCGTACCACCAGATCGCCGTCCAGCCGGGCGCCCTGTCCGCGACGACCGCCTGCTGGGTCGCGCTGATCTTGCTCCCCCAGTCCGCGGCGCAGTTCGTGCCGGGCGCGCCGTCCGGGTGCAGTCCCGGATCGGAGAAGAGCGGCGCCTCGTCGGACGACCCGGTGTGCAGCGGTACCGCGCTGCTCCCCTGCCGTGGCAGGTCGACGCCCTTCTCGCAGTCCCGGAACTCCTGCTGGTTCTTGCTGAAGTCGGCGCTCACCGTGACCAGTTCGCTGCGCGCCGGAGCGCTCGGCACCGTCGGCTTCCCGAGCAGCGCCATGAAGCGGTTCCAGTCCCAGTAGGGGCCCGGGTCCCAGTGCATGTTCTTGGTGCCCGCCGCGCTGGTGGGCGGCACGCCGTCATGCCCGAGGATGTGCTGCCGGTCGAGCGGGATGTCGTACTTCGCAGCCAGGTGACGCACGAGGCGCGCGGTCGAACGGTACATCTCGGGCGTGTACCACTTCGCGCCCTCGGCCGCGACGCCCTCCTGCTCGATGCCGATGGAGTGGGTGTTGAGGTACCAGTTGCCCGCCTGCCAGGCGACGTCCTTGTTCTTCACCATCTGGGTGACGTGTCCGTCGGACGAACGCACCACGTAGTGAGCGGACGCCTGCTTGAGCGGGTTCTGGAAGATCTTGAGTGTGGTGTCGAAGTCGACCTCGGTGTCGTGCAGGACGATGAACTTGATCGCGTTGCTCTCGGGCCGCTCCGCCGTGTCGTAGTTGCCGTACGTGTCCTTGTCGGCCGGGTCACCGGTCTGTTCGTAGGCGGCGGGAACCCAGTCGCAGTCCAGGGCGCGTGGACACTCGGGCCGCACCGTGTCGGCGCCGGCGGCGACCGGTGTGAGGAGCGCCAGGCTCAGCGCACCCGCCGCGGTCAGTGCGAGCGCGATTCTGGTCCTCTGCTTCGACGTCATGACAACCCTTCTGGAGCCGGGATGGCGGAGCTGTCCTGCGGTGCTCCCCGAGTTCGGTCTGTGGGCGCACACTCTGTGGCGGCAGATGTCGGTGCGTCAAGAGTGCAGTGTGCAACTAGACCTGAGTTTGTGTGACTATTCCGCGCGGTGCGTGCCCCGGATGGCGGAGGGGTAGTGCTGGCGCCGACAGGGCGGTCCGAGCGGACCGCGCGGAGTTCTCCGAGAGGCCAGACGCACATGGCACAGCCCTTCTCACTGCCCGACTTCTACGTGCCGTATCCGGCACGTCTCAATCCCCATCTGGACGCGGCCCGGAGCCACACGCGGGAGTGGGCGCGCGGGATGGGGATGCTGGAGGGGTCCGGGATCTGGGAAGAGAAGGACCTCGAATCCCATGACTACGCACTGCTCTGCGCGTACACCCACCCCGACTGCACCGCGGAGGCCCTGTCCCTGGTCACCGACTGGTATGTGTGGGTCTTCTTCTTCGACGACCACTTCCTGGAGCTGTTCAAGCGCACTCCGGACCGCGAGGGCGGGAAGCGGCATCTGGACCGGCTGCCCGCCTTCATGCCGATGGAGCGCGGCGCGACGACGCCGGAGCCGTCCAACCCGGTGGAGGCGGGGCTGGCCGATCTGTGGTCCAGGACCGTGCCGGGCATGTCGGACGCCTGGCGGGCCCGGTTCGCGGAGGCCACGGAGAATCTGCTCAACGAGTCTCTGTGGGAGCTCGCGAACATCAACGAGGGGCGTATCGCCAACCCCGTGGAGTACATCGAGATGCGCCGCAAGGTGGGCGGGGCACCCTGGTCGGCGGGGCTGGTGGAGTACGCCGCGAACGCGGAGGTGCCCGTCGCGGTGGCGGACTCCCGCCCCTTGCGGGTGCTGCGGGACGCGTTCTCCGACGGTGTGCATCTGCGCAACGACCTGTTCTCGTACCAGCGCGAGGTCGAGGACGAGGGTGAGAACAGCAACGGAGTCCTGGTCCTGGAGAAGTTCCTGGGCTGCTCGACCCAGGAGGCCGCCGATGCGGTCAACGACCTGCTGACGTCGCGGCTCCAGCAGTTCGAGAACACCGCCCTCACCGAACTCGGTCCGCTCTGCGCGCAGACGGGCCTCACCCCGGACGAGACCGTCGCCGTACTCGCCTACGTCAAGGGGCTCCAGGACTGGCAGTCCGGGGGGCACGAGTGGCACATGCGCTCCAGCCGTTACATGAACGGCGGCGGTGCGGCGGAGAGCGTGCCCGGCTTCGGTATGGCCGCCGCATCACTCCGCTTCACTCCGCGCGCCGAGTCGCTCCGGCTGCGCAGCCACAGCCATGCGCCGTACCAGCACGTCGGTCCGTCGCTGCTGCCCGACTTCGAGATGCCGTTCAGCACGACGCTGAGCCCGCACCTGGAAGGGGCGCGCGTGCGGATCGTGGACTGGTCACGCCGGATGGGGTTGCTGGAGGCGCAGCCCGGTGTGCCGGGTTCGCACATCTGGGACGAGGAGCGGCTCGTCGCGACCGATCTGCCTCTCTGCGCGGCGGGGCTGCATCCGGACGCCACACCGGAGGAGCTGGACCTGTCCTCGGGGTGGCTGACCTGGGGGACGTACGGCGACGACTGGTTCCCCGTGGTGCACGGCCGGACGCGTGACCTGGCGGGGGCGCGCCTGGCCAACGAGCGGCTGTCGCTGTTCATGCCGCTGGACGGGGCGTCCGTGCCCGAGCCGGTCAACGCGCTGGAGCGTGGCCTGGCGGACCTCTGGCAGCGGACGGCCGGGCCGATGGACGAGAGCGCGCGCCGGACCTTCCGTGACGCGGTGGAATCCATGACGGCGAGCTGGCTGTGGGAGCTGGCCAATCAGGCGCAGAACCGGATTCCCGACCCGGTGGACTACATGGAGATGCGCCGGGCGACCTTCGGATCGGATCTCACGATGAGCCTGTGCCGGCTGGGACACGGCAGGAAGGTGCCGGACGCCGTCTACCGGAGCGGCCCGATGCGTTCCCTGGAGAACGCGGCAGCGGACTACGCGTGCCTGATGAACGACCTGTTCTCGTACCAGAAGGAGATCGAGTACGAGGGCGAGGTGCACAACGGCGTCCTGGTCGTCCAGAACTTCTTCGGGGTGGACTATCCGACAGGTGTCGCGATCGTGCACGACCTGATGAACTCGCGGATGCGCCAGTTCCAGCATGTCGCCGAGCGGGAACTGCCCGTCCTGTACGACGACTTCGCGCTGGACACGGAGGCGCGGGAGGTCCTCGCCGGCTATGTGACGGAGCTCCGGCACTGGTTGGCGGGCATCCTGATCTGGCACCGGGGCTGCCGGCGCTACCGCGAGGAGGATCTGCGGCGTGGGACCGGGACCCCGTGGCACATCAGTGGCCCCACGGGGTTCGGGACGTCGGCGGCGCGGGTGACCCGGCTGCTGATGCCGCAGGGACGTTTCACCCCTGCTGGAACAGCTCCGCGGGAAGTGGCTTCAGCAGGGCGTACAGGTCATCGGTGATCGGCCGGTCCCAGCTGGCGATGGTGACGAGCACCCCGTCGCTCCGGTCGAACTGCACGCAGGAGATGCGGCTCTCGGAGAGCTTGACGCGGCGCACGATCAGGAGGCTGTCGCCCTGCATGACGGGGACGTCCTCGGTACCGGTCACCTCGACCGGCTCGTCGTTCTCGAGCGCGAGGAGGAGCTGGGCGACCTCGAAGGGGACCTGGCCCTCCTCGGTCTCGCGGGCCGGTGATCCCTCGGGCAGATTGCCGATGATCATCGCCGGTCCGCGACCGCCGAACAGGTCGTAGCGCAGGAAGACACCCTGGCAGCTCCCGTCGGGAGCGGGGAGCAGACCGGCGCCGAGGTTGCCGGGCCAGTCCCCCGGGTCCATGGCCAGGACGTCGAAGTCCGGGCCCGCGGGTGTGGCGGCGCTACGGCGGCGGAGGAAGGACATGAGGCCATGTTACGTGTCCCGGCTCACGTTGCGGAGCCGGGCACTCCTAGCCGGACTCCGCGGCCAGCGCTTCCAGCACCCGGATCGCTTCGTCCGCACGTGCGTGCGGAACGAAGAGGTGGTCGTGGTGGAATCCGGCGACGACGTTGCAGCTGATCGCGGCGTCCGTGAGAGCCAGGGAGACCGCCGCGGTCAGCCCGACCGCGTCCAGGGCCGAATGCACACGGAGAGTGATCCAGCCTGCGACGAAGTCGTACGGCAGGCCCGCCGCGACCGCCTGCGCCTCGGGAACGACCAGGGTCAGGCCCTCCCGCTCGGTGACGGTGACGACAGGGGTGACGCCGGTGGGCATCTCGGCCGCGGGCAGGACGGTGAAGACGTAACAGCCCGGGTTCAGCTCCGGACGCATGCCGTGCAGCAGGGTGCGGAGATCGCGCTCACCGGTCATGGGGACACGCTACGGCCGTCCGGGTGCGTCCGCGAGCCTGGGTCCGCGTAAGCCATTCAGGCACGCCTTGTATCCATACGCTCACCTTGCGTGGCAACGGCGGTGGATCGCCCATAACTTCGGCTCATGAGCAAAAGACACATGAAATGCCTGGCGGGTATCACCGTCACCACGGCCACGGCCCTTGGACTCGCGGCGGTTCCCACCGCTGCCGCCGGACCCGGTGATCATGTGGTGCGCCCGGGCGATTCGATCCAGAGCGCGGTGAACTCCGCGCGGCCCGGCGACACCATCCTCATCCTGCCGGGCACCTACCACGAGAGCGTCCTGGTCACCAAGCCGGGCCTCACCCTCCGCGGCACCGGCGGCCGTACGGTGATCAAGCCGGCCGCCGCGAAGGGAGCGAAAGGCACGAAGGGCGCGAAGGCGGCCAACGCCTGCGCCGCCGGCGGCAACGGCATCTGCGTCGTCGGGACCAAGAGCCGCACCGTCGACGACGTCAGCATCCGTTCCCTGACCGTCGCCGGATTCAGCAAGAGCGGAATCTGGGCGTCCTGGACCGACGGACTGGCCGTGCGCAAGGTGACCTCACGGAACAACGGCACCTGGGGCATCGCGCAGGAGCGCTCGACCCGAGGCGACTTCCGCCGCAACACCGCGACCGGCAACGGCGACGCCGGGATCTTCGTCGCCAACTCGGTCACCGAGGAGGGCGGGGCGACCGACACCCGGGGCACCGCGGTCCTGGACAACTCGGTGAGCGGCAACCGCATCGGCGTCACCGCCCGCCGGGTCAGGAACCTCGTCATCGACGGCAACACCCTGACGGGCAACTGCAGCGGTGTCTTCGTCGTGGGCGACGAGTCCAAGCCGGCAGCCGGGGCGATGACGATCAGCGGCAACCGGATCGTGAAGAACAACAAGTTCTGCCCCAAGACACCGCGGCTCTCCGCGATCCAGGGATCCGGGATCGTGCTCACGGGCAGCGAGAGCACCGTCGTGCGGTCCAACGTCATCCGGGACAACGTCGGGGCGACCCCGCTCTCCGGAGGAATCCTGCTGTTCAAGAGCTTTGTCGGAGCCCTGAACACCGACAACACCATCAGCCGCAACCTCGTGCGCGGCAACCAGCCGGCCGACCTCGCGAACCGGGACACCTCGGGCACCGGCAACACCTTCGTCAGCAACACGTGCGGAACCTCCGTACCGGCCGGGATGTGTGCCGGATGACGGCTCACCACCGCACCAGCAGAAACGAGACGGCATGACCACCGTGAGCCCCACCCCCGACACCACTCCCCTGACGTCCACCATCGGCGCTCCCAAGGCGGACCAGGCACCGCCGCCGGCCATGCGGCTGCGGGAGCTGGCGTTCGGAGCGGCGGTCGCCGCCGCCGTCCGCGCGGCGGCCCGGCTGCGGGTCGCCGACGCACTGGACGAGACGCCCGCGTCGGCGGCCGAACTCGCGCTGGTGGTGGACACCCAGCCCGCGCCGCTGCGGCGTCTGCTGCGCGCACTGTGCTGCTACGGCATCTTCAGTGAGACACCGGACGGCAAGTTCGTCCACACCGAGATGTCCCGGCTGCTGCGCGAGGACGATCCGCACAGCCTGCGGTACATCTCCCTGTGGTGCACGGAGCCCTGGACCTGGGACGTCTGGCCGCACCTCGAGGACGCCGTGCGATCCGGCGCCAGCGTCTTCCCGGAGACGTTCGGCAAGGGGTTCTTCGAGTACCTCCACCAGGACGCGGGCGAGTCCGCCCAGGTGTTCAACCGGGCGATGACCACGTCCAGCGTGCAGTCCGCTCAGGACGTCGCCGAGCTCCTCGACCTCACCGGGGTGAAATCGGTCGCCGACATCGGCGGCGGACAGGGGCATGTGCTCGCCAGCCTGCTGGAGAAGCACACCTCGGTCCAGGGAACCCTCATGGACCTCCCGGGCGTCGTCGCGCGGGCGGACGCCCGGCTGCGCGACGGCGGCTCGCTCGCGGACCGGGTGCGGATCGTGCCCGGCGACTGCCGTGAGGAGATCCCCGTCGGCGTGGATCTGTACGTCATCAAGAACATCCTGGAATGGGACGACGAGAGCACGCGCAGGACCCTGCGCAACGTGGTCGACGCGGCCCGTCCGGGTGCCCGCGTGGTGATCATCGAGAACCTCGTCGACGACACCCCCTCGATGAGGTTCACCACCGCGATGGACCTGCTGCTCCTCCTCAATGTCGGAGGCGCGAAGCACACCCGGGAGAGCCTGGTCGGACGTCTGTCCGAGGCCGGCCTGCGGGTGGGCGAGGTCCGTCCGGTCAACGCGTACCTGCACGCGTTCGAGTGCCTCGTCCCGTAGCCGGGATCTCGCCACAGCGATCGCCCCGGGTCCGGCACTCAGGTGCCGGACCCGGGGCGGTCGTCCGTCTCGTCAGGTGGCGCTGTCGCTCTGCCACCGGTAGAACTGCTGGGCCATGGCGTCCTTCGGACCGCGCCAGGTCTGCGGGTCGTAGGGGCTCACGAAAGCGGTGAGCTGGTCGCTGATGGCCTTGAACTCGGGGTGCTCGGTCACCTTGGCGATCTCCGGGCCGGGGGGCCGGTCGGACTCGATCAGGTGCAGGTACACGTCGCCGAACTGGAACAGGGTGCGCCTCTTGACGCCGACCAGGTGGGGCAGGTCGGTGTTGTCGGAGGCCGAGAACAGCTTCGCGATGTCCGGGGCGGACTCCGGTGCCATCCGGGCGACGATCAGTGCGTGGTGCATCCGGCTGCCTTTCGGGGCATCAGTTGGCGGGGACCGAGGCGGAGCGGCGCTCCCGGTCGCGCTGTTCGATCTTGTCGCGGATGAGTTCGAGCTGGACGCGGGAGTTGCGGTTGATGTTGTCGGTCATCCACGCGTCGTCGACCGGCGCGTCGGGCCGCATCGCGAAGTCCTGCCGCCAGTGCATGCGCGTACCGCCGGGGACCTCCGAGTACTCCCACCGGATGTCCATGTGCTGGAACGGGCCGGGCTCGACGCGGCGCGCGCGTACGTTGCGTCCCTGGCGGTCGGTGGTGCGCTCCGACACCCAGCTCCAGACCTTGCCGTTGTCGTCGGGGTGCATGGTGAGCCGGAAGGTCGTCTTCTCGCCCTCCCGCTCGATCACCTCGACCGACGCGTACTCGCTGAACAGCTGCGGCCAGTTCTCGAGATCGTTCGTCATGTCCCAGACGAGGTCCAGGGGGGCGGCGATGGTGATCTCGTTCTCGGTGTGTCCGGACACGTCAGGCTCCTGTCACGAGGGTGTTGTTCACGAGGTCGAGGAACTCGCGGGGCGTCTTGCACCGGTCGGCGTCCACGGGCAGCGGGTGCCCGTAACGGTTCTCCAGCGCGGCGACGATCCCGAGCAGGCCGAGCGAGTCCAGGCCGTACTCGTCGAAGGCCGAGCCGGGGCTGCTCTCCATCTGCGACGGGTCGACGGAGACGCCGGCGCCGCTCTTCATCAGCGCGGCCAGTTCCTGGTAGGTCAGTTGAGCGGTCATGACGGATTACTCCTTCTCACAGCTGGGTGTCGGTGGGGCGCCGCAGCACGAGGGCCGAGTTCGAGCCCATCAGCCCGCGGCTCAGCACCAGCGCCGTCCGCAGTTCGGCGGGACGTGCGCGGCCGGTGACCACGTCCAGGTCGTGGCAGACCTCGAACACGTTGGGCGTGGGCGGGACGAGACCGTGCTCCATGGCGAGCGTCGCGGCGGCGGTGTCGAGCACGGGCGCTCCGCAGTAGGCCCGGCCGATGCCGGTCTTGGGTGCCGTCACCGGGACGCGCCGCCCGTGCGCGCCCAGGGCGTCGGCGATCGCCAGGGCTTCGGCCCGGTCCGCCGCGGGCACACCGAGCGCGTCCGCGAAGACGACGTCGATCTCCTCGGGCGCGCAGCCGGCCTCGCGCAGCGCGCCCTCGATCGCGTGGGCCAGCCCTTCGCGGGACTGCTCCCAGCGGGACGCCCCGGTGAAGGTGGCGGCGTGGCCGGCCAGTTCGGCCCGGATCTTGGCACCGCGCTCGCGGGCCTTCGCCTCCTCCTCCACCACGAGCATCCCGCCGCCCTCGGCCGGTACGAATCCACAGGCGTCGGAGGTGAACGGCCGATACGCGCGGGTCGGTTCGTCACAGAGGCTGAGGTCGTCGTAGCCGAGCTGGCAGACGACCGAGTAGGGCGCCAAGGGTGCTTCGGCGGCGCCGACGACGACGGCGTCGGTGCCGCGCCCGATGGAACGGGCGGCGTGCATGATCGCGTCCAGGCCGCCTGCCTCGTCGCTGGCCACGACGGCGCACGGTCCCTTGAAGCCGCCCCGGATCGAGATCTGCCCGGTGCTGGCCGCGTAGAACCAGGCGATGGACTGGTACGGGCCGACGAACTTGGAGCCCTGGCCCCACAGCCGTTGCAGCTCCCGCTGGCCGAACTCACCGCCGCCCGAGCCCGCCGCGGTCACCACGCCGACCTTGAAGGGCTCGCCCTCGTAGTCGGCGCGGCCGAGCCGTGCGTCGTCCAGGGCGAGATCCGCTGCCGCCATCGCGTAGTGCGTGAAGCGGTCGGTCTGGACGAGGTAGCGCTCCTCCACGGCCGCGACCGGGTCGAAGTCCCTGACCTCGCCGGCGACCCGCAGCGGGAGGTTCTCGCATCCCTCGCGGGAGACCCTGTCCAGGACGCTGACGCCCTCCTGGGTCTGCTTCCAGAAGGCGCCGGTGCCGCTCCCGTTCGGTGCGATGACGCCGATCCCCGTGATCACGGAGTTGCGGCGAGCCGGGGTTGCCGGAGTTTTCATGGTGTCCTCCCGCCTGATCGGGTCAGGGCCACGGCGGACTGGAAGCCGCCGAACCCGCTGCCGACCGAGAGCACGCTGCGCAGCTTGAGCGGCCGTGCGGTGCGCGGTACGTAGTCGAGGTCGCACTCGGGGTCGGCGGTCTCGTAGTTGGCCGTCGGGGGCACCGTCTGGTGCTCGAGCGCCAGGACGCACGCGGCGATCTCGATCGCCCCGATGGCACCCAGCGAGTGGCCGACCATGGACTTGATGGAGCTCATCGGGACCTTGCGCGCGTGTGCGCCCAGGGCCCGCTTCACCGCCGCCGTCTCGTGCCGGTCGTTCTGCTTGGTGCCCGAGCCGTGGGCGTTGACGTAGTCGACCTGCGAGCCGTCGAGCCGGGCGTGTGCGAGGGCGGTGTTGATGGCCTCGGCCATCTCCAGGCCCTCGCTGGTCAACCCGGTCATGTGGTAGGCGTTGCCGAAGGTGGCGTAGCCGGATATCTCGCAGTAGACGGTCGCACCGCGTGCTCGTGCGTGCTCCAGCTCCTCCAGTACGAGGACCGCTCCGCCCTCGCCCATGACGAAGCCGTCGCGGCGTGCGTCGAACGGCCGGGAGGCGTGCTCCGGGTCGTCGTTGTTCGCCGAGGTCGCCTTGATCGCGTCGAAGCAGGCGACGGTGATCGGGGTGATCGGGGTGTCGGAGGCTCCGGCGATGCAGACGTCGACCCGGCCCTCCTCGACGGACTGGAAGGCGTAGCCGACCGCGTCCAGACCCGAGGTGCAGCCGGTGGACACGGTCTGTACGGGGCCGTGCGCGCCGACCTCCTCCGCCACCGCCGAGGCCAGGGTGCTGGGCGAGAACGCCCGCTGGAGGTGGGCGCCCGCCGGCCGGTGGTCGACGTCCCAGCGCGCCCCACTGCCGCTGACGGCGACGTAGTCGTGTTCGAGGCGGGTGGTGCCTCCGACCGCGGTGCCGAGGGAGACCCCCACGCGCCAGGGGTCCTCCTTCTCCATGTCGAGCCCGGCGTCGCCGAGAGCTTCGCGGGCGGCGACCAGGGCGAACTGGACGTACCGGTCCGACCGCGCGATCAGATCGGCGTCCAGGCCGTGCGCCACGGGATCGAAGTCGCACTCCGCGGCGATGCGCGAACGGAAGGCCGCGGGGTCGAAGAGGGTGATGCCCCGGGTGGCGGTCCTGCCGTTGGCCAGCAGGTCCCAGAACGCAGGGGCTCCGATGCCACCGGGGGCGACCACGCCGACCCCGGTGACGGCCACACGTCGTGTCATGACGCCGCCCCCGTTCGTTCTGGCGGGGCGTAACCGTCGCTGGGGTCCGCGCTCTCCGTGACCTCGGTGTCCACGTGACCGAGTTCGGGACGCGGGGCGAGCGGGCCGAGATGGAAGACCATGCGCGCTTCCACGTCGCCCACGTTGCGGAAACGGTGGCGCACGTGCGGCGGGATCAGCAGCCCCTGGTCGGGCCGCATGGAAAACGTCTCGCCGTCCAGGTCCACTTCGAGGAGCCCGTCCACGACGTACACGAACTCCTCGGAGTACGGGTGGTAGTGCTCGCCGATTCGGTCACCGGGGTCGACGAGGGCCAGCCCCATGAAACCGCTGGTCGCACCCACCGCCGTGGGTGTGAGCAAGGCGCGCAGGTCGCCTCCGCGCCTGCGGTTGGGCTGAGTCTCGCTGAGGTCCACGATGCGAGGCCGGTGGGTGGTCATGGCTGGTCTCCTCCAGGCACGTTGTGCGGTGTGACGGCAGCGGGGGGTGGACCCCCCGCTGCCGGTGACGCGGGTCAGGCCTCGGCCGCCCGGCGATCGGTGATCAACTTCATCTCGGCCTGCGCGAGGAAGCGCGCGGCCTCCTTCTCGGTCGTGGGCAGACCGTTGGCTCCGCCGTCGAGCAGCCGGCCGAGCATGGCCGCCTTGCGGTCGCCACCGATGCCCAGTGCCTGCGAGGGCTGGGCGCCGAGCGGGCCGCTCACCTCGAGGAGCCGCACCACGACGTCGTCCCGCTGGAAGATGGTGCTGCTCTCGATGGGGCTCGTGGAGTCGTCCGCCGCCTCCTCGTCCTCGCCGGCGAGCAGGCGGGCCAGCGCCATCCCGCAGCCTTCCTTGGCCTGGTAGAACAGCGCGTGCCGCTGCACGTCGGCGGATGCGTGACGGCCGGCCGTCACGTGGTGGACGGTCGGGAGCGCCGCGCGGGTGAAGAACATCCGGGCGGAGTCCGGATCGCTGAGGTCGCGGTCCTGCTCCAGGTACGGGTTGATGGCCTCCTCGACGGCCCGGACCTCGGGCTGACGGGAGACGTGGCGCAGGGCCGCCATGAGATCGCCCTCGACCTCGACCGCCCGCACGACACGGTTGCCGTGCATGAAGAGCGAGGTGCGGCGCAGTCGGGTGTTCTCGTCGACGCGGGCCTGGGGGGAGTCGTAGTCGGCGAGGATCTTCGCGACCATCTCCTCCGTGCCCGGCTTCACCGTGAAGGTCAGCGCGTGACGCACGACGCCGTCTCCCAGGCGCGGCGCGGCCTGCAGATTGCGCTTGGCGGGCTCAGGGCTGCTCTCGAACGCCGCCCCGGTCTCCCGCAGGACGCTGAAGCGCAGGGAACGCGTGTCACGGACGCAGCTGTGCAACGGCTGCACCGTGGCGACGTGCTCCTCGCTGTTCACCCAGGCGAGGAAGGGCGGTGCGCTCTCCCACTCGCTGGTGATGAGCCACTGCGAGGGGTTCTCGATGGACTGGCACAGCTGGTCGCTGATGTGTCCGGGGATCGAGGCCACCTGGTTGCGCATGTGCTCGTACGCCTCGAGGAACTGGTTCTGGGCGCCGTCGTGCAGGTCGAGCAGCAGTATGACGCGGAGCCTCGAACCGTCGAAGGCCGACTGAGATATACGTTCCGAAAGGGTGGTCGTCATCGTTGGCTCTCCTTCGATACGGTGCGGCGGCCACGTCCGGTGGCCTCGTCATCCGTCGGTTTCGGTGGAAGCGGCGCATGTCCCTGCCCGCTGACGCGTGACGTCCTCCCCCTCATCACGACGAGCATCGCTCCCGCGACTGATCGTGGAACGCTGGTACGGGTGGCGCGAGATTTATGAACCGTTCAGGTGAGGACCCGTCCGATGCCCTGCCGAAGGCCCCGTCGCAGGGCATGAACACTGCATCCCTCATGCCTCCGAGCTGGAGCAGCTGATGAACGAGAACGTCGACCTCCGTGTACCGGTCCTCATCGTGGGCGGGTCCCTGGTGGGCCTGTCCACCTCCCTTTTCCTGAGCCGGCTCGGCGTCCGCCACCTGCTGGTGGAGAAACACAGCAGCACGTCGACCCACCCGCGCGGGCGCGGCAACAACGTCCGCACCATGGAGCTGTTCCGTACCGCGGGTGCGGAGCAGCTGATCAGGGACGCCGCATCCGTGCTGGCGGACAACCACGGCATCCTGCAGGCGGGTTCACTCACCGGAGACGACCAGGAGTGGCTGTTCAAGGAGATCGACCCGGGCGGCGGCCTCGCCCGGTTCAGTCCGAGCGGCTGGTGCCTGTGCAGCCAGAACGACCTGGAACCGGTCCTGGTGACACATGCCCGTTCCCTGGGGAGCGAGCTTCGGTTCTCCACCGAGATGATGAGCTTCGAGCAGGACGAGGACGGCGTCACCGCCGTCGTGAAGGACCGGGAGACGGGCAGGCACACCACGGTGCGGGCGGACTACCTCGTCGCCGCCGACGGCCCCCGGAGCCCGGTCCGGGAGCAGCTGGGTATCGGCCAGACGGGTCCCGGCGACCTCTTCCACAACGTGAGCATCACGTTCCGCTCACGGAAGCTCGCCACGGTGGTGGGCGACCGGCGTTTCATCGTCTGCTATCTGACCGCCCCCGAGGCGGACGGGGCGCTGCTCCCGGTGGACAACGTGGAGCGGTGGGTCTTCCACGCCCCGTGGCAGCCGGACCGGGGCGAGACCCTGGAGGACTTCACCGACGAGCGGTGCGCGGAGCACATCCGGCGGGCGGTCGGAGCGCCGGACCTGGACGTCGAGATCACGGGCAAGGCCCCGTGGCACGCGGCCGAGCGGGTCGCCGAGCGCTACGCGTCGGGCCGGGTCTTCCTGGCCGGTGACTCGGCGCACGAGATGTCCCCGACAGGCGCGTTCGGCTCCAACACCGGCATCCAGGACGCCCACAACCTGGCGTGGAAACTGGCCGCCGTGCTGGAGGAGGCGGCGGGCCCCGGACTCCTCGACACGTACGAGGCCGAGCGGCTGCCCGTGGCCAAGGCCACGAGCGCACGCGCGTCGGCCCGCTCGGGAGAGCACAGCCACCCCGGGTACGCCGGCTCGCCCGGCCCGGGCGGCGGGCGCAAGGGCGGCATGCTCACGGTCGCGCTCGGCTACCGCTATGCGCGCGGCGCGGTCCTGGACGTGGACCCGGCTCTCCCGGTGGTGCCCGAGGGCATGGGCCTGACGGGCGAACCCGGTACGCGGGCACCGCACCTGTGGCTCGGCCGCGACGGAGAGCGGGTGTCCACCCTCGATCTCTACGAGCGGTCCTTCGTGCTGCTCTGCGACGCCCGCTTCCCGGACTGGCGTGAGGCCGCCCGGCAGGTGTCGAAGCGTCTGGCGGTCCGGCTGGACGCCTTCGGGATCGGTTCCGGGCCGGAGGCGGATCTCCGGTCCGAGGAGGGCGTCGACTGGGCCGCCGCGCACGGGACGTCCGCCGAGGGCGCCGTGCTCGTGCGCCCCGACGGGTTCGTCGCCTGGCGTTCGGAGGGCGCGGCCGCCGACCCCGAAGGCACCCTGTACGAGGTCATGACGACGCTGCTTCACCGGGTCTGACCCGCGTCGGATGACCGGCCGCCGCGCGCGGCCGGTCATCCGGTGCCTGGTCATCCGATGCCGAACGACCTGAGTGCGGCGAGGAACTCATCGGGGTTCTCGTCGTGCACGAGGTGGCCGGCGTCGACGGAGACGAACCGCGCTCCGGGGATCTGTTCAGCCATCCACGCCAGTTGCTCCTGGTCGATGTGGCTGCGGACGCCTCCGACGACGAGTGTGGGGGCGGTGATCTTGCCCAGGTCCTCCCTCGCGGCCGGGTCCGGGGCGTTCAGCTGGGCGTCGGTGGAAGGAACCACGTGCCAGTCGAAGCCGAGCGCTCCCGGCGGCCGCACGGCCGGCGGTCGGGGCGGGTCCAGGGGGAGCAGCAACGGGGCGTCCTCGACGACCAGTGCCCCGGTCAGTGCCGGGTCCCGCTCGGCGAGCAGGACGGCGGCGACACCTCCCATGGAGTGCCCGATCACGGTGGCGCCTGCGAGGTTGCGGGCTTCCAGGAACGCGTGCAGGTCGTCGCGGAAGAGCTCGAAGGAGTAGCGGCCGGGCCAGTCGCTGAGGCCGTGGCCGCGGAAGTCGAGGGCGTACACCCGGTGGCGGGTCGCGAGCGCTTCGGCGATGCCGGTCCAGTCCAGACTGCTGCCGCTCCGGCCGTGGGCGAGGACGACGGGAGGGGCTGTGGGCTCGCCCCAGGTGCGGTACGCGAGCCTGATTCCGCCTGCCTGCACACTGCTGACCCCGGGGTCGAGGAAGGCGGTGACGGTGCGGACGAAGGCGCCCGGGTCGTCCATCCAGGGAAAGTGGCCCGCGCCCCGCTGGACGGCGAACTCCCCGTGGGGGAACAGCGCCGCGAGTTCCGCCGCGCGGTCAGGGGTCGGCCCTCCGTCGTACTCCCCCGCGAGGACCAGCACGGGCGCCCGCAGCTCCCGCAGCGCGGCGAGCACGGGACCGGGGTCGATCCCGCTCTCCGGGTAGTGGTGCGAGGCCGCCACCGCGTTCTTCTGCCGGGGCGATTCGGCGGCGTGCGCCTGGGCCGCGGCGTCCCATCTCCCGTAGGTGAGCGGCCTGATCGCGGCCCAGGTCTCGGGGGTGGCGTGTCCGGCCTGTATCTCTGCCAGTGCGGCTGCCGCCTCGGGGTACCAGGGTTCATGGGCGCGCAGCGCGGCGGCGTCACGCCGGTCCTGGTCGGTGGCGGGGAGCCCCAGGGTGCCGGTGGCGGGGGTGACGAGGGTGAGGGAGCGCACGCGCTGCGGGTACCGGGCTGCGTAGAGCGCGGCCAGTTCGCCGGAGGCGGAGTGTCCCAGCAGGTCGGCCTGGTCCAGACCGAGGTGCGCGCGCAGCGCCTCGACGTCCTCGACGAGCCGGTCGATGCGATAGGTCGACGTGTCCTCAGGTGTCGCCGAGTCCCCCGTGCCCCGCAGGTCCAGGAGGACGAGCTGTCGTGCACGGGAGAGCCCGCCGAGATCCGCGAGGTAACGAGATGCCCGCATGGGGCCGCCGGGCAGGCAGATCAGCGGTTCGCCCTCGCCCTGGAGGTGGTAGGCGAGCTGAGTCCCGTCGTACGTGCTGAAGATCGGCATGACTGCCATCCAAGCAGGGCCGGACGCGCCGTGCGGGAACGTCCGCCGAAGGAGAATCAGCCGGCCGGCGTGCCGGCCAGCAGCTGAGCCGCGGCCCGCCCGGCCTGCCGCGCGGGCTCGGGCGATCCGGAGACGGCCGCGGTGACGATCGCGCCCTCGGCCAGGAGCACGTAGGCGGCGGCGGACTCCTCCGGCCGTCCGGCGGCCACGACCAAGCCGGTGACGTAGGAACGGAAGGCTTCCTTGTGTGCCCGCGCGATTTCGGCGACCGACGGGTCGGTCGCACCGAGTTCACCGAATCCGTTGACGAAGGCACAGCCGCGGAAGTCCGGTTCGGAGAACCAGGCGTGGAGCCAGTCGAAGACGGCGAGCACGCGGTCCTGCGGGTCGGGGCGGCTGTCGACGTAGGTGGCCAGCCCGGCACGCCACCGGGTGTCCCGGGCTTCCAGGCAGGCCCGGACGAGCTCGGACTTGGAGGGGAAGAGCCCGTACAGGCGCTTGAGCGACACGCCCGAGGCGGCACGGATCTCGTCCATGCCGACGGCCTGGATGCCGCGTGCGTAGAACAGGTTCTCAGCGGCTTCCCGTACCGCGGCCCGCGCCTGTGCGAGTTCCACCGTTGCTCCCCCCTCGGTGCCCGCGTCATCGACCCGCGCGAGCGATGCGTGCTTCCCGCCCTTGTCGTCGTTCCTGTTTGATGCCCCGACCCTTGCGGGAGAACGAGCGTTCTCATACAGTACGGCAGCAACGCGGAGAACGCACGTTCTCCCTTGGCAGGCTGGAGACCGTCATGACCGGACAGCCCCTCGTCCCGCCGTTCACGCACGCCACCGCGGTCGCGAAGGTGCGTCGCGCCGAGGACGGCTGGAACAGCCGGGATCCCGAGAAGGTCGCACTCGCCTACACACCGGACTCGCGCTGGCGCAACCGCTCCGAGTGGGTGACCGGCCGGGAGGAGATCGTGGCGTTCCTGACACGCAAGTGGGCCGGCGAGCTCGATTACCGCCTCATCAAGGAGCTGTGGGCGTACACGGACGACCGGATCGCGGTGCGCTTCGCCTACGAGTGGCACGACGGGGCCGGCAACTGGTTCCGCTCCCACGGCAACGAGAACTGGGAATTCGACGACAGCGGACTGACGCGGACCCGGCACGCGTCGATCAACGACGTGCCGATCGAGGAGTCCGCGCGGCGTTACCGCTGGCCGCTCGGGCGCCGGCCGGACGGTCACCCCGGACTCGGCGAGCTGGGCTTCTGACAGGGAGTTTTCCACAGGCCGCAGATCACCCCTTGCCAGGACGCCCCGTCTCCTGAATTACTGACCGGAGCAGGCGACCGAATGGTCGGTCGTCGATCGGCGAGGGGATGATCCGTATGACGGCGCTGCTGGACGCCGGCGAGCGGCTCGGCCGCGACGAGCTCGAGACGCTGCAGCTGGAGCGGCTCCGAGCCACATTGCGGCACGCCTACGACCACGTCGATTTCTACCGGGCGGCGTTCGACAGAGCGGGCGTGCGGCCCGAGGACTGCAGCACGCTCGCCGACCTTGCCCGCTTTCCGTTCACCGTCAAGTCGGACCTGCGGGACAACTACCCGTTCGGGATGTTCGCGGTGCCGGAGGACGAGGTCCGGAGAATCCACGCGTCCAGCGGCACGACCGGCCGCCCCACGGTGGTCGGGTACACCGAGCGCGATCTGGACACCTGGGCGGACGTCGTCGCCCGCTCGATCAGAGCAGCGGGCGGCCGCCCTGGGCACAAGGCCCACGTGGCCTACGGATACGGTCTGTTCACCGGTGGTCTGGGAGCGCACTACGGTGCGGAACGCCTCGGGTGTACGGTCATCCCCGCGTCAGGTGGCATGACCGCACGCCAGGTGCAGCTGATCCAGGACTTCCGCCCCGAGATCATCATGATCACGCCTTCCTACATGCTGACCCTGCTGGACGAGTTCGAGCGCCAGGGCGTGGACCCCCGCACGACCTCGCTGAAGGTGGGCATCTTCGGCGCCGAGCCGTGGACCGAGGAGATGCGCCGGGAGATCGAGGAACGCTTCGCCATCGACGCCGTCGACATATACGGGCTGTCGGAGGTGATGGGGCCCGGCGTGGCGCAGGAGTGCGTCGAGACCAAGGACGGGCTGCACATCTGGGAGGACCACTTCTACCCGGAAGTCGTCGATCCGTTCACCGGTGAGGTTCTCCCGGACGGGGAGGAGGGCGAGCTGGTGTTCACCTCCCTGACGAAGGAGGCCATGCCGGTGATCCGCTACCGGACCCGGGACCTGACGCGCCTGCTGCCGGGTACGGCACGGGTGTTCCGCCGGATGGAGAAGGTCACCGGCCGCAGCGACGACATGGTGATCCTGCGCGGGGTGAATCTCTTTCCGACCCAGATCGAGGAGATCGTGCTGCGCACACCGGGCGTGGCCCCGCACTTCCAGCTGCGACTGACGCGGCAGGGCCGCATGGACGCGCTGACCGTGCGGGCGGAGGCCCGCTCGGGTGCCACGTCCGCCGAGCGGGCGGCTGCCGCCCTGTCGATCGCGGCAGCCGTGAAGGACGGAGTGGGTGTGAGCGTCGGGGTCGAGATCGTCGATCCGGAGTCCCTGGAGCGCTCCGTGGGCAAGATCAAGCGGATCGTCGATCTGCGGGAGACCACCTGACCCTCGGGACGACGACCGCGGCGCAGCGGGATGACCTGCGATGCCTGCGTTCCCTGCGCGGACTCCGGCTCGGGCGCCGCGTCAGGCTCGCCGGAGGACGGGTGACAGGCTCAGCGCGAGGAGGTGAGGGAAGCGAAGACGACGACGTTGTCCTGGTATCCGGACTTCTTCGTGTAATCACCCCCACAGGTGATCACTCGCAGTTCGGGCCTGGTGGAAGGGCCGTACACCTTCTGGTCGGGGAAGTTCTTCTTGCTGTAGACCTCGATGGCGTACACCGTGAACACTGCGGTGCGCTGATCGGCCCGGTCCACCTCGATGGTGGAGCCCTTGCGCAGCGCACCCAGCTTGTGGAAGACACCTGGCCCGACCCGGGTGTCCACGTGGCCGGTTGCGACGGCGGTGCCCACCGCTCCCGGCACGGTTCCGCCGGCGTACCAGCCGGCGAGCACGGGGTTGTTGTCGGGAGGTGGCTCCAGGGCGCCCGCCTCGTCGAGGCCGAGCTCCATCAGGGGCGCGTTCACCGTGATGGACGGGATCCGCAGCCGGAGGGGGGTCGCCGGCGGGAGCGGCTGTACGGCAGGGCGCGACGCTGTCGCGGTACCGCGTGGGGCCGGGCCCGGGGTGGATGCGGCGCCGGGCTCCGTGGTCCGCGAAGGGTTCACGGGCGGGGGCAGCAGGGGGGCGGGGCGAACGTAACGCGGAGGAAGGAGGGCGGGCGGGGCGGTGGCAGGGCGCATGTAGGAGGGTGCTGCGGGTGCGGGGCGCTCCGGGGCCAGGTAGGCCGGCACACGGACAGCCGACGGGGTGGGTCCGGGGCGGCGGACGGTGGACGGAGCCGCCGCGAAGTCAGCGGGCGGCGCGGGGGCCGTGACGGTACGGGCGGCAGGCGGCTGCGGTGGGCTGTTGTCACGCAGCCCGGTGACCACCAGCACGGTGCCCACGACAAAGGCCCAGACGAGGTGCTTGACCGCCGGGAACGACTGAGGTGACGGGGTGCTGGTCCTGCGCCCGGTTCGCATCGCGTGTGCCTCTGCTTCGCATCGGGTTGCTTTCGCATGGGGTCGGTTTCGCATCGGGTGAGCCAGATCCCTCGGGGTCGGGATGCGCGAGCCCCGGGACGTACAGGGCCACGGGACGCGCAGGACCCGGGACGCGTGAGCCCTGAGACGTACAGGCCAGGGGCCACGCAGGACCCGGGACGCGCGAGCCCTGGGACGCGCAGGCTTGCGGCGCTCCGGGGCGTGTGGCCCCAGACAGTTCGGCGCTTCCGGGGCGTCTGGCTCCCAGGGAGTGCGGCGCTTCCGGGGCGTGTGGCGCCTCCGGGGCTCAGCGGAACGGGTCGCGGCGGACAGCCGTTCCGCTGCGCTCGGCGGCGTACGGATCAACCGTGGGCTGCGGCCGTCCTGCGGCGCATCCTGACCACTCCCCCGGCCACGGCGCCGGCGAGCAGTACGCTGCCGACGGCGAGCTGGGTGCTCCCACCGGAAGGGGCTCCGAAACCGGCGTCGACGGCGCCGGTGGGCGCGCGGTCGACGATCCGGTACGTTTCCGTGATCTTGATCCGCGGCGGGCACTTCAAGGTGACGGTGTCGACGTCGGCCTCGGTGTCCTTCGGGATCTCGAACACGCCGACGAGTTCGCCCTTGTGGTCGCCCTCGAAGAGGTGGAAGGCTCCCGCCACCTCGGACGTGCCTTTGCCGTAGGTCTCCTTGCCGCAGGCTCTCGTCCTGACGGTGATCTGTGTCCCCGGCGACGCCTTCGCCGGGCTGATCCGGGCGGTCTGTTCACCGGAAGGGCCGGCCGCGGCTCCTGCGGCCGGAGCCGCGAGCGCCAGGAAGCCTACGGCCAGACAGATACCCGCACCGATGCGTGTGTTGCGCATGATGATCCTCCAACGGGAGCAGGGTCCGGCCGGTCTGCGCGGCACCTCTGCTGTACTCCACTCCCGAGGCAACCGACACCCCGTCACCGGCGCAACATGAGGTGGCGCCCCGCTCGTCACCCGGCCGGTCCCGGGGTTCGGCCTTCCGGCGATCATTTGCGCAGGTCACCGGAGAGCGGACCGAACCCGAGGAGGAATCGCACCGGGACCGCGAACGGGCTAAGCCGTCGGCGCTCGCCTTACGCCCTCCGGGGAACGGCCCCCGGCCCGCACCCCGTCCCGAGACGTGACGAACTCAGGGCTTGCGGGCTTGCTGAGGGGCCGGGCCGCCGAAGCCGCCGACCGTCCGCGCCGGTCCAGGAGGGCTCAGGGGAACGGGGGCAACACGCCGAAGGCGTGCCGTCCTGCTCGGAGTTCCGCGCCGGCGACAGCGCTTCCCGCCCTCCGTGAAGTAAGTGTCGGGCGCTCACCCAAGGCACGCCGTGACCAGGGCATGCCCGGCACGGCGTGCCCTGGTCACGTTCTCCGCTCGGCAACGGGTCACGGGCGGTCGAGGCGATGTGTGGCCCGTGGGCAGACGGACGGTCACGGCCGGAACGCGACCGAACGCAGACGGACGGCCACGCGCGGCGGTGGTCAGGAGTACGTGTCCCGAAGCTCCCTCTTGAGGATCTTCCCACTGGCGTTGCGCGGCAGTTCGCCGACGAACAGGACCTTCTTCGGGGCCTTGAAGTGGGCGAGCTTCTCGCGGGCGTGCTCGATCAGTTCGGTCTCCGACGCCTCGCCCCGGAGCACCACGATCGCGGTCACCGCCTCGATCCAGCGCTCGTCGGGCAGCCCCACGACGGCAGCCTCGGCCACCGACGGATGGGTGTAGAGGGCATCCTCCACCTGCCGTGAGGCGACGAGAACGCCTCCCGAGTTGATGACGTCCTTCACCCGGTCGACCACCGTGAAGTAGCCGTCGGCGTCGCGTACCGCCAGGTCGCCGGAGTGGAACCAGCCGTCGCGGAACGCCTCTGCCGTCTCTTCGGGCTTGTCCCAGTAGCCCTGGCAGAGCTGAGGAGAGCGGTAGACCACCTCGCCCGCCGTACCGTCGGGCACCTCCTTGCCGTGCTCGTCCACCACCTTCGCCTCGACGAAGAGCACAGGGCGCCCGCAGGAGTCCATCCTCCCCTCGTGCTCGTCGGGACCGAGCACGGTGGCGAGCGGACCGATCTCGCTCTGGCCGAAGCAGTTGTAGAAGGCCAGTGCCGGCAGCCGCTCGCGCAGGCGCTCCAGCACGGGCACGGGCATGATCGACGCGCCGTAGTACGCCTTGCGGAGGGCACCGAGCTGACGGGTGGCGAACTCCGGGTGGTTGGCGAGTCCGATCCAGACCGTGGGAGGCGCGAAGAGGCTGTCCGCCTGACCGGCCTCGACCAGGTCGAAGATCCGGCCGGGGTCCGGGGCGTCGAGGATGGTGTTCTCGGCTCCCACCGCGAGGTACGGCAGCAGGAACACGTGCATCTGCGCGGAGTGGTAGAGCGGCAGCGAGTGCACCGGCCGGTCCGAGGCGCGCAGGTCGAGTGCGGTGATGGCGCTGACGTATTCGTGCACCAGCGCACCGTGCGTCATCATCGCGCCCTTGGGCTGGGCCGTGGTGCCGGAGGTGTAGAGGAGCTGGACAAGGTCCTCCGCCCCCGGTTCGCGCTCGGGGGTGAAGGAACGAGGGGTTTCCAGTTCCGCGAGGAGGGAGTCCGGTGCGTCGCGCAGCGCTCGGACCGCGTGGCCGTCAGGGATGCGCGGAGCGAGGGCGGGGTCGGTGAGAACCAGTGCGCTGCCGGACTGCCGGAGGATGTAGTCGAGGTCCTCACCGGTCAGGTTCTGATTGACCGGCACATGGACGAGTCCCGCACGCGCGCAGGCCAGATAGGCGATCAGGTACGCATCCGAGTTGTGGGCGTAGGAGGCCACGCGGTCGCCGGGACGCAGCCCGTGCGTGCTGGTCAGGACGGCGGCCGCGGTGCTGACCGCGGTGTCAAGGGCGGAGTAGGTCCAGGACCGCTCCGCGTACCGCACGGCGGTGCGCCCGGGGGTGCGCCGGGCGCTGCGCGCCACGACGCCGTCTACTGTGCTGCTGCGTACACCTGTCATGGCGTGATCCTGTGCGGCCTCGAGTCCGAGGTCAAGAGCCCGCGATCACGGTGTCACCCCGCAGCCGGCCTCCGGCTGCCCCCTCCACCTGCTCCTGAGGCGCCGACGCGACGGCCTCCCACCCAGCGCCTTTACTGACGGGCCGTCAAATTCTTTGTCACACCGAGGACCCACGGGAAGGCGGAGGCGACAGTATTCTCCCCTTCGGCAAGAAGTTTCATCACCGTACGAGATTTCGAAAGTTACTTTCACGGGCACGCTCGGAGTGCTTTCGAAGTGAGGGGAAGGGGTTCCGGATGGCCGGGGACGTGTCGGACCGGGGAATGAGCCGCCGGAGGCTGGGCGGCGGGATACTGGCACTGGGCGGAGGTCTCACCCTCGCCCAGATCCCCTTCGCGGGGGCAGCGGGAGCGGCGGCCGGCGCCGGGCCGGCCGCGGATCCGGGCGGCGGATCCCCGGACACACCATCGGGAACCGGGACGGGCATGGGATCAGCACGGCGCCGACCGACACTGCGCCGAGGTTCGGCCGCGCGGGCGGGTCTGCTGCCGGACGAGCTCGACCAGCTGGTCGCCGAAGCGGAGAAGTTCCTGACCGACTCCCCCAAGCACCCCTGGTACGCGGGCGCGGTGCTGCTCGCCGGCCGCGGGGGGACCGTGGCCCTGCACCGGCCGATCGGCCGGGCGGTGCGTTACGCGGCGTACGACGAGAAGACCGACACCGGAGTGGAGTTCCCGCCGGACCAGCAGATCGCCATGGCCGAGGACACGGTCTTCGACCTGGCGTCGGTGTCCAAGCTGTTCACCTCGATCCTGGCCGTGCAGCAGATCGAGCGGGGCACGCTGGAGCTGAAGGCCCGCGTCGCCTCGTACCTCCCCGACTTCGCGGGCGGGGGCAAGCAGGACGTCACGGTCCGCCAGCTGCTCACCCACACTTCGGGTTTCCGGTCCTGGATCCCGCTCTACAAGGAGCCGACCCGCGAGGGGAAACTGCGCCTGCTCTGGAACGAGGTCCTGGCCTCCGCCCCCGGCTCCACGTACCTCTACTCCGACCTCAACCTGATCTCACTGCAACTGATCCTGGAACAGATCACCGGACGCACCCAGGACGTCCTGCTCCGCGAGGAGATCACCGATCCGCTCGGGATGCACCGCACCCTCTACAACCCGCCCGCCTCGTGGAAGCCCAGGATCGCGGCGACCGAGGATGCCCGGCTCCCGTGGTCCGGGCTGGAGCGTGGTCTGGTATGGGGTGAGGTCCACGACGAGAACGCGTACAGCCTGGGCGGGGTCGCCGGGCACGCCGGCGTCTTCTCGTGCGCCTGGGATCTCGCGGTACTGGCCCGCACACTGCTCAACGGTGGCACCTACGGCAGGGCCCGGATCCTGTCCGAGGAGTCGGTGGAGCTGCTGTTCACGGACTTCAACACCTCGTTCCCCGGCGACGAGCACGGGCTGGGCTTCGAGCTCTACCAGCACTGGTACATGGGCGCGATGGCGACCCCGCGCACGGCCGGCCACACGGGTTTCACGGGCACGAGTCTGGTCCTGGATCCGACGACGGATTCCTTCCTGATCGTGCTGGGCAACTCCGTCCACCCTGTGCGCAGCTGGCGTTCGGGCAGCGCGCCGCGTGTCGCGACCGCCAACCGGATGGCCCGCGCGGTGCCGGTCCGTCCGTCCCAGGGCGGCACCGCATGGTTCTCCGGCATGACCGGTGCGGCGTCCGCCACACTCACTCTGCCCGCCCTGCGCCCCTCCTCCTCGCACCCGGCGCTGAGCTGCGCCCTCTGGTGGGACACCGAGCCGGTCTCGGACGCCCTGTTCCTGGAGATCTCGGCCGACGCCGGGGGGACGTGGCAGCCCGTACCGTTCACCACCGTGGCGACGGAGGGTGAGCGGCCCCGGGAGTCCCGGCCGCACCCGGAAGGCTCGGTCTCCGGCTGGTCCGGACGCGTATGGCATCGCCTGGACGCGGACCTCAGCGGCCGCGGGGGCACGGAGGTGCGGCTGCGCTGGCGGTACACGACCGACCAGTTGTACGTCGGGCGCGGGGTGTACGTGGACGGCATCCGGGTGAAGGACGGGGACGTCACGCTCTTCGACGGGAACCGGCCCCGCGACGCGGGCCGCGTCGAGGCGACGGGATGGACCCGCTCCGCGAACTGACCCGGTCGGACGGCGGCCCGTCACGCACGTCGATGAGGCCGCTGCCGGACGGATACGGTGACGTCGCGGCCACCACAGCGGTGGCCGCGAAGCCGGTCGGCGCCGCGGCGTGACGGCCCCGGACCGGGCTGCGGCCGCCCCTGCTCCGGCGCCCGGAGGAACGCGGCCGGGGAGCTCACGGCATCCCGCCCCGACGGGCCGGTCAATTCGGTGGATACCTCGGCCGCGGAGGTCTACGGTGTCGAGTTCAAGATCCATACGTTCAGAACGAGGTGCATTGATGACGGTCCGGGCAACGGCGGTCGACTCCGGTCGGCTCCCCTCCGAAGACGACATGACCTCATCGAACGTAAGGAACACCTCTCGTGGATCTTCCACGCATCTTCACCGTCCGCGAAAGTAGCCACCGCATCCACAACCCGTTCACTGCGGAAAAGCTCGCCGCCCTGGGACAGGCGCTGCATCTGGCGCCCGGGACGCGTGTGCTCGATCTCGCCAGCGGGTCGGGCGAGATGTTGTGCACCTGGGCTCGTGACCACGGGGTCACGGGGACCGGCGTGGACATCAGCACGGTGTTCACCGACGGGGCCCGAGCGCGCGCAGCCGAACTCGGTGTCGCCGATCGGGTCACCTTCGTACACGACGACGCCTCGGGTTACGTCGCGGACGAACCGGTCGATCTCGCCGCGTGCGTCGGCGCCACCTGGATCGGAGGCGGCGTGTCCGGCACGGCCGAACTGCTGGGCAGGAGTCTCCGCCCCGGCGGGCTGATGCTGATCGGCGAGCCGTACTGGCGCCGGGATGTGCCGGACGAGGAGACCGCCGTGGCGTGCCACGCCGGCAGCAAGGACGACTTCCTGCTGTTGCCGGAGCTGATCGAGCAGTTCGGCGACCTCGGGTACGACGTCGTGGAAATGGTGCTGGCATCCCAGGACAGCTGGGACCGGTATCAGGCGGCACAGTGGCTCAACCTCCGCCGTTGGCTCGACGCCAACCCCGGTGACGAGCTGGCCGCCGAGGTACGGGCCGAACTCACGACCGAGCCTGCCCGCTACACGCGGTACCAGCGTGAGTACCTCGGCTGGGGGGTCTTCGCGCTGATGGCCCGCTGACGGTCCGACCAGCGCGGGTCCGGGCGGCGTGCTGCCCGGACCCGCGCTCTCGCATGTTCCTGACCACGGGACCCCGCCGCCTCTGCGGGACGAGCGCACCGCGCTGCTCCCGGGCCGGGCCGTCGAGCTCGGGTGAGTAGTCGGGTGGGCAGTGAGCAGGCGGCGGCATGCCGGTCCCTCTCGTCCGTGACCTAGGCGTCGTGGGCCGGTCGCCATCCAACAGTTGTCTGGGCCGGGCTCCGGAACGCATGGGCCGACGTCTCCCGGCGTGCCATTCACCGATGCCCGAAACTTTTGTCAGTAGCTATGAATGTGTTTCGTAACGCCCGAAGATAATCATCGAAGTCTCGGACATGTCAGCCCGGTCACCTGCAGGGGCATTCCATCTACGCAGGTGCAGTCGCCAACTCCACTCACATGAGCGGGAGTTCGCTCGGAAATATTTCGGAAATGCAGCGTTGACGTGACTTCCCGTCAAGCGCATACTCTCCCTCGCTCCCCTTGTTCCACAGCCCTTCCACGCGTGGGCGGCGCATCCGCCGGATGTGCCGCCCACGGCTGCACAGCACCTCGAACGGTCCGAATCCCCCAGTCCGGGCTCCCCTGTTCGACCGCCCGGCAACCGGAAGAAGAGGCTGGAATACGTGATGGCCCAGATACCACCAGGCGGCGCCCCCGCCCGTACGCAACTGCCGGCCCGCGCCAGACGGGCGCTGTCCTTCGTCACGGCGGGTGTCCTCGCCGCAGCCGGGGTAGTCGCGCTCGCCGGCAACGCGGAGGCCGTCGGTGCACTCGGCGACGCGGCAGCGGCCAAGGGCCGCTACTTCGGCACGGCGGTGGCGGCCAACCACCTCGGTGAAGCGGCGTACGCCTCCACGCTGAACGCCCAGTTCGACTCGGTCGCCCCCGAGAACGAGATGAAGTGGGACGCGCTCGAGAGCACCCGCAACTCGTTCAACTTCACAGCGGCGGACCAGATCGTCGGTCACGCGCAGAGCAAGGGGATGAAGGTCAGGGGTCACACGCTCGTATGGCACTCCCAGCTTCCCGGCTGGGTGAGCGGCCTGGGCGCCACCGACCTCCGCTCGGCGATGACCAACCACATCACCCAGGTGATGACGCACTACAAGGGCAAGATCCACTCCTGGGACGTGGTGAACGAGGCGTTCCAGGACGGCAGCAGCGGCGCCCGGCGCAGCTCGCCCTTCCAGGACAAGCTGGGCAACGGCTTCATCGAGGAGGCCTTCCGCACCGCCCGTACGGTCGATGCCGACGCGAAGCTCTGCTACAACGACTACAACACCGACGGCCAGAACGCGAAGAGCAACGCGGTCTACGACATGGTGAAGGACTTCAAGCAGCGCGGCGTCCCGATCGACTGCGTCGGCTTCCAGTCGCACTTCAACAGCAACTCGCCGGTCCCCTCCGACTTCCAGGCCAATCTGCAGCGCTTCGCCGATCTCGGTGTCGACGTGCAGATCACCGAGCTGGACATCGAGGGCTCGGGTTCGGCCCAGGCCACGAACTACACCAAGGTGGTCAACGCCTGCCTGGCGGTCACCGGCTGCAAGGGCCTCACCGTCTGGGGTGTCACGGACAAGTACTCGTGGCGCAGCAGCGGCACGCCGCTGCTCTTCGACGGCGACTACAACAAGAAGCCGGCCTACGACGCGGTGCTCGCCGCACTCGGCGGGTCGAGCGGAGGCGGCGACGGCGGCGGTGACGGCGGCGGCACCGGCGCCTGCACGGCGACGTACACCCGGACGGCGTCCTGGAGCGGCGGGTACAACGGGGAAGTGACCATCAAGGCCGGCGGGTCGGGCATCACCACCTGGGCGGTTCCGGTGACCATCCCGTCGTCCCAGACGGTCTCCGCCGTCTGGAACGGCACACCCACGACCTCGGGTGGCGTGATGACGGTGAAGCCCACCTGGAACGGGACCCTGGCGGCCGGTGCGTCGACCAGCTTCGGGTTCACCGTGACGACCAACGGCAGTACCGCGGCGCCCGTCGTCGGCGCCTGCACCGCCTCCTGACGGAGCGGCCATCCGGCCGGAACGGGGCGCGGCGAAGCCCGCACTCGACCCGTCCCGTTCCTCTGCTCCGCTCCGTCCGGTCGCCGACCGGACGGGGCGGAGCGCTGTCCGGCCGACGTCGGCCCGGACTCAGCCGACGGCGGGACGTCCGGCTCCCGTCGAGGCGAGCGCCGGGGCGGAGGCCCTCCGGCCCTTCGCGGGCGGCTGCCCCGTGACGGGTGCCGCCTCCGGGGCGGACGCCGTCGATTCGCGTACCACCAGGCGGGGTCTGATCAGCAGCGACCGGCCGGCCGCGGGTGCCGAGTCGATGCGCGCCCGCAGTTGCTGGAAGGTCTCGGCCGCCATCTCGGGCAGCGGCTGGCGGACCGTGGTGAGGGGCGGCTCGAAGAGGTCGGCGAGCAGGATGTCGTCGAAGCCGACCACCGAGACGTCCCGGCCCGCGCTGCGCCCCGCGTCCTTGGCCCCGCGGCAGATCCCGATCGCGCACATGTCGTTGATCGCGACGAAGCCGGTGGGCGGGTCCGGCCGCGACAGGAGCTCCCTGGCCGCGTTCCTGCCCAGCTCCGCCGCGTCCTTGTCCCCGAACTCGGTGGTGTCCGCGCCCGGCCAGACGATCGCGTCCGCCGGGTCGAGCCCGGCCGCCTCCAGGGCCGAACGGAACCCGCGCAGACGCTCACGGCGGTTGACGCTGCTGACCGATCCGGAGACGAACGCCAGCTTGCGGTGGCCCAGTTCGACCAGATGACGGGTGGCGAGCTCGGCGCCCATCGCGTTGTCCACACTGATGCTTGCCAGTGACGCCGGGTCCCCGGCCTGCGCGGTCCGGTCGAAGGCCACCATCTTCAGCCCCCGGCTGAGCAGCGGCGCCATGTGGTCGAGTGAGGGCAGCGAGGAGCACAGCACCACGCCGCTCACCCCGTCGGCCAGCAGTTCCTCGCCGTACTTGAGTTCACGGGCGGGATCACGCTCGCTGTTGCAGAGCAGTACGTGGTAGCCCTCCGCCAGAGCGATGGCTTCCAGCTCCCGGGCGAGCGCCCCCCAGAAGGGGTTGGCGACCGACGGGACGATCAGGCCGATGACCTTGATCCGCCCGGTACGGAGCATGCGGGCGGCCCGGTTGGGCCGGTAGTTGAGCTGCTCGATCGCATGCTCCACGCGCGCCAGGGTGGCCGCCTGCATACGGTCGGTGCGCCCGTTGAGGACGTTGGAGACCGTGCTCGCGGAGACGCCTGCGGCCTCCGCGACCTGATGGATCGTTACCCCGCTCATGCCACCTCCGGTTCGGAACGCACTGCCGAAGTTAGTGTACCGATTTACTGAACGCGCTCCACCGGTACACCCGTTAACGTCCCAGAAAAATATTGTGCACCAGCTGTTGACGTTGCTCTCGGCGCGTTCCTAGCATCAGTGCATCGATTTACCAGCACTTCCCAGCCATGGCTGGGATGCCCCAGCTGGATCGATCCACCGACTCCACCTCAAGAGGGGTGTCCCATGGAACTCAACAGACGGTCCGTGCTCGCTGCCATCGGTGCAGGCACTGCCGCGGCTGCTCTCGCCGGTTGTGGCGGCGGCGCCTCGTCCGCCGGCTCGGCCGACGGCCCCGCCGAGGGCGAGATCACGCTGCTCACCCCGATCTACGAAGGTGCGAACGGCAAGACGCTGTTGGAGCAGAAGATCCTCGGCGGGTTCCGGAAGAAGTATCCGGACGTCAAGGTGAACGTGGACTACACCACGTATGCGCAGCTCAACGAGAAGATCACCACCGGTCTCGCGGGCGGGCTGCTGCCGGACGTACTCATGATGGGTGTCGGCTGGATCCCACCGTTCGCCGCCAAGGGGGCGATCGCCGAGCTGCCGGAGAAGTTCGCCTCGGCGCACGACTACGAGGAGCGGGTGCTGGAGCCCTCGCGCTACGAGGGCAAGCTCTACGCCCTGCCCGTCGTCCTCGACACCCGCATCGTCGTCTACCGCAAGGACCACTTCGCCGAGGCGGGGATCAGGAAGACACCCGCCAACTGGGCCGAACTGCGGGCCGTCGCGAAGCAGCTGACCGGCGGCGGGCGCATCGGCTTCGACCCGTTCTCCATCGATTTGCGCCAGTGCTGGGAGACCTTCCTGTTCGCCAACGGCGGCCAGCTGTTCAGCGCGGACGGCAAGAAGGTGCTGTTCACCGACGCCCGTGGGGTCGAGGCCCTGCAGTTCTTCAAGGACCTGGTCAAGGACGGTTCGGCGGACTACGCCAGGAAGACGGACGCGGGCGCCCCGTCCAACGTCCAGACGGGCAAGGCGTCGATGATGATGTCGACCAGTGCCCTGTGGGTGCAGACGAAGGACCAGAACCCCGATCTCATCGAGGACGACAAGCTCGGCGCGTTCGTCCTGGCCAACCGCAGGCCGGCCATGCTCCAGGGCGGCACGCTCGTCACGCAGTCCGCGCGCTCCAAGCACCCGGGGGCGGCACGCGCGCTGGTCGAGTACCTCGCTACGCCCGAGTCGATCCTCGGCGCGGCGGAGCAGCGCGGTTCGGTGCCCGGTCTGCGGGACCTGAACGACAGCGGATACGTCAAGGAGAACCAGTTCGTCGATCTCTCCCTGCGGAATTTGCAGCACGCCGTCTCCGAGGGCGGCACCGCGGCCTGGATGGAGATCCGCGAAAAGATCAAGCCGACGCTGGAGCCCGCCGTCGTGGGCGGCCAGTCCGCGAAGGAAGCCATCGCGGAGCTCGGCCGTCTCGCCGAGGCCGCCATCGGCCGGATGTGAGGGCACGTCACCATGGGAGCTACAACCGCACTGAAGGCCAGGCCCGCCCGGCCGCCTTCCCCTCCTGAGACCCCGGCACCTCGGCGGGCCCGCCGGGCCGTCACGGGCCCGGGCCGCCGTCGGCGCCGGGCGGGCATGCTCATGGTGGCGCCCGCGCTGCTGCACGCCTCGCTGTGGATCGGCCTTCCGGTCGTGGTCTCGGTGGCCCTGGCCTTCACCAAGTACGACGTGCTCACCGCACCGGAGTTCGTGGGCCTGGCCAACTTCCGGGACATGCTGGACGACGCGGTCTTCCGCAAGTCCGTCGTCAACACCCTCCTGTACACCTTCTTCACCGTGCCGTTCGGGATGGCGCTGGGTCTCCTGGTGGCCCTCGCCCTGCACACGGGGCTCAAGGCGCGCGGCATCTTCCGCACCGCCGTGTTCCTGCCGCAGGTCACCGCGACCGTCGCGATCGCGCTGGTCTGGCTGTGGATCTACAACCCGGGCAACGGCCTGCTCAACACCCTGCTGTCGTTCCTCGGCATCGACGGCCCGGCGTGGCTCTCCTCGACAGGGTGGGCGATGCCCTCGGTGATCCTCGTGGGCATCTGGCAGGGCATCGGGATGAAGATGCTGATCTATCTGGCCGCGTTGCAGTCCCTGCCGAAGGAGCTGTACGAGGCGGCGTCCGTGGACGGGGCCTCCAAGGCCAGGCAGTTCTTCTCGATCACGCTGCCCCTGCTGAAGCCGGCGACGTTCTTCGTGCTCATCACCTCGATGATCAGCGCGTTCCAGTCCTTCGACCAGATCTACATCCTGACCGACGGCGGTCCCGCCAACAGCACCACGATGATGACGTACGAGATCTACAAGTCCGCCTTCCGGGAGTTCCGCGTCGGCTACGCGAGCGCGCAGTCCCTGGTGCTCTTCGTGCTGCTGATGGGCTTCACCCTGGTCAACAAGCGGATCATGGGAGGCACACGTGGCCACAACTGAGCTGCTGAAGCCGGCTCCCGCGCCGCGGACACGGGCCGTTCCGCTCGGCCGGATCGCGCTCTACGTGACGCTGTCGGTCGTCTCCCTGCTGATGGTGGTGCCGTTCGCCTGGATGGTGATCACCTCGCTCAAGACACCGGTGGAGATCGCCTCGCAGGACGCCGGACTGCTCCCGGACCAGTGGGAGTTCGGGAACTACGTGGAGGCGCTGAAGGCCGCGCCGTTCGCCACGTACGCCCGGAACAGTTTCGTCATCGCGCTCAGCCACACCGTGCTCAACGTGCTGATCGCCTCGATGGCCGGGTACGCGCTGGCGCGGATCAAGTTCCGCGGCAGCGAGATGATCTTCTACCTCTTCATCGCCGCCCTGATGATCCCCACCTACACCAAGGTGCTGCCGGAGTTCCTCATCGTCCGCTTCATGCCGCTGGCCGGCGGGAACGACATCCTCGGCCAGGGCGGCAGCGGCTGGCTGGACAGCTGGTGGGCCCTCATCATCCCGGGAGCCGTCACCCCGTTCGCGGTGTTCCTCTTCCGGCAGTTCTACCTGGACCTCCCGGTGGAGCTGGAGGAGGCGGCCCGGCTCGACGGGCTCGGTGAGTTCCGGATCTACGCCCGGATCATGTCGCCGCTGGTCAAGCCCGCCTTCATCACGGTCGCCCTGCTGACCTTCGAGTCCTCCTGGAACAACTTCCTCTGGCCTCTGCTGGTGACCCACACGGACAGCCTGCGGGTGATCCAGGTGGGGCTCTCCGTCTTCAAGACGGAGAACGGCACCCAGTGGCACTTCCTGATGGCGGGCACCACGCTCGCCACCCTGCCCATGGTCGTCCTCTTCCTCATCGGCCAGCGCTACTTCGTGCAGGGCTTCGCAACCGCCGGTCTCAAGTGACCGGTTCCGGCCCTCCGCGGGCCGGTCACCGAAAGGGCATCACCCATGTCTGCTGATCTCCATGGTTCCCGCGCGCTCGTCACGGGGGCGGGCCACGGCATCGGCCGCGCCATCGCCGTCGCCCTGGCCGAGGCCGGTGCCGACGTCGCCGTCCACTACCACTCCTCCGCGGACGAGGCGGCGAAGACCGTCTCGGCGATCGAGGCCCTCGGCCGCAGGGCCAAGGCCTTCCGGGCCGACGCGACCCTGTCCGGCGAGGTGGACCTCCTGGTCGAGGAGGCCACCGGCTTCCTCGGCGGGCTGGACGTCCTCGTCTGCAACGCGGGCCACCTCATCGGCCGCGAGAGGATCGAGGACATGTCCGACGACCACTTCGAGCGGGTCGTCTCCACGAATCTCACCTCCACCTTCAGGACCGTGCGTGCCGCCCTGCCGCATCTGAAGGAGTCCGGGGCCGGGCGCGTCATCACCATGTCCTCGCTGGCCGCGCACAACGGCGGCGGTCCCGGCTCGGTGGCGTACGCGGCTGCCAAGGCCGGCGTCCGGGGCTTCACCAAGGGCCTCGCCAAGGAGCTCGCGGGAACCGGGATCACGGTCAACGCCGTCGCACCCGGCTTCATCAAGGGCACCGCCTTCCACGACACGTTCACGGCCGCCCCGGCCCAGGAGGCCATGGAGGCCGGTATCCCGGTCGGCCGGGCCGGCACTCCCGAGGACGTCGCCCACGCGGTCGTCCATCTGGCCTCGCCCGCCTCGGGCTTCCTCACGGCCACCACGGTGGACATCGACGGTGGCGTATGGCCGCGTTGAGGCGGATCCCCCGGGAGCGGGGCGGCTGGTGGCACGCGTACGTGTGCCCGGCGCACGGTGTGGAGCTCGATCACGGTGATCTGCTCGCCGGGGTCTTTCCCGAGGGCGGGGCGCGGTGCCCGCACGGCTGCCGGGTGGACACGGCCGCGGTGCGAGGCGCCTGGGTGGTGCTGTCGCACCAGGCGTGGGCACGGCACCTGCGGGTGCTCGCCCACCGGGGCGAGCGCGCGGAGGCGGTGGCGCGGCTCGTCGAGTACGCCGGTGTGTACGCGTCCCTCGCCACGGACCGGCACGGCGACGCGCAGGGCTGGATGCTGCGCGGCCGGCTCTTCCACCAGGCGCTGACGGATGCGATCTGGGCGGTGAACATCGGCCACTGCGTGATCACACTGGCCGAGCAGGGCACGGAGGACCTGGCCGCCGTCGTCCCCCTGCTGGACGAGCTGGAGCGGGCGGCACTGGAGGCCCGCGGCGTCCTGACCGGCCGGGGTGACCTGGCCTCGAACTACACGGCGTGGCTGAACGCGGCGGGCGCCGTCGCGAGCCGCGCGGCCTCGGCGGCCCGTGGTCCGGAGTGGGACGGCGCGAAGCAGTGGCTGGAGGGCGAGCACGGGCTGTACGCGCACCTGCGGGTGGCCGTCGCGGAGGACGGCTGGGAGTGGGAGGGCAGCACCTACTACCACGGCTTCGTACTGCGAGCGGCGCTGCTGGCGCTGCGCTCCACGGATCCGGCGTCCGTCCCGGCCGACGTGGCCGGGGTGCTGGCCGGGATGACGGACGTACTGGCGTCGATCGCGACACCGGGCGGACTGCTGCCCGCGCTGCACGACGGCCCCTATCTCCGGCATCCACTCGCCCTGGAGTGGCTCGAACTCATAGCCCTGGCACAGCAGTTGGTGCCGTCCCCCCGCCTCGACGCGGTGGCGGCGCGGGCCCGGGACGAGCTGGGACCGTACGACGACGGGCTGGACCGTGAGCTGCACGGCTGGTTCGCGGGGCCACCGCTGCCCCCGCGCCCCGAACCGGGCCCGGTCAGCGTGTTCCCGGCGGCCGGTTACGGGGTGGTACGTGCGGCGGGCATCCACGCCCTGCTCGACTTCGGCCCGCACGGCGGTTCGCACGGGCACCGCGACAAGCTCTCGCTGTACCTCTACGGGGACACGACGCGCTGGCAGCCGGACTTCGGTCAGGTGCCCTACGCCCACGCCGAGTTCCGTGAGCTGTACGCGTCGTCCGCCGCGCACCCGGCGTTCCGGGCCGACGGCGCGGAGCAGGCGGAGTGCGCGGGTGACCTCCTCGCCTCGGACGACCGCTCGGTGACCGCTGAGGTCACCACCGCGTACGAGGGCGTCCGTGCGGTGCGCAGGGTCGTGGCGGGTGACTGCTACCTGGTGGACCTGCTGACCGTGACCGGTCGGGAGCCCCGCCGCTTCACGGCCCAGTTGCGCCCGGGGACCGCCCTGGACATCCAGCAGCAGGCAGCCGGCCCGGTGCGCACCACGTGGTACGGCGACGAGACCCTGCACGGCTGGCACACGCACACCCCGGGGGCCGAGGTGCGTCCGTTCTCGCGGCCGGGCCCCGGACCGGCGGACGATCCGCAGCGCACGCGCACCTGGGTCGACGTCACGGCCGTGGCGGAGCGGATCACGTTCGCCTCGGTGTACCAGGCGGCGTCCGCGGGGCCCGCGGTGACGGGTGTGGGTTTCGACGGCGAGGAGCTGACGGTGGAACTGGCGGACGGTTCGGCCGCGCGCTTCGGAACGGGGAGCTGACCCGTGCTCCTCTCCGCCACCCCGCCTCCCGGTCCGCGCCCCGCGCGGGAACTCCGGTTGCGGGAGGAGGCCGCCCGTCACCGCGGCCTCACCCCGCCCCGTACGCATCCGCTCGCCAGCATCACCTGGCTCGGCCCCGCGGCCTCCAACCCCGCGCTGGCGTACCGCGTCACGGGCGACCGCGCGCATCTGGACGAGAGCCGGCGCTGGATCGAGGCGGTCGTCCGGCTGCCGCACTGGGGCCGGGCGCACATGCCCGACCACGATCTGGACGCGGGCTGGCTGCTGCACCACCTCTCGCTCGCCTACCGGTGGATCGGTGACGAGCTTCCGGAGGGGACGCGGGCGCTGCTGCGGTACAAGCTGCTGCTGCAGGGTCGCCGGATGTACGAGTTCGCGGTGGCGAGCGAGGGCGGCTGGTGGTCCTCGTCGTACTGGCAGAACCACAACTGGATCTGCTACGCGGGGCTGGCGACGGCCGGTTACGTACTGGGCAAGGAGGAGTGGACCGAGCGCGCCAAGGACAACCTCGGCACCGTCCTGGATCTGATGCCGCAGGACGGTTCGCACGCCGAGGGCGTCGTTTACTGGCGCTACGGCGTGCCGTTCCTCGCGATCCATCTGGATCTCCTCCAGGAGGCCGAGGGCATCGACTGGTGGGGGCGGGGCGGGTTCCTCTCCTCGACGTTCCGCTACCGGCTCCACCAGACGGCTCCCGGCTTCGCGTTCAACGTCGACCACGGGGACTGCCACGACCGGCGCAGCGGCCACAGCGCCGGCCTGTACTACCGCCTCGCGGCGCAGTACGGCCTGGCGGAGGCCCAGTGGATGGGGGATCTCGCCTCGGGCGAACTGCTGTGGCAGGAGGCCGCCGAGAGCGGGGTGCGTCCGGGAATCCTGCCGGAGGCGTATCTGGAGTACCTCTGGTACGACCCGTCCGTGACCGCGGCCCGGCCCACCGAGACCCACGCCTGGTTCCCCGACCTCGGGCTGCTCACGGCCCGTACCGGCTGGGACGACGACGCCACGCTGGTGTCGTTCAAGGCGAGTCCGGGCGGCGGTCACACGGCGTGGGAGACCTCGGCGAAGCACCGGGCGGAGCTGGGCTGGGAGACCCTGAACCAGGGGCATCACCATCCCGATTCCGGCTCGTTCGTGCTGGTCTCGCAGGGAGCGTTCCTCGCCGTGGACGAGGGTTACAGCAACCGCAAGAGGGCCGCGCACCACAACCTGCTGCTGGTGGACGGCCAGGGATACGCGGACGAGGACCGCTACCACGTCTACCGGGACATCCCGCACGAGCGGCAGGCCCGGCAGCGTGACGTGCTGGTGGACGGTGAGGGCGGCTGGGCGCACGCCACGGCCGAGATCGCCGCGATGTACGACCCATCCCTCGGTGTCCGGCGCCTCGACCGGACGTTGGTGTCCACGCCGTCCGGGCGGCTCGTCCTCCTCGACCTCGCCGAGGCGGAGGAGGAGCGCGAGTGGACGTTCCTGCTCCAGACGGACCGGCCGACGGAACCACAGCCCGACGGCGCCAGGCTGATCAGGTCGGGGAGCGCCACCGCGCTGGTGCGGCGGTTCGCACCCGCCGGGGCCTCGGTCGGCAGCGGGGTCACCGAGGTCGAGGCCAATCCGACGTCCAGCACTCCGGAGCTGCGTCTGACCCGCACGCTGCACACGCTCCGCGCGACGACGGAGCGTACCCGTGACGGTCTGTTCCTCACGGCCCTGGCACCGGGTCCGACGGACGGCGGCGAGCGGGTGACCTGCTCGAAGGGGCACGGGGTCGCCTTCGCCGGCACCGGGGAGACCGTGTTCCTCTCCCCCGTCGGCCGCCGCATCCGCACGCAGGCCGTCGTCGCGGACGCGGCGGCGGTGCTGCTCAGCGGTGGAGCCCCGTACGTCGTGGGGTGCACGCGGCTGGAGCTGCACGGGCACGTGCTCCTCGACGCGACGGAGCCGTACACAGGAAAGGTCGGCTGATCATGCAGGCAATCCTCCCGTCCGGCGGGACCGCGCTGCTGCGCCGCCTGGAGTTCATCGCCTATCCGGCCGCCGCGGGGGCCGCGTGCACCGTGCTGTCCCTGGGTGTCGTGAGCTGGCTGCCCGCTCTCGCGGCGATGGGGCACGCCCTGCAGCTCTGGCGGACCGAGGGCGACAGCCGCGTGTTCGCCAACTCCTTCGCGGCATTCCCCCGTTACTGGCGCGCCCTGTGGCGGCACGGGCTGCTCTCCACGGTGGCGGCGGTCGTCCTCGTGGCGAACACCCTGTATCTGCTGGGCCGTTCCGAGCCCTGGACCTTCGTCGTGCTCGCCGCGCAGGTGGGCATCGGAGCCGCGTTCGTCATTCATCACGTCGCTCTGGCCGCCGAGGCGGGGCGGGTTCGCGAGGGCTCGGTGCGCAGCTGGTCGGCCGGTGCCCTGGCCCTCGGCTTCGGCTCCCCCGCCAGGGGTACCGCGCTGCTCGGCGCCGTGGTCTCCGCCGTTCTGCTCTCACTCGTCGTACCGCTGGGCCCGCTGCTCCTGGGCCCCAGTGTTCCCGTACTGCTCGCCCTGTCCTTCGCCGATCCCAGGAGGCACATCTCATGAGCCGTTTACTGCGTTCCGCCCTCGTCGCCGCGCTCGCCGCCGGCACCCCGCTGCTGCTCTCCCCGCCGTCCTCGGCCGCCGTGACCGCCACCGCGTACTACGTCTCGCCGTCCGGTGCCGACACCAACGCAGGTACGTCGGCGGGGGCGCCGCTCGCGACGATCCAGAAGGCCCTGGACCTGGCCCCCACCGGCTCGGTGGTGAACCTCGCGGCCGGTACGTACCGGCAGGACGTGGTCACCACGCGCTCCGGGGTCACGATCACGGGCCCTTCGAACGCCGTGGTGAAGGGCGCGGGCGACAGCCGCATCATCCAGGTGCGGCACGACTCGACGACCCTGAGCGGCTTCACCGTCGACGGGCTGCACGGCTCGGCCGCCGACGTGTCCGGCTACCGCCTCAAGCTCGTCTACGTGATGAGCACGACCCCGGGGAACGGGGTGGGCGCGCTGCGCATCACCGGGATGACGCTCAAGAACGCGGCGGACGAATGCCTGCGGCTGCGCTATCTGGTCACGGGTGCCGACGTGAGCGGCAACACGATCACGGACTGCGGGGTCGCCGACTTCGCGTTCGGCGGAGGTGGCAAGAACGGCGAGGGCATCTATCTCGGTACGGCACCCGAGCAGCAGGGCGCGAACGGCGCTCCGGACGCTGCGGCCGACGTCAGCAGGAACAACCGCATCCACCACAACACCATCGTCACCCGGGGCAACGAGTGCGTGGACGTGAAGGAGAACTCCACGAACAACTACGTCGAGTACAACGACTGCAGCGGCCAGAAGGACTCCAGTTCGGGCGGGCTGGACGCACGCGGCAGCGGCAACATCTTCCGTTACAACACGGTGCACGACAACGTGGGCGCGGGAATCCGCCTCGGCGGTGACACCGCGACCGACGGCATCGACACGAGCGTGTACGGCAACACGGTCACGGGCAACGCGGGCGGTGGGATCAAGTTCATGCGCACCCCGCAGGGTCCGGTGTGCACCAACACGATGAGCGGCAACACCGGCGGCGACGCGGTCGGTACGTACGCGAGCGAGTACGACCCGGCCGGGGCGTGCCCGCAGTGACCGCCCGGGGGCCCGCGAGACGCGGGGTACTGACGGCCGCAGCTGCGGGAGTCGCCGTCGCGGCGGCCGCGCCCGCCGCACGGGCGGCGCAGTCCGACGGCTCCGCCGGACCGAAGCGGGCCGGCTCATGGGTCACGTCCTGGGCCACGGCGCAGACCGCGCCGACCGCGGCGGACACCGTGGCCGCCACCGGGCTGACCGACGGGGTGGTCTCGGCCACCGTGCGGCTCTCGGCCGGGGGTGGGGTGCGTCTGCGCTACGGGAACGCCTTCGGCGCGGTCCCGGTCCTGATCGGCCCGGTGACCGCCGGCGGGCGGGCCGTGACCTTCGGCGGGAGGCGCCAGGCATGGCTGGCCGCCGGTGCCTCGCTGACCAGCGACCCGGTGGGCGGGCTGCGCGCCCCTGAGGGGTCGGCGCTGACGGTGGAGACCCGGTTGCCGGGCCCCACCGGGCCGTTGTCCTTCCACCGCAACACCCACGCCTCGCACAGCGTCGACGGGGTCCGCACCACCTCCGTGTTCCTCCTGGCGGGGGTCGAGGTGACCGGCGGGTACGGACCGGTGGTCGCCGTGCTGGGGGACTCCGTCACGGAGGGCGTCGGCACACCCGACGACGCGGATCTCCGCTGGCCGGACCAGCTCGCGCGGCGTCTTCCCGGCTCGGCGGTCGCCAATCTCGGTGTCAGCGGCAACAGGCTGCTGCTGGACGACGCCCGCTTCGGGCCCGGCGGGCAGGCCAGGTTCGACCGGGACGTGCTCTCGCTGCCGGGACTGCGCACCGTCCTGGTCCAGCTGGGCGTCAACGACCTCCAGCAGCCGCCGTCCCAGACGGATCCCGCGTGGGTCCTGGACGGATACCGCCAGCTGGTGCTGCGCGCCCGGAGTGCGGGGCTGCGGATCGTCGGCGCGACCGTGGCCCCGTTCGAGGGCTGGACGCGCTGGACTCCCGAGCTCGACGAGGTGCGACAGCGGATCAACCGGGCGATCCGCACGGGCCGGCTGTTCGACGCGGTCGCCGACTTCGACGCCGCCCTGCACGATCCCGCCCGCCCGTCGCGGCTACTGCCCGCGTTCGACAGCGGTGACGGTCTGCATCCCAATCCCTCCGGTCACGCCGCGCTCGCCGCGGCCGTCGACCGCCGAACCCTGTTGTGAGGACCCGACCCATGAACCCAGGCACGGGCGCGACGCGCCGCACAGTCCTGGCCGGAGCGGCCGCGCTCGGCGCGGCCTTCACCCTGCCCCTCACCTTCACACCCGGGACCGCGAACGCCGCGGCGGGGGACGCGGGCACGCTGCGGGCCCGCTGGCACACGCTGCTGACCGGCGGCCCCGGCCTCGACCCGGACGACGCCCGGACAGCGGCGGCCGTGGCCAGGACCGGCCGGGCCGCGACCACGGCGGCCAAGGGCCTCGACCCCTCCCGTACGGACGGCCTGTTCGCCGATCTGACCAGCACGGCGCTCTCCAACCACGTCACCACCTCGTTCAAGCGCCTCGCGACGATCGCGACCGCGTGGGCGATCCCCGGCACGCCGCAATACGGTGACGCGGCCCTGCGTGACCTGCTGCTGGCCGGTATCGACTGGATGCTGACGAACCGTTACGGTCCCGGTCACACCCGCTTCGACAACGACTGGGACTGGGAGATCGGCTCGGCGCTCGCCCTGAACGACACGGCGGTGCTGCTGTACGACGTACTCGGAACCGAGCGGCTGGGCCGGGTCACCACGGCCGTACGGCACTACACACCGGATCCGAACCTGTGGCGCGCCGACCGCCAGATAGCGACCGGCGCCAACCGTGTGTGGGTGGCCACGGTGGTCGCCGTCAACGCGGTCCTGCGTGACGACGGGGACTCCCTGGCCCGGGTGCGTGACGCTCTTTCGGACGTCGAGGGTTCGGGTGCCAACAGCGTCCTGGCCTTCAACGACCGTACCGACGGCACGGCGGGCACGGGCGAGGGCTTCTACTCCGACGGATCGTTCCTCCAGCACTGGAAGCATCCTTACAACGGCGGTTACGGCAAGGAACTGCTCAACAGCCTCTCCCGGCTGCTGAACCTGCTCGGGGGAACGGACTGGGCGGTCACCGACCCCGACCTCGACAACATCCGCGGATGGGTCCTCGACGGCTTCGACCCCCTGCTGGCGCGGGGTGACGTGATGGCCTCGGTGTGCGGGCGCGAGATCGCGCGACCCAGCAAGCAGGGCCACGCCTCCGCGCAGACGGTCGTCGAGGCGGTACTGAGGCTCATCCCCGGCTTCCCGGGCGAGACGGCCGACGCGTTCACCGCGCTGGTCAAGCAGTGGATCGCGGAGGACAACTACCGGGACTTCCTCGCCGTCACCGACCCGGCCTCCCTCGTCGCGGCGCTGCGCGTCATCGACTCACCCGTCGCCGCGCGCGGGCCGCTGGTCGCTCACAAGCAGCACCCACGGATGGACAAGGCGGCGCACCACAGACCGTCGTTCGCCCTGGGTATCTCGGCCTACTCGAGCCGGATCTACAACTACGAGTCGATCCAGAACGAGAATCTGCACGGCTGGCACCTCTCCGACGGCATGGTGCTGCTGTACACCGACGACCTCGGGCACTACAGCGAGGACTACTGGCCCACCGTCGACCCCACCCGGCTGCCGGGGACCACGGTCGTCGCCGGACGGCCGGCGGACGCCGCGGGCCAGCGCACGACGAGCACCGCCGACTGGGCGGGCGGCACCGCCCTGCCGGGCACGACGCTCGGCGCGTACGGCATGGAGCTGCGGGCCTACGGAAGCACGCTGCGTGGCCTCAAGAGCTGGTTCTGCCTGGACGACGTGATCGCGTGCACCGGATCCGGCATCACCGCCGGCGACGGGACGGTGGAGACGGTGGTCGAGAACCGCAAGCTGCGCGATCCGGCCGCCGCACTCCTCGTCAACGGCACCCCCGCGCCGGCCGGCACGGACTGGTCGGCAGGGCTCGCCAAGGTGCGCTGGCTGCACCTCGACGGGACCGGCGGCTACATCTTCCCGGAGCCGGCCACCCTGCGCGGTCTGCGTGAGGAGCGTACGGCGACCTGGCGGGAGATCAACCTCAAGTACGGCACGGACACCCCCGTCACCCGCCCGTACCTGACGCTGTGGCAGGACCACGGCCCTGCCCCGGCGGGCGCCGGTTACTTCTGGCTCCAGGCTCCGGCGGCGTCCGCCGCCCGTACCCGGCAGTGGTCGGCGGCGCCCCCGGTGGACCTGGTGGCCCGCTCGACCGCGGTGCACGCCGTGCGCCGGTCGGCCGACGGGCTGCTCGCCGCGAACTTCTGGACCGCCGGCACGGTGCGGGAGCTGACCAGCGACGGTCCCGCCTCGGTGCTGGTACGCCCCCGGGACGGGAAGCTCACGGTCGCCCTGTCCGATCCGACGCAGCTGCGTTCCACGGTGGTGCTGGACCTGGCCAGGCCCGGTCTCACGGTCGAGGCCGCGGACCCCGGTATCCGCACGACCGCCACGGGGCGGGGCCTGCGCATCACCGCCGACACGGCGGGACTGCACGGCGCGACCCTCACCCTCACCCTGAAGAGGAGCTAGACCCTTGCTGTTCGACATGCCGCTGGAGCGGCTGCGGGAGTACCGGCCGGAACCGGAGGAGCCCGCCGACTTCGACGCCTTCTGGGACAAGACCCTCGGGGAGGCGGCCCGCCACGGTCCGGGCGCGTCGTTCGTCCCGTACGACGCCGGATTCGCGACCGTCGACGTATTCGACGTGACGTTCAACGGCTGGGGCGGACAGCCGGTGAAGGCCTGGCTGCTGCTCCCGCGTGTCCGCTCGGGGCCGCTGCCGGCGGTGGTGCAGTACATCGGCTACAACGGCGGCCGGGGCATCCCGTACTCGTGGCTGACCTGGAGCGCGCTCGGCTACGCCCATCTGGTCATGGACAACCGCGGCCAGGGCGGCGGCGGGAAGAACACCGCGGACACCCCGGACATCGGTCCGGACGGCCATGGTTCCTCCTCCCCCGGCTTCCTGACCCGGGGCATCGAGGACCCCGCCCGGCACTACTACCGGCGCCTCATCACCGACGCCGTGCGCGCGGTCGACGCGGTGAAGGCCCACGAGGCCGTGGACCCCTCCAGGGTCGCGGTCCTCGGTGGCAGCCAGGGAGGCGGCCTCGCGCTCGCGGTGGCCGGGCTGCGGGACGACGTGGCCGCGGCGGTCGCCGACGTACCGTTCCTCTGCCACTTCCGGCGCGCCTCGCAGATCACGGACTCGGGGCCGTACGCGGAGATCGCCCGCTGGCTGTCCGGGCACCGCTTCAGGGTCGAGGAGGCGATGCAGACGCTGTCGTACTTCGACGGTGTCAACTTCGCGGCACGGGCCACGGCCCCGGCGTGGCTCTCGGTGGGTCTGATGGACCGGATCTGCCCGTCGTCGACGGTGTTCGCGGCGTACCACGCCTACGCGGGCCCCGCCGAACTGGAGGTGTTCACGTACAACGGTCACGAAGGAGGCGCGGAGTACGACCTGCCGCGCAAGCTCGAGGCACTGCGCGGGGTGTTCGGCCGGTAGGACGGGACGGTCACCGGCCCAGCGCCGCCATGGCGGCGTTGTGGCCGGGCACCCCGCTGACCCCGCCGCCGCGCACCGCGCCCGCTCCGCAGAGCAGCACGTTGGCGTGGGCGGTCTCCACTCCCCAGCGGCCGGTCTCGCCGGTGGCGTGGGGGAAGGAGAGGTCCTGGTGGAAGATGTGCCCGCCGGGAAGCCGCAGTTCGCGTTCCAGGTCCAGGGGTGTCTTCGCCTCGATGCACGGCCTGCCGTCGGCGTCGAGGGCCAGACAGCCGGCGATCGGCTCCTCGAGATGGGCGTCGAGTTCGGCGAGGGTGGCGTCGAGCAGGGCGGTACGCGTGGCCTCGTTGTCCGCCGTGAAGAGCCGGGCCGGCGTGTGCAGCCCGAACAGGGTGAGCGTCTGGTAGCCCCGCGCGGCGAGCCCGGGGGCGAGGATGGACGGGTCCGTCAGGGAGTGGCAGTAGATCTCGGAGGGCGGCGCGCCGGGCAGGCGGCCGGCCGCCGCGTCGCCGTAGGCCGCGGCCAGTTGTCCGTAGCCCTCCGCGACGTGGAAGGTACCGGCGAACGCCCGGCGCGGGTCGACGGAGCGGTCGCGCAGTCTAGGCAGCCGCGTCAGCAGCATGTTCACCTTCAGCTGGGCGCCCTCCGCCGGAGCGGGCGGCTCCTCGCCGAGGAGCGAGGCCAGCGCCGTGGGCGAGGCGTTGACCAGGACCCGGCGCGCGCCGACGGCGTGTTCCCCGCCGGGTGACCGGAGGGTCACCTCGGCCCGGGTGCCGTCGGTCTCGATCCGGGTGGCCTCGTGCAGCACACGGATCTCGGCGCCCGCCGAGCGGGCCGCGCCGGCCAGCGCGTCGGTGAGGGCGCCCATGCCCCCGACCGGGACGTCCCAGTCACCCGTGCCGTTTCCGATCACGTGGTAGAGGAAGCAGCGGTTCTGGATCAGGGACGGGTCGTGCGCGTCGGCGAAGGTGCCGATCAGCGCGTCGGTGAGGACGACCCCGCGGACGAGGTCGTCCGCGAAGGTCTTTTCGACCGTGACACCGATGGGCTCCTCGAACAGCGCGCGCCAGGTGTCCGGGGCGTCGACGCGCGCCCGCAGGGCCGCGCGGGAGGGCAGGGGTTCGGTGAGGGTCGGAAAGACCCGCTCGGCGACCCTCCGGGTCGTCCCGTAGAAGCGCTGCCAGGCGTCGTACTCCCGGTCGTTCCCGGTGAGCGCGGCGAAGGAGTCACGGGTCCTGTCGCCACCGACGAGCAGTCCGGTGTGCCGCCCGCCCCGTACGGCCGGGGTGTACGAGGACACCGTGCGCTTGCGTACGGCGAAGTCGAGACCGAGCTCACGGACGATCTTCTGCGGGAGGAGCGACACGAGGTAGGAGTAGCGGGAGAGCCGGGCGTCGATCCCGTCGAAGGGGCGGGTCGACACGGCTGCTCCCCCGGTGCCCGGGAGGCGTTCCAGTACGAGGACGGACTGCCCGGCGCGGGCGAGGTAGGCGGCGGCGACCAGGCCGTTGTGGCCGCCGCCGACGATCACCGCGTCGTAGTGGGAGCGGGTGGGCGTACCGGGTGGGGCCGTCTCGTCTGCGGGCATGCCCCTTCGTAGCACGGGATGATCTCCCGGCACAGGGGGCGCGGTCCGTGGCGCGGGCTCCGAAAAGCGGTGGGCCTGTGGGGGCCGCTGTGGCAGGGTGCTCGCTGACCTCGCCCTTCCGCATTCGAACTTGCCCAGGAGTTCTCCGTGGACACACCAGCACGTCTGCAACCGTTGCTCGAGCAGTTCGACTGGGCGTGCGAGCGGCTGACCAGGCGGATGGCCGGTCCGACCGTGGACAGCGGGAACGGCACGGACGTGGACGTCCCGCCGCTCACCGACGAGGAGTACCTGTGGGAGCCGCTGCCGGAGTGCTGGTCGGTGCGCCGCAGGACCGAGGGCCCCGGCCCTGGCGCGAGCGCCCTGACGGGCGCGGGCGACTGGGGGCGCGACACGGCGTCGCACCCTCATCCCTCGCCGCCGCCGTTCACGACCCTCGCGTGGCGCCTGAGCCATCTCAGCGAGCTGCTGGTCCTGCGTGCGGACCACACGGCGGGGCGTCACGCGCTGACCCGTGAGGACTACCGGGTGGCGGGGGACGCGGCCGGGGCCCTCACGGACTTCGGCGCATCGGCGGCGGCGTGGCGTTCGGCGCTGCTCGGCGCCGACGACACCGCGCTCGACACGGTCGGGTACTGCACGTACCCGTACGGCGGCGACCCCGAGGAGCGCTTCCTCGACGTCGTCTGGTGGGTCAACCAGGAGCTGCTCCACCACGGGGCGGAGATCGCGCTGCTGCGGGACCTCCACCGCGCGCGGGGAAGCCTCGCCTGACGGTCAGTGCGGGGGGATGCCGCGCTGCCGGCGCAGGTCGGCGACCCTGCGGTAGAGGTCGACGGCCTCCGTGCCGCGGCCGAGCTGTTCCAGGCAGTGGGCCTCGTCGTTGCGGCTGGCCAGCGTGTCCGGGTGATCGGCGCCGAGGACCCGTTCGCGGGCGTCGGCGACCGTACGGTAGCCGCTCAGGGCGTCGGCCCAGCGGCCGAGCCAGCCGAGTCCGACGGCCACCTCCCGGCGGCTGACGAGGGTGTCGGGGTGGTCGGGCCCCAGCGTGCGCTCCCGGATCGCGCACACCTCGCGCGACTCGGCGAGGGCCTCCTCCCAGCGCGCCATCCGCCCGAGGTTGACCGCGAGGCCGTGGCGGGCGCGGAGTGTCTCCGGGTCGTCCGGGCCGGCGGCCCGGGTACGGTCGTCGGCCAGCGCGCGGTAGAGGTCCAGGGCCTCGGCGCTGCGGCCCAGCCGGCCGAGGCTGATGCCCACCTCGTAGCGCGCGGACAGCGTGTCGGGGTGCAGGGCGCCGAGCGTGACGGCCCGGGCCTGCGCCACCTCGCGGTAGGTCTGCAGGGCCTCGGTCCAGCGGTCCAGCCGGCCGAGGGTGTATGCCACCTCGTAGAGCGTGACCAGGGTGTCGGGGTGTGTGGCGCCGAGCAGCCGGCCACGGGCGTCCGCCACCTCACGGGCCATCCGGTACGAGTCGTCCAGGCGGCCCAGCCGGCTGAGGTTGAAGGCCAGGTTGTGCCGGCAGCGCAGGGTGTCGGGGTGGTCCGGCCCCATGGAGCGCTCCCGCGAGGCGAGCACCGCGGCGTAGACCTGGTGGGCCTCGAAGTGCCGGCCGAGCTGTCCGAGTACGTAGGCCGTCTCCTGGCGGGCCGCGAGGGTCTCCGGGTGGTCGGGGCCCAGGGCGCGTTCGCGGCCGTCGGCGACCCGGCCGAACTCACGCAGGGCGTCCGCGGCCTGTCCGGTGCGGCTGAGGGTGAAGGCCACCTCGTAGCGGCTGGCGAGGGTGTCGGGGTGGTCGGGGCCGAGCGCGTGCGAGCGTTCGGCGGCGACCGCGCGGTGGACCTCGGCCGCCTCCTCCCAGTGCCCGAGGCGGCCCAGGTTGAGCCCGGCGCTGTGCCTGCTGGCCAGGGTGGCCAGGAGTTCGGGCGACGGGGTGGGGCGGCCCGCTCCCGCGGGCGGGAACGCTCCGCCGGGTGACTGCGGGCCCGCCGCTCCCGTGGTCCACGCTCCGGTGAGAGCGAGCGCCTGGTCGATGGCGGCCGTTCCCGGGTACGCGGCGCTGCGGGCCTTGTGACCGGTGGTCATGTCACGGGTCCAGGAGGGCAGTCGGGGAGGCTGCCCGCCGGGCCGCCGGGCAGGGTGCTCGAACGGCACCGGCGGGGCGAGCATGACCCGCCCGGCCTGCGGCTGCTCACCGGTGCGCCCGAGAGCTATGCGTGCCCTCAGGTCCCCCGCGTCGGAGGGCCGCTCCCCCGGGGTCTTGGCCAGCAGGTCCAGGACGACGCGGTCGAAGAAGCGGGGCAGTTCGGCACGGTGGGTACGCGGAGGCTCGGGCACGGTGTCGCGGTGTCCGACCAGGACGGCCCACGCGTCGTCCATGTCGAACGGCGGGACGCCCGTGGCGATCTCGTACAGCACACAGCCCAGCGAGTAGAGGTCGCTGCGGTGGTCGACCTCTCCGCCGCTGATCTGTTCCGGCGACATGTAGTGCGGGGTGCCCATGGCGATGCCGGTGCCGGTGAGGCGCGAGGTGAACCCGATGTCGGCGCCGAGCCGGGCGATGCCGAAGTCGCAGATCTTCACCGTCCCGTCGGCGAGCCGCATGATGTTGGCGGGCTTGAGGTCGCGGTGCACTATGCCCTGCTGGTGGGTGTAGCCGAGGGCGTCGGCGACCTGCTCGGCGATGTCGACGACGTCCGGCACCGGCAGCGGGTGCTGTTTGTTGTCCTCGAGGAGCTGGCTGAGGTTGCGGCCTTCCAGGAGCTCCATGACGAGGTAGAGGACACCGTCCGCCTCCCCGAAGTCGTGGACGACGGTGACGCCTCGGTGCTGGAGAGCGGCGGCCACGCGCGCCTCCCGGCGGAACCGCTCGCGCAGGATGCGGGTGAAGTCGCGGTCGTGCTGCGGTCCCACCGGTTTCAGGCACTTGACGGCGACCTGCCGGCCCAGTGCTTCGTCCCGGGCACGCCACACCTCGCCCATGCCTCCGCGCCCGATGAGATCGAGCAGCTGGTACCGGCTCTGGATCAGCCTGGTGTCCGCCATCGCCTGTTGCCGCCCCCGTCTGCTCCGCGTCCCGCCTACAGCTGTGCCCCGCCCCGGCCCGTCCAGTATGGCGGCACGTCTGCGGAGTGGGTACGGGGCGGGCCTGCTGCGCGCTCACGACGGGGCCGGGCGCGCAGCCGCCGGCGGGACCCGGGTCACCGGGGTGCCGCCGGGGCGGCCGGACGCCGCCCGTGACGTGGCTCAGCGCTTGACGGCCCGCAGGACCACGAACTTCGGGTCACCGGCCACCGTGACGCAGTTGCCGAAGATCCGGCGCAGCTGGGTGTGGTAGCCGAGGTGCCGGTTGCCGACGACCCACAGCTCGCCGCCCTGACGCAGTGCGGCCCGCGCGCCGTGGAACATGTTCCGGGCGGTGGCGTCGGTGACCGCCTGGTGCGAGTGGAACGGCGGGTTGCTGAGGACCAGGTCCACGCTCGCCGCAGGCACGTCGGCCATGCCGTCGCCGACCAGGAACCGGGCATCGGCGTCCGGTCCGGTGTTGGCCCGGAACGTCTCCTCCGCGGAGGCCACGGCCTGGTAGGACTCGTCGATGAAGGTGACGGTGGCGTCCGGGTCGGCGAGCGCGGCGGACGTGCCCACGACGCCGTTCCCGCAGCCGAGGTCGACGATGTGGACCGGGCCCTTCCGCGTGGGGAGGTGCTTGAGGAAGAAGCGGGTGCCGATGTCCAGCCGTTCGGCGCAGAAGATACCGGCGTGGTTGGTGACCGTCCGGCCCGACACGGGGCCGACGTCGCCGGGCAGTTCGTAGCGGTACGGCCAGGGGCTGGAGGTCCTCGGGAGGGCCGGGTCCGGGGTGCAGAAGATGAGGCGCGCCTTCTTCACCGCGAGGGAGGTGCGGGTCGGCCCGATGATCCGCTCGAAGAGTTTGAGGGTGGAGGTGTGGATCTCCTTCACCATGCCGGTGCCGATGACCACGGTCCCCTCGTGCACGGCCGGAGCGAGCCGGTGCAGCTGGTCCTCCAGGAGCGCGAGGCTCTTCGGGACCCGTACGAGCAGCAGGTCGACGCGTGCCGGCGGGGTGTCCCGCACCGACAGCATGCGTACGGCGTCCGGATCGAGGCCGTTGCGCTCCAGGTTGGCCAGCGTGGCCCGCCGCGCGAGGTACGAGTCGGTGATCTGCACGGGGCGGTGGGGGGCGAGCACGGTGGCGAGGGCGCCCCAGCGGTCGCCGACCACGGCCACGGTGCCCGAAGGACGCACCGGCTCGTCGCCCCCGGCGCCCTCCAGGCGGTTCAGCAGGTACTCGTCGGCGGCGTCCCACGCACGGAGGGGGTCGCGCGGGTTCTCGGGAAAGCGGGCGAGATCGAATTCGCCCTGTGACGTCGTCAAACGGTTCATATTGCGTTCAGGCTAGCCGAGTGGCGGGGAGCGCCCTGCACGCTCCCCGCCCCGGTCGCCCCTTCGTCGGCCCGCGGGGCTTACGGGAGCCGCTTGTCCAGAGCCGAGCGGCCCTCCTCGGACAGCCTGCGGCGCGCCCATTCCAGACTCTCGGGGGTCACGTCCCGCCCGGAGGCGAGAACCAGGTCCTCCGCGGAGGGCTGGTCGCTCCCGCCGGCATGGAGCAGACGGTCCGGAGTCACCCCCCGGACCTCCGGCACGGATACGGATACGGATTCGGACTCTTCGCTCATACCGCCTCCTCGTCCTTGCGGTAATTCTCGCGCCGCTGCGCCGAGGGCGCATCCGATGCCACGGAGACCCCGCACGAAACGTCACTTGACTTGCACATGATAAATACGCAACGTTCACACGACCGGCACCGTGCGTGTGGAAGGCTCCCGGACGAACAGGCAACCGCACGGCCACCAGGACCCCGTTCGCCGCCCCGGAGAGGACACCCCACATGTCCAGTCGTCGCCGTTTCTACGCGCGTCCACTACTCGCGACAGCCGCCTCCATCGCCGTTCTCACCTGCGCCACGGCCACCGCGCCCGCCGCCACCCCCTCAGCGTCCCCGGCCACGACCCTGGACGACACCTACTACCAGGACGCGCTGGGCAAGACCGGCGCCGCGCTCAAGAGTTCCCTGCACTCGATCATCAGCGACCAGACCACCCTGTCGTACAGCCAGGTCTGGGACGCGCTCAAGGTCACCGACCAGGACCCGTCCAACTCCTCCAACGTGATCCTCCTCTACACCGGCCGCTCGCAGTCCAAGAGCGAGAACGGGGGCGACGTCGGCGACTGGAACCGGGAACACGTCTGGGCCAAGTCCCACGGGGACTTCGGTACCTCGACAGGTCCGGGAACCGACATCCACCACCTCCGCCCGGAGGACGTCCAGGTCAACTCCATACGCGGCAACAAGGACTTCGACAACGGCGGCAGCGCCGTCTCCGGAGCGCCCAGCAACTACACCGACAGCAACTCCTTCGAGCCGCGCGACGCGGTGAAGGGTGACGTCGCCCGGATGATCCTCTACATGGCCGTGCGCTACGAGGGCGACGACACCTTCGCCGATCTCGAACCGAACGACAGCGTCTCCAACGGCTCGGCGCCGTACATCGGGCGGCTGTCCGTGCTGAAGCAGTGGAGCCAGGAGGACCCGCCGGACAGCTTCGAGCAGAACCGCAACGAGGTCATATTCGACCGGTTCCAGCACAACCGGAACCCGTTCATCGACCACCCCGAGTGGGTCGAGGCCATCTGGTAGGCGCTCAGCCCGGTCCGGCCACGGCCTGCGCACAGCGCTCGACGGCTTCCTCGCGGGAGCCGAAGCGCGGCAGGTCCTGGCCGGTCCGCTCCCGCACCAGGTCCGGCGGGCCGAGCCGGCCGCCGGGATCGACGACGGCCGCGCGCCGTCCGTCCCGGGCGAGCCGGGCCAGGCCCGCGTGCAGCAGCGCGAGGGCCACGGAGTCGGCACCGGTCACCTCGCTCAGGTCGAGCACCACCGGACCCGCCCCGTCCGGGCCGGACTCGTCCAGCGCGTACAGCACGCGCTCGGCGGCCGTCCAGTCGAGGGCGCCCTGCGCCGCGACCACCCCCACCTGTTCGTGCAGCGCCCGCTCGCGCCGGCCGGACGGTGCCGTGGGGAGGACATCGGCGGTGGCGGCCAGCGTGACGGTGGAGCCGGGCAGCGCCGGGTTGCGCATCAGGTGGAGTCCGAGCCGTTCCGACAGTGCGCCGATCGCGGCGCTTCCGCGCACCGATGTGCCCGCGGCGTCCAGCGGCGGGCTGTAGGTGGCGAGGCCGAAGCGCGCGGGGCCCGCGGCGATCAGCCCGCCGGACACACCGCTCTTGGCCGGCAGCCCGACCCTGAGCAGCCAGTCACCGGAGGCGTCGTACATCCCGCAGGTGGCCATCACGGCGAGCACCTGTGCCGCGACCTCCGCGGACACGACTCTCTCGCCGGTCACCGGATTGACTCCGCCGTACGCCAGGGTCGCGGCCATCACGGCCAGATCGACGGCGGTGGCGCGTACCGCGCACTGCCGGAAGTAGGTGTCGACGGCGGCGACCGGATCCAGGGGGAGGGTGCCGGTGCTGCGGATCAGGTAGGCCAGCGCCCGGTTGCGGTCCCCCGTCCCGGCCTCGGAGCGGTACACGTCCTCGTCGACGTCCAGCCGCCGGCCGGCGAAACGGCTCAGGCAGCTCAGAATGGCGGTGAAGGCGGGGACGTCCGCGCGGTCCGGGACGAGCGCGGTGGTGACGATGGCGCCGGCGTTGACCATGGCGTTGGCGGGCCGCCCGGTGCGCGGTTCCAGACTGATGGCGTTGAAGGCCTCGCCGCTGGGCTCCGCACCGACCCAGCGACCGACCTCGTCGAGACCGAGGGCGGACAGGGCGAGGGCGTAGACGAAGGGCTTGGACACCGACTGCAGGGTGAAGGGCGTGTCCGCGGCGCCGGCGCTGTAGCGGTGCCCGTCCATGCTGACGAGCGCGAGCCCGAAGGCGTCGGGGTCGGACCGCGCCAGCCGCGGGATGTAGTCGGCTCGCCGGCCGTCCCGGATGCCCGCGTAACGCGCGTGCAACTCACGCAGCGCGTCCGTGACGGCTTCGGACGCGGCCATCAGCGGCCTCGCCCGCGCCGCACGGGACCGGCCGCCCCGCCGTCCGTCATTCCGACTCGCCGCCGAAGATCTCGCGGAGCTTGGCCTCACGCCCGGTGTCGAGGTTGCTGTGCAGGAGCTCGGCGCCGCCGCCGGGCAGGGACTCACTGATGCGGCTGGGCACTTCGTCCGTGGTGAGCAGGAAGAGCGCCGAAGTCCCCGGCGTGACCTGTTCCTTGACCTCGGCGATGAACTCGTCGTCGATGCCGATGTCGGCGAGCCTCCCGCCGAGCGCCCCGGCCGCGGCTCCGATGGCGGCGCCGAGCAGCGGCATCAGGAAGATGAGCCCGAAGAGCATGCCCCAGAAGGTGCCGCTGAGCGCGCCCGCACCGACGAGGTTGATCAACTGCTTCGTCCTGGGCTTCGAGCGCTCGGCCGGCCACGTCACGACGGCCGCGTCGAGGATCTTGATCAGGCCCTCCTTCTGGAGGGACTTCAGCGCGGTCTCCACGTTCTCCGCGCCCTCGGCCGACTGGAACTTCCACACGGTGAGCGTGGACATCGCATACACCTCCGGAGGGAATACGAATAATTCGCTCATATTAGGATCAAACGGTATGAATTGACTCGTCGAACGATCCGCTCCGCGCCTTGGGGGCGGCCCCAGCACGACGGACCCCGACCCCTCCGGGAGACAACGATGGACACGGACGCCCTGACCCCCGGCCTGCTGCAGGACCTTCGCAGGAACAGGCCCTATCCGGCCCTGTCCCTGACGATGCCCACCCACCGCAAGGCGCCGGACAACGCACAGGACGCCGTACGGCTGCGCAACCTCGTGGCCGAGGCGGGCAACCGCCTGGAGTCCGACCCCCGGGTGACGCGCGAGGCGCGTGCGGCCGTGAAGGCCCAGCTCGACCGGGCGGTGGAGGAGGTCGACCAGCGCCGCGCCCTGGACTCCCTGGTCATCCTCGCCGACGCGGACGAGTACCAGATCTGGCAGCTGCCGCGCACCGCGCCCGAACGGGTGGTACTCAGCGACAGCTACCTGACGCGCAACCTGGTCGCCGCGAAGGCCGGTGCGCGGCTGTTCTGGGTCCTCAGCTTCTCCGCGGAGCACGCCACCCTGTTCTCGGGCACGAACGACGGACTGCGCGCGGAGAAGCGGGGCGCCTTCCCTCTCTCCGCGCCTCACGAGGAGCCCAATCCGCAGCGCGAGGAGCGGATCGGCGACACCCCGAGCACGTACAGCAGCGAGGACACGCGCAACTTCCTGCGCACGGTCGACGAGGGACTGCGCGCGGTCATGGCCGCCGACCCGCGCCCACTGTTCCTGGTCGGCCTCGCACCGGCGCTCTCCCTCCTCGACGAGGTGGGCGAGAGTGCGAAACCGGCCGTCGGCAGGGTCGCGAAGGGCACGACCGCGGACACCACCGCGCCGGAGCTCCTGAAGGAGCTGAGCCCGGCCCTGGAGGACTGGCGCGCCCACGCAGCCGCGGAGATCCGGAGCAGGTTCGACAACGCCCGCAGCAGCCGCTCCTTCGCGGGCGGGCTCGACGAGGTGTGGCTGGCCGTGCGCGAGGGCCGGGCCGGACTCGTCGCGGTCGAGGAGAACTTCGCGACGACGGTCAGGGTCACCGACGGGCACCTGGAGCCGGTGGGCGCGGACGTCACTCCGGCCACGGACGAGCAGGTCCGCGAGGACATCGTCGACGAGCTGGTGGAGGCGGCGCTGGACAACGGCTGCGAGGTGTCCTTCGTCGCCGACGACTCCCTCGCTGAGCACGGGCGCATCGCGGCCGTTCTGCGCTTCTGACCGCGTGTCCTACGTGATGATTATGTGAAGTATGCCTAGGTTTGGCGCTCCGAAGTCGATCTCGCGGTGCTGATCTTCCCGGTCACGCCGTGCACGAAGGAGAGCCATTCATGGACCGATTCAGGCGCGCATCGGCGGCAGCCCTGCTGACAGCGGTGGTACTGGCCGGCGCGGTGGGCGGGGCCGCGGCCTCGTCCGGTGTCCCCGCACCGCCGTCCGGGGCGAGCGCGCAGGACCTGGCCACCCGGCCGGCCCTCTCCGCCCACGCGACCGCGCGCAGCGTCGGCGCCTGGGAGGAGTTCCGTATCCACGGCTCCGCCCGGAACATCAGCTCCGGCACCCCGGTCACCCTCCAGCAGAAGCAGGGCAGGCGCTGGGTCTCCCTGCCGGCCACGATGAGGACCGCCGGCAGCGGTGAGTACAGCCTGCGGGTGAAGCTGGGCATCAAGGGCGAGAACGCGCTGCGGATCGTCGGTGGCGGCGCCGTCTCGCCCGTCATCCGTACGACCGTGAACTGACGGTCCCGCGTCGGCGCGCTTCGGCCGGCCTGCTCCCCCGCAGGCCGGCCGAAGCGCGTGAGCCGCGCGGCCCGGCCGAGGTGCGTTCACCGCCCAGGCGGGCCGGAGTGCGTGCGCCGCGCGGGTCAGCCCTCCCAGACCCAGTCGGCCACCTCGGGAAGGTCCGTACCGTGTTCCCGGATCCAGTCGTGGTGGCGGGTGCGGACGTCCGCCATGGCCTGCCGTACGGCGACGGCACGCACCCCGAGGCCGGGTACCCGGTCGATCACGTCCATGACCAGCCGGTAGCGGTCCAGGTCGTTGCGGAGCACCATGTCGAACGGCGTGGTGGTGGTCCCCTCCTCCTTGTAGCCGCGGACGTGCAGGTGGGCATGGCCGGTCCGCCGGTAGGCGAGGCGGTGCACGAGCCACGGATAGCCGTGGTAGGCGAAGATCACCGGCTTGTCCCGGGTGAAGAGGGCGTCGTACTCCGCGTCCGGCATCCCGTGCGGGTGCTCTTCGTGCGGCAGCAGCCGGGTCATGTCGACCACGTTCACCACGCGCACGGCGAGTTCCGGCAGGTGCCGGCGCAGCAGTCCGGCCGCGGCCATCGTCTCCAGGGTGGGTACGTCCCCCGCGCAGGCGAGCACGACGTCGGGCTCGCGGCTGCCGTCCTCGGTGCCCGCCCATTCCCAGACCCCCGCCCCACGGGCGCAGTGGGCGCGGGCCTCGTCGAGGGTGAGCCAGTCGAAGCCCGGCTGCTTGCCGGCCACGACGACGTTGACGTAGTCGCGGCTGCGCAGTACGTGGTCCGCGGTGGACAGCAGCGTGTTGGCGTCCGGCGGCAGATAGACCCGGACGACCTCGGGACTCTTGTTGAGGATGTGGTCCACGAAGCCCGGGTCCTGGTGCGAGAAACCGTTGTGGTCCTGGCGCCAGACGTGCGAGGTCAGCAGGTAGTTCAGCGAGGCGATGGGGGCGCGCCAGTGCAGCCGGCGCGAGGTGCGAAGCCACTTGATGTGCTGGTTGACCATCGAGTCGACGATGTGGGCGAACGCCTCGTACGAGGAGAACAGGCCGTGCCGTCCGGTGAGGAGGTACCCCTCCAGCCAGCCCTGGCAGAGGTGTTCCGAGAGCACTTCCATCACACGGCCGTCGCGGGCCAGGTGCTCGTCGGTGGGCAGGATCTCCGCCTGCCAGGCCTTGGAGGTGGCCCCGTAGAGCGCGCCGAGACGGTTGGACTCGGTCTCGTCGGGGCCGACGACCCGGAAGTCCCTGCGCCCCGCGGTGGCGGCCATGACGTCTCCGAGCAGTCCGCCCAGGACCCGGGTGGGTTCGTGCGTCACCGTCCCCGGCTTGTCGACCCGCACCGCGTGGTCCTCCAGCGGTGGCAGAGGCAGATCGCGCAGCAGCAGCCCCCCGTTGGCGTGCGGGGTCGAGCCCAGGCGCGCCGGGCCTTCGGGAACGCAGTCCAGGACCTGGGCGGTGGGCCGGCCGTCGGCGTCGAAGAGTTCCTCGGGCCGGTAGGAGCGCAGCCACTCCTCCAGCAGACGCAGGTGCGCGGGATCGTCCCGCACACCCGGCAGCGGGACCTGGTGCGCGCGCCAGGTGCCCTCCACCGGCAGGCCGTCGACCTCCGCGGGCCCGGTCCACCCCTTGGGGGTACGCAGCACGATCATCGGCCAGCGGGGGCGTACGGACGCGCCGCCGGACCGGGCGGCGTGCTGGTACCGGGTGATCGCGTCCACGGCGAGGTCCATGGCGGCTGCCAGCGCGCGGTGGACGGTCGCGGGGTCGTCCCCCTCGACGTGGACGGGGTCGTGGCCGTATCCGCGCAGGAGGGCGTCGAGTTCGTCCTCGGGCAGCCGGGCCAGCACCGTGGGATTGGCGATCTTGTAGCCGTTGAGGTGGAGGATCGGCAGGACCGCCCCGTCGTGCACGGGGTCGAGGAACTTGTTGGAGTGCCAGGACGCGGCCAGCGGCCCGGTCTCCGCCTCCCCGTCCCCGACGACACAGGCGACCAGCAGCTCGGGGTTGTCGTAGGCGGCGCCGTAGGCGTGGGTGAGCGCGTATCCCAGCTCTCCGCCTTCGTGGATGGAGCCCGGGGTCTCGGGGGCCACGTGGCTCGGCACGCCGCCGGGGAAGGAGAACTGTTTGAACAGCAGCCCCATGCCCGCGCGGTCGCGGCTGACGTCGGGGTAGGTCTCAGAGTAGCTGCCCTCCAGCCAGGAGTTGGCGAGGACCGCGGGCCCGCCGTGCCCCGGCCCCCAGACACACAGCGCCTGCCGCTTCCTCGCCTTGATCACTCGGTTGAGGTGGGTGTGGACCAGGTTCAGCCCGGGCGAGGTGCCCCAGTGGCCCAGGAGCCGCGGTTTGATGTGTTCGGGGGCCAGCGGCTCGTCCAGCAGCGGGTTCGCCATCAGGTAGATCTGGCCGACCGCCAGGTAGTTGGCCGCCCGCCAGTGCGCGTCGAGCGCGGCGAGCTCGGTGTCGGACAGGACGGTCGCCGCGGACGGCGAGGGGGCGTCGGTCATGAAGGCTCTCTCCTAGCGGGCGTCCGATTCGGGGCCGTACCAGACGGTGGTGGCGTTGCAGAACTCCCGGATGCCGTGCCCGGCCAGCTCGCGCCCGTACCCGGAGCGCTTCACCCCGCCGAAGGGCAGCGCGGGGTGGGAGGCGGTCATTCCGTTGAAGAAGACTCCGCCCGCCTCCAGGTCCCGCACACAGCGGTCCATCTCGCCCTGATCACGCGTCCAGACGTTGGAGCTGAGCCCGAAGGGGGTGTCGTTGGCGAGGTCGAGGGCTTCGTCCAGGTCCGCCACCCGGTAGAGCGTCGCCACCGGGCCGAAGGTCTCCTCCTGGTGGATGCGCATGCCGGAGGTGATGCCGGTGAGCACGGTGGGCTCGTAGAACCAGCCGCGGTCCATCCCTTCGGGCCGTCCGCCCCCGCACAGCGCCGTGGCGCCCTTCCCGAGGGCGTCGCCGACCAGTTCCTCCAGGTCGGTGCGGCCCTGTTCGCTGGAGAGCGGTCCGACGTCCGTGGACTCCTCCAGGGGATCCCCCACCGTCAGGGCCCGCATGCCGGCGGTGAACCGCTCGGCGAAGGCGTCGTACACGTCGGCGTGGACGATGAAGCGCTTGGCGGCGATGCAGGACTGACCGTTGTTCTGCACCCGGGCGGTCACGGCGGTCGCGGCGGCCTTCTCGACGTCCGCCGAGGGCAGGACGACGTACGGGTCGCTGCCGCCCAGCTCCAGCACCGTCTTCTTGACCTCGTCACCCGCGACGGAGGCGACCGCGCGGCCGGCGGGTTCGCTGCCGGTGAGCGTCGCCGCCGCGACCCGGGGGTCGCGCAGCAGCGCCTCGACGGCCCCCGAGCCGATGAGCAGCGTCTGGAAACAGCCTTCGGGGTAACCGGCCCGGGTGAAGAGGTCCTCGATGTACAGAGCGGTCTGGGGGACGTTCGACGCGTGCTTCAGCAGCCCGGTGTTGCCCGCCATGAGCGCGGGCGCGGCGAAACGCATGACCTGCCAGAGCGGGAAGTTCCACGGCATCACGGCGAGGACCACGCCCAGCGGGCGGTAGTGCACCCGGGCGCGCGAGGCGCCGGAGTCCTTCACGTCGGTGTCGTCGGGGTGCTCGTCGGCGAGCAGGCGCTCGGCGTTGGCCGCGTACCAGCGCATCGCCTTGGCGCACTTGGCCGCCTCGGCGCGGGCGGCCTTGACGGGCTTGCCCATCTCGGTCGTCATCGTGCGGGCGATCTCGGCCTGGTCCTCGTCGAGCAGATCGGCCGCCCGGTTCAGCAGACGGGCGCGCTGTGCGAAGTCGGTGGTTCGGTGGTGGCGGAACGCCCGGTGCGCGGCGGCGAGCCTGCGCTCGGTCTCCCGCTCGTCCAGTGCGTCGAATGTCCTGAGCGTCTCGCCGTTCGCGGGATTGACCGTCGCGATGGGCATGGCAGTGCCTCCTTGCGTGTGTTCTTCGACCGTGCCGCGCCGTGGCGCGGCACGCAACGCGGCCCCTCACGCACACGTACCCGGCCGGCGCGGATCATGCGTGCTGCTCGCACGCCGTCCGCACCGGCCGGGCAGGCCGCGGGCTGCTGGGTCACACGAGTTCGGCGACCGGAGCGCCCAGGAACGTACGCCCGCCGGGGAGCGGTGCAGGCGGGAGCAGACCGGTGGTGCACGGCGTCTCCGCGTACCGCGTGAACCACACGACCTTGCCCTCGGCGGTCCGGCAGGTTCCCCAGCTGTCGCTGAGGGCCATGACGCGGCTGAGGCCGCCGCCACCGCCGTCGAGCAGCCGGGGCATCCGGGCGTCGTCGTCGGCCACGGACACCGTCAGGTGCCGGCCGGTCCAGCGGAGTTCGACGACGCACCGGTTGTCGTCGCCGACATGCCGCTGGACGTTCGTCAGGAGTTCCTCGGCGGCCCGGCACACGGGCCGGACGTGCAGATCGAGACTCCAGTGACGAAGGTGTGCGGCGACTATGCGCCGCAGCTGGGAAATGCGCTCTGCCGACACCTGCAGTTCGACCAGATAGTGCCGGTCGAGTGGAACGGTCATCGTCGAGGCTCCTCACCGCGAGGCCCACATGCTTCACCCCGTCTGACCAACGACCCCCGAACACGAAGCGTGAGCAGTTGTCACTTCTGGGTCACTCATCAGGGTGACCCGAGTGAGCCGGTCGCGCAACCGATGGCTCGGGTCACCAGGAGTCACGGGAGGTAGGGCAGCAGCTTGTCCGGGGTGAGGGGGAGCTCACGCAGCCGGGCGCCGGTGGCGTGCCGTACGGCGTTCCCGATCGCGGCGGCGGTCCCGACGATGCCGATCTCGCCGATGCCCTTGCTGCCCATGGGGTTGAGGTGAGGGTCGTCCTCGTCGATCCAGTGGGCCTGGATGTCGGGGGCGTCCGCGCAGACCGGCACGTGGTAGGAGGCCAGGTCGCACTCGGTGAAGTCTCCGAAGAGCGGATCCATGGTGCTGCTCTCGGTGAGGGCCATGCCCAGCCCCATGACCATGCCGCCGATGAACTGGGAGCGCGCCGTACGGGAGTTGAGGATGCGTCCGGCGGCGTACACGCCGAGCAGCCTGCGCACCCGGACCTCGCCGGTCAGGGAGTCGACCGCCACCTCCGCGAAGTGGGCGCCGAAGGCGTGCCGGGCGTACGGGGACTCCTTCGCCGCCTCCTCTGCGGTGTCGGCGGTGACGGTGATCCCCTCGGGCGGGAGGGGCCCGGTGTGCTCCGCGAGCCGCCCCGTCAAGGCGGTGGCCGCCTTGTGCACGGCCGTTCCCCAGGAGGCGGTGCCCGAGGAGCCGCCCGCCACGGACCCGGCGGGCAGATCGCTGCTGCCGATGTCGATCGTGACGCGTTCCTGGGGCACGCCCAGGGCCGAGGCCGCGATCTGCGCGAGGACGGTCCGGGCGCCGGTACCGATGTCGGTCGCGTTGACCCCGATGCGGAAGGCTCCGTCCGGCGCGGCGTGCGCCGATGCGGCGGACTCCGAGAGGAGGACGGGATACGTGGCCGAGGCGACCCCGGTACCGAGGAGCCACGGGCCGTCCTCGCGGGTGGCGGGCTGCGGGTCCCTGTCGTACCAGCCGAAGCGGCGGGCGCCCTCGCTCAGACAGGCCGCCAGGTTACGGCTGCTGAAGGGGCGTCCGCTGTCCGGCTCGGTCTGCGGCTCGTTGCGCAGGCGCAGCTCGACCGGGTCGATCCCGAGGGCGCAGGCCAGTTCGTCCATGGCGGACTCCAGCGCGTACATGCCCGACGCCTCTCCCGGTGCGCGCATCCAGGACGGACTGGGCACGTCGAGGGCTGCCACCCGGTGCTCGGTGCGGCTGTGCGGCGAGGCGTACATGATGCGGGCGGGTACGGCGGCCTGCTCGACGAACTCCTTGACCCTCGACGTGTGCGTGGCGATCTCGTGCGAGACCGAGGAGAGCACCCCGTCGCGGTCGGCGCCCAGCCGGACCCGTTGCACGGTGGGCGCGCGGTGTCCCACGATCGAGGCCATGTAGCGCCGGGGCAGGGCCAGCTGGACGGTGAGCCCGGTGTGCCGCGCCGCCATGGAGGCGAGCACCGCCTGGGGGCGGGGGGTGCCTTTGGACCCGAAGCCGCCGCCCACGTGCTCGGACACGACGGTGACGCGGTCGCGGTCGAGGCCGAGGGCCTGGGCGAGGCTGTCGCGCACCGTGCTCGATCCCTGGCTGGAGTCGTGCACGGTGAGGTGCCCGTCCGCCCACCGGGCGGTGGAGGCGTGCGGTTCCATGGGGTGGTTGTGCAGGCCCCGCATGGTGTACGTGGCGTCGATGCGTACGGGGGCGGCGTCGAAGGCCCGCCCCGCGTCGCCGCGTTCCCGGACGGCGGGATATCCGCCGTTGGCCTTCTCGGGGGTGTAGAGGCCGGGGTGGTCAGCGGTGAGGACGACGTCGTGCCCGGTGGTCGCGTACTCGACGTGCACGGCTTCGGCCCCCGCACGCGCGGATTCCGGCGTCTCGGCGAGGACGAGCGCCACCGGCCAGCCCCGGTGCGGCACCCGGTCGTTCTGGAGCACGGCGAGGATCGGGTCGTCGGGCTCCTCGAGCCGTGGTGCGTTGTCGTGGGTCAGCACGGTGCGCACCCCGGGCACGGCGAGGGCGTCTGCCGTACGGATCGCGGTGACGCGCCCGCTCGCGACGCCGGCGGGGACGATCCAGCCGTAGAGACATCCGGGCTCGGTGTGCTCGGCGGCGTAGCGGGCGCTGCCGGTGACCTTGTCCCGGCCCTCGCGGCGGACGACGGGCGCGCCCAGCGCCTGGGGGGATTCACTCATGACGGAAGTCCTCGGTTCGTCGTGGTGTGCGGGCACGGCGGTTCAGACCGCTGCTGCCTGAGAGGTGAGTTCGGCCAGGGCCCCCACTGCCAGTCTGCGGGCCAGGTCCACCTTGAAGCCGTTGTCGCGCAGCGGCCTGGCGGCCGCGAGTTCCGCGTCCACCGCCCGTGCGAAGGCGTCCTCGGTCGCGGGGCCCCCTCGCAGTACGTCCTCGGCCGCGGCGGCCCGCCACGGCCGGTGCGCCAGCCCTCCGAAGGCGAGTGCGGCATGCTCGACGCGTCCCTCGCGCACGCTGACGACGGCTGCCACGGAGGCCAGCGCGAAGGCGTACGAGGCACGGTCGCGTGCCTTGCGGTAGAGCGAGAGGGCGCCGGCGGGAGGCGGCGGGAGCACCACCTCGGTGATCAGCTCCCCGGGCCGGATCACGGTGTCCTGGTCCGGGTTGTCGCCGGGCAGCCGATGGAAACCGGTGACGGGCACGACTCGCTCCCCCTCCGGCCCGTTCAGCACGACGGTGGCGTCCAGGACCGCGAGGGCGACCGCCATGTCCGAGGGGTTGGTGGCCACGCAGTCCGGCGAGTGGCCCAGGACGGCGAGGTCGCGGTGCACACCCTCGCGGGCCGGGCAGCCGGAGCCCGGGCTCCGCTTGTTGCAGGGCTTGGAGACGTCCTGGAAGTACGGGCAGCGGGTGCGCTGGAGGAGGTTGCCGCCGGTGGTGGCGGTGTTGCGGAGCTGCCCGGACGCCCCGGACAGCAGGGCCTGCGTCAGGACGGGGTAGCTGCCGCGCACGTCGGGGTGGGCTGCCAGGTCGCTGTTGCGTACGGCCGCACCGATGCGGAGCCCTCCGTCCTCGGTGCGGCTGACCTGGTCCAGGGGCAGCCGGCTGACGTCGATGAGCAGCCCCGGCGACTCGACGCCGAGCTTCATCAGGTCGACGAGGTTGGTGCCGCCGGCGAGGTACCGGGCGGTGGGGTCGGAGGCGCCGGCGCGGACCGCTTCGGCGACGGATCCGGGGCGCAGATAGGCAAATGGTTTCATGGGGCCACGTCCTCGATCGCCTGGACGATGTGGGTGTATGCGCCGCACCGGCAGAGGTTGCCGCTCATCCGTTCGCGGATCTCGTCCGGGCCGAGCGGGGCGGGCGCCCGGCCGGCGAGCGCGGTACGCGGGGTGGCGTGGGAGGGGTGCCCGGCCTCGGCCTCACGGAGCATGCCGGCGGCCGAGCAGAGCTGGCCCGGGGTGCAGTAGCCGCACTGCAGCGCGTCCCTCTCCAGGAAGGCCGCCTGCAGCGGGTGCAGCCGCTCCCCCTCGGCCAGTCCTTCGACCGTGGTGATGTGGACGTCCTCCTGGGCGACGGCGAGCAGGAGGCAGCTGTTGGCGCGCCGGCCGTCGACGAGGACGGTGCAGGCGCCGCACTGGCCGTGGTCGCAGCCCTTCTTCGCCCCGGTGAGCCCGAGGTGCTCGCGCAGCGCGTCCAGCACGGTGGTGCGGTTGTCGAGCGTCAGGGTCCGTTCCGTGCCGTTGACGTGGAGTGTGAAGGTGGAACGGTCGTCGGGGCCCGGCATCCGTGCCGTGTCCGCTTCGGCCGTCCCGGGGATGGCATCCATGTACGCGTACCTTCCGGGTTCGGGTGGTGCGGCTGGGTCAGGCGGTGCGGTGGCTCTCCAGCCGCAGCTGGATCTCCTGCTCCTGGTCGCCGGCCGCTGTGCCGACGACGCGTACGGCGAAGGCGTCCTCGAGGTGCTCCTTCAGGCGGCCGACCGCCCAGTAACCGCCCTGCGCCTCGACCGTCACGGGCGCCGAGAGCCGGGCGGGTCCCGTCCCGGCCTTGGTCTCGCTGACGTCGACGGTCGCCGTCCACACGGTGGGGCGTGTCTCCGACGCCTCCTCGGGGGCGTCGCTCGCCGGGCGGTCGGAGTCGAACGAGCGGCGCAGCACGTCGAACACGGTGCGGGCGTCCTCCTTCGGGCATCCGGTCACCGCGACGACGACGTCACCGCTCTCCTGGTGTTCGTGGGTCTGTCCCTGCGTGCTGCTGTTCACCCTGATTCCTTTCACCGGGAGCGCTCGGAGCGCTCCGCGTGTCCTGCGTCCTGTGTGTGCGCCGCTCGCTCCGCGTCCGGCGTGTGCTCGGCCCGTTGCCGGGCCGCCTCCCGCTGGGGAGCGATCGTGTGTACGGGGTCCTCGGCGGAGGCGATTCCCGCGGCGAACACCCCGAAGCGTGTGCAGGCCGAGCCCGCGAGCAGCGCGAGGCCGGCTCCCGCCGCGGCGGGACGGCTGCGGTGCCCGAGGAGGAGGGCCGCCGCGGCTCCCGCGGCGGTGAGACCGCGTGCGGCGCGCATGAGCGTCCCGGCCTTGCCCTCCCTGTACGTCACCGCGACGCTTCCCAGCCGCCGTTCCACCGCCCGGCTCGCGGCGAAGTCCGCGACGGCGGCGAGCGCCGAGGCGCAGCGGGCCGGCGCGTTCTCGCGGAGGGGCGCGGCGACCAGGGCCATGCCGGCGGCAGCGGCGGTCGCCGATGCCGCGAAGAGGTACGGGAGTTCGCGGTGCGCGCCGTGCCACGCGGGTACGGCCGTGTCGGCTGCCAGGACCGCGGTGTACGTGGCCAGGCCGGTGCCCAGCAGGCCGGCGGCTGTCGTGGCCGCCGCGCCGGTCCTGGGCATCCGGCCGGTCACCGCGGTGAACGCGGCGGTACCGGCGGCCGGTCCGTAGGCGGAGAGCAGCCAGGAACCCATGCTCATCGGGGAGGTCGGTTTGAAGACGCGGAGCATGTGGGCGAAGCGCGACGGCCTGCCGAGGTCGTGGACGAGGGCGGCCGCCGAGAGGCCGACGGCCGCGAGCGAGGACATCTTCAGGGCCGTCGCCGTGGTGTCGCGGCCGGTCAGCTGGGCGCCGGCGGCGAGGACGGAGCCCGCGCCCGCGAGGCCGCCGAGGAAGAAGTAGCCGGCGATGTCCTGTGCCGACCACGACGGGGCCTTGATGACGGGGCGCCCGTAGTACGAGACGAACTCCTCACGGCCCTTCCCGTTCCTGGTCGTTCGAGGGCTCATGTCCGCCCACTCCTTCGGGTGAGTGCGGGTAGCGCGAAGGACAGGGCGGCACCGGCGGCCAGGGACAGGGCGGCGACACCGGCGTGTGCCCACATGGCGGGCAGGTCCCGGGTGGTGACCACGGGGTCCGGGGGCAGTCCGTACACCTCGGGTTCGTCGAGGAGGAGGAAGAAGGCGCCGTCCCCGCCGACCCCGTCGTCCGGATCGTGGCCGTACAGCCGCGCCTCGGTGACTCCGGCCGTGTGCAGCTGGTCCACCCGGAGCGCCGCGCGCTCCCGCAGTTCGTCGAGCGGGCCGAACTGGATGGACTCGGTGGGGCACGCCTTGGCGCAGGCGGGTTCCTGCCCCGCCCCGAGCCGGTCGTAGCACATGGTGCACTTGAACACCCGTCCGTCCGTGGGACGTTGCTCGATGACCCCGTACGGGCAGGCGGGCACGCAGTATCCGCAGCCGTTGCAGATGTCCTCCTGCACGACGACCGTGCCGAACTCCGTGCGGAACAGCGAGCCCGTGGGACACACGTCCAGACACGCGGCGTGGGTGCAGTGCTTGCAGACGTCCGAGGACATCAGCCAGCGCATTCCGGTGCCGTCCGCCGGCCCCGGATCCGGCTCGACGAGCGGCAGTTCCGTACGTCCGGCGGGCACGGCCTGCTCGATGAAGGCGACGTGCCGCCACGTGGAGGCGCCGAGCCCGGCGGTGTTGTCGTACGACATACCGGTCAGTGAAAGCCCGTCCTCGGGGAGGGCGTTCCACTCCTTGCAGGCGACCTCGCAGGCCTTGCAGCCGATGCAGACGGAGGTGTCGGTGAAGAATCCGGCGCGCGGCGGGGCGTCCTCGTGACCGGCGTCGCCCGCCGGGTCCGGCTCCGGCCCGCTGAAGAAGCGGTTGTTCATGTCTCCTCCCGCGTTCCGGTGGTCTCCGTGATCCCCGCGCGGCGGCGGTACTCCGCGACGAGTTCGGGCAGTGCGGGGCCCCGGGGCCTGCGTCCGGGGCGGATGTCGGCGGTGAGCGCCTTGTCCTCCTGGATCAAGCCGTTGGGGTCGAGGGCGATGGCCACCAGCTCGTTGGCCGCGTCACCGGTGGCGATCCCGTTGGGGCCCCAGTGGAAGGGCAGGCCGATCTGGTGCACGGTCCGGCCCCCGACGGTCAGAGGTGTGATCCGGCGGGTCACCATGACGCGGGCCTCCACGGCGTTGCGCGCCGTGACGATCGTCGCCCAGCCGCCGTGCTCGAGCCCTCTTTCCTCGGCGAGCTGCGGCGACACCTCGCAGAAGAACTCCGGCTGGAGCTCCGACAGATAGGGCGACCACCGGCTCATCCCGCCTGCCGTGAAGTGCTCGGTGAGCCGGTGGGTGGTGACGATGTACGGGTACACGTCCGCGCCCGGCTCCTCTCCGCTCGGGTGGTAGCGGTTGCCCTCGTGCGGATGCAGATGCCGCACGGGTGAGCGGGAGCGGGAGGGGTGGAGCGCGTTGGTGAAGGGTGAGTCCTGCGGCTCGTAGTGCGTGGGGAGGGGGCCGTCCTCGAGGCCCGCCGGGGCGTACAGCCAGCCCTTGCCGTCGGCCTGCATGATGAACGGGTCGTCACCGCGCAGCGCGTCGGGCCCCTTCGCTCCCGGCGCGGGCACGTGGCCGGGAGCACGGTCGGGCACGAAGTCGGGGACGTCGTACCCGGTCCAGCGGCCCTCGGCCTCGTCCCACCAGATGTACGCCTTGCGGTCGCTCCACGGGGCGCCGTCGGGGGCGGCGGAGGCCCGGTTGTAGAGGATGCGCCGGTTGGCGGGCCAGGCCCAGGCCCATTCGGCCGCCACCCAGTCCTGCTCGCCGTGGGGCTTGCGGCGGGCGGCCTGGTTGACGCCGTCCGCGTACACCCCGCAGTAGATCCAGCAGCCGCACCTGGTCGAACCGTCGTCCTTGAGCTCGGTGTAGGCGGAGAGCGGGGCGCCGTCAGGGCCGTGGCCGTTGATCTCCGCCAGGACCGCTGCCGAGACCGGTTCCGCGAGCGGCCCGTCGACGGGATAGTCCCAGGTGAGGTCCTGGACGGCCCGGTCCATGGGGTCTTCGGACGCGGCGAGCCGTTCCTTGATGCGGCGGCCCAAGTGGTAGGTGAACCAGAGGTCGCTGCGCGCGTCCCCCTCGGGTTCCACGGCCGCGTGGTGCCATTGGAGCCAGCGGTTGGTGTTGGTGAAGGAGCCGGACTTCTCGGTGTGCGCAGCGGCCGGGAAGAAGAAGACCTCGGTGCCGATCTCCTCCGTGGTCATCTCCCCGGTCTCCGTCTCAGGGCCGTCCTGCCACCAGGTGGCGGACTCGATGAGCGAGAAGTCGCGGACGACCAGCCATTCGAGCTGCGCCATGCCGAGCCGCTGCAGCCGGGTGTTGGCGGAGCCGACGGCTGGGTTCTCGCCCATGAGGAAGTAGCCCTTGCACTCCCCGGCCAGCTGCGCCATCACCGTTTCGTAGGTGCCGTGGGGGCCGGTGAGCCGGGGCAGGTGGTCGAAGCAGAAGTCGTTCTCCGCGGTCGCGGCGTCGCCGTAGTAGGACTTGAGCAGGCTGACGAAGTAGGCCCGCATGTTGCCCCAGAAGCCCTTGTCGGTGCGGCTCGCCCGGATGAAGGCGTCCAGGTTCTCGTGGGCGTGGGCGTGCGGCATCGGCAGATAGCCGGGCAGCAGGTTGAACAGGGTGGGAATGTCGCTGGAGCCCTGGATCGACGCGTGCCCGCGCAGGGCCTGGATACCGCCGCCGGGCCGTCCGATGTTGCCCAGGAGCAGTTGGAGGACGCTAGCCGCGCGGATGCACTGGGCGCCCGTGGTGTGCTGGGTCCAGCCGACGGCGTACACGAAGGCGGAGGTGCGGTCCCGGCCGGAGTTGGCGGTCAGCGCCTCGCAGACCTCCAGGAACTGCTCGCGTTTCACCCCGCAGATCTCCTCGACCATCTCGGGGGTGTAGCGGGCGTAGTGGCGCTTGAGGACCTGGTAGACGCACCGGGGGTCGCTCAGGGTCTCGTCCCGCGGAGGCCATGCCTCGGCCTGCGGGCCGCCCGAGCCATGGGCCTCGGACGGGGCTGCGGAGTGGATCCGTTCCTGCGCCGCTCCGGTGCCCGCCCGGTCCTCGTACTGCTCGTCGACGTCGCCTGCGGGCGCCTGCATCTCGGCGTCGCGGTACTGCCAGCTGCGGGGGTCGTAGTGGCCGCGCTCCTCGTCCAGCCCGGAGAAGACTCCGTCCAGGTCCTCGGTGTCCTGGAAGTCGTCGCCGACCAGCGTGGCGGCGTTGGTGTAGGCGAGGACGTACTCACGGAAGTCCTTCTCCTCCGTGAGTACGTAATTGATGACGGCCCCGAGGAACGCGATGTCGCTGCCGGCGCGGAGGGGGACGAACAGATCCGCGAGAGCGCTCGTGCGGGTGAACCGGGGGTCCACATGGATGATCCGGGCGCCCCGGGCCTTGGCCTCCATCACCCACTGGAAGCCGACCGGGTGGGCCTCGGCGAAGTTCGAACCCTGGATGATGATGCAGTCGGAGTGCTGGAGATCCTGCATGAAGGTGGTTGCTCCGCCACGACCGAACGAGGTGCCGAGGCCCGCCACGGTGGAGCTGTGGCAGACCCGTGCCTGGTTCTCCACCTGGACGACGCCGAGGCCCGTGAAGAGCTTCTTGATCAGGTAGTTCTCCTCGTTGTCCAGCGTCGCTCCGCCGAGGCTGGCGATGCCGAGGGTCCGTGCCGTGCGCAGACCGTCGTGCTCCCACTGCCAGGTACGGCGCCGGGTCTCGATGACACGGTCCGCGACCATGTCCATCGCCGTCTCCAGATCGAGGGGCTCCCAGTCGGCCCCGTACGGGCGCCGGTAGAGCACCTGGTGGCGGCGGGCCGGCCCGGTGGTGAGCTGGAGTGTCGAGGAACCCTTGGGGCACAGCCTGCCGCGGCTGACCGGCGAATCGGGGTCGCCCTCGATCTGGACGACCTTGTCGTCCTTGACGTACACCTGCTGACCGCAGCCCACCGCGCAGTACGGGCAGACGGATTTCACGACCCGGTCGGCCGTGGCCGTGCGGGGCGTGGTCGCCTCCGTCCCCGGCGACATCACCGCTCGGCCTCTGCCCAGAGGATCACCCCCGGTCAGCTGTCGGAACGCGGGCCAGCGGCCGAGCGATTCGCGTACTCCCATCGCGTTCCTTCCAGCGGTCCGGTGACTGAACTCCAGGCTCACCCCACGACAGCCTGTCGGCGACACGAGCGCCACCGGCTCCGGCTCCGCGGGAGGAGCCTCAGCGAGCCGCCTACCCGATGTGCCGGGCGGAAACATCTGGCGGGCACCCCGGGAGCAGCGAGCCTCCGGCACGGAGCGGGCGTGCAGCGCGCGACCCGGGGAAGCCGAGGGGGGAAGCGGTGATCACGGACGGCGGAGGAAGGGGAGGCTGCCCCTTTCTGCGACGCGTCCTTCCGGGGTGGCGTCCTCAGGGGTGACACTCTCCGGGCCGGCTCACGGCGGGGACGGTCGCGGCGGGGACGGCCGCGTCCTCGGCAAGAACCTGCCCAGTCATCATCGTGTAGCCGATTTGAACCATATGAAACGCATTTACCGTGACATCGCCATAAAACATGAATTCATACCATTGGCTGTCTGCGATCGTTTCCCCGGGGTATGCGCCATGCATGGACGTAAAGAACGGAGCATGGGAATCGCTCGCCACCACCGGCGGAGCCGACGGAGGGCCGGGTGCGGTGGGCGTGATCATCGGCATCGTCGGCCTGGCCGTGGTGCTTCTGCTGATCGGTGGTTTCTGGTTCGGGATGAGGCGCCGGGACAAGGAGTCACGGCCCCCGCGCCCCGAGGAGCAGCCGCCCCGCCCTGACCACCGCACGGAGATCCAGGAAAGCGGCAAGCACGGCAGCTCGGACAGCTTCCCCGAGAACGGCCACGCACTGTCACCGTACGAACTCGGAAGCCACGGTAATGAGGTGATTCCGCCCGACACCGAGCGACCGCGCGACTGAGGTCGGCGCCAACGGATGGGGGGTACATGAACCGGTCGAAGTCCGATCACAGGACCCGGATCACGGTCCTGGTCGCGCTCGCCGCCAATCTCGTCATCGCAGTGGCCAAGGGGGCAGGGGGATTCCTCTCGGGGTCCCCCGCCCTCCTGTCCGAGGCCGCCCACTCGGTGGCCGACAGCGTGAACGAGGTCTTTTTGCTCGCCGCTCTGCGGCGCAGCCGCCGCCCTGCCGACGCCCGTCACCCCTTCGGGTACGGCAAGGAGCGCTATTTCTGGTCCCTGCTCGCAGCCGTCGGCATCTTCGTGGTGGGCGGCTGCTTCTCGTTCTACCAGGGCTTCGCGGCACTGAGCCGGGACGAGCAGGAGTCGCCGGACGGCTACACGGCCGGCCTGATCGTTCTCGGGATCGCCTTCCTCGCGGAAGGGGCTTCCCTCGTCCGCGCACTGGTGCAGCTCCGCGGTGAGCGGAGTTCCGGGGCCGCTCGCGACCCCGCGTTGCGAACCGTCGTCGCCGAGGACAGCACAGCCGTACTGGGCGTGCTGCTGGCCATGGCCGGCATGGTGCTGCACCTCGTCACGGGGGACGTCGTCTGGGAGGCGTCGGCCTCCATGGGAATCGGCCTGCTGCTGGTCTACGTCGCCTTCCGGCTCGGCAGGGACGCCCGCGACCGCCTGATCGGGGAGTCGGCCGACCCCGAGCTCCGCAGCGGCGTGCAGCAGTTCCTCACCTCCCAGCCCGAGATCGACAACGTCGCGGCCCTGTTCACCATGGGGCTCGGCCTCGATTCGGTCCTGGTCGCGGCCCGGGTCGACCTGGCGCCCGGCATCGACAGCGAAGAGGTCGAACAGGTCTCCGTACGGCTCAAGGGGTCGATCGCCCGCAGCTGGCCGGAGGCCGAGCACGTCTTCCTCGACATCACGAACGCGCCGCCCCGGGGCGGGGTCTGATCGCACGCCCCGCGTGTTGCGGGAGTGGGCGGCGCGCATGAGGCTGGTCCTGGCCGCGCGGCACCGAAGAAGTCATGCCGCAGAACCGAAGGCAGTGGACCATGAACCCTGGCGAACCGCGGACCGTGCCGGAACCGGCAGTGCTGAGCGGTGCGACTGCCCCCTGCTGGGTCCATCTGGTCACTCGCGAACTCGAGGGCGCACAGCGCTTCTACGGCGCCGTCCTGGGGTGGACGTTCCGCCGGGGCCCGCTGGGCAGGGACTTCGTCATGGCACGCTCCGACGGCGTGCCGGCGGCCGGGATCGGCGCGGTGGCCTCCGCCTACCAGGTGGCCGTGGCCTGGATGCCGTACTTCTCCGTCCCGGACGCCGATCTCGTCGCGGGCCGCATCCGTGAACGCAGCGGCACCGTGGCCGTGGGCCCCCTGACGGTCGGGCAGGGCCGCGCCGTCCTGGCCGCCGACCGGGACGGCGCGTCCTTCGGCATCTGGGAGTGGACGGGACGCGCCGCCACCCTCGCCCCGACCGGGAACCGCGCCCACGCATGGCTCCGGCTGCGCACCCGGGACGCCTTCGACGCGGCGATCTTCTACGGCGAGGTGCTCGGCTGGGAGACCGGCGAGTCCGGCGGCTGCGAGGTGGCGTACGTCAAGGAAGAGGTGCTCGTGCGCTGCAACGGGCGTCCGCTGGCCCGGATCAGCTCCGGCGCGGTCGAGTCGGCCCCCGACCCGCAGGTGCGCCCGCACTGGCAGGTGCAGTTCCCGGTCACCGACGTGGAGGCGACGGTGCTCACCGCGGAGCGGCACGGCGGGAGCCTCATGGAGCGGCGTGACGTTCCCCAGGGGAGCGAGGCCACGCTACGGGATCCGGACGGCGCCCTGTTCACCGTGACGGACGTACGCAGCCCCGCGAACGACGACGACTGACCCGCTCCCCCGCGACCTGACCTGCTCCCCCGCGGCCTGATCAGGAACGGCGCCACCTGATCAGGAACGGCCGCCCTCGTCACTGTCGTCGTCCGAGGCGTCGGGGGCCTCGGCGGGGGGCCGGCCGTCGCCCCTGGCTATGGCCCAGAGCGGGAAGACGAACCAGCAGACCAGGAACCACAGGGCCATCACGCCCACCAGCCAGAGCGCCGCGACGTTGTGAAGGGCCACCCGGAGGATGAGCAGCAAGGTGCTGCACATCGTGCAGAAGAGCAGACCGAGCCCCAGCTTCGTCAGGCGTGAGGCCCAGGTGACCGTCTGCGGCTTCATCCGGCGGCCGGTGAGCAGCCGGTGGTACGACACGGGCCCTATCAGCGCGGCGGCGGTCGCCGACCCCAGCATGACGGTCACGACGTAGATGTTCCGGTCAACGGTGGAGAGGTCGGCGAAGCGGGGCTGGAAGACCACCGCGAGCAGGAATCCGAAGAGGATCTGCACACCGGTCTGAGCCACGCGGAGTTCTTGCAGGAGCTCGCCCCACTGCCGGTCCGCGCGCTCCTCCTCCGTCTCCTGGCGTCCGCTGCGCGGATTCGTCCAGGTCCGGCCCTTGCCGTCGTCCGCCGATGTCCGTCCCATCGATGCCTCCCACCTCGTCGAGGTGGTACTGGTGCCCCGAGAAGCCGTGGTGAATCGCTGTCCTCGTGCTCCCGGGCAGTCGCCGAGCAACGCGGTCACCGATGCACTCCATGGTGGCAGCCGCCGAAGAATCCACCACACCACCGAGGGGAAGGACCACGGCCACCGACGGACCCGGGCCGTGCCCCCGCCGCGTCGGGTCAGCTCCCCGACCCGGGGCCAGGCCCTCGACGCACCGTGACAACTCGCCTAGGCTCTTCGTACGGCATCGCGCGTCGGTCACCGGCTGGGTGAGGCGTGGAGGTAGCCCGTGAGATGCCTGCTGGAGGCATTCCACAGTGTCTGTCGAGTTGAATCACACCATCGTTCATTGCCGGGACAACCGGGAGTCCGCCGATTTCCTGGCGCACGTCCTGGGTCTCACCACCGGAACCGAGTGGGGACCCTTCATTCCGGTGGACCTCGCGAACGGCGTCACGCTGGACTTCGCGACCGTGCCCGCCGAGTCGATCACCGTGCAGCATTACGCGTTCCTGATCTCGGAGGCGGAGTTCGACACGGCCTTCGAGCGGATCCGGGAACAGGGTCTCCCCTACTACGCAGACCCCCACATGAAGCACCGGGGCGAAATCAACCACAACGACGGTGGGCGCGGGGTGTACTTCCCCGACCCCAGCGGCCACGGGATGGAGCTCATCACCCGTCCGTACGGCGGCTGGGCATAGGCCCCGCCCGTACGGGCTGGGCATAGGCCCCGCCCGTACGGCGGCTGGGCGTAAGCCCTGCCCTTCCGCACCTCGCGTGGCCCGGCCGGACGTCCGGCCGGGCCAGGCGGTTCAGTGCGCGCCGCCGACCGTGAGGTGCAGCTCGGGCCGGTCCCACATCACTGCGGGCGGGCGGGCGTGGACGGTGCCGGTGCGCTCGGCGCCCACGCCGAGGTAGAAGCTCTCGGCCGGCGGGTGGGCGACGACGCGTACGGCCGCCAGGCCCGCCCGGCGCGCCTCGTCACGCAGGTGAGCGATGAGCAGGCGCCCGATCCCCCGGCCCTGGGCATCGTCCGCGACGAACATCAGGTCGAGCTCCGGCGGGGACAGGACCAGCGCGTAGAAACCGAGCACCCGCTCGTCGTCGACGGCCACATGAACGGCGTGAGCCTCGATGTAGTCGGGACCGACCCTGTATCCGGCGACCATGGGCGCGTACGGGCCCTCGTAGGCGCGGGACGAGGTGACCAGGCGGGTCAGCCGCTTGGCGTCCCGGGCCACGGCGCGCCGCACCCGCACCTCGCCGGCCCGGGTCGCCCGGACTCGCGTAACGCTCGATCTCATGGTGCGAGTATTACGCACTCCGTGAGCTCCACACATCCCGCACCGATCCGCACCGGCTCGGAGCGCCGCTCCCCTCCGCTCGCCGACGCCCGCGGGCCCGAATGAACTGGCCCGCCCTCGCCCCACGCCTACGGAACCGGCCACTCCACGTCGCCCGCGAAATTTTCTGCCTCGAACGGCATCGAGGGGGTACACGGCTGGTGCAGACAGCCCGGCGGCAGTCGAACCGGGCCCCGAACGGAAGGAGTTGACGGGAGTGGAACAGCACGACGCACCCACCGCGAACCGACGGGAGTGTCAGCCATGACGACCGTGGTGATCATCGTTGCCGTCGTCCTGGTGGCAGCGCTCGTACTCTTCCTCGTGCGCGGCCGAGGGACCGGCGGTCATGGGCTCCGGCGCCGCTTCGGCCCCGAGTACGACCGCGTGGTGGCCCGTCACGACGGGGACACGAAGGCTGCCGAGCACGAGCTGTCCGAGCGGGTGAAGCTGCACGGCTCCCTGTCGGAGCAGCCCCTGAGCCCGGAGGCCCACGCGGAGTACGCCCGCCGCTGGGCCGAGGTGCGGGAACGGTTCATCGACTCCCCCCGGGACGCGGTCGTCGAGGCCGACGCGCTTCTGGCCCAGCTGGCCCGTGACCGTGGCTTCCCGGACGGCGGCGATTTCGAGGAGCAGACGGCCGCCCTCTCGGTCCACCACGCCGAGCAGGTCGGCGGCTACCGCAAGGTGCACACGGCCGTACGCGGCCAGGGCGGCACTGAGGAGATGCGGAAGGCTCTGCTCGAGTCCCGCGCACTCTTCGACGTACTTCTCGCGGACGCACCGGATGCGCCGGCCCGGACCGGCCGGCACGAGGCGAAAGGCAGTGCATCAGCATGACGGACCACATCGGACGCACGACAGAAGCCGTCTCCGCCGAGAAGCCCCGGCGCACCGGCGACCCGGAGACCCCGCGCGGCACGACCGCCGGGACGACGGCGCCGGAGAGGACTTCCGCGGCTTCTGCGGCGGCAACAGGAACCACGTCCGGCGCCGAGCGGGAGACGAAGCCGAGGGGCGCGGACGTGGACACCACCGGGGTTCCGGCCGCTCCCCGGACGGCCCCCGCCACCCCGCCGGCTCCCGGCGCCCGGACGACTCCCGCCACCACGGCGGCTCCCGCTGCCCGGACGGCTCCCGAGGTCCAGCGGTCCGCGGCTACCGGCTCGCCCCTGGTCCCCAAGGGCGACCAGGAAGAACTGGCCCTCCGCATGCGGCACGCGGTCACCGACTTCGTCGAGAACCCGCGCCGGGCGGTGGAAGAGGCGGAGAGCACGTTCGACGAGATCGTCGCCGGCCTGACCGAGGCACTCGCGGAACGCCGGCGGGCCCTGCGGGCCGAATGGCGCGAGCAGGACACCGAGGCACAGACGGAGGAGCTGCGTGTGGCGCTTCAGCACTACCGCGACATCAGCGAGCAGCTGCTGAAGATCTGAGAGGCACGGCCCCTCGCACGCCGGCCCGGTGCGCAGTCCTGAAGGACTGCGCACCGGGCCGGCTCGCGTCCGGCAGACAGTCAGCACCTCGGAACCGTCAGCCCCTCTGCACCGGCGGCACTCCGCACACTCGGCACGTCTCGACGTCGCGACGCCCTCGGGCCGCTCGCGCCACGGCCTTTCGCCGGGACCTCGGGACGGGATCGCCGGGAACCGTACGGACGCCGGGACGTCAGACCGGCACCGTCAGATCCGCGCGCAGCCGCTCGGCCACCGCAGGAGGCAGGCGCAGGGCCTTGGTGAGGTAGCCGTCGAGCCCTCCCCAGCGCTCGTCCATGGCGTCCAGGGCCGCCTCCAGGTACCGCGGCCGGGCGTCGACGACCGCGGACGCGATGTCCGGGTCCCCGCCCGCGTCGAGGAAGCGCCGCAGCGCAGGCCCGAAGGCCGCGCGCACCGCCCGGTTCACACCGATGAACTCCGCGCGTACGACCTCGCGTGAGGCGCCCGCCGTCATCAGCAGCAGCGCGGCGGCCCATCCCGTACGGCCCTTGCCGGTCGCGCAGTGGAAGAGCAGCGGCCTCGCCCGCGGATCCGCAGCCGTGTCCAGGAAGGCCCGGTAGGCCGCCGCGGCCCCCGGCGAGAGCACCATCTTCCGGTACGTCTGGGCGAACAGCTCCTCGGCCTTGCCCCCGCCGAGCAGGCTCGCTGCCCCGTCCGGGTCACCGAGCAGAGCCTTGATCCGCGCCGGCGCCACGCCCGGGTTGTCGCCGAGGACGTCGGCGACGAAGAGCCGGGCTCCCGGCGGCAGCCGGTCGGGCGCCCACTGGCGCTCGTCGGCGGTCCGCAGGTCGACGACCGTACGGATACCGAGAGCGGCCACCGCCATGTCGTGATCGGCGTCGAAATCGCTCAGCTGGCCTGAACGCAGAAGGATTCCCTGCCTCAGGCGGTGGGTGCGCCCCAGGGCGATGCCGCCCAGATCACGCAGGTTGACGACGGTGGCTGCGGGGACTGCGCGGGCGGTCTGCACGATGAAATGCCTCTTTCCCGACAGACAGAACTGCAGGTCGGAATCAACGTCGCACGGCGTGCGTGCATCGACAAAGGAAACGTGGACCATGGGCCGACGAGGGATCAGTCGGCGAGGATCCTGGTCTTCTGTGCGGCGAACTCCGCCTCGGTGAGCGCACCCTGCTGCCTCAGCGCGGCAAGCCTTTCGAGAAGGGTGATGACGTCGTCGCCGCCGTCCGCCGGGACGCGCTCGTGTGCCAGGAGCCTTCCGCCCGCCTCTTGGACCGCACGGGTGAGAGGGACCGACCACAGGTCCTCCCACACGATCAGCGCCGCGGAGTCCCCCTCCGACAGGCGTTCCAGTGCATCGAGGTCCGTGATCTGCGGCAGGCCGGCTTCTCCGGCCTTCGACGGCTCGAACGAGAGCAGTCCTTCGGGGTCCATCTCGCGCAGGTCCACGCGCTCGAGGGGGCCGGCCGCCGTTCTGCGGGCGAACGTCAGGTCGAGGATGCGTGCCGCCTCCGAGGCGACGGCGTCGGCCAGTACGGGCGCGATCGCGTCGGCGAAGCGGCCCCCGGGAAAGGTGACGACGAGGTACTCCACGGGTCCCACGGCCACGGTGCGTCCTTCCCCTGCGGTGCTGGGTCGAATGCAGCTTAACTTCGGTCATTCAGTGACGCACTGTGAAAAATGATGGCGAACCTCTCCCGAGGCCGGTCAGGAATCGAGAAGCGCGAGCAGACCCCCGCCCGTAGCGTCGATCGCATGGACCTCACGCTTTCGACGTGCTTCATCGCCGTCGACGACCACGACAACAGGGCACTCACCTTCTACCGCGACGTTCTGGGCCTGGAGGTGCGTAACGATGTCGGGTTCGAGGGGATGCGATGGGTGACCGTCGGCGTTCCGTCGCAGCCCGACGTGGAGATCGTCCTCGAACCGCCGCTCGCCGATCCCGGCGCATCGGCCGCCGACCGGGCAGCAGTTGCGGATCTGCTGCGCAAGGGGATGCTGCGCGGTGTCATCTTCCGCACGGACGACTGCGACGCCACCTTCGCGCGCATCAGCGCTGCGGGAGGCGAGGTGCTCCAGGAGCCGGTGGACCAGCCGTACGGCGTCCGAGACTGCGCCTTCCGCGACCCCGCGGGCAACATGCTGCGCTTCAGCCAGCCCCGTTCCTGAGAACGCCCCGTTCCGCACGACCGATCTGGTAGACAAACGACCGTCGCCGCGCACGCGCCGGCGACGCAGCAGGCGACCGCGCGAGCGGCCCGCGTAACAGATGGAGACACGACGAGCATGGCCACGAGGACGAACACGCAGTCGCCCGCGCTGCATGTTGCCGACAGCCACGATCTGATCCGCGTGCACGGCGCGCGTGTGAACAATCTGAAGGACGTCAGCGTAGAGATCCCGAAGCGCAGGCTGACGGTGTTCACCGGCGTCTCGGGTTCGGGCAAGAGTTCACTGGTCTTCAGCACCATCGCCGCGGAGTCGCAGCGGATGATCAACGAGACCTACAGCGCCTTCGTGCAGGGCTTCATGCCGACGCTCGCCCGCCCCGAGGTCGACGTACTCGAAGGCCTGACGACAGCGATCATCGTCGACCAGCAGCGGCTGGGTGCGGACCCCCGGTCGACCGTGGGCACGGTCACCGACGCCAACGCGATGCTGCGCATCCTCTTCAGCCGGCTGGGCGCGCCGCACATCGGCCCGCCCGGCGCGTACGCCTTCAACGTCCCCTCGGTGCGCGCCAGCGGGGCGATCACCGTCGAGCGGGGCAACAAGAAGACGGTGAAGGCGACCTTCAACCGCACCGGCGGCATGTGCGGGCGGTGCGAGGGACGCGGCTCGGTCTCCGACATCGACCTCACCCAGCTCTACGACGACTCGAAGTCGATCTCCGAGGGCGCCTTCACCATCCCCGGCTGGAAGTCGGACAGCTTCTGGACCGTGCGGCTCTACGCCGAGTCGGGCTTCCTCGACCCGGACAAGCCGATCAGCAAGTTCACCAAGAAGGAGATGCAGGACTTCCTCCACCACGAGCCGGTCAAGGTGAAGGTCGAGGGCGTCAACCTCACGTACGAAGGACTGATCCCCAAGATCCAGAAGTCGTTCCTGTCCAAGGACAAGGACGCGATGCAGCCGCACATCCGGGCGTTCGTCGAGCGGGCGGTCACCTTCACCTCCTGCCCCGAGTGCGAGGGCACCCGGCTCAGCGAGGAGGCGAGGTCCTCGAAGATCGGCGGCGTCAGCATCGCCGACGCGTGCGCGATGCAGATCAGCGACCTCGCCGAATGGGTCCGGGGACTCGACGAGCCGACGGTCGCGCCACTGCTCACCGCGCTGGGGCAGACCCTCGACTCGTTCGTCGAGATCGGCCTCGGCTATCTCGCGCTCGACCGCCCCTCGGGCACCCTGTCCGGCGGCGAGGCGCAGCGCGTCAAGATGATCCGGCACCTGGGCTCCTCGCTCACCGATGTCACCTATGTCTTCGACGAGCCCACCATCGGCCTGCACCCCCATGACATCCAGCGGATGAACGACCTGCTGCTGCGGCTCCGGGACAAGGGCAACACGGTGCTCGTCGTGGAGCACAAGCCGGAGACGATCGCGATCGCCGACCACGTCGTCGATCTCGGCCCGGCGGCGGGTACGGCGGGGGGCACCGTCTGTTTCGAGGGCACGGTCGAGGGGCTACGGGCGGGAGGCACCGTCACCGGCCGCCACTTCGACGACCGGGCCGCGCTCAAGGAGACCGTACGCAAGCCCACCGGCACCCTGGAGATCCGCGGCGCGACGGCACACAACCTGCGGAACGTCGACGTCGACATCCCCCTCGGGGTCCTGGCCGTCGTCACCGGTGTCGCCGGGTCCGGCAAGAGCTCGCTCGTGCACGGGTCGATCCCGGCGGGCGAGAACGTCGTCTCGGTCGACCAGGGTGCGATCCGGGGCTCGCGGCGGAGCAACCCGGCCACCTACACCGGGCTGCTGGACCCGATCCGCAAGGCGTTCGCGAAGGCCAACGGCGTGAAGCCCGCGCTGTTCAGCGCCAACTCCGAGGGCGCCTGCCCCACGTGCAACGGCGCGGGAGTCGTCTACACCGACCTGGGAATGATGGCCGGCGTCTCCACGACCTGCGACGACTGCGAAGGGAAGCGGTTCCAGCCCGCGGTGCTGGAGTACCGCCTCGGCGGGCGCGACATCAGCGAGGTGCTCGCGATGCCGGTGACCGAGGCCGAGGAGTTCTTCGGTACCGGCGAGGCGGCGACGCCCGCCGCGCACCGTATTCTCGGCCGGCTCGTGGACGTCGGGCTCGGCTACCTGAGCCTCGGCCAGCCGCTCACCACGTTGTCCGGAGGCGAGCGCCAGCGACTGAAGCTGGCCACGCACATGGCGGAGAAGGGCGGCGTGTACGTCCTGGACGAGCCCACCGCCGGCCTCCACCTCGCCGATGTCGAGCAGTTGCTCGGTCTGCTGGACCGGCTCGTCGACTCCGGCAAGTCGGTCATCGTGGTCGAACACCACCAGGCGGTCATGGCGCACGCCGACTGGATCATCGACCTCGGTCCGGGGGCCGGTCACGACGGCGGCACGATCGTCTTCGAGGGGACGCCCGCCGATCTCGTCGCGGCCCGCTCCACCCTCACCGGAAAGCACCTCGCGGACTACGTCGGCGCCTGAACGGCGACGTCTCGCCAACGCCCCTGCTTCGCAGGGGCGTTGGCGTCGCGTCTCCCCCGGGCGGATGAGGGGCAAGGCCGCTTCAAGCAGAGATTCCCGCACAATTCGGAGAGTGCAAGGTCACAGCCTGTGGCTCTGCTGCTCGTCCGAGCGCTGACCTAGCATCTGAGCATGACGGTCCTGCCTGCTGACGGGCTCTCTCTGGCCGCCGAGTTCCCCGACCCCTCCCACGACCAGTGGCAGAGCCTTGTCGAAGGCGTACTGCGCAGGTCCGGCAGGGAAGTCACGGGCTCGGCCGCCGAGGAAGCGCTGTCCACCGCGCTCGGGGACGGGCTCACCGCCCGCCCTCTGTACACCTCCACCGACGTGTCGGTGGACCCAGGCCTGCCCGGCTTCGCGCCCTTCACCCGGGGCAGCACGGCGGCGGGGAACACCACGGACGGCTGGGACGTGCGCCAGCGTCACGCCCTCACGGATCCCGCGCGCCTGAACGAGGCTCTGCTCGGCGATCTGGAGAACGGCGTCACCTCGCTGTGGCTGGTGGTGGGCGGTCCCGGTGGTGTGCCGGTCTCCGGCCTCGCCCGCGCGCTGGAGGGCGTCCACCTCGATCTCGCACCCGTGGTGCTCGACGCGGGTGCCGATGCCGGGCCGGCCGCACGGGAGTTGCTCGCGCTCTGCGAGGCGCGGGGCCTCGCCAAGGGGTCCGTGCGGGGCAGCCTCGGCGTCGATCCCTTCGGCCACGCCGCGCGCAGCGGCGCGGAGCCGGACCTGACCGAAGCCGTGCACTGGGCACGGCTCTGCTCCGGCGAGTATCCCGGACTGCGGGCACTTGCCGTGGACGCCCTGCCGTACCACGAGGCGGGCGGTTCGGCGGCCGAGGAGCTCGGGCTCTCGCTGGCCACGGGCGTCGCCTGTCTCCGTGCGCTGACGGCGGCCGGGCTCTCCGTCGAGGAGGCGTGCGGACAGCTGGAGTTCCGTTACGCGGCCACGGCCGACCAGTTCCTGACCATCGCGAAGCTGCGCGCGGCCCGGCGCCTGTGGGCCCGTGTCGCCGAGGTCTGCGGGGCCCCGGACGCCGGCGCGCAGCGGCAGCACGCCGTGACGTCGTCCGTGATGATGACCCGCCGTGATCCCTGGGTGAACATGCTGCGGACGACGCTTGCCTGCCTGGGCGCGGGCGTCGGCGGCGCCGAGTCCGTCACCGTGCTGCCGTTCGATCACGCGCTGGGCCTGCCGGACGCCTTTGCCCGGCGGATCGCCCGTAACACTTCGACGATCCTCATCGAGGAATCGCATCTCGCCCGGGTGACCGACCCGGCGGGCGGCTCCTGGTACGTGGAGCGGCTGACCGAAGAACTCGCCGCCGCGGCCTGGTCGTTCTTCCAGGAGGTCGAGCGGGCGGGCGGTCAGGCCGCAGCTCTGCGCTCGGGAATGGTGAGGGAGCGGATCGCGGCCACCTGGGCGGCGCGGAGCAGGGATCTGGCACGGCGCAAGGAGCCTGTCACCGGCGTCAGCGAATTCCCGGCCCTCGCGGAGCGGCCCGTCGAGCGTGAGCCCGCGCCCTCCGCCTCCTGGGACGGCGGGCTGCCCCGGGTCCGGCGCGACGAGGCGTTCGAGGCGCTACGCGCCCGCTCGGACCGGCATCTGGCGGCCACGGGCAGCCGTCCCCGCGTCTTCCTCGCCGCACTGGGACCGGCTTCGGCGCATACGGCGCGGGCCTCGTTCGCCGCGAACCTCTTCCTGTCGGGCGGCATCGAGCCGGTCCAGGCACCCGTTTCGGTCGACGCCTCGACCGCCGCCTCCGCCTTCGCGGCGAGCGGCGCCACGATCGCCTGCCTGTGCTCGGCGGACGCGCTCTACGCCGAACAGGCGGAAGGTGTCACGGCCGCCCTCCGGGCTGCGGGCGCCGAGCAGGTGTTCCTGGCGGGACGGCCGGACGCGTTCGCCGGGGCCGACGTCCATGTGTTCGCCGGCTGCGATGTGGTCGCCGTCCTGTCCTCCGTACTCGACCGCATGGGAGTGGCGTGATGCAGACCCCTGAGATCACCGGGCCCTCGGAGGCCCCCGCGCCCGTGGTTCCGGACTTCTCCGACGTGGCACTGACCGGGGCGGCGCCCGCCGAGGTGTCCGAGGACCGGTGGCAGGCCGCGGTGAAGGATTCGGCGGGCCGCCCCGAGGAGGAACTGCTCTGGGAGACCCCGGAGGGCATCGGCGTCAAGCCGCTGTACACCGGCCGGGATCTGGAAGGCCTCGACTTCCTCGGTACCTACCCGGGGATCGCGCCGTACCTGCGCGGCCCGTACCCGACGATGTACGTCAACCAGCCCTGGACGATCCGTCAGTACGCCGGGTTCTCCACGGCCGAGGAGTCGAACGCCTTCTACCGGCGCAACCTGGCGGCGGGGCAGAAGGGTCTGTCGGTCGCGTTCGACCTGCCGACGCACCGGGGTTACGACAGTGATCACCCCCGGGTGACCGGTGACGTCGGGATGGCGGGTGTGGCCATCGACTCCATCTACGACATGCGGCAGCTCTTCGACGGCATCCCGCTGGACCGGATGTCGGTGTCAATGACGATGAACGGCGCGGTCCTGCCCGTGCTCGCGTTGTACATCGTCGCCGCGGAGGAGCAGGGCGTCGCGCCCGAGAAGCTGGCCGGGACCATCCAGAACGACATCCTCAAGGAGTTCATGGTCCGCAACACCTACATCTATCCGCCCGGCCCTTCGATGCGGATCATCTCCGACATCTTCGCGTTCACCTCGCAGAAGATGCCGCGCTACAACTCGATCTCGATCTCCGGCTACCACATCCAGGAGGCCGGAGCCACGGCCGATCTGGAGCTGGCGTACACGCTGGCCGACGGGGTGGAGTATCTCCGGGCCGGACAGGCCGCCGGCCTGGACGTGGACGCCTTCGCCCCGCGGCTCTCGTTCTTCTGGGCGATCGGCATGAACTTCTTCATGGAGATCGCGAAGCTGCGCGCGGCGCGGCTGCTGTGGGCGAAGCTGGTGAAGGAGTTCGGACCGAAGAACTCCAAGTCGCTCTCGCTGCGCACCCATTCGCAGACATCGGGCTGGTCTCTGACCGCGCAGGACGTGTTCAACAACGTGACGCGCACCTGTGTCGAGGCGATGGCCGCCACCCAGGGCCACACCCAGTCGTTGCACACCAACGCGCTCGACGAGGCGCTCGCCCTGCCGACGGACTTCTCAGCGCGCATCGCCCGCAACACCCAGCTCCTGCTCCAGCAGGAGTCCGGCACCTGCCGGGTCATCGACCCGTGGGGCGGCAGTGCGTACGTCGAGAAGCTGACGCACGACCTGGCGCAGCGGGCCTGGCAGCACATCGAGGAGGTCGAGGCGGCCGGCGGCATGGCCAAGGCCATCGACGCGGGCATCCCGAAGCTCCGCATCGAGGAGGCCGCGGCCCGTACGCAGGCACGGATCGACGGGGGACGCCAGCCCGTCATCGGTGTGAACAAGTACCGCGTGGAGACCGACGAGAAGATCGACGTGCTCAAGGTCGACAACTCCTCGGTGCGCGCCCAGCAGGTCGAGAAACTGCGCCGGCTGCGCGAGGAGCGCGACGAGGAGGCCTGCCAGGCGGCGCTCCGCGCGCTGACCGAGGCGGCGGGGCGGGATCCCGGCCCGGGTCTCGAAGGCAACCTCCTGGCGCTGGCGGTCGACGCGGCCCGGGCGATGGCCACGGTCGGCGAGATCTCGGACGCGCTGGAGAAGGTGTACGGGAGGCACGCGGGCCAGATCCGTACGATCTCCGGGGTGTACCGCAAAGAGGCAGGAGAGTCCCCGTCCGTGGACCGCACCCGCGCGCTCGTCGACGGCTTCGAGGAGGCGGAGGGGCGGCGCCCGCGCATCCTCGTCGCGAAGATGGGCCAGGACGGCCACGACCGCGGCCAGAAGGTCATCGCGACGGCTTTCGCCGACCTGGGCTTCGACGTCGACGTCGGCCCGCTCTTCCAGACGCCGGGCGAGGTGGCCCGGCAGGCGGTCGAGGCGGACGTGCACATCGTGGGCGTCTCGTCGCTGGCCGCCGGTCACCTCACGCTCGTACCGGCGCTGCGTGAGGAACTGGCCGCCGAGGGGCGCGAGGACATCATGATCGTGGTGGGCGGGGTGATCCCGCCGCAGGACGTCGAGGCACTGCACGAGGCGGGGGCCGCCGCGGTGTTCCCGCCCGGCACGGTCATCCCGGACGCCGCCCACGACCTGGTCACGCGGCTCGGTGCCGCGCTCGGCCACGAACTGTGAGCCGCTGACGGATGGCGCGGAACATCGACATCGACGCGTACGCCAAGGGCGTGCTCGACGGGAAGCGGGCCTTCGTGGCCCGCGCGATCACCCTTGTCGAGTCGGTCCGCCCCGACCACCGGGTGCTGGCGCAGCGGTTGCTGAGCGAGTTGCTGCCCCGTTCGGGGCGGGCCAGGCGGATCGGGATCAGCGGGGTGCCGGGCGTGGGGAAGTCCACGTTCATCGACGCGCTCGGCACACTGCTGACCGGGCTCGGACACCGGGTCGCGGTGCTGGCCGTGGATCCGTCGTCCAGCCGTACGGGCGGTTCCATCCTGGGTGACAAGACCCGGATGGAGCGGCTCGCGGTGGACCCGCGGGCGTTCGTGCGCCCCTCCCCCACGGCGGGGACGCTCGGCGGGGTCGCCAAGGCCACCCGGGAATCCATCGTGGTCATGGAGGCGGCGGGCTATGACGTCGTGCTCGTGGAGACGGTCGGCGTCGGGCAGTCGGAGACCACGGTCGCCGGCATGGTCGACACCTTCCTGCTGCTCACCCTGGCCCGCACCGGTGATCAGTTGCAGGGCATCAAGAAGGGCGTGCTGGAGCTCGCCGACGTCATCGCGGTCAACAAGGCCGACGGCCCGCACGAACGCGATGCCCGCTCCGCGGCGCGCGAGCTGGCGGGGGCGCTGCGGCTGATGCACCCGGCGGACGCGGCCTGGACTCCCCCGGTCCTCACGTGCAGCGCCAGGGAGTCGACCGGTCTGGACACCCTGTGGGAAAGGCTGGAACAGCACCGTACGCTCCTGGAGTCGACCGGGAGGCTGACGGCCGGACGCCGGGAGCAGCAGGTGGAGTGGACCTGGGCGATGGTCCGCGACGAGCTGCTGGACAGCCTCCGCACCCACCCCGTGGTGCGCACGCTCACTCCGGAGCTCGAACGGCGCGTAAGGGGTGGGGAGTTGACGGCGACTCTGGCGGCCGAGCAGATTCTCGAGGCATTTCGCGGGGGCTCGGCGGGGCCGGACGGCGAGCGCTCGGCGGAGCCGGACGGCGGGGGCTCGGCGGGGCCGGACGGCCGCTGACCCTCGCAGGGACCCGGAAGGACTTCTGCCGCTGACCCTCGCAGGACCCTGAAGTGCTTCCGCACGCCTTCCGAAGGGCTTCCCCTTGCTGCGCGCCGGCGGGGAAGCCCTTCGTCGCGCTCCTGGACCCTGCCGGGCCTCTCTCAGCCGGAACTCTTTCCCTGCCGGATCGATCGTGCTATGGTCCGGTCAGCACACGTGAACGCCCGTACCGCACAGGGCGCCGGTGCTTCTCCTCAGCTGTCGGCCGGTCTTCTGATGACCGGCGATCCAGCTTCCCGCACCACCTCTTCCGTCCGGTCCGGGCTTCTTCAGCCCGTCGCACGAGGCGTGATCGCGCCGCCTCACCTTCGCCGGACCTCTCCTCACCATGTCCGCGTGTCCGCGAAAGGACCCACCATGACCAGCACACTCGAACGCCCCGTGATCCCGCAGAACCAGCCCGTCCGCGCCACCGGTGTCCTCGACACCACGAGCGGCGGACATGGCGTGCTGCGGACCGACGGCGGCCTGCCGTCCCCCCGCGACATCCGCGTGGCGCCCTCACTGATCCGGCAGCACGGCCTGCGCAAGGGCGATGTCGTCGAAGGCGTCTGTGAGCGTCCTCGGGCGCTGTCCCTCGTCGAGTCGGTCAACGGGCGCCCGGCGCACGAGCTGCGGGCCCGGCCGCACTTCCGGGATCTCACCCCGCTGCACCCCCGGGAACGGCTGCGCCTGGAGACGCCGGGCGGCGGCCCCGCGCCGCGCCTCATCGACCTCGTGTCGCCGGTGGGCAAGGGTCAGCGCGGCCTGATCGTGGCACCCCCGAAGACGGGGAAGACCGTCCTGCTCCAGCAGATCGCCGCAGCGGTCGCCACCAACCACCCCGAGTGCCACCTGATGGTGGTCCTCCTGGACGAGCGGCCCGAGGAAGTCACCGACATGCGCCGTTCCGTGCGGGGCGAGGTGTACTCCTCCACGTTCGACCGGCCCGCCGAGGAACACATCGCGCTCGCGGATCTGGCCGTGGAACGGGCCAGACGTCTGGTCGAGCAGGGCCGGGACGTCGTGGTCCTGCTGGACTCCCTCACCCGGCTGTGCCGCGCGTACAACACCAGCGCCGGGCCCGGCGGGCGCACCCTGAGCGGTGGCGTGGACGCCTCGGCGCTCGCCGGGCCCAAGAAGCTGTTCGGGGCCGCCCGGGCGGCCGAGGAGGGCGGTTCGCTCACCATGCTGGCGACCGTGCTGGTGGACACCGGCTCGCGCGCCGACGACTACTTCTTCGAGGAGCTCAAGAGCACCGGCAACATGGAGCTCCGCCTCGACCGGGCGCTGGCGGACCGGCGCGTGTTCCCCGCGGTCGACATCGCCCCGTCCGGCACCCGCCGCGAGGAACTCCTGCTGCCCGCGACGGAACTGGCCGCCGTACGGGGGCTGCGGCGGGCCCTGCGGTCGCGGGACGGGCAGGGTGCGCTCGAAGCGCTGCTGGACCGGATCAGCACGACCCCGGACAACGCCGCCTTCCTCCGGCAGGTGAGGCGGACCGTCCCGGACGCGTGACGGGTTATCCGGCCGCACAGGCTGGCCCCGGCCACCGGCGAGGGGGCAACCGATGGACGCGGAAACGCTGTTGGCGAGCCGCTTCGAGTCGCACCGGGGCCGGCTGCGGGCGATCGCCCACCGCGAGGCGGCACGGCCGGCTCTGGTCGACGGAGTCCCCGGAGGCGTGTGGGCGCCCGGTGGCCGCCCGAGGGCCGTCATCACTTTCATCTCCGGCGCCGCGACGATCGTGGCACTCGACATGCCGGCCGACCGGGAGACCATCGCCGCTCTCGACCTGCAGATCTCTGACGCCGTGGCGCGGCGGGCCCCTGGGCTCCGGGGCCCGCCGCGCCACGCGGTCAGCCCGCGTCGCCCAGCGCGTCGGAGACCAGCGCGCGGGCCTCGTCCTGGACCCTGGCCAGGTGTTCGGGGCCCTGGAAGCTCTCGGCGTACACCTTGTAGACGTCCTCCGTGCCGGAGGGCCTGGCCGCGAACCACGCGCTCTCGGTGCAGACCTTGAGGCCTCCGACGGCCGCGCCGTTGCCCGGCGCCTGGGTGAGCACGGCGGTGATCGGTTCACCGGCCAGGGTGTCGGCGGTGACCTGCTCCGGGGAGAGCCGGGCCAGGACCGCCTTCTGTTCGCGGCCGGCGGGCGCGTCGACCCGGGCGTAGGCGGGATCGCCGAAGCGTGCGGTGAGTTCGGCGTAGTGCTGGGAAGGCGTGGAGCCGGTGACGGCGGTGATCTCGGAGGCCAGGAGGGCGAGCAGGATGCCGTCCTTGTCCGTGGTCCACACCCGGCCGTCGCGGCGCAGGAAGGAGGCCCCGGCGGACTCCTCGCCACCGAAGCCCAGGGTTCCGCCGAACAGCCCGTCGACGAACCACTTGAATCCGACCGGGACCTCGACCAGTTGCCGTCCGAGGTCCGCCGCCACCCGGTCGATCATGGACGAGGAGACCAGGGTCTTGCCGATGCCCGTGCCGGCGGGCCAGTTCTCCCGGTGGGAGTAGAGATAGCGGATGGCGACGGCCAGATAGTGGTTGGGGTTCATCAGCCCGCCGTCGGGCGTGACGATGCCGTGCCGGTCGGCGTCGGCGTCGTTGCCGGTGGCGATGGTGTAGGCGTCGCGCTGCTCGATCAGGGAGGCCATGGCGTACGGCGACGAGCAGTCCATCCGGATCTTGCCGTCCCAGTCCAGCGTCATGAACCGCCAGGTGGGGTCGGCGAGAGGATTGACCACGGTGAGGTCGAGCCGGTGGCGTTCGGCGATCCGCCCCCAGTAGGCGACCGACGCGCCGCCGAGGGGGTCCGCTCCGATCCGGATCCCGGCATCACGTACGGCGTCCAGGTCGAGGACGGCAGGGAGGTCGTCGACGTAGGCGGTCAGGAAGTCGTGGCGCCCGGTGGTGTCGGCTGCCAGCGCGCGGGCGTACGGGATCCGGCGGACCTCCTTGAGTCCGCCCTCGATGAGGGCGTTGGCCCGGTCCTGGATCCAGGAGGTGGCGTCCGATCCGGCCGGGCCTCCGTGCGGCGGGTTGTACTTGAAGCCCCCGTCGGCGGGCGGGTTGTGCGAGGGCGTGACCACGATGCCGTCGGCGAGCGCGTCCGTGCGGTCCCGGTTGTACGTCAGGATCGCGTGGGAGACGGCGGGGGTGGGGGTGTATCCGTCGTTCGAATCGATCAGGACGGTGGCACCGTTGGCGGCCAGCACCTCGACGGCTGTGATCCGTGCGGGTTCGGACAGCGCGTGGGTGTCGGCACCGAGGAAGAGCGGTCCGTCGGTGCCCTGACGCGTGCGGTAGTCGCAGATGGCCTGGGTCGTGGCGGCGATGTGGTCCTCGTTGAAGGCCGCCGCGAGGGCGGAGCCGCGGTGGCCCGAGGTGCCGAAGGCCACGCGCTGGTCCGGCTCGGCCGGGTCGGGGTGAACCGTGTAATAGGCCGTCACCAGCCGTGCCACGTCCACCAGGTCTCCGGGCTGCGCGGGCTGACCGGCCCGTTCGTGAACCATCGCTTCTCCTCTGTCCTCATCGGCCTTTCGCGGACCGCCACGGGGCGGACGATCATCACGAGTTGTACCCCGATACTGCCTCGTCGGCCGCACTCCCGGGCACGGGGACGGAACCAGCAGTACATCCGGAGCACCATGGAGCCCAGGCCGTAACGGCAGGATTGGCCGGTTCGCGCGGAAGGCGCGACGAGGAGCGGCAGGGTCGCGAATGCCGGACACGGACGAGGGAAATCGCCGGACGACGGAATTCCGGGGATCAACTCGACGGGAATTGACACCCCTTACCGTGCGCCCCGTTCCCGAGTTCCCGGTAGCGATGCGGGAGGCATACGGCACTGCCATCATGCGCCACCGCCGGGTGCAAATGCGGTCACCGTGGGTTGACACGCCGCAGCATTCGGGAGCCGGTGACGGAAGGCCCCCTCACGGGCAATCCGAGCGGACACGCGCGCGAGTCGTACGTGTTTTCCCACCCATGGTCTGTCACAGTGCGTTTCGGTTTCACCCACTTGAACTCCGCCGCCATATTCCTTACCGCCGGTGTTTACCGAACCGGTTCCTCGGGGGCATGTGAAAGCGAGCCGTGTGTGCTGCAGAAGAGTTGTTCCGAGGAAAACCGGCTGACGGTCCTTCACCTGGTCCAGCCTGTGGAGGGCGGCGTCGCCCGGGTCGTCACCGACCTCGTCGCGGCTCAGGTCCGGGCAGGGCTGCGCCCCGTCGTGGCCTGCCCGGCGGGGGGACCGCTGGCGGACGGGGCCGCCACCGCCGGGGCCCGCGTCCGCGTATGGCCGGCGGAGCGCGCTCCAGGCCCCGGGCTGGTGCGGGAGGTCGCCACGGCGAGCCGTCTGATCCGTGCCTGCGCCCCCGACGTGGTCCACGCCCACAGCTCGAAGGCGGGTCTCGCCGGCCGGCTGGCCGTACGCGGCCGGGTTCCGACCGTGTTCCAGCCGCACGCCTGGTCGTTCGAGGCCCTGGAGGGCAGGGCAGCCGGACGCGCGAGGGCGTGGGAGCGGCTCGCGGCACGCTGGAGCGACCGCATCCTCTGCGTCAGCGAGTCGGAGCGTCGCGCCGGGCTGCTCGCGGGCATCACCGCGCGCTGGTCGGTGATCCACAACGGGATCGACCTCACCCGCTTCCGGCCTGCCGGCGCGGAGGCCTCGGTGGCGGCCCGTGCCGCGCTCCCGCTGCTCGGCGATGTCCCCGCGGACGCGCCCCTGGTCGTGTGCGTCGGACGGCTGAGCCGGCAGAAGGGCCAGGACGTCCTGCTGCGCGCATGGCGGTCGGCCTCCGTGTCCGGGGCCCGGCTCGTACTCGTCGGCGACGGACCGTACGCGGAGCGGCTGCGGCGTGACGCACCGCCCGGCGTGCTGTTCGCCGGGGCGAGCGCGGATGTGCGGACGTGGATCCATGCGGCGGATCTGCTGGTGCTGCCCTCCCGCTGGGAGGGCATGGCGCTGGCTCCCCTGGAAGCCATGGCCTGTGGCGTTCCCGTACTGCTCTCCGACGTGAACGGAGCGAGGGAGAGCCTGCCCCCCGGGCACGCGGCCCACTGTCTCGTGCCGCCGGAGGACCCCCCGGCTCTCGCGGCCGCACTCACCGCCCTGCTGACCGATCCGGCGCTGCGGACCGAGCTGGGTCGCACGGCACAGAGGCGCACCCGCTCGGTCTTCGACGTGACGAAGACGGCCGGAGCGGTCCTGGGCCTCTACGAGGAAGTTGTCGGCCAGTCCCGCACCATGACGAGGAAGCGCACCGAGCGATGACCACGGAGAGTGCACCTGTCCCCCGAGCCGCCCAGGCGACCGCCGTGCGGCGCGCGGCGTACGCGATCCGCCCGCCGCGCAACGGAAGCGGCGGGCCGTCGGCCCCGGCCCTGGCGGGCCGCAGGCGCCGGGCCGCTCCGGCCGCCCTCGTGGCCGGCGACTGCCTGGCGCTCGGGCTGGCAGTGGCGCTGGCCGCCCCGTGGCCCTGGCCCCCGGTCGTGCTCCTCCTCCAGGGCGTGGCCCAGCTCCTCCTGAACGCCTACCGGGGCCTGTACAGGACCGGGCTGTCCCCGTCCGTCCTGGCCGAGCTGCCCGCACTGTCCGGTCTCGCCCTGGTGCAGTGGTACACCACCGCCGAGGTGATGGCGGTGTACGGTTCCCGGCACGTGCCGGGCTGGGCGGCTCTGGGCTGCGCGGCCCTCGCCCAGACGCTGCTGAGCTGCGCGCTGCGCGCCCTCGTGCACCGGGCCCGGATCCGGTCGGCCGCCCGCGATCCGCAGTCCACGCTGATCGTGGGTGACGGGCCGGCGGCCGACCGGATCAGTTCCGTGCTGCAGGAGCATCCGCGCTACGGGATGCGGCCGGTCGGCCGGGTGGGCTCCCGCCCCGACGACGACTCCCCGCTGCCCGTCCTCACGTCGGTGCAGGACGCCGGCCGTGCGGTGATCCAGAACTCGGTGCGGCACGTGGTCTTCACGGTCGCGCCCGAGACCGCGCCGGACGGAGAGGAGCTCTTCGCGCTGTTCGCCCGGCACGGCTGCCGGGTGTGGCTGATCACCGATCAGCGGACGGCCGCACGGTTCAGGAGCACCGCCCGGCCCGACCATGTGTGGGGTTTCGCCGTCCACGCGCTGCACACCGGACCGCACCGGCCGGTGGGATTCCGGGTGAAGCGGGCCATGGACGCCACGCTGGCGGCGATCGCCCTGGTCCTCGCCGCTCCGGTGATGGCCACGTGCGCCCTCGCCGTACGCCTGTGCGACGGCCCCGGCGCCCTCTTCCGGCAGGAGCGCATCGGCCGGGACGGACGGCCTTTCGTCCTGCTGAAGTTCCGCACCCTGCGGCCGGCGGACGCGCACGAGTCGGCCACCCGGTGGAACGTGTCCGCGGACGGGCGCATGAGCCGCGTCGGCAGGATGCTGCGCAGGACGTCGCTCGACGAACTGCCCCAGTTGTGGAACGTGGTGCGCGGTGACATGAGCCTTGTCGGGCCCCGCCCCGAGCGTCCCTATTTCGTCGAGCAGTTCAGCCGCGCGTATCCCGGCTACCGGGCCCGGCACCGGATGCCGGTGGGCATCACAGGGCTCGCGCAGGTGCACGGTCTGCGCGGCGACACCTCGATCGAGGACCGGGCGCGCTTCGACAACAGGTACATCGAGACATGGTCGCTGTGGCAGGACATGTGCGTGCTCGCTCGCACGGCCGGCTCGGTGTTCCGGCTGGGGGGCAGCTGAACCGTGACGCTCACCGTGACCGCGCCACCCGCCCCCCGGGCGGACGTGCTGCCGCCCGACCCCGGCGCGGCCACCGCGCTCCACCGCACCTGGCGCAGCCGATGGCCGCTGCTGCCGCTGGTCGCGACCGTCCTGCTGGTGGCCGTCCCCTTCGAGGGCGCCGAGGGCGGTGCCACACTCGGCGCGACGGCGGCCGATCTCCTGTCGGGCGTGGCCGTCCTGGTCTGCGCCGGGCACCTGCTGTTCCTGCGGCGGCGGCCGCTCACCCCGGCCGCGGCGCTCGTGCTGGGCCTGCCCGCCGCGGGTATCGCCCTGGCCACGGTGTGCGCCGCGGACCCGGCGGCGGCCCTGCCGGGCTTCGTACGTCATCTACAGGTCTTCGTCCTGGTACCCGCCGCGGTCCTGCTGCTGGTGCGGGACGCTCGGGACTTCCGGATCCTCACCGGCGCGCTCGTCCTGCTCGCTCTCGTCCAGGGCACGACAGGCATCCACCAGTACGCCACCGGCTCCGGCGCCTCGTACATGGGCGAGGACATCCGCGCGGTCGGCACCTTCGGCCCCGGCGACGTGATGGGCATGGCCACGGTCGTCGGCTACGGGCTGGTCGCGGCGGCGGCGTACGCGCTGCGCACCCCTGCGGGCGTCCCCCGGTGGGTGCGGCCCTGGGCCCCGGTGACCGCCGCGCTGCTCGTCGTCCCGCTCGCGTTGTCCTTCAGCCGGGGCGCCTGGATCGCGACGGCGGCCGGAGCCCTCGTCGTCATCGCGCTGACCGGGTTCCGGCAGGCGGTCCGCGCACTGGCGGTGCTGGGCGCGGCCGGAGTGGTGCTCGTCGGCGGTTTCGGCGTCGGCTCCGAGATGATCTCGCAGCGGCTCACCAGCATCACCCAGGTGGCGAGTGCGCCGGACCGGTCGGTCAACGACCGCTACACGATGTGGGCTGCGGCCGAGGGCATGTGGCGCGAGCATCCGGCCGCCGGGGTCGGCCTCAAGGGCTTCCCCGCACACCGGGACGCGCACGCCTCGATCGGGCTCTCCGCGGGGAGCGACACGGCGGGGGCCGGCCAGGAGTTCCGAAGGCAGCCGCTGCTCTCCCCGCACAACATGTACCTGCTGGTGCTCAGCGAGCAGGGGCTGATCGGTCTCACCGCGCTGGCCGGGTCGTGGGCGGCCCTCCTGGCCGCAGGCGTACACCGACTGCTGTCGGCTCGGAAGCGGGGATCCGCCGCCGTCGACTGCGGTCTCGCCGCGGTCGGCCTGATGACCTGGCAGACCGTCGACTTCCTGTACGCGGACATCGGCGGCCCTTCCACCGTGCTCACCGGGATCGTGCTCGGCCTGGCCGCGTGGTGGGCGCTCGCCGAGCCGGAGAGGACGGCCGCGGCGTGAGCGGCACCGCCGCGGGTACGGCCGCGGAGGCGAGGGCCACCACACCGCCCACGCCTGACACCCCGGCAGGTCCCGGGCGCTTTCTGGCCCGGGCGGCGGGCGGCGCGGCGGGGCTGACCGTCGTCGCGGCCCTGCTGGGTCTCGTCCGGGACCAGGCCGTCGCCCGGCTCTTCGGCGCCAGTCACGCCAGTGACGCCTTCCTGATCGCCTGGACCGTGCCGGAGATGGCGGCCACGCTGCTGATCGAGGACGGCATGGCGCTGCTGCTCGTGCCCGCGTTCAGCCTGGCGTTGACCCGGCGCGCCTCCGGCGGGCAGGCGCAGGACCCCGTACGCGCCCTGGTGGCGGCGACCCTGCCCCGGCTGTCCGCCGCGCTGGCCTGCGCAGGCGCCCTGCTGGTCTGGGGCGCCCCCTGGGCCGTCGCCGTCCTGGCCCCCGGGCTGGACGATCCCCGGCTCGCCGTGGACTGCACCCGCCTGACGGCCGTCACGGTCCTGACGTTCGGCGTCACGGGTTACTTCAGCGCGGCCCTGCGGGCGCACGGCCGTTTCCTGGCTCCCGCCGGGGTCTACATCGCGTACAACGCCGGCATCATCGGGATGACCCTGGCGCTGCACTCCGTGTGGGGTGTGCGCGCCGCCGCCGCCGGGGTGGCGGTGGGCAGCCTGCTCATGATCCTGACCCTGCTGCCCACGTTCGTACGGCTGGTGCCCGCCGCGCGCGGACGGAAGGGCCGGAAGGAACGCCGGGTGCACGGCCCGGCCCTGCTCGGCGCGACGGTACTGGCGCCGGTCGTCCTGTTCGTGCTGAGCCGTCAGTCGCAGGTGCTCGTCGAGCGGTTCCTCGCCTCGTCCCTGCCGGACGGGGCGATCTCCCACCTCAACTACGCGCAGAAGGTCGCGCAGCTGCCGATGGTGCTGTCGATGATGATCTGCACCGTCACCTTCCCCGTCGTCGCACGGGCCATGGCTTCCGGTGACCGGGAAGGCGCACGTCAACGGGTCGAACGCGACCTCGCGCTGGCGGGCACCGTGGTTCTGCTGGGCACCGCCGTGGTGTTCGGATGCGCGCCGCAGATCATCGAGGTCCTGTTCCAACGGGGCGCCTTCGACGCGGCGGACACGACCGCCACAGCGGGAGTCATGCGCGTCTACGCGCTCGGTCTGCTCGGCCACACGCTGGTCGGCGCCCTGTGCCGGCCGTTCTTCTCGACGGGCAGACCCACCTGGTACCCGCTCGGCGCGATGGGCGCGGGCCTCGTGGTGACCACCGGTGCGGGGGCGGTCCTGACCGCTCCGTTCGGAGTGGCCGGCATCGCCGCCGCCAACGCGGCGGGCATCAGCACGGCGGCCCTGGCGATGCTCCTGGGGCTCCGTGCGCGGGCGGTGGCGGTCCGGACCGGGACGGTCGCCCTCTCCCTGGTCCGTCCGGCGGTGTCGGCGACGGCTGCGGCAGCGGCCGGGCTCTCGGCCGCCGGCCTCGTACCGGGAGCCCTGCCCGGCCTGGTGGCCGGCTGTCTCGTCGTCCCCCTCGCGTTCCTCCTCACCTCCCTCGTCCTCAGAGCCCCCGAAGCCCTGCATCTGCTGGCCCTCGTCCGACAGAGGTTCCCCCATGGCCGCTGACACCTCGCCGCCCTTCGCACGCACGCTCCCCCGACGGTCCCAGCCGTGGATCCTCACCTATCACTCGGTGAGCGATCCGGCGGACGATCCGTACGGCATCACCGTCTCCGCACGCCGCCTGGACGAGCAGCTGACCTGGCTGCGACGCCGGGGGCTGACCGGGGTGGGCGTCTCTGCCCTGCTGCGCGACCGGGCCGCCGGCGGGCGCGGTCTGGTCGGGCTGACCTTCGACGACGGGTACGCCGACTTCCTCGACGAGGCGTTCCCCGTTCTGCTCGCGCACGGCTGCACCGCCACCGTGTTCGTCCTGCCGGGCCGGCCGGGCGGCTCCAACACCTGGGATCCGCTGGGCCCTCGCAAACCGCTGCTGACCGAGGAGGGAATCCGCACGGTCGCCGCCGCCGGCATGGAGGTGGGCTCCCACGGCCTGCTCCACCGGGACCTGACGGAGCTGTCCGACGACGAGCTGCGCGGGGAGACGCTGGGCAGCCGGGAAGCGCTGGCCCGTATCACCGGGGAGGCCCCGGCGGGCTTCTGCTATCCGTACGGCACGGCCGACCGGCGGGTCCTCGGCGCGGTGCGGGACGCGGGATACGCGTACGGCTGCGCCCTCGTCCCCGGAACCCTGACGGGACCACTCGCCCTCGCGCGCACCCACGTCAGCCACGCGGACCGGGGGGCCCGGCTGCGGGCCAAGGAGGTGCGGCACCGGCTGCGGTACCGCTCCGCCGCCCCCGCCGGGGCGGGTGAAGCCGGGTGAGGGCGCTGCATGTCATCACCGGTCTCGGTGTCGGCGGGGCGGAGCAGCAGCTGCGGCTGCTGGTGCGTCATCTGCCGGTGCGCTGCGACGTCGTGACGCTCACCAACCCGGGTGCCGTCGCGGAGGGGCTGCGCGCCGACGGCGTCCGTGTCCTGCATCTGGGGATGCGGAGCAACCGTGACCTCGCCGCCGTGCCCAGGCTCGCCCGGCTCATCCGCAGTGGCTCGTACGACCTCGTGCACACGCACCTGTACCGGGCGTGCGTCTACGGCCGGATCGCCGCGCGGCTCGCCGGCACCCCTGTGGTGTCGACGGAACACTCGCTGGGGCACGCGGAGATCGAGGGCCGCCCGCTGACCCGCGGCACCAAGGAGCTGTATCTGCGCACCGAGCGGCTCGGCGCGGCGACGGTAGCCGTGTCCGAGACGGTCGCCGCCCGGCTCCGCGACTGGGGGGTGCCCTCCGCCCGCATCCACACCGTGCCCAACGGCGTCGACGTGGCCGCGTTCCGCTTCGACGCCGGCCTGCGCCGTGCCACCCGCGCGCTGCTGGGGATCCCCGAGGGTGCCTTCGTGGCCGGCGGTGTGGGCAGGCTCGTACCCGGCAAGCGCTTCGACGTGGCGCTGCGCGCCGTCGCGGCCCTGCCGGGCGCTTGGCTCGTACTGGCGGGGGACGGCCCGGAAGCCGGGCCGCTGCGGGCGCTCGCCGCGCGGCTGGGCGTGGAGGCCCGCGTCCGGTTCCTCGGGGAGTGCGGCACCGCGGGCACGGCCCCGGGTGTCCCCGCCGTGCTCGGCGCGGTGGACGCGTTCGTCTCGGCGTCCCGTGAGGAGTCCTTCGGGCTGGCCGCGGTCGAGGCGCTGGCCTCCGGGCTGCCCGTGGTCCACGCGGCCTGTCCGGCCATCGAGGACCTGCCGGGCCCGGTGCCGGGGACGATCCGTATCGGGTCCTCCTCCGGGGAACCCACGGGCGAACTGACAGCCGCGCTGAGGCGTCTGCGGGCGGGCGGCACCCGTCGGCTGCCTCCGCCGCCCGACCTCGACCACTACGACATCAGGCTCAGCAGCCGGCGCCTCATGGACGTCTACGCACAGGCCACCGCCCCCGTCACCACGACCGAGAGAGCACACCCATGACCGATTCGCCCGCGCAGGAGCCGGCCGTCCCCGGACGGTTCCGCAGGCTCCGCCCCGCATTCGTACGGCCCAGTTGGTGGCCCCTGCCCGCGTGTGTCCTGCTCGGGGCCGCGTGCGGATTCTCGTACGGAATGCTCGCCGCACCCGAGTACGCGGCCACCGGTTACGCCATGGTCACCGCGGGGAAGGACGTCGACCCGGCCGCGGCACTGGGGTACGCGCAGTCCTACGGCCGCCTCGCGACCAGCGACGCCACCCTCGGCTACGCCAAGGGGGCGGCCGGTGAGCCGGTACGCGAGCTGCGCACGCACGTGCTGTCCGAGACCTCCCCCGACTCACCCATGATCTCGATCACCGGTACGTCGCAGGACCCGGACCGGGCCGCGGACATCGCCAACGCGGTGACCGAGGCCATGGTCGTCAGCAGCGGGCACGTCGCGAAGGAGACCGGCGTGAAGCTGGTCAAGTTCTCCCACGCGGTGCCGCCCGGCGATCCCGTCTCCCCGTCCGTTCCGCTGGGCACCGCGGTGGGGGCGAGCGCGGGCGGACTGGCCGGCGGGCTGGTCCTGCTCGTGCGGCCCCGGGCCGGCCGCCGGGACGTCACCGCCCAGGTGCCGGGCCCCGCCCAGGGCGGCACGGCCGCCACCCCGGCCGGAGAACGGGAGCTCGCACGATGAGAGCGGACCTCCGTGGACGGCTCACCGTCACCCTCTGCCGGGATCTTCCGGAGTTCACCGGCCTCGCCGACGAGTGGGACGCGCTGCACCGCCGCTGCCCTACCGCCACACCGTTCCAGAGCCATGCGTGGCTGCACTCGTGGTGGCTCTCCTACGGGACCCCCGGCAGGCTCCGGGTCGTCCTGGCACGCCGCAACGGACGGCTGATCGGCGCGGCCCCGCTGATGCTCGCGCACCGGCCCATGCCGCTGCTGGTGCCGATGGGCGGTGCGATCTCCGACTACTTCGACATCCTGGTGGACGGCGAGGACCCGCACGGCGCGGTCACGGCTCTGGAACGCGGGCTCCACCGCGCCGCCACGCACACGGTCCTCGACCTGCGCGAGGTGAGGCCCGGCTCCTCGGCGCACCTGCTGGCAGACGCCTGGTCCGGCGCGCGGAGCAGCCTCACCGACTCGACCTGCCTGGAGCTGCCCGCCGAACCCATCGACCTCCTCATCGGGCGGATGCCCGGGCCACGCGCACAGCGGGCGCGGGCCAAGCTGCGCAAGATCGACAAGATGGGGATCGAGTGCCACGAGGTGCCCGTCCACCGGGTGGCGGTCGCGATCGGCAACCTGCTGAGGCTGCACGAACTCCAGTGGACGGGCCGGGGGGTCAACGCGGAGCATCTGCGGTCCCGTTTCAGCGCCCATCTGGTGCGTTCCACCCGCAGGATGGTCCGCGACGGCGAGGCCGCCCTCAAGGAGTTCGTGCTCGACGGGCAGGTGGTGGCCGCCGATCTGACGCTGCGGTCCTCGCAGCTGACGGGCGGATACCTGTACGGCGCCGATCCCGGGCTCAGGCAGCGGGTGGACGTCTCCTCGATGCTCATGCGCGAGCTGGCACGCGAGGCGGCCGGCCCGGCGCGGGGAACCCTGAGTCTGCTGCGCGGTTCGGAGCAGTACAAGGGCCACTGGGCTCCCGTGCCCGTGCCCAACCAGCGGCTGCTGCTGGCACGTTCCTCGCTCGAACCGGTGCTGCGGATGCGTGAGGCGCAGGTGGCCGCACGGGACCGGGCGGCCCGGAGTGTGAAGGCCCGCTTCCCGTCGGCGCGGGACTGGCGCGGTGTGCTGCGCGAGCTCCCGTCGGCCGGGCGCGCGTGGGTCGGGTGGAGTTGATCCTAGATGATGACTTTTGCGGTGATCCGTTACCGTCTGCGGACTTACGCGTTCTCAGAGCACAACGGTCGCCTTCCCGGCGACCCGTCACCCCTTCTCAAGGAGAACTGATGTCGCGTATCTCGAAGGTGGCCGCCGTCGTCGCCGGAACCGGTGCCCTCATGGCCGGCGGTGCGGGCATGGCCACCGCCGACTCCGGGGCGGGGGCCGTCGCGGCCCACTCCCCCGGCGTCCTTTCGGGCAACGTCGTCCAGGTGCCCGTGCACGTCCCGGTCAACGTCTGCGGCAACACCGTGAACGTGATCGCGCTGCTGAACCCGGCGTTCGGCAACACGTGCGCGAACGTCTCGGACAGCCACGAGGACAAGGGTGAGTACGGCTACGGCCACTGATCTCCTGACAGGTCCCTCAGGGCCTCCGCTCTCCGCCTCGCGGCGCAGAGGGGAGGCCCTGAGCCGTCCTGAGGGATAGGGCGGCTCAGACGTAGCGGTAGAACCTGGTGTGGTCCATGAGCCGTGAGGGGGCCACGTCCCAGGGTGGCATCGGACGGTCGTAGGCGAACACCCTGTCCCGCTGCGGGTCGTCGGCCGGGAGCGCGCGGGCCGGGAGGTAGCGGGAGCGTGGGTGCGCCTTCTGCCAGCGCGCCCAGAGCAGGTCGATGAAGGCGTGGTGCAGCCAGAAGACCGGGTCGTCCGGCGAGGCCGCGCCCGCCATCGAACCGCCGATCCAGCGGTGCACCTGGTTGTGGTTGGCCACCCCGCGGCCGCCTGTGAGGCCCCAGCCCTCGATCCTGTTCCGGAAGCCGGTGGTGCTGACGCTGTTCCACGGCGCGGTGTCGTAGACGGGGTCGCGCAGGGCGCGGTCGACGTCCGCCTGGCGGGGCAGGGTGACCGGGGCGGAGGGCCGGCCGAAGTCGCGCCGCAGGAAGGGGTCGTCGGTGACCCCGGCGCGGATGCGCCAGTTCCCCTGCCGGTAGGCGAAGGCCCCGGTCAGGACCTGCCGGTCACCCGGCCTGCCGTTGCCGCCGAGGAAGTCGTCGGCCCAGAGTGAGGCGCCCGCCGTGTTGTCCCGGGTCCAGTCCCAGTAGGGAACCGACACCCTGGGATCGACGGCCCGGAGCGCCTTCTCGAACTCCAGCAGGTACTGGCGGTGCCAGGGGAAGAAGGACGGGGTCATGTGGGCGGGCCGCGGCCTGCTCTCGGCGTCGGTCACGTAGTACTGGCGGTGCAGGCCGACGAACTCGTCGTAGCGTCCGGAGCGTTTGAGCTCCAGGATCGCGTCGATCAGGCGCTTCTTCTCGGTGCGCGTGAGATCGCGCTGGTTCTTGCGGTTGTACACCCGTGCGCCTCCTCGGGGTTCAGATGGTGTGCGGGGGCACGGCCGACACCTGGGCGGTGCCGAGCGCGTCGACCGCCGCGCGGGCCGTCTCGAGGAGCGTCGGGAACGACTCGTAGTGGTTGACGGCGCTGAGGTAGCTGCCGTCGGCCCGTCGCATCACGTGCAGGGGCCGCCCGTCGATGCGGACGTCCAGATGCTCCGGGTGATCGGCAGCCGTCGCCGATCGGGCCTCCCCCGGGTGCGGCCGCGTCCCGGCGTACGCCTGTGCTCCCGCGTAGGGCTGTGCGCCCGCCGGGACGACGGTGGTGGCCGTGCCGCGGATGTCGCGGCCCTTGTACAGCTCGGAGAAGCGCTCCGGCCCCACGGCGTCGCGTTCCCCGGGCCGGGACGGGCCGCCGGGCTTCCCGAGAAGGACCGGGGCGAGCGCGCCGCCGGTCGCCACGACGACGGCCGCGGTGAACGCGGTGCGCAGGACGGCGCGGCGGGCCGGGCCGGTGGCCCGGACCGGCTCGCCGTCCGCGCCGGTGGTCGGGTTCATGATGGTGTACCTGCCTCTCGTCCGCACGTGCGAGATGTCTCGCTCTTGAGGGGCAACGAAACGGAACGCGAACGGTTCTCATCCGTTGGGCCTCACGCGACCGTGGGAATTCACGGCGGGGCACGGCCGTGTCGGCCGTCGGGCGCCGCGCACCGGGACAGCATGGCCGTCCGAGCTCCCGGAGGTAGTGCATGAACGCGCCGACACAGGCACCCGCGGACCGCGTGAGGAGAGGGGCCCCAGCCGATCCGGCGGATCCCGGGTTCTGGCGTCTGCCCCGTTCCGAGCGGCTGGCGGTGTTCGCCGGGCTGCGGGAACTCGACGCGCCGGTCCGCTTCACTCCCCGCACGGGCGCGGGGGCGCCGTTCTACGCGCTGGTGAAGCACGCGGACGTGCGCGCTGCCAGCAGGCAGCCGCAGGTCTTCGCCAGCGCCCCCGGCGTCACCACTCCGGAGCCGGCGCGCTGGGCCAAGGCGGTCTTCGGCAACTCCATGGTCAACATGGACGGTGCCGAGCACGCGGCCCTTCGCAGGACGATCTCCCGGGCCTTCACCCCGAGACTGCTCGCCGCGGCGGAGGAGAACATCGCCGCTGTCGCCCGGCGGCTGGTGGACGAGATGGTGGCCGAGGGCTCCGGTGACTTCATGCGCTCGGCGGGCGCCCGCATGCCGTTCGAGGTCATCTGCGACCTGATGGGCGTACCGGGGCGGCGCCGGGCCCGGATCGCCTCGCGCGTCGACCGGACGTCCGAGTACGTCGGGGTCCAGCGCAGGGGGCGGGCGAGGCTGCGGGTGCCGGGGCGCGGGCTGCGTTCCCTGGCCCGTATGCAGTACGACATGGCGGCCGTCGCCCGCGAGCGGCGCCGTGTTCCGGCGGACGACGTGATCTCGGCACTCGTCCGCGCGGATGTCGGCGGCGAGGCCCTGTCCGCGCGTCAGCTCGGCGCGTTCTTCTCGCTGCTGCTCGTGGCCGGTGTGGAGACGACCAGGAACGCGATCGCCCACGGGCTGCTGCTGCTGACCGGGCATCCGGAGCAGCGTGCTCTTCTGGAGGCGGACTTCGACCGCTACGCCGACGGCGCTGTCGAGGAGATCGTCCGGCACTCGACGCCGATCATCCAGTTCCGCCGGACGGTGGTCGCCGAGTGCGACCTGGGCGGCCGTACCTTCGTGCCCGGGGACAAGGTCGTACTCCTCTACGCGTCCGCGAACCGGGACGCCTCGGTCTTCGAGGATCCCGACGCCTTCGACATCACCCGGTCGCCCAATCCGCACCTCGGATACGGTGGCGGAGGCCCTCACCACTGCCTGGGGGCGCACCTGGCGAAGCTGGAGATGAAGGCTCTCTTCCGGGAAATGCTGACCCGGGGGCCGGGATTCCGTGCCGTGGGCGAACCGGGCCTGGTCGACTCGAGTTTCGACAATCGCGTCGGCTCGCTCCCCTTCTCCTTCGAATTCCTTCACCCGAACGGTCCGCACTGATTCCGCGCGTGTCGCGAATGGACTATTCGCGGGCTCTTCCACCGCCCATAGGTGAATCTCTCTCCTTAAGGTCGGAAGCGTCGCACACCGGCCGCAACCCAAGGAGGAGCCGTGCCCGCACAGCGCCGTCTCATCAATTTCGGCATCGGGGCTGCCGCGCTCGGCCTTCTCGTCGGCGGCGCGGTCCTCACGGACCCTGACGGCGAAGGCGCCCAGTCCGGAAAGGGGTCCGCACCCGTTCCGCCCGGCACCGGCGGGACGACGGCCGTCGGCGCCTATCTGGACTACGGCCCCCAGGGCGTCCAGCGGATGCAGGAGCTGTCACGCTGGCTCGACGGTACGGAGCTGCGGGTCGGGCACAGCTATCTGCCGGGCGACCTGTGGGAGAACATCGAGGGCCGCCCCGGGTTCCTCGCCGCGTGGGCCGCGTGGCGCAAGGGCGCCGACGACCGGATGTTCGTCCTCAACACGCCGATGCTGGAACGCAACGAGGAGCGCGTCCCCGACGGCGAGGTGCGGACTCTCCTGCGTGCGGGCGCCGCGGGGCAGTTCGACGAGCACTTCCGCCGGCTGGCCGAGCGGCTGGTCCTGCTGGGGGTCCCGGACACGGTGATCGTTCTCGGCTGGGAGATGAACGGCACGACCTACACACACCGGTGCGGTCCCGATCCGGTGGCGTGGAAGGCGTACTGGAAGCGCATCGTCGCCGCCATGCGGTCCGTGCCCGGCCAGGAGTTCCGCTTCGACTTCGCGCCGAGCCGAGGGCGGGACGCCGTGCCCTGGACCGAGTGCTACCCGGGTGACGACGTGGTGGACATCATCGGCATGGACTCCTACGACCAGCCGCCCGCGCTGACGTTCGACGACCAGGTGAACGAACCGTACGGCCTGCAGAAGCAGGTGGACTTCGCGGCGGAGCACGGCAAGCCGATCTCGTTCCCCGAGTGGGGACTGTTCCGGAACGGCGACAACCCCGAGTACATGCGCCGCATGCTGGAGTGGATCGACCGCCACGATCCGCTCTACCAGACGATCACGGACTACTGCCCGCACGGAGTGTGGCAGTGCTCCGAGAATCCCGAGTCCTCCCGGGTGTTCCGCGAGATGCTGAGCGGGCTGCCGAACGCCGAGCCCTCGGTGCCCGCGCCCGACCCGAGCCCGACGCCCAAGCCCGACAAGCCCCTGCCGACTCCCAGCGTGCCCGCGCCGGACACCAACGGGACCGGGTGGTGCGTGACAGTGCCGCTGAGCGACTGGTTCGGGCAGTGGCTGACCGACCGCGAGTTCTGCGTACGCGGCTGAGCCCCGCCCCGGACCTCGCCGCCTCCTCGGTCTCGGATCGGCCGAGGAGGCGGCGGAGGCGCGTCCGGGCCGCCCCCGGATCGTGCGGGGCGACACCCGATTCGCCGGGCCTTGCCCGGAGCGGTTCGTCGAGCCTCGGTACGACGCGTCGCTTCCCGATCACGCGGGCGTCTTCGATACTGGGTGGCGTACGAGCTGAGTCACGAGGATCGGAAGCACGCTGACCGCCGGTCAGCACGACCCGCCGGCGCTCTCCCCAGGAGGAACCGTTGCGCATGCTCATCAACGTGCCGGAGACCGTCGTCGCCGACGGACTCCGCGGAATGGCCGCCGCCCACCCCGAACTGGTCGTGGACCCCGAGAACCGACTCGTCGTCCGGCGTGACGCGCCGGTGCCCGGAAAGGTGGGACTGGTCTCGGGTGGAGGCTCCGGGCACGAACCGCTCCACGCGGGGTTCGTCGGGCCGGGCATGCTGTCCGCCGCGTGCCCCGGCGAGATCTTCACCTCGCCGGTGCCCGACCAGATGGTGCGTGCCGCCGCCGCGGTCGACAGCGGCGCGGGGGTGCTGTTCGTCGTGAAGAACTACACCGGCGACGTGCTGAACTTCGACATGGCGGCGGAGCTCGCCGAGGACGAGGGTGTCCAGGTCGCCCGGGTCCTGATCGACGACGACGTGGCGGTGGCCGACAGCACGTTCACAGCCGGACGGCGGGGCACCGGAGCGACCCTCTTCGTCGAGAAGATCGCCGGCGCACTGGCCGAGGAGGGAGCACCGCTGGAGCAGGTGGAGTCCGTGGCGCGCAGGGTGAACGATTCCTCGCGGAGCTTCGGGGTCGCGCTCAGCTCCGTCACCACACCCGCGAAGGGCACGCCGACCTTCGATCTTCCCTCGGGCGAGCTGGAGTTGGGCATCGGCATCCATGGCGAACCCGGGCGGGAGCGTCGCCCGATGATGACCTCCGGGGAGATCGCCGACTTCGCCGTCCACGCGGTGCTCGAGGATCTGCGCCCCAGCGGTCCCGTGCTGGTCCTCGTCAACGGAATGGGCGCGACACCCTTGCTGGAGCTGTACGGGTTCAATGCCGAGGTGCAGCGGGTGCTGTCCGAGCGGGGCGTGTCGGTGGCTCGTACCCTGGTCGGGAACTACGTGACGTCGCTCGACATGGCGGGCTGCTCGGTGACCCTCTGTCAGGTGGACGAGGAGATGCTGCGTCTGTGGGACGCGCCGGTGCAGACCCCCGCGCTCCGCTGGGGCCGGTGAAGGGGGTCCGGCCCACTGTGAGCAACCACCTTGTGAGGAACAGGAGTTCTTGTGCTCGACACTGCTTTCTTCCGCCGCTGGATGACTGCCACCGCGGCAGCCGTCGACCGTGAGGCGGACCGGCTGACCGAGCTCGACGCCGCGATCGGGGACGCCGATCACGGAAGCAACATGCGCCGTGGCTTCGGCGCGGTGGCCGACGTACTGGAGAAGGAGGAACCCGCCGCACCGGGCGCCGTGCTGACGCTGGCGGGGCGGCAGCTGATCTCCACGGTCGGCGGCGCGTCCGGGCCCTTGTACGGGACCCTGCTGCGCCACACGGGCAAGAGGCTGGGCGACGAGCGGGAGGTGACCCTCCCCCAGCTGGCCGAGGCGCTCGCGGCAGGCGTCGCGGCGGTGGCGCAGCTCGGCGGAGCGCAGGCCGGGGACAAGACGATGCTCGACGCTCTGCTCCCGGCTGTCGAGGTGCTGGGGTCGTCGTTCGGGGAGGCCAAGGACGCGGCTCTGGCGGGAGCCCTGGCCACGGTTCCGCTGCGGGCACGCAAGGGCAGGGCCAGCTACCTCGGCGAGCGCAGCATCGGGCACCAGGATCCGGGGGCCGCCTCGGCCGCCCTGCTGGTCGGGGCGCTGGCCGAGGCCGGGGAGCCGAGCGGTGGGGGCGCAGCATGAGCGACGAGAAGCAGGTCGGGATCGTGCTGGTCTCGCACAGCGCGCCCGTGGCGGCGGCCGTGGCAGAGCTGGCGAAGGGGCTGGCGGCCGGCGGGGCGACCGCACCGGTGGCGGCGGCGGGCGGTACCTCGGCCGGCGGCCTGGGGACGAGTACGGAGCTGATCGCCGAGGCGGCCAGGGCGGTCGACCGGGGCGCGGGGGTGGCGTTGCTCGTCGACCTCGGGAGTGCGGTGCTGACGGTGAAGTCCATGCTGGCGGACGGCACTGAACTGCCCCCCGGGGCACGACTGGTGGACGCCCCCTTCGTCGAGGGAGCGGTCGCCGCCCTGGTGACGGCGTCGGCGGGGGGCGATCTGGACACCGTCGAGGCGGCGGCCACGGACGCGTACGGGTACCGGAAGGCCTGAGCCGTCGCAGCAGGGGGTCCCCTCCTCCGGGCGGCCGGGTCAGGACACAGGGGTACGGGAACGATGCGGGGCGAGGGGCGTTCCGCGCGGCGCGGTCAGGCGGGAACCCCCGACCGGGTATGCCCGTCGGAACCGCCGCCGACACCGGCCGGCGGGACCGGGCCGGCCATCCGCCCACCACCGGCTTGCCCCTCCGAGGAGCCATCGTCGGCCCCACGAAGCACCGAGGTCAGTTTGAGAATGACCGTTCTTGACTGATCGTTCTTATAACGCGTACCGTCGGGGCATGGGAAGACCTCGCGCATTCGACACGGACCAGGCCGTCAGGGCCGCGGCCGCCCTCTTCGCCACGTGTGGGTACGAGGGCACCTCGATCGACGACCTGACCACCGCCACGGGAATGCACCGGGGCAGCTTGTACAACGTCTTCGGCTCCAAACGGAAGCTGTATCTGACGGCGCTCCGGGCCCACTTGGACCACGAGATCCTTCCGAGCACCGCTGCCGTCGGCAGCCTCACCGATGCCGGGCAGGCCCGCGCGGCGGCGATCGCCGGGTTCGACGACGGCCCGGCAGCCGGCTTCCTGCTCCTCGCCGCCGTCGAACGCGCGCCTCAGGACCCCGAGGCCGCGGAGTTGGTGGCGGAAGGGTTCACCGCTCTGGAGAACGCGCTGCGTCCCACTCATTCCGGCGAGGCGGAACACGTCGCCGCCACCGTCCTCGGCAAGCGCCTGCGTCTGCGCGCCCGCCCGACCACCCCTCAGGAGAGCTGACATGACCGAAATCGCCGTCGACCGCACCCGCGACATGCTGACCGTCCGGCTGACGGGCCTCGACAGACTGTGGGCACTCAAGAGCCAGGTGGAGGTGCCGCTCGCTCAGGTGCGGGGCGCCACTCACGACCCGGGCATCGCCCATGAACGCAAGGGTGCCAAGCTCGGAGGCACGCACATGCCCGGTGTGATCACGGCCGGACGGTTCCGCCGGCACGGCGACCTCGTCTTCTGGGCGGTGCGAAAGCCGGCCAACGCTGTCGTCGTCGAGCTCGCCGAGGGCGCCCCGTACAGCAGGCTCGTCGTGGAGACCGACGATCCGCGGGCCACGGTGGACCTCGTCGAACGGGCCATTGCCGCCTGACGCACGAACCCCGCCGGCCTGCCGCGGGCGCCGGTGGCACCACCGGCCCCGACGAGTCCCACGCTCTTCGGCCCTGCCCGTTCTCGGGGGCGGCGGCCGGGGCCGGAAGGACCCCGGAAGGACCCCGGAACGGATGCCCGAGTGGTGGCGTCGAGGGGGCGGCGAGGCCGAGCCGATGCTGTTTCCGGTCACAGCGCGGCAGCCAGCCGGACGGTGACGCCCGCCGTGACGAGGAGCCCGATGTTGAGTGCGATCCGGCGGTCGTCGCCGGTCAGGTGTACAGCGATCGCGGCGACCTGCAGGAGTACGAAGCCGAGGGCCGCGGCCGACGCCAGCGAGGGAGCGACGCCTGTCAGCGGGGGCAGGATCAGGCCGGTCGCGCCGAGCATTTCGACCGCCCCCAGCCCTCGGAGGACGGGCAAGGGAACGCGGTCCACCCAGGCCATCATCGGCCGGAGTCGGTCGCGGCCGCGTATCACCTTCAGAGTGCCTGAGTAGAGGTAGAAGAGGGCGAGCAGTGCCGCCACGATCCAATAGGCGATGGTCATGATTCCCGTTCGTGGGACGCTGCTCGGCGGTCCCGGTTGATTGCGACGACCGGTGCGCAGCGGCTCGTCGTCTCGATGTGTGTCCGCGATGTCGGCGACCGGCGTCGGCCCGCCGCCGGAGCCCACCACGGGCAGGGCCGGATCGGTGACTCACCGGCCCACGCTTCCTCGGTCACGCCCACCAGTGCACCGCCCGAGCCCCGCCGCTGTCCAAGACCCATCGAGCAGCGCCGATACCCTCCGGGTATCGTCGCGATGTGGAGCTACGGACACTGCGCTACTTCGTCACGGTCGCCGAGGAACTCCACTTCGGCCGGGCCGCCACTCGACTGCACATGAGCCAGCCACCGCTGAGCCGGGCGATCAAACGGCTGGAGGCCGAGGTCGGGGCTCTGTTGTTCGCCCGCTCGCCGGCCGGTGTCACGCTCACGCCGGTCGGGGCCGTACTGCTCGACGAGGCGCGGGCCCTGCTCCTCCACGCCGACCGCGTGGGTGCGCGCGTGAGGGCCGCGGGCGGCGGCGGGATCATCACCGTCGGGATCCTGGGTGACGGTACGGACCCGGGAGCGGCCCGACTGGCGGCCGCCTACCGCCGCGGCCATCCCGGCATCGACATCCACATCCGTGACACCGATCTGACCGATCCGACGTGCGGGTTGCGCGCAGGAAGGGTCGACGTCGCCTTGACCCGGGCGCCGTTCGACGAGACAGCCCTGACGACGCGTGTACTGCGGACCGATCCGGTCGGGGTGGTCCTGCGCGCCGACGATCCGCTGGCAGGCCGCGACCGGCTGCGACTGGCCGAGCTGAGTGACCGTCCCTGGTTCCGGTTCCCGCGAGGCACCGACCCCCTCTGGCAGTCGTACTGGAACGGCGGTGTGCCGAGAGAGGGCCCGGTGGTGCGCGCCGTCCAGGAGTGCCTTCAGGCTGTGCTGTGGAACGGCACGGTCGGCCTGGCCCCTCTCGGGCACGAACTGCCCGGGGAGCTGGCCGTGGTGCCGCTGGCCGACATGGCGCCGAGCCCGGTGGTGGCGGTGTGGAACGAGGGCGACACCAACCCGTTGATACGGTCCTTCGTCGAGATCGCGACGGCGGCGTACCGCCACTGATCACCGGCACGTGCCCCGGCTCGCGGACCGCGCGAACGCCGCGGGACTCCGGACTCGCCGTGCGTCACGTCACCGCGATCCGTCCGGACTGCCGATGTGTCCGGCCTGGTTCAGCGATGGACGGTGCTGAGCCATTGGGTCAGCAGGCGGTTGACCTCGTCGGGGCGTTCCTGCTGGATCCAGTGGCCGCAGCCGTCGAGGATGTGGGAGGCGGACAGGGCGGGGAGGGTGGTGGGGTAGGCGTCGATGGCCTCGGCCATCCAGGTGGTGGAGGCGTCCAGCGCGCCGCCGATGAACAGGGCGGGCTGGGTGACCGGAGCTCCGCGGTGGGGGGCGAGGTCTTCCCAGTCGCGGTCCACGGCGCGGTAGCGGTTGAGCGCGCCGGTCATCCCGGTGCGTTCGAACTCCCCGGCGTAGAAGTCGAGTTCGTCCTCGCTCAGCCAGGCGGGAAGAGTGCCGGAGGGAAACCGGTCGCGCAGCCGGCCTCCTGGGGTGACGAAGTGTGGGTCGGGCTCGTCCTGGGCGGGCATGGTGTCGGCGGACAGGGCCGCGTAGAAGCCCGCGAGCCAGCCCCGGACATCGGGCTCGATCTCTGCCTCGGCACGACCTGGCTGCTGGAAGTAGGAGACGTAGAACTCCTGCTCGGGTCCGCCGATCCGGCCGAAGACGTCGGTGGGGCGCGGGCCGCCGGGCGGTGCGTACGGGACGCTCAGCAGGGCCACGGCGCGGAAGACCCCGGGGTGGAGCAGGGCGGAGGCGGAGGCGATGCCGGCCCCCCAGTCGTGGCCGACGACCACCGCGTCCTCCTCACCGAGGGCGCGCACGACGGTCACACAGTCCTCCACCAGCTCGAGCATCCTGTATGCCTCGATCGCGGCGGGCCTGGACGAGCGTCCGTAGCCGCGTACGTCGATCGCCACCGCCCGGTAACCGGCCTCGGCGAGGGCCGGGAGCTGGCGGCGCCAGGAGTACCAGGACTCGGGAAATCCGTGCACGAGCAGGACCAGCGGCCCGGTGCCCTGCTCGACCAGATGCAGGCGGCCGGCCGGGGTGCCGACGGTTCGGTGGTGAAGTGCGGCGGACGGCTCGGGGTGCATGGAGCTTCTCCTCGGTTCGCAGGGACGCGGGGCGCTCGTCGATCATCCGGCGCGGCGGCAACGCGACGCCACTGCCCTTGCCAGTCTGGCAAAGTTGCAGGACAGAGCAGTGGAGCGGCACGTCCGAAAGGAAACGGGAGCGATGACGGGGGACGACACGGACGAGACGCCGGCAGCGATGGGGCCCCGGCTGCGGGCCGCGCGCGAGCACCGCGGCGCCACACTCACCGGGGTCAGTCGTGCGACCGGCATCTCGCCGAGCACGCTGTCGCGGATCGAGACCGGCCGGCGCAGGCCCACCCTGGAGGTGGTGGTGCGGCTGGCGAAGGAGTACGGCGTCTCCCTCGACGAACTGGCCGGCACCGGGCCCGCCCGCGCGGCCGAACCCCGTGGCCCGGCGCCGCTGAGCTTCGGCGACGACAAGGCGGTACTGCCGCTGACGCGTTATGTCGGCGGGCTGCACGCGCACAAGCACGTCCTGCCCGCCGTGGAGACGCCGCGCGTCCGTCCCCGGCAGGTCTCGCACGAGGGCTACGAATGGCTGTGCGTCCTGTACGGGCGGCTGTGGCTGGCGCTCGGGGACCAGGATCTCCTGCTGAGTGCCGGGGACTTCGCCGAGTTCGACACCCGCACCGCCCACGGGGTCGCGAACGGCGGATCCGACGGGCCGGTCGAGTACCTGATCATGTTCGGGCCGCAGGGAGAGCGACTGCGGCCGCGCACCCCTGAGGCCGGCGGTCGGGGGGACCGCCGGCCTCGTCGTGCCCGGCCCGGCCACGAAGGACAGCACTAAGGGCTGTCCCGGCTCCCGGACCGGTCCGGGAACCGGAACGGGAACGGGAACGGGAACCGGAACGGGAGCCGTGCCCTAGGGGCGCGTGCGGTCCGCTCGTCCGGTCACGGGGCGCGAAGCGGCGGTGGGGCCGTTCGGTGCCGTGGTGTCAGGCCGCCGGCGCCACCGCGCCGGCCGAGACCTCGATCCGTACCTGCCGGGTGGTGCCGTTCACGGTCACCGCCAGGGTGACGGTGCCCGGCCTGAGCGCGGTGAGCATGCCCGTTGCCGGGTCGAGCGTCGCGACGTGGCGGTGCTTGGCCCTGTCCGCCTCACCGATGTGGACACCGGGGGAACCGGTCCAGTCCGCGCTGAGCGGGAAGGCGACGGGCACCACCCGCGCCCCCTGGGTGACGCTCGCCCCGATCCGCGTACGCTGCCCCGCGACGAGCGTCGAGGGTGCGTCCAGGGAGAGCCCGTCGACATGGGCCCGGGTCTGGGCCGAGACCCAGTCCGGTCCTCCGAGCCACGGTTGCCTGCGGGCGGCCGACTGTTCGCCGGACGTCACGCGGTCGGCGCCGATGAGGGTCCACCCGGTGAAACCGCCCTCGTCCGCAGGGCCTGCCGGGGCCTTGCCCGAGTTGCCGTTGACCAGATACGGGACGCCGTCGACGTGCGAGGCGTGGAAGACGCCGACGTGGCTGCCGACCAGGGCCGCGCCCTTGCCCGTCGTACGGCGGAAGTCGGCGAGCCACTGTTCGACGAGAGCCGCCTCCTTACGGTCACTCAGCTGACTGCCCTTCTGCACGGTCGGGTCGCGCGGCGGCACGTGCTCGATCAGCATCACCGAGCCGACGGAACGGTCCGTCGCCGCCGCGTCCAGCTGCGCGCGCAGTTCCTTGATCTGGGCGAAGCCTCCGCCCCGCAGACCGAGACTCGACGTGTCGAGCGTGACGACCCGGGTGCCTCTGTGGTCGAACGTGCGCTGCGCCGGGCCGAACTCGGTGATGAAGTTGTCGATCTTTCCGCCCATCACCTCATGGTTGCCCGGGACGTAGTACCAGGGAAGCGCGTCACCCAGCTCTTCCTCCAGGACCTGGCGGGCGAAGGCGAGGTCGGCGGGCGAGCCCTCGTCGACGAGGTCACCGTTGACGACCAGGAAGTCGGGCCGCGCCTCCTTGATCTCACGCAGGGTGCGGCGGGCCTGCTGGACGATCGGGCTGTCCGGGGCGCGCGCGACGAACTGCGCGTCGGACATCACGGCGAACTGCCAGTCCCTGCCCTCCGTCGTCGCGGCGGAGTCGATCAACGGGTCGACCGGAAGGGGCTGTTCGGGGATCTCGACAGTGGGCGGAACCTGGGCGGACAGGTCGTCGACGACGATCTCGCCGGTGTACTGCCGGGCGGCCGCCGTCTCGGCGAGGTAGAAGCGGAACACGGACAGTGGGGTGGGCGCGCCCGCCGGCACGGTGAAGGTGACCTGCCGCCAGCCTGTCCAGGTGATGTAGGGCCCGCGCAGCAGCTGGTCCGATCCCGCCGCGTCCTTCAGGTGCAGCGTCGGCCAGGCGCCGTTGCCGTCGCCCTTGATCCAGAGGGTGTACGCCTGCGGCTGCCCCGGTACCACGACCGGCTGCGGCGGGGCCGCGTAGGCGGCGCGGGTGGCGGTCGAACGGGTGAAGTCGTAGGTGAGCCGGAGCCCGGTGCCGGTGTGGCCGTCGGGAGTCGCGGCGAGGGAGCCCTCGGCGCGTGCCTGGCTGAACTTCCAGGATCCGGCGTCGTCGAAGCCGGACACCGCCTGGTCGGTGAGGCCGACGCTCACCGCGAGGGTGGTGCTGACGCCTGCCACGGTCGCTTCGATCCGTCCCGCTCCGGCGCCGGTGCGGGACCGTACGGTGAAGGAGCCCTTGCCGTCGTCCTCGACGGCGAAGAGCGCGTGGTCGTAGTCGAGGGTGATGTCGTCCGGTTCGACCGGGGCGCTCGTCCCGTGGGCGTCGTGGCCGACGATGCCGAAGCGGCCGACGGCTTCCCCGTCCGCGAGTCCGACCCGCGTGGCCGTGGGCTGGATCCGGGCGAGCCGGCCGATGACGGTGAGCCCGGTCTCGCCGTGGGCGCCCTCCCGTTCGGCCCGTACGCCGGTCGTGCCGCTGCGGCGGCCGGTGAACGTCCCGTGCTGGTCGACGCTGCCGATCGCGGGGCTGACGGCACGCCAGCGCGGGGCACCTCCGGCCGGACCGTACGTCTCGTCGTAGCCGGCTGCCGTGAGGGCCCGGGTCAGGCCGGGGAAGACCCGCTCGGGGTGGCCGCCGCTCACCGGGTCGTCGCCCGGGGCGGCGCCGGCCGGTGTGCGCGTCTCGACCCAGAACCCCGCGAGCCGGCCACTGCCGTCGGGGGCTGTCAGCGCGAGGCCGTTCGGTACGGTCCGCTCGCTGCCGTCGGAAGGGCTGTTCTCGACCTGGAGGGTGTCGCTGCCGGGCTCACGGGCGACGAGGGTCGAGGAGCCTCCCCCGTCGAGATTCAGCGCGCTGTACGATCCGGCCTCCCGCATCATCGCGCCGAGTTCGGTGAGGGTGACGCCGCCGCTGTCGGCCTGGCGGCCGTCGACGGTGACGACCTGCATGGTCCGGCCGTCCTTGGAGAATCCGACCGCGGTGCGGGGTGCGGCGGTGTTGTTGCCCTCGCCGTCGTGGTTCTGCGCGACGCCGTCGACGACCAGGAGCTCCCTTCCGCCCACGGCGGTGCGCGGCACGGCTCCGCCGTCGGTACGCGCGTGGTACTCGAGCGAGACGGGATCGCCGGGCTCCAGCTCGTCCAGCAGGGCGGCCCCGGCCTCACGTCCGACGAGGACCACGGTGTCATCGGGCACGGGTCCCGATCCCGGCGCTCCGGAGACGGACGCCACCTTGCCGTCGCGGACGGCCACTTCGGCGACGGGCTGCGCGGCGTCAACGGTCAGTGCGCGGTCCGCGCTCCCCCACGCCGAGGTGTAGGCGCCGACGCCCTGCGCCGGTACGTTCGCGGCGTTGTACGCGGCCAGCGGGTGCTCGCCCGAGGGGAGGGTCAGCGTGCCCTCGAAGTACAGCTCAAGGACCCGGCCGGCGTTCTCCGGCCCGATGCCGACCGCCCGGTTGACGCCGGGGGCCGGGGAGTGGACGGTGCGGCCGTCCGCGACGCCGGGGCCCTGGGGCGCCCCGGTCTGGTTGATGTCGAAGAAGTCCGCGTTGATCGCCGCGACGGTGCGGCGCCCGTCCCCGGCGTCGTGCCCTGCGGCCAGCTCGGAGACCGTGTGCCGGTCCGCGACCTTGCCCGAGGAGAGGTAGTCGGCGCGTACGTCGCTGCCGTCCAGATCGACGGAGAGGGTGTCGACCCGCAGCCACTTGTCGGATTCCAGCCGGTCGTACGAGCTCAGGCGGACGCCGGGGGCGACGGGCCGGGTGGTACGAGCCGTCTCGATGCCGTCTCCGTCCACGACGGACGTCGCGTCACCGGAGGGGCCGCTCGCGGCAGGCGGGGCGACGGGTCTGAGGATCTCGGCGGTGGTGTGCGGGCGGGGGTCCGGAGTCGGGTCGGCGGCGGCCGGTACGACGGCTCCGGCCGCCAGTGCCGACACGGTCGCCAGCAGCACGAGGGGACGCAGCGTGCTGCGGAAGGTGCCTGGGCCCACAAATCCTCCTGGTGCGGAGCGGATTGCGCGCGAATCGCGCTGTCGGCGGACAGCATGACCGGGAGTGGGGGGACGCACCAGAGGACAACGGGGACATCAGGAGGAACAGCGTGCGGCGAAGGAGTGACCCGCGGTGCGGGTGGCCCCCGTCGACGCCCTCGACGTCCGTCGGATCGCCCCCGCGCGCCGGGCGGGTCACCCCCGGTCGTCGGCCCGGCGGGTGGCCCACCGAGCGTGCGCCCCGCACACTTGACGGCATGTCGACAGCCAAGCGCAGCGCCGGGCTCCTGCTCTTCCGCGTCGTCCCCGGCACGGAGGGAGGCCGGGACGCGGAGGTGCTGATCGGCCACATGGGCGGACCGTTCTGGGCCCGCCGGGAGGCGGCCGCCTGGTCCGTACCCAAGGGCGAGTACGAACCCGGCGAGGAGCCGTCCGCCGCGGCCCGGCGGGAGTTCGAGGAGGAACTCGGGCTTCCCCTGCCGGAGGGTGAGTGGGTTCCGCTCGGCGAGTCACGGCAGTCGGGTGGCAAGACGGTGACCGTGTGGGCCGTGGAGGCCGATCTCGACCCTTCCGGGGCGGTCCCGGGCACCTTCACCATGGAGTGGCCGAAGGGGTCCGGTGTGCTGCGGAAGTTCCCGGAGATGGACCGGTTCGCCTGGTGCACACCGGACGAAGCCCTCGAACGGCTGGTGGCGGGTCAGCGGGTGTTCGTGGAGCGGCTTCGTGCTCACGTACGCGAGGGCCGCGCGGGCTCGGATTCGTAGGCCCCGGGTCCTCGCACCGCCCGCCCGGCCCGGATGTCGAGCCGTTCGCCGTCGAAGCGCTCGCGAAAGCCCCGGTCGTGCGAGACGACCACGACGGCTCCCCGGTACCGGGCGAGCGCGGCCTCCAGCTCCTCGACCAGGTCGAGCGCGACGTGGTTGGTCGGCTCGTCGAGGACGAGCAGATCCGCCGGGCGGGTCACCATCCTCGCCAGGACGAGCCTGCGCTGCTGCCCGACGGAGAGGGCGGCGACGGGCACGGCCAGGTCCTCCGGGCGGAACAGTCCGAGGGCCAGGAGTTCGTCGGCCCACTCGTCGGGGTGCCCAGGGCGCCCTGCCGCGAAGGTGGCGAGCAGGGTGCGCCGGGTGGGACGGGCGGGAAGTTCCTGCGGGAGGTAGCCGATGCGGCCCCGCCGTCGGACCGCCCCGGTGTCCGGGGCCAGGTCGCCCGCGAGGACGCGCAGGAGCGTGGTCTTCCCCGCTCCGTTCGGCCCGGTGACCAGCAGACGCTGCCCCGGCTGGACACGCAGGGCGGGGATGTCGAGGCGTGTGCCGACGACGACGGACTCCAGCTCGGCCACCGGGGCGTCCCCCTCCGCCGGGACCTCACCGACGGACGCGCCGGTGAGCTCGGCGGTGAAGCGCAGCGGCCGGGGAGGAGCGGGCACGGGTGAGCGGCGCAGTGCCTCCAGGCGGGTCCTGGCCGCCCTGACCTGCCCCGACAGCTTCGCCTCGTGCGACCTGCGGTGCTTGCCGAAGCCCTGCCCGGGGTCCTTGCCGGTCCCCGCGAGCCGCTGCCCGGCCGCGCTGACCAGTTCCTCGGTGCGGGCCAGCTCCGCCAGCCACTCCTGGTGCTCCTGGGCCCAGCGGCTGCGTGCCGCGGCTTTCGCCCTGCGGTAGCCCTCCCAGCCGTCCCCGTGGCGTGAGACGTTCCGCAGATCGCGGTCGACCTCCAGGATCACCGTGGCGATCCGCTCCAGGAAGGTGCGGTCGTGCGTGACGGCGACCACCGTGCCCCGGTGGGCGCGGAGGTGGTCCTCCAGCCAGCCGACGGCGGCGGCGTCGAGGTGGTTGGTGGGTTCGTCGAGCAGGAGGAGTTCCGGCGCGGCGGCCAGCACACAGGCCAGCGCCAGCCGGGACTGCTCACCGCCGGACAGTGTTGCGAGCACGCGGTCCCGGGCGACGTGCGAGAGACCGAGACCGTGCAGCGCTGCGTCGGTCCTGGAGTCCGCCTGGTATCCCCCGCGCTCCTCGTACGCCGTCAGCAGATCGCCGTACGCGGCGAGTTGCGCGCCGGTGGGCTCGCTGCGGGAGAGTTCGTCCTCCGCAGCGCGGATCTGGCGTTCGAGGGAGCGTAGTTCGGCGAAGGCCTCGTCGACGGCGTCCCGCACGGTGCCGAGTGGATCGAGGGTGAGGGTCTGGGCGAGGTAGCCGGTGCCGCCGGGGAAGCCGACGGTGACGTCGCCGCTGTCCGGCGCCTCCGCCCCGGCCATCAGCCGGAGCAGGGTGGACTTCCCGGACCCGTTCTCGCCGATGACGCCCGCCTTCTCGCCGGGGCGGACGGTGAGGGAGACCTGGTCGAGGACGGAACGGTCTCCGTACGCCTTGGAGACGTCGTTCATGGACAGCTGGGCACGGTGGGGCTGAACGGACATGGGTGCTTTCCCTGAGGTGACGGGCCCTCGGCGGCTCGCACGTCGTCGTCACGGACGGAAGCGGGCCACGGGGCCAGGGGTCATCGGCCGGCGGGGAAGGACTGCGGCGCACGGCGTGGCCCCACGGGGGCACACGGCGACGGCGGGCGTCGCGCGGCGGCGTCCTGGCCGGGGATCAGAGAAAGAAGTAGTACGAACCCATGGCAGTCATGGTACCCGGACGGCGGGCGGAGCCGGGGCGAATCCGCTCCGCCCGGGTGCGGGGTCCATCCCTCTGTCGCGACGAAACGTTCGGGAGCGCTCCCGCACCGGCTCGCGGGAGCGCTCCGACAAGGGTCCCGGAGGCACGGAGGCGTCAAGAGCGGTGCGGGCCTCACTTCGTGGGAGTCTCCGGCTCCGGAAGCCCCCGAAGCGGCGAGGGGCTGCCGCTCTCCTGCGGCCTGCTGAGCACGAGGACGGCGACGTCGTCGCGCCGCACCCCGCCGGAGAAGTCCTCCAGATCCGCCAGGAGCGCGTCCAGGATCAGGGGCGGCTCGCGGCCCGACCAGGTGCCGAGCCGCTCGTCGAAGGGGTAGAAGGCACCGGTCGCGTCACGTGCCTCGGTCACCCCGTCGGTGTAGACCATCAGGGCGGCGCCGTCCGGGAACGCGATCCGCTCCGCGACGCGGGCCTCACCGCTCAGCTCCGCCATCCCGAGGGGTACGGACGTCTCGTGCAGGGTGACCGCCGATGCCTGCCCGTCGTGCAGCAGCCGGGGCGGGAGATGGCCGCAGTTGACGACCTGGACCCCGTCCCCTCCGTCGAAACCCAGGACCAGGGCGGTGACGAAGCGCTCGGTCTCGCCGGTCTCGGCGGAGAAAGCGTTGTGCCGGACGACCGCGTCCTCGACGGCGTCGGCCACCGCGCAGAGTTCACGCTCCCGCACTGCGGCCTCCCGGAACGCCCCCAGGGCGGCGAAGCCCGCGCCGATGGCGGGCAGTCCCTTGCCCTGCACGTCCCCGATGATCACCCGGGTCCCGTGGGGCGACTGGACCACCTCGTAGATGTCGCCGCCGACGAAGCGGTCCTCCTCGATCGGCGCGTAGAGGCCGTGGGCACAGACCTGCCGCGTGACGATCGGGAGCGGGCGCAGGATCTGCCGCTGGAGCGCCACGGCGGCCGAGCGCAGCCTGGCCACCTCGGTCGCGTGCCTGATGCGCGCGGCGCACGCCACGACCCCCAGCGCGCTGGCGATGGCCGTGAAGCCGAGGATGAAGGCCACGTCCCAGAACTCCCCGGTCGAGGCGATACGGGAGCCGACGACGATCAACATGACCCAGACCGCCACCGCGGTGGTCTGGCGGACCGTGCAGAAGACCGAGGCCAGCGCGGGCAGCACGACCATCAGCGGGATGAGGGGCAGGTCGTTGCCGGTGAGCGCGTCGAGCAGGACGACCGCGACGGTCAGCAGGAGGAGCCAGAGGGCGAGTGCCCAGTTCCCGATCCGGGCCACGCCCGCGGACGTCTCACCTGGATCCGGCCCGGGCAGCGACACCCTGCGCGCCGCCGACGGGCGCCGGAGCCCCATGACCACGCCGCGCCTCCCACATGTCCGTCGCTACCGCCCCACCTGTTCCAAGCTACCCGCCCCCCGGTCCGGGGTCCTGGCGTCCCGGCTCGCCCCGGGGCCCGCCGGGACGACGGCGCCGAGGAAGGCGGTCCTGCGGCGCAGGCCGAAGCCGAGCGATTCGTAGAGCCGTACGGCGCCCGTGTTGGAGGCCGCCGCGTGCAGGAAGGGGGTCTCGCCCCGCTCCTTGATGCCGTGGGCGACGGCCCGGATGAGGCGGGTTGCGAGCCCCTGGCCCCGTACGGAGTCGTCGGTGCAGACTCCGCTGATCTCGGTCCACCCGGTCGGGTGCAGCCGCTCCCCCGCCATCGCGACCAGGACGCCGGAACGCCGGATGCCGAGATAGGTGCCCAGTTCGACCGTGCGGGGCAGGAAGGGGCCGGGCCGGGTGCGCTCGACCAGGTCCAGCATCTCCGGCACGTCGGCGGGTCCGAGGAGCTGGGCCTCCGGGTCGGGAACCGCGTCCACCGTGTCGTCCACCATCTGCACGCCCTCCGCGTGGAAGACGATCTCCCAGTCGGCCGGCGGCGGCTCGTGGAAGGCGGTGATGGCGACGGAGGCACCCGGGCCCGCGAGCGCCGCGGCATCGGCCCAGTCCTGGGCGTCGGTCTCGTCCGGCAGAGCGAGCCAGGGGGTGACGTCGGGCGGATAGCGCAGGACGCGGCCGCGCCGCTCGGCGAAGTGGGCGTGGGGGCCGGTCAGCGACGACCGGGAGGGGTTGTCCAGCGGATGGGCCTGCTCACTCTCCGGCCCGTGTGCGGGCAGGGGTGCGGGCAGCGGTGTGGCCTCGGGCATGGGCTCTCTCACTCCGGTTGACATCGACGGCCGGCGACAGGGGTGAAAGCCACCCGCGACCCGTACCTATTCCCGGGCGGCCCTCTGTTCACGAACGTGCAACAGGAGCGCTCGCCCGGCCTCGGACACCGCGGATCCCGAGCACGCGGAGCGGGGCGCCGGGACGGGTTCGGCGAATCGTGCGGGCGCTGACCCCGATACCGCCCCAACAGGCCTCCGGCTGTGGCACTCTGGATACGGCCGCCCCACCGGGCTCCCCCGTACCGGTGGGGCGGTCCTGTGCGCTTCCACGCACACGAGCACCTCGCTGTCCCGGGCCTTCGGGGCGGTCCGTCGTTTTCCGGCCGATGACGCGAGGGTTCTGGCTCAAAACAACCTCTGCGTGCATGAGTTGCCGCCCATCGGGCAGGCGCCTACACCTCGGCGCCCACGACCTGAGGAGCGTGACGTGATGACGGCGTACACCGCACGGACCACGGCTGCGGAACAGGCAGGCGTCTCGGACGGGCTTCCCTGGATCGAGGACGCCGGGCAGGTCGCCCCGCAAAACGCGCGCAGGCTGTCGAAGCTCTTCTTCGACCGTCTGCAGACCCTGGACGAGGGCACGCACGAGTACCAGTACGCCCGGAACACCCTCATCGAGATGAACCTCTCCCTCGTGCGGTTCGCCGCCGGCCGCTTCCGCAACCGTGGCAGCGGCGACATGGAGGACATCGTCCAGGTGGGCACCATCGGCCTGATCAAGGCCATCGACCGTTTCGACCTCTCGCGCGAGGTCGAGTTCACGTCGTTCGCGGTGCCGTACATCGTCGGCGAGATCAAGCGGTTCTTCCGGGACACCACCTGGTCGGTTCACGTGCCGCGCAGGCTTCAGGAGTTGCGGGTGGATCTCGCGAAGGCGAAGGAGACGCTCGCGGCGGGGCTCGACCGGGACCCGACCGTGCAGGAACTCGCCGGGCACCTCGGCCTGGACGAGGAAGAGGTCACCGAGGGCATCATCGCGGCCAACGGATACACCGCCGGCTCGCTGGACATGCCGGCCGACACGGCGGAGCCCGCGGGCCGCACGATCGGCGGGCGGTCCTATGCGGACGTGCTGGGCGAGCCGGATCCCGCGATGGAGTCGGTGGAGAACCTCCACACGCTCGCCCCGCTGCTGGGAGAGCTCGACGCACGGGAGCGCCGCATCATCGACATGCGGTTCGGCCATGAGATGACCCAGGCTCAGATCGGCGAGGAACTGGGCATCTCGCAGATGCACGTCTCACGGCTGCTCAGCCGCATCCTGCGCAAGCTGCGCTGCGGAATGCTCACACAGGACTGAGCCGGGCGCGTCCGCCGCAACACTGGGCGTGGCACCGGCCCCGGGACAGCGGGGCCGGTGCCACGCCCAGTGTTGCGGCGGCGTTGCAGCTTCGTGGCCACGTGCGCCCGCCGCTTCCGTACGGGCGCGGAAGCCCTCTACGGTCACTGACCAGCGGCCGCCGACCGCCGGGGGCCCGCGCCAGGGGAATCCGCCCGGCCGCCGTCGCGGGCCCGCGCGGGGCGGACGACGACCTCCCCGGTCGCGGGGCGCTTCCCCCGGCCCCCCTCCCCTGGAGCGCTCATGACGTCCGTACCGCCGTCCGAAGCCGCGTACGACCGGACGCGACTGGGGCAATGGTCCCGCGGCCGGGCGAGGTCGGCCGGGATCGACCGGCGTGACCTGCTGAAGCTGGTCGCTGCGGCCTCGGTCGCCGCACCGCTGATTCCTGCCGTCGCCTCCCCCGCGCACCCGGCGCAGTCCCTGGCAGGGGTGGTGAAGCCGTTGCCCCCTGAGCTGTTCACCGTCCGCGGCACCAACGCGGAGACGAACTTCGCGGCCCTGCGGGACACCGGGCTGCTCACTCCGGCCGACCGATTCTTCGTCCGCAACCACACCGCGACCCCGGTCATCGATCCGGCCGCCTGGAAGCTGACCGTCTGGGGCAGCGGACTGAAGGGCGCCCCGGTCGACTTCACCTACGAGACGCTCCGCGGCCTGCCGTCCGTCACCAGGACGGCCTTCGTCGAGTGCGCGGGCAACGGCCGGAGCTTCTTCAGCACGCAGCAGAACCAGACGGTCAGCGGAACGGCGTGGACCCTCGGTGCCATCGGGACCGCACGCTGGCGCGGGGTCCGGCTGGCGGATGTGCTGCGCCGGGCGGGCATCGGCGAGCACGCGGTCGACGTGCTGCCGCGCGGCCTGGACGCCGAGGTGATCAGCGACGGCACGAACCTGGGCCGGGTCCGCAGGCCGCTCCCGGTGGCGAAGGCGCTCGACGACGTGCTCCTCGCCTACGAGATGAACGGTGAGCCCCTGCCCGCCGACCACGGCGCCCCGGTCCGGCTGATCGTGCCGTCCTGGGTGGGCATCGCCAACATCAAGTGGGTGGGTGACATCGAGGTGAGCGCGGAGCCTCTGCTGAGCCCGTGGAACACCGGCCTGTACCGGCTGTTCGGGCCCGGCTACCCGCCCGAGGGCAGTGAGCCGCTCAGCCGTCAGACGCTCAAGAGCGCGTTCGAGCTGGCCACGGGTGCCACCTTCGCCGCCCACCGCAGGCATCTGCTCACCGGCCGGTCCTGGTCGGGCGGCGCGCCGGTCCGCCGGGTCGAGGTCAGCACCGACGGCGGCAGCACCTGGCGCACCGCCCGGCTGCGGGACGAGCCCAGGGCCGGGAGCTGGGTCCGCTGGACGGCGGACTGGGTACCAGCGGAGACGGGTCCTGCCGTGCTGCTCGCGCGGGCGACGGACCGGTCGGGCCGCACGCAGCCCCCGACGACGGCCCACAACACGCAGGGCTATCTCTTCGACGCGGTGGTGCGGCACCCGGTGAACGTGATCTGAGCGGCTACCGGGGTCGGCCGGCGTAGTACGTGGCGATCATGTCCTGGTCTCCGTGGCCGGCCGCCTCCGCCCGGGTGAACCGCTCGGCGGAGGCGGCGACCAGGTCGAGCCGCACACCGGCCGACTCGGCGGCGTCGAGGATGAGCCTCGCGTCCTTGAGGGCGGTGGAGAGCGCGAAACTGGGGCTCAGGTCGCCGGAGAGCACGGCCGTGGACTTGCCGTGGAGATACGGCGTGTCCAGTGGGCCGCCCTTCATCGAGTCCAGGAACAGCTGCGGGTCGAGGCCGAGCCCTTCGGCGAGGTTGAGGCACTCCGCCACGCCGTTGACCATGTTGATCACCCAGGTGTTGGCGACGAGCTTGAGCCTGGTGGCGGCTCCGGGTTCCTCCCCCACCCACACGGTGCGCCTGCCGATCGCGTCCAGGACGGGGAGCGCCGCGGTGCGACCGCTCGACGGGCCGGAGACGAACACGGTGAGCGTGCCCTGCTCCGCCGGCTGCTTCGTCCCGGAGACCGGGGCGTCGAGGTAGACGAGCCCCATCCCCGCGGCCCGGTGGACCAGGTCGGTCGTGGCGTCCAGTCCGACGGTGCTGCTCTGCAGCCAGACCTGCCCCGGGCGCAGACCAGGGGTCGCTGCGGTGAGCGTCTCGGCCACGGAGCGGCCGTCGTTCAGCGCGGTGAGGACCACGTCGGCTCCCCGCACCGCCTCCTCGGCGGTGTCCGTCACGGTGGCGCCATGGGCCGCCAGAGGCTCCGCCTTGGCCCGCGTACGGTTCCAGGCGCGGACCGGGAGTTGCGCCCTGAGCAGGCTGCGGGCCATACCGGATCCCATGATCCCGGTACCGAGGACCGCGACGGTCGGCGTGCCGGGCGCGGCGTCCGCGGAGGATGCGGTGGTCATGAGTGGTTCCCTTCGTCGGTGCGGGGCGGTCTCGGACCGGTGGGTCTCAAGACTGCCGCAGCGCACCCTCCAGGACAGCGGCGTGCACGGCCCTGGCGAGTCGCGCGCCCCATCGCGAGCGCGGGCCCGCGAACGGTTCACCGGGCCCGTCCCCCGGGTCGGGCGCGGCGACGCACACGGCGTCCGTCGGGGTCCCGGAGCAGTCCAGTCCGGCCTCCACCAGGGCCTGCACCTTGGCCTCGGTCGCGGTCGCCACCGCATTGACCAGCGCGGCGTCGGAGAGGGCGACCGGGAGGACCACCACGATGTTGACGGTGCCGGGAGGCAGAGGGCCTCCGGCACCTTCGGCGGGCACGGCGGCCCAGCCCCGTACGCCGAGGCCGCTGGTGACGGTCGCGGTCGCACCACCGTCGTCCGCGACGGCGTACGCGGTGACGTCGGCGGCCGTCATCAGGCCGGCTCCCGGACCCTCGAGCGCCTCCGAGGCGGCGATCTCCGCGAGGTGGCGCCCGGGGTCGAGCCGGGGGTATCCGCCCGGTACCTGGGCGTTGAGGATCCAGGCGCGCGGGCCGATCCCGCCGCCCAGCACGGCACTGCTGCACACCCGCCAGCCGGGCCCCAGCCGCCAGACCAGGTGGTGCAGCCCGAGACCGTCCTCCTGCCGGGCCAGGAGTTCGCCTCGCTGCGCGGGCAGGCGGATGCCTGTGGATGCGATGGCGTACTCCCTGGCGACGAGCCCGCCGGCGGTCGGCAAGGGCGCGTCGATCATACGGGCGGCCCGAGGCCGCACCTCCGGCGCACCCGGCAGGGTGCTCACCCGAATGGCGTAACGCGCACAGCGGGCCGTCAGCCGCGTGGACCGGGGCCACCGCCCCTCCCCGGTCCCCTGGGCCGCTCGCCGCCCCGGCCGGGAAGTTGCACCGACCATCCGGGTGAGGCGCGATGGAATCCGGACGCGCCACCCCAGGTGGACCCACCCACAGGACGCGCCCGGGCGAGGAGGAATCGGCCATGGGAGCCGCTGACGGTTTCACGGATTCCGGAGAACTCGACGGTCTGACCGTCTACGACAGTGACGGCGAGAAGGTCGGCACGGTGGGCCGGGTGTACGTCGACGACGACACCGGCAGGCCCGACTGGATCACGGTCAAGACCGGCATGTTCGGCATGAAGGAGAGCTTCGTACCGCTTGCCGGAGCCCGTCGCGTGGGCTCCGACCTGCACGTCTCGCATCCGAAGGACCGCGTCAAGGAAGCCCCTCGGGTGGACGCCGACGCGCACCTCTCCGTGTCCGAGGAGGAGGAGCTCTACCGGCACTACGGGATGACCAGGAAGGCCACCGGTCGCGGCGGAGCGGGCGGCGACGCGCGCACCACGTCCGGGACCGGAACGGGAGCCATGGGAGCAGCCGGGGCCGCCGGCGCTGCCGGTGCCGCGGGTACCGCTCGCACCACCTCCACGGGCCAGGCGAAGGGCTCGGGCACGACCGCCGGCATGGGCACCACCGGTGCCGGCACGGGCAGGCACCGCGACATGGACACCTCTTCCACGTCCCGCCCGCTCGCCGGAGCCGGAGCCGAGCGGTCCGCCGCGGGAGCCGGAGGCCACGAGGAGATGATCCGGTCCGAGGAGCAGCTCCAGGTCGGTACGGAGGAGTACGAGAGCGGACGCGCGCGCCTGCACAAGTACGTCGTGACCGAGAACGTCACGCGGACGGTGCCCGTGTCCCACGAGGAGGTACGCGTGGTGCGCGAACCTCTGCAGCCGGGCGAACGGGCCACGGGTGTGAAGGGCACGAGCGAACTCGGCGAACAGGACGTCGAGGTCACTCTGCACGCCGAACGCGCCACCGTCCGCAAGGAGGCGGTCCCGGTGGAGCGGGTCCGTCTCGAAACCAGCAAGGTCACCGAGCAGAAGGAAGTCTCCGCCGAGCTCCGCAAGGAGAAGATCGACTACGCGGACGGCAAGGACATGGGCAGCGGCAAGGACATGGGCGGCGAGTTCGGCCAGGGACGCCGCCGCTGACCCCTCACCCAGCGGCGACAGGCCGCGCGACAGCAGCGAGGGGCGGTCCCGGTCGGTCACGGGCCCGCCCTCTCGTGCGCCCTTCCCGGGCGTTCCTCTCTCCCCTGCGGCCCTCCCGGGGAAGGCTGCACCCGGGAGAGCCCGGGAAGATCAGAACCGGCCGGGTGCAGCCTCCCCCGGGAGGAACCGCACCGAGGGCCTTCCCTCCGGTCCTTCCGGTGTCACCACCGCGCGTACACGGTAGACATCGGCGATGAGTTCCTCGGTGATCACTTCCGAGGGCGTCCCGCCGGCCACCACCCGGCCGTCCTTCATCACCGTGACCCGGTCGCAGAACATCGCGGCCAGGTTGAGGTCGTGCAGCGCGATCACCGCGGTGACGGGCAGCGCGGCCACCAGGGAGAGCAGTTCCAGCTGGTGCTGGATGTCCAGGTGGTTCGTCGGCTCGTCCAGCAGGAGTTCACGGGGCTGCTGCGCCAGGGCCCGGGCGATCTGCACGCGCTGCCGCTCGCCGCCGGACAGGGTGTGCCACGACTGCCCGGCCCGGTCGGCGAGTCCGGTGCGCACCAGTGCCTCGCGTACGGCGTCCTCGTCCTCGGGGCCCGCTGCGGCCCAGGCGCGGCGGTGCGGGATGCGGCCGAGACGTACGACGTCCGCCACGTTCAACTCGACCTGGGTCACGGCGTGCTGGTCGACGACCGCCACCCGGCGGGCGACACCCCTGCGGCCGGTCTCGGCGAGGGTGCGGCCGTCGAGGGTGACGACGCCGTGGCCGGGGGCGAGGACGCCCGCCATCACCCTGAGCAGCGTCGTCTTGCCGGAGCCGTTCGGGCCGAGGAGCCCGACCGTGGACCCGGGCGGCGGGGCGAGGCTCACCCCGTCCAGGAGGATCCGTCCGCCGGCCTGCCGCCCGACCCGGGACGCCCGCAGGCCCTCGTCGGATGCGGCCGCGACGGGTGGCTGCGGGGCCGGGCGCTCCCGCCGGTCCAGCTGTTCCGGCCCGCTCGGATGCTCGTGCCGGGCCAGGCGCCCCGTCGCTCCCCTGCGATCCCACCGCTTCATGCGCTCCTCCGGGTGCGATGGAGGACCAGCACGAAGGCGGGCACCCCGATGAGCGAGGTGACCACACCCACCGGCACCTCCTGCGGGTCGAGGACGGTCCTGGCCAGGGTGTCGACCCAGACCAGGAACACGGCTCCGGCGAGGGCGGTCAGCGGCAGCAGCCGCCGGTGCCCCGAACCGGCCAGTGCCCGGGCGGCGTGCGGCAGGACGAGACCGACGAACCCGATGGCACCGGCCGAGCTGACCAGGGCGGCCGTCAGCAGCGCGGTCGTGCAGAGCAGCACGATCCGGGTGCGGGCCACGTGCACCCCGAGGGACGCCGCCGCTTCCTGGCCGAAGGCGAAGGCGTCGAGGGTTCGGGCGTGGCCCAGGCAGATCGACAGCGTCACGGCCAGGACGGCCGAGCACATCCACACGTCTCCCCAGCCGACCCCGCTCAGGGAGCCGAGCAGCCAGAACAGCACGCCCCGGGTCTGCTCGGCGTCGGCCGCGGTCATCACGACGAAGGAGGTGAGCGCGGAGAAGAGCTGCATGGCCGCGACTCCGGAGAGGACGACGCGGTCGGTGGAGCCACCGAGGGTGTGACTGAGCAGCAGGACGAGGGCGAAGGAGCACAGCGCCCCGGCGAAGGCCCCGGCCGAGACCGACACCGCTCCCCCACCGACACCCAGCACGACGACCACGACCGCGCCGGTGGACGCCCCGGAGGAGACGCCGAGGACGAACGGATCGGCGAGCGGGTTGCGCAGCAGCGACTGCATGACCGTGCCGCAGACCGCCAGTCCGGCCCCGCACACCGCGGCGAGCAGCGTGCGGGGCATGCGCAGGTTCCAGATGATGCCGTCGCGGATCGGTGTCAGCCGCGCGTCGGTGAGGCCGAGGTGCGAGCCGACCGCCGACCAGACGTCAGGGACGGAGATGCGGGCGGGGCCGATCGTGACGGCGACCGCGACGGAGAGGAACAGGAGGGCCACCCCCGCGGCCCAGAGGAAGCCCTGCCGCAGGACGCGGGCACCGGCGACCCTGCCCGCCACGGACGCCTGATCGACGCGTACCTCCGGGGCCTGCGCGGTGCCGGTCACCCCGCGAGCCCGAAGGAGCGCAGCCCGGCCGCGACGCGCTCCACGCCCTCCACGGTCCGGATGGAGGGATTCATGGCCTGCCCGCTGAGCAGGACGTATCGCTTGTGCCGGACGGCGTCCATGTTCTTCGTCGCGGGGTTGGACTCCAGGAAGGCGATCTTCTTCGCCGCGCTCTCCGCCGTCTGCGACTTCCGGGTCAGGTCACCGATGACCAGGACGTCGGGGTTGCGGTCGGCGACGGTCTCCCAGTTGATCTGGGGCCACTCCTCGTGGGTGTCGTCGAAGGCGTTCTCCGCGCCCAGTTCACGCGTGATGACGCCTGGCGCGCCGCAGCAGCCCGCCAGGTAGGGGGCCTCGGAGTTGGCGAACCAGTAGAGCAGCGAGGTGCCGGAGGCGTCGATGCCGTCCGTCGCCTCGGTGATACGGGCCTCGAGGTCGGCCACGAGGGCGTCACCTCGCTCGGGTACGCCGAACACCCGCGCCAGTTCTCGCACTTCGGTGTAGACGCTGTCCATGGTGAGGGGCTTCGTGCGGGAGCCGTCGCCGCTGCCGCTGTTGTCCTTGGCCGCGCAGTCGGCGGGCGAGACGTAGGTCGGTACTCCGAGGTCCTCGAACTGCTCGCGGGGTGCCACGCCTCCCTTGCCCAGGGTCGATTCGAACGAGGCGCTCACGAAGTCGGGCTCCTGGGCGAGGACCTTCTCCGACGAGGGGCGGTTCTCCGCGATGCGGGGGATCTTCGCCTCGGCCTTCTCGAGCCCCTTCATCACGGGGTCGGTCCAGGTCGAGGTGCCAGCGATCCGGTCGGCGAGCCCGAGGGAGAGCAGGATCTCGGTCGACCCCTGGTCGAGGGAGACCGCGTGGCGGGGAGCGGCGTCGACGGTGACGGTGCGTCCGCAGTTCTTCATCGTCACCGGATAGCCGGCGCCCCTCCCGTCCGGTGCGGCTTCGGTGGGGCCGCTGCCGCCGCCGCAGGCGGTCAGCAGGACGAGTCCCGTCAGGAGCAGGGCTGTTCGGCGTACGGTGCTGGCTGTGGGCGGCACGGAGTCCCTCGGCGTCTCTGGGCTCATGCGCGGAGCCCGTACGGAGTTCCGCTCCCGGTACGGAAGCGGTGTGCCAGCAGGTCTTCGGACTCGGGTTCGTCCGGACGGGGCGCCTTCCCGGGGCACCCGAGGGTGTCCCAGTGGCCGTGGCCCCGCCCGTCCCCCTCACCGCTGCGCGTCAGCTCCGGATTCTCACCGGATTCCCTGACTCCACGTGGAGTGTGACTGGCGTCTGCAAGCTATCACGTGGCGCGGCGGCCACCGGCGGGGCCGTGGCCGGTACGGCGGAGGGGCCGTCGCCCTCCGACCCCCCTCCGTACCGGCGGCCGCGAGGCGGTCAGCCCTTGGGGCGAACCGATTCGCCTCTGTCTGGCGAGGGCACGTTCCCCGGGGTGAGGACGGAGAGAGCGGACACCGTGCCCCAGTACGCGAGCAGGACGACGCGCAGTCCCAGGATCTCCAGACCCTCCGCCACCCGGGACCGCCCCCCACGGGGGTGCGAGCCCGTCATCGGGCGCCCGTCCAGGCGGTGTTCCACGGCCCGCGGGGATCGTCGTAGGCGTCGGCGTAGCCGGGTCCGGCGATCGGCCAGTCGGCCAGCAGTTCGGCGGGCAGCGCGAAGGAGTCGGCCAGCTGGGGGGCGTGTTCGGCGACGGCGGCGATCAGTTCCTCGGTGATCTCGGCCAGGGCCTCGGCCTGATCGCTCCTCAGCAGGCCCGCGGCCAGCAGGTCGCCGCTGTTGCGGGCCACCCACTGGGTGGCGAACAGCCGCTCCAGCTCGCCGAGCCGTTCCCTGGCCGCACCTTCGGGCAGGGCGGCGCGAGCCTCGGCGTAGGCCTGCGCGGCATGGCGGTACGCGTAGGCCTCGACGCCGCGCAGGGCGGGCCCGGACGCCGCGTTCCACTGCGCGAGGACCTCGGTGCCGGGCACCCGCAGCGCGCGTGCTCTGGCGCGGGTGAACCAGATGTCCTCGATCGCGGCGAGGAGCCGGACCAGGAAGCGCGGGTCGGAGAGGTCGCCGGGCTCCGTGCCGGGGGCGGCGTCCGCGCGGGCGGGCGGGTCCGCGAGGAGCAGGTCGGCCGCGGCCTTGGCGTAGAGGGCGATGTTGTCCCCCTCCGCCGTGATGGCGCCCTCCACACCCGTGACGAGTTCGGTCATGCCGTTGTTCTCCAGCAGGGCCTGCGCGCCGCAGCGTTCGCGACTCTCGACGATCACCTCGCGGGCCCGCCAGGTGATCCAGGCCTTGGCGACGTCGACGAGCCTCCCCGCCTCGGTGCGGCCTTCCCCTTCCGTACAGCTCTCCCAACGCTCCTGGGCCCTGCGGTGCAGCAGGCTCATGGCGAAGACCGTGGCCATCGCGGAGGCGAGCGGTCCGTGGTGGGTCCGGTGGGCGTTGACCGGTACGGGGGGCGTGCGCCGGGAGCCGGAGATCATCCGGTGGCCGCCGTACCGTACGGCCACCGCCAGGGTCGCGCGGGCCGAGCCCGCCGCGCAGGCACTCATCGAGACCCGGCCGTGGGTGACCCGTCCGATCGAGGTCAGGAAGCGCCGCCGCCTGTCCCCCGGCCCGGTCCGGAACTCGCTTGGAGGCCCGTCGGGTTCGTCGGGCTCGAGCAGTGCGTCCCTCGCCACGAACAACTGGTCGAAGGAGGTCAGGCAGTGGTCCACGGGGCTGCCCATCCGGGCCGGCAGCCGCCGCACCCGGATGCCGGGCAGCGCGCGCTCCGCGTCGGTGAGGTGTACGAGGAAGAGGCGCACCCCGTGGTCCGAGCCGTCGGCCACCAGGCGCGCGGCGACCAGGCCGGACTTGGCTCCGCCCGCCGGGCTGGTGTTGGGCATGAACTTCTGCGCGCCGGCGTTCGGGGTGTGCAGGACGAAGCCGTCCCGCTCACGGTCGTACGTCGCGGTGGTCTCCATGGCGGCGGCGTTGTTGCCGTGAGCCACTTCCGTGCAGAGGAACGTGCCGATGCGCCGCATGGACAGATAGTCCGACAGGTCACGACGGCCGGCTCGGTCGTGGTCGAGGAGGCTGCCGAGGAAGAGGTTGTAGTGGATGCCCGCCACGGTGGTCAGCGCCGGGTCGACCGGGCCGAGCCAGGCGTGCAGCGCGGCCAGGGCACGCGGGTCGGCGGCGAGGCGTGCACCGCTGTCGAGGGAGAGGTTGAGGACCCGCAACCGGTCGTAGGCGAGTTCCAGTCGCTCTTCGGGCGTTCCACCGGGGCGGCGGCGGAACGGTTCTGTGCTGATCAGCCGCTGCCAGAAGCCGTGCTCGCGACGGTGTTCCGGACCGAGGAGGACGCCGGTCAGCAGTTCGGTGGTGGACGGTGGGGCGGTGTCGGTGAGGGTCACGGTCATACGAACTGAACGACGGGGGCGGGGGCGAGGACACCCTGTCACTCTGATGGTCCGGGGAAGGGCGCGCTGGTCAGGGCATCTGCCAGCTCCTCCTCGTCCGGGGGGAGGGCACCGGCCCGCCGGACGGTCACGGCGGCGGAGGCGATCCCGTGGCGCAGCACGTCGGTGAGGGTGGCCGCGTCCATGGAGCGCAGCCGCGCGCGCCCGCCCGCGCCGAGCAGCCGGTGCGCCGCCAGGGCGTGCAGCGCGCCCGACATGAAGGCGTCGCCCGCGCCCACGGTGTCGGCGACCCGGACCGGCGGCGCGCCGAGGTTCACGACCGCACCGGGCAGGTACGCCGTGACTCCCTCCGCTCCCCTCGTGACCAGGACGAGGGCCGGCCCGGAGCGCAGCCACCGCTCGGCTGCCTGCTTCGGGGCGTCCTGCGGGTAGAGCCGGCGCAGGTCCTCGTCGCTCGCCTTGACGATGTCGCTCAGCGCGACGCAGTGCTCGGCGCGGCGGACGGCTGTGGCGTGGTCCCCCATCAGTCCGGGCCGCACATTGGGGTCGTAGCTCACAGTCGTCGTGGCCCGGAGTGCCTCGACCAGGTCGAGGACCGTGGCGGCTCCCGGTTCGAGTCCGGTGGCAAGGGAGCCCGTGTGGACGTGCAGGGGAGGTTCGCCCGGCAGTTGCACCGGGCCGAGCGTCCAGGTGATCTCGAAACCGTAGGTGGCCCGGCCCTCGTCGTCGAGGTCGACGGTGGCAGCGGGGGTGGGCGCCGCGCTGCCGTCCGTCAGCACCCGCACCCCGGCGGAGGCGAGATGGTCCGCGATCAGGCGGCCGTTCGCGTCCGGGCCGAGCTGGGTGATCAGGGTGGTGTCACGGCCGAGCCTGGCCAGCCCGTAGGCGACGTTGGCGGGGCTGCCGCCTGGGTGGGTCCGGTCCGGCTCACCGGGCAGGCGGACGATGTCGGCGACGCATTCACCGATGACCAGGAGGGCGGGGCTGTCGGGCACGGGGGCGGGTCTCCTGGGAAGCGCGGGCGGGAGGGACCGGTGGGAGCACGCCCGGGGCGGGGCACACGGCCGCCGATTCTGCCCGGTGCCCGGCGGCCACGGCGACCCGGGGTTCAGCCGAGCCGATGCCCGAAGACCAGGGCGACCCGAGGTTCAGCCGGCGCCCGGCGGTCCCGGGGTTCAGCTCAGCCGGCGCCCGGCGGTCCCGGGCGGCCCCGAGGTTCAGCTCAGCCGGCACCCGACGTCCACGGGGTTCAGGAGGCGCCCTCACGCCCTTCGTCCCCGTACCGCCGTTCGAACTTGGCGACCTGGCCCTCGGTGTCGACCACACGCGCCTTGCCGGTGAAGAACGGGTGGCTCTCGGCCGAGATCTCCACATCGATGACCGGGTAGCTGTTGCCGTCGTCCCACTCGATGGTCTGCTCGCTCGACGCCGTGGACCGGGTCAGAAAGGCGTACCCGGCGGAACGGTCGCGGAAGACCACCGGGCGGTACGACGGATGCTTGTCCTGCTGCATGCCTGCTCCTGGGGGTACGGGGAACTCGCGTCCCGCTGCTCCGCTCCAGCCTCCCGAACGGCGGGGGCGGGCGCGATCGGGGGCGTCCGTACGGAGCAGCGCATCAGGCCCCGGTCGTCCCGGGTACGGGGACGGTGGCCGTGCGCCTGATCCAGAGCAGCGCTCCGGTCAGCAGCGCGAGGGCGCCGAGCAGCCAGGGCAGCGGACCGGCGGGCAGCAGGCCGACGACCACGCCTGCCGTCGCGCCCACCAGTTGCTGGGCGAGCGACTGCACGGACAGGGCGGTGGCCCTGCCGGAGTCGTCGACGCGGCGGTGCAGCAGGTCGTTCTCACTGGGACCGGCGGAACCGAGGCCCAGGTAGACCAGCCCGTATCCGGCGGCTGCCGCGGCCGTCGTCTGCGGACCGGTGGAGGACACGGTGGCGCCGAGCGTCAGCAGACCGGCGGCGCTCACGCCGAGGCTCGCCAGAACGGCGCGCTCGCCGCCGCCCGCCAGCCGGGCGACGAGGGGTGCCAGATGGCTGCCGAGGGCCGAACAGACGAACCCGGCGGCGGCGAGACCGGCGAAGAGCACGGCGCCGGACTCCGCCGTCCCCGTCAGTGCCGCGGCTCGTCCGGGGGTGAGCAGTTCGAGGACCGCGAGGGCCGTTCCCACTGCGCCGGTCGTCATCAGTACGCGGCGGATCAAGGCGTCTCCCGCGCCGAGCCGCAGACCCGCGACGACGGTACCGGGAACGCTTCGCAGCACTCCGCGCGGGGTGGCTGCGGGCCTGGGCGGCTCCGTCAGGGCGCGCAGGACGTGGAGGATGAAGACGATCTGGACGGCTGCGCCCAGGAGCACGGGTACGGAGAGCGGCACGACGAGGCCGGAGGTGGCCCTCCGCAGCCAGTCCCCCGGGTCCGGGCCGAGGCCGAGCAGCCAGGGCAGCCCGCCGCCCAGGAGCGTGCCGAGCGCGATCGCGCCGGAGGACGCGGCGCTGCCGCGCGCCAGTCCCGTGCGGAGGTCGGCGTCGGGTCCCGAGCGGGCGCGCACGGTGTCGACGTACCAGGCCTCGGCAGGCCCGCTGGACAGGGCGCGGCCGGCTCCCATGAGGGCCGTCCCCAGGGCGAGCACCCAGAAGGCCGAGCCGAGGCCCACGAGCAGGAGGGCGCAGGCGTTGAGCACACCGGCCCAGGCCAGGACGGCGCGGCGGCCGATGACGTCGGAGAGGCCGCCGGTGGGCAGTTCCAGGGCGGCGGCTGTCAGGGAGTGGGCGGCGAAGGCTCCGGCGACGGCCGCGAGGGCCAGGCCGCGTTCGGTGAGGAGCAGCACCAGGGGGGCCAGGGTGAGGCCGGCCGGCAGCCAGAAGAGGAAGGACACCGCGACGAATCTGCGGCGTGCGGTGCGTTCGTCCAGGCCGTCGGTACGCGTGTCCCCGCCCTGCCGGGGAGCGGTGGCCAGGTCTCTGCCGTCCTCGGGCGCCGGGGTCACGCGCCGTCCCCTGCGCTGGGGGCCGCGTCGGCGGCGGGGGTGGAGGGGAGGCCCGTGGCGAGCGGGAGCCCCGCGGTGAGCAGCACGACCTGCCGGGCCCGGGGGTCCTGCTCGTCACGCGCGGTCAGCTCGGCCAGCTTGGCCGCGATGGTGTCGCGGAGTTCCCGGAGGGACTCCGGGGTGAGCCGCGGCATCAGGTCGTCGATCCCCGACGGGTCGTGCCACTCCTCGCCGAGACGGCCCGCGTCGATGTCCGCCTCGTGCTGTTCCATCGTCTGCTGCAGGTGCTCGACCTGGCGGCGCCTGCCCAGCACCAGCATGGCCCGGCCCGCCGGTGTGGCCAGCATGGCGGCGTTGCTCGCAGAGGTGACGGAGTGGACCGATTTCCAGCGCCGCTCGCGGTCGTCGCGGTGCTCCGCCTCGGCCACGAAGGCGTATTTGGCGAGCACCCGCAGGTGGTAGCTGGTCGAGGCGGACGACTCCCCCGTGCTGACCGCCAGCTCGCTCGCGGTGGCGGGACCGTGCAGCCGCAGCAGGCCGAGCAGCTTCAGACGCAGGGGGTGCGTGAGCGCCTTCAGTGCCGCCGCGTCACGGGCGGGGTCGAGCACGCGGTGTGCCGGGTCGCTGTCCATGGCGGCAGCCTAGGGCGCGCCGGCACTTTGCCAAATAGTTTTTGCAGAATTTCCTTGGGAAACTTGCCGAGGAGAAACCCTCTCAGCCGCCCCGCACCCCCTCGACGGCATCCGCCACGAGGGCGAGGAAGCGCGCGTGGGCCTGCGGACTGCACACGGGTTCCGGGTTCCACGGCACGGTACGCACCCGGCGCCCCTTCTCCTGCCAGGCCGGGGCGGCGATCTCGCCGAACGGGACCGCGTTGGACCGGATGTCCGTCAGGACGATGTCCGGCTCCAGGGCCGCCGCGTCCGCCCACTCGACGGTGGCCCAGTTGACCCCGGCCCCGTCCGGCGGGGAGACCAGGCGAACCCCCAGCTCGGCCAGCACCCGCAGCTCCGGCCACATCTGAGGACGGGCGACATGGGCCTGTTCCTGATCGGCGGGCGAGAGTGCCACCACCCTGAGACCCTCGGGCACGGCACCGGCGACCGCGCGGAGACGCGCGCGAGCGGCGTCCAGGTCACTCGCCGCGTCCGGCTCCCGTACGCCGCCGAGCGATCGCGCGAGCTCGGCGAAGCGCCTGGACACCTGGTCCAGGGTGCGCGCCTGGCCCACGTCGATCACGACGACCGGGACACGCTCCTCCAGCTGCTTCGCCGTGTCCGGGTCCAGCCCGTAGAGCTGGCCGTGGCCGTAGCTGACGGCGACGACGAGGTCGGGTGCGCCGCGCAGCAGCGTCTCCACGTCCAGGTCACCGCCGACCCCCCGGTAGTCCACGACGTCCAGCGGGAGCGTGCCGGTCTTCGCCCGGTCCGGCTCGGCCCCGTCGTGCCCGGATCCGAAGATGCCCTCCGGGCATATCCCGTGGTCCCACAGTGTCGCTCCCGCCTGGATGTACGCGAGCACCCGGGACGGACGGCTGTCCGCGGCCGCCAGCTGCCCCCGGTCGTCCGCGAAACTCCACGCGCTCTGGTCGGTCATTCCACTCACCCCCTCCGAACCGGCGGCCTCGGCCCTCGCCCGGGCTCGCCTCTCACTACCTGCCCACCCCGTCGCCTCGACACCCCCGGTGGAGCGCCCGAGATAGGTGAGCGGGCCGGGGTCGGGTACGTCGATCACCTCGAAGCCGAGCCGGTCGTAGAAGGCCCTGGCCGGGGTGTTGGCGGTGAGCATGGAGAGGTGGACGGCCGGGACGCCCCTGGCGTGCAGCGCACCCAGGAACGCACCCATCAGCTCCCTGCCGTACCCCTTGCGCTGATACGACGGCAGCAGATCGATGTGCAGGTGCGCCGGGTAGGCGACCAGCTCGGGCAGGATCATGCGCTCGGGGCGGTGGATGAGGGCCGTCATCGCCTCGCTGAGCGTCTCGGGCTCCCCCACGGGCTCGGGGAAACGGCCGGCGATCCGGGGGATCCAGATCTCCCGGAACGCGTCCACGAACCTCGGCGTGTCCGCGGTTCCCAGGATGTAGCCCACCGCGCGCCCCGAGCCGTCGTCCAGGACGAAGGTCAGTTCGGGTTCGAGGTGGGCGTAGGGCTCGGCGAACAGCGCCGGCATCAGCCCCGGGTCGGGGTACAGGTGCCGGGAGTCACCGCCGTTGTCGGCCGTGCGGACACAGATGTCCGCGAGTGCCTCGTGGTCGCCGGGCCGGTAGGAACGCACGTGCGCGGTGTCTGCCATGTCCTCATCCTGGCAATGTGGGAGCGCTCCCACAAGCCCTGAGGGCCCCTCAGACCACCTCCTGGCCGGGCCGGTCCGGGGTGCGCGCGAGTTCGACGTTGAACTGGGCACCGGTGAGCAGCGCCAGGTTGGTGAACCAGATCCAGATCAGGAACACCACCAGCCCCGCCAGCGAACCGTAGAGCCGGCTGTAGCTCGCGATGTGGGTGGCGTACAGCGCGAATCCGGCCGAGGCGACCAGCCACAGGAACGCGGCGAGCACCCCTCCCGGGAGCGCCCGCCGCACGCTCCGCGCGGAGCGCGGGCCCGTGCTGAAGAGGACCATGATCAGGCAGGCCACCAGACAGAGCATCACGGGCCATTTGAGCGCCTCCCACAACGTCTGTCCGGCGTGCGCCAGGCCCACCCTGCGGCCCAGCCAGCGCGCGAGGGGCCCCGTGAGCACGAGGGCGAACGCGCTGGCCATCAGCAGGACGAGCAGGCCCACGGCCGAGGCCACGATGATGTGCGCCTGGCGCAGCGGGGGCCGGGTGTCCTTGACCTGGTGCATGGCGTGCATCGCCCGGCGGAAGACGGCGAGGTAGCTGGAGGCCGACCACACGGCGCTCACGCTCCCGGTGCCGACGAGCAGCCAGACGGCGGTGCGCTCCTGGGTGGCCGCCTCCAGGGGCCGGCGCAGCGCGGCGCCTGACTCGGCCGGCGCGAAGGCGGTGATGTCGGCGATCAGGGCGCCGGTCGCGTCGGGGTTGGCCAGGCCGATGACCGAGACGGTGACCAGGAGGGCCGGGAGCAGCGCCAGGATGGCGTAGTAGGTGAGTGCGGCCGCCCAGTCGGAGATGTCGTCGTTCCACAGGGAGACGGGCGTACGGCGCAGTGCGGCGCGCCAGCGCCGCTTCGCGCCGCTCGGCCCGTCACAGGGCGGAGTTCGTTCCGCGGCGGGGGTGTCGGTACTGCTGGGCACGCGGGATCTCCGGGGGACGAAGGACGGGCGGGGAGGCGGGACGCCGTCGGTGAGGACACGGCGTCCCGGTCGCCTCCCTTTCTCTCATGCCTCGAACCCGCGGCTGTACTCCAGGTCGGTTCAGTCGTTCACGGCGGTGAGCAGCACCACCGCGTCCTCGAGCGCGAGCAGCCCGTGCCGCTCCTGGGCGATGGGGTGGAGCACGCCCGCCGTCAGGTCCACGTCCCCGGACTCCGCGGTGAGCCGGACCGCGCCGCGCAGCACCTGGAGCGAGGCGGCCGGCGGCGCGTTGTGCTCGTCGAGGGCGGATCCCGCGGTGAGCGCGATCACCGACTGCCGCAGTGGCTCCTGGCGCAGCAGCAGATGGGCGCTGCGCCCGTGCTCGTGGGCGCGGGCCGCGGCCAGGTGCTCGTCGGCGAGGGCGTTGAGATCATCCATACGACCACTCTGCCGCAGCCTCCCCTCCCCCGCTATCGCGTGCCCCGCAGCCAGGCCGCGGTGTCGTCGGGCAGCAGACCGGATGCGTCCAGCGGGCCGCTGGTCAGCAGCATGCCGACGTGGTCCGGGAGCGCGACCGGGCCTCCCGAGAGGTTGACGACGCAGATCAGGCCGTGGGTCCGGGTGAAGGTGAGGACTCCCGGCGGCGACGGCAGCCAGTGCAGCCGCCCGCCGCCCGTCCCGTCGGCGGGCTCGGCGAAGCCCGGCTCCTCGCGGCGCAGCCGCAGCGCCGTGCGGTACAGGCTGAGCATGGAGCCGGGATCGGCGGCCTGCGCGTCAGCGGCGTACGAGGGCCAGGAGGCAGGCTGCGGGAGCCAGGGTTCGGCCTCGGAGCCGAAACCCGCGTGCGGCAGGTCGGCGGACCACGGCAGCGGCACCCGGCAGCCGTCGCGTCCGGGGTCTATGCCACCCGAGCGCTGGTGCATGGGGTCCTGGATACGGTCGAGCGGGATGTCGGCCTCCGGCAGGCCCAGCTCCTCGCCCTGGTAGAGGTAGACGGCGCCCGGCAGGGCCAGCGAGAGCAGCGCTGCCGCGCGGGCCCTGCGGGTGCCCAGCTCCAGGTCGGTGGGGGTGCCGAAGACCTTGGCCGCGAAGTCGAAGCCGGTGTCCTCACGCCCGTAGCGGGTGACCGTGCGCGTCACGTCGTGGTTGCACAGCACCCAGGTGGCGGGGGCCCCGACGGGCGCGTGCTCGGCGAGCGTGCTGTCGATCGCCGAGCGCAGGAGCCCGGCGTCCCAGGGGCAGGCGAGGAAGGTGAAGTTGAAGGCGGTGTGCAGTTCGTCGGGGCGCAGGTAGCGGGCGAAGCGTTCGGAGTCGGGGAGCCACACCTCGCCGACGAAGATCCCGTCGTACCGGTCGGCGATGGCGCGCCAGGAGCGGTAGATGTCGTGGAGCTCGTCGCGGTCGACGTAGGGATGCGGGTCTGTTCCCTCGGTGAAGTCGGGGAGGGCCGGGTCCTTGGCGAGCAGGGCGGCCGAGTCGATCCGTACGCCCGCCACTCCGCGTTCGAACCAGAACCGCAGGACGTCCTCGTGTTCCTGGCGGACCGCCGGGTGCGCCCAGTTCAGGTCGGGCTGGCCCGGGGCGAACAGGTGGAGGTACCACTGGCCGTCGGGCAGTCTCGTCCAGGGGGTGCCACCGAATTCGGAGACCCAGTCGTTGGGCGGGATCTCGCCGCTCGCGCCGCGCCCGTCCCGGAAGTGGAAGAGCTCGCGCTCGGGGCTGCCCGGTGCGGCGGCCAGGGCCGCCCGGAACCAGCTGTGCCGGTCGGAGACGTGGTTGGGGACGATGTCGACGATGGTGCGGATGCCCAGCTGCCCGGCTTCCGCGATCAGCTTCTCGGCTTCGGCGAGGTGGCCGAAGGCGGGGTCGATGACCCGGTAGTCGGCCACGTCGTAGCCGCCGTCGGCCAGCGGGGAGAGGTACCAGGGGGTGAACCACAGGGCGTCGACGCCCAGTTCGACCAGGTAGGGCAGTCTGGCCCGCACTCCCGCGAGGTCGCCGGTGCCGTCTCCGTCGCCGTCGGCGAAGCTGCGTACGTAGATCTGGTAGATGGCGGCGTCGCGCCACCAGGTTGCGGTGGCCTCGGTCGGACGGATGGCTGCCACGTGGCGTTCCTTTCGGGCAGGAGGTACTCCGCCCCCGGCCCTGACGCGGGGCGTTCGATGGACGGGCCGGCGGCGGAGTGCTGGTGGGAGGCGGTGGTCGGGGGTGTCAGCCCTTCAGACCGCCCGCGGTGAGACCGCTCATGATGTTGCGCTGGAAGAGCAGGAAGATCAGCAGCGTCGGCACGGACGCGATGGTGAGCGCGGCGATGAGGACGTTCTGCGGCACCCCGTTGGACAGCGAGTAGATGCCGACGTTGAGGGTCTGTTTCGCCGGGTCCGGCAGGGTGAGCATGGGCCAGAGGAAGTCCTTCCAGACCCCGACGACCGCGAAGATGGAGACCACTCCGAGGATCGGCCGGGAGATCGGCAGGACGACGGAGCGCAGGGTGCGCAGGGGCGAGGCCCCGTCGATGGACGCGGCGTCCAGGAGTTCGCCCGGTATGGAGTCGAAGAAGCGCTTCAGCAGGAAGATGTTGAAGGCGTTGGTGACCGAGGGCAGCCAGATCGCCCAGGGCGAGTTGAGCAGGTTGCGCTCGAAGATCGGCACGTCCAGGACCGTGAGGTACTGCGGTACGACGAGCACGGTCGCCGGGATCATCAGCGTGGCGAGCATCATGCCGAGGATGGCCTTGCCGAAGACCGGCCGCAGTCTGGAGAGCGAGTAGGCGGCTGCCACGTCGAGGACGAGCTGGAAGACGAGTGCCCCCAGCGCGTAGTAGAGGGTGTTGAACAGGAGCCGCGCCAGATCCATCACGGTCCACGCCTGGGAGTAGTTCTCCGTGTGGACGGAGGAGGGGAAGGCGGTGGGCGGGCTCTGGACGACTTCCTGGGTGGTCTTGAGACCACCGGCGACCATCCAGTACAGAGGGCCGAGGAAGACCAGGGTGAAGGCGGCCACCACCAGGGCGAAGACGATCCAGTAGACCGCCTTCCCCCTGGGTCTGCCGAGCTGGGCCGGTGAGATCAGGGTCCGCTGACGGCCCTGTTCCTCCTCCCGGCGGCGGGTCCCGCGTCCGCTGCCGGTCCCCCGGCGGGAGACAAGGGTGCTCGATGCCATCGTTGTGCTCCCGTCCTAGTCTTCGCTGCTGCGGCTGAGGCGTACGTACACCGCGGAGAAGCCCGCGAGGACGACCAGCAGGAGGAGACCGAGGGCCGCCGCTCCGCCGTAGTTGTTGAAGTTGAAGGCGTACTGGTAGATGAGGTAGACGACGGTCGTGGTGGAGCCCTCGGGGCCGGCTCCGTTGGTGAGCAGGAACGGCTCGGTGAAGACCTGCATCGTCGCGATGATCTGCATGAGCAGCAGCAGCGACAGGATGAGCCGGGTCTGCGGAACGGTCACGTGCCAGATCTTGCGCAGGAGTCCCGCGCCGTCGAGTTCGGCCGCCTCGTACAGCTCGCCCGGGATGCCCTGGAGCGCGGCGAGGTAGATGAGTGTGGCGCCGCCCATGTTCATCCAGGTGGAGGCGATGACCACGGAGAGCATGGACGTGCCGGGGTCCTGGAGCCACTGCTGGGCGGGCAGATGGAGGAATTCCAGGATGCGGTTGAAGAGTCCGTAGCCGGGGTCGTAGAAGTACTTGAAGAGCAGCACGGAGGCGACGGGCGGCAGCATGACCGGCAGATAGACCAGCAGCCGCAGATATCCCTGCGCGTGCCGGAACTCGTTGAGCACGACGGCGACGACGAAGGGGACCGCGAAGCCCAGCAGGAGGGCCAGGACGGTGAACAGCAGGGTGTTGCGCCAGGCCTGACCGAACGCCGGGTCGTTGAGGACGTAGCTCAGGTTGGACCAGCCGGCCCAGGTGGTCCTGCCGTCCTCGGTCTTCTGGAACGCCAGGAGGAACTCCCGGACCATCGGATACCAGGAGAAGAACGAGAAGCAGAGCACCGCTCCGATCAGGAAGCCGTGTGCCGAGACGTTGCGGCGTACGGCGCGCGTGAACTCCTCACGGGCGGAGCCCGGTCCGGGTGCGGGCCGGGGGCCGCCGGGCGGCGCTGTGCCCGCCTTTCCGGTGGTCAGGGTGGGGGCCGACATGATCTCTCCTCGGTGCCGGTGCGGTCGCTCGCGTTCGGACGGTCCGGACGCGGGGGCCGGGCCGCGCGACCCGGCCCCCGCGCGCGTCACTGGTTGGCCAGTACCTGGTCGACCTGCCGCGCGGCGGTGTCGAGCAGCTTGTCGATGTCGGCGTCCTTGTTGGTGAGGACCGCGGACATCGCGTTGTCGAGGATCTTGTAGATCTCCTGGGCCTTCGGCGGCTCGGCCTTGCCCTGCACGGGGTTGTCCATGAACGCCTTGAAGTTCTCGACCGGCATCGTGGCGTTGGCGACCCGCTCCGCCTGGTCCACGGCCTTGCTCGCGCCGAGGAAGAAGTTGGGCTGCGGCAGCCCGACGGGGAGGTTGTCGGCCTTCCGGCGGCCCCAGTCGAACTGCCCCTTCTTCGGGGTGAGGTTCTGGAAGTTCAGCCAGGCGACGGCCGCCTTGATCTTGTCGGGCGAACTGCCCTTCTTGATCATGTAGTTGTTGCCGCCGAACAGGGTGGCCTCGCCCCCGGGGATCGGCCCCATCCCGAAGTTCTCGTACTTCGCGCCGAGCTGCTGCACCATGTAGGTGATGTCGTCGGGTGCGGCGAGGAACATGCCGAGCTTGTCGGTGGCGATCTGCTTCTGGAGGTCGCCCCACTTCAGCAGCTGGGTCTTCCCCATGCTGTCGTCCTCCCAGCGCATGTCGTACAGCTGCTGGAGGACCTGCTTACCCTTGTCGTCGTCGAAGGCGGCCTTCTTGCCGCTCGCGTCGACGACGTCGCCGCCCAGACCGTACTGCGTGGCGGTGAAGTGCCAGCCGCCGTTGTTGCCCGCGCTGTACTCGCCGAAGCCCGCGATCCCCTTGCCGAGTGCCGCGATCTTCTTGCTCGCCGCGCGGACCTCCTCCCAGGTCGCCGGCGGGGTGTCGGGGTCCAGACCCGCCTGGGTGAAGAGCTTCCGGTTGATCATGAGGCCCATGGTGTAGTTGCTGGTCGGAAGCGCGTAGAGCTTGCCGTCCTTGCGGGCGACGTCGAGGACCTGGGGCTGGATGTCCTTCAGCGCGGGCACGGACGTCTCGTCGACGTAGGCGGAGATGTCCTCGGCGCCGTCGTTGTCCAGCACCTGCTGGAGGTCGGTGAAGTACGCGTAGAACACGTCCGGCTGGGACTTGCCCTTGAGCATCGCCGTGAAGCGCGGGGGCTCCAGACACTGGCCCGGCGTCGACTTCCCGTCGATCTTGACGTTCGGGTACTTCTTGTTGAACGTCTTGACGTCCTCGTTCCACTCGCGCAGTTCCGCGGCCTTCGCGGCCGACGGCATGCAGTCGATCGTCAGCGTCACCTTGGCCTTCGGGTCGAGCGGCGCCGACGGATCGGACGAGCCTCCACCGGAGTTGTCCTCCCCTCCGCCGCTGCTGCTCGTGCCGCAGGAGGCGAGGGCGGTCAGGGCGAGCGCGGTGACGACAGCGACGGCGGAGGCACGGCGGGTACGACGGAACCCAGCACTTCTCATCGGTGATCCCCTTCGGGCATGAGCACGGAAGACCTCGGCCGACTCTCTGCCGGGGCGCGGCACACTCAACCATCGCCAACATCTGAACGCAATATCTCGCGCAGTTTTCGTAAATGCTTGACAGCACTCCGCATGTGCGCACATGCCGGGCAGAGACGTCACCGCCCTACGACAACACACCCTTCGGGCAGTCCTGATGCGGGTCCGACGTGCACACCGGACGCGACCTGACGCCCGGGACCGGGCCGCCGACGAGGCGGCCGGAAGCCATCCACCAGGTGTCGTTGACCGCAAGAGACGGACTTCCCGCCGCAAAGGCCACACGAACCCTGCCCGCGTCGACGGACGGGCCCGCAGGGCGCACCGTGGCCCCGCTCCGGTCGGTTCCGGAGCGGGGCCACGGCTCGTACGGGTGAGGCGATGCCCTACGGGTTGATGTTGATCTTGAACGTGGAGGTGGTGTTCCGGACGTCCTGGGCGTTGCCGCTGAGCTTCAGCCCGTTGAACGTGACCTCACCGACGGCAGGGCCCTGCCCCGCCTCCGGCATCTCGTTGGCCCACAGCCCGAAACCGGACTTGGCGTCGAAGGCGTCACCGCTCTTGCGCGCCCCGGAGACCGAGATGTCGGTGAGCACCGTGTCCTTGATCGGGAACTGCGGCTGCCCTCCCACGTAGTTGGTCTGGAACATGATCCCGCTGTACGTCGGGTCGACGATGTCCACGTGCGAGATCCGGATGCCCTGGAAGACCTTGGAGGCCGAGAAGAGCCAGATCCCGGGGAAGGTCTGTGTCCCCCAGAAGTGCCCTCCCGCCCGCACCACGGACACGTTCTCGATCGCCGTGGGTCCGGTACCGAAGCCGTTCATCGGATAGCCGAAGTCCAGCGAGCTGACCGTGATCCCGGAGTACACCAGGGTGTCCGCGACGAGGATGTTGCGGAACGTGTTGTCGTAACCGCCGTAGACGGCCATACCCGCGGCCCGCCAGGTGAGGAGGGACGTCAGGTTCTCGTAGACGTTGTTCTTCATGTCGGCGCCGCCTGCGTCGATCGCCGAGAACAGCGCGAAACTGTCGTCGCCTGTCGCCCGTGCCTCGTTGTTGGTCACGTGGTTGTCCGTGGACCCGTTGGTCATGTTGATGCCGTCGGCGAACATGTTGCGGATCCGCGAGTTCTTGATCGTGACGTTGTCGGTGTTGGCGCCCCAGTAGAGGCACACCATGTGCTCGTTCCAGATGTTGTCGATCACGATGTCCGAGACGTTCGAGAAGTCGAACACCTTGCCCGGTCCGTCGATACGGGACGTGTAGTTGCCGAAGTACGCGAAGTTCGAGAACGACGAACCTTTCGCACTGGCCTCCGCACGGAACCCGATGTCGGTGTTGTCCTGCGTGGACGGGGCGCGGAACCGGGTGAACCAGGGCCCGGCGCCGACGACCCGCACGGCCTTGCCGTAGACCTGGAACTTGCCGGCCGTGGAGTAGTCACCGGCGGGCAGATAGACGCCCTTGAGAACACCTGTGGTGTCCATCCTGACCTTGTCCAGGGCGTTCTGCACGTCCTGGTGGGTGAAGCCGGCAGGCACGGTGTAGGTGGCCGGGTCCGGGTTCGCGACCTGGGAGACCTGCTCCAGACTGACGAAGTCGATCGCGTAGGTGCTGGTGTTGGCGGCGTCCTTCTGCAGGCGGATCCTGCTGCCCGCCGGGACGGTCCTGCCCAGCATGACGTTCGCCTCGTCGTAGATGTGCCGGGGCGCTCCGGAGCCGGGGTCGTTGCCGGGTCCGGTCTCGTTCCCGTACAGCCAGGCGTACTTCGAGGTGAGGTCGACGGCCTTGAGGAAGGTGCCGTCGACATAGATGTTCAGCTTCGACTCGATGCCGCCGCCGCCCGCGGAGTCCGGGATGGAGAACCGGGTCACCAGGGTGTTGGTGCTGGCCCTGGTGGTGAACTCCACGTAGTTGCCGGTGCTGTCGAGGGTGACCGCCTTGCGGCCGGACGCCTCGCCCGCGACGTCGCCGACGGTCCTGCCGGGACCGACGACCTTCGCGCCACCGCCTGTGACGCCGTCCTCCGCCTCGTACGTGTCGTACGGCATATTGGCGCCGCGTCCGACGAAGAGCGACTCCGTGCTGGTGTTGTTGGCGCGCTTCACCGGGAGCTCGTTGGCGTCGTCGGCGAGCACCACCTTCACCGTGTACGAGCCGTCGGCGGCCGTCCAGGTGCCGAGGGAGACGGGCGCCGTCGTCGAACCGGCGGCGATGGCTCCGTTGTGCGCCCCGGTGAGGGTCTTCACCGTGGCGCCCTTGGAGTCGAGCAGGCTCAGGGTGATGCCGTGGCCGCCGCTCGCCGAGGCCACGGAGCCCTGGTTCCTGATCGCGACCGAGAAGGTGACGGTGTCACCGTTCGACGGGGCCGACGGCGAGGTCGAGACCGCGCCCGCCACGAGGTCCGAGCTGGAGACCGGTTTCACGACGAGCGGGGAGCCGGCGGTGAAGCGGTTGTCGGTCTCGTTCTGCTCGATGATCTCGCCGGCCGGGTCGACGACCGCGCCCAGCGTGTAGCTGCCCGCGTCGCGGGCCCCGATCGACGCCGTGACCTGGGCAGAAGCGCCCGCGGCGAGAGCGCCCACCGAGGCGGTGGCCACCTTGGAGCCGCCGAGCTCGAAGTCGAGCTTCCCGGCGGGCGAGGCGACGGCGCCGGAGTTGCGGACGGTGGCCGAGAGGGTGATGGCGTCCGACTCCACGGGGGCGGCGGGTGTGGCGCCGACCGCCGTGACCTGGAGGTCGGGGTTCGGGGCCGGAGCGCCCAGCACCTGGAACTCGGCGACCTGGCCGGCGCCGGATCCCGTGTTGGACGCGAACTTCAGCTGGACGTCGGCCACCCGGGCGGTGACCGGGATCGTCACCGTGTTGCCGCTCGCGGGGCTGAACGCGTAGTCCTTGGCGGCGGCCAGGCTCGTGAACGAGGTGGCGTCCTGCTCGCGTCCGAGCACCTGGATGTTCTGGGTGCGCGCACCCCAGCTGCTGTCGGGGTTGAGCTTGACGACGACACTCTCGGTGTCGGCGTTGGCACCCAGCTTGACGGTCAGGGTGTTGGGGTAGCTGCCACCGGCCCCTTCCCAGTAGGTGGTGAGGGAGTTGTCGTTGGCGTTGGCCGCGACGAAGGTGTGGACCACCGAGGAGGCGGTGATCGGCTTGGAGACCGCGAGGTTGGAGGCGCCGCTCGTGGATCCGTTGCGCGTCACGGTGTTACTGGCGCCGGATATGTTGCCCGCCGCGTCCTTGGCCCGCACCACGTAGCTGACGGTGGTCGCCGCGGACCGGGTGTCGGTCCAGGTGGTGACGTCGCCTGCCACGCTCTTGCGGAGCACGTTGTCGGCGTAGACGTCGTAGCCGGTGACGCCCTTGTTGTCGGACGAGGCCTTCCAGGTCAGCTTGATCTGCCCGGTGGACGGCTCGGTGAAGGCGAGGTCGGACGGCGCGGTGGGCGCCTGCGTGTCGCCGGAGTCGCCGGTGCGGGTCACGGTGTTGCTGTTGCCCGACTGGTTGCCCGCCGCGTCCCGGGCCCGGACGTGGTAGCTCACGGTCTCGCTCGCCGGACGGGTGTCCGTGAACGTGGTGACGTCACCCGCCACGGCGGTCAGCAGCGTGTTGCCGGCGTAGATGTCGTAGCCGGTGACGCCTGTGTCGTCCGACGACGCCTTCCAGGTCAGCTTGATCTGCCCGGTGGACGGCTCGGTGAAGGCCAGGCCCGAGGGGGCGGTGGGCGCCTGCGTGTCACCGGTCGTCGGGCCGTAGACCTCCAGCTCGGAGAGCTGGGCCGCGGGCTGGACGGAGTTGGCGGTGACCAGCACCCGCACGTAGCGGGTGGTGGTCGCGTCGAGGGAGATCGTCGCCGACTGACCCCCCGCGGCGTCGAAGGCGTACGCCTCGGGTGCGGTGAGATCGGTGAAGTCCGAGCCGTTGGTGCTGCCTTGGATCTTCAGCGTCTGCGTCCGCCGCTCCCAACCGCCGGGCAGCCTCAGCACCACGCGGTCGACCCGGACCGAGGCGCCCAGGTCCGCCTGGATCCACTGCGGAAGCGCGTTGTTCCTGCTCTCCCAGTAGCTCGCGGTGTTGCCGTCGTTGCCGTTGCCGGCGACGTACGTCTCGGTGTGGCTGCTCGCGGTGAGCGTCCTGCCGGCAGCGAGGTTCGCCGACGACTCTCCGGCCGCACGGACCTCCAGTTCGGAGAGCTGGGCGTTCTGCCAGCCGGTGTTGGCCGTGATGTTCACCCGCACGAAGCGGGTCTGCGTGGCCGGGAAGGAGATGCGCACCTCGTTCGAGGCGCCAGGGCTGAAGGTGTACGCGGCGGAGGTCTTGAGTGTCGAGAAGCTGGTGCCGTCCGCACTGCCCTGGAGCGAGAGGGTCTGCTGTCTGCTCTCCCAGCCCGCCGGGAGTTTCAGGGTGACCTCGTCGACCCGGGCGGCGGAGCCGAGGTCGGTCTGCACCCACTGCGGCAGTGTGCCGCCCGTGCCCTCCCAGTACGTCGCCTGGTTGCCGTCCGTCACGTTGCGGGCGACGTACTCGCTGCCCGCGCTGCTCGCCGCTGCGGCGCGGCCTGCGGCGATGTTGGGGCCGGCGGCCGCCGTGGCGGTGAGCGACGGCCATCCGATCATCAGAAGACTGGTCGTGACCATGACGGAAAGGGCCCGCCATCTCCAGCGTTGGGCTCTCATATGTCCCCGATCTTCGGCCTCGGCGCGGGGCGCGCCAAGGGCGCGGCTCTGTGTGGCACCGCCTCGTGGCAGCCTTTTCTGCGCTCACTGAGCGGTGTTTTGCGCGTAGCTGTCAGAGAGTTGCAGAGAAGACCGAGAGCGTCCACCGTTGGGACAGAAACCGGAACGCCGGGTGGTGGCGTCGCAGACTCATGAAGGTGCGTCGACCGGAGCCTCTTGGTACGAGGACCAGTCGTGTCCAAGGGTCCGGAAGGTAACGCAAGCCATTTGCGTGGACGCGCAAGGTCCCGGAAAGTGCCTGCTCCATGACATGGAGAAGCGGGGGCCGCCCCCAGCGGGGCCCCCGTGCCGACCGGGCGCACAATGTGGCAGGTGGTGGGGGGGGTAAGCAGAAGGTGGGGGGGACCCGGCCCCCCCACCCCCACGACGGGGGGGGGGGGCGCCGCCG
>NZ_JBIAJR010000015.1:0-130288 GCF_042872025.1 Streptomyces sp. NPDC005494
TGCAACGTCGCACCGACATCCGACGTACGCGTCGTCGTCATCGACTGCACCGACACCGGTGCGTCCCCGCCGACCGCCACCGACCCGACCTGGATCTGGCGGCTGACCCGTCGGTCGGCGAGCTTGGTCGGAACGTCCGGCATTCCGAGAGAAATCGCAGTCATGCGCTGAGCATCCCCAAGGTGTGGATCAGTGTGGATCGAGGTCCCGAGACAGCGGGCTCCAGGCTTCGAGGTTACGGCACCGCGGGAGGACGGGAGGCACCCCGTCGGCGAGCCCGTCCCCCGTGGCGCCCCGCCGGGGCCCCTGCGACGTCAGGTGATCTTGACGGGGTTCACGATATCGGCGACGAGCACCAGCAGCGTGAAGCAGATGAAGATTCCGGCTACCACGTAGGCGACGGGCATGAGCTTCGCCACGTCGAACGGTCCGGGGTCGGGGCGCCTGAAGACCCGGGCCACGTTGCGGCGCAGGGATTCCCAGAGCGCTCCGGCGATGTGTCCGCCGTCCAGCGGGAGCAGGGGCAGCATGTTGAAGAGGAACAGGGAGAGGTTGAATCCGGCCAGCAGGAACAGCATCATCGCGATCTGGTTCTGCGCCGGGACGTCGAGGTTCATCACCTCGCCGCCGATGCGCGCCGCGCCGACCACGCCGACCGGTGAGTCGTCGGCACGCTCGCCGTCGCCGAACGCCGCGTCCCACAGGTCAGGGATCTTGGACGGCAGCGCGATGATCGAGTCGACGCCGTTCTCGATCATGTCGCCCATGCGGACGACCGAGTCGCCGAAGGAGAGCGGCAGGATCTCCGTCTTCGCCGCGAAGCCGAGGTAGCCGGCGCTGACGTACTGGTCGGGGACGATCTCGCCGTCCGCGTCCTTCTTGGCGACGGCGTTCTTCTTCAGCACGGCGTTCAGGGTCTGTTCCTGGCCGTCGCGCTGCACGGTGATGGTGGCGGGGCCGATGGTCTCGCGGATCTTCTCCGAGAGCGTGGCCCAGTCGTCGACCTTCCGGCCGTTGAAGGCGACGATCGTGTCGCCCTCCTCCAGTCCTGCCGCCTTCGCCGGGGAGACCGGGTCGGAGGCCTTGCAGGTGTCGCGGTTCTCGCTCTGCGCGATGACGCACTGCTGGACGCCCGCGACCTCGGTGGTCTGCGTCTGGAAGCCGAACGACATCGCCACGCCCATGAAGATCGCGACGGCGAGGACGAGGTTCATGAAGGGCCCGGCGAACATCACGATCACGCGCTTCCAGGGCTTGCGCGTGTAGAAGAGGCGGGTCTCGTCCCCCGGCTGGAGCTCCTCGAAGGCGGCGGACCTGGCGTCCTCGATCATCCCGCGCCAGGGCGAGGTGGAACGCGCTTCGAGCCGGCCGTCGGGGCCCGGCGGGAACATCCCGATCATGCGGATGTAGCCGCCGGCGGGGATGGCCTTGATGCCGTACTCGGTGTCGCCTCTTCTGCGCGACCAGATCGTCGGTCCGAAGCCGACCATGTACTGCGGCACCCGGATGCCGAAGAGCTTGGCCGTCGACAGGTGGCCCAGTTCGTGCCAGGCGATCGAGAACAGCAGACCCACGGCGAAGATGGCGATCCCCAGGATCGTCATCAGGATCGTCGTCGTACTCATACGTGCGCCTCCGCTGTCGCTTCCGCCGAGAGCTCCCGGGCCCTGGACCGCGCCCAGGTCTCCGCTTCGAGGACGTCCGCGACCGTCAGTGAAGTTCCCGTGGCGGGGGTGCCGTGTTCGGCCACCACCGCCGTGACCGTATCCATGATTCCGTTGAAGGGCAGCCGGCCCGCCAGGAACGCGTCGACGCACTCCTCGTTGGCGGCGTTGAACACGGCGGGGGCCGTCCCGCCCAGGGTGCCCACGTGACGGGCGAGCCCGACGGAGGGGAAGGCCTCGGTGTCGAGCGGGAAGAACTCCCAGCTGGAGGCCTTCGTCCAGTCGAAGGCGGGGGCGGCGTCCGGGACGCGCTCGGGCCAGCCGAGACCGATGGCGATGGGGCCCCGCATGTCGGGCGGGGTCGCCTGGGCGAGGGTGGATCCGTCGGTGAACTCCACCATCGAGTGAACGTACGACTGGGGGTGGACCACGACCTCGATCCGGTCGAACGGGATGTCGTAGAGGAGGTGCGCCTCGATGACCTCGAGCCCCTTGTTGACCAGGGTCGCGGAGTTGACCGTGATGACGGGGCCCATGGCCCAGGTCGGGTGTGCGAGGGCCTGCTCGCGCGTGACGCCGGCCAGTTCGCTCCTGGTCCGTCCGCGGAACGGGCCGCCGGACGCGGTCACGACGAGCTTGCGGACATCGGCGCGCTTCCCTGCGGCGAGGGCCTGGAAGAGCGCGGCGTGCTCCGAGTCGACCGGGATGATCTGGCCGGGGGCGGCGAGGGCCTTCACCAGCGGGCCGCCGACGATCAGCGACTCCTTGTTGGCCAGCGCGAGGGTACGGCCCGCCTTCAGGGCGGCGAGCGTGGGCGCGAGGCCGATCGAGCCGGTGATCCCGTTGAGCACGGTGTGGCAGTCGCTCGCGGCGAGCTCGGTGGCCGCGTCGGGTCCGGCCAGGATCTCCGGGAGGGGCTCGCCCGCCCCGTAGGCCTCGCGGAGCGCCTCGCGCAGCGCGGGCGCCTTGTCCGCGTCGGCGACCGCGACCGTGCGCACCCGCAGCTGCCGCGCCTGCTCGGCGAGGAGCTGGACCCTGCCGCCCGCCGCGGAGAGGGCGGTGACCCGGAAGCGGCCGGGGTTGCGCAGGACCAGGTCGATGGCCTGGGTGCCGATGGAGCCGGTGGAGCCGAGGATCACCAGATCCCGGCGGCCTTCCGCCGCGTCGAAGACAAGGTGCGGATCGGCGAGGGGTGCGGGGCTGTCGCTCATGGCCCCCATTGTTGCCGCATCCGCTGTGTGCACCGACAGCGCGCCCCCGTCGGCGCGCGCCTCAGGCCTGCCCGGCACGGAATTTCTTCCACTGGGCCGCCAGGACGGCGTCCGGGATCCCGCCGATGTCGGTGGTGCCCAGGATCTCGCCGCGGAAGGCGAGGGTGGTCGAGCCGGACCGTACGACGGTGAGGTACTCGTACAGCTTCAGCTTCCCCTTCACGTCGAGGACGGTGAAGCGGTAGGACTGCGCCTCGTCGGCCTCCTCGGCGAAGGCGGGCGGTGTGACGGGTTCGACCTTCTCGTACGTCGCGCGGGCGATCGCCCGCTCCTCGGTCAGCCCGCCGGCGCACTCCCGGCCGGCCGTGCCGAGCGCCTTCATGACCTGGGCCGCCTCGCCGTCGGCGTACGAGCGCAGGGTCACGTCGACGGTGACTCCGAGCATCTCCTCGGGCTTGTCGACCTTGCGCTGCACCTGGGCGGTGGGCTCGTGGCCGCTGACGTCACCGGCGAGGCTGACGAGCGGCTGGCAGACGGCCGGGGTGGCGGTGTAGGCGTCGCCGAGCGGCCCGTCCAGGGTGTAGTCGGACGCGGTGAACTCGCCGACGCGCTCCCCGTCGGTGAAGGCGACCGCGGTGAGCTGTGCCTCGGTGAGCCCGCCGGCCGGGGCCGGCGTGGCCGCCGGACGGGAGGCGGCTCCCTTGCCGGGCTTCCCCCCGCCGTCCGCCGGTTCCTCACCCGATCCGCCACCGCATCCGGTGAGGACCGCGAGGGCCAGTGCCACGCACCCCATGGCCGCGGCGCCTCGCCGCTCGTCCGCCCCGTACACCCCGAACATCCCTGCCCCTGTCTCCCGTTGACCCGCCGGGCCTGTGTCCCGTGCGCGGCCGAGGCTCGATTGTGCGGCATCCGGGATCAGAACCACGTATCGATGCCGGACTTCTCCCCCGGCCGGGCCGTGTCCCGCGCGTCGTGGCCGGCAGGCTCGTGACCGGGTGGCGGAACGGCGCCGCGGGCCGGGCGGGGACCGGACGGCCGACCCGCGGGGGCGAAATCCAGCAGGCGCGGCTCCTCCTCGCGCAGCAGTGCCGGGACGGACAGGGCCGCGCTCCGGTACATCGTGCGGGCGACCGTGGCCCGCCCCGCGCCGGAGCGCACGGTCCTACGCCGCGGCGCTCCTCGCCACGAACTCCGCGAACTCCTCGTGGAAACGGGGGAACGTCTTGCGCACGCAGCCGGGGTCGTCGTAGCTCATGCCGGGGGTGAGCAGTCCGGCGACCGCGAACGACATCACGATGCGGTGGTCGCCGTGGGTGACGACCTCGGTGGGCCGCGGGGTACCGGGGTGGATCTCGATCCAGTCGGGTCCGGTGTGCACGGTGATGCCCATGGCCCGCAGGTTCTCCGCGCAGGCCTCCAGCCGGTCGCACTCCTTCACGCGGGTGTTGGCGACGTCCTCGATGCGCACGGGCGAGGTGGCGTACGGCGCGATGGCGGCGAGGGTGGGCATCGTGTCGGAGATGTCGCGCATGTTCACCGTGAGACCGGAGAGCCGCCCGGAGGACCGTACGGTCGTGGAGTCCGCGGTCGTACGGACGTCGGCGCCCATGCGGCGCAGCACGTCGGTGAAGCGCAGGTCTCCCTGGAGCGCGGCGGAGCCGAGACCGGGGACGGTGACCTCACGGCCGGTGAGCGCCGCCGCGGCGAAGAAGTAGCTCGCGGTGGACGCGTCGGGCTCGACGGCGTACGTGGCGGCGCGGTAGCCCCCGGACGGGACGGTGAAGGTGTTCCCCTCCCGGACGACCTCGACGCCGAAGCTCCGCATCATCGCGAGGGTGATCTCGATGTACGGCGCCGAGACGAGCTCCGTGACCTCGATGCGGAGTCCTTCGGCGGTGAGCGGGCCGAGCATCAGGAGCGCGGTGAGGTACTGGGACGACTCCCCCGCATCGAGGGTCAGTTCGCCGCCCTTGACGCCCGACGCCTCGATGGTGAGCGGGTGGTGGCCCTCGGCTCCCTCGTGGCGCAGGTCGACGCCGAGGGTGCGGAGTGCCTCGGTGAGCGGGGCGAGCGGGCGGCGGCGCATCTGCGCGGAGGCGTCGAAGCGGTAGGTGCCGGAGGCCGCGGCGGCGGCGAGCGTCGGGAGGAAGCGCGCGGTCGTGGCACCGTCGCGGCAGTGGACCTCGGCGTCCGTGACGGCGGGGCCCGAGGGGCGCCCCTCGATGTGCCAGCGGTCCGGCTCGCGCCTCACCCCGTACCCGAGGCGGGTCAGGCCCTCGGTGAACCCCTCGGTGTCGTCCGAGTGCAGGGGCCGCAGGAGGGTGGTGGTGCCGTCCGCCGCGGCGGCCAGGAACAGGGCGCGGGCGGTGACGGACTTGGAGCCGGGAACATGGGTGACGGTCACGGGCGTCCATTTTGCCCTGCGCCGGGCGTGCCCGCGGGACGCGTCCAGGCAGTGGACGCGTCCCGCGGGGGTGCCGGGTTCAGCGGACGGGGCGGTGGACGTTCTCGCCGGTGGCAGGGCCGGGGGTGGCGTCGGCGATCCAGGGGCCGTCGCCGCTGGGGTCGATGACGCCCTCCTCCAGCCAGGTGTAGGTGCCGGAGAGAACGCCGTCCACGACGCGCTTGTCGATGTCGTCGGTGTTGGACCAGAGCCGGCCGAAGAGTTCCTCGACCCGGATGCGGGCCTGCCGGCAGAACACGTCGGCGAGCTGGTACGCCTCGCGTCCGTGGTCCCCGTCGACCCGCAGGTGCTCGGCCCGGACGCAGGCCGCGCTCATCGCGAAGAGTTCGGCGCCGATGTCGACGATCCGGCCGAGGAAGCCCTGCTTGGTCTCCATGCGGCCCTGCCAGCGGGACATGGCGTAGAAGGTGGAGCGGGCCAGCTTGCGGGCCGAGCGCTCGACGTACCGCAGGTGGGCGGAGAGGTCGGGGTGCCCCGGAACGCGGAACTCGGCGTACGAGTTGGGCAGCTGGCCCGGACCGCTGACCAGCTTGGGGAGCCAGCGGGCGTAGAAGCCGGCGGCGTTGGCGCCCGCCCTCGCCTTGTCGGAGAGCGGCTTGTCGGGGTCGATGATGTCGCCGGCGACCTTGAGGTGGGCGTCGACGGCCTCGCGTGCGATCAGCAGGTGCATGATCTCCGTGGAGCCCTCGAAGATCCGGTTGATCCGCATGTCGCGGAGCATCTGCTCGGCGGGCACGGCGCGTTCACCGCGCGCGGCGAGCGAGGCGGCGGTCTCGAAGCCGCGTCCGCCGCGGATCTGGACCAGTTCGTCGGAGATCAGCCAGCCCATCTCGGAGCCGTACAGCTTGGCGAGGGCGGCCTCGATGCGGATGTCGTTACGGCTCTCGTCGGCCATCTGCGAGGAGAGGTCCACGACCGCTTCGAGGGCGAAGGTCGTCGCGGCGATGAAGGAGATCTTCGCGCCGACCGCCTCGTGCCGGGCGACCGCCCTTCCCCACTGCTCGCGGACCGCCGACCATTCGCGGGCGATCTTCAGCGACCACTTGCCCACACCGACGCACATGGCGGGCAGCGAGAGGCGGCCGGTGTTGAGCGTGGTGAGGGCGATCTTGAGGCCGGCGCCCTCGGGGCCGATCCGGTTGGCCGCGGGGACCCGGACCTGGTGGAAACGGGTCACGCCGTTCTCGATGCCGCGCAGGCCCATGAAGGCGTTGCGGTGCTCCACGGTGATGCCCGGGGAGTCGGCCTCGACGACGAAGGCGGTGATGCCGCCCTTGTGGCCCTCCGACTCCGGGACCCGCGCCATCACGACGAGCAGGTCGGCGACGACGCCGTTGGTCGTCCAGAGCTTCACGCCGTCCAGGACGTAGTCGTCGCCGTCGGGCACGGCCGCCGTGGCGAGCCTGGCCGGGTCGGAGCCGACGTCCGGTTCGGTGAGGAGGAAGGCCGAGATGTCCGTGCGCGCCAGGCGCGGCAGGAAGGCGTCCTTCTGCTCCTGCGTGCCGAACATCTTCAGCGGCTGCGGCACGCCGATGGACTGGTGGGCGGAGAGCAGCGCGCCGATCGAGGGGTTCGCCGAACCGGCCAGTGCCAGCGCCTTGTTGTAGTACACCTGGGTCAGCCCCAGGCCGCCGTACTTGGTCTCGATCTTCATGCCGAGGGCGCCGAGCTCCTTGAGGCCGGCGACGACCTCGTCGGGAATCCTGGCCTCGCGCTCGATGAGGGCGCCGTCGACCCGGGTCTCGCAGAACTCGCGCAGCCGGGCGAGGAAGGCCTCGCCGCGCCGTACGTCGTCGGGAGCCGGCTGGGGATGGGGATGGATCAGGTCCAGCCGGAAGCGGCCGAGGAAGAGTTCCTTGGCGAAGCTCGGCTTGCGCCAGTCCTGTTCACGGGCGGCCTCGGCCACCTGCCGCGCTTCGCGCTCGGTGACTTTCGGGGCCTGGGGGATGTCGGATGGGGCGGACATGAGGAGCTCACCTCGCCGCGAGTCGGGATGTTGGTCGGGCTGTACGCGTGCCGATCGGTACTTCTCGTCCGTATCTACCCGATCTGCGCACCCCCCACCACCTCTGGGGCAGGTCCGGAGCGCTGCTCGGCAGCGGTTGGAGCCCGGCGCTGCGGCCCCGCCGGCCCGCCGCGACGGCGGGAACCGCTGCGGCCGTGACGGCGGGAAGCGCTGCGCCGGTCGGGCGACCTCGTCCTGGACGCCCGCGGTCCCGGAGGCCGCCCCGGAGGGACGCCCCGGAGGGACGCCCCCAAAGGCCGGTCCACCGGCGCGGCGTGCGGCCGCGCCGGTGGAGGTGTGCGCCTGCCCCGGACCTGCCGTCAGTCGAAGACGTAGGTGGTACCCAGGACCGCCGCGTGCTCCAGCACGTCTTCCAGGGGGTCGTCGATCTGTCCGGTCTGGATGAGCCCCACCTGGGGCCCGTTGTGCGAATGGGTGTGCGTCTCGTCGGCGCGGGCCGCCGCGGCGGACAGCCCCACGGCCATCAGAGCGGCACCGCATGCGGCGGATCCTCGGAGCAGTAACGGCGTCCGGTATGACTTCACGCTGTGACCTCGTCTTCTTCTCATCGGATGTGTCCATCCGCTGCTCGCCTCAACCGCTGGAGGAGCGCCAGGTCACGCAAGATCATCCGACGGTGGCAGATCCGTCGCCGCGCTCGTGGGCGTTTGGGCCCGGGGCCCGACCGGCCCGGGCCCCCGCCGGGTCCCGCAGCCCGCGGGGTGCCGGGCGCACGCGGTGCCCCGGCGTACGCGGCGCTTTGGCGTGAGCGTGCCGGGCTGCCGGCTACGGGGCCGCCGTGTACTGGACGACGGTGTCCTCGCAGGGACCTTCGGCGAGCACCTTCAGCGCCTCCATCTCCGTGTCGTCCGCGGTGAGCTGCCAGCGGAGCTTCGTCGCCACCCACTCGCCGGCGTAGCGGCAGTGCGCCTCCGGCACGGGTGGGAGCCAGTCCGCCGGACCCCGGTCGGCCCTCTGCCGGTTCGTGCGAGCCGTCACCGCGGACAGCGAAGCGGCCGCCCCCTGGTCGTTGGCGTACGCCTCGCGGCGGGCGGCGGTCCACGCGGACGCGCCGGAGCCCCAGGCCTCCGCGAGGGGCACCGTGTGGACCACGTCCACGGCCGCGGGACCGGCCACCTGCTGGCCGTCGTAGTACGACACCCACGTGCCGCCGGTCAGCGTGCACCCGGCCCCCACGGCCGGGACGTCGACCGCTTCGGCGAGCAGCACCTCGTTCCGGGTGTCGCAGCCGTCGGAGGGAAGCTCGCCCGACGTCCAGTGCGCGAAGGCGGACGGCTGGTAGCCGGTTCGGTTCTCGTCGACGACCTTCACCAGCCCGACGGCGTCGGCGAGCGTGGTCACGACGGCGGGCCGCGCGCCCGCAGGAGTGGGAGCGGGGGCGGCCTGCCCCGGAGCCCCGAGGAGGAGCGGGAGCAGGGCGAGGGTGAGCGCGGAGCCGCGCGGGAGGTTCTTGATCACACCGGCGTTCTACCGGCCCGCCCGGCCCCGCCGGGTACCCGGCCGTCACCCCCTCACCCGCACGGACGTGGACGTTCACCGCAGGAACGATTCGCGGGAAGGGCCGGCGGGAAGGGGCTGGGCGGGCTCGGTGGGCCGTCAGGATCGCGCACGTGGTCCCCGGCGCGGGCCGTCAGGATCGCGCGCGTGTCCCCCGGCGCGGGCCCTCACCCGGCGGAAGGCCCCGTGCCCGCAGGCCGGGTGCGGGGATGAGGGAAGGAACGGAACCGGCCGGAGCCCCCGCACAGCGGGCTCCGGCCGGTTCCGTTCCGCGCCGTGGTGCAGAAGGTCCGCGTCGCGGCCTACAGGGCCCACGCCGTGGTCCACAAGGTTCGCGCCGTGGTCGACAGGGCCCGCGCCGTGGTCCACAAGGTTCGCGCCGTGGTCTACAGGGCCAGGCCGGTGAGGACCAGCACCCGCTCGTAGGTGTAGTCATCCATGGCGTAACGCACGCCCTCGCGGCCCACTCCGGACTGCTTGGCACCGCCGTACGGCATCTGGTCGGCACGGTAGGAGGGCACGTCGCCGATGACCACGCCGCCGACCTCCAGGGCCCGGTGGGCACGGAAGGCCGTCTGCAGGTCGTGGGTGAAGACGCCCGCCTGCAGGCCGTACTTGGAGGCGTTGACGGCGGCGAAGGCCTCCGCCTCGCCCTGCGTCTTCTGGACGTACAGGACCGGGCCGAAGATCTCCTCGCGGGCGATCGTCGTGGTGTCCGGGAGGTCGGTGAGGACCGTAGGGGCGTACGTGGCGCCGTCGCGCTTGCCGCCGGTCAGCAGCGTGGCTCCCGCGGTGACGGCCTCGTCGACCCAGGACTCGACGCGGCGGGCGGCGTCCTCGCTGACCAGCGGGCCGACGTCGGTGGCCGCGTCGGAGGGGTCGCCGGTGACCAGGGCCTCGACGGCCGCGACGATCTTCGGGACGAGCCGGTCGTACACGGAGGCGTCGGCGATGACGCGCTGCACCGAGATGCAGGACTGGCCGCCCTGGTAGTTGGAGAAGGTCGCGATGCGGGTCGCGGCCCAGTCCAGGTCCTTCTCGGAGGAGTAGTCGCCGAGCACGACGGCCGCGCCGTTCCCGCCGAGTTCCAGGGTGCAGTGCTTGCGCGGCACCGACTCCATGATCGAGTAGCCGACCGGCCCGGACCCGGTGAAGGAGATCACCGGCAGGCGCTCGTCCTGGACCAGGGCCGGCATCTTGTCGTTGGGCACGGTCAGCACGGACCAGGACCCGGCCGGGAGCTCCGTCTCGGCCAGCAGCTCGCCCAGGATCAGGGAGGAGATCGGGGTGGCGGGCGCCGGCTTGAGGATGATCGGGGCACCGACGGCGATGGCCGGGGCGACCTTGTGGGCGCTCAGGTTGAGCGGGAAGTTGAAGGGCGCGATGCCGAGGACGGGACCGCGCGGGAAGCGCCGGGTCAGTCCGAGGCGGCCGGTGCCGCCGGCGTCGGTGTCCAGCCGCTGGGCGTCGCCGCCGTTGAAGCGGCGGGCCTCCTCGGCCGCGAAGCGGAAGACCGAGACGGCCCGGCCGACCTCGCCGCGGGCCCACTTGATCGGCTTGCCGTTCTCGGCGGAGATCAGCTGGGCGATCTCCTCGGTGCGCTCGGTGAGGCGGCGTACGACGTGGTCGAGGGCGGCGACCCGTACGTGGGCCGGGGTCGCGGCGAACTCCTCGCGCACCGCGTAGGCGGCGGCGACGGCCTCCTCGACCTGGGCGTCGGTCGGCACGGAGACCGCGCCGACGAGCCGGCCGTCGTAGGGGTTGGTGACGTCGAAGCTGTCCTCGCCGGTGGCCTGGCGGCCGGCGAGCCAGAAGGCGTGGGTGGAAGTCATGGCGGTACCGGCCCTTCGGGGGTGGTGAACGACGATCGCCGGGTGCCACGGGCACCCGTCGGCCCCACCGTAGGGCGACCCGGCACGGATGAGGTTTGTCCGCCGTGGAGTGGAGCCAGGAGGCGATGCGCCGGTTTGTCGTAGCCGGACTGCGCGCCCGAGGAGGCCGCCGTCCTCGTGAGCCCTACCGCAGGCCCGAGGAGGCCGCCGTCCCCGTGGGCCTACCGCGCGCCCGGGGACGCCGCCGTCCTCGTGAGCCCTACCGCAGGCCCGAGGACGCCGCCGTCCCCGTGAGCCCTACCGCGGGCCCGAGGAGGCCGCGGTCGCCTTCAGGGCGAGCCACAGCTCCATCCGGACGTCCGGGTCGTCCAGCGAGCGGCCCAGGATCTCCTCGACCCTGCGCATCCGGTAGCGCAGGGTGTGGCGGTGGACGCCCAGGTCGGCGGCCGCCGCGTCCCACTGACCGTGCCGGGAGAGCCAGGCGCGCAGGGAGGCGGTGAGGTCGCCCCGGCCCTTGGCGTCGTGCTCCCGCAGGGGCCTCAGCATCCCGTCGGCGAAGGCGCGTACGGCGTCGTCGGCCAGGAGCGGCAGGACGGATCCCGCCGCCAGTTCCTCGTGCTCGACCAGGACCCTGCCCCTGCGGCGGGCGACGGAGAGCGCCTGCTCGGCCTGTTTGTACGCCGCCGACACGGCGATCGGGCCGGCCGGGGCGGACAGGCCGATGACCACCTCGCCGTCCTCGGCCGTGGGCTCCCGCACGGGGCGGTCGTCCTCGGCCCGGGCGGCATGGGCGGCGCAGGCCGCGACCGCGGCGCCGCCGTCCGCGGCCAGGACCACGAGGCGCTCGCCCTCGGGCACCATCAGCAGCGTCTCGCCCGAACGAGAGGCCGCCGCCTCCATCGCCTCCACCAGCAGTTCCGTCCCCGTGGAGGCCGGCGCCTCGGCGATCAGGAGCCTGAAGGGGGCGTCCAGCAGGCCCCCGTACAGGTCTCCGGCGACAGCCCTGGCGTGGTCGGGCTGCCCCGCCAGCAGCATCCGCAGTACCGCCGCGCCCAGGCGTTGCTCCGCGCCCTGGAGGGAGCGGGAACGGGCCGTGGTGAGGGTCAGCAGGGCGACCGCCGAGTGCACGGCGTACCGCTCGGCCGTGCCCAGCGCCGCCCCCGTGCCGACGGCCAGCGCGCCGCGGGTCCGGTGGCCGGTGCCGAGGGACTGGAGCTCGACCCGGTCGTCGCTGTCGCTGTCGCCGACCACCGCGCTGGCCGGTGCGGGGCGCTCCCGCAGGCGCTCCACGTCGGGGGTGAGCCGGGCCGCCCGGCGGGCCGCCCAGTCGGGCGCCGCGGCGACGACGGCCCCCGAGGCGTCGTACAGGGCGGCCCAGCCGTCGACGTGCGCGGCCAGGCGGGTGAGGAGCGCCGCGGGCCCGTCGCCGGCGATCGCGGCGCGGGTCAGCTCCCGCTGTGCCTCGAAGCCGGCGGTGACGGACCTGTACTGGTCGGCGGCGATCGCCGCCGACACCGCCTTGCTGATCGCGAGGAAGGGCGTGCGCCGTGGCACCTCGAGCAGCGGCAGACCCGCCTCCTCGGCCGCGTCGACGAGCGCGGGCGGGATGTCCTCGTAGGTGACGCCGACACCGAAGCCGATCCCGGCGACCCCCGCGCCGGCCAGCCGCTGGACGTAGCGGCGCATGGTGTCCGGGTCCTCGGCGTCGAGGTTGGTGGCCGTGACGAGGAGCAGCTCGCCGCCGTCCATGTACGGCAGGGGGTCGGCGAGCTCGCTCGCGTGGGCCCAGCGCACCGGCGTACCGAGCCGGTCGGCCCCCGCCCGGACGGTGAGCTTGAGCGCCGAGTGCTGGACGAGCGAGGCGAGTGTGAGGGGCATGGGACCGCCGGACCTCTGGAAGTCGTTGCGCCGCCCCGTACGAACGGCTCGGGTGCGCCGCCCGTGCGGGCGGCCCGCGTGCACCGCGTCGTACGGGTGGCCGGATTACGCCGCCCCGTACAGGCGGCCAGGTCCGATTCTGCCAGGGCGGCAGGGTCCGCGTAACCTCGCCGCTCAGCCCCCCAGGTCGACCAGGAGCGGGGCCGCGTGCTTGCCCTCGACGTCGGTGAGCGACAGGACGGCGTGCCCGGCGGGCAGCTGGTACGCGAGCTCGGATGCCGACCAGCGCTCCCGCTCGACCCTTCGCACGGTCACGGCGTCCCTGGTCACGGCCTTTCCGGTGACCAGCTTGCGCAGGCCGTGCAAGGCGCGGGTGAACGGCTGGTCCGCGAAGACCGCGTGCTGGGCCACCTCGCGGGTCTCCACCCACTCCTTGCCCCAGACCTCGGCGAAGCGCTTGCCGTCCCAGGTGGTGACCCCGCTGAAGACCATGCAGCAGCCGACCGCGCCGAGCAGCGCGGTGTGCAGCGCTTCTGGGACGTCGTCGACGGTACGCAGCGCCAGGACCGCTCCCGCGTTGACGGTTCGCAGCCGCCTGATGTTCCGGACCGTCTCGGCGGTGACGGTGTGCGTGGCGTCGTCCAGGACGAGGCAGACGAAGAGCGAGCGGTCGGACCGCGCGGCGGCGATCGCCGTGAACTGGGCCAGGACCAGCCGGGCGAGCAGTCGCGAAGCCTCCGCGTGCCCCCGCTCGGGCAGGTCGATCCTGACCCGCAGCGGCAGGTGTTCGAGGGAGCGCAGCGAGAACGGCCGGGCCTCCTCCCCGGTGGCGAAGAACGGTGCGAACGCGGGCCGGTCCAGCAGCGCGATCCGGTCGGCGAGCACCGGGCCGGGGTCCCCCGGGGCCGACTGCTGCCTGCCGCGGGCCTCCAGCTCGCGCAGCATCGTCCGGTGGCCGCCCGCCGCGAGTGCCTCCCGCAGGGAGTCCGTCGCGGCCAGGTCGCCGTCCAGCAGCTCCCGGAGCGCCGGCACCCCGGGGAAGTGCCCGTGGACGGCGCGGTAGGGGCCGAGCAGCTGGGCGAGCACGGTGGCCGCGCGCCTGCTGTCCAGCTGGGTCACGTCGCCGACGAGCCCTTCCGCGAGCACGCCCGCCGCCTCGTCGGGGTCGGTCGTGCCGCCGTAGAGGTCGAAGTCGTGCACGGACGCGGGGTCACCGATCCGCACCACGACGTCGAACGCGTCGTCCGGGCCGAGCTCTCCTCCGCCGCTGCCGACGGCGAGCACGGCCGCCCGGCCGGCGAGTGCCTGCAGGGACAGTGACTCGACGACGGGGCGCACCAGACGGGCCGACTTGCCGGAGCCGGGGGGCCCGACCGCCAGCAGCGAGGTGCCGAGCAGCGCGGGCTCCAGGGCGACGCCCGAGCCGCGACGGGCATAGGGGTTGTGCGGGTGTTCGGCGACGCTGCCGATGCGGACCTGGCCGGTGAGCAGGTCGTGCGGAGCCGTGCGGAGCGGCAGGTCGCGGGCGCCCGAGGGGTGCAGGGCGGCGGCGCCGCCGGTGCGCAGCACGGCCTCGGTGAGTGCGGCCAGGCGTTCGGGGTGCGCCCGGCCCACGCTCCAGGCGTGGCGCACGCGCGCGACGTCGACGTCGTTCATCCGGCCGGTGCGCACCTCCGCCGCGAGGGTGTCGGCCGCGTCCGTGCGCCCGGCGGCGCGCAGTTCCGGCCACTCGTCCGGAGTGGGGGCGTCCGGGGGTGCGGCGGGGTCACGGGGCGGCTCGGCAGCGGGCTTCCCGAGCCGTCCGGCGATCAGTGCGCGCCAGCCACCGAGGCGCGCGAAGGGCCAGAGCACACCGAGGGCGATCAGGGCGTAGATCACGTTCACCACGGCCTGGCTCTGGTAGATCTCGCCTCCCGCCACCGAGGCCACGAGGATGAGGACGGGCCGGACGAGCGGCACCGCGTCCTTCCACACGAGAAGTTCGGCGAGGCCCGCCGCGGCGGCCGTCGCCAGCCCGAGGAAGAGCCGGCCCCGGCCCGCGACATGGCGCCGGAAGATCTCGGACCAGTTGCCCAGACGCCCGCACCCGTAGACGAGCAGCCCGAAGAGGACGGCCTCGTAGACGGTGAGGGCGTCGGCGCCCTCGATCGTGCGGGGCCCGCCGAAGGTGCCGGCGTACCACCAGTCGCCGGGGGTGAAGAGTTTCAGCGGCACGAGCCTGTAGGGGATGTACCCGTTGCGCCAGAGGGACCACAGGAGCAGGCCGCTCAGTACGGAGATGAGCACGCCGACCAGCAGCGAGCGGTCGGACACGCCCTCGGGCCGCTCGGGCGGGCGCGGGGTGTGCCCGAACCGCCACACGCCCGGTTCGCGTACGGGGCGGGGGGTGCGCAGCCATTCCTCGAGGCTCTCCTCGGCGGCGGGACGCCGGGGGCGCGGCGCGTACGAGGGCGGCGGCGGCACCGCGGCAGGCGGCCCCGCGTGGGCCGGGAGGGGCGGGCCCACGGGCGGTGGCCCAGCGGGACGCGGCACCCGTTCCGCGCCTGTGCCGCGTGCGTCGTACGTGCCTTCGGTGTCCATGAACCGCTGCCCCCTGACCAGCCAGGTCCCGCCTTCTGCACGGCCAATCTAGTGCCCGGGCACCGGGAGTTCAGCCATGCGGCCGGATGACCCGGCGGCACAGGTGCCGGGGTGCCCGCCCGGCCATCTGTCCGTCGCGGACAAGGACACGCCGCCACCACTCCCGATCGGAGCATGACCGGCACCCTCGGCCGCCCCTAGCCTGCAGAAACAGAAGCGTCCGAAACACCCCCAGGAGCCCCGCATGTCCGACCTCCCGCAGGAGCGCCGCGTCCTCACCGCCATCCCCGGCCCGAAGTCGGCCGAGCTGCAGGCCCGCCGTGTCGCGGCGGTGGCCGCGGGTGTGGGTTCCACCCTGCCGGTCTTCACCGCCCGCGCCGGCGGCGGGATCATCGAGGACGTGGACGGGAACCGGCTGATCGACTTCGGTTCCGGCATCGCCGTGACGTCGGTGGGCGCCTCCGCCGAAGCGGTCGTACGCCGTGCCTCGGCGCAGCTCGCCGACTTCACCCACACCTGTTTCATGGTGACGCCGTACGAGGGTTACGTGGAGGTCTGCGAGCAGCTCGCCGAGCTGACGCCGGGCGACCACGCCAAGAAGTCGGCGCTGTTCAACTCGGGTGCCGAGGCCGTCGAGAACGCCGTGAAGATCGCCCGCGCCTACACCAAGCGCACCGCGGTCGTCGTGTTCGACCACGGCTACCACGGCCGGACGAACCTCACGATGGCGCTGACGGCCAAGAACATGCCGTACAAGCAGGGCTTCGGCCCGTTCGCGCCGGAGGTCTACCGGGTGCCGGTGGCGTACGGCTACCGCTGGCCGACCGGTGCCGAGAACGCCGGGGCCGAGGCCTCCGCGCAGGCCATCGACGAGATCACCAAGCAGATCGGCGCGGACAACGTCGCCGCGATCATCATCGAGCCGGTCCTCGGCGAGGGCGGGTTCATCGAGCCGGCCAAGGGCTTCCTCCCGGCGATCGCGCAGTTCGCGAAGGACAACGGGATCGTCTTCGTCGCGGACGAGATCCAGTCCGGCTTCTGCCGCACCGGCCAGTGGTTCGCCTGTGAGGACGAGGGCATCGTGCCCGACCTGATCACGACGGCCAAGGGCATCGCCGGCGGCCTCCCGCTCTCGGCGGTGACCGGCCGCGCCGAGATCATGGACGCCGCCCACGCGGGCGGCCTCGGCGGGACGTACGGCGGCAACCCGGTGGCCTGCGCGGGTGCGCTCGGCGCCATCGAGACGATGCGCGAGCTGGACCTCAACGGCAAGGCCAAGCGCATCGAGGAGGTCATGAAGGGCCGCCTGGCCGAGATGCGGTCGAAGCTCCCCAACGGCGACACCATCGGCGACATCCGCGGCCGGGGCGCCATGATCGCGATCGAGCTGGTGAAGTCCGGCACGAAGGACCCGGACGCGGCCGCCGCGGCGGCGCTGGCCAAGGCCTGCCACGCGGAGGGGCTGCTGGTGCTCACCTGTGGCACGTACGGCAACGTCCTGCGCTTCCTGCCGCCGCTCGTCATCGGTGAGGACCTTCTGAACGAGGGCCTGGACATCATCGAGCAGGCGTTCGCCCGTATCTGATCCGTGCGAATCACCCGGGTGCCGGCACGCCGCTTCGGGCGGTGTGACCGGCGCCCGGGTGAGAGCGTGTGAAGAAGGTGTGCGGGGGCGATGGCGGGATACCGTTGTCACTTCCGGTGCCCGCTTCCTCTGACGTACGGTTTTTCCAGATGAGAGAAACACCCCGCCCGCAGGGGACTGCGGGCGAACCCGGGCCGGGGCTCCCCCAGCGCCGTCCCGGACGTGCCATCGCGCACACCGCTGGAGCCTCGTGCTCCGGGACTCCTCACCGATCGGATGGCCGCTCGCCCCACACCCCCCGGGGCGCGCGGCAAACCGATCCGACCGGCCACCTCGGAACAATCCCCCCTGTTCCCCGGTGGCCGGTTCTTCTCGTCTCCACGGCCGTGACGCTGCTGGCCCTCTTCGCCCTGATCACCTGGCAGGTGCTGGCCGACGGCCCGCTGCTGGCTCCCGACGAGCGGCTCGGCCTCGGCCTGGCGGGGCGAGGCCCGGGGTGGCTCACGGACCTCTTCGCCGACCTCGGCAACATGCAGGTCGCCGTTCCGGTACTGGCGTGCGCGGTCGTCCACGCCTGGTTCCGCGGCGCCCGGCGGGCCGCGCTGTACGCCGTACTCGCCATGGCCGCCGTCCCGGCCCTCGTCGTCCCGCTCAAGCTGTGGACGGACCGTCAGGGTCCGCTGACGGAGGCGACGGGCTACTTCCCCTCGGGGCACACGACCACGGCGATGGTGGCGTACGGGGCCGCTGCCCTGCTGCTGGTCCCGTACGTGAGGCGGACATGGGTGACGCTCGTCGCCGCCGTCCTGCTGACGGCGGCGACGAGCGTCGGTCTGGTGCTGCGCGGCTACCACTGGCCGCTGGACGTGGTGGCCGGCTGGTGCCTCAGCGGGGTGCTGCTGCTCGCCCTGCGGGCGGGTACCCGGGGCGGTCAGCCTCCGAAGTAGGCGTCGAAGTTCTTCGAGAACTCCCAGTTGTTGAAGCGGTCCCAGTTGATGGACCAGGTCATCAGCCCGCGCAGCCCGCTCCACGTGCCGTGCGTCCGGTAGCTGCCGCAGTCGGTCTTCTTCGTCAGGCAGTTCAGCGCCTTGGTGACCTCGGCGGGCGAGGTGTGACCGTTGCCCGCCTGGGTGGACGCCGGGAGTCCGAAGGCGACCTGCTCGGGGCGCAGGGCCGGGAAGACCTTGCTCTGGTCACCCGCGACGGGGAAGCCGGTGAGCAGCATGTCAGTCATGGCGATGTGGAAGTCGGCGCCGCCCATCGAGTGGTACTGGTTGTCCAGGCCCATGATGGAGCCGGAGTTGTAGTCCTGGACGTGCAGCAGGGTGAGGTCGTCGCGCAGGGCGTGGATGACCGGCAGATAGGCACCCGCGCGCGGGTCCTGGCCGCCCCAGGGGCCGGAGCCGTAGTACTGGTACCCGAGCTGGACGAAGAAGGTCTCGGGGGCCATGGTGAGGACGAAGTCGTCGCCGTACTTGGCCTTGAGGGACTTCACCGCGGAGATCAGGTTGACGATGACGGGGGTCGTCGGGCTGCGGAAGTCCGTGTCGCCCGTCGCGAGCGAGAGCGAGTGGCCCTCGAAGTCGATGTCGAGGCCGTCGAGGCCGTAGGTGTCGATGATCTTGCTGACGGAGGAGACGAAGGCGTCGCGGGCGGCGGTGGAGGCGAGCTGCACCTGTCCGTTCTGGCCGCCGATGGAGATCAGCACCTTCTTGCCCGCGGCCTGCTTCGCCTTGATGGCCGCCTTGAACTCCGCCTCCGTCTCCACTCCCGGGCACTCGGCCACGGGGCAGAGCGAGAAGCGGATGTCACCGGAGGTGACGGAGGTCGGCTCCCCGAAGGCGAGGTTGATGACGTCCCACGAGTCGGGCACGTCGGCCATGCGCGTGTAGCCGGAGCCGTTGGCGAAGCTGGAGTGGAGGTAGCCGACGAGCGCGTGGGCCGGGAGTCCCGCGTCGCTCCCTCCCCCGCCCCCGGCGGCCGTGCTCACGCTCACGGCGGCGGACTTCGCGGACTCACCGGCCGCGTTGACCGCCGCGACCTGGAAGCTGTACGCGGACGAGGCGGCCAGTCCCGTCACCGTCGCCGAGGTGCCGGTGGCGTCGAGGACCTTCGTGCCGTCGCGGTAGACCCGGTAGCCGGTGGCTCCGGCGGAGGCCGTCCAGGACAGCGGGACGGTGGAGGCGGTGGCGGTGCCGGCCCGCAGTCCGGTGGGAGCGGCGGGGACGGCCACCGGGTCGCCGCCGGGGCCCGTCAGGGTGAGGTCGTCGGCGTAGTAGGCGGGGGTGCCGTACCAGCCGTGGGTGTAGACGGTGACCGAGGTGGTCGAGGAGCCGGTCCTGAAGGTGGTGCTGATCCGCTGGTAGGCACCGGCGGACTGCGTCCAGGTGGAGACGTCGGTGGTCCCGGTGCCGGATGCCCCCAGGTAGACGTAACTCCCCTGCACCCAGGCGCTGAGCGTGTACGCGGAGTCGGGCTTCACCGTCACCGTCTGGGAGCAGCGCGCGTTGTCGCTCCCGGCCGGGGTCGCCTTGAGCGCCGAGGTCCCGCCGTGCACGGGCGTGCTGACGGTCGCTCCGCTGCCGCCCGAGCAGGACCAGCCGTCGAGTCCGGCCTCGAAGCCGCCGTTGCGCGCCAGGTCGGCGTCGGCCGCTCCGGCGGCGGGCGCCGCCGCGGCCAGACCGCCCGCGGCGAGCAGCACCGCCGAGAAGGCGGCCAGAAGTCCGGAGAAGCGGACGGGTGGTCCGGTGCGTTCCACAACAGCCTCCGTGCAGGGGGGAATTGAGCGGTCCGCGCACAACATGGTCCAGACCAATCCACTTGTCAAGACCTCTGGCAGTGCCTCACCCCTCCCCGCCGCGCGCCCCGCGGGCGGCGGCTGCCTCGTGCAGGGCGAGCTCCAGGAGCGCCGGATCGGTGAGCGTGCCCGATCCGTCCGGCAGGATCAGCCACCGCACCCCGCCCACCGTGCTGCCGGGCCGGGGCACGACGATCCACGTCCCCTCGCCGATGCCGCGGATGCCTGTCCCGATCCAGCGGGCCGCCGTCCCCGGCGGCACGAAGAAGCCCATGCGGTGATCGCCGAAGTCGGCGAGAACGGGGCCCGGCCGGTCGACGAGACGGGTGAGCACGTCGAGCGTGGGATGGCCCAGCTCGCCCGGGACGACGAGTACGTCCCAGCGCTTCCCGGCGGGGAGGAGCGCCATCCCCTGGGGGTCGCGCTCCCATTCCCTCCGGCAGGCACCCGGATGCGGTGCCACCGATGCGAGCCACGCGACCGCGGCTTTCGCCCCCGTGCCTGCCATGGACGTCCTCCTTCTCCCCGTGGGCACCGGCAGGGTCCTGCCGGTGCGTGCACGGGGAGAGAGAGGGCCCGGCCCGGATCATGACGCGGGTTCGGCCACCGATCGGTGGTGAGCTGGGTCACTCCCGGCTCAGCTGTCGAAACCGAGCCCCAGCCGGTCCATGGTGCGCAGCCAGATGTTGCGGTGCCCGCCGTTGCTGTCGGCGCGGGCGAGGGACCTCTTGGTGAGCTCGATCCCGGCCCACGCGAAAGGTTCGGGCGGGAAGGGCAGCGGCTTCGAGCGGACCATCCGCAGCGCGGTGCGCTCGGTCTCGCGGCCCGAAAGCAGGTCGAGCATCACATCCGCGCCGAAGCGTGTCGCCCCGACCCCCAGGCCGGTGTAGCCGGCGGCGTAGGCGACCCGCCCGCGATGGGCCGTGCCGAAGAAGGCGGAGAAGCGCGAGCAGGTGTCGATCGCGCCGCCCCAGGCATGGGTGAAGCGCACCCCCGTCAGCTGGGGGAAGCATTCGAAGAACTGCCCGGCGAGTTTCAGGAAGGTCTCGGGCCGCTGGTCCAGGGAGGGGTCCAGCCGCCCGCCGTAGGGATAGATCGCGTCGTATCCGCCCCACAGGACGCGGTTGTCGGCGGAGAGCCGGAAGTAGTGGAACTGGTTGGCGCTGTCCCCCAGCCCCTGTCTTCCGCGCCAGCCCAGCGAGGCGAGCCGGCCGGGGCTGAGCGGCTCGGTCATCAGGGCGTAGTCGTACACCGGCACCGTGTACGGGCGTACCCGTCTCACCAGCGAGGGGAAGATGTTCGTGGCGAGGGCGACGTCCCGGGCGAAGATCCGGCCGTACGGCGTACGCACCGCCATACCGGCCCCCGACCGGGCGAGTTCGAGTGCCCTGGTGTGCTCGTGGATCCGTACACCGAGGGTGAGGCAGGCCTTCTTCAGGCCCCAGGCGAGTTTCGCCGGATGCAGCATGGCGACGCCGCGCCGGTCGAGGAGGCCTCCGAGGAACGTCGGCGAATCCACTTCCGCCCGCACCTGGTCCCGGTCCAGGAACTCCAGTCCGGTGAAGCCCAGTTCCTCGGTCCTGCGATGCCATCCCCGCAGCTCTTCGAGCTGGTGGGGGGCCGTGGCCACGTCGATCTCGCCGGTGCGCTCGAAGTCGCAGTCGAGGGAGTGGCGGCCGACGGCGGCCTCGATGGCGTCGAGGTTCCGCGCGCCCAGCTCCTCCAGCTTCCCGATCTCGCCGGGCCAGCGCTCCAGGCCGTTGGCCAGGCCGTGTGTCAGTGACGCGGCGCAGAATCCGCCGTTGCGGCCCGAGGCTGCCCAGCCCACCTCGTTCCCCTCGACGAGGACGACGTCCCGCCCGGGATCGCGTTCCTTGGCGAGCAGGGCGGTCCACAGTCCGCTGTAGCCGCCGCCGACGACCAGCAGGTCGCACCGCTCGTCGCCGGTCAGCGCGGGAAGGGCCTCCGGCTTTCCCGGGTCGTCGAGCCAGTAGGAGAGGGGACGTGCGTCGGAGAGTGAGTGTGCGGCAGTACGCATGGCGTCCGGGGCCATGGTTTCCAACTCCTTCGGGTTCTACTTTCCCGCGTTGCTCTTCCGCCGGTTCGCGATGAGCTGTCCGGTGAGGACCACCGCCACGGCGATGACGAACATGGCCGTACCGATGACGTTGATCTGCACGGGCGTCCCTCGCTGGGCCGATCCCCAGACGTACATGGGGAAGGTCACGGTGGAGCCCGCGTTGAAGTTGGTGATGATGAAGTCGTCGAAGGAGAGCGCGAAGGCAAGCAGCGCTCCCGCCGCGATCCCGGGTGCGGCGATCGGGAGGGTCACCCGGAGGAAGGTCTGCACCGGCCCCGCGTAGAGGTCGCGGGCCGCCTCCTCCAGTCGCGGGTCCATCGACATCACGCGTGCCTTGACCGCGGTCACCACGAAGCTGAGGCAGAACATGATGTGGGCGATGAGGACGGTCCAGAAGCCGAGCTCGGCCCCCATGTTGAGGAAGAGCGTCAGCAGCGAGGCGGCCATGACGACCTCGGGCATGGCCATCGGCAGGAAGATCAGCGAGTTGATCGCGCCACGCGCCCGGAAGCGGTAGCGGACCAGCGCGAAGGCGATCATCGTGCCGAGCACGGTGGCGCCGGCTGTCGCCCAGAAGGCGATCTTCAGGGAGAGCGAGAGCGAGCCGCAGAGGTCCGCGGCGCCGCAGGGGTCCTTCCAGGCGTCGAGGGAGAAGTCCTGCCAGGCGTAGTTGAAGCGCCCGTTGGGCCGGTTGAAGGAGAAGACCATGACGACGACGTTCGGAAGGATCATGTAGGCGAGAGTCAGCAGACCCGCGATCACGACCAGGTTCCGGCGGATGAGACGGAGTACGGACATCAGACCAGGTCCTCCGTCCCGGAGCGGCGGATGTAGACGGTGACCACGAGCAGGACGACCGCCATGAGGATGAACGAGAGTGCCGCGGCGGTCGGGTAGTCCAGGACCCGCAGGAACTGGGTCTGGATGACGCTGCCCACCATCTTGGTGTCGGTGGAGCCGAGGAGTTCCGCGTTGACGTAGTCGCCGCTCGCGGGGATGAACGTCAGCAGGGTGCCGGAGACGACCCCGGGCATGGAGAGCGGCAGCGTGACCTTGCGGAAGGTGGTGGCGGGCGTGGCGTAGAGGTCGCCCGCGGCCTCGTGCAGCCGGCCGTCGATCCGCTCCAGCGAGGTGTAGAGCGGCAGGATCATGAAGGGCAGGAAGTTGTACGTCAGGCCGCAGACGACGGCCATCGGAGTGGCCAGCACCCGGTTGTTCTCGGTCCAGCCGAGCCAGCCGGTGACGTCCAGGACGTGCAGGCTGTTCAGCACCTCGACGACCGCGCCGCCGTCGGCCAGGATCGTCTTCCAGGCCAGCGTCCGGATGAGGAAGCTGGTGAAGAACGGCGCGACGACCAGCACCAGCACCAGGTTGCGCCACCGTCCGGCCTTGAAGGCGATCAAGTAGGCGAGCGGGTAGCCGAGCAGCAGGCACAGGAGCGTGGCGGTACCCGCGTACAGCAGCGACCTGACGAACTGCGGGTAGTAGTCGGCGAGCGCGTCCCAGTAGGTCCTGAAGTGCCAGGTGACCTCGAAGCCCTTCTCCAGGGACCCGGTCTGCACGGAGGTGGAGGCCTGGTAGACCATCGGCAGCGCGAAGAAGACGAGCAGCCACAGGATGCCGGGGAGCAGCAGCCAGTAGGGGACGAGCCGTCTGCGGGCGGACGGCTTGCGGACCTCGGCTTCTGCGGGGTGCGCCGGTGGCGCCTCGGTGACGCTCACGCCGCGTCCTCCAGGCTCTCGGCACCGGCGCTGATGTCCTGGGCCGCGTCGAGCCCGAAGGTGTGCTCGGGGTTCCAGTGCAGGACGACCTCGGCGCCGGGGACGAGCCGGCTGTCGCGCTCGACGTTCTGCTCGTAGACCTGGAGCGCCGTCCCGGCAGGGCTCTCGACGACGTACTGGGTGGAGACTCCGATGAAGCTGGAGTCGGTGATGCGCCCGGTGACACGGTTGCGGCCGTCGGGTATCGCGGCAGCGTCCTCGGCGTGGGCGAGCGAGATCTTCTCGGGCCGCACACCGACGAGCAGCTTCCCGCCGCCGGACGCCGGGGACGTGCACCGGGCTCCGGGCAGGCGGAGCTTCCCGCCGCCGGCCGCGACGACGACATCGGCGCCGGCGGAGACTATCTCGCCCTCGATGAGGTTGGAGGTGCCGAGGAAGTTGGCCACGAAGGTGGTTCGCGGGTTCTCGTACAGATCGGCGGGGGCGCCGAGCTGTTCGACCCGGCCGCCGTTCATCACCGCGACGGTGTCGGCCATGGTCATGGCCTCCTCCTGGTCGTGGGTGACGTGGACGAACGTGATGCCGACCTCGGTCTGGATGCGCTTGAGTTCGAGCTGCATCTGGCGGCGCAGCTTGAGGTCGAGCGCGCCGAGGGGCTCGTCGAGCAGGAGCACCTGGGGGTGGTTGATGAGCGCGCGGGCCACGGCGACGCGCTGCTGCTGGCCGCCGGAGAGCCGGTGGGGTTTGCGGTGGGCGAAGTCGCCGAGCTGGACGAGCTCCAGCATCTCCCCGACCTGCTTCTTCACGGACTTGATGCCGCGCCTGCGCAGGCCGAAGGCGATGTTCTCGAAGACGTCGAGGTGCGGGAAGAGCGCGTAGCTCTGGAAGACGGTGTTGACGGGCCGTTTGTACGGGGGCAGGTCCGTGATGTCACGGCCGCCGAGCGAGACCGTGCCGGTGGTGGCGTCCTCCAGGCCCGCGATCATCCGCAGCGTGGTGGTCTTGCCGCATCCGGACGCGCCGAGCAGCGCGAAGAAGGAGCCCTGCGGGACGGTCAGGTCGAGGGGGTGCACTGCGGTGAAGGAGCCGTAGGTCTTGCTGATCCCGGTGAGACGGACGTCGCCGCCCTCTGTCTGCTGCTGTGTCATGGGTCGCGGTCCCGGTGGTGTCGGAGGAGATCGGGCGGGGGACGGGCCGGTCAGGCACCGATGAGCGCGGCGAACTTCTCCTCGTACGCCGTCTCCTCCTCGGAGCTGAGGGAGCGGAAGGCCCGCGACTTCGCGGCCATCGCCTTGTCGGGGAGGATCAGCGTGTTGGACGCCATGGACTCGTCGATCTTCGCGAGTTCACCGGCGACCCCGTCCACCGGGCAGACGTAGTTGATGTACGCGGCCAGCTGGGCGGCCACGGGGAGCTCGTAGTAGTAGTCCATGAGCTTCTCGGCGTTCGTCTTGTGCCGTGCCTTCGCCGGGACCAGCATGTTGTCGCTGGAGGTGATGTAACCGGCGGCGGGGATGGTGAACTTGATGGCCGGGTTGTCCGCCTGGAGCTGGATGATGTCGCCCGCCCAGGCCACACAGGCCGCGATGTCGCCCTTGCTCAGGTCCGCCGTGTAGTCGTTGCCGGTGAAGCGGCGTATCTGCTTCGTGTCCACACCCTTCTGCATCCGGCCGATGGCCGCGTCGAAGTCGGCGTCGTCGAACGAACCGGGGTCCTTGCCCATGTCCAGGAGCGTCATGCCGACCGAGTCGCGCATCTCGGAGAGGAAGGAGACCTTGCCCTTGAGCTTGGGGTCGTCCAGCAGCTGGGTGATGGAGTCGACCTTCCGCCCGCCTGTCGCCTTCTCGTTGTAGGCGATGACGGTCGGGATGCCGGTCCACGGGTAGGAGTAGGCGCGTCCCGGGTCCCAGTCGGGCGTACGGAACTGGGCGGAGAGGTTCGCGAAGGCGTGCGGCAGGTTCGCGTGGTCGAGCTTCTGCGCCCAGCCGAGCCGGATGATCCGCGCGGCGAGCCAGTCCGTCACGATGATGAGGTCGCGCCCGGTGTCCTGGCCCGCGGCAAGCTGCGGCTTGATCTTCCCGAAGAACTCGACGTTGTCGTTGATGTCCTCGGTGTACTTGACCTTGATGCCGGTGCGTTTCGTGAACGCCTCCAGCGTCGGACGGCTCTTCTCGTCCTCGCCGACATCCATGTACTCGGTCCAGTTGGAGAAGTTGACCTGCTTCTCCGTCGCCGAGTGGTCGTCGGACTCCGCGGTGTCCCCGTCCCGCTTCGCGGGCGGGATGCCGCACGCGCTCAGCGCCCCGAGGCCGCCGAGCGTGAGGGCGCCCATGCCCGACGCCCGGAGGAGGGAACGGCGGGTGAGGGCGCCCCTGCCGTTGCTGAGGCTGCGCCTCATGGCGGCCAGTTGGGGCGCCGAGAGGCGCTCGGGCTCGTACTGCTCCATACGCGTGGGCCCTTCCGGGTGGGTGGGGCCGCCGTGCGGCGGCCGCTGCTATCGGTCCCCGAAGACGGTGCGGTGCCAGTCCTTCGCGGCTACCGCGGTGTTGTCGTACATGACGTGCTTGACCTGCGTGTACTCCTCGAAGGAGTACGACGACATGTCCTTGCCGAAACCGCTGGCCCGGTAACCGCCGTGCGGCATCTCGCTGATGATCGGGATGTGGTCGTTGATCCACACGCAGCCCGCCCTGAGCTCACGGGTGGCGCGGTTGGCCCGGTACAGGCCGGTGCTCCAGGCGGAGGCGGCCAGTCCGTACGGGGTGTCGTTGGCGAGGGCGATGCCCTCGTCGTCGGTGTCGAAGGGCAGCACGACCAGGACGGGGCCGAAGATCTCCGCGCTGACGATCTCGCTGTCCTGGGGGGCGCCCGTGATCAGGGTCGGCCGGTAGTAGGCCCCGCCGGCCAGGGCGCCGCCGGGAGCCTCGCCGCCGGTGACGACCGTGGCGTAGGCGCGGGCGCGGTCGACGAATCCGGCCACGCGGTCGCGCTGCTGACGGCTGATCAGCGGCCCGAGGTCGGTCGCCGGGTCGAAGGGGTCTCCCAGCCGCACGCTCTCCATCAGTGCGGCCACCCGGCTGACGAAGGCGTCGTGGAGGGGGCGCTGCACGTAGGCGCGGGTGGCGGCCGTGCAGTCCTGGCCGGTGTTGATGAGGGAGGCGGCGACCGCTCCCTGGACGGCGGCGTCGAGATCCGCGTCGTCGAACACGAGGAAGGGGGCCTTGCCGCCGAGTTCCAGGTGCAGGCGCTTCACGGTGGAGGTGGCGAGCTCGGCGACGCGCCTGCCGACCGCGGTGGAACCGGTGAAGGAGGTCATCACGACGTCGGGGTGTGCGACGAGGTGCTCACCCGCGTCCCGGCCGGCACCGGAGACGATGTTGATCACGCCGTCCGGGATGCCGGCCTCGGTGGCCGCCTGGGCGAACATCAGCGAGGTCAGCGGGGTGATCTCGGCGGGCTTCAGCACGATGGTGTTGCCCGCGGCGACGGCCGGGAGGATCTTCCAGGCGGCCATCTGGAGCGGGTAGTTCCAGGGTGCGACGGAGCCGATGACCCCGAGGGCCTCGCGGCGTACGTAGGAGGTGTGGTCACCGCTGTACTCGGCGGCCGACTTCCCTTCGAGGTGCCGTGCGGCGCCCGCGAAGAACGAGGTGTTGTCGACCGTGCCGGGGACGTCGAACTCGGTGGAGAGCTTGAGCGGCTTGCCGCACTGCAGGGACTCGGCGTACGCGAGATCCCCGGCCTGCCCGTCCAGTACGGCGGCGAAGCGGTGCAGCGCCTGGGAGCGTTCGCCCGGGGTGAGCCCCGACCAGCCGGGGAACGCCTCACGCGCGGCGGCGACGGCCGCGTCGACCTCCTCGGTGCCGGCCAGTTCGTAACGCAGGACCGTCTCGCCCGTCGCGGGGTCGACCACCTCCTGGTGGCGCCCGGAGGTGCCCGGGCGCAGCCGGCCACCGATGTACTGCGCACCCGCCGCGAAGCGCTCCCGCATCTGGAAGCCGTTGTCCATGACGCTCTCCTCCGCCACCCCCGTGACCAGGGGCGGCGTAGCTTCTTGTCGAATTGAGTGCCGATCCTGACAGAGGTGACCTCCACCAACAAGTGATTCCGTTGTTTCCTTTTGGTTACGCGACGGAATCTGTCGACGATGTGTCTCGTGCACACGGAAATCCCTGTACCTCCTGTCAGTGGCGGATGCCAGACTCGGCTGCCATGGAACGGGATTGCGTGCACCGTGACGCCCTCGAGGCGCGGGTGGCCGGCGGGGAGCGTGTGAAGTACCTGCCGTTCTGGGGGCATCGGGCCCGCACGGACGGCGTGCTCGGGAAGAGCTGCCTCAGTCAGTGGTGGCCGGCGCCCTTCACCGTCGACACGGTGACCTATGCGACGGCGGAGCACTGGATGATGGCCGGCAAGGCACGGCTCTTCGGCGACCCGGAGGCGGAGGCCGCGGCGGTGGCGGCGCGCAGCCCGGCGGAGGCGAAGAAGGCCGGGCGGCTGGTCAGGGGATTCGACGACGCCGTGTGGGAGCGGGAGCGGTTCGCCCTGGTCGTCACGGGCAGCGTCCACAAGTTCGGCCAGGACCCGGCCCTGCTGGCGTATCTGCTGGGCACCGGCGACCGGGTGCTCGTGGAGGCCAGTCCGATGGACCGGATATGGGGCATCGGACTCGCCGAGGACGATCCGCGCGCCCTGACACCGGCCTCCTGGCGGGGGCTGAACCTGCTGGGCTTCGCGCTCATGGAGGCGCGTGCGCTGCTGCGCGCCGGGTGAAACGGGCTGTGGCCGGTCCGGGAGGGGGCGCCCCCGGACCGGCCACACGCGCCGGTCCGCCGTGGGTCAGCGTGAGGAGCCGAGCACCAGCGACGTGGCGTAGGGGTCGTCGTACTCGTAGTCGTACTCGCTGCCCGAGTCCTCGTTGGCGATGGCCCAGATCATGAACCCGAGGAAGACCGCGCTGACGACGATCGCGATCGACCCCAGGATGATCCCGGCGAGCGCCATCCCCCCGTTGGTCGCCTCACCCCGCTTGGCGCGGCCGCGGCCGATGACGCCGAAGATCAGGGCGAGGATGCCCAGGATGATGCCGAGCCCCCACATGCAGAACCCGGCCACGGCGATGATGCCGAGCACCAGCGCGGCGACCCCGAGGCCGTTCGAGGGCGCCGGACCCCAGGCCGGCTGGCCCGCGTAACCGGGGTAGCCCGGGTAGCCGTACGCCCCGGACGGCGGCGCCGGAGAGGGGTAGGCGTACGCCGCGGACGGCGGGGCGGCAGGGTCCGGGTAGCCGTACTGGCCGGCCTGGCCCGGTCCGTTCGGCGCCACCGGCGGCGCGGGGACGCCGGGCTGCGGGGCTGCGGGGCCGAAGCTTCCGGGCGGTGCGGGTATGTGCCCGCCCCTCGGGTCCGGGCTCGGCATGGACGTGACCGTGGGCTGGTTGTGCACGGCGGGCGGTCCGGCGTCAGCGGGCTGCTTGCCCAGATCGACGCGGCTGTCCGGCGGTGCCCACGGATCGCGCGGCACGCCCTCGCCACCGGGCTGCGGTGTGTTGTCTGACATGGGCCTCCCCCATCGTGGTCCAGCCATGCTACGGCGCGGCATCAGGCCCCGGACCCCGGCCTACGATGATCCGTGCAGCCGGTCCGCCCGGCCCAGAACAGAGATCCGGGAGAATCCGATGAACGATCTGCACCCCTTCATCGCGGGGCTGCCCAAGGCCGAGCTCCACGTCCATCACGTGGGTTCCGCCTCGCCGCGCATCGTGGCCGAACTCGCGGCCCACCACCCCGACTCCAAGGTCCCCACCGACCCCGAGGCGCTGTCGGACTTCTTCACCTTCACCGACTTCGGGCACTTCATCGATGTCTACCTCTCGGTGGTGGACCTGATCCGCACCCCCGAGGACGTCCGGCTGCTGACCTTCGAAGTCGCACGGGACATGGCCCGGCAGAACATCCGGTACGCGGAGCTGACCGTCACCCCCTTCAGCTCGACGCGGCGGGGCATCCCGGAGCAGGGCTTCATGGAGGCCATCGAGGACGCCCGCAGGGCGGCCGAGACCGAGCTCGGTGTCGTACTGCGCTGGTGCTTCGACATCCCCGGCGAGGCAGGCCTGGAGGCCGCCGAGGAGACGACCCGGCTCGCCGTCGATCTCCGGCCCGAGGGGCTGGTCTCCTTCGGTCTCGGCGGACCCGAGGTGGGCGTGGACCGCCCGCAGTTCAAGCCGTTCTTCGACCGGGCGATCGCCGAGGGCCTGCACTCCGTCCCGCACGCCGGGGAGACCACGGGCCCGCAGACCGTCTGGGACGCGCTCACCGCCCTGCGCGCCGAGCGCATCGGGCACGGCACCAGTTCCACGCAGGACCCGAAGCTGCTGGCCCATCTCGCCGAGCACCGCATCGCCCTGGAGGTGTGCCCGACGTCGAACATCGCCACCCGCGCGGTCGCCGACCTGGACCGGCACCCGATCAAGGAGATGGTCGAGGCGGGTGTGCTGGTCACCGTCAACAGCGACGACCCGCCGATGTTCGGCACCGACCTCAACAACGAGTACGCGGTGGCGGCCCGGCTGCTCGGCCTGGACGAGATCGGCCTCGCGGCCCTGGCGAAGAACGCGGTGGAGGCGTCCTATCTCGACCCGGCCGGGAAGCGGACGCTGGCAGCCGAGATCGACACGTACACAACGAACTGGCTGAGTGCCCCCGGCCGGTGAGCCCTCGCGGTCACAATGGCCCCATGATCACCGACGTCACCGCCGTGGCCCACCGCGGCGATCCCTACCGTGCCCGCGAGAACACGCTCCCCTCGATCAGGTCCGCCGTCGCACGGGGGGCGGACGCGGTCGAGATCGACGTCCGTGTCACTCGTGACAAGGTTCCCGTCCTGCTGCACGACGCGACCCTGGAACGCCTCTGGGGCCACGACGTCCGCGTCGACCGCCTCGGCCACCGGGAGCTGACGGAGCGGACCGGCGGCGGGGTCCCGACCCTGCGCGAGGCCCTGTCCGCCGTCGGCGACCGGCGGATCATGATCGACCTGCCCGGCGCCACCGGGGCGGGGGTGCGGGAGGTCGTCGGCGTGGTGCGGGAGAGCGGGGCGGCCGACCGCGTCTACTACTGCGCGAACACCGAGGCGATGCTGCGGGTGCGCGCCGCGGACCCGTCCGCGGAGATCGCGCTGACGTGGACGACGCTCGCGCCGCCGCGTGCCGTCCTGCTCGAAGCGGTGCGTCCCCGCTGGCTCAACTACCGCTTCGGGCTGCTGAGCCGGGAGCTGGCCGCCCGCAACCACGCCGACGGGCTGCTGGTCTCCGCCTGGACCGCCGACACCCGCCGCACGATGCGCCGGCTGCTGGCGTACGGCGTCGACTCGATCACCACGAACAGGATCGACGCGCTCAGGGCGGAACTGGCCAAGTCGTCCCCGTCCGGCGCCTCTTGATCGGTCCGGCATCATGGGCGTTCCGTACCGTCCGTGACTCCAGGAGCTGACGTGCCCGAGCCAGGCCCTCGCACCGTACCCGCCCGTGTCCGTGCCGACATCGCCCACAACGCCCGCGTGTGGAACTACTGGCTGGGAGGCGAGGACCACTATCCCGTGGACCGCGTGGTCGGCGACAGGGTCACCGGCATGTACCCGAGCATCGGCGAAGTGGCGCGTGCCGACCGGGCGTTCCTGGGGCGGGTGGTGCGCCATCTGGCCGGGGACGCCGGCATCGGCCAGTTCCTGGACATAGGCACCGGGCTGCCGAGTGCGGACAACACCCATGAGGTCGCCCAGCACACCGCCCCCGACGCGCGCGTCGTCTACGTCGACAACGACCCGATCGTGCTGGCGCACGCGCGCTCCCTTCTCACCAGTTCGCCGGAGGGCGCGACCGAGTACGTCGACGCGGACGCCCGGGACCCGCTGCGCATCCTGCGGGCCGCCGAGGGGACCCTGGACCTCCGGCGCCCGGTCGCGGTGATGATGCTCGGCATCCTCAACTTCGTGCTCGACACGGACGAGGCGCGGAGCATCGTGCGGACGCTGATGGACGCGCTGCCCTCCGGCAGCCACCTGGTGCTCACCCATCCCACGCTGGAGCTGGGCGGCGAGGGCAACGAGGCGGCGATGGCCTTCTGGAACAAGAACGCCACCCCGCCGATCACCGCGCGCAGCCGCTCGGAGTTCGCCTCGTTCCTCGACGGTCTGACCGTGCTGGAGCCGGGCATCGTGTCCTGCTCCCGCTGGCGGGCGGCCTCGTCGGCGCGGATCCCCGAGGTCGCCCAGTTCGGCGCGGTGGGCCGGAAACCCTGATGAGGGGCGCCCGAACGCCGAGACCGTGGGCGCTGCGGTCCGCTCGTGAGTCGTGGGCCGGCGATCTCCTGATCGCACTGCTGGTGCAGGCCGCGGTGACCATGCCGTTCGTGGTCCCCCGGTCGGCGGACCTGCCGCCGGCCACGTGGGCGGCCTACGGGCTGACGACCTTGACCGTGGTGCCGCTGGTGGCCCGCCGGCGGGCACCGGTCGCCGTGCTGATCGCGGTACTCGCCGCGGGCGCCCTGTACAGGTTCACCGTGGACGGTCCGGGGCAGCCGCTGCCGTACACCGGTCTCGTCGCGTTCTACACGGTGGCCGAACTGTCCGCTTCCCGGCAACGGCTGGCGGTCGCCGTGCTGGTGCTGGCGGCGGTGTTCCCGTCGGTGGCGTGGAACACGGGCGAGGCCCGGGAGTTGCTGTTCTCGCTCTTCGTGTTCGCGGCGGCGTACGCCTTCGGGCGGTTCACCCACACCCGCAAGGCCTACATCCGGGCGATGGAGGACCGGGCCCGTCAGCTGGAGGTGACGCACCGGATCGAGGCGGAGCGGGCCGCGGCCGGGGAACGGGCCAGGATCGCCCGCGAGATGCACGACATCCTCTCCCACGCGGTGAGCCTGATGATCGTGCAGGCGGAGGCCGGCCCGGTGGCCGTGCGCACGGCGCCAGAACGCGCCGAGGCGGCCTTCGACGCCATATCGGAGACCGGCAGGGACGCGATGGTGCAGCTGCGCCGGATGCTGGGGGTGCTGCGGGAGGACGCCCCCGGGGACACTCCGTCGCCGCGCGCCCCGCAGCCCTCGCCGGCGGATCTTCCGGCCCTGCTGGACCGGGTGCGGTCGGGCGGGCTGGAGGTCACGTACGCGGTGACGGGCCTGCCGCGGCCGCTGCCGGCGGCGACCGGGGCCACGGTCTACCGGATCGTGCAGGAGGCCCTGACGAACGTCGTCAGACACGCCCGCGCGAACCGTGTGACGGTGGAACTGGCCCACGCGCCGGCGGAACTGACCGTGACCGTCACGGACGACGGGCGCGGGCCAGGCGCCACCACCGGGCTGGGGCTCGTGGGCATCCGGGAACGGGCCGCCGCGCACGGCGGAAGGGCCACGGCCGGACCGGGCCCCGGGGGCCGGGGGTTCCAGGTGTTCGCCACGCTCCCCCTTGTAACCTCCCCTGAGGGGGTGGGGAGTTGACGATACGGGTGGTGGTGGCCGACGACCAGGAACTGGTGCGGAGCGGCTTCGCGATGATCCTGGACGCCCAGCCGGACATCGAGGTGCTCGCCGAGGCGGGGGACGGCGCGCAGGCTCTCGGCGCGGTGCGCGCGCTGCGGCCCGACGTGGCCCTGCTGGACATCAGGATGCCCGTCATGGACGGCATCGAGGCGTGCCGGGCGATCACCGCCGAGGGCGGCTGCCGCACGGTCATGCTGACGACCTTCGACGCGGACGAGTACGTGTACGAGGCGTTGCACGCGGGCGCGAGCGGCTTCCTGCTGAAGGACGTCCGGAGGGACGACCTGGTGCACGCGGTGCGGGTGGTGGCGGCCGGCGACTCCCTGGTGGCACCGTCGGTGGCGCGCCGGCTCATCGCCGAGTACACCGCGCGGACCGCCGCGCACCGGCACGCGCCGGAGCCCGCCCGGCTGGACGTGCTCACCGCGCGCGAACGGGAGACTCTTCTGCACCTGGCGCGCGGGCTGTCCAACGCGGAGATCGCCGCGGCACTGGTGCTCAGCGAGCACACGGTGAAGACCCATGTGGGCAACGTGCTCTCCAAACTGGGCCTGCGGGACCGCATCCAGGCCGTCATCTGCGCCTACGAAACGGGACTCGTCGCTCCCTCGCCCGAGGGAGGGGCTGCTCCCGCCTCCCTCGCGCGAGTGAGGGGAACTCCCCCGCACGACCCCTCGCTCGGGTGATCCGCCGGCGCCTGCGGATCAACAGGATGGAGTCATCGAGAAGTTACGGACTTCACCTCCCGGAGGAACCTGATGAACGCACGCGCCCGCACCCTCCTGGCCGCGGCACTCGTCCTCGGCATCGCGGCGGGGCCCGCCGCACCGGCCGCCCTCGCACACGTCCCCACCGCCCCGGCCGCGCTCGCGGGCGCCTCCGCCGCGCCGGCCGCGCTCGCACACGTCCCCGCCGCACCGCTGCCCGTGGGCGGGCATGCCGTCCCCGAGGCTGACGCGACCGCCCTGAGAGCGGCGATCTCCGGGCTGCCCGCCGACGACGCCACCGCGGCGCTCGTCCGGGTGAGCGGCACCGACGGCAGCTGGAGGGGGAGCTCCGGCGTGCGTGATCTGGCCTCCGGCCGTCCCGCCGATCCGGCCGGGCGCTTCCGGGCCGGGTCGGTCACCAAGGTCTTCACCGCTGCCACGGCTCTGCAGCTGGTGGGCGAGCGCAAGCTCGACCTCGACAGGACCGCGCGGCACTACCTCCCGGAGCTGGTCCCGCCGTCGTACGGCGAGGTCACCGTGCGGCAGTTGCTCGACCACACCAGCGGCATACCCGCGGCGCCGGGGTTCGGTGACACCCTGGAGGAGGCGTACGCCCACCGCTTCGACCTGCACTCACCGCACGAGATGGCCGCCTCGGCGATGGCGCAGGCCCCGGAGTTCACGCCCGGCCGCAGCCAGCACTACCTCAACATCAACTACACGGTGCTGGGGCTGCTCGTCGAGAAGGTGACCGGCGACTCCTACGCCCACCAGGTGGGCGAGCGCATCCTGCGCCCGCTGGGGCTGCGCTCCACGTCGTTCCCCGGCACCGACCCGGAGATCCGGGGGCCGCACAACCGCGGGTACCAGCTCTTCACCACCCCGGGCGGTGGTACGGAGCTGCGGGACGTGACGGTGTGGGGCGTGACCGATGCCTGGGCCGCCGGGGACATCATCTCGACCACGGCGGATCTGGAGCGCTTCACCCGGGCGCTGTTCGCGGGGAAGGTCGTCCGCGGTCCGCTGCTGGAGGAGATGTTCACGCTGCCGGACACCTCGGTGCGTACGTACCGGACGGGTGGGCCCGCCCAGTACAGCGCGGGGCTGAGTGTGATGACCCTGGGCGGGCGTGAGGTGTGGGGCAAGACGGGCGGCCGATGGGGCTACAACGCGCTGGTGGCGGCCACCCGGGACCTCTCCAGAACTCTGGTGTACAGCGTCAATTCCACCGACGCGAAGGGCCGGGACACGAACGCCACGGCGATGGACATCGTGGTGGCGGCCTTCGGGGCCCCGGAGGCGGGCTGAGTGTCACGCCGGCACCGCGGGCGCCGCCGCGGTCGCCGTCGTGGTCGCCGCCTCCAGTCGCTTGATCATGCGGTGGACCACGAGCAGCGGGATGATCCCGAACACTCCGAAGGACATGTCGATCACGGTCCACCAGAAGGGGATGTCCCGGATCGGCCCGCAGATCAGAGCGAGCGGGATGATCCCCACGCAGGCGATCATGCCGAACTCGATCACCCAGATGTTGCGGACCGGGTCGCGGTAGGGGCCGTAGAAGGCGACCGCGATGACGAGGTGGGCGAAGGCCAGCCAGTCGGTGCCGTACAGGACGAAGGGATGGTTCGTGTCGGCCTCGTCGAGGCCGGCCCGTACCCGGCCGATCCACTCCGCCAGGGCCGGGAGGTGCTCGGGGACGGGAGAGGCGGAGGAGGTCAGCAGGTCCTCGGCCCAGCGGAGTTCGGTGACCAGCGGGAAGGCGGTGAGGCCGCTGAGCACCAGACAGACGATGAAGACGACCAACCACACGCGTATGCGCCGCAAGAGGGCTCGCTCGCTCATGGCGGCAGAGTACGCTCGCCATGAACACGTTCAAAAACCGGGGTACGCGAAACGGCCCCGGGCTGGGCCCGGGGCCGTCGTCGGCACCGCACGCGGGTCGGACGCCGCGCCTGGCTCGATCACTTCACGGCGGCCGCACCGCCGTACGAGGACCGATCGCTCCACCCGAACCGATCACCGTACGAGGACCGATCGCGCCACGCGGACCGACCGTCGTGCGCGGGTCAGTCGTCGAGCGACGTCATGACGTGCTTGATCCGGGTGTAGTCCTCGAAGCCGTACGCGGAGAGGTCCTTGCCGTAGCCGGACTTCTTGAACCCGCCGTGTGGCATCTCGGCGACGAGCGGGATGTGGGTGTTGATCCACACGCAGCCGAAGTCGAGCTTCTTGGACATCCGCATCGCGCGCGCGTGGTCCTTGGTCCACACGGAGGAGGCCAGGGCGTACTCCACGCCGTTGGCGTACTCCACGGCCTGGGCCTCGTCGCTGAAGGACTGGACGGTGATGACGGGCCCGAAGACCTCGTGCTGGATGATCTCGTCGTCCTGGCGGAGGCCGGAGACGACGGTCGGGGCGTAGAAGTAGCCCTTCTCGCCGACCCGGTGGCCGCCCGCCTCGACCTTGGCGTGCGCGGGGAGCCGCTCGATGAATCCCGAGACCTGCGCGAGCTGGTTGGCGTTGTTGAGCGGGCCGTACAGCACGTCCTCGTCGTCCGGCAGGCCGGTCTTCGTGTCCGCCGCCGCCTTGGCGAGCGCGGTGACGAACTCGTCGTGGATGGATTCGTGGACCATGACGCGGGTCGCGGCCGTACAGTCCTGGCCCGCGTTGAAGTACCCCGCGACGGAGATGCCCTCGACGGCCTTCGCGATGTCGGTGTCCTCGAACACGACGACGGGAGCCTTGCCGCCGAGCTCCAGGTGGACCCGCTTGACGTCCTTGGCGGCGGACTCGGCGACCTGCATCCCGGCCCGCACGGAGCCGGTGATGGAGGCCATCGCCGGGGTCGGGTGCTCGACCATCGCGCGGCCGGTCTCCCGGTCGCCGCAGACGACGTTGAAGACGCCCTTGGGCAGGATCTGCCCGATGATCTCGGCGATCAGCACCGTCGACGCCGGGGTGGTGTCGGACGGCTTGATGACCACGGTGTTGCCCGCGGCGAGCGCCGGGGCGAACTTCCACACGGCCATCATCATCGGGTAGTTCCACGGCGCGACCTGGGCGCAGACGCCCACCGGCTCGCGGCGGACGATGGAGGTGAGGCCCTCCATGTACTCGCCGGCCGAGCGGCCTTCGAGCAGCCGGGCGGCGCCCGCGAAGAAGCGGATCTGGTCCACCATCGGCGGGATCTCTTCGGTACGGGTGAGCTCCAGCGGTTTGCCGGTGTTCTCCGACTCGGCCGCGACGAGGTCCTCGGACCGCTCCTCGAAGGCGTCCGCGATCTTCAGCAGGGCCTTCTGGCGCTCGGCCGGAGTCACGTCACGCCAGGCGGGGAATGCCGCGGCCGCGGCGTCCATGGCGGCGTCGACGTCGGCCTGCCCGGAGAGCGGGGAGGTCGCGTAGACCTCTTCGGTCACCGGGTTGACCACGTCGATGGTCCGCCCGTCCGCGGCGTCCCGGAACTCTCCGTTGATGTAGTTGCGCAGACGGCGCACCTCGGTGGTCACAGCCACCCCTCCTGTCACTGTCCGATGGGTGAGACGTCCAGCCTAGACGGTCAGGTGACGCTTTCGACATACCCAACCGCCGAGAACTTCGGATTCAGTGCGTTTCGGCGACCCAGACAACGAATTTCATCGGTTCGGGCTTGCCAGACAGACGACCCGCAGTGCACAGTGGCTGCGTGGCCAGTCGCAGCGCAGACTCCAGGACCGGGAACGGATCGGCACCAGCGGTCGATGCCGTGTCCCTCGCAATCATCGAGCAGCTCCAGGAGGACGGGCGCAGGCCGTACGCCGCGATCGGCAAGGCCGTGGGTCTGTCCGAGGCGGCCGTACGCCAGCGCGTCCAGAAGCTGCTGGACCAGGGCGTGATGCAGATCGTCGCCGTCACGGACCCGCTCACCGTGGGGCTGCGGCGCCAGGCGATGGTCGGGATCAACGTCGAGGGCGACCTCGACCCCGTGGCCGAGGCCCTGTCGGCCATGGCCGAGTGCGAGTACGTGGTGATGACCGCGGGCTCCTTCGACCTCATGGTGGAGATCGTCTGCGAGGACGACGACCACCTGCTGGAGACGATCAACAAACGCATCCGGGCCATACCCGGCGTGCGCTCCACCGAGAGCTTCGTCTACCTCAAGCTCAAGAAGCAGACCTACATGTGGGGAACCCGATAGCCGTGAGCAAGGACCTCAGCCGAACCGCGTACGACCACCTGTGGATGCACTTCACCCGCATGTCGGACTACGAGAACGCGCCCGTTCCCACCATCGTGCGTGGCGAAGGCACCTACATCTACGACGACAAGGGCAAGCGTTACCTCGACGGCCTCTCCGGCCTGTTCGTGGTCAACGCCGGGCACGGCCGTCACGAGCTCGCCGAGACGGCGTACAAGCAGGGGCAGGAGCTCGGCTTCTTCCCCGTGTGGTCCTACGCGCACCCCAAGGCCGTGGAACTGGCCGAGCGGCTCGCGGACTACGCCCCGGGCGACCTCAACAAGGTCTTCTTCACCACGGGCGGCGGTGAGGCCGTCGAGACGGCCTGGAAGCTGGCCAAGCAGTACTTCAAGCTCAAGGGCAAGCCGACCAAGTACAAGGTCATCTCGCGCGCGGTCGCCTACCACGGCACCCCGCAGGGCGCCCTGTCGATCACCGGACTGCCCGCGCTCAAGGCGCCGTTCGAGCCGCTGGTCCCCGGCGCCCACAAGGTGCCGAACACGAACATCTACCGTGCGCCCCTGTTCGGCGACGACCCGGAGGCCTTCGGCCGCTGGGCAGCCGACCAGATCGAGCAGCAGATCCTCTTCGAGGGCCCGGACACCGTCGCCGCGGTCTTCCTGGAGCCCGTGCAGAACGCTGGCGGCTGCTTCCCGCCGCCGCCCGGGTACTTCCAGCGCGTGCGCGAGATCTGCGACCAGTACGACGTGCTGCTCGTCTCCGACGAGGTCATCTGCGCGTTCGGCCGCCTCGGCACGATGTTCGCGTGCGACAAGTTCGGCTACGTGCCGGACATGATCACCTGCGCGAAGGGCATGACCTCGGGCTACTCCCCGATAGGCGCCTGCATCATCTCCGACCGGCTGGCGGAGCCGTTCTACCAGGGTGACAACACCTTCCTGCACGGCTACACCTTCGGCGGGCACCCCGTCTCCGCCGCGGTCGGCCTCGCCAACCTCGACATCTTCGAGCGCGAGGGCCTCAACCAGCACGTCCTGGACAACGAGAACGCCTTCCTGACGACGCTCCAGAAGCTGCACGACCTGCCGATCGTCGGCGACGTCCGCGGCAACGGCTTCTTCTACGGCATCGAGCTGGTGAAGGACAAGGTCACCAAGGAGACCTTCACCGACGAGGAGACCGAGCGCGTCCTCTACGGCTTCCTCTCCAAGGCGCTGTACGAGAACGGCCTCTACTGCCGGGCCGACGACCGGGGCGACCCGGTCGTGCAGCTCGCGCCGCCGCTGATCTCCGACCAGTCGACCTTCGACGAGATCGAGGGCATCCTGCGGAGCGTGCTGACGGAGGCCTGGACCAAGCTCTGACCCGCACGCCGACCTGCCGCCCCCGATACACGCGGCAGTCATTTCATACGGTCCACACGGCCCGGATGCACCCGTTCGAGTGAGAAGGGGGGCATCCGGGCCGCGTACTGTCCCGACACCCCGGTCCGGCTGCCTAGCGTGCCGAGTGACCGATCGGCCTTTTTCTCGTTGTATTCGTTCCCCCGTACGGGGGACAGGAGATCTGATCCGAACCGAGGTGTACGCCATGGTGGCCCCGCCCGACAACGACGTGATCTGGGCACGTTCCCTGCACCACTCCCACAACGGCTCCCCGGGGCTCGGCGGTGTCTCGCTCGGCGTCCGGGACGGCGAGGTCCTCGCCGTGACCGGCCCCCGGGGGTCAGGGAAGACGACGCTGCTGCACTGCCTCTCCGGACAGCTGGTGCCCGAGCAGGGTGAGGTCTGGTTCAACAGCGTGCCCGTGCACACCATGGGCCCCCGGCTGCGCGAGCAGCTGCGCCGCGACAGATTCGGCTGGATCGCCGCCGAACCGCAGCTCGTGCCGGAGCTCAACACCTGGGAGAACGCCGCCCTGCCGCTGCTGCTGCGGGGGGTCTCGCACCGGGTGGCGAAGAAGGCCGCCACCGAGTGGCTGGAGCGCCTGGACATCGGCCCGCTCGCCAGGAAGAAGCCGCACACCCTCCTCCAGGCGCAGCGGCAGCGGATCTCCGTGGCCCGCGCGCTGGCCTCCTCCCCGTCCGTGATCTTCGCGGACGAGCCGACCGCCTCGCTGCACAGCGCCGAGCGCGCCCAGCTCCTGCGGACCCTGACGACGGCGGCACGCTCCCACGGCATCACGGTCGTCCTCGCCACCCACGACCCGGAAGTCGCCTCCCTCGCGGACCGTGTGATCTCGCTGCTGGACGGCCGCCGCGTCAACACCGTCTCCCTGCCCGCCGCGTCCGATACGGAAGGCCGCTCGGCGTGCTCGCTCTCCGTCTGACCCGCGGTTCGCACCCCTTGGTCCTGGTGCGGCGGCTGCTCCTCGCCGCCGCGTCCGCGGGGGTCGGCTTCCTGCTCCTGTGCACCCTGGGATACGCGTCGGGGCACCCGGCACACTCCTCCGGCTCCGTGCTGAGGCTGCTCTGGTGCGTCGTCCCGCTGGCCGCGACCGTGCAGTTCGCGGTGGCGGTCGCGCGCACGGACCCGAGCACCCGGCCCCGGCCCGGCCTCTTCGCCGCCGGGCTCGGCCCCAACCGGCTCGCCGTGCTCGCGGCGATCTCGACCGCGGTGTCCACCACGCTCGGCTCGGTGGTGGCGCTGCTGTTCTTCCTCCATCTGCGCGGTGACCTGACCGGGCTGCCGTTCGACGGAGGTGCGGCGGAGTTCCTGGGGGCCGGCACCCCGCTGCCCCTCGGCGCCGCGCTCACGCTGCTGGCCCTGGTACCGCTGGCCGCGTCGGCCGCCGGCGGGCTGGCGCTGCGCTCCAGGCCGGTCGCACCGTCCGAGGCCCAGGAGGCCGAGGACGACCTCACACCCGCCCCGGCGCCGACGGGGCTTCCCTGGGGGGTCGCGCTGACCGCGGCCGGACTCGCGGTCGAGGCCTACACGAGCCGCGGCTCGGGCGGCAGTCCCTTCCCGCTGCCGGGGCGGCTGGACTCCACCCCGGCGGCCGTGCTCGCGGGCTGGGTGCTCACCGCGATCGGCCTGGCCATGGCCGGCCCCGGCCTCACCCATCTGTGCGGGCGGCTGCTCCAGGCGGTGCGCCCCGGGGCCGTACGGCTGCTCGCGGGCCGGGCCCTGATGGACGAGGCGACCAGGATCGGCCGCCCGCTCGGCATCGTCTGCGCGGTGCTGTCCGGGGTGATCGCCGCATCCGTGCTGTACACCGGCGAGCCGCGCCCCTTCGGCCCGCTCACCGCGCTCGGCGCCGTACTCGTCCTCGGCTGCACCACGGCGACGCTGCTGACCTCCGCCCTGGAGGCCAAGCAGGCACGGGTCCGTACGGCCAGGACCTTGCTGCGGATGGGCGCTCCGGCCTCCGCGCTCCGCTCGGCCGCCGCTCTGCGCGCGGTGACGCTCCTGGTCGTCTTCGCTCCGCTGACCTGGGCCATCGCCTGGCTGGCCGCGCTCCCCCTGACGGAGTGACACCTGGCGCCGGGGCCGGTCCGTAGCATGGCGGCGTGGAGAATCCGGACGAGAACACCTACGTACCCGGCGTCGAGATCGAGACGCTCGCCGCATTCGACCTGGCCGTCGCGGCGGGAAGCCTGGCGGACCATCGCGTCCAGTCCGTCGATCTGACGGGACGCACGGAGGCGCTGCTCACGACCGGGACGCGGGGCGCCGTCTTCCTCGGCTGCCGGATGGAGCCCCGCGCCGACGCGAAGATACGGGCGGACGGGGCCTTCGTCTTCCCCCCGGTGCCCGGTCTGCCCTTCGACCCGTACCGCGGGCTGCTCTACAGCCCCGAAGCCCTGTACGAGGGTCTGGCCGAGGGCGGTTACGCGGCGACGCCGGACGCACGGGCCTACGGCTGGTTCCAGCTGACCAAGGCGAACGGGGACGTGTTCGCGTCGATGCTGCGGGCGCTGCACGACGACGCGGTGTCCGACGCCCTGGACGAACACCTGGCGGGGGCCCGGGTGGTGGGCGTCATGGGAGGCCACGCGATGGCCCGGGGTTCCGAGGAGTACCGCGGCGCGGCGACGCTGGGCAGGGAGCTCGCCCGCAGCGGCCTGACGGTCGCCACGGGTGGTGGCCCCGGCGCGATGGAGGCCGCCAATCTGGGCGCGTACTCCGCCCCGCACTCCGACGCGATGCTGCTCAAGGCCTGCGAACTCCTCGCTTCGGCACCTTCGTTCAGCCCGTCGGTCACCGACTGGGCGACGGCCGCCTTCGCCGTGCGGGAGCGCTGGCCGGAGGGCGGGTCCTCGGTCGCGATCCCCACCTGGTTCTACGGTCACGAGCCGCCGAACGCCTTCGCGGACCACATCGCCAAGTACTTCGCGAACGCCGTGCGCGAGGACGGGCTGCTGGCCCGGTCGACCGCCGGTGTGATCTTCCTGCCCGGAGCGGCCGGGACCGTCCAGGAGATCTTCGACAACGCGACGCCGAACTACTACGAGTCACGTTCCGCGCCCACCCCGATGGTGCTGGTGAACCGCGCGCACTGGACGGAGAAGCTCCCGGCCTGGCCGCTGCTGCGGGCACTCGCGGCGGACCGGGCGATGGAGGCGCGTATCGCGCTCGTCGACACGGTGGAGGAGGCAGCCGGGGCGCTCGCCCGGCTGACGGGCTGACCGGGCCGGAGGGCTCAGCGGGAGGCGAGCAGTGCGTCGAGGGCGTCGAAGAAGGCCTCCCAGCCGTCCTCGGCGGCCGCGTACTGCTCGGGCGTGAGATTGCCGCCGCGCCGGCGGAAGACCATCTCGGTGGACTTCCGCTCCGCTCGTGAGGGTGACCGTGACGGTCTCGCCCTCGATGTCCTCGGGCGCGCTCCCGTCCTTCAGCGTGAGGACGAGCCGTTCGGGTGCGGTCACCTCACGGCAGACGCCGTGGAAGGGCATCTCCCGCGCCCGGCATCACGATCACCGGACTCCATGCGCCGCCCGGCGTGACGTCCATGGTGACCGGGTCGAGCGGGACGTCCGCGTCGCCCCCGTACCAGGCGGCGAAGTCCTCGGGGACCGTCCGGGCGGCGAAGACCCGGTCTCTCGGCGCCGCGAAGACGCGGGTGATGTCGATGCCCTCGCTGGGTGAACCAGCCATGTCCCTGTTCCTCTCCGGCGTCCCCGTCCGGAGGACCGGGCTCCGGGCGGGGACGCGGGCCGTGGCAGCCCGGGCGGGGACGTCGTTCAGGCCGGCGGCAGGACCACCGTCTCGGCCGGGTCGAAGGTCACGCCCACGACCGTCCCCTCCTCCGGGGTGTCGCGCAGGGCGCACTCCGCCTCCAGGGGAGGCCCGTCGCCGGGGTGCAGGGTGACGGCGACATGGTGGCCGCGGAAGGTGCGGACGCCCACCGTGCAGCGGAGTCCGTCCTTCGGGCCGCCGAGCCGCACACCGCCGGGCCGCACGAGCAGCTCGCGCTCCCCCTGGGGCGAGCCCTCGGGTACCGGCACCTTGCCCCAGGGGGTGTCGGCGGCCGTGCCCGTCACCGTCGCCGCCACCACGTTGTCGAAGCCGAGGAAGCGGGCGACGAAGGCCGACGCGGGGCGCTGCCAGACCTCCAGGGGGGTGCCCGCCTGGGCGATGCGGCCGTCCCTCATGACGACGACCCGGTCGGCCAGCGCGAAGGCCTCTCCCTGGTCGTGGGTGACGGCGAGCACCGTCGTGCCCAGCCGGCCGAAGAGGGAGCGCAGTTCGACGACGAGCCGTTCGCGCAGGCTCCGGTCCAGCTGGCCGAGCGGTTCGTCCAGCATCAGCAGCTTCGGGCGCGGCGCGAGCGCGCGTGCGAGCGCCACCCGCTGCTGTTCACCGCCGGACAGGGCGGCGACGGCCCGCCGGCCCGCCCCTGGCAGGCCCACGAGGTCGAGGAGCTGGCCGGCCCTGCGGTCGCGCTCGGCGCGGGGGACGCCGTGCATCCGCAGGCCGAAGGCGACGTTGGCGCCGACGTCCCGGTGCGGGAACAGCTGGTGGTCCTGGAACATCAGCCCGAGCCCGCGCCGGTGCACGGGCAGCGGGGCCTGGTCGACGCCGTCGAGGAGGACCCTCCCGCTGTCCAGGTGCTGCAGCCCGGCGACGGCCCGCAGCAACGTCGACTTGCCGCTGCCGCTCGGCCCCAGGACACAGACGATCTCGTGGTCCGCGACCTCCAGGTCGACCGCGTCGAGCGCGGTCCGCCCGCCGAACCGGACCGTGGCCGACTCCACTGCCAGCATCTCTAGAACTCCCCGGATCGGTCGGTGCGGATACGTTCGAGCAGGAGCAACGACACCGCGCAGACGAGCATCAGAATCGTGCTGAGGGCCATCGCCTGGCCGTAGTTGAGCTCCCCGGAGCGGCCGAGCAGCCTGGCCACGGCGACCGGGAGCGTCGGGTTGTCGGGGCGGGCGATGAAGACGGTCGCCCCGAACTCCCCGAGCGACACGGCGAAGGCGAAGCCCGCCGCCACCAGGAGCGCGCGGCGCATCAGCGGCAGGTCCACCTCGCGCCAGGCCCGCAGCGGCGAGGCGCCGAGCACCGAGGCGGCCTCCCGCAGCCGTTCGTCGACCGCGCGCAGGACGGGCAGCATGGTCCGCACGACGAAGGGCACGCCCACCAGGGCCTGTGCGAGCGGGACGAGGATCCAAGACGTACGCAGGTCGAACGGCGGCTCGTCGAGCGTGATGAGGAAGCCGAAGCCGACGGTGACCGCCGAGACGCCGAGCGGGAGCATCAGGAGCGCGTCGAAGCCCCGCACGAGCCGGCCCGCGCGTCGCGTGAGGGCCGCCGCGGCGAGTCCGCCGATCAGGAGGGCGATGAGCGTCGCGACCAGGGCGTAGCGCAGGGAGTTCCCGATGGCTTCGATCGGTGGCACCAGGAAGGTGGAGCCGCCGGCGTCGGCCGATCCCAGCGCGCGGTAGAAGCCGAAGCCGTAGCCCCCGGAGGTGTCCAGGGAGCGTTCGACGAGTACACCGAGGGGCAGCACGACGAGGAGAAGCACGGTCAGCAGTACGCCTCCGAGCAGCGCCCGCTGCCCCGCGCCGCGGGGCGGCCGGGAGGTCTGGGCGGGGTCGACGAGCCTCAGCGCCGTCTCCCGCCGCCGCACGGTCCAGGCGTGTACGGCGAGGATGCCGGCGACCGCCGCGAACTGCACCAGCGTCAGCACGGCGGCCGTCGGCAGGTCCAGCAGCTGCGCGGTCTGGCGGTAGATCTCCACCTCCAGCGTGGAGTACGCCGGGCCGCCGAGGATCTGGACGACGCCGAAGGAGGTGAACGTGAACAGGAAGACCATCACCGCGGCACCGGCCACGGCGGGGGCCAGCGCGGGCAGCGTCACCCGCCGCCAGGCCGCGAACCGCCCGGCGCCGAGGACCCGGGCCGCCTCCTCCTGGCGGGGGTCGAGCTGCGACCACAGGCCGCCGACGGTGCGTACGACGACGGCGTAGTTGAAGAACACGTGGGCGAGCAGGATCGCCCACACCGTCGTGTCGAGCCGGACGCCCCAGAGCTCGTCGAGGAACCCGCCGCGTCCCAGCAGGGCCAGGAACGCCGTACCGACGACGACGGTCGGCAGCACGAACGGCACGGTCACCACGGCGCGCAGCAGCTGTTTGCCCGGGAAGTCGAGCCGGGCGAAGACATAGGCGCTCGGCAGTGCGATCAGCAGGGTGAGGGCGGTCGAGGCGAACGCCTGCCAGGTGGTGAACCAGAGGACGTCCAGGATGTCCGGCCGGCTCAGCACCGTGCCGATCCGGCCGAACTGCCAGACGCCGTCCGCCCTCAGCCCCCGGCCGACGATCGCGACGACCGGGTAGGCGAAGAACAGCCCGAAGAACGCGACGGGCAGGGCCATCAGCCCGAGCCGCACCGCGTTCCCCCTCCAGGAGGGCCGCGCGACTACTTCACGACGAGCGAGGACCACGACTGGACCCACTGCTCACGGTTCTTGGCGATCTTCTCCGGTGCCACGGTCGCCGGCTGGTCGACGGTCGCACCGAACTTCGTGAAGAGCTCCGGCAGCTTCGCGTCCTTCACCACCGGGTTCACGAACATGTTGAGGGGCATGTCCTCCTGGAACTGCTTGCTGATCAGGAAGTCCAGCAGCGCCTTGCCGCCCGCCTCGTTCTTCGCGCCGTCCAGCAGCCCGGCGAACTCGATCTGGCGGAAGCAGGTGCCGGTGGCGACACCGGTCGGGGCATCGGTCGGCTGCGGGTCGGCGTACAGCACCTCGACCGGCGGGCTGGAGGCGTACGACACGACGAGGGGCCGGTCCGCCTTGGCCTTCTTGCCGCCGGCCGAACCGGAGAACTCCTCGTTGTACGCCTGCTCCCAGCCGTCGACGACCTTGACGCCGTTGCTCTTCAGCTTCTTCCAGTAGTCCTGGTAGCCGGTCTCGCCGTAGGTGCCCACGGTGCCGAGGAGGAAGCCGAGGCCCGGGGAGGAGGTCGCGGCGTTCTCGGTGACGAGGAGGTTCTTGTACTCCGGCTTCAGAAGGTCGTCGAAGGAGTTCGGCGGGTCGAGCTTCTTGTCGGCGAAGTACTTCTTGTCGTAGTTCACGCAGATGTCGCCGGTGTCCACGGGCGTGACCCGGTGCTTGTCCGCGTCGAGCTGGGCGGCGGACGCGACGCGGTCGAGGCCCTTCGCCTCGTACGGCGTGAACAGGCCGTTGTCCAGGGCGCGGGAGAGCAGCGTGTTGTCGGCGCCGAAGAACACGTCGCCCCTGGGGGATCCCTTGGTCAGGATCTCCTGGTTCAGTGCGGCTCCGGCGTCACCGCTCTTGAGCACCTTGACCGTGTAGCCGGTCTCCTTCGTGAACGCCTTCAGGACGGCGTCCGAGGCGTTGAACGAGTCGTGGCTGACCAGGGTGACGGTCTTGGAGCCCTTCGACGACCCCGCGGCGCCGGACTCGGCGTCGCCGCCGCAGCCCGCGAGCACGGAGACGCCGAGCGCGGCGGCGAGTGCCGTCGCGGCGTACTTCGTGGTGGTGTTCATGTGATTCCTCCTGGAAGTGACCAGGAAGAGACGCGGCCCCGCCCGCTCGGTGAGCGGGCAGGGCGCAACAGCTTGAGTAAGGTCCGAACTTCCTACCCGGAATGACCCGGGCGAGGTTCAGAGGGTCTGCGGCCGACCTGTTCCGGTGCCGCACTCTCAGCGCTGTGGCGCTCCCCTGTCGGAATATGAAGTTGATTTCCGGACCAGGCTACACCGGCCGGATCTTGCCGTACCGGCCGCCCGGCCGGACGGACCGCGCACCGAGGGGCCCGCAGGGCGGCCCGTCCGGACCGCCCTCAGCGCTCCGAGGCCGCCAGCTGGCCGCAGGCGCCGTCGATCTCCTGGCCGCGGGTGTCGCGGACGGTGACGGGCACGCCGTGGCGCGCGATGGCCTCGACGAACGCCTTCTCGTCCTCGGGGCGCGAGGCGGTCCACTTCGATCCCGGGGTCGGGTTCAGCGGGATGAGGTTGACGTGCACCCGCTTGCCCTTGAGCAGCCGGCCCAGCAGGTCGCCCCGCCACGCCTGGTCGTTGATGTCGCGGATCAGCGCGTACTCGATGGAGATGCGGCGGCCCGACTTCTCCGCGTACTCCCACGCCGCGTCCAGGACCTCCCGGACCTTCCAGCGGGTGTTGACGGGCACGAGGGTGTCGCGCAGCTCGTCGTCCGGGGCGTGCAGCGAGACCGCGAGGCGGCACTTGAAGCCCTCGTCGGCGAAGCGGAGCATGGCCGGAACGAGGCCCACGGTGGAGACCGTGATCCCGCGCTGCGAGAGCCCCAGCCCGTCGGGCTCCGGATCCGTCAGCCGTCGGATCGCCCCGACGACGCGCTTGTAGTTGGCCAGCGGCTCGCCCATGCCCATGAAGACGATGTTGGACAGCCGGGCGGGCCCGCCCGGGACCTCGCCGTCACGCAGGGCCCGCATGCCGTCCACGATCTGGTGCACGATCTCGGCGGTCGACAGGTTGCGGTCGAGACCCGCCTGCCCCGTCGCGCAGAACGGGCAGTTCATGCCGCAGCCCGCCTGGGACGAGATGCACATGGTCACCCGGTCCGGATAGCGCATGAGCACGGACTCGACGAGCGTGCCGTCGTGCAGCTTCCAGAGCGTCTTACGGGTGGTGTCGTCGTCGCAGCTGATGTGGCGCACGACCGACATCAGGTCGGGGAACATCGCCTCGGCGAGCTTGTCCCGTGACGCGGCGGGGATGTTGGTCCACTCGGCCGGGTCGTGGGCGTAGCGGGTGAAGTAGTGCTGCGACAGCTGCTTGGCGCGGAAGGGCTTCTCGCCGGTCGCGGCGACTGCCTCCTTGCGCTCGTCGGGCGTGAGGTCGGCGAGGTGCCGCGGGGGCTTCTTGGCTCCGCGGGGCGCGACGAAAGTGAGTTCTCCGGGCTTAGGCATGGTTCATCCAGTGTTACAGACACGCCGAGGTCACAGAAACCTTCGCCTGCCCGGAAGGGGCAGGGGCCGCCTCGCCCGGTAGCCGTCGGCGGCCGTCGCTCGACGTCGGACCCCTCCGACGGCCCGGATACGCCCCCGGGCGGCGCTCGGGCCGTGACCGATCGCACGGCGCACGGGAGGTGCGCACGCAGACCCGCAGCCCTCTAGAATCGAATACGTGTCCGAAAACCTTTCCCGTCTGGATCGCCTGCGGATCGTGCGCGAGTGGCAGGCGTATCAGCTCGGCCGAACCGATCGGACCATCGCCGACCTGGAGAAGCGCGAGGCCGCGGCGGCCCGGGCCGCGCGCACCGCGCCACCGCCTCCGCCCTCCTGGAAGCTCTCCGTGCTGCGCGTGGGTGCGGGTGGCCGGTCCGACGCGGTGCACACGGGCGACTGCGGTATGGGCGGGGGGAGCACACGGCCGATGACGCGCGAACAGGCCCTGCGCGCCCTGACGGAGGACGGCATCCCGGCCTGCCCGTACTGCCGGCCGGACCGGGACCTCGGCGTGCTGTGACCACGGGCGTCCGGAGATCCTCCCCCGTCCGCCCGGTACGCCCACGGGTCGAGGTGCGCGGGCGCCGATGAATTTCCCCGCGAACTCGGGTCATCACCTGTAGGGCGTTACTGCATTCCGAGAAGCGGCCGCACAGGGAGCGACATGTCGGACAACGAGCCAGACGTACGGCTGGGGCCTTTCTCGTCCCCGGGCGCGCGAGCGACGCCATGGGCGGCGGCGTCGGCCGTCATCGCCGCGGCGGAGGTGTTCTGGCTGTCCACGGTGCGGCCTGACGGGCGACCGCACGTGACACCGCTGCTGGCGGCCTGGAGCCTGGGCGGGATGTGCTTCACCACGGGCGGCCAGGAGCGCAAGGCGCGCAATCTGGAGCGCAATCCCCGCTGCGTGCTGACGACCGGCACGAACGCTCTGACGGGGGTGGACGTCGTCATCGAGGGCGTCGCGTCCACGGTGGACGGGCGCCCCGAGCGCGAGCAGGCCGTCGCGGACCTGGAGCGGAAGTACGGTGCACATCTGACCAGCCCTGAGGGTGTCTGGTCCGGGCTGGGCGAAGCTGTCCTCGTCGGCACCGTCAGGCTCTACCGGGTCGAGCCGGCCGTCGGATTCGCCTTCGGCAAGTTGCCGACGTCCAGCGAGACCCGCTACACATGGTCCGCCCGGTGACGATCATGCCCTCGCTGCAGTACGAGATCCAGGGCGTTCTCGACGACGTCGTCGGCACGGGAGCCGAAACCGGCCTGCAGGTCGCCGTTCACCACCGAGGCGCTCTCGTCGCGGACGCGGTGGCGGGCGTCGCCGACGCCCGGAGCGGGCGCACGGTGACCTCTCGGACCCCGTTCTTCAGCTTCTCCGCGGGCAAGGTCATGACGTCGCTGATCGCTCACCTGCTCGTCAGGAACGGCGTGGTCGGATACGACACACCTGTGGCCGACCTGTGGCCGGAGTTCGGTGCCCATGGCAAGGAGACCGCGACCCTTCGGCACGTACTGACCCATTCGGTGGGTGTGCCGGCCATGCCACGGCACATCGGCCCCGCCGATCTCGCCGACCGGCCGCGGGTCTGCGAGGCGATCGCCGGGGCGGAGCCGCGGTGGCGGCCCGGGACGAGGACCGGGTACCACTCGTTCACCTTCGGCTTCCTGGTCGGCGAGATCGCGCGCCGGGCCACCGGCAGACCGATGCACCGGCTTCTTCGCGAGTGGGTCGGCGTACCCCTGGGCCTCGAGGATGAACTGTATTTCGCTGTACCTCGCACCGACCTGGCCCGCCTGGCGCGACTCGAGGACGCGACGCCCCTGACTGCCGGCGAACCCGTGGGCGACGCCGTTCTCGCGCCGTGGGAGATGCGGCCGAGCGCGGCGCTCGGCAACAGCGAAACGATCCTGATGGCGGACATCCCCTCGGTCGGCACCTTCACCGCGCGGGGAGTCGCCGCGATGAACGCGGCGGTACTCGACGGCCGGCTCATCGGCCCGGACCAGCTCGCGGAGCTGACGACGGTGGCCTTCGAGGGCACCGACCAGGTCTTCGGCAACCACGTGCGAATGGCCCTGGGCTGTCCACTGGGCCGCGTGGGCGCTCCGCCGGACGAAGCGTCCACCACGTTCGGCTGGATCGGTGGAGGCGGCAGCTATGTCTGTGCCGACCCGGCGACCGGCCTCTCCTTCGCGATGACCAAGACCCGCCTCACCCCCCACCTCGACACGGCACGACGACTCGCTGACATCGCCGCGGCCCGGATCGGGCCACCCGTCTGAATGCCGGCGACGGCGCCCGGCGGGTCGCGGCCACGCTACGGAAGCCGGACGACCGGTACCGCGCGCCAAGTCCACCGTGGTGCGGTTCGGGGCACGCCGTCGTCCTCGTCGTCCCGCATCAGCAGGGCCGACCGCCGCTCCGTGGTGTTGCTCCACCCCGCTCGGCCCGTGAACGCGTGTGGGGCCGTCGCTCCCGGCGACGGCCCCACACGGAATGCTCCCGGCGTCGTCTCAGCCGGCCCCGACGAACAGCACCAGCAGCAGCCACACCACCGGCGCGCTCGGCAGCAGCGAGTCCAGCCGGTCCATGATGCCGCCGTGGCCGGGCAGCAGGGTGCCCATGTCCTTGATCCCGAGGTCTCGCTTGATCATGGACTCGCCCAGGTCCCCCAGGGTCGCGCTGGCGGCGACAGCGAGGCCCATCAGCAGCCCCTGCCACCAGCTTCCGCCGTCGATCAGGAACTCCATGCACAGGGCACCGGCCACCATCGCGAAGCCGACCGCGCCGAGCAGGCCCTCACGGGTCTTTCCGGGGCTGATGCGCGGCGCCAGCTTGTGCGTACCGAAGCGCCACCCGACGGCGTACGCGCCGGTGTCGCTGACCACGGTCAGCAGCAGGAAGGTCAGCACCCGCCACGCACCGTCGTCCGCGGTGAGCATCATGCTGACGAAGGTGGCCAGGAACGGGACGTAGAAGACGGCGAATACACCCGCCGTGACGTCCTTGAGGTAGCCCTCGGGAGGCTCCGTCATCCGCCACACCAGCACGGCGAGGGCGGTGAGGGCCATGGCGACCCAGGCGCCCTCGGCCTCCCGTACGTATCCGGCGACCACCATCGCGGCGCCACCCACGGCGAGCGGCACCAAGGGGACGTTGATGCCCTTGCGCTCCTTGAGGCGGGACGTGAGCTCCCACACCCCGACGACCACGGCCAGCGCGACCACACCGACGAAGACGGCTTTCACGACGAAGAGGGAGCCGGCGACGAGCGCACCGAGACCCAGGCCCACCCCTATGGCCGCACGCAGGTCACGCCCCGCACGCTTCTTGGGCGGCGTGGGGGGCGGCAGCGGGGTGGACATGGGCTCCTGCGGCTTCTCGTCACGGAACAGGGGGCCGCTGACGCGCGCGGCGTCCCCGTTCCGGTCGTCGCGGTCGTCAGCGTCTCTACCTGCGTCGGGAACGTCCGGCACGATGGGCATGGGCCGAGTCTGCTGGGCGCCGTGCACATCGTATGCAGGACCCGCCGGAGCGGCCCCCATCTCGGGCGCGCCCCAGTAACCGGCTCCCTGCGGGGCGCCCCAGGAGGAGTCGTTCATCAGACTTCGAGCAGCTCGGCTTCCTTGTGCTTGAGCAGCTCGTCCACCTGCGCGACGTACTTCGCGGTGGTGTCGTCGAGCTCCTTCTCCGCGCGGCGGACCTCGTCCTCGCCGGACTCCTTGTCCTTGACGAGCTTGTCGAGCGACTCCTTGGCCTTGCGGCGGATGGAGCGGATCGAGATCTTGGAGTCCTCGGCCTTGGTCTTGGCGACCTTGATGTACTCCTTGCGGCGGTCCTGCGTGAGCTCGGGGAACGTCACACGGATGATGTTGCCGTCGTTGCTCGGGTTGACGCCGAGGTCGGAGTCACGGATCGCCTGCTCGATGTTGCGCAGCGCGCTCTTGTCGAACGGGGTCACCACAGCCATCCGCGGCTCGGGGACCGAGAACGAGGCCAGCTGGTTGATCGGGGTCAGCGCGCCGTAGTAGTCCGCGACGATCTTGTTGAACATCGCCGGGTGCGCACGGCCGGTACGGATGGCGGCGAAGTCTTCTTTCGCGACCACGACGGCCTTCTCCATCTTCTCCTCGGCCTCGAGGAGGATTTCTTCGATCACCACGTGCTCCTGCGTGTCTTGAGCGGACCCGGCATCGTCGGGTCCTGCGGATGCTGCGTCGCGTCCTCACCTGCACGGTGTCCGACCGGCAGGCCGTTGTCCATCTTCTGGGCCGTCAGGCCCGGGTGCTCTCGTCGCTCACCAGCGTGCCGATCTTCTCACCCTTGACCGCGCGGGCGATATTGCCCTCCGCGGTCAGCTCGAAGACGAGGATCGGGAGCTGGTTGTCGCGGCACAGCGTGATGGCGGTGGCGTCGGCGACCTTGAGGTCGCGGGCGATCACCTCGCCGTACTCCAGGGCGTCGAACTTCACCGCGTCCGGGTTGGTCTTGGGGTCGGAGTCGTAGACGCCGTCCACCCCGTTCTTCCCCATCAGCAGCGCCTGGGCGTCGATCTCCAGGGCGCGCTGGGCGGCGGTCGTGTCGGTGGAGAAGTACGGCATGCCCATGCCGGCGCCGAAGATCACGACGCGTCCCTTCTCCAGGTGCCGCACGGCACGGAGCGGGATGTACGGCTCAGCGACCTGGCCCATGGTGATGGCGGTCTGGACGCGTGAGTCGATGCCTTCCTTCTCCAGGAAGTCCTGCAGCGCCAGGCAGTTCATGACCGTGCCGAGCATGCCCATGTAGTCGGACCGCGCCCGGTCCATGCCGCGCTGCTGGAGCTCGGCGCCACGGAAGAAGTTGCCGCCGCCGATGACGATCGCGATCTCCGCGCCGTCGCGCACGACCGCGGCGATCTCGCGGGCGATGGCGTGCACGACGTCGGGGTCGACACCGAGGCCTCCCCCACCGGCGAAGGCCTCGCCGGACAGCTTCAGCATGAAGCGTCCGGAAATCTTGCCGTCGTCGCGCTTGTGGTCACCGTGTGTGGCGTCCGCGCCCTTGTTCATGGAGATTCTCCTCGTGCACATACGAAGAAGGCCATTGCCGATGGGGCTGTCGTCCCTGAGCGGCAATGGCCTCCTCGTCAGATCTGCGGTCGTCCGGCTGGGTGCGGCCGACGACTGCACCAGACCCTATCGGGGTCCACCGTTGTTCGCGGACGGACTCAGATGCCGACCTTGATACGCGCGAAGCGCTTCAGGCTGACACCGGCCTCGTCCAGGACCTTCTGGACCGACTTCTTGTTGTCCAGCGCGTACGGCTGACCGAGGAGGGTGGCCTCCTTGAAGAAGCCGTTGACGCGACCCTCGACGATCTTCGGGAGCGCGGCCTCGGGCTTGCCCTCGGCACGCGTGGTCTCCTCGGCGACGCGGCGCTCGGCCTCGACGACCTCGGCGGGGACGTCCTCGCGGGACAGGTACTTCGGGGCGAAGGCGGCGATGTGCTGCGCGAGGCCCTTGGCCAGCTCGGCGTCGGCCTTGTCCAGCTCGACCATGACACCGATCTGCGGCGGCAGGTCGGGCATCGTGCGGTGCATGTACACGGAGACGAAGGCACCCGTGAACTGCGCGAAGCGGTCCAGGACGATCTTCTCGCCGAGGTTGGCGTTGGCCTCGTCCACGTACGCCTGGACGGTCTTGCCGGGCTCGATCTCCGAGGCGAGCAGCGCCTCGATGTCGGCCGGGGAGGTCGCGGCGACGTGCGCGGCCAGCGCGTTGGCGACGGCCTGGAACTTGTCACCCTTGGCGACGAAGTCCGTCTCGCACTTCAGCTCGACCAGCACGCCGGACGTCTTGTCCTCGGAGACGAGGGAGACGACGGCGCCGTTCTCGGCCGAACGGCCCTCGCGCTTGGCGACGCCCTTCTGGCCCTTGATACGGAGGGCCTCGACCGCGCCGTCGACGTTGCCGTCGGCCTCGTCGAGCGCCTTCTTGCAGTCCATCATGCCGGCGCCGGTGAGCTCGCGGAGCTTCTTGACGTCAGCGGCGGTGTAGTTCGCCATGAGTCTGTTTCTCTCTCGAAGTCTGAAAGATCTACGGGTGAACGGCGGGGGCGGTGCCTGCGCACCGGCCCCCGCCGTCATTCAGCCGTGACTGACGGGTGTCAGGCCTGCTCGCCGTCGGCGGCCGGAGCCTCGGCGGCGGGCGCCTCGGCGGCGGCGGGGGCCTCGGCCTGCTCCTCGGCGGCGGCGGCCGGCTCGGCGTCGGCGGCCTTCTCGGTCTCGGCGGAGGACTGGACCTCCGCGTCGTCCTTCTTCTCGCCCGCGAGCAGGTCGCGCTCCCACTCGGCGAGGGGCTCGCCGGCGGCCTTCTCGCCCGGCTTCGAGTCACCGGTGGCGGCACCGGAACGGGCGATGAGGCCCTCGGCGACGGCGTCGGCGATCACGCGGGTGAGCAGGGTGACGGAGCGGATCGCGTCGTCGTTGCCCGGGATCTTGTAGTCGACCTCGTCGGGGTCGCAGTTGGTGTCGAGGATCGCGACGACCGGGATGTGGAGCTTGCGCGCCTCACCGACGGCGATGTGCTCCTTCTTGGTGTCGACGATCCAGACGGCGCTCGGCACCTTCTGCATCTCGCGGATACCACCGAGGGTCTTCTCCAGCTTGGCCTTCTCGCGGGAGAGGACCAGGAGCTCCTTCTTGGTGAGGCCGGAGGCGGCCACGTCCTCGAAGTCGATGAGCTCGAGCTCCTTCAGACGCTGAAGGCGCTTGTAGACGGTGGAGAAGTTGGTGAGCATGCCACCGAGCCAACGCTGGTTGACGTACGGCATGCCGACGCGCGTCGCCTGCTCGGCGATGGCCTCCTGGGCCTGCTTCTTCGTACCCACGAACATGATGGAGCCGCCGTGGGCGACGGTCTCCTTGACGAACTCGTAGGCGCGGTCGATGTACGACAGCGACTGGAGCAGGTCGATGATGTAGATGCCGTTGCGCTCGGTGAAGATGAAGCGCTTCATCTTCGGGTTCCAGCGACGGGTCTGGTGACCGAAGTGGACGCCGCTTTCCAGCAGCTCCCGCATCGTGACGACGGCCATGGCCGTACTCCTTGAGGTACTCGGTTGTCGCGACCGCAGGATTGCTGTCGCGCCTGACGCCCCGACGCGCCGTGCCACGAGGGACCGAGAGGCGCGGCCACCGTCCGCAGAGAGGGAGGTGGAGGGGCGTGCGAAGTCGACCCGGTGACCCGGATCGCCAGAAGAAGTGTACGGGACCCGCCGGGTGCCGGGTGACGGCGATGTCCACAAGCGGCCGGCTGTCCACAGATCCGGACCATGATCCCCACGGGAAGGGCGGCCGGGAGATCGTGACGCCATGCCCCGTACACCTGGAACACGGCGGTCCTGGCCCCCGGTCTTTCGCATCGCCCTGCCGTCGGTGCCGCTCTCGCGCGCCGTGGCCGCGGCGCTGCCGACCGTGCTGCTGGCCTCACTGCTGACCTTGCTACTGGCGTCGCCCGCGGTACGGGCCGCCCACGGGCCAGGGGCCCCGGAGCCCACCGCGGGGACCGCGTCCCGGGAGCCCACGGCCCGGGAGTCCACCGCCCGGGAACCCACCGTCCGGGACGCCGTCTCGGGGCCCAGGGCCGGTGCCGGGACACGGGGGCCCGGCGGTGACCGTGTCTGGCCGCTCGCGGGCCGGCCGCTGGTCGTGCGGGGCTGGGAGCCGCCCGCGGGGCCCTTCGGGCCGGGCCATCGCGGCGTGGATCTCGCCGCCCCACCGGGCACCCCGGTGCGGGCGGCTGCGGCGGGCCGAGTCGTCTTCGCGGGTCAGGTGGCGGGGCGCGGGGTGCTTTCGATCGACGTGGCCGGGAGCGGCGACCCCCCGCTGCGCTTCACGTACGAGCCGGTGCGGGCGCGGGTCGCCAGGGGCGAGACGGTGACCGCGGGACAGCTGGTGGGGGTGGCGGGCCCTGAGCCGTCCCACTGCGCCTCCGGCTGTCTGCACTGGGGGCTGCGCCGGGGCGACGTCTACCTGGACCCGCTGACGATGCTCCCGCCCTCACAGCTGTGGCGGGGTCCTTCCAGGCTGCTGCCGGTGCTGGGGGTGCCGTTGCCGGAGGCGGGGGGTACGTCGCCGGAGCCGGAGAGGTCGACCGCTCAGCCGCGTACGCCGCGCAGGATCATGGCCACGGCCGTGTCGGCCACGATGCCGGGCTCCTCCGCCGCGCCCAGCTCGATCCTGCGCACCGCGGCGTCCACGGAACCCTGCAGCAGCATGGCGGCGAGCCTCGGCTCGGTGTGGCCCAGGTCGGCCAGCGCCTCGACGATCATGGCGATCAGGCCGCCGTGCGCGGCACGGATCTTCTCGCGCGCGCCCGCGTCCAGCTCGCTCGCGGAGATCGCCACGACGGCCCGGTGCCGGCGGTCGCCGACCAGGTCGAGCTGCCGGCGCACATAGGCCTCGATCTTCGCCTCGGGTGTGGCGGCGCGCTCCATGGCGTTCTCGACCTCGGCCGCCCAGACGGGGAAGTCGACGGCGCAGAGTTCCTCGACCACGGCGGCCCGGGAGCGGAAGTACTCGTAGACGGAGGACCTGGCGAGGCCGGTGCGCTCGGCGAGGGCGGGGAAGGTCAGCGCCTCCGTACCGCCCTCGGACAGCAGGGAGCGCGCGGCGTCCAGGAGGGCGCCGCGCTGCATGGTCCGGTGCTCGGCCACGGAGGCCGCTCGAATCCTGGGCACCCGTCCACTCTACGGCGGGGCCCGCCCGAAGGGGGGTGCGCGTCCGCCACGGGGTGGCCGAAGCGGCTCCGGCTCAGCGGCCGGCGTCGGCCAGCTTCGCGCGGAGCTGGAGCACCGACTTGGTGTGGATCTGGCTGACCCTGCTCTCCGTGACTCCGAGGACGTTGCCGATCTCGGCCAGGGTGAGGCCTTCGTAGTAGTACAGGGTGACCACGGTCTTCTCCCGCTCGGGGAGCGTGTTGATGGCGCGGGCGAGCAACCGTCTGAGCTCGCGGTCCTCGGCGACCTCGACCGGGTCGTCCGCCGCGGTGTCCTCCAGGGTGTCCATCAGGCTCAGCCGGTCGCCGCCCTCGCCGCCCACGTGCAGCAGCTCCTCCAGGGCCACCACGTTGGCGAGCGACAACTGGCTGAAAACCGCGTGCAGTTCCTCCAGGGCGATGCCCATCTCCGCCGCGACCTCGGACTCCGACGGCGTACGGCGCAACTGGGCTTCGAGCGTGGCGTAGGCGCGCTCGACGTTGCGCGCCTTCTGCCGCACGGACCTGGGAATCCAGTCCAGGGCCCGGAGTTCGTCGATCATCGCGCCGCGGATCCTGGTGATCGCGTACGTCTCGAACTTGATGGCGCGTTCGATGTCGAACTTCTCGATCGCGTCGATCAGCCCGAACACTCCGGAGGACACGAAGTCCGCCTGTTCCACGTTGGACGGCAGCCCGACGCTGACCCGCCCGGCGACGTACTTCACCAGGGGCGAGTAGTGCAGGATCAGCTGCTCCCGCAGCCGCTCGTCGCCGGTGGTCTTGTACGAACGCCACAACTCGTCGAGCGAGGAGGGGGCGGGAGGGCGCACAGTGCCACGCGCAGCCGGTGGTACTGCCGCGCGGTCAGACCCGGAGGTGTGCTGGGGCATGTGGTGCCTTGAGCCGTTCTGCCGTGACGTGCTGGGGACGTGTCTCTGGGGCGGATTCCTTGTGAGCGTAGCGTGACTGAGGTGTTGCGGTGCGCGCAGGACAAGGGAACCGTGCGGTGCGATTGCGTTCCATTTCCCCCGCCGCCGGACACGGTCCGACGGCGCGACCGTCACCGCGCGCACCGGCCCCAGGGGCCTGTAGAGGTACTGCCGAGGTCATCGGCATCACCTTTTCACCCGAATGCTCCGGGTCAAGTAACGCCTCGCCGCGCGTCGCCATTGCATGTCCGTCCGGACGTCAACCTCCATCCGTCGCCTTGGCGTTCGACGAACCCCAGTGAGTGAAGTTCGTACAGGTGCCCGAGCGCTTCGTCGGTCGACGTCCCGGCGCTCCGGGCGATGCCGCGGCCGTCCATGGCGCCCCTGCCCGGCACGGCGTCCAGCACCCGGGCGCAGACGGCGTCGAGGTGGTCCCTGGGCAGGACGGGCCCACGCCGGACCGGGGCGAGGTCACCCATCTCCCCCACGAGTTCGACGATCTCGGCGGCGTCGGTCACCAGGACGCCCTCGCCGCGCAGGAGTTCATGCACCCCGGACGACAGACCGCTGGTCGCGGGGCCGGGCACCCCCATCGTGAATCGGCCCAGCTGCTGGGCGTTCCTCGCGGTGACCAGCGAACCGCTGCGGTATTCGGCCTCCACGACGACGGTCCCCCTGGTCAGTGCGGCGATCACCCTGTTGCGGAGGATGAATCTGCTGCGGGTGGGATGACCGGAGGGCGGGAGTTCCCCCAGGACCAGGCCCTGCTCCGCGATTCGCCCGATCAGCTCGGCGTGGCCGCGGGGATAGGCCACGTCCACTCCGCAGGCGAGTACGGCCATGGTCGCCCCGCCGGCGGCGAGCGCCCCCCGGTGGGCGGCACCGTCCACACCGAACGCCGCGCCGGAGACGACCACCCAGCCCAGCTCGGCCAGTCCGGCACCGAGGGTCGCCGCCATGTGCGCCCCGTAGGGTGTGCAGGCCCGGGCGCCGACGAGCGCCACGGAACGCAGCGCCCACAGGCGCAGATCGCATCTGCCGCGGACCCAGAGTCCGATGGGGCGCGCGTCTCCCAGGTCGTCGAGCTGGCTCGGCCACTCCAGGTCGCCGGGGCAGACGAACCGTCCCCCGATCGCAGCCGTGTCGGCGAGGTCCTTGCGGGGATCGACGTCCGACGCCCGTAAGCGGTAACCGGCGAGCCGGGTCTCCGTCATCCCTGCGAGCGCCTTCGCCGATCCGTCGTCCGTGCCGATGAGCCTGCGCACCAGCTCGACGGCGCCGACCTCGCGGAGCCAGCGCCCGCCGCGCTCGTCCCCGGGCTCGAAGACCCGGGTCAGGGCGGCTCGCGCCAGCCGCTCCCGCTCGTCGACGGCGGGCGCGCCGCTCATGAGGCACCGGCCCGCATCGGCACCCCGCGCTGGATGCCGGTGCGCAGCTCCAGGGCCACCGCGATGTCCGAGGCGTCCGGCCGCTCGGCGGCCCTCAGATCGGCCACGGTCCAGGCCACCCGCAGGACGCGGTCGAGCCCCCGGGCCGTGAGGATGCCCCGCTCCATGTCCCGCTCGGCGGCCATGAGCGCACCGGGCGCCGCGACCAGCCTCGTCCGCAGCTCGTGTCCCGGCACTTCGCTGTTGGTCGACCAGGGCGTGCCCGTGAGCCGCGCGGCGGCCCGCTCCCTGGCCTCCGCCACCCGGGCGGCGACGGTGGCCGAGGACTCCCCGCGCCCGCCGCCCCCCATCAGGTCCGCCCGGCCGACCGGCTCGACCTCCACCCGCAGATCGACCCGGTCGAGCAGGGGGCCCGACAGGCGCGACTGGTAGCGGCGCACCAGGGAGGGCGGGCACTCACAGCCCGCTCCCGCCAGGGTGTGCCTGCCGCAGGGGCAGGGATTCGCGGCCAGGACCATGAGGAACCGCGCGGGCAGCCGCACGACCCCGGCCGCTCGCGCGACCACCACGTGCCCGGACTCCAGGGGCTGACGCAGCGCGTCGAGGGCCCGCACGGAGAACTCGGGGGCCTCGTCCAGGAAGAGCACGCCCCGGTGCGCCAGGCTCACCGCACCCGGCCGCGGCAGGCCGTGCCCCCCGCCGACGAGTGACTGCATCGTCGCCGAGTGGTGCGGTGCGCAGTACGGCGCTCTGCCGATCAGTGGTTCACCCGGGGGGAGGATGCCCGCGACCGAGTGCACCGCCGTCACTTCGAGGGATTCCTGCCGGGTGAGCGGCGGCAGGATCGCCGTGAGCCGCTCGGCCAGCATGGTCTTCCCGGCGCCGGGCGGCCCGGAGAGCAGCAGATGGTGCCCGCCCGCCGCGGCCACCTCCAGCGCCTTGCGCGCCCGGCCCTGGCCGGCGACGTCCGACAGGTCGGGGGGACGTCCCGTACCGTCGGCCGCGTGCGGGGCCAGGCCCGTGCCGATACCCGCTCCCGGCACCATCAGGCCGCTCAGCATCGTGTCGGGACGGTTCCGGTCGGCGACGGGCTCGTCGGGCACCGGTTCGTCGCCGAGGACGGCGATCAGCTGGCGCAGACTGCGCACGCCGAGCACCGAGACACCCGGGACCAGGCCCGCCTCCCCCGCCGTCTGCTCGGGAACCACGACGTGGCGGTAGCCCGCCTCCGCCGCCGCGAGCACCGCGGGCAGCACCCCGCGCACCGGGCGCACCCGGCCGTCCAGCCCCAGCTCTCCGATCATCACCACGTCGGCGATGGCCGCGGGGTCGATCCGCTCCGCGGCGCCGAGCACCGCACACGCCACCGCGAGGTCGAAGCCCGATCCGCCTTTGGGAACGGATGCGGGCGACAGGCCCACGGTGAGCTTCTTCTGCGGCCACTCCGCGCCGGAATTGACGACCGCCGCCCTCACCCGGTCCCGGCTCTCCACCAGGCTCTTGTCCGGGAGGCCGACGAGCGTGAACGCCGCGACGCCCGGTTCCAGATCGGCCTGGACCTCCACCACCACACCCTCGACGCCGACCAGCGCCACCGAGCACGCCCGCGCGAACCCCATCAGGCCACGCCCCGCACGTGCTCGGCGACCGGGGCGCCCCGCCTGGGCAGGATCACACCGACCAGATCGATCCGGACCCCGCCCGGCGGAGGACCGCCGTGCCGGGAGAGCCAGATCTCGGCGAGCCTGCGCAGCCGGTCGGCCTTGGCCGGTGTGACGGCCTCCATCGGATGTTCGAAGAAGCCCGCCCTCCGGGCCTTCACCTCGCAGACGACCACCGCGTCGCCGTCCCTGGCGACGATGTCGATCTCTCCTGCGCGACAGCGCCAGTTGCGCTCCAGGACGGTCATCCCGGCTTCGGTCAGCAGCCGCGCCGCCAGATCCTCGCCGTACCGCCCGAGTGCCCCCCGTGCGTTCATGTCGGCACCACCTCCGGCACCGACTCTGACGCGCCCCGCCGGATCTTTTGGATCTTGGTGGACAACCTTGGCGATGTGGATATCCCGGCCACTCGTACGAGTGAAATACGTCGATACGAGTGAACCGGGATTCGGGTGGGTGGACCAGGATCCGGGTGGGTTGACCAGGACCCGGGTGGGCAGGACGGGCACGAGCGGCGGCCCACCGGGATGCGGGCGAAGCGCTTGACCACGGCCGGCGCACCGGAACGCGGGAAAACTCCGGCCCGGCCGGTGCGCGGACGACGGGCCGGAGCGCCGAAACGCGGACCTCCGGCACGGAAGCCCGCGCGACCGGCCGCCGCGATCAGCCGCCCGGAAGCTCGAGGTCAGTCTTGTTGAGCTCCTCGATGTTCACGTCCTTGAACGTCAACACCCGGACCTGCTTGACGAACCGCGCGGGCCTGTACATGTCCCAGACCCAGGCGTCCGCCATGGAAACCTCGAAAAAGACCTCACCCTGGACCGAGTGCACCTGCATCTCGTAGTCGTTGGTGAGGTAGAAGCGCCGTTCGGTCTCGATCACATATTTGAACAGACCGACGACATCGCGGTACTCCCGGTAGAGCTTCAGCTCCATCTCGGTCTCGTACTTCTCGAGGTCCTCGGCGCTCATGGCATGTTCCCCTTCAGCCGTGCGTCCCCCTATTGTGCGTCAGCCCCACGCCCCCCTGGCCGATTAGACGATTTCGGGGGCGAGAACCAGCGGAACACTCGGGGGACCCTCGTCGAGCAGCGTGCGCAGCAGCCCGGCGAGCTTGGTCGGATACACCGTCTCACGCGTGGCGAGAAGTTCGGCGGACGTCCACCACCTCAGACCGGCGACGCTGCGCAGCTCCAGCTCGGTCATGCCCCGCCGGTCCGTGACGGTCTGCGACGTACGCGCCAGGAAATACCACTCGTCCTGGTCCCAGCGCCGCCCGTCGAAGGGGAAGGAGCAGATCCTCGTCCACAGCAGCGGCCCGAGTGAGACGTCCGTGATCCCCGTCTCCTCCGCCAGCTCGCGCAGTGCGGCCTGCTCTCTGGTCTCGTCTCCCTCCAGGCCGCCGCCCGGGGTGAACCACCAGCTCTCGGCCGGATTCTCCGGCTCGAAGCCGTGCAGCAGCAGGATCCGGTCGTCCGGGTCCAGGAGCACCACGCGGGCGACCTTGCGGGTCTCAGTGAGCACCGGTGGACACCCCGTGCCGCTCGGTCCGGCGGGCGGACCTCCGCGCCGCGATCGGGCCGTAGGCCGCTCCCCCCACGATGAGCACCGCGCCCACCACGAGGCCGGTGAGCTGGAGCCGCAGCGGGCCGCTCGACGAGATCCCACCGGGCAGAGCGGCGAAGCCCTCGGGCCGGTCGATCATGCCGTTCAGGGGCCATGCCACCGCGTCCACCCGCGCCTGGACGGCGCTGCGCGGCACCGAGCCCTGCCCCGGGTCCTCCAGATGGACACGGGAGTCCATGGAGGTGTTGCGCTCGTCCCCCAGCAGGAAGAGCTGGCCCTCGGGCACCTCGGCCGTGAAGTTCTGGGGGGAGGCGGGGGCCTTTCCGTCGGGACCGCCGAGCGAGGAGGCGCCCTCCGCCCGCAGATACGGTTCGTCGACGGGCTTGCCGTTGACGGTGAGCCGGCCGTCCTTGTCGCAGCAGGCGACCTTGTCACCCCCCACGCCGACGACGCGCTTCACCATGGGCACATCACCCCAGGTCGAGTCGGTGAAGACGACCACGTCGCCCCGTCGTACGTCGTCGCCGTCCACCCGCTCCGCGAGCACCCGGTCCCCCGCATTCACCGTCGGGGTCATCGACCCGGTCGGCACGGTGTACGGCTGATAGACCACCGCTCCCCAGGCGAAGCCGCCGAGGAAGAGCACACAGCCGACGGCCACGGCCAGGTTCGACAGCACACTGCCGATCCGGCCGCGGCCGTCGTCCCTACGTCCTGTTCCACTCATCCCAGCGCTCCCCCATCGGAGATCGACAATCGCTGATCCGAGTCGGCACCCTACCCGGCGGTACGCCCACGGGTCAGCCTGCGGCGACGCCAGAACACGAGGGGCAGCGCACCGGCTACACCCAGTGCTCCCGGCACCGCGGCAGCGGCGGCCGCGTTGAGGCCGGGCTGGTCGAAGGTGCTCGGCACCGGCAGGGTCGCCCAGCGGTTGACGGGCCACGCGATGACGACGGCACGCCCGACGACCTCGTCCGTGGACACCGTGCCCTGGCCGGGCAGCTCCTGGTGGTAGCGGGAGTCCAGCGAGTTCTGGCGGTGGTCGCCCATGACCCAGATCCGGCCCTCGGGCACGTGGATCGGCCCGAACGGCTCGTCGTCGCAGGCGCTGTTGCCCTCGAAGATGAAGGACTTGTCGTCCAGCGCCTTGCCGTTGACCGTGACCGGGCCGTTCTTCTTGCACTCGACGGTGTCGCCGCCGATCGCGATGACCCGCTTGATCAGGTCCTTCTCCTCGGCCGACGGCATCAGTCCGATGAAGCTGAGGAACTTCTGCACCGCGTTCGGCTCGGGCGTCGCGGTGTCCTCCAGCCAGCCGCCCGGGTCGTGGAAGACCACGACCTCGCCGCGCTCCGGCTCCGAGCCGAACCACGGGGTCAGCTTGTCCACCAGCACCCGGTCACCGCGCTGCAGCGTGTTCTGCATGGAGTCCGAGGGGATCGAGAACGCCTGCACCAGGAACGTCTTGATCAGCAGCGCGAGGATGAGCGCGATACCGATGAGGAGGGGCAGTTCCTTCCAGAACGAACGCGGCTTCTTCACCGCCGTACTGCCTCGGTCCGTGGATTCGCCGTCACTCCCCGCATCCGCCGGGACCCCGTCGCCCGTCGGACGGTCCTCGGGTTCGTCGTGTCCGGATCGTGCGCCGACCGCCAAATCCCCCACATCCACTCCTCACTCCGTGCCACCGCCCACGCCTGATCCGGCGCAGGCCCACCACTCCCATAACGAGCGGGAGTTCCGCAGGGGTCGGGAGCAGGACCATTCCGTTGCGATCCTGGGAGGACACACTATTCGACGGGCCTGGTGCGGCCGTCGTCCCGGCGCGCCCGTCCGGGACCGAGGCGTACGTCCCGGGCTCCTCGAGCCTGCGCCAGTGGGCGAAGGGCCAGGCGATCACGACGGCCCGTCCCACGACCTCTTCCTCCGAGACCGTGCCCTTGCCCGGCTTGTCGAGGTGGAAGCGCGAGTCCGCGGAATTCGAGCGGTGGTCGCCCATCACGAAGATCCGGCCCTCGGGAACCTTTACCTCGAATTTGAGGGTGGACGGCACGTCGCCGGGGTTCAGATACGGCTCGTCGAGGGCGACGCCGTTGACCGAGAGCCTCCCGTCGGTGCCGCAGCACTTCACGGTGTCGCCTCCGACGGCCACAACACGCTTGATCAGGTCCTGCTCGTCGGCCGAGGGCAGCAGCCCTATGAAGGTCAGCAGCTCCTTGGCCTGCTTGACACCGGCGGGCGCTTCCTCGGGCTCGGCGGTCTCCTGCTGGAGCCAGCCGCCGGGGTCCTTGAAGACGACGACGTCACCGCGCTGCGGCTTCGAGCCGAACCACGGGGTCAGCTTGTCCACCAGTACCCGGTCACCGATCCGGATGGTCTGTTCCATCGACCCGGAGGGGATCACGAAGGCCTGGACCAGGAAGGTCTTGAGCACCAGGGCGATGACCAGGGCCACGAGGACGAGAAGGGGTATCTCCTTGATCGCGGACCTGCGCCTGCGGCGTCTGACCTTGCGGGCCAGCTTGCGACGCTCCGCCCGGGTGGGCAGCGAACGGCCGGTGGTGGGCCTGGACCCGGTGGGCAGCGGCGGGTCCGCATCCGGTGCTCCCCGTTTACGCCCCCGGTTACCCATGGTCCGCGCCCGCCGGCCGTATGCCCGCGAACGCGCCGGTCCCCTCCAGCGAGCCGAGTCTGCCGAGCGGCCAGCCGAGCCAGTCCACCCGCCCGATCACCCGCTCGACCGGGACCATGCCGCCTCCCGGCTGCCCGAGGTGGTCCCGGGAGTCCCGTGAGTTGCTGCGGTGGTCGCCCATCATCCACAGGGTGCCCTGGGGCACCACGATGTCGAAGGCGACGTCGGACGGCCGGTCTCCCGGATACAGGTACTCCTCGTCCACCGGAGCGCCGTTCACCCCGAGCCTCCCCCGCTTGTCGCAGCAGACCACCCGGTCGCCCCCCACGCCCACCACCCGCTTCACGAAGTCGGACCCGGCGGGCTCGGCCAGCCCGAGGGACGCCGCCGCCCCGCGCACGAGCGCGCCGACGGCGTTCTCCCCGGACGTCTCCCGCACGAAGGATCCGGTGCCGTCGAAGACCACCACGTCGCCGCGCTGCGGCTCCGAGCCGAAACGGTACGCCAGCTTGTTGACGAGGACCCGGTCCCCGACCCTCAGCGTGGGCTCCATCGAACCGCTGGGAATGAGGAAGGGCTGGAGCACGAAGGCGCTGAAGAGCAGCAGGACCGTCGTGCAGAGCATGCCCAGGAAGACGGTCCGCCCCCAGGACATCGACGTGACCCGCGAGTCCGGGACATGCGTGAAGCGCGACCCCTCCTCCGGCCCGTCTGCGGGGCCGGAGGAACGATCGCGCTCCATGTGCTGTGCTTCCGTGTCCATCGGGGCCGAATCCTATCCGGCCGCGCTGTGGACGCCGGAGGGGAATCAGCGGTCGCGCTTCTCCTTGATCTTCGCGGCCTTGCCGCGCAGCTCACGGAGGAAGTACAGCTTGGCGCGACGGACGTCACCGCGGGTGACGAGCTCGATCTTCTCGAAGATCGGGCTGTGCACCGGGAAGGTGCGCTCGACGCCGACGCTGAAGGAGACCTTGCGGACCGTGAAGGTCTCGCTGACGCCCGAGCCCTGGCGGCGGATGACGATGCCCTTGAACTGCTGGATACGGGAGCGGTTGCCCTCGATCACGCGCACGTGGACGTTGACCGTGTCACCGGGGCGGAACGCCGGGAGGTCGGTACGGAGCGAGGCGGCGTTGACGCCATCGAGCAGGGAAGCCATGTTGTCTGCTTTCTTCGCCGATGCCACAGGTCATCGACGGGAGAGAGTGAAGTTCGGATGCTGATCACATCGGGCGGGCGTCTTTCCCCCTGTGGCAGGGGCGCACGCCGGACGTACAGCGGGCCTATTCTTCCACGGCGTCGGGCCTGCGCCAAAATCGTCCGCCGGGCTCCGGGGACCAGCCGAGGATGGAGAGGATCTCGCGGTCCTTCTTGTCGAAGCCGGACGCCTCGCAACGCTCGATGAGATCAGGCCTGTTGAGCGCCGTACGGCGGAACGCCTCGTCCCGCCGCCAGCGCGCGATCCGGCCGTGGTGGCCGCTGAGGAGCACGTCGGGGATGCCCCGCCCGCGCCACTGGGGCGGCTTCGTGTAGACCGGCCCTTCGAGCAGGTCGGCCATCGCCCCGGGGGCGAAGGAGTCGTCACGGTGCGACTCGGCGTTGCCGAGCACTCCGGGCAGCAGCCGGGCCACCGCCTCCGTGATCACCAGGACCGCCGCTTCCCCGCCGGCCAGGACGTAGTCACCGATGGACACCTCGACGACCGGCATCCGGGTCGCGTACTCGTCCATCACCCGCCGGTCGATGCCCTCGTAGCGGGCCGGGGTGAAGACCAGCCACGGCCGCCCGGAGAGCTCGACGGCCAGTTCCTGGGTGAAGGGCCTGCCGCTCGGCGTGGGCACGACGAGCACCGGGGAGTGCGCTCCGGCCTCGTAGCCGTCGGCGAGCACCTCGTCCAGCGCCTCGCCCCACGGCTCGGTCTTCATGACCATGCCGGGCCCGCCCCCGTAGGGGGTGTCGTCCACCGTGTTGTGCCGGTCGTGGGTCCACTCCCGCAGGTCGTGGACACGTACGTCGAGGCTGCCCCGGGCGCGCGCCTTGCCGACGAGCGACACGTTCAGCGGTTCCAGGTACTCGGGGAAGATCGTGACGACGTCGAGCCGCATCACGCGCCGCCCTTCTGCCCGCCGGCCTCGGTACCGTCCTCCTCGGCGTCACGGGCCGAGGCGACCACGGCCTCGCTCTCGTCGATCAGGCCCGGCGGCGGCGTGATGACGACGCGCTGCTCCTCCAGGTCGATCTCCGTGACGATCTCCTCGACGAACGGGATCATCACCTCGCTGCCGTCCGCCCGTTCCACGATGAAGAGGTCCTGGGACGGCAGGTGCGAGATCTCGGTGATCCGGCCGATCTCCGTGCCGTCCGCGAGGACGACGTCGAGGTCCATGAGCTGGTGATCGTAGAACTCGTCCGGATCCTCGGGCAGTTCCTCCGGGTCGACCTCGGAGATCAGCAGCGTGTTGCGCAGCGCCTCGGCGGCCGTACGGTCGCGCACGCCTTCGAACCGCAGCAGCAGCCGGCCGCTGTGCACCCGGCCGGTCTCGATCGTCAGCGGTCCCACATGGGCGGGCTCCGTGACCAGGACGGCCCCGGGCCCGAGCCGGAGCTCCGGCTCGTCGGTGCGCACCTCGACGGTGACCTCGCCCTTGATGCCGTGGGCGCGACCGATCCGCGCAACTACCAACTGCACGCTACTTCTCCCGATGATCTCTTACTGAGGAGGCGGTCATGTACGGACGACAAAGGCCGGGGACGGCTCGAAAGCCCTCCCCGGCCCCTGCCGGTGTTCAACTCTTCAGCGAACCTGGTCCACATCGACGAGGTCGACACGGATTCCACGTCCGCCGATGGCACCCACGACGGTACGCAGGGCGCGCGCGGTGCGGCCGTTACGGCCGATCACCTTGCCGAGGTCGTCCGGGTGGACCCGGACCTCCAGGACGCGCCCACGGCGCAGGTCACGCGAGGCGACCTGCACATCGTCGGGGTTGTCGACGATGCCCTTCACGAGGTGCTCAAGAGCCTCCTCGAGCATGCTCAGGCCTCGGTCGACTCGGTGGACGCAGCGTCAGCCGCCTCGTCCGCCTTCTTGTCCGACTTCTTGGCCTTCTGGGTGATGGCCTCACCCTTGGCCTCGTCGCCGTCCGTGGCCAGGGCCTCGAACAGGGCGCGCTTGTCAGCCTTGGGCTCCGGCTGCAGCAGCGGCGCGGGGGCCGGGAGGCCCTTGTGGGCCTGCCAGTCACCGGTGAGCTTCAGGATCGCGAGAACCGGCTCGGTCGGCTGGGCGCCGACGGACAGCCAGTACTGCGCGCGCTCCGAGTTGACCTCGATGCGGGAGGGGTTCTGCACCGGGTGGTACAGGCCGATCTCCTCGATGGCCCGGCCGTCACGGCGGGTACGGGAGTCGGCGACGACGATGCGGTAGTGAGGCGAACGGATCTTGCCCAGACGCTTCAGCTTGATCTTGACTGCCACGGAAGTGGTGTCTCCTGGTCTCTGACGTGGTTGGGCACAAAAGATGCCACGTGGGGTTGCGGTACTCGGGTGCCCGATGGACGCGTCAGCCGGAGGAGAGAGGGGTCCTGTGCGACTGTCGAGTACAGCTGACCATTGTGCCACACCGCATCGGGTCACCCCACCGCGACCGCCCCTTCGGGGATACGGAAGGGCTTTCCGCAACCGCCGCAGACGATCGGCGCCTGGGCGAGGACCGAGGGGACCACGCGGACGTTGCGCCCGCAGTCACAGACGGCCTTGACCCGCACACCTCCCCCGGACGAGCCGTGCCGCGCCGCGGGCCCGCGGAACGAGCGCTTGGTGTCGGCGGCCGTGGCGACCGTGTGCGCCTTCAGCGCACGCTGCAGCCGTTCCGCCGTCGGGCGGTATCTGCGTTTGGCCTCGGGATTCAGCGTCACCAACGAGAATCCGCTGCTGGGGTGGGGCTCCTCGGCATGGTCGAGGCCCAGCTCCTCTGCGATCGCGAGGAAGCGTCGGTTGTGGTAGCGGCCGGCACGGGAGGTGTCCCGGACACCCCGCGCGGCGGCGATGCCGTGGACTGCCTCATGGAGCAGCCGTTCGAAGGAGAGCTCGGCGCCACAGGCGGACGACGACTCTCCGATCAGGGACTCTGGCGCGGCAAGATCGGGCAGCTCGGGGTGGTACCGCTGAATGTCGGCCCACGCCTGTGCCAGCTCTGCGGCAAGTACAGGTGGTGTCGTGCTCACGTCGTGACAACGAGCCTGAGTGCTCCGGTGTTCCTATTCCGGGGCATCCCAAATAATTTGCACGTACCAGTCAGTTGCCATTGATGCGTCCGGACGAGGGCGGGTGCGCAGAACAGCGGAGAACACGCACAGCTCGCACCAAGGTGGTACGTAGCAACGCGTACGCACCGGCGCCGACAAGGGCCGCGCGGGCGACACTACCCGGCACGGAGCGACCGGCGCACACCGGTCGCGGGGCGGGTGCGGAGCGCTCGACGTGCTGCGCCCCGCGTGTCGGGTAAGACTGTGAGGAAGCGAGCGGCACGCGTGCTGCCGCCGGCGCCCGCCCTCCACCGCGCGGCGCCGGGGGCGCACGACCGGAGCACGCGAGCAATGCCATCCCACCCCGTCCGACCCCTGGACGGGACCGCCGATGCGGAGTTCTCTGGCATACGGGGGCTGTGGGCACGCATACACAGACATAGACATGGGGGACCTCACTCGGGCACGACCGACCTCACGGCGGATTGGGGCGCATTCCATGACACCTACGCTCGTCCGGCACCACAGGTACGCGGCTTCGTCCGCCCCGGTGGACGCCGGTACCCGCGCCCGTGACTGGGCCGAGATCCAGGAGCGCATGCTGGCACCGCTCTACGAGGCGGTGTACGAGCGCCTCGAAGTAGGGGCCGGAACACGGATGCTCTCCCTCGGCTGCGGTTCCGGGCTGGCGCTGCTGATCGCGGCCTCGCGCGGGGCGCGCGTCACCGGCGTCGACAGCGACCGTGAACGGCTGGCCCTGGCACGTGAGCGCCTCTCACCCGGTCAGGGGCCGGAGGCGGGCCTCGACCGTCCGGCCCCGCGGGCCAGGCTCGTGGAGGGCGTGTCCGCGGCCGCGCCGGAAGGTGCGCCGTACAACCTCGTGACGGCCTTCCAGCCGGTCGGCTGCGCTGCCGGTGACTCCGAGGGCCTCGCGCCCGCGCTCGCCTCCGCCATGCCGCTGGCCGTGCGCGGCGCCACGGTGGTGCTGGCCGGCTGGGGACCGCCGGAGCGCTGTGCCACGGCTCCCGTGCTGGAGGTGGCGGCGCGGCTGACCGGGTCGTCGCGGGCCCCGCGTCCGGCGAGCGGGTGGCGGCCGGCGCTGCGGGACGACCTGGAGGAGGTCGCGGCGCGGGCCGGACTGAAGCCGGACGGCTCGGGCCGGGTGTCCTGCCCGTTCGGCTACGCGGACGTGGACAGCGCCGTGCGCGGACTGCTGTCGACCGGGCTGTTCGACGCGGCGATACGGGCGACCGACCGCTCCCAGGTGGAGAAGGAGATCGCCGAGGCGCTGCATCCGCATCTGCGGCCGGACGGCACGGTGTGGATGCCGAACGTCTTCCGCTACCTGGTGTGCGTGGCCTGACCACAAGGATGGCGTGACCGCCGGACGCCGGAAGACGAAGGGGCGCCCCGCCGAGCGGGGCGCCCCTTCGTCCGGGTCCTGGGCCGGTCAGCCCATGAACTTCTTGAACTCGTCCGGGAGTTCGAAGTTCTTGTCCTCCTGGGCGGGCAGACCGAACGCGCCGCCCTGCGCGGCCTGCTCGCGCCGGGCCGCGGCGGCCTGCTCCTCGGCCTTGCGCTTCATCGGGTTCCCGCTCTTGCGCTTGCCCTTGGCCTGCTTGACCTGCTTCTTCTGACGGCCGGCGCCGCCGCCCATCCCCGGCATGCCCGGCATCCCCGGCATGCCGCCGCCCTGGGCCATCTTCGACATCATCTTGCGGGCCTCGAAGAACCGCTCCACCAGGTTCTTCACGGCGGAGACCTCGACTCCGGAACCCTTGGCGATACGGGCCCGGCGCGAGCCGTTGATGATCGTCGGCTCGGCGCGTTCCTTCGGGGTCATCGACTTGATGATCGCGGCCGTACGGTCGACGTCGCGCTCGTCGATGTTGTTGATCTGGTCCTTGATCTGCCCCATGCCGGGCAGCATCCCGAGCAGCTTGGAGATGGAGCCCATCTTCCTGACCTGCTCCATCTGTGCCAGGAAGTCGTCGAGCGTGAAGTCCTTGCCCTTGCTCGACGCCAGCTTGGAGGCCATTTTGGCGGCCTCTTCCTGGCTGAACGTCTTCTCCGCCTGCTCGATCAGGGTGAGGAGGTCACCCATGTCGAGGATGCGGGAGGCCATGCGGTCCGGGTGGAAGGCGTCGAAGTCCTCGAGCTTCTCGCCGTTCGACGCGAACATGATCTGCTTGCCCGTGACATGGGCGATCGACAGGGCCGCACCACCGCGGGCGTCACCGTCGAGCTTGGAGAGCACCACGCCGTCGAAGCCGACACCGTCGCGGAAGGCCTCGGCGGTGTTCACCGCGTCCTGGCCGATCATCGCGTCGACGACGAAGAGGATCTCGTCGGGGCTGACGGCGTCGCGGATGTCCGCGGCCTGGCGCATCAGCTCCTCGTCGATGCCGAGGCGGCCGGCGGTGTCGACGATGACGATGTCGTGGACCTTGGCCTTGGCGAACTCGATGGAGTCCTTGGCGACCTTGACCGGGTCGCCCACGCCGTTGCCCGGCTCCGGTGCGTAGACCGCCACACCGGCGCGGTCGGCGACGACGCTCAGCTGGTTGACGGCGTTGGGACGCTGGAGGTCACAGGCGACGAGCAGCGGGGAGTGGCCCTGGGCCTTGAGCCAGAGGCCGAGCTTTCCCGCCAGGGTGGTCTTACCGGCACCCTGGAGACCCGCGAGCATGATCACGGTGGGCGCGGTCTTGGCGAACCTGAGCCGCCTGGTCTCGCCGCCGAGGATGCCGACGAGCTCCTCGTTGACGATCTTGACGACCTGCTGGGCCGGGTTCAGCGCCTGGGAGACCTCGACGCCGCGCGCCCGCTCCTTGACGTTGGCGATGAACGCGCGGACGACGGGGAGGGCGACATCCGCCTCGAGCAGGGCGATACGGATCTCGCGAGCCGTGGCGTCGATGTCCGCCTCGGACAAGCGGCCCTTGCCCCTGAGGTTTTTGAAAGTCGCGCTAAGGCGGTCGGAGAGAGTATCGAACACGGCGCTCGTCGGTCCTCAGGGTCGGGGGCGGGGCAGGTCAGTCGCCCTCCAGGGTATCCGGACCCCGGGGGACGCAAAGCCCTCGCCCGTTTCTCGTGACGAACGGGGGCCTGGGCCCGGCTTCAGCCGAGCTCCTTCTCCACCTCCCTGGCCACCTCCGCGGCTCGTTGCGGCGCCAGCGGTGCGCCGTCCTTGTCCGTGACGTAGAAGGCGTCCACGGCGTTCGCTCCGAGCGTGGAGACGTGGGCGCTGCGCACCCGGACCTCGCTCTGTTCCAGTGCCCGGCCGATCCGGTGCAGCAGTCCGGGGGCGTCCTGGGCGCGGACCTCGATCACCGTGGCCAGGCGGGAGCCGGCCGCCGCGACGGTCACCCGGGGCGGGGGCGCCTTCACCCCGCGCCGCCGCGGGTAGGCGGCCTCGCGTTCGGCGAGGCGGGCCCGGATGTCCAGGGCCCCGTCCAGGGCGCGGACGAGGTCGGCGCGGAGCCTGGCGGCCTGCGGGAGCGAGCCGTACTCGGCGGCGACCCGCCAGCTCAGCACCAGCAGACCGGCCGTCTCACCCAGCTCGGTCGGGAGCTCGACGGCGCGCAGGTCGGCCGCGCGGACGGTGAGGCGGTGCAGGGCCAGGACGCCGGCCGCGGCGGGCAGGACCCCGGGGCGGTCGGGCAGCGCGATGAGCAGTTCGACGCCGACGGGCTCCGGCTCCCCGTCCTCGGCGGCCGGCTCGGGCCGGGTGTGCAGGGCCAGGACGGGCTCGCCGGTGCGCAGTGCCTCGACTGCGAGGCGTTCCTGCTCGGCGCTGGGGGCGAGCGGTTCCGGCTCGGGGGGCTCCTCCCCGGCCAGCAGTGCCGCGACGCGCTTGACCAGGTCCGTGACCAGCGATGCCCGCCAGGAGCTCCAGGCGGCGGGTCCGGTGGCCAGGGCGTCGGCCTCGGTGAGGGCGTGCAGCAGCTCCAGGGTGGACGCGCTGCCCACGGCGGTGGCGACGGAACGCACGGTCGCGGGGTCGTCGAGGTCGCGCCGGGTGGCCGTCTCGACGAGCAGCAGGTGGTGGCGCACGAGCGTGGCGACGACGGCCACGTCCTGCTTGTCGAAGCCGATCCTGGCGGCCATGTCACGGGCGATGACCTCACCCGCCACCGAGTGGTCCCCTGGCCAGCCCTTGCCGATGTCGTGGAGCAGGGCGGCGATCAGGAGGAGGTCGGGGCGCCCCACCCGGCGGGTGAGCGAGGAGGCGCGGACGGCCGTCTCGACGAGGTGGCGGTCGACGGTCCAGGTGTGGACGGGGTTGCGCTGCGGACGGCAGTGGACCCGCTCCCAGTCGGGCAGCAGGCGGGTGATGATGCCCTCCGCTTCGAGGGCCTCCCACACGCCGACGGTGGATTCACCGGCTCCGAGCAGGGTGACGAGCTCCTCGCGGGCCTGGGAGGGCCACGGGACGGGGAGCGGCTGGACCGCGGTCCTGAGGTGCCGTACGAGATGACGGGAGAGCGGCAGCCCGGCCTCGGCCGCCGCGGCGGCGGCCCGGAGGGTGAGCACCGGGTCGCGTTCGGGGCGGGCGGTGCGCGCGAGGACGACCTCGCCGTCCGCCTCGACGACGCCTTCGGCCAGGGGGGTGCGGTCCGGGGCGGTTCTGGCGCCGCCGCCGAGGATCGACCGCAGCCGTGGCCGTGCGGAGCGGGCGCGCAGGACGCGGTTGACCTCGCGCCAGGTGACGTCGGTGGCGTACGAGACGGTCCGGGCGGCTTCGTACACCTGGCGCAGCAGGGCGTCGGAGTCGAGGAGGCCGAGGGCCTGGGCGACCTGGTCCTGTTCCTGCAGGGCGAGCCGGTCGGTGGCCCTGCCGGTGGTCAGGTGGAGGGCGTCACGGGCGTCGAGGAGGACACGGCGGGCTTCGGCGAGCCCTTCGCGGGGTGCGTCGGCCACCCACGAGGCGGCCACGGCGCGCAGGGCGGTGGCGTCGCGGAGGCCGCCGCGGGCCTCCTTGAGGTCGGGTTCCAGGAGGAACTGGAGCTCGCCCATGCGTTCCGCTCGCTCACGGCAGAGTTCGTCCAGGGCGGGGAGCCTCTTGGGGGCCTGGTTGCGCCAGTCGGCGAGCACGGCCGTGCGCAGTCCGGCGACGAGGCCGAGGTCACCGGCGACGGGGCGGGCGTCGAGCAGTCCGAGCTGGACCTTGAGATCCTCGCCGGCGGTCCCGCGCGCTTCGGCGGGGGTGCGTACGGAGTGGTCGAGGGCGAGGCCGAGGTCCCAGACGGGGTACCAGATCCGGTCCGCGAGGGTGGCGACGGCTGCGGAACCGGCGCTGCCGTCGTGCAGGAGGAGCAGGTCGAGGTCGCTGCGCGGGGAGAGTTCGCCGCGGCCGTACCCGCCGACGGCGACGAGGGCGGCTCCGCGCACGCCCGCCTCCTCGGCCGCCGCGTCGAACAGCGCGGTGAGCCAGTCGTCGGTGAGCCGCGCCAGGGCGGCACGGCGCGGCGGCCCGGACCGCGCCTCCTCCTGGAGGAGGCGCAGCCGGGCCGCCGCATAGCCGCTGGGTCCGGAGTCCTCTGCTTCGGTCGTCACTTCGGTGCTCGTCACCCAGCTGCCTTTCCGTTCACAGGAACCGTCGGTCAGAGTGCGTCCGGGCCGCGCTCACCGGTCCGTACGCGGATCGCGGTGTCGACCGGGACGCTCCAGACCTTGCCGTCGCCGATCTTGCCGGTGCGGGCCGCCTTGACCACCACGTCGATGAGCTGCTCGGCGTCCTCGTCCTCGACGAGGACCTCGATGCGGATCTTCGGTACGAGGTCCACGGTGTACTCGGCACCACGGTAGACCTCGGTGTGTCCGCGCTGACGCCCGTAGCCGCTCGCTTCCGTGACCGTGAGGCCCTGGACGCCGAAGGCCTGGAGGGCCTCCTTGATCTCGTCCAGCCTGTGCGGCTTCACGACTGCGGTGATGAGCTTCATGCGTCCACCTTCTTGTTCGTCGGGGCTGCCGTGGTGCCGGGCGCCGGAGGTGTGGTGCGGGTGGCGGAGCCGCCGCCGGCGCCGCTGAAGTCGTACGCGGTCTCGGCGTGCTCGACCTGGTCGATGCCGGAGACCTCGTCGTCCTCGCTGACCCGCATCCCGATCGTCCGGTCGAGGACGAAGGCGAGGACCGCGGAGACGACCAGGGAGTACGCGAGGACCGCGAAGACACCGACGGCCTGCTTGCCGAGCTGGTCGAGTCCGCCGCCGTAGAAGAGGCCCTTGGCGTCGGACTGCACTCCGCCGGTGGCGAAGAAGCCGACGAGGAGGGAGCCGAGGATACCGCCGACGAGGTGGACGCCGACGACGTCGAGGGAGTCGTCGTAGCCGAACTTGTACTTGAGGCCGACCGCCATGGCGCAGACCACACCGGCGATGACACCGACCGCGATCGCGCCCAGCGGGCTGATCGCACCACCCGCGGGGGTGATGGCGACGAGGCCGGCGACGGCGCCGGAGGCTGCACCGAGCGTGGTGAAGGAGCCGTGGCGGATCTTCTCGTAGGCGAGCCAGCCGAGGACCGCCGCACCCGTGGCGACCTGCGTGTTGACGAACATGACCGCGCCGACGCCGTCGTCGTTGCCGAGCCAGGAGCCCGCGTTGAACCCGAACCAGCCGAACCACAGGAGCGCGGCACCGAGCATGACGAGCGGCAGGCTGTGCGGCCGCATCGGGTCCTTCTTGAAGCCGACCCGCTTGCCGATGACGAGGATCACGCCGAGGGCGGCGGCACCGGCGTTGATGTGGACCGCGGTACCACCGGCGAAGTCGATGACACCCAGCTCGAAGAGCCAGCCGCCGGCACCCCAGACCCAGTGCGCGACCGGGAAGTAGACGACGGTCACCCACAGGGTGATGAACAGGGCCCAGGAGGTGAACTTGACCCGGTCGGCGAGGGCGCCGCTGATCAGGGCGGGGGTGAGGATCGCGAACATCAGCTGGAAGACGGCGAACACGTACACCGGAATGGTGTAGCCGTCCCAGAGTTCGGTGACGCCGATACCGCTGAGGCCGACGAAGTCCGAGCTCCAGCCGATGACCGAGCCGATGTCGGTGCCGAAGGCGAGGCTGAATCCGTAGAGCACCCACAGGATCGTGACGATCCCGAGGCTGATGAAGCTCATCATCAGCATGTTCAGGGTGCTCTTGACGCGGACCATGCCTCCGTAGAAGAAGGCCAGACCCGGGGTCATGAGCATCACCAGCGCGGAGCAGATGAGCATGAACCCTGTGTTGGCGGCAGACAGCTGCGGAGTGTCTGCGGCAAGCGTCGTGATGCCTGGGGGCATCGGCGTCTCCTCGTCGTCGGTGCGGCCACGTGCGGGGGTGCGGGACCACGGTGAAAAGGTGCGGGCCGGTTATGCGCCATGAGATTCGCGCAGCGCGGTTTCCACGAATGCCGCACGATGTTTCACCGCAGTGACGAAGGAGCGCGACGTGTTACGTACCGATGAACCACGGGTGTCGGCGCCGTTGTGCTGCCTACCATGCTGCCTGCGCCGCATACGGCGGGGTTGAAACGCCCGGGAACGTGAACCGGCCACGACAGCGACCCGCTGACCTGGCGCATGGGGGAGCCGGTCGGGTGGTACGGGGCGGCTGTCGTGGCCGGTGGCAGGGGTGCCGGTCAGACCGCTTCGGCGGTCTCCGGGAGCTGCTCGGAGAGCAGGTCGGTGAGCCTGGCGACCTCGGGGACGTCACCGAAGTCCCTGGCTGCGGTGTCGACGGTCTTGCGGAGCCTGGTGTTGACGCGCTCCGACCTCACCCTCTTGGCGACCTTCAGTGCCTGCGTGGCCAGCACGGTCGACTCCTCGGGCTCGCGCTGGAGGAGATGCACGGTGGCCATGCCGATCAGGTTGAGGGCGTAGGACCTCTGGTGCTCGTCGTCCTCGCCGAAGAGCTCGACGGCGCGGGCCATGACGGGCTCGGCCAGGGAGGCGTAGGTGGGGCTCCGGCCGGCGACATAGGCGAGGTCACGGTAGGAGTGGGCGTTCTCGCCGTGGAGTTCGGCGTCGGAGAAGAAGCGGATCCAGTCGGGCTCGGGCTCGTCGTCGAGGGCGGCGTCGGCGAAGGTGTCCTCGGCCATCCGGACGGCTCGCTTGCACTTGCTCGGCTGGCCCATGTTGGCGTAGGCGCGCGCCTCCATCGCATACAGCATGGCCTGGGTCCGGGCGGTGGCGCAGTCACGGCTGCCGTACTGGGCGAGATGGATGAGCTCGAGTGCGTCGTCGGGCCGGCCGAGGTGGATCATCTGGCGGCTCATGCTGGAGAGGATGTACGAACCGAGGGGCTTGTCGCCCGCTTCCTTGGAGGCGTGCAGGGCGAGCACGAAGTACTTCTGGGCGGTGGGCTGGAGGCCCACGTCGTAGCTCATCCAGCCCGCGAGCTCGGCGAGTTCGGCCGCGCAGCGGAACAGCCGTCCGGCGGTGGCCTCCGGCTGCGGCTCCTGGAGGAGATCCGTGACCTCGTGCAGCTGCCCGACGACGGCCTTGCGGCGCAGCCCGCCACCGCACTGGGCGTCCCACTGGCGGAACATCGCCGTGGTGGATTCCAGGAGGTCGAGCTCGGGGCCGGAGAGCTTGGAGGGGCGGCTCTCGGAGGCCGTGCGCTCCGGCTCCGTCCGGCCGGGTGCGACGGGCACCAGCCAGCGCTGCATGGGCTCGATGAGGGTGGGACCCGCGGCCAGCGCGAGGGAGCTGCCGAGGAAGCCGCGCCGGGCGAGCATGAGGTCGCTGCGGGAGAACTCGCTGAGCAGGGCGACGGTCTGGGGCCCGGCCCAGGGGAGGTCGACGCCCGCGACGGAGGGTGCCTGGTGGGCGGTGCGCAGGCCGAGGTCCTCGACGGCGACGACGCTGCCGAACCGCTCGGAGAAGAGCTCGGACAGGATGCGCGGGATGGGTTCGCGCGGCTGCTCGCCGTCCAGCCAGCGTCGGACCCGGGAGGTGTCGGTGCTGATGTGGTGGGCGCCGAGCTGGCGGGCGCGCCGGTTCACCTGGCGCGCGAGCTCGCCCTTGGACCAGCCGCTGCGCACGAACCACGATCCCAATTGCCCGTTGGGGCGCTTTCCGGCATTCGTCTCGCCTGCGCCGCTGCCACTCACTGGAACGCCCCCATCCCGCTGAAATCTGTCGCGCGAACCTCTATCAGAATGCCGTGCCTCGGTGCTGCCTGTACGGGTCTTGCGCACCATCGAACGGATCATCGGGTTGCCCGGGGCATACCCACGCGCTCATGCAATTGCAGGTTCGAGTACCGACGGTAATCCTACGATCACCGTCACCGCGAGGGAAGTTGCGGAAACGCCACCATTCGCCACCCCTTCGGATGAACGCGTTCGGCGCAGTCCGCGATTCACTTGACAGGCCGCGATCAGCTATCGGGCGGAGTGAAGCATTCAGGGGCGCGGGGCTCACACCGCACACCCTGATGACACCACCCCGTGCGCCGGTGATCGCCGGCGGCGACGGAGGACGTCCCGGACTCCAGGTCGTAACCACCGGTGAGTCGGACCCGTTGGAGGGGGCATGGGCTTCACGATCGGCGGCATCCGCGAGATGCGGTCCGGCACGCGGCGCCGCGGCCGTGCGGCCGGGGCGAGTGCGGTGGCCGAGTACACAGGACTCTGGGGCTGGGCCGTGGCGCCGGGCGCGCGTGCGGCGGCCGGTGCCTGCTCGTGCGGTGACCCCGCGTGTGCCGCCCCGGGCGCGCATCCGCTGGACTTCGCCCGGGAGGTGCCGCCGGGTGCCACGCACGGCACGGCCGCCGACACCTGGGCCGAGGTGCCGGGCGCCTCGATGCTGCTGCCGGTGGGCCGGACGTTCGACGTGCTCGACGTGCCGGAGGCCGCGGGCCGGCGCGCGCTGGTGCGGATGGAGCGGATGGGGCTGCCGCTGGGGCCCGTGGCGGTGACCCCGACCGGCCGTACCCAGTTCTTCGTCGCCCCCGGGGCCGCCGCGGGTCTGCCCGGGCTGCTCTACCGGATGGGCTGGGACGACGCGGACCTGGACCTGCGGGCGCTGGGCCGGGGCACGTACATCACCGCCCCTCCCTCGGACCTCGGCGGACTGGGCCCCGTCCGCTGGCTGCGTCCGCCGGCCCCCGGGACCGCCGCCGCTCCCCCGCAGGCCAGGCTGCTGCTGGGCACCCTCGCCTACATATGCCACCGCGGGTGAACGCCGGAGGGCGGTGAACCCCTCACGGGTCCACCGCCCTCCGGCGTTCCTCGGCCGTACGCCCGTCAGTCGCCGATCAGCGCGTCGACGAAGGCGCCCGGCTCGAACGGCGCCAGGTCGTCCGGCCCCTCGCCGAGACCGATGAGCTTCACGGGGACGCCCAGCTCGCGCTGGACGGCGATGACGATGCCGCCCTTGGCGGTGCCGTCCAGCTTGGTGAGCACGATGCCGGTGATGTCGACGACCTCCGCGAACACCCGCGCCTGGACCAGCCCGTTCTGGCCGGTCGTGGCGTCGAGGACGAGCAGGATCTCGTCGAGCGGGCCGTGCTTCTCGACGACCCGCTTGACCTTGCCGAGCTCGTCCATCAGGCCGGTCTTGGTGTGCAGGCGGCCGGCGGTGTCGATGAGCACCACGTCGGCGCCCTCGGCGATCCCTTCCTTCACCGCGTCGAAGGCGATCGACGCGGGGTCGCCGCCCTCGGGCCCGCGCACCGTACGGGCGCCGACGCGCTCGCCCCAGGTCTGGAGCTGGTCGGCGGCAGCGGCCCGGAAGGTGTCCGCGGCGCCGAGCACGACACTGCGGCCGTCGGCGACGAGCACGCGGGCGAGCTTGCCCGTGGTCGTCGTCTTGCCGGTGCCGTTGACCCCGACGACCATCACGACGCCGGGCGTCTCCTCGCCGCCCTCCGTCTTCACCGCACGGTCGAAGTCGGGGCCGAGCAGGGTGACGAGCTCCTCACGCAGCAGCGTGCGCAGCTCCTCGGGCGTACGGGTGCCGAGGACGCGGACCCTCTCACGGAGCCGCTCCACGAGCTCCTGGGTGGGGGCGACGCCGACGTCGGCGGTGAGGAGCGTGTCCTCGATCTCCTCCCAGGTGTCCTCGTCGAGGTTGTCGCGGGACAGGAGCGTGAGCAGCCCCTTGCCCAGGGAGTTCTGCGAACGGGCGAGCCGGGCGCGGAGCCGCACGAGGCGGCCGGCGGTGGGCTCGGGAACTTCGAGCGCGGGAATCTCCGGCTCGATGACGACCGGGGTCTCCTCGACGGGAGTCCCGGCGCCGGGGAGACCGGCGTCCTCGATGGTGCGCCGCGCTTCGTCGCGCGGCGCCTCGGCTTCCTCGCCGACACCGGGTTCGGCGGGAGGAGTGATGGTCGGCGTGCTCGACGGTGCCGAGGGCGGCAGCTGCTTCTTCTTGCGGCTGCTGACCACGAGCCCGCTGATCAGGCCGACCGCGACCAGGGCGATGACTACAGCAAGGATGACGATTTCCATAACCAGTCCAGTATCGGCCACAGCGGGGGTCCGGGCGCGGTTCGGTGGAACGGCGTCCGGGCCGCATGGGCGGTATGCCACTTATGGGGGTAAAGGTACGCTGCTGCCCGTGGAGAACCGCGGCCTGGACCCCGTCCCCGAGACCGAGCGCACCGGTCGGGTCCGCACCCTCTTTCCCACCTGGGTGACGGCCAACATGACCGTCCTCCTGCTGACCGTGGGCGCCGGCCTCACCGTCTTCAACGGGCTGAACCTCTGGCAGGTACTGGCCGTGGCGGCCGTCGCCCCCGTGGTCGCCTTCGGACTGGTGGGGTTCGTGTCGATCGCGGGCAAGCGCGGCGGGGCGCCCGGCATGGCGCTCTCCCGGGCGGTCTTCGGGCAGCGCGGCAATCTCCTTCCCGGCGCCCTGATCTGGGTGGCCCGCTGGGGCTGGGAGACCGCCAACGCGGTCACCGGCTCCTACGCGCTGCTGGCCGTGCTCGGTCTGCTGTTCGGTATCCACATCACGCACACGCTGGTGCTGGTGACGCTGACGGCGTTCGTCGCCGCGAGCTTCCTCGTCTCGGGCCTCGGCATCCGCGCCCTGAGGGTGTCCGCCCGGCTCTCCGTGTACCTCTTCGGCGGCGCGAGTCTCCTGCTCCTCGTGCACCTGGCCGGCGCCACCGCGTGGCGGGACGTGCTGGACCGGCCCGCCGGTCCGGCGGCGATGATGATCGCGGGCATCGGGACGCTGGCCGCCGGGGGAATCAGCTGGGTCCCCTCGGCCCCGGACTTCACCCGTTACCTTCCGGCTGCCGCGTCCGGCCGCGCCATGGTCGCCGCGGCGGTGGGCGGAGCCCTGGTCACCGTCCTGCCGATGGTGATGATGGGAGCGGTGATGGCGGTGGACTCCCCCGGCCTCGCCGCGACGCAGGACCCGGTGGCGTTCATCGGCGAGCTGCTGCCGCGATGGATCTCGGTGCCGTATCTCCTGGCCGCCCTCGGCGGCATGGTGCTGATCAACGCGATGTCCATGTACTCGGCCGGATTCACCGCGCAGACGCTCGGATTCACGGTCCCCCGCGCCTGGGCGGTGGGCGTGAACGCCGCCATCAGCCTGCTGCTCGGCGGGCTGCTGACGATGGTGGCGACGAGCTTCATCGGCACGTTCACGTCGTTCCTGTCCCTGCTCGGTGTGACCTTCTCCGCCTGGATCGGGGTCTTCGGCATGGATCTGCTGAGGGGCCGCACCTACGCCCCGGAAGCGCTCCTGGACACCTCGCCGCGCAGCGCCTACTGGTACACCGCCGGATTCAGCGGACCGGCCGTCGGCGCGTGGGGCGCGGCCCTCGTGGTGGGGCTGCTCCTCACCGATGTGGAGTGGTTCACCGGTCCGCTCGCCTCCACCTGGGTCGGACGCCACGGCCTGGGCTGGGCGGCGACGATCCTCGTCGCGGCAGGGTTGTACGCGATCGCGCCGTGTCCGGCCGGCCGGACGGTCCAGGAGCCGGACACCTTCTGACGCCACGCCGGCCGGCCGTGCGCGGCGACGCGGCGACCTCACGAAGAACGCTGCCCCGGGCCGGCATGGGCCGGTCCGGGGCAGCGGGTCGAGGAGAGGGGCAGCGGGGATTAGCCCATCTCCTCCAGCGCCTTGCCCTTGGTCTCCTTCACGAACATGAGCACGAAGGGGATGGAGAGCACGGCGAAGCAGGTGTAGATGATGTAGGTGCCTGACAGGTTCCAGTCGGACAGGCTGGGGAAGCTCGCGGTGATCGCCCAGTTGGCGATCCACTGCGCGGAGGCGGCGACACCGAGGGCGGCGGCGCGGATGCGGTTCGGGAACATCTCGCCGAGGAAGACCCAGACGACGACACCCCACGACAGCGCGAAGAAGAGCACGAAGACGTGGGCGGCGACCAGCGCGACCGTTCCCTGCGTGGTCGGGAGCTTGCCGTCGACCAGGTCCGCGGAGAAGGCCCATGCCTCGAAGGCGAGGGCGACGGCCATACCGGCGGATCCGACGAGTGCGAGCGGCCTGCGGCCCACCCGGTCCACCAGGATCATGGCGATCACGGTGCCGATGATGTTGATGATCGACGTCGTGAACGAGTAGAAGAAGGAGTCGGTCGGGTCGATGCCGACGGACTGCCACAGCGTCGCCGAGTAGTAGAAGGCGACGTTGATGCCGACGAGCTGCTGGAAGATCGACAGGCCGATACCGACCCAGACGATGGGCAGGAAGCCGAAGCGGCTGCCGAGCAGGTCGCTGAACTTGGACTTGTGTTCACGGCGCATGGCCGTCTCGATCTCGTTCACGCGTGCGTCGAGGTCGACGTTCTTGCCCTCGACCTCTTCCAGGATCTTCCGGGCGCGGTCCCTCTTGCCGACGGAGATCAGGAAGCGCGGCGACTCGGGGATCGCGAAGGAGAGCAGCCCGTAGAGGATGGCCGGTACGACCATCACGCCGAGCATCCACTGCCAGGCCTCGAGGCCGCCGATCTCGCCCCGCTGGTCGCCGTCGGCGATCTGCAGGATGCCGTAGTTGACCAGCTGCGAGATGGCGATGCCGATGACGATGGCGGCCTGCTGGAAGGAGCCGAGGCGGCCGCGGTAGGCGGGCGGTGAGACCTCGGCGATGTAGGCGGGGCCGATGACCGAGGCCATGCCGATCGCGAAGCCGCCGATGATCCGCCACATGGCGAGGTCCCATAGGGCGAACGGCAGGGCGGACCCGACGGCGCTGATGGTGAAGAGCACCGAGGCGATCTGCATGCAGCGGATACGGCCGATGCGGTCGGCGATACGTCCCGCCGTGGCCGCGCCGATGGCACAGCCGATCAGGGCGATGGCGATGACCTGCGCCAGGGTCCCCGACCCGATGTCGTAGCGGTCACGGATGGCCTCGACGGCGCCGTTGATGACGGAACTGTCGTAGCCGAAGAGGAAGCCGCCCATCGCTGCGGCTGCCGTGATGAAGATGACATGGCCGAGATGGTCCGGGTGGGCCTCCCGGGCTCCGGACTCCGGTCCGCGCGCTGTGCTGGTCACATGAACTCCTGGTACCTGGCCGCAACGTCAGGTGTGGGGGGTGAGCCCTCCTAGTGGCGCACAACTTCCAGCCGACCACCACTTGAAGGTAAAAACAACATTGCTGAGGTTATGCGTTCAAGTTTCGAAGTCAAGACTCGGTTCTCGCGAAGGGGCGCCTCACAAGTACCCAGGGATGCTCAAAAGGTGCGTTCAGATGTTGAAGATTAGGTAAAGGGGATGTGACTGCCCCTCAGTCCGTTTACCCCGGAGTCCGGCGCAGACGCTGACTGATCACCTTGGATACGCCGTCGCCCTGCATGGAGACGCCGTAGAGCGCGTCGGCGACCTCCATCGTGCGCTTCTGGTGCGTGATCACGATGAGCTGGGAGCTCTCCTGGAGCTCCTCCATGATCCGGATCAGACGCTGCAGATTGGTGTCGTCGAGCGCTGCCTCGACCTCGTCCATGACGTAGAACGGGCTCGGCCTGGCCTTGAAGATCGAGACCAGGAGGGCAACGGCCGTAAGGGATCGCTCGCCCCCGGACAGCAGCGAGAGGCGCTTGACCTTCTTGCCCGGGGGCCTCGCCTCGACGTCGAGACCGGTCGTCAGCATGTTGTCCGGGTCGGTCAGGACGAGGCGGCCCTCACCGCCCGGGAAGAGCCGCGAGAAGACGCCTTCGAACTCCCGCGCGGTGTCCCGGAACGCCTCGGTGAAGACCTGCTCGACGCGCTCGTCGACCTCCTTGATCACCTGCATGAGGTCGGCCCTGGTCTTCTTCAGGTCTTCGAGCTGCTCCGAGAGGAACTTGTGCCGTTCCTCCAGCGCCGAGAACTCTTCGAGAGCGAGCGGATTCACCTTCCCGAGTTGCTGATACGCCCGTTCGGCCGCCTTGAGCCGCTTCTCCTGCTCGGCCCTGACGAACGGCTTCGGCTGGTTGCGCGGGTGCTCGGGATCGTCGGGGAGCTCCTCCCCCTCCGCGGCGGGCGACGGGGGCACCAGCTGTTCCGGCCCGTATTCGGCGGCCAGGCCGGCCGGCTCGACGCCGAACTCCTCCAGGGCCCTCGCCTCCACCTGCTCCATGCGCATGCGCTTCTCGGCCCCGAGCACCTCCCCCCGGTGCACCGAGTCCGTGAGCCGGTCGAGTTCGCTCTTCAGGTCGCGGCCCCGGCCGCGTTCGGCGGTGAGCTCCCGCTCGCGCCCGGCCTTGGCCGCCTCCGCCCTGGCCCGCTCCTCCTCGGCCCGTACGACGGAGACCTCGACATGGGCCAGCAGCTGCCGGGCGCCCGAGGCCACGGCGGTGGCGACGGCGGCCTCGTGGCGCAGCCGGGCGCGGCGCTGCTCGGCGCGGGCGCGGGCCTCACGCTCGGCGCGGGCCCCCCGGTCCAGCGCGTCGGCCCGTCCGGCGAGCGCCTTGACGCGTTCCTCGTGGGTACGGGCTTGCAGGCGGGCCTCCATCTCGGTCTGCCGTGCGTTGGCGCCGTCGGCGGCGAGCCGGTCCCGTACGGAGGTGTCCGGCTCCTCCTCCACGGGTGTCTCCTCCGCGACCAGCAGCCGTTCCGCGAGTTCCTCGGCTTCCTCGGTGGCCCGTTCCAGCGCCTCCTGGGCCCGGACGGCCGCCGCGGTCGTGCGCTCGGCCTCCCCCGCGGCGCCCCGGGCCTGTCCGGCCAGCCTTCCGAGCTGCTGCGCGACTCCGGACTTCTCCCGCTCGGCGGCCCGGCGCCGCTCGCCGAGCTCCTCGACCAGCGCGGCCGACTCCCCGCGCCGTGCGGCCACCAGGCGCTGGGCCGTGGCGAGCTCCTCGCAGCGCACGGCGAGCTCGGCCAGCTCGGCCGCGGCCTCGTCGACGGACGCCTGCACCTCCAGCAGGCTCGGCGCCCCGGCCGATCCGCCGTGCGCGAAGTGGGTACCGAGGACGTCGCCCTCGGCCGTGACGGCGGTCAGCTCCGGGTGCGCGGCGACCAGCTCCTCGGCGTCCTCCAGGGTGCCGACGACGACCATGCCGCGCACCAGCCGGCGTACGGCGGTGAGCAGTTCGGCCGGGCCGTGCACCAGGCCGGCGACGGCGGGCGCGGCGCGGTCACCGGTGGCCAGGCCTGCCGCGGCCGGCGCCGGCTGCCCCACGTGCATGGACCCGGCGGCAGCCTGTTCCGACCCGGGCAGGCCTGCTCCGTGTCCGGCCCCGGCCGTGACGCCGTGTTCCACCCCGGCCGCGACGGCGTGCCCGGCCCCGGACGCCTGCCCCGGTACCTGGCCGCCCGCGGTCGCGGGGGGTTCCGGCCGCTGTTCCGTGCCCTGGGCCGGCACCTGCCCGGCTCCGGTGCCGCCCGGCACCAGCGCCGCGCGCCCGGCGTCCTGTTTGCGCAGCAGCCGGATCGCGTCCGCCGCCGCCGCGGGGTCCGTCACGGCGATCGCGTCGGCCGCCGCGCCCAGCGCCGCGGCCACCGCGACCTCGTGCCCCGGGGCGACGGTGAGCAGTTCGGCGAGCGGCCCGAGCAGGCCTGCGAGCCCGTCCCCGGCACCGAGCAGGACCCCGGTGCCGTCCTTGCGCCTCAGTCCCAGCGACAGCGCTTCGTGGCGGGCCGAGAGCGCGGCGCGGCTGCGCTCCGCGTCGGTGACCGCCTCCCGCGCCGCGCCCAGCGCCGCCTCCGCTTCCGCGAGCTCCCGCTTGGCGGCGTCGTGCTGCTCCGCCAGTTCCGCGTCGCCCGCGTCCAGGCCCTCGACCTCGGCCTTGAGCTGCTCGTACTCCTCCTGCGCCGCGACGGCCCGCTCCTGCGCCTCGTCGCGGGACGCGGCCAGCCGGTCGATCTCTGCCTGTGCCGAACCCGCCCGGCTCCGGGCCGCGTTGACCTGCCCGCTGAGCCGTGCGAGACCTTCCCGGCGGTCGGCGATGGCCCGGGCCGCGTCCCTGAGTCTGCGCTCCTCCACCGCGAGCTCGCGCTCCAGTTCGGCCCGGTGCGCGGTGGTGTCCTCCAGCGCGTGCTCCGCCGCTTCGAGGGCCGCCTCCAGCTCGGCCTCCTGCTCGCGGATGCGGGCGGCCTCGCGCTCCATGTCCTCGGGGTCCCGTCCGCGCCGTTCCTCGTCGGGCGCGGCGGTGGCGCTCTTCACCCGGGCGTCCGCGAGCGAGATCGTGCCGCGCACCCGCTCGGCCAGCTGGGAGAGCTCGTACCAGGTCTGCTGGGCCCGCTGGAGTCTCGGCGCAAGTCGCCGGACCTCGTCCTCCAGCCCGGCCTCCCGTGCGAGCGCCGCCCGGAGTTCGGCCTCCGCCGTTTCCCTGCGCCGCTTGAGCGCGGCCTCGTCGGCGATCTCGCTGCGCAGCGCCTCGCGCAGCGAGACGAGGTCGTCGGCGAGGAGCCGCAGCCGGGCGTCGCGTAGATCGGCCTGGATGACGGCCGCCCGGCGGGCCACGGCCGCCTGCCGGCCCAGCGGTTTGAGCTGGCGGCGCAGTTCGTCGGTGAGGTCCTGCACGCGGGCGAGGTTGGCCCCCATCGCCTCCAGCTTCCGCAGCGCCTTCTCCTTGCGCTTGCGGTGCTTGAGCACACCCGCCGCCTCCTCGATGAAGGCGCGGCGCCCCGTCGGGTCGGCGTGCAGGACGGAGTCCAGCCGGCCCTGGCCGACGATGACGTGCATCTCGCGGCCGATACCGGAATCGGAGAGGAGTTCCTGGATGTCGAGCAGCCGGCAGGTGTCACCGTTGATCTGGTATTCACTGCCGCCGTTGCGGAACATGATCCGGGTGATCGTCACCTCGGCGTAGTCGATCGGCAGCGCGCCGTCGGAATTGTCGATGGTCAGCGATACTTCGGCGCGGCCCAGAGGCGGCCTTCCGGTGGTCCCGGCGAAGATCACGTCTTCCATCTTGCCGCCGCGCAGGGATTTGGCTCCCTGTTCCCCCATGACCCAGGAGAGCGCGTCCACCACATTCGATTTACCGGACCCGTTGGGCCCCACGACACAGGTGATCCCGGGTTCGAACCGCAGGGTCGTGGCGGAGGCGAACGACTTGAAACCACGGAGGGTCAGGGCCTTGAGGTGCACGCCGCCGGACTCTACCTTTCACTCTCGGTTTCGCTGATGAAGGTGCAGGGCACATCAGACGGTAAGCGAAGAGCGATACGCCGGTGAGATCCGGGGGGGAAAGAAAGAAGGGACGCCGGAGCGTCCCTTGTGAAACTCGCACGGTGCGGCGTGTACAGCCCTCCGTGCACGGCTTTGCGTTACGGATCGCGAGCGGACCGGATCACGAGCAATCCTCGGTGTTCCAGGACGGCGATCCGCGACGAAAGACATTCGTAGGATTGGTCCCGAGCAGCTGGCGTGCGGCCCGACCGGCCCCGGCAGGGCCTGGGGGTCAGGTCAGCGCGGGCTCCGCCTGGGGTACGTCGATGTCGATGCTGTCGAGCAGCGACTCTTGGTGCTGGGCGGCGGCGTTGAGCGCGTCGTTCTCGTCCTGGATCCGTACGAGCTCGGATTCCAGGTCCTGGACGCGCTTCTGAAGCCGTCGCATCTCGGCGAGGAGTCGCGGGTCGGATCCGCCGACGTAACCGAGAAGCGCCTTTGCCATGATGGATGGTCCTCCACACTGAGTGACCGACCGATGCGGTGTGGGTCGTGGTCGTGAGGGAATCGCACCCGCGGTGCTCGGCAGTGCTCTGTGTCTTCACTGCTGTTCTGCTGTCACCAGCCTTGCCGAACAGCTGCGGTGCGCGGGGTTTTCAGCGTCTCACCAAAAAGTTTGACGGTCAACACGATCACACGCCAGGGAGCCGGGTGTCCCGGGGGTGCGCGGCCTGACGATCTTGCGGCGCGACTCTCCTGCGGGTCCCCGAAGGGTGTGGAGATCTTCGTCAATGCCGCAGCCTGGCACGACGGAGCGTTCTTGGCAACCATGTGCCGGGACCGAACATTCCGCAGGTCATTTCGGGTGCGGGCCCTTCGCGGACCTTCCGGTCACCGCATGCCGCACCGTGCCTGCGCAGCGGATCCGGGTGCGCTTTCCCGCCCGGCGTCAGCGAATCGCGAATCCCTCGTAACCGCCGCGCGGCGTGTCCCAGATCTCAGTGACCCCGTCCACGCGCCCGGGTGTGTCGCCGGCTGCGAGCCAGTCCAGCAGACGGTGGCAATTCTCACGTGGGCCTTCGGCGACCACCTGCACCCGGCCGTCGTCGAGATTCAGCGCGAAGCCGGTGAGTTTTCCGATCTCCAAAGCATTTGCCCTGGTGAACCAGCGGAATCCTACTTGCTGTACTCGGCCGCGTACCCATACGACGAGTCGTGCGTCTTCGTTCATGCCCGAACGCTAACCGGCCAATTGCTCACGGAGCACGTCGCCCCAATCCGTCATGGCGTAAGGTCCCCTCGCAATAGCCTCACCCGGACGGGTGAGTTTGATCATGAATACGGTGACGTCGGCCAAGACGCCCGGAGCACGAGGAAGGCACAGCGCATGGGACGGCATCGACGCGCAGGCGCGGCCCCCGCCGCTGAGCAGCACGCGGCGGACGCGGTGGAGGGGCCGCGCGGTGCGCGCCGGAAGAAGCGGGCGGGGATACCCGTGCGCGCCGGGCTTCTCGGTGTGTCCGCGGCGGTGGCCGTAGGAGCGGTGGCCGTGGCCTCCGGCCTGCTGCCCGGCGGGGGCAGCTACGACGTCAGCGGCGGCCGGTCGTCCGACAGCGTCCACGCGGGCGGCGCCCCCGACCTGCTGACCCAGGGAGACGCGTCCGCCGAGCCGACCGCCCGCACGTCGGCCTCGGCATCGGCCGAGGCGAGCAGGGGTGCCGACCGTTCAGCAGCCCCCTCCGCGTCCGCCTCCCCGACGCCGAAGAGGACGCCGGCGAAGAAGCCCTCGGCCACCGCGTCGAAGCAGGCGGCGAAGACTCCGGAGCGCACGAAGGCGGCGGCCCCGAAGCCGGGGAAGAGCGTGTCGTCGGCACCCGCCACCAAGGCGCCGGCCGCGCCGAGGACCGCCTCGGCCACCCCGAGCGCCGAGTCCAGCACCTCCCCGAGCCCGTCCGCCGCCTCCGCCCAGGCGGCTGTGCTCGCACTGGTCAACCAGGAGCGCGCGAAGGTCGGCTGCAGTCCGGTCACCACGAGCGGCTCGCTGACCGCGCTCGCCCAGGACTTCAGCGAGGACATGGCCGCCCGCGACTTCTTCAGCCACACCGACCCCGACGGGGCGACCCCCTGGGACCGCGCCGCCGCAGCCGGCGTGGAGGGTCTCGGCGGGGAGAACATCGCCCGCGGGCAGGCCGACGCCCAGGCCGTGATGAACGCCTGGATGGCCAGCGAGGGTCACCGCGCAAACATTCTCAACTGCGATTACAGGACGCTCGGCGTGGGAGTGCACCTCGGCTCGGGCGGGCCCTGGTGGACGCAGGACTTCGGCTTCTGAGAGGCCGTACGGACGAGAGGCCCCGCCGGTCGACGGACCGGCGGGGCCTCTCGCTGTCCCCGGCCGTTCCGGAGAGCCCGCCGAAGGAGCCCGCAGTCGCTCCGGAAGCCCGCCGAAGGAGCCCGCAGGGCCTACAACCTTGGCCGCCCACCAGGAGTCTTGATCGTCGGCAGTCATTTCCGGACTGCGGATGATCAAGACCGAAGGAACGAATGAACCGACCCAGAGGCACCACGGTGGCCACCGCCACCGCTGTGGTACTCGCCTCCGCAGGCGGCCTGCTCGCCACGGCCGCCCCCGCCTCCGCCGCCGTGACCTGCGCCTCGCCCGTCTTCAAGCGGACGTTCTACGCGAACACCAGCTTCTCCGGCACGCCCAAGGGCACGGACTGCGACTCCGTGATCGACCAGAACTGGGGCACGGGCGCACCTGGTTACAAGGGCATGCCCTCCAACGACTTCGGTGTCCGCTGGTCCATGACCCGCGACTTCGGCTCGGGCGGGCCGTTCTCGTTCGCGGCGTCCTCCCGTGACGGCATCCGCGTCTACGTCGACGGCGTACGCAAGGTCGACCTGTGGAAGAACGTCTCCAGCACCGTCTCCAAGACGGTCAACGTGACCATCCCCTCGGGCAAGCACAGCCTGCGCATCGACTTCGTGAACTGGACCGGCGCCGCCAACGTCAAGTTCTCGTACGCTCCCCGCACCATGGCGACCGTGGACAAGGTGAAGCCGCTGGTTCCCGCCGGTACCACCGTCACCTACAGCACCGCCTCCACGTCCACCAAGGTCAGCTGGGCGAAGAACAAGGAGATGGACCTCGCCGGGTACCGCGTGTACCGGCGGCTGAAGGGCGCCTCCTATCCGTCGAAGGCCCTCGCGACCACGACGTCCACCTCGTACACCGACACGACCGCGCCGGAGGACGGCAACGTCTACTACTACGAGGTGCGCGCGTACGACAAGGCGGGCAACACCTCGTCGGGCACCGCCGACCTCGGCATCACCACCGTGGACCGCACGGCCCCCGCCGCCCCGAAGGGCGTCGAGGACAACTGGGCGATGGGCAGCCCGACCAAGATCACCCTGTACTGGGACGGCAACACCGAGCCCGACCTCGCCGAGTACCGGGTCTACCGCTCGACCTCGCAGCCGGTCGCCCTCACCCCCGCCAACCGGCTGGCCTCCACGGGCGGCGGTTACAGCGGACCGCTGCCGCAGACCGGCGACGTCTACTACTACGTCGTCACCGCCGTCGACACGAGCGGCAACGAGTCCCCGGCCTCCGGCACCGCGATGTACTACAGCGACGACACGACCGGCCCGGTGGACACCGCGCTCAACGCGCGGGCCTCGGAGAGCGAGGCGGGCGTCACCATCACCTGGGACGCCTCCGCGGTGACCAGCAGCGACTTCGCCGGCTACTCGGTCTTCCGGACGAGCCGCCCCGGCACCAGCACCGCCACCCGTACGGAGGTCGGTTCGGGCGTCAGAGGGACCTCGTTCACCGATGCCGCCCCGCAGCCCGGCGCCACGTACGCCTACTACGTCGTCGCGGTCGACCACGAAGGGAACGGCGGCACCCCGTCCGCGGGGCTCACGGTCACCGTCACCGGGAACACGACGGCGCCCGCGGCGGTCACCGGCGTGAGGACCGTCCCGGAGAAGAACGGCGTCAGCCTCTCGTGGGACGCGAGCAAGGACCCCGGCCTCGCGCACTACCTCGTGCTGCGCGGCACCCTCGTCGACGGGCAGTGGACGTACAAGGCCGTGCCGCATCCGGCGGACTTCAAGCCCTGGCAGATCGAGGGGACGACGTTCCACGACTACGTCCCGGCCGACGGACAGCAGGTCCGCTACGCCGTGATCGCCGTCGACCAGTACGGGAACCAGCTCACCCCGGCCACCGGCGCGACGGCGGTCGACGTCACCGAGCTGGACCTCCGCCCGACCGCACCGGCGGCGACCGGTGCGCCGCTGGTGTACCTGGGCTCCGACCAGAACGGCTGGATCTCCTGGGCTCTCGCGAGCTCCACGACCCTCGGCGAGGTCACCGGTTTCGCCATCCACCGCTGGAACCCGGTGACGCAGACCTTCGACCTGGTCCACACGGAGCCCAGGGACAACGTCACCTCCTGGAACTGGGTGGACCCCGCCCAGCCGCCGGCGAGCACGGTCTACTACCGGATCTCGGTGCTCTACGCGGACGGCACCACGTCCGGCGCCAGTGAGGTCTCCGTCATCAGCCGCTGACAGCGACGCACCTTCGCTCTTCCTCCTGCGCAGCGCTCACCCCAGGTGGGCGCTGCGCAGGCGTAAGCTGCGGGTATGAGCGAGACACGGACGGAGCCGGTGCAGGACGGCGGCGACTCGCCGTTCGACGTCTTCTCACGGCTGTGCCCCTCGCGGGGCACGCTGGAGCACGTCACCGGCCGCTGGGGCGGCCTGACCCTGGGGGCGCTGTACGAGAGCGGCGCCCGCTTCAACGAACTGCGCCGCCGGGTCGACGGGGTCAGCGAGAAGATGCTCTCGCAGACGCTGCACGCGCTGGAGCGCGACGGCCTGGTCCTGCGGGAGGCGCAGTTCACCAACCCGCCGCGCGTCGACTACGAGCTGACGGACCTCGGCCGCGAGGTCACCACCCGGCTCCTGGAGCTGATCCAGCTCGTCGAGGGCCGCATGCCCGAGGTCATCGAGGCCCGGGCACGGTACGACGCCGCCCACGCGGACTGAGTCCGGGCCCCGTCCGGCGAGGCCGGGCCCCGGGCCGGTGGAGCCCGGTCGGTCAGGAGGCCGGGAACCCGGTCCTCAGGAGGCCGGGGAGATACGCGGGGGACGCTGGCAGCGCGGGCAGAAGTAACTGGAGCGGTTCATCCAGGGCCGGCGGCGCATCGGCGTACCGCAGCGGCGGCAGGGCTCGTCCTCGCGTCCGTAGGCGTCGAGCGACCTGTCGAAGTAGCCCGACTCCCCGTTGACGTTGACGTACAGGCTGTCGAAGCTGGTGCCGCCCTGGTCGAGGGCCTCACGCATGACGTCGCGGACATGGCCGAGCAGCTCCGCCGTCCTCGGGCGGGTCAGGGTCGCGGTCGGCCTCTCGTAGTGCAGCCGGCTGCGCCACAGCGCCTCGTCCGCGTAGATGTTGCCGACCCCGCTGATCAGGGACTGGTCGAGCAGCGCGCGCTTGAGAGTCGTACGGCGCAGGCGCAGCGCCGTGTGGAAGGCGTCGTCGTCGAAGGCGGGGTCCAGGGGGTCCCGCGCGATGTGCGCGATGACATCGGGCAGCCCTTCCGGGGTGTTCTCGTGCAGCGACAGCCCGCCGAAGGTCCGCTGGTCGACGAAGCGCAGCTCGGTCCCGAGGGCGTCGTCGAAGCGGATCCTGATGCGCAGGTGCTTCTCGTCGACGGCCGCCTCGGGCTGGACGAGCAACTGGCCGCTCATGCCCAGGTGGCCCAGGAGCGAGGTGCCGGCATCGTCAAGGGGCACCCAGAGGTACTTGCCCCGGCGCATCGCCGTGCCGAAGCGCAGCCCGCGCAGCCGGGCGGCGAAGTCGGCGCCGCCCGCGAGGTGCCTGCGGACCGCGCGCGGATGCAGGACCTCGACGGCGTCGACGGTCCGCCCGGCGGTCCAGCGCTCCAGACCCCGCCGCACGACTTCGACCTCGGGCAGTTCGGGCACGGCGGGCTCTCCTTCGGGAAGGTGGCAGGACAGCGAGAACCCCCCGGTGCACCAGGGCACCGAGGGGTTCTCCCTTGGTTCAGGCCGGAGCGGCGTCCGAGTGCGGCGACGGGGCGGCAGGGGTGTCGGCGACCCCTCCGCCGGCAGCGGACTCGGCCGCCGCCTCCCGCGCTTCCGCGGCGGCGCTGATCTCGCGCCAGGCGGACTCCGCCGCCTGCTGCTCCGCTTCCTTCTTGCTACGGCCGGTGCCGGTGCCGTACGAGACACCACCGACGCGAGCAGCAGCAGTAAAGGTCTTCTCGTGGTCGGGGCCGGTCTCCGTGACGAGGTACTCGGGGACTCCGAGGCTCTCGCTCGCGGTGAGCTCCTGGAGACTGGTCTTCCAGTCCAGGCCGGCTCCGAGGTTGGAGGACCTGTCGATCAGCGGGTCGAAGAGCCGGTGGACCAGCTCCGAGGCCGCGCTGAGGCCCTGGTCGAGATAGACGGCGCCGATCACCGCTTCCAGTGTGTCGGCGAGGATGGAAGCCTTGTCCCGGCCACCCGTGCCCTCTTCACCGCGGCCGAGCCGGATGAAGGAACCGAGTTCGAGGCCGCGGCCCACTTCCGCAAGCGCACGTGAGTTGACCACCGCGGCCCGCAACTTGGCCAGCTGGCCTTCGGGCAGGTCGGGGTGGGTGCGGTACAGCGTGTCCGTGACCACCAGGCCGAGCACCGAGTCCCCGAGGAACTCGAGCCGCTCGTTGGTGGGCAGACCGCCGTTCTCGTACGCGTACGAGCGGTGGGTCAGCGCACGCACCAGAAGGGCGGACTCGAGGTGATACCCGAGCCGCCCTTCCAGAAGCGTGTGGGACGAGGCTGTGTTGATGTTGTCTGCCTGCTTCTTGGCGCTGGACAACTCAGACATCGGGCCTCTCACCAGCCGCTCAGACCTCGAGGACCTGGCGCTTGTTGTAGGTGCCGCAGCTCGGGCACGCAATGTGCTGGAGCTTCGGCTCCTGGCAACGCTCGCACGAAACCAGGGTGGGGACCGCAGCCTTCCACTGCGACCGGCGGTGGCGCGTGTTGCTGCGCGACATCTTCCGCTTCGGAACAGCCACGGCTACTTCTCCTGCTTCTCGTCGACGCCAGGTTCGGCGCCGCCCATGTTGTCCTTCTCGCCGTCCTGAACGGTCTCGGCGAGTCCTTGCAGTGCCGCCCAACGGATGTCGGCGACGTCGTGGTGGTGGTCGGGATTCTCGTCCAGCCTGATTCCGCACTCGGAACACAGACCGGCACAGGTCTCCTTGCACACCGGCTGCAGCGGCAGTGCGAGCACCACCGCGTCACGCAGCACAGGCTCGAGGTCGAACGAGTCGTCCTCGAGAAAGAACCTGTCCTCGTCGTCCTCGGCGTCGTCGACCGGGTCCGCGGTCCTGCTGCGGTTCCGGTCATCGGCGTCAGGGTACGAGAACATTTCCTGGAAGTCCGCCTCGACCTCGAGGGTCAGCGGCTCCAGACACCTTACGCACTCCCCCTCGGCCGTCGCACGGGCGGTGCCTGTGACGAGCACCCCTTCCATGACCGATTCGAGGCGGAGGTCCAGCGCCAGGGGCGCGTTCTCCGGAACTCCGACGACCCCGTCGATGCCGAGGTCCTTCGGTGCTTCCGCCGTGCGGGTCAGCCGCTTCTGGGTACCCGGACGCCGGCCCAGCTCGCGCGTATCGAACACGAGAGGGCTGCGGTGGTCGAGGTGGCCGTTCAGGGCTTCTCCTGCTTTCGAGATCATGTACGTGGTGCGGCTTCGGGTGGGCCGCCTCCGTCCGGAAGGAGGAGGGCAGCCGGGATCGCGGACATACGCGCGACCGAAGAGCCAGGATACTGGACGTACCGCCCAGCTCCCAATCCGGTCGGGCCCCTCCGGTCAGCGGCCCTGTTCGTAGCGGCGCAGCTGCTCCAGGTCGATCATGCTCGTGTCGAAGAGGCTGGTCTCGTCGAGCGCGCTCTCCCCCTGCTGCGCGGGCGCCTGGGCCTGCTGCGGCCAGCCGTAGTCCTGCTGCTGGTTCGGGTCGTAGGCCTGCTGCTGATAGGCGGCGTACGGGTCCGTCTGCTGCGGGTAGGCGGCGTAGGGGTCGGCCTGGCCCTGCTGCTGGTCCTGGTAGCCGTACGTCTGCGCGTACTCCTGCTCGGGCTGGACCTGGGCGGGGAAGGCGTTCTGCGTGGGGTCCTGGTAGCCGGCCACCGGCGCGTAGTCCGGCTGTACGGGCTCCGCGTAGGAGTGCGGCTGGGGGCTCTGCACCGGCTCGGGGGTGGCGAGCTCCGCCAGGCCCGCCCAGTGGTCCTCGTCACTCGTGTGCGGCCGGCCGGCCGCGGCGTCCTGCGCCGCCATGTGCGCGCCGAGCTCGTCGGTGGCCACCCGGCCGTGCAGCTTCTGCCGCCCCCGGCCGACGGCCTCCAGCGTCTTGGCGAGCACGGCCTCGAAGGCGCCGAGCTTGGTGTCCACGTAGTCGTCGGCCCGCCTGCGCAGCGTCTCGGGGTCGGCGCTGCGCTCGGGCGCCTCGGCGAAGTCGGGGTCCTCGTAGCCCTGCTCGTCGAGGCCCGCCCCACGGCCCAGGAGCTTCTCCCGGCCGCGGTCGACAGAGCCGATGGTCTTGGTGAGGACGACCTCGAAGTTGGCGAGCTTGCTGTCGACGTACTCGTCGGCCTCGGCGCGGACCTCGTCGGCCTCCCTGCGGGCCTCGGACAGGATCCGGTCGGCCTCGGCCTGGGAGCGCTGGGCGATCTCCGTGCCGGAGATCAGCGAGCCGCGCTCGGCGCGGGCGGACTCGATGATCCGCTCGGCCTCCTGCCTGGCCTGCTCCACGAGTTGCTCACGGCCGCCGATGAGCTCCTCGGCGTGGGCGAGCGAGCCGGGGAGCGCGTCGCGCACCTCTTCGAGCATCGCGAGCAGCTCGGCGCGGTTGACCACGCAGGACGCCGACATGGGCATGGAGCGGGCGTTCCCGACCGTTTCGACGATCTCGTCGAGCTTCTTCTGCACGTCCACCGTGTGCTCGCCACTCTCTGCTGCTGTTGGAGACGGACGGGACGACTGTAAGGCCAGTCGCCTCCCGTCCGACACCTGGTGACGGTCGGTCAGCGCATCACTTCTCGCCGAGACGCTTCACGAGTGCCTCGTGGACGGCCGGCGGAAGCAGGTGCGCCACGTCGCCACCCCAGGTGGCGACCTCCTTGACCAGGGAGGACGACAGGAAGCTGTACGTCGGGTTCGTCGGCACGAAGAGCGTCTCGACCCCGGAGAGACCGTTGTTCATCTGGGCCATCTGCAGCTCGTAGTCGAAGTCGCTGACGGCCCGCAGACCCTTCACGATCGCCGGGATGTCGCGCTGCTTGCAGAAGTCGACGAGCAGGCCGTGGAAGGACTCGACCTGCACGTTGCCGAAGTCCGCCGTCACCTCGCGGATCAGCTCGATCCGCTCGTCGACCGTGAACAGGCCCTTCTTGGACTGGTTGATCATCACGGCGACGTGCACGACGTCGTACAGCTTCGAGGCTCGTCCGATGATGTCGAGATGTCCGTTGGTGATGGGGTCGAACGACCCCGGACAGACGGCGCGGCGCAACGTGGTTCCCTCGCTCTCCGGTGCGGTCATCGTGCGTCTTCGCACGTAGAGGCGGCGCGACCGTACCAAAACGTGGCTTCGCCGTAACGACGCGCCCGCAGTGGCTCGAATCCTTCGGGCCAGTTGAATTCCCCGCCTCTGGTGCTCCGTTCCACCGTGACGAGAGCGTCGCCCGTGAGCCACCCCTGAGCACGGAGTGTGAGCAGGATCTCCCGAAGATCGTCGTCGGTGACGGCGTAGGGCGGATCGAGGAAGACCACGTCGTACGGGGCGGAGGGTGCCGGTCCCGTCACGGTCTGCTCGGCTTTGCCCGCCCGGAATTCCGCACCGGGCAGACCGAGGGTCCGGATGTTGTCGCGGACGGTGCGCGCGGCTGTGGCGTCGGCCTCCACGAGCAGCGCGTGGGCCGCTCCGCGCGAGAGCGCCTCCAGGCCCACGGCGCCGGATCCGGCGTACAGATCGGCGACACGGATGCCGTCGAGCGTGCCCAGCAGCGCCTGCCAGGTGGAGAACAGGCCCTCGCGCGCACGGTCGGAGGTGGGGCGGGTGCCGGTGCCGGGCGGGACGGCCAGGCGGCGTCCGCCGGCCGAGCCGGCGATCACGCGGGTCATGGGTGTCGGTCCTCGGGTCGCGGGCGGCACGCAGGACGGGACGCGTGCCGTGCTCCCACGATATGGCGTCGGCGCGGATCCGCCCGGTCACCCCTTGTCGAGGTACTCCTCGCGGTCCTTGTCGAGCAGTGCGTCGAGGGCGATGCGCAGCTCCGGCAGCGTCTCCAGGGAGGGGTCGGCGGCGACGACGCGCACGGCTTCCTCGCGGGCCGCCGCGATGACCTCCTCGTCGTCGATGACGCTGAGCACCCGCAGCGAGGAGCGGACGCCGGACTGGGCCTGGCCGAGGACGTCGCCCTCGCGCCGCTGTTCGAGGTCGATGCGGGAGAGCTCGAAGCCGTCGAGTGTGGCGGCGACCGCGGAGAGCCGGGCGCGGGCGGGGCTCGCCTCGTGGGCCTCGCTGACCAGCAGGCAGAGTCCGGGGGCGCTGCCGCGGCCGACACGGCCCCTGAGCTGGTGCAGCTGGGAGACGCCGAAGCGGTCCGCGTCCATGATCACCATCGCGGTGGCGTTCGGGACGTTCACCCCGACCTCGATCACGGTGGTGGCGACCAGGACGTCCACCTGTCCGGCCGCGAACCGGCGCATGACGTCGTCCTTGTCGTCGGGCTGCATCCTGCCGTGCAGGATCTCGATGCGCAGACCGGCGAGCGGGCCCTTCGCGAGCTGCTCGGCGATGTCCGTGACGGCGAGCGGGGGCCGCTTCTCGGCGTCCTCGCCGGCGGCGGGCTTGCCCTTCTTCGCCGCGGCCTCGTCGGCGTCGTCGCCGATGCGGGGGCAGACGACGTACGCCTGGTGGCCGTTCTCCACCTCTTCGCGGACGCGTTCCCAGGCGCGGCTGAGGAAGTGGGGCTTGTCCTTGGCCGGCACGACATGGCTGGCGATCGGCGAGCGGCCGGCCGGGAGCTGGTCCAGTACGGAGGTCTCCAGGTCGCCGAAGACGGTCATCGCGACCGTGCGGGGGATGGGGGTGGCCGTCATGACCAGCAGGTGGGGCGGTTGCTTCCCCTTGGAACGCAGGGCGTCGCGCTGTTCCACGCCGAAGCGGTGCTGCTCGTCGACGACGACGAGGCCGAGGTCGTGGAACTTCACCTTGTCCTCGATCAGCGCGTGGGTGCCGATGACGATCCCCGCCTCGCCGGTGACGAGGTCGAGCAGGGCCTGCCGGCGGGCCGCGGTGCCCATCGAACCGGTGAGCAGCACGACCTTCGTCCCCTTGTCGGAGCCGCCGAGCATCCCTCCTTCGGCGAGTTCGCCCATCATCTCGGTGACCGACCGGTGGTGCTGCTGGGCCAGCACCTCGGTGGGCGCGAGCATCGCCGCCTGGCCGCCCGCGTCGACGACCCTGAGCATGGCCCGCAGGGCGACGAGCGTCTTGCCTGATCCGACCTCCCCCTGGAGCAGCCGGTGCATGGGGTGTTCCGTGGCCAGGGCGTCGAAGATCTCTCCGGTGACCTTCTGCTGGCCCTCGGTGAGGGTGAAGGGGAGGGTGGCGTCGAAGGCGTCGAGCACCCCTGCGGACACGGGCTTCCTGGCCACCGCCGGAAGCTGGGTGTCGGCGTAGCGGCGGCGGGCGAGGGCGACCTGGAGGACGAAGGCCTCGTCCCAGCGCAGCCGGTCCCGCGCGGCCGCGATGTCCGCCTTGGTCTGCGGGCGGTGGATCCTGAGCAGCGCCTCGGGCAGGGGGACGAATCCGCGCCCCTCGCGCAGCGCCGGGGGCAACGGGTCCACCGCCTCCGGGGCGCTGGGCAGGACCGTGTCGACGGCCTTGGCGATCCGCCAGGAGTCGAGCTGCTTGCAGGCGGGGTAGATCGGCAGCAGCCGGCCCGCGAACGCGTCCACGGCCTCGGTCGCCTCACCCTCGTCGTGGGCGTCGAGGAGCTGGTAGGTGGGGTGGGCGAGCTGCATCTTCCGGTTGAAGACGGAGACCTTGCCCGCGAACATCGCCCTGCGGCCGGGCAGGAGCTCCTTGTGGGGCTTGTGGACGCCGTGCCCGAAGAAGACCAGCTGGAGTCTGCCGCTCCCGTCGGTGAGGGTGACCTCGAGCCGCTTGCCCCGGCCGTTGTTGAACATCACGACCCGCGCGTCGGCCACCTGCGCGACGACCGTCACGTGCTCGTCCAGCGGCAGCTCGGTGAGCGCGGTGAGGCGGCCCCGCTCCTCGTAGCGCCTCGGGTAGTGGTGCAGCAGATCCCCGACCGTGTGCAGGTCGAGGTGTTCGGCCATCACCTTCGCGGTGGCTCCGCCGAGCAGCTTCTTGAGGGGTTCATCGAAAGCGGACACGCGCTCCATTGCACACCACGCCACTGACAGATGTCGCCGGGCGCAGCGGCGCGCGGTGTCACTCCACGCCGATCAGCAGGGGTGCCGCCTGGCGGCCGCCCCGGTAGACGACCGTGTCGACGGCGAGGTAGCCCTCCCGGACGTGCTCGCCGAGTTCCTCGGCCAGGGAGTCCGGCACGTCCTCGCCGAGGATCAGGGTGACGAGTTCGCCGCCGGCCGAGAGCATCCGGTCGAGGACCGTGCGTGCCGTGCCGGGGACGTCCTCACCGATGACGGCGACGTCGCCGTCGATCAGGCCGAGGATGTCGCCGGCCTGGCAGATGCCGGCCATGGTCCACGACCGGTGCTCGGCGACGGCCAGTTCGGCGTACCGGGTGGCGCCGGCCGCCGAGGTCATGGCGACGACGTCCTCGTCGAAGCTGCGTCCGGGTTCGTGGACGGCGAGGGCGGCGATGCCCTGGACGGCGGCGCGGGTGGGGACCAGGGCGACGCGGACGCCTTCGGCCCTGGCCTGTTCGGCGGCCGCCGCGGCGGTGTGGCGCAGCTGCGCGTCGTTGGGCAGCAGGACGACCTCGCGGGCGTGGGCCCGGCGGATCGCGTCCACCAGCTCGCCGCTCGCGGGGGGTTCGCCGGGACGGGCCAGCACGGTGGTCGCCCCGGCCTCGACGCACAGCTGGGAGAGCCCGTCGCCGGGGACCACGGCGACGACGGCGCGCTGGACGGGATCGCGGTCGGCCCTGATCCGGTCGGCTGCGAAGTGCGTGATCCTGATGCGGTACGGCCGGCCCGCCTCGACCCCCGCCTCGACGGCCGCTCCGGCGTCGTCGACGTGGACGTGGACGTTCCACAGGCCGTCCCCGCCGACCACGACCAGGGATTCGCCCAGGGCGTCGAGCCTGCTCCGCAGGCGGTCGACCGCGTCGTCGGGGGCTTCCAGGAGGTAGATGACCTCGAAGGCCGGGCCGCCGTCCGGGTCCGCCTCCGCGCAGTCACCGGTCAGGGGCGGGACCTCGGGGGCGGGCGGTACCGCGCGCTCCCCGCGCCGTCCGCCGGCCGCTTCCAGCAGCGCCCCGAGCACGGCCACCAGGCCCTGCCCGCCGGCGTCCACGACTCCGGCCCGTCCGAGGACGGCGAGCTGGCCGGGGGTCCGGGCGAGAGCCTGGCGCGCCCCCTCGTACGCCGCGTCGAGCACGTCCGTGAGGCCGGCGCCGGCGGTGGCACCGGCCGCTGTCGCGGCGGCGGTGGCGACGGTCAGCACCGTGCCCTCGACGGGGTGTGCGACGGCCAGCCGGGCCGCCGCGGCGGCCTCCTTCAGGGCGGCGCGCACATGATCCGCGTCACCCGACTCGGCCAGCACCCCCGCCATGCCGCGCAGCAGCTGGGCCAGGATGGTGCCGGAGTTCCCGCGGGCACCGATCAGCGCCCCGTGCGCCATGGCACGTACGGCGTCCGCGGTGGCGGGGACGGTGGCGCCGGTCTCGTGGGCGGCGAAGACCGCCTCAACCGCCGCCGCCGCGGATTCCACGGTCAGGTACAGGTTGGTGCCGGTGTCCCCGTCGGCGACGGGGTAGACGTTGATGGCGTCGATAGCCGCACGCTCCCGGCCGAGGGCCTCCAGGGCCAGTGAGCACCAGGTGCGCACCGCGACGGCGTCGAGATCGTCGGGGGACTGCGGCACCGTTGGTCCTCCTTGGGCGGCCGTGGGGGGCTGGCTGCACCGCAGAGTAGCCCTCGTCCCCAGGCCGGGCGGGCAGAGGTGCGGGACGGAGTGCTCGGGGAGCCGTGGTAGTTTCGTATCTCCGACGCAGCCGTTGTATGCTGCTCCGGTTGCCCGACGAGAGTCGGGCCAATCCCTCCGGTACCGCCACTTCAGTAAAATGATTCCGGCGCGCCGGAATTCACTGTAAGTGCATCTGAAGTCTTTGGAGTGACCCGTGGCTGCCAACTGCGACGTTTGCGGCAAGGGGCCGAGCTTCGGCAACAGCATTTCGCACTCGCACCGCCGTACGTCCCGTCGCTGGAATCCCAACATCCAGCGCGTGCGTGCCGTGGTCGGTCGGACGCCGAAGCGGCTCAACGTCTGCACCTCGTGCATCAAGGCCGGCAAGGTCGCGCGCTGACGTCCCCGTCGTAGCGCAGCCTTCCGGTTGCCCAAAAAGCCGGTCCACCTCGGTGGACCGGCTTTTTGCTGTGCTCCGGCGGCCCCGCCTCACCGGGCGGTGTGTGTCCGCCAGCCGTGGTCGACCGGGCCGATCCCGGCACCCAGCGCGAAGCCGCCCCTGATCGCGCCGGTGACGTACTCCTTCGCGCCCCTCACGGCGGTCGGCACGTCCTGGCCCCGGGCCAGTCCGCAGGCGATGGCGGAGGCGAGGGTGCAGCCGGTGCCGTGGGTGTGCCGGTTGTCGAGCCTCGGTGCGCGCAGCCAGTGCTCCTCGCTGCCGTCCGTCAGCAGGTCCACGGCCTCGCCGGGCAGGTGACCGCCTTTGATCACCACCCAGCGCGGGCCGTACGCGAGGATCTGCGCGGCGGCCCGCCGCATTCCGGCCTCGTCGGTGACGGTGGTGCCGGTGAGCTGTGCCACCTCGTCGAGGTTCGGGGTGGCGACCGTGGCGACGGGCAGCAGGCGTGTGCGTACGGAGTCGAGTGCCTCGGAGGCCAGCAGCGGGTCCCCGTGCTTGGAGACGCCTACGGGGTCGACGACCACGGGGGCGTCCGTCTCCGCGAGGAGTTCCGCGACGGTCTCGACGAGTGCGGCCGAGGACAGCATGCCGGTCTTCACCGCCTGTACGCCGATGTCGTCGACGACGCTGCGGTACTGGGCGCGTACGGCCTCCGCCGGCAGCTCCCAGGCCCCCTGCACACCCAGGGAGTTCTGGGCGGTCACCGCGGTCAGCACGCTCATGCCGTGGGTGCCGAGGGCCAGCATCGTCTTCAGGTCCGCCTGGATGCCCGCACCGCCGCCGGAGTCTGATCCGGCGACGGTGAGGACACGGGGCGGTATCGGGGCAGGTGCGGTCATGCCCCGGAATCTACTAGGGCGTGCTGGGGAAGCAGCGCCGGGCGGGCGGGACTTCCCGTGCACGCCTTTAAGCGTCCTCGATGGATCCGAAATGGTCCCAGCCGCCCTTGCTCGTCCAGGGCGCCCCGTCGACGGTGACCTGGGGCAGCGCCGAGGGGTTGAGGACCTCTCCGATGACCTTCCAGCGGGCGGGGAGCTTCACGTCGGCGGGGAAGGTCGCCACGATCGCGTGGTCCTCTCCCCCGGTGAGCACCCACTGCAGCGGGTCGACGCCGACGGCCTGCCCGATGTCGGACATCTGCGAGGGGATGTCGATGAGCCCGGACCGCAGGTCGATGCGGACCTTGCTGGCCTCCGCGATGTGCCCGAGGTCGGCGACGAGGCCGTCGCTGACGTCGGTCATGGCGGTGGCGCCCAGGCCGGCCGCCGCCGGGCCCGCGTGGTACGGCGGTTCGGGGCGCCGGTGGGCCTCGACGAAGGCGCGGGGCGAACGGAACCCCCGGGAGAGCACGGCGAATCCGGCCGCGGACCAGCCGAGCCATCCGGTGACGGCCACCACGTCGCCGGGCCGGGCACCGGCCCGGGTGACGGGCTCGTGGTTGCGCAGGTCGCCGAGCGCGGTGATCGAGACGGTGATGGTGTCGCCGCCGACGACGTCGCCGCCGACGACGGCCGCCCCGGCGACCTGGCACTCGTCGCGCAGGCCGTCCATCAGCTCGCCGGCCCAGGTGACCGGCAGGTCGGCCGGGACGACGAGGCCGAGGAGCAGCGCGGTGGGCACGGCGCCCATGGCCGCGATGTCGGCGAGATTCTGGGCGGCGGCCTTACGCCCGACGTCGTACGCTGTCGACCAGTCGCGGCGGAAGTGCCGCCCTTCCAGCAGGATGTCCGTACTGGCCACGACCCTGCGGTCGGGAGCGGCGACGACCGCGGCGTCGTCGCCGGGTCCCAGCCGTACCGCCGGAGTGGTGGTGAGCCGGGACGTGAGCTCTCTGATGAGCCCGAACTCCCCCAACTCGCCCACGGTTCCCTTCACCGAGTCTCACCTCTCATCTATCGCACCGGACACCTGTCCGGGCTGCTTCGGCGGCCGGAGACCCGGACCGTGGGCGAGGGGCCCACGAGGGGCCGTGGCCCCGGGACGTGCAGGCATCACCGTCCCCCTTCCGCCTCGGTGGGCTTGCGGTCGCGAGCCCCACCTGCTGTCGGTACCGTCAAGAGATACGTCAACTTCCGTGGTGCACGCGCCACGCTGTGGACGTCGACCGGCCCGTAGGTCTCCCCGCGGCCCGGGGCAACGCGATAACGTGGCGTCCCTTTCCCCCACATGATCCTCGTGGCCGCCCTGGAGGTTCCGTGGTACAGGCGTACATCCTTATCCAGACCGAGGTGGGCAAGGCGTCGATCGTCGCCGAGACCATCGCCAAGCTTCCGGGAGTGATCCAGGCAGAGGACGTCACAGGCCCCTACGACGTGATCGTGCGCGCGCAGGCCGACACGGTGGACGCGCTCGGCCGCATGGTGGTCGCCAAGGTCCAGCAGGTGGACGGCATCACGCGTACCCTGACCTGCCCGGTCGTCCACCTCTGACCCCTGTCTACGCTGGTCCGGTGACTCACACCCGTCGCCGGTCCCCCAGATCCCGCGTTCTCGCTCCGTCCGCCGCCCTGTTCGTCCTGACGGCGGCGGGCTGTTCCTCCGGCGCACAGCCCTCGGTGACGGTGCCCACGCCGTCGTCGGAGGCCGCCGGGTACTGCGAGGCACTGCACGAGGAGCTGCCCCGGACCGTCGCCGGTCTGGAGCGGAGTGATCCCTCACCGGCTTCGGACCTGACCGCCGGCTGGGGGGACGGGGCGATCGTACTGCGCTGCGGTGTCCCCCGCCCCGCACGGATGGATGATTCCCAGGCCAAGGGTGTGGACGCGGACGGCGTCAACTGGCTGCTGGAGCAGCGCGATGACGCCGGTCCGCGGTTCACGACCACGTACCGCAAGGCGTATGTCGAGGTGACGCTCGGGACGCAGTACGCCCATGACATCACCCCTCTGTCGGCGTTCGCCGTACCCGTGAAGAAGACGGTCCCCGACAGTCTGTGACTCCGCCGGGGCGGGAGGACCGGCGTCAGCGCAGGCCCGTGGGGCGGTTCAGCGCGGACGTGATCAGCCGGTCCACCAGCTCCGGGTAGTCCACCCCGCTCGCCTGCCACATGCGCGGGTACATCGAGATCGGCGTGAAGCCCGGCATGGTGTTGATCTCGTTGATGACGAAGGTGCCGTCCTCGGTGAGGAAGAAGTCGGCGCGCACCAGCCCCTCGCAGGCGGCGGCCTCGAAGGCGTCGACGGCGAGGCGCTGGACCTCGGCGGTCTGCTCGTCGGTGAGCGGCGCGGGCACGAGACCTGCGGCCGAGTCGATGTACTTGGCCTCGAAGTCGTAGAAGTCGTGCGCGGTCACGGGCGGGATCTCGGCGGGCACGCTGGCGCGCGGCCCGTCCTCGAACTCCAGCACGCCGCACTCGATCTCCCGGCCGCGCAGCAGGGACTCCACGAGGAACTTGGGGTCGTGCCGCCGGGCCTCCTCGATCGCCTCGTCGAGTCCCGCCGGGTCGTCGACCTTCGTGATGCCCATGGAGGAGCCGCCCCTGGCCGGCTTCACGAAGAGCGGCCAGCCGTGCTCGGCGGCGAACTCCATGATGCGCTTGCGGGCGGCGGGGCGGTCCGACTCCCACTCGCGGGGCCGTACGACCTCGTACGGGCCGACCGGAAGGCCGAAGGAGATGAACACCCGCTTCATGTACTCCTTGTCCTGGCCGACGGCCGAGGACAGGACACCCGAGCCGACGTACGGCACGCCGGAGAGCTCCAGGAGCCCCTGGAGCGTGCCGTCCTCGCCGTAGGGGCCGTGGAGCATCGGGAAGACGACGTCGACCTGTCCGAGGACCGTGGGCACGGCACCGGGCTCCCCCACGACGACGTCGCGGTTGCCGGGGTCGACGGAGAGCGTCACGGACCCGCGCACGGCGCCGGACCCGGCCAGTTGCTCCACGTCCGGCACCTGCCGGTCGGTGATGGCCATGCGGGCCGGATCGTCGGACGTGAGGGCCCAACGTCCGTCCCTGGTGATGCCGATCGGCAGGACGTCGTACTTCGTCCGGTCGATGGCGCTCATGATGGCGCCGGCCGTGACGACCGAGATGCCGTGTTCGGAGCTGCGGCCACCGAACACGACGGCCACGCGCGGCTTGCGGCCCTGCGCGGAGCTCTGCTCGGAGCTCAGGGGGCTCTCAGGGCTCTGGGGGAGGTTCTGGCTGCTCATATCGCGATGAGCGTACCTGCTGGTAGGGCTCGAGTCAGCGCCGCTCGGGCTTGGCGCTGCGCGACATCAGCTCCTTGACCGCGACCACCGGCGACTTGCCCTCGTGGACGATCCCGACGACCGTCTCGGTGATGGGCATGTCGACGCCGTACCTGCGCGCCAGATCGAGCACCGATTCGCAGGACTTGACGCCCTCGGCGGTCTGGCTCGTCACGGCGACCGTCTCCTGGAGCGTCATCCCGCGTCCGAGGTTGGTGCCGAAGGTGTGGTTGCGCGACAGCGGCGAGGAGCACGTGGCCACCAGGTCGCCCAGCCCGGCCAGTCCGGAGAAGGTGAGCGGGTCCGCGCCCATCGCGAGTCCCAGGCGGGTGGTCTCGGCGAGCCCGCGGGTGATGAGCGACCCCTTGGCGTTGTCGCCGAGGCCCATCCCGTCGGCGATGCCCACGGCGAGGCCGATGACGTTCTTCACCGCGCCGCCGAGCTCGCAGCCGACGACGTCCGTGTTGGTGTACGGACGGAAGTACGGGGTGTGGCAGGCGGCCTGGAGGCGCTGGGCGACGCTCTCGTCCGAACAGGCGACGACGGCCGCGGCGGGGCGGCGTTCGGCGATCTCCTTGGCGAGGTTGGGGCCGGTGACGACGGCGATGCGGTCCGCCGGGACCGCCGTGACGTCCTCGACGACCTCGCTCATCCGCTTGGCCGTGCCGAGTTCGACGCCCTTCATGAGGGAGACCAGGACCGTCTTCGACTCCAGGTGCGGGGTCCAGTCGGCGAGGTTGGCGCGGAGCGTCTGGGAGGGCACGACCAGGACGGCGAAGTCGGCGCCACGCAGCGCCTCGGCCGCGTCGGTGGTGGCCCTGATCGAGGCGGGGAGCTCAATTCCCGGCAGGTAGTCGGGGTTGGTACGCGTCCGGTTGACGGCCTCGGCGACCTCGGCGCGGCGCCCCCAGAGGGTGACCTCGCAGCCGGCGTCGGCGAGGATCATGCCGAAGGCCGTACCCCATGATCCGGTTCCGAAGACGGCAGCCTTGGCGGGGTGCGTCACGTGGATCCCTTTCCCTCTGCCTTGCGCCGCTGTTCAGCACGGGCCTTGCGGTGATCGTAGAGCTCGGCCGGGGCCTTCTCGCCGCGCACCTCCTCCAGCTGGGCGGTGACCGCGGCCATGATGGCCTCGGTGGCCTGGCGCAGGACGTCGGGGGTCGGTTCGAGGCCGTAGTAGCGGGAGAGGTCGACCGGCGGTCCCGCCTGCACCCGCAGGGTCTTGCGGGGGAACAGCTGGAGCTTGTTCTCCTTGGCGTACGGCGGCATCGCGAGGTTGGCGCCCCACTGCGCGACGGGGATGACGGGGGCCTTGGTCATCAGCGCGACGCGGGCCGCGCCGGTCTTGCCCGCCATCGGCCACATGTCGGGGTCCCGGGTGAGCGTGCCCTCGGGGTAGAAGGCGACGCACTCGCCCCGCTCGATGGCGTCGACCGCGGCGCGGAAGGCGTCGAGAGCGTTGGTCGACTCGCGGTAGACGGGGATCTGCCCGGTGCCGCGCAGGATCATCCCGACGAACGGGGTCCTGAACAGCCCTGCCTTGGCGAGCAGCCTCGGCACGCGGCCGGTGTTGTACTGGAAATGCCCGTAGGACAGCGGGTCCAGATACGAGTTGTGATTCACCGCCGTGATGAATCCGCCCTCGGCCGGAATGTGTTCCATTCCCCGCCAGTCGCGCTTGAACAGAACCACCAGCGGCGGTTTTGCGATGACCGCAGCCAGGCGGTACCAGAAGCCGATTCTGGGGCGGGACACTCGGACGCCTTCCTCTAGGGACTGACCTGCTGCGGGGACGGCGGCACTGCTGTGCCCGGCCGGGGTCCCTGCTGTGTGGAGAACACCGTACGCCTCACCCGTGGGGGCGGACCTCCGGGTTGTCGTGCCGGCAGGCGAGAATAAGTCCTGATGCGTACGGAGGGGGAGATCGCCACGAACACCGACCCGACCGGCCCCTGGTCCCTGGTCGTCCCGCTGAAACCGCTCGCACGGGCCAAGAGCAGGCTGGGCCGGGCCGTGGGAGGAGATCTGCGTCCGCGGCTGGCCCTGGCGTTCGCCCAGGACACCGTTTCGGCGGCGCTGTCCTGCCGGGCGGTGGGCGATGTGGTGGTCGTCACGGACGACCCGGTGGCCGGTGCGGCGCTGGCCGCTCTGGGCGCGCTCACGGTGGCCGACGTCCCCGCGGCCGGTCTCAACGCCGCGCTGGAGCACGGCGCGCGCTCGGTGCGCGCGCGGCGCGGGGCAGTGGCGGTCGCGGCACTGAACGCGGATCTCCCCGCACTGCGCCCGGAGGAATTGGCGCGGGTGCTCGATTTCGCCGCAGAATTCCCCCGCACATTTGTCTGCGACGCACAGGAAATCGGTACCACTTTTCTTTCCGCTGCGCCCGGGGTGGAATTGCGGCCGGCTTTCGGCGGTGCGTCGCGGGCACGGCATCTGGCGTCGGGCGCGGTGGAGATCGGGCTGCCCGGCCTCGATTCGGTCCGCAGGGACGTGGACACGGGCGAGGACCTGGCGGCGGCGCTGGCGCTGGGAGTGGGGCGGTTCACGGCCGGCCCCGCGGCCCCGCTGGTGGCCGCCGGGGACCGATAGGCTGCCGCTCATGCAGGCGACCTCGTTCACGTACGACCCCGAGACCCGTACCGGCAGCGTGCTCCTCGACGACGGCACCCCGGTGGACTTCGACGCGGCCGCCTTCGACGCGGGCGGGCTGCGGCTGCTGCGTGCGGGGCAGCGGGTGCGCATCGAGACCGCAGGTGAAGGCGCCTCCCTGCGGATCACCCTGGTGACGCTCCAGACGCTCTGAGGAGCCCCTGAACAGCCCGCGGGCCGGGCTCCCCGAGGGGAGCCCGGCCCGGCGCGTACGAGAACGAGCGGTGCCCGGTCTCACTTCTTGCGTGCGGTGGCCTTCTTGGCTGTGGTCTTGCGCGCCGTGGTCTTCTTCGCGGGCGCCTTCTTCGCCGTGGTCTTCTTGGCGGGCGCGGTCTTCGCGGCGACGGTCTTCTTCGTCGCGGTCGTCTTCTTCGCCGGGGTCGCCTTCTTCGCCGCCGCCGTGGTCTTCTTGGCCGCCGCGGTGGTCTTCTTCGCGGTGGTCTTCTTGGCCGGGGCCGTCTTCTTCGCCGCCGCGGCGGTGGTCTTGCGCGCCGTGGCCTTCTTGGCGGTGGCCTTCTTGGCGGCGGCCTTGGCCGTCGTCCGGGTGGAAGAACCGCCCGAGAGGCTGCCCTTGGGGGCCTTCTTGACGGAGACCTCGCCGCCCTTGGGGAGCTTCTTGGAGCCGCTCACCAGGTCCTTGAAGCCCTGTCCCGCGCGGAAGCGGGGCACGGAGGTCTTCTTGACCCGCACGCGCTCGCCGGTCTGCGGGTTACGGGCGTACCGGGCGGGGCGGTCGACCTTCTCGAACGAGCCGAAGCCGGTGACCGAGACCCGGTCCCCCGCGACAACCGCGCGGACGATCGCGTCGAGTACCACGTCGACTGCGTCTGCGGCCTGCTGGCGGCCGCCGACCTTGTCGGCAATCGCTTCTACGAGCTGCGCCTTGTTCACGTCTTCCCCTTCGGAGACATTGCCGGAACGAAACTGTTCAGGCTTTTTCGCACGTTAGGCAGATATATACCGCAAATCAAACACGAAACGGGCTAATCACCCTAGTGCCGCAACGAAGTCGACCGCTGCGCCGTCCGCAGAGTCAGTCACCTTCGGGGAATCGGCCCTCGTCGAGGTCCTTCATCAAACGGTCCAGACGTCTTGCCGCGCCTGGGAGATCGTGCTTAGCCGCGGCCGTGACGGCCAACAGCTTCCGGGACAGCGCCATCCGTACGCCCTCCGGGACTTGCAGTGTGCGCACCCTTGCGTGCGCTTCTTTCAATCGGTCGGCGACGTGGCCATAGAGCTCGAGTTGGCTGTCGCGTTCCATGCACCGATTGTGCCATCTGGGGCGAGTTGTCGCCCGAGGGGGTCTCAACAAGCGACTGCGCCCCCTGCCATCCGGCAGGGGGCGCAGTTCGGGAAAAGCGCTGCTCAGGCGACAATTGTACGCGGCTTGTGGGACGGCCTGGCCGCCTCATAAGTCGCAATGTCCGCTTCGTTCTGAAGGGTGAGGCTGATGTCGTCGAGGCCGTTCAGCAGTCGCCAGCGGGCATTCTCGTCGAGTTCGAAGTCGACCGTGACGCCCTCCGCGAGGACCTGCCTCTTCTCCAGGTCGACGGTGATCTCGGCAGTCGGGTCGGCCTCCGTCAGGTCCCACAGCGCGTCGACGACCTTCTGGTCGAGGACGACGGTCAACAGACCGTTCTTCAGGGAGTTGCCCCGGAAGATGTCCGCGAACCGCGAGGAGATGACGGCCTTGAAGCCGTAGTTCTGGAGGGCCCAGACGGCGTGCTCACGGGAGGAACCCGTGCCGAAGTCGGGGCCGGCGACCAGGACCGAGGCACCCTTGCGCTCCGGGCGGTTGAGGACGAAGTTCTCGTCCTTGCGCCAGGCCTCGAAGAGCCCGTCCTCGAATCCGTCGCGGGTGACCTTCTTCAGCCAGTGCGCGGGGATGATCTGGTCGGTGTCGACGTTGCTGCGGCGCAGCGGGACGGCCCGGCCGGTGTGTGCGGTGAATGCTTCCATGACTCTCAGACTCCGGCGGGCGTACGGACGTCGGACAGATCGGCGGGCGAGGCCAGATGGCCCAGCACGGCGGTGGCGGCGGCGACCTGCGGGGACACCAGGTGGGTACGGCCGCCCTTGCCCTGCCGGCCCTCGAAGTTCCGGTTCGAGGTGGAGGCGGAGCGCTCACCGGGGGCCAGCTGGTCGGGGTTCATGCCGAGGCACATCGAGCAGCCCGCGTGCCGCCATTCGGCGCCGGCGGTGGTGAAGACCTTGTCCAGGCCCTCCTCGACGGCCTGGAGGGCGACCCGGACGGAGCCCGGGACGACCAGCATCCGTACGCCGTCGGCGACTTTGCGGCCGTCCAGGATCGCGGCCGCGTTGCGCAGGTCCTCGATGCGTCCGTTGGTGCAGGAACCTACGAAGACGGTGTCGACGCCGATCTCGCGGAGCGGCTGGCCCGCGGTCAACCCCATGTACTCCAGGGCCTTTTCGGCGGCGTGGCGCTCCGAGGCGTCCTCGTACGAAGCGGGGTCGGGGACGTTGGCCGACAGCGGCGCGCCCTGGCCCGGGTTGGTGCCCCAGGTGACGAACGGCGCGAGCGAGGCGCCGTCGATGACGACCTCGGCGTCGAAGACGGCGTCGTCGTCGGTGCGCAGCGTCTTCCAGTACTCCACCGCCGCGTCCCAGTCCTTGCCCTCGGGCGCGTGGTCGCGGCCCTTCAGGTAGGCGAAGGTGGTCTCGTCGGGGGCGATCATGCCCGCGCGGGCGCCGGCCTCGATCGACATGTTGCAGATGGTCATCCGGGCCTCCATCGAGAGCTTCTCGATGGCGGAGCCGCGGTATTCGAGGATGTAGCCCTGGCCGCCGCCGGTGCCGATCCGGGCGATGATCGCCAGGATCAGGTCCTTGGCGGTGACGCTGTCGGGGAGTTCGCCCTCGACGGTGATCGCCATGGTCTTCGGGCGGGCCAGCGGCAGCGTCTGGGTCGCCAGGACGTGCTCGACCTGGCTGGTGCCGATACCGAAGGCCAGGGCCCCGAACGCTCCGTGGGTGGAGGTGTGCGAGTCGCCGCAGACGACGGTGGTGCCGGGCTGCGTCAGGCCGAGCTGCGGGCCGACCACGTGCACGACGCCCTGCTCGACGTCGCCCAGCGGGTGCAGCCGCACGCCGAACTCCGCGCAGTTCTTGCGCAGGGTCTCCAGCTGGGCGCGGGAGACCGGGTCGGCGATCGGCTTGTCGATGTCGAGGGTCGGGGTGTTGTGGTCCTCGGTGGCGATGGTGAGGTCGAGTCGCCGCACCGGGCGGCCGGCCTGACGCAGGCCGTCGAACGCCTGCGGGCTGGTCACCTCGTGCAGCAGGTGCAGATCGATGAAGAGGAGGTCGGGCTCGCCATCGGCGCGCCGGACGACGTGGTCGTCCCAGACCTTCTCCGCGAGTGTCCTACCCATCGCTTTCCCTCCGGCCGGCATCCTCGCCGGCCCAACTAGAGATTCGGGTGCCGCCGTCCGGACCCCCGAGCGGGGCGGTGGCTGTGGGCCGTTGTACGGCCGCACGTACAGGTTCGCAACTTCCGGGGAAAATTGAACTTGCGTTTCACAGAGTGAGACGCGAGTATCGTCGTATGGACAACTCTAGCGGCGTCGGCGTTCTCGACAAGGCAGCTCTGGTATTGAGCGCCCTGGAGTCCGGTCCGGCCACCCTCGCCGGGCTGGTCGCGGCGACAGGGCTCGCACGGCCGACGGCTCACCGACTGGCCGTGGCACTCGAACACCACCGCATGGTGGCGAGGGACATGCAGGGCCGGTTCATTCTCGGTCCCCGGCTCGCGGAGCTCGCGGCCGCGGCCGGCGAGGACCGCCTCCTGGCGACGGCCGGACCCGTACTCACACACCTGCGCGACATCACGGGCGAGAGCGCGCAGCTCTACCGCCGGCAGGGCGACATGCGCATCTGCGTGGCGGCGGCGGAACGCCTGTCCGGTCTGCGGGACACCGTGCCGGTCGGCTCCACCCTCACCATGAAGGCGGGCTCCTCCGCCCAGATCCTGATGGCCTGGGAGGAGCCGGAGCGTCTGCACCGGGGACTGCAGGGGGCCCGCTTCACGGCGACGGCCCTCTCCGGCGTACGCCGCCGGGGCTGGGCCCAGTCGATCGGCGAGCGCGAGCCCGGTGTGGCCTCCGTCTCCGCCCCGGTCCGCGGTCCCTCGAACCGGGTCGTCGCAGCGGTGTCCGTCTCCGGCCCGATCGAGCGGCTCACCCGCCACCCGGGCCGGATGCACGCGCAGGCCGTCATCGACTCCGCGGCGCGGCTCAGTGAGGCCCTGCGCCGCACGGGCTGAACCCCCCGAGGGGTCACGCCCCTTCGCCGTACGAGGCCGAGGTCCCCGACACGGACTCCGCCTCCGGCTCGCACCTCCCCAGAGGCCGCCCCAGCGTCGTGGCGGCCCCCTTCTCGACCAGCACGCACGCACTCCGCAACAGGCCCGCCCCGTACGGGAAGTGGCCGCACCGCCCGATCAACTCCCCTGCGCCGCCGCCCGGAACACGGAGAAGGCCCTCCACCGGGGTGAAGGGCCTTGCCGTACTGCTGTGTTGTACCCCCGACCGGATTCGAACCGGCGCTACTGCCGTGAGAGGGCAGCGTGCTAGGCCGCTACACAACGGGGGCGTGGTTACTGCTGACTTGCGCTGGGCTACCAGGACTCGAACCTAGAATGACGGTACCAGAAACCGTAGTGTTGCCAATTACACCATAGCCCATGGTGTGACAAGTACCCCCGACCGGATTCGAACCGGCGCTACTGCCGTGAGAGGGCAGCGTGCTAGGCCGCTACACAACGGGGGCCCTAGCGATCCTGCATCGAAAACGTGGGTGCGACCCAGGTGTTCTCGCGGGAAGGATCTGTACCCCCGACCGGATTCGAACCGGCGCTACTGCCGTGAGAGGGCAGCGTGCTAGGCCGCTACACAACGGGGGCTTGCTACTTGGTTTTGCGCTGGGCTACCAGGACTCGAACCTAGAATGACGGTACCAGAAACCGTAGTGTTGCCAATTACACCATAGCCCACTGAAACGCAACCCCTGGGGGTTGTGTCTCTGTCTGCGCTTCCCGGCCGGATCTTTCGGCCCGCTCGGGCGGCGCAGGAAGAACATTACCTGAAGGTGTCCGGCGCTCCAAAACGGGTATCGCCTGCCAGCAGGCCGGGAAGCTCGGCGAGCCCCGTGATCCGGACGAGCTCCGGGCGCCCGCCCCGTCCTCGCCGGTCCAGCCACACACCGGCGAGACCGGCGGCCACGGCTCCGGCCGCGTCGATGTCCGGCTGGTCCCCGACGTAGACGACCTCGTGCGGATCGAGCTCCAACGCCTCGCAGGCCGTGCGGAAGGCTCTGGCGTCCGGCTTGTAGACACCGAGTTCCTGCGCGCACAGCAGGACCTCGAAACGGTCCCGCACTCCGAGGGCCCGCAGCTTCCGCTCCTGGTGGTCGACGGAGGAGTTCGACAGGACCGCGTGCCGGTGCGTGGCGGCCAGCGCGTCGAGGACGGGCACGGCGTCCGGGAAGAGCTCCCAGGAGCTCTCGTAGTGCCCGACGTACCGGCGGAACCACGCGTCGGCGTCCTCGTCGCTCAGCTCCGCGTCCAGGAACTCCCGCACCCGGTCCCGGCAGTGCGCGGGCCAGTCCGACTCCCCGGCGGCGACGCGCGCCCAGTGGACGGAGGCGATGCGCATCCAGCGGCCGTGGTGGTCCTCGTCACTCCCGGCAAGCCCTTCCGCGCGGAGATGCCGCAGCAGACCGGTCCGGTCCGAGCCCGCGTAGTCGAAGATCGTGTCGTCCACGTCCCAGAGGACAGCGCGAATCGCCATGTCCAGGAACTTACCCGCCCGCAAACGCGCGGAAGCCCGAACGCGGGAATGCGGGGGCCGGACTCCCCTGCCGGCTTCGGGGGCCGCCCCGGTGCCGTGAACGGCCGGAGGCCGGGCTCCCCCTGGGGGGAGCCCGGCCTCCGGCGTGCGTACGGACCGCTACGCGGCGAGCTTCGCCAGCGCGGCGTCGATGCGGGCGATGGTTTTCTCGCGGCCCAGGATCTCCAGGGACTCGAAGAGCGGCAGGCCGATCGTGCGGCCGGTGACGGCCACCCGGACCGGCGCCTGTGCCTTGCCCAGCTTCAGGCCGTGCTTCTCACCGGCGGCGAGAACCGCGGCCTTGAGGGCCTCGGCGTTCCACTCGGCGGCGGTCAGCTCGGCACGGGCCGTGACCAGCAGGGCGTCGGAGCCCTCCTTCATGGCCTTCGCCCAGGACGCCTCGTCGTGGACGGGCTCGTCCAGGAAGAGGAAGTCGACGTTGGCCGTGATGTCCGAGAGGACCGTCACACGCGTCTGGGCGTGCGGGGCGATCTCAGCGAACTTCTCCGCGTCGAAGGCCTCGGGCGCCCACGGGGCGAAGGGGGCCTTCAGCCAGGGACCGCAGGCCTCGGTGAAGGTCTTCACGTCGAGCATGCGCAGGTGCTCGGCGTTGATGTGCTCGGCCTTCTTCAGGTCGAAGCGTGCCGGGTTGGCGTTGACGGCGGAGATGTCGAACGCCGCGACCAGCTCGTCGCGGCCGAAGATGTCGCGGTCCTCCGCGATCGACCAGCCCAGCAGCGAGAGGTAGTTGAGCAGCCCTTCGGGCAGGAAGCCCCGCTCGCGGTAGAGGTTCAGCGAGGCCTGCGGGTCACGCTTGGAGAGCTTCTTGTTGCCCTCCCCCATGACGTACGGGAGGTGACCGAAGGCGGGGGTGTCCTTGGCGACGCCCAGCTCGATCAGCGCGCGGTAGAGCGCGATCTGGCGCGGGGTGGAGGAGAGGAGGTCCTCGCCGCGAAGGACGTGGGTGATCTCCATCAGGGCGTCGTCGACCGGGTTGACCAGCGTGTAGAGCGGGGCCCCGTTGGCGCGGACGATGCCGTAGTCCGGCACGTTCTCCGGCTGGACGGTGATGTCGCCGCGGACCAGGTCGGTGAAGGTGATGGCCTCGTCGGGCATCCGGAAGCGGACGATCGAGGTGCGGCCCTCGGCCTCGTACGCAGCCTTCCGCTCGTCGCTCAGATCGCGGCAGTGGCCGTCGTAGCCCGAGGGCTTGCCGGCAGCGCGGGCGGCGTCGCGGCGGGTGTCGAGCTCCTCGGTGGTGCAGTAGCAGTGGTACGCGTGCCCGGCGTCCAGGAGCTTGGCGGCGACGTCCTTGTAGAGGTCCATCCGCTGCGACTGGCGGTACGGCTCGTGCGGGCCGCCGACCTCGGGGCCCTCGTCCCAGTCGAGCCCGAGCCAGCGCATCGAGTCGAGCAGCTGCTGGTAGGACTCCTCGGAGTCGCGGGCCGCGTCGGTGTCCTCGATACGGAAGACCAGGGTGCCCTGGTGGTGCCGGGCGAAGGCCCAGTTGAACAGGGCGGTGCGGACCAGGCCCACGTGGGGGTTACCGGTCGGGGAGGGACAGAAACGTACGCGGACAGGTGCGTTAACCACGCTTGATCACCTTGTTGGTGAGAGTGCCGATGCCTTCGATGGTGACGGCGACCTCGTCGCCGACGTGCAGGGGTCCCACTCCTGCGGGGGTTCCCGTGAGGATCACGTCACCCGGGAGCAGCGTCATGGCTTCCGTGATGTGGACGATCAGGTCCTCGACGGAGCGGATCATGTCGCTCGTCCGGCCGAGCTGGCGCTGTTCGCCGTTGACCGTGGCCTGGATGGCCAGGTTGCCGGGGTCGACGTCGGTCTCCACCCACGGGCCGAGCGGGCACGAGGTGTCGAAGCCCTTCGCCCGGGCCCACTGGCTCTCCCGGCGCTGGACGTCACGCGCGGTGACGTCGTTGGCGCAGGTGTAGCCGAAGATGACGTCCTTGACGCGCTCACGCGGAACCTCGCGGCACATGCGGCCGATCACCACGGCCAGCTCGGCCTCGTGGTGCAGCTCCTCGGAGAAGGAGGGGAACTCGATGGAGTCGCCCGCGCCGATCACCGACGTGGTGGGCTTGAAGAAGGCGACGGGCACATCCGGGACCTCGTTGCCCATTTCGGCGGCGTGTTCCGCGTAGTTGCGGCCGATGGCCACGACCTTGTTGGGGAGCACGGGCGGGAGCAGCCGGACCTTCTTCAGCGGGACCTTGGTCCCGGAGAGTTCGAAGTCGGCGTACGGGATGCCCTTGATGATGTCGAGGACGAGGCTGTCGGGGCTGTCGCCCTCGACCGCGCCGAAGGCGACATTGCCGTCGATGGAGAACCTGGCGATGCGCACGGGATGCTGTCGCCCCTCACTTGCTGGCTGGCTGAAGACTGACGCTCCAGGCTATCGCCTCGCCCGGCCGGACACCGGCTGCGCGTGAGGGGCGGCCGTGCCCGTGACGGCGGGCGGGCCCGCGCCGGCGGGTGGTCCCTGCCGTGCGGGGTGGGCCCGCGCCGTGCTGGGTGGGCCCGTGCCGGTGAGGGGCCCCCGTGCCGGCGAGTGGGGCCTGCCTACTTCGCGGCCGTGACCGGGGCGTCCATGAGGATGGTGCGGCGCGGGTTGGCTGTCTGGGTGGGCAGGTCGACGGAGTGCTCCCGCTGTTCCGGCGTCCGCAGCGCCTCGGCGTCCGTGAGGTGCGCCAGCGTCGTGCGCCGGGGGTTGGCAATGTTGCGGAACGTCATCGTCGTCTTCATCTGCCGTCTGGACCCTTGTCGCTGGGGCGCTGCCCGGAGCCGCGCCGGTTGTCGGATTCGCTATCCCTGTAAAGCGCCAGGCTAAACATCCGATTCCCCGACGTGGCCGGGATGAGACGGCGATCATCATGTGAGTTTGCTCACGAAGTTGCCGACAAAACACTCATTACGGTCACTCGATCATGAGATGCAAACCCGACAATCCGTCATTGAATCTGGCATTCCGCTCCCGATCGTCGCGTCTGGGACACCGGCCCCCCAGGGCGAGCTCACCCCTAATCGGCCGTTTTGACAGAGAACGCGCTCCACGCCTTGTCACTCCGTCATCACACCGTGTCATCCAGGTCACAGCCCGGTACGCGGGCCTTGTTGGAGATCCTCCTCTGTGCTGGAATTCCACGCACCGCCGCGGGTTTCAGGCCCAGCGCGCAGGGGCGCAACGCAGCGCCGAGTGGCGGCGGGAGGGGGAAGTACGCCGGTCACTCACGACCACCTTGGGGCGCGTCCAGCGCCCCACGACGCCGACACCGTCCTGCCGCGCCCACGCGCGAAGGGACGCCTGGTCCAGAGGTTGCGACGCTAGTGCAGGGACGTTTCAAGAGGGATGGCATGGGGTCGCCCCAGCCCCGCCAGGGCCGAGGGGAAGCTCCGGCGGATCAGGAACCGCGCGGCGGCAGCGACCGCGGTTCCGTACCCCAGCACGCCCAGAACTCCGGCCCGGCCGGGGACGGCGGCGACCGCGCGCAACGCACCGGTTCGACGGGGTCGGCGGGGGCCGGAGGCGGAGACGCCGCGACGCCCCACAAGCCGGTCGGACCGGGCAGCGCCGGCTCACGCATAGCCCTGCGCAACTGGCGCATCAGCACGCGTCTGGTCTCCCTGCTCGCCCTTCCCGTGGTCGCCGCGACCACCCTCGGTGGCCTGCGCATCAACGAGTCCATGAACGACATGGACCAGTTGGAGCACATGCAGCTGCTCACCAAGATGACCAAGCAGGCGACCGCGCTCGCCAACGCGCTCCAGTACGAGCGCGACAACTCGGCGGGCCCGCTCTCGAACGGCGTGAAGGTCACCGACTTCAAGGTCACCGAACCTCGCAAGCGCACCGACCGCGCCAAGGCCGCCTTCTTCGACGCCACCGACGAGATCGGCAACACCCCTGGCGACGCGGCGCTGGACAGCATCCACGCGAGCGTCAGCCAGATCGGCAACCAGCTGGGCAACATCACCAGCATCCGCAAGGACGCGTACGCCGCCGACAGCCCCAGCCTCAACACGATCGACCAGTACAGCCAGCTGATCACCTCCCTGCTGAGCCTCTCGCAGGACATGGCCCAGGCCACCAGCAACCCGGAGATGATCAAGCGCACCCGCGCCCTGGCCGCCTTCTCCGCCTCGAAGGAGTACGCCTCGGTCGAGCGCGCGATCATCGCGGCGGCGCTGCCCGGTGGCGACAGCGACAAGACGCACCTGAACGACAACGACCAGGCGTTCGGCCGTAACGCGCTCAACAAGGCCGGCACGACGCTCAAGACCTTCGAGACGACCTACGAGTCCATGGGCAAGAGCTCCGCCGAGCTGCTGGCCCCGCTGGACAACGGGAATCCCGAGATCACCGCCGCCGACATGTACGCGAGGAAGGTGCTCGACAGCCCCCTCGGCATGGAGGGCAGCGGCAAGACCCGTACGTACATGGACTGGTTCGACCAGAGCTCGAACAAGATCAACGCCATGGGCACCATCGAGCAGACGCTGCTCGGTGAGATGGAGAGCAAGGCCCGCGAGCTGCGCGAGGAGTCGCAGCGCGACGCGATCCTCAACGGTGCGATCATCCTGATCGTCCTCGGGGTGTCGCTGGTCGGCGCCTTCGTCGTGGCCCGGTCCATGATCCGCTCGCTGCGACAGCTGCAGGACACCGCGACCCGGGTCGCCCAGGACCGCCTGCCGGAGCTCGTCAAGCAGCTCTCCGAGACGGACCCGCAGGACGTCGACACCTCGGTCGAGTCGGTCGGTGTGCACTCCCGGGACGAGATCGGCCAGGTGGCCGCGGCCTTCGACGACGTGCACCGTGAGGCCGTCCGTCTCGCCGCCGAGCAGGCGCTGCTGCGAGGCAACGTCAACGCGATGTTCACCAACCTCTCGCGCCGCAGCCAGGGCCTCATCCAGCGCCAGCTCTCGCTGATCTCCGAACTGGAGTCCCGCGAGGCCGACCCGGACCAGCTGTCCTCCCTCTTCAAGCTCGACCACCTCGCGACCCGCATGCGCCGTAACGGCGAGAACCTCCTCGTCCTCGCGGGTGAGGAGCCGGGCCGCCGGTGGACGCGCCCCGTGCCTCTGGTCGACGTGCTCCGCGCCGCCGCCTCCGAGGTGGAGCAGTACGAGCGCATCGAACTGGCCGCGGTGCCCGCCACCGAGGTCGCCGGCCGCGTCGTCAACGACCTCGTGCACCTCCTCGCCGAGCTGCTGGAGAACGCCACGTCGTTCTCCTCGCCGCAGACGAAGGTCCGCGTCACCGGTCACGCGCTGCCCGACGGCCGTGTGCTCGTCGAGATCCACGACACCGGCATCGGCCTCTCCCCCGAGGACCTCGCCGCGATCAACGAGCGGCTCGCCTCGCCGCCCACCGTGGACGTCTCGGTCTCCCGCCGCATGGGTCTGTTCGTGGTCGGCCGCCTGTCCCTGCGACACGGCATCCGCATCCAGCTGCGCCCGTCCGACTCCGGTGGTACGACCGCGCTGGTCATGCTGCCCATGGAGGTCGCGCACGGCGGCAAGCAGCCCCCGAAGCCGGGCCAGGGACAGGGCCAGCAGGGCAAGGGTGTCCCGCAGGGCGGTGCCCCCGGCGGGCTCCTCGCCGGTGGCGGTGCTCCCGGCGCCGGCCAGCGTCCCGGGCTGGCGGGTCCCGCCGCGGCTCCCTCCAAGGGACTGGGCGCGGGTGCGCCGCGCGGGCAGGTGGGTGCGGGCTCGGCCCCGCGCGCCGCACTGCCCTCGCGCGACGGCGGCGCCGGACCGCGTCAGCAGCCCGGCGGCCCGCAGGGCCCCGGCCTGCCGAACCAGGGCAGGCCCGAGGGACCGCGTCAGGGCGGCGGCCTCGCCGGCGCCTTCGCCGGCGGTGCCCGCCCGGGCGCCCGTCCGCCGCAGGACCCCTCGGCCGGTGCGGACTCGGGGCGGCCCAACCTCTTCGGCCACTCCGGTCAGCAGAGCGGCCCGCCCGCCCGTCAGGCTCAGCAGCCGGGCCAGGGTGACCAGGGGAACCGGCAGCAGCCCGGTGGTCCCGGACGTCAGCTGCCTCCGCCCGGCGGCCCCCGTGCCGAGCTCCCCGGCGGCAACCCGCAGCCGCAGCGCCCGCAGGCCACCAGCTGGGGTGTCGAGGAGCAGGGTGCTCCGCGGCGTACGCAGCCGGACGCCCCGCGCGGTCACGAGGAGCACGACTCCGGCCGGTTCGCCCGGCCGGGCACCTCCGCCCCGAACCAGCCGTTCACCCCGCCGAACCAGCGTCCGCCGATGGACGACCGTCAGGGCCCCGCTGCCACGGCGGAGTTCGCCCGGCCGGACTTCTCGGCACCGCAGGCCCCGCAGGCGCAGGACCCGGCGAGCACCGCGCAGTTCGCCCGCCCGGACTTCAACGCCCCGAGGCCGCAGGACCAGGGCTACGGCGCCCAGGCCCCGCAGATGCCAGCTCCGCGTCAGCCCGGGAACGCCGACTTCGGTGCCCCGCTGCCGCCGGCCCCCTCCGCGGGCGAGCCGCCGCGCCGCCCCGCCCTGCCGCAGCAGCCCGAGGTGCTGCCGCCGGCCGGACCGGGTGACGGGCGTACGCCGTTGTACGACACGCTCGAGACGAACTGGTTCCACGGTCCGCAGCAGGGCGGCCAGCAGCAGCCCCCCGCCGCCGAGCCGCAGGCACCGGCCGCCTCTCAGCCCGCCGGCAGCCCGGCTCCGCCCATGCCCAGGCGTGGTGCGGCGGACACCGGTTCGTGGCGCGCTTCGCCGAACGACGAGCTCGTGCGGCAGGCGGAGCGGGTCAAGAAGCCCGCTGCGGGCGGCATCACCACGTCCGGCCTGCCCCGCCGTGTCCCACGTGCCAATTTGGTTCCGGGCACCGCACAGCAGCAGAATCATCAGTCCGGACCTCAGGTTTCGCGTGCGCCCGATGACGTACGCGGCCGTCTGACCAATCTCCGCCGGGGCATCCAGCAGGGACGACAGGCCAACAACGGCTCGTCTACCGGCAGTTTCCAACTCGGCCCCACTCACCAGCAGGAGCGTTAGTTGAGCCCCATGAGTCAGGCCGCGCAGAATCTGAACTGGCTGATCACCAACTTCGTGGACAACACCCCTGGGGTGTCCCACACGGTGGTGGTCTCCGCGGATGGCCTGCTGCTGGCGATGTCCGAAGGTTTCCCACGCGACCGCGCCGATCAACTGGCGGCCGTGGCCTCCGGTCTGACGTCGCTGACGGCGGGTGCCTCCCGGATCTTCGAAGGCGGCGCCGTCAGTCAGACGGTCGTGGAGATGGAGAGGGGATTCCTCTTCCTCATGTCCATCTCCGACGGCTCGTCACTCGCCGTCCTCGCCCACCCCGACGCCGACATCGGTCTGGTCGGTTACGAGATGGCGCTCCTCGTCGACCGTGCGGGAACCGTCCTCACGCCTGACCTCCGCGCCGAACTACAAGGAAGTCTGCTGCACTGATCGGCCATGCGGCAGACACCTGACACGATCACCCCAGGTACTACTCAAAACCCTCACCCATCCGGCCGCCACAGCCCCTCACCGGCCACCTTCAGACGGCAAGCCGACATCCTGCTGTCACGCCCGGAGGATTTATGACCCCGCCACCCGCCTCACCCGATCCGTACGGCGCACTGCACCACGCGTCGTACGACGGTGAAGGCGACCAGCCGCTGGTCCGTCCGTATGCCATGACCGGTGGCCGGACCCGGCCGCGCTACCAGCTCGCGATAGAGGCTCTGGTCAGCACCACAGCGGACCCCGCCCACCTCGGGACCCTGCTTCCCGAGCACCAGCGGATCTGCCACCTGTGCCGTGAGGTCAAGTCGGTGGCCGAGGTGTCGGCCCTGCTGTCCATGCCGCTCGGTGTGGCCCGGATCCTCGTGGCGGACCTGGCGGAAGCCGGCATGGTGGCCATCCACCAGCCGGGCAACGGAGAGGCCGGCGGCGCGCCGGATGTGACACTGCTCGAAAGGGTGCTCAGTGGACTTCGCAAGCTCTAGCGACGGTACGGCCCGCTCCACCACCTCGGCGAAGATCGTGGTGGCAGGGGGCTTCGGCGTGGGTAAGACCACGTTTGTCGGTGCCGTCTCGGAGATCAATCCGCTGCGCACCGAAGCCGTGATGACGTCCGCGTCCGCGGGCATCGACGACCTGACCCACACCGGGGACAAGACCACGACCACCGTGGCCATGGACTTCGGACGCATCACCCTGGACCAGGACCTGATCCTCTACCTGTTCGGCACCCCCGGACAGGACCGCTTCTGGTTCATGTGGGACGACCTGGTCCGCGGCGCCATCGGCGCCGTCGTCCTCGTCGACACCCGCCGCCTCGCCGACTGCTTCCCCGCCGTCGACTACTTCGAGAACAGCGGCCTCCCCTTCGTCATCGCCCTCAACGGCTTCGACGGACACCAGCCCTACACCCCCGACGAAGTACGCGAAGCACTCCAGATCGGCCCCGACGCCCCGATCATCACGACGGACGCCCGGCACCGGGCGGACGCCAAGAGCGGTCTGATCACCTTGGTCGAGCACGCACTGATGGCCCGGCTGAAGTAGCCGCAAAGCGGTAGTGATCTACGGGACTTGTTGTAGTCACGCGGGGGCGGCCTGTGTCGTTTGACACGCTCCGCCCCCGCGTTCATAACATTTCGACAGAGAATTGCGGTCCCGTCGATACCCGATGCGCACGGCCGGTACCGCTGCGCTCACCTGAGCCTCGCCTTTTGGCGGGGCTCGCTCTTTATGCCCGTTTTATCGTGAGCCCGGCTCGCTCCGAATCGCGCATTCCGACTGTTTGGAACGCGACCGGTCCGCATGCTGCAATGCCTCGAACTACCCAGTAGTACGGGCCCCTGAACGATAATCCGGCACAACGTAGGTGCCGACGCCGAGAGGTTGTTGGTCGAGTGAGGCGAAGCAACGAGGGCTCCGCGGCCCAGCCGGAGCGGGGCAACTTCACCCCTCCGCCGCGCGCTGCGGTGTCGCCTGCGGACACGTCGTCCGAGGCGGAACCGGCACGTGGCAGCACCAGCCGGCTGTCACCGCGCAACTGGCGGGTGCCCACCCGGCTGAACGCGATTCTCCTGATCCCCGCGCTGGTCGGCCTGGTCATGGGCGGGTTCCAGGTGAAGGGGTCGATCGACACCTGGAACGAGGCCCAGGACGCGGAGAAGACCGCTCTGGTCGTCCGCGCCGCCGCGGCCTACGGACAGGCGCTGCTGAACGAGCGTGACCTCACCGCCCAGCCGCTGCTGTCCAACAAGCGCACCGCCTCCGAGGTGGAGCAGATCCGCGCCACCACCGACGAAGCCGCCGCGGAGTTCGACGCCGCCGTGCAGAACATGCCGGACAAGGCGGGCCTGGACCGCCGCCTGAAGCTGTTCAAGGTGGAGGAGCCCCTGCTCCCCGAGCTCCGCAAGGCCGCCTACGCCGAGGCGATGGACCCGGTGAAGACCGAAGAGGGCTACACCAAGGTCCAGCACTCGCTGATGGAGTTCTCCAACGAGCTCGGCCTGGGCACCGGCAACATCACCAGCTACGGCCGGACCGTGTACGCGATCGAGCTGGCCAAGGCCGCCGAATCGCTTCAGCGCTCCATAGGCATGCACCTCCTGGTCCGCCCGAGCCAGGAGCAGCGCAAGTTCAACGGCCAGGTGACGGCGTTCAGCTCGTACAACTACCTGGAGCAGATCGCCCTCGGCGAGTTCGTCTCCGGCGGTACGGAGGCCGACGCCGCGCGGCTCAAGGAAGTCATGGCCGACAAGGCCGCCGAGGGGGCCGAGCAGCTGAAGGCCGCCAAGGAGCAGGCCACCGCCGCCGGGCAGCCCTTCGTGGAGCCGCCCAGCGTCGACGGCTCGGTCTTCGACGGCATGGCCCAGCAGATCGGCCAGGGCAGGACTCCGGCCCAGCTGAAGGCCAAGGGCATCACCCCCGAGACCTGGATGGCCGCGGCCACCGCGAAGTTCGACGGCTACACCACGGTCGAGAACGAGCTCGTGGACAAGGCCGTGACCGAGGCCGCCGAGATCTCGACGGACGCGCGCAACGACGCCATCCTCAACGCCGCCATCGTCCTCGTCGCGCTGCTCGCCGCCTTCATCATCGCCGGGCTCATGGCCCGCCAGATGAGCCGCTCGATGCGCCAGCTGCGTACGGCGGCGTTCGGCATCGCCGAGCAGCGGCTGCCGATGCTGGTCGACCAGCTGTCGCGGACCGAGCCGGGCCGGGTGGACACCCGGGTCCAGCCGATCCCGATCAACAGCCAGGACGAGATCGGCGAGGTCGCCCGCGCCTTCGACCAGGTGCACCGAGAGGCCGTCCGGCTCGCCGCCGAGCAGGCCATGCTGCGGGGCAACGTCAACGCGATCTTCACCAACCTGTCGCGCCGTAACCAGTCGCTCATCGAGGGCCAGCTGACCCTCATCACCGACCTGGAGAACAACGAGGCCGACCCGGACCAGCTGGAGAGCCTCTTCAAGCTGGACCACCTGGCCACGCGTATGCGCCGTAACGGCGAGAACCTCCTCGTCCTCGCGGGTGAGGAGCCCGGCCGCCGCTGGAACCAGCCGGTGCCGCTGGTCGACGTCCTGCGGGCCGCCTCCTCCGAGGTGGAGTCCTACGAGCGCATCGAGCTCACCGGCGTACCGGAGAGCGAGATCCACGGCCAGGCCGTGACCGACCTCGTGCACCTGCTGGCCGAGCTGCTGGAGAACGCCACCACCTTCTCCTCGCCGCAGACCAAGGTCCGGGTCACCGCGACCCGGCTGCCCGACGGCCGCGTCATGGTCGAGATCCACGACAAGGGCATCGGCCTCACCGCCGAGGACTTCGCGGACATCAACCACAAGCTCGCGAATCCCCCGACCGTGGACGCCGCGGTGTCCCAGCGCATGGGTCTCTTCGTGGTCGGCCGGCTGGCCGACCGGCACGGCATCCGCGTCCAGCTCCGCCCCTCGGGCGAGCAGGCGGGCACCACGTCCCTGGTCATGCTGCCGGACGCCATCACCCACGGTGGCGGTGGCGAGGCGGCCCAGGAGAGCGACTTCACGGTCTCCTCGATCATCCCGGAGCAGCAGCAGCCGCAGGCCTTCGAGCCGATCTCGCAGCAGGCCCCGATGCGTACGGCGGCGGAGCTCGGGTTCGACGACTCCCGGTACGAGGTTCCGGCGGCGGACTCCCCGCAGCTGGACCCGGTCAACCGCTCGCTCATGCGTGAGGAGCGGCGGGCCGCCCTGGAGGCGCAGGCCGGCGGCGAGCGTCCCGCGTTCCAGGACAACGGCGCCGGGCAGCAGGAGGCCTACGCCCAGGAGCAGTTCACGCAGGAGCAGTACGGCCAGCAGCAGTACGCCCCCGAGCAGTACGCCCAGGAGCAGCAGCAGTACGCACAGCCCGGTCACGAGGGCGGCTACGAGCCGTACGCCGCCGCGGGGAACGGCTACCAGGAGCCGCAGCAGAACGGCTATGCGGAAGCGGCATACGGCGCTCCGGATGCCCGGCAGGAGCAGTACGCCGACCCGTTCGCGCAGCAGGGCGACCCCTCCCACCAGGGCGACTGGGCAGGTCAGAACTCTTACCAGGGGGACTTCGAGCCGCAGGGGCAGCCGGTAGCGGAATCTGTTCCGAGCGCTCCCGCCGAGGCGCAGGAGCGCGTAGGCTTCGACCGTCCGGGGCCCACCCCCAATCCCGGTCACGACCTGACCGAAGCGGGGCTCCCTCGCCGGGGCGCCGGACAGCAGCACTGGCAGCCCACCGGTCGCGGAAACGATCAGCCTGCCGCGCCCGAGCAGCGGCAGCGGTCTCAGCCGGAACAGCCTCAGGCCCAGCAGCAGGCGCAGCCCGCGGACGGGGAGAGCCCCGCCGACTGGCGCTCGGCGAACGACGAGCGCTGGGAGCGGGCCGAGAAGCTACGGGACCCCAAGGCGGGTGGAATCACCCCGTCGGGGCTCCCCCGGCGCGTCCCCAAGGCCAACCTGGTCGAGGGAACGGCGGAGCAGACCCAGCAGGGCGGCCCACAGGTCTCCCGCGCTCCGGAGGACGTGCGGGGCAGGTTGAGCAACCTGCGCCGTGGGGTCCTGCGGGGACGTACCGCGGGGTCGGACACAAGTAATACCTACAACCAGGAGCGTTAGTGTGAGCCCGATGAGCCAGGCGGCGCAGAATCTGAACTGGTTGATCACCAACTTCGTGGACAACACCCCCGGGGTGTCGCACACGGTGGTGGTCTCCGCCGACGGACTCCTGCTGGCGATGTCCGAAGGTTTCCCGCGTGACCGCGCCGATCAGCTGGCGGCTGTCGCCTCCGGTCTGACGTCGCTCACCGCGGGTGCCTCCCGGATCTTCGAAGGCGGCGCCGTGAATCAGACCGTTGTGGAGATGGAGCGAGGATTCCTCTTCATCATGTCCATCTCTGACGGATCTTCACTTGCCGTCCTCGCCCACCCGGACGCCGACATCGGTCTGGTTGGGTACGAAATGGCACTTCTCGTGGACCGTGCGGGAAGTGTCCTGACCCCGGATCTCCGCGCCGAACTCCAGGGAAGTCTTCTTAACTAATAGACAGACAGTGCGTTTCTCGTCACCGCGCCATAAGGTGCGGTGGCGCGGCACCACTGGGATGGCGACCGGCAGTCGGAGGAGGAAACGTGGCAGCACCCACAGGCGGACACCCGTACGAGGGCGGTCAGCGGGTTCCGGGTGAGCAGGGTGACAACCGTTTCGACGCCCCCTCCACGCCCGGCAGAATGGGCTCGCAAGAGCCTTATCAGCCGTATCAGCCCTACCAGCAGCCCCAGCAGGGCTCGCAGGGCGGCGGCTGGCAGCAGCCGCAGCACCCCGGTCCCGGGTGGCAGCAGCAACAGCCGTATCAGCAGCCTCAGTACCAGCAGCCGCAGCACGAACAGCAGCCGCCGCAGCGATACGAGGCACCGCCGTCGCGCATCCAGCCGGTCCAGCGGCAGGCTCCGGAACCCGCGAAGCCCGCGGCGCACAACCCGCTGGTCCGTCCCTACGCCATGACCGGCGGCCGGACCCGGCCGCGCTACCAGCTCGCCATCGAGGCCCTGGTCAGCACCACGGCAGATCCCGCCAGGCTGCAAGGGCAGTTGCCCGAGCACCAGCGGATCTGCCGGCTCTGCATCGAGATCAAGTCGGTCGCCGAGGTTTCGGCCCTTCTCTCGATCCCGCTCGGCGTTGCCCGGATCCTCGTCGCCGACCTGGCCGAGGCCGGACTCGTCGCTATCCATCAGCCCGGCGGCGACGAGGCCGCCGGCGGCCAGCCAGATGTGACACTGCTCGAAAGGGTGCTCAGTGGACTTCGCAAGCTCTAGCGGCGGAGCGGCCCGCTCCACTACCTCGGCGAAGATCGTGGTGGCAGGGGGCTTCGGCGTGGGTAAGACCACGTTTGTCGGTGCCGTCTCGGAGATCAATCCGCTGCGCACCGAAGCCGTGATGACGTCCGCGTCCGCGGGCATCGACGACCTGACCCACACCGGGGACAAGACCACGACCACCGTGGCCATGGACTTCGGACGCATCACCCTGGACCAGGACCTGATCCTCTACCTGTTCGGCACCCCCGGACAGGACCGCTTCTGGTTCATGTGGGACGACCTGGTCCGCGGCGCCATCGGCGCCGTCGTCCTCGTCGACACCCGCCGCCTCGCCGACTGCTTCCCCGCCGTCGACTACTTCGAGAACAGCGGCCTCCCCTTCGTCATCGCCCTCAACGGCTTCGACGGACACCAGCCCTACACCCCCGACGAAGTACGCGAAGCACTCCAGATCGGCCCGGACACCCCGATCCTCACCACGGACGCCCGGCACCGCGCGGACGCCAAGAGCGCGCTGATCACGCTGGTCGAGCACGCGCTGATGGCCCGCCTGCGCTGACCCCCGCCGCCGCACGGCGAAGGGCCCCGTACTCCCTGGAGGAGTACGGGGCCCTTCGCCGTGCACGGGGCCCTGCGGGCCGTGAAGGGGCCTCAGCGGCCGTTCTCAGCCCTGCCAGCTGTGCGGAGCCCGGAAGCCGGGGGTGCGCTCCAGTCGGCGCCACCCGGCCGTGCTGCGGCCACGGTGGGCCGGGGCGTCGGGCTGGGCGGCCGCGCGGGCGAGGAGGACCGCGGTGATGGCGGCGAGTTCTTCGGGGCCGGCCTGGCCCTTCTCGACGCGCAGGACCGAGTCGGCGGGGGTGACGCTCATGGATGTCTCCGTCTTCTGGGCAGCTGGTCACGGGGGTGCGGGCGGGGTCGCCGCCCGCGGGCCGCGACTACTGCGGGGGGTTGCCGTGCTTGCGGGACGGCAGGTCCGCGTGCTTGTTGCGGAGCATCGCGAGCGAGGCGATGAGTACCTCGCGCGTCTCGGCGGGGTCGATGACGTCGTCGACCAGGCCGCGCTCGGCCGCGTAGTAGGGGTGCATCAGCTCGGCCTTGTACTCCTTGACCATGCGAGCCCGCATGGCTTCGGGGTCCTCGGCGTCGGCGATCTGACGGCGGAAGATGACGTTGGCGGCGCCCTCGGCGCCCATGACCGCGATCTCGTTGGTGGGCCACGCGTAGGTCAGGTCGGCGCCGATGGACTGGCTGTCCATCACGATGTACGCGCCGCCGTAGGCCTTGCGCAGGATCAGGGAGATCCTGGGCACGGTGGCGTTGCAGTACGCGTAGAGCAGCTTCGCGCCGTGCCGGATGATCCCACCGTGCTCCTGGTCGACGCCGGGCAGGAAGCCGGGTACGTCCAGGAGAGTGACGATGGGGATGTTGAACGCATCACACATCTGGACGAACCGTGCGGCCTTCTCGGACGCCTCGATGTCCAGGACACCCGCCAGTGCCTGCGGCTGGTTGGCCACGATTCCGACGACCTGGCCGTCGAGGCGGGCCAGTGCGCAGACGATGTTGCGGGCCCAGCGTTCGTGGATCTCCAGGAAGTCACCGTCGTCGACGAGCTCCTCGATGACCTTGTGCATGTCGTAGGGGCGGTTGCCGTCGGCCGGGACCAGGTCCAGCAGGACGTCGCCGCGCCGGTCGGCGGGGTCGTCGCTGTGCACGACCGGCGGGTTCTCGCGGTTGTTGGAGGGCAGCATCCCGATCAGGTAGCG
>NZ_JBIAJR010000016.1:0-120009 GCF_042872025.1 Streptomyces sp. NPDC005494
CGCCCCCCCCCCCCCGCCGCCGGGGGGGGTGTTTGTTGCGTCGTTACATGCCCCACCCCCCCCCCCCCCCCGCGCGCCCCCCCCCCGCCCCCGCCCCGCGGGGGGGGCCGGGGCGCCCCCCCCCCCCCCCCCCCCGCTTCCGTACGGCTCGAACAAGGAGTCAGAGGCTGTCGGTGTACAGCAGAAGGTCGGGCGACCCGGCACCCAGACCCGTCAGGACGTCGGGGGTGGCCTCCGCGGCGAGCCAGTCGGCGACCTCCTGCGGGGAGGCGGACGGGTTCTGCTCCTTGTAGAGGGCCGCGACACCGGCGACGTGCGGACTGGCCATGGAGGTGCCGCTCAGCGTCGTGGAACCACCGCCGAGCTTCGCGCTGACGATGTCCACGCCCGGGGCGTACTGCCACACGCACGTGCCCCAGTTGCTGAACGTCGCCTGCCGGTCCTGGTCGTCGCTGGCGCCGATGGCGATCACGCCCTCGGCACGTGCCGGGGAGACGTCGCAGGCGTCCTGGTCCTCGTTGCCCGCCGCCACGACGGGCAGAGTCCCTTCGGCCGCCAGGGCGTCGAAGGCGTCATCCACCGCCGAGGAAGCCGGCCCGCCGAGCGAGGCGTTGACGACGGCGGGCTGCTGGGCGTTCTGCGCGATCCAGTCGAGGCCGGCGATGATGCCCGCCCAGGTGCCCGAGCCCTCGCAGTTGAGGACCCGCACCGGCACCAGGGATGCCTCGCGGGCGACGCCGTACGTCTCCCCGGCCACGGTCCCGGCCACGTGCGTGCCGTGGCCGTTGCAGTCCTCGCCGTCGCGGCCGTCGCCGACCGCGTCGTAACCCGCGCCCACCCGGCCGCCGAACTCGGCGTGCGCGGACTCGATGCCGGTGTCGAGGATGTAGGCGGTCACGCCCTGGCCGGTGCCCGTCACGTCGTACGCGCTGTCCAGCGGCAGAGCGCGCTGGTCGATACGGTCCTGCCCCCAGCTCCCCGCGACGGCACGGTTGCTCGCACCCTTCCCGGCCGCCGCCGCGGGCGGCGACACGGAGGCCTCGCTGTTCTCCTCGACCGTCTGGACGCCCGCCGCGCCGCGCACCTTCTCGAGCTGGGCGGACGTGAGGGAGGCCGCGAAACCGTGCAGGACCTTGCTGTAGGTGAAGAGGGTCTCGACCCCGAGCTGCTCGGCCGTGGCCGACGGCGTCTGATCGGGCGAGAGGGTGATGATGTACTGCCCGGGCACGGCCCGGGCCGACTTCTGGACCGGCACGAGGGTCTCGCCGGTGTCGGCCGTGGCCGGGGTGGTGCCGATCAGGGGGGCGATCAGCAGTAGAGCGGCTGGTGCCCAGCGGGCGCGCAGGCGCATGCGTTCTCCCTTGAGACGGAGGAGCGGGTCACGGACCGTGTCAGGCCCGCGACGTGCGAACACCTGACCCTTCGTCCACATCCGGGCCGGGCCTTGAGCAGCGTCAGCCGGACAGCGCAACGATCGGTACACGGGCACGCCCATTCGGCCCGGCCGGGACGTCCCGGACCGGCCTGCCCCGGAACGCCTGGGACACCCCGGAGCGGCCCGGAACGCCTGGGCGTACCGGGCCGCTCCGGCCTCGGACCGCCCAGGTCTCTCGGATCACCCGAGCCGATCAGGCCACATGGACCGTTTCGCCGGCGAAGGGACTGGCCCCGGCTGCCGCGCGGAGCACCACGACGCCTCGCGGCGGCAGGACCAGACCGTCCCCGGCGGACGGCGAGGCCCCTGTCAGCACCTCCGCGTCCACCGCCCCGCACGCGACGTCCTCGTCCGTGCGGTTGACGAGGAACCAGTACGCGTGGGAACCGTCGGTCCGTACGGTCGTCTCCACCCGGCCCCGCGCCTCGGCGGGCAGTTCCCCGGCCACACCCGCGGCGGACAGCAGGGACCGCAGCACATCGGTGAGCCCGGGGCCGTCCAGCCGGGTGGAGACGTACGCGGCGGAGCCCCCCTCGGGCAGGGCGCGACGGGTCAGGGCGGGGCGCCCTGCCTGGTCCCCGGTCGCATACCGGGCGAGCACCTCGGTCGCGGGGTCGGTCAGGTCGATCCGGTCGGTCCACCGGGTCCCGGTCAGACCGTTGTCGAGTCGTACGTCGTCGCCCTCGCACAGCGGGCCGAACTCCTCGATGCGGACGCCCAGCAGGCTGCGCAGCGCTCCCGGGTACCCGCCGAGGTGGACGTGGTCGTTCTCGTCGACGATGCCCGAGTAGTAGGTGGTGGCGAGATGGCCTCCACCGCGCACGTACGCCTGCAGCCGGTCGGCGAGGGTCTGCGGGACGACGTGCAGCAGGGGAGCCGCCACGAAGTCGTAGCCGCCGAGGTCGGTCGTGGTCGTGACGACGTCCACCCTGACTCCGAGCGTCAGGAAGGCGGAGTACCAGTCCAGTGCCTCCTGCCGGTAGTCCAGCAGGGATGACGGCTGTGAGTCGCGTTCCACCGCCCACCAGGACTCCCAGTCGAACACGAGCGCCGCACGCGCCGGCTCGCGTACGGAGCCGGCGACCGGGGCGAGTGCCTCCAGGGTCCTGCCGAGTGCGGTCACCGCGCGGAAGACCGCGCTGTCCGCTCCCGCGTGGGGCACCATCGCCGAGTGGTACTTCTCGGCACCGGCCGCGGACTGGCGCCACTGGAAGAAGCAGACCGCGTCGGCTCCGTGGGCGACGTGGAGCAGGGAGTCCCGGGCCAGCTCACCCTCGCCCTTGGCGACGTTGACCGTCTGCCAGTTGACGGCGCTGGTCGAGTGCTCCATGAGGAACCAGGGCCTGCCCTGGGCGATGGAGTGCGTGAGGCCGGCGGAGAAGGAGAGTTCGTCCAGCCGCTGCGGGCCCGGCCGGGTGTAGTGGTCGTTGGAGACGAAGTCGATCTCCCCTGCCCAGTCGGGGTAGTTCATGCCCTTGGTCCCGCTCATCACCATGAAGTTGGTGGTGGCGGGGATCTCGGGGGTGATGCGGCGCAGGATCTCGCGCTCCGCCCGCAGGTAGTCCTTCAGCGCGTCGGACGAGAACCGCTTGAAGTCGAGCTGCTGGGTCGGATTGGCGTGGCTCGCGGCGAGTCTCGGCGGCTGGATCTGTTCCCAGTCCCCGTAGTACTGCGACCAGAAGGAGGTCGCCCAGGCCCGGTTGAGCTCGTCGAGGGTGCCGTAGCGGGCACGCAGCCAGTCGCGGAAGGCCTGGGCGGCGTCGTCGGAGTAGTCGTAGATGTTGTGGCAGCCGAGTTCGTTGGAGATGTGCCAGGCGACCAGGGCGGGATGGTCCGCGTACCGGGTCGCCATGGCTTCCACCAGCCGCAGGGCGTGCCGGCGGAAGACGGGTGAGGTGGGCCGCCAGTGCTGTCGCGCGCCCTGGGAGAGGGTCTCACCGGTCCGGGTGACCGGCAGGATCTCCGGGTGCAGGGTGGTGAGCCAGGGAGGCGGTGAGGCTGTGGCAGTGGCGAGGTCCACCGCGATGCCGTTGTCGTGGAGCAGGTCGAGCACCTCGTCCAGCCAGTCGAAGTCCCAGCGGTCCTCGGCCGGCTGCAAGCGGGCCCAGGAGAAGATCGCGACGGAGACGACGGTGACCCCGGCCTCGCGCATCAGCCGGACGTCCTCCTTCCAGACCTCGCGCGGCCACTGCTCCGGGTTGTAGTCGGCGCCGTAGGCGATGTGCGCCGGACTGTCACCGGAGAGCGGGCGCAGCCATGCGCGCTCGGAGGAGTCGGAGGAGGAGGTCATGGTGATCCTTTGGATGCGGAGGTGCGTGTACACACAGGGGCGGTCACCCGTCGGACGGACGGGCGACCGCCCCTGTGCCGGGTCAGCGGCGCGGTGTCACTTGTTGACGCTGAAGCCCTGGTCCGTGCCGTAGGTGACGGCGGCCTTCTGCCACTGCTTCAGGCCGTCGGCCAAGGTGGTGGAGGAGACGTACGCCTTGCCCACGGAGTCGTTGAAGATGGAGTTCGCGTACACCTGGTAGGGCAGGTAGGACCAGGTGTCCGGGACCTGGCTCGCCGAGCGCGCGAAGATCTCGTTCGCCTTCTGCCCGCCGAAGTACGGGAAGCTGGTCTCGAGGAACGTCGGGGAGGACAGGTCCGCGGTGGTGGCGGGGAAGGCACCGCCCTTGATGCGCGCCTGGACGCCGTCGGAGTGGTTGGCGTACTCGTTGAACGCGTAGGCGAGATCCTTGTTCTTGCCGTCCTTCATCACCGCGAGGGAGCTGCCGCCGTTCTCGGAGCTGACCTCGCCGCCCTTCTCCCACTGCGGGAGGGGCGCCGCACGCCAGTCACCGGCGGCCGACTCCACACCCGTGACGAAGTTGGCGGGCATCCACGCGCCCGTGGCGAGGGTGGCGATGGTGCCGTCCGCGAGGCCCTTGTACCACTCGTCGCTCCAGTTGGTGATGGGAGCGAGGAGCTTCTCGTCGAGGAGCTGCTGCCAGACCTTGGTGAAGGCGACGACACCCTTGTCGGAGGTGAGGTCGACCGTCACGTCGGTGTCGCGGGACTTGAACGGGGTGCCGCCGGCCTGCCAGATCATGCTGGTCGTGAACCCCGCGTCACCCGTGTCGTTGGCTATGTACGCCTTCGGGTCCGCGGCGTGCAGGGCGCGCGCCGCCTCGAGGTACTCGTCCCAGGTGGTGGGCGTGGCGATCTGGTGCTTGTCCAGGACCTTCTTGTTGTAGAAGAGCGCCATCGGGCCCGAGTCCATGGGCAGGGCGTACACGCCGTCGTCCACGGTGACCGAGTTCCACGGTCCCGGGGAGTAGTCGTTCTTGAAGTCCTTCGCGCCGTAGCGGCCGAGGTCCTCCAGGGACTTGCCGAGGGCGAACTGCCCGAGGGCGTAGTACTCGATCTGTGCGACGTCGGGCACGCCGGACCCGGCCTGCACGGCGTTCTGCAGGGCGGTGTACTGGTCGTTGCCCGTACCGGCGTTGACCAGCTTGACCTTGACCTTCGGGTACTCCTTCTCGAAGTCGCTGACGACCTGCTTCAGGGTCGGCTCCCACGCCCACACCGTGATCGATCCGCCCTTCTTGAGGGCCGCACGGAGTTCACCGCCCGTCACCGCCTTGTCCGAGGCGGGCTCGTCGGAGGACCCGCACGCGGTCAGGCTCAGCGCAGCCGCGCACAGCAGGCCCACGCCGCGCATCGCGCGTCTGGTCATGGTTCTCATATCGCTTCACTCCGTTGTGGTGAGGGTGGTTCACGAACCGTCGAGCGTCCGCACCGCGTGGTGCGGGGGTAATGGGGGGTGGAACGCCGTGCGTACCGGGGGCCGGGGGGATCCGGTCGGGAGGCACGGGGGCCGGGGGCGCGTGCGCGTCACCCCTTGACGCTGCCCGCCGCCAGTCCGGACTGCCAGTAGCGCTGGAGCAGCAGGAAGGCGATGATCAGCGGCACGATGGTCAGCAGGGAGCCGGTGATGACCAGGTTGAAGACCGGCTGGCCGCCCGCGGTGGAGGCCTGCTCGTTCCAGGCGTCCAGTCCGAGCGTCAGCGGGTACCAGTCGGGATTCTTGATCATGATGAGAGGCAGGAAGTAGTTGTTCCAGGTCTGCACCATGGTGAAGAGCAGCACCGTCACGATGCCCGGCGTCAGCAGCGGCAGTGCGACCGTGAAGAACGTCCGCAGTTCCCCCGAGCCGTCCACCCGCGCCGCTTCGAGCAGTTCGGTAGGTATTGCCTCCGCGGCGAACACCCACATGAGGTAGAGCCCGAACGGGGAGATAAGGGACGGGATGATGACGGCCCACGGTGTGTCGGTGAGGCCCATCTTGCTGAACATGAGGAAGGTGGGCACGGCCAGCGCGGTCGCGGGCACGGCCACCGCGCCGATGACGGTGGCGAAGACGGCGCGCTTGCCCGTGAAGTCGAACTTGGCCAGGCCGTATCCGCCGAGCACCGCGAGGAAGGTGGCGCCACCGGCGCCCACGACCACGTAGAGCAGGGTGTTGAGGAGCCACCGGACGAAGATGCCGTCGTCGTAGGTGAGTGTCTGCGTGATGTTGTCCCAGAGCGCGAAGTCCCCGCTGAACCAGAGCCCGAAGGAGTCCAGCAGGCTCTTCTGCGTCTTGGTCGCGTTGATGAGGAGCCAGGCGAGGGGCAGCAGCGCGTAGACGGTGGTGAGACCCATCAGCGCGGTGAGCAGCACGCTGCGGCGCGGCCGGCCGGGCGAGTGGCGCCTGCGGGTGGCGCGCAGGCGGGCCGGGGCACGGTGCGTGGATCGCCGGGACGTCTGGCCGGCGGTGAAGGAAGGGGCGGTCATCGCTCACGCCTCCTTTCGCATGCCGCGCAGCTGGACCGCGTACGCGATGATCATCGTGACCACACCCATGACGAGGGAGACAGTGGCCGCGTAGTTCTGCTGCCGGCCGGAGAAGGACAGCGAGAAGGTGTAGAGATTCGGCGTGAAGTACGTCGTGATGGCGTTCGGAGCAAGGTTCTGCAGGATGCTCGGCTCGTTGAAGAGCTGGAAGCTGCCGATCACCGAGAAGATCGTCGCGATCACCAGCGCCCCCCGGATGGCGGGGATCTTGACCGCGGTGACGATCCGCCACTGGCCGGCTCCGTCGATCTCGGCCGCCTCGTAGAGGGACTTGGGGATGACGCGCAGGGCCGAGTAGAAGATCAGCATGTTGTAGCCGATGAACTCCCAGGTGACGATGTTGCCGATGCTGGCCAGCACCAGGGACGGGGAGAGCGGGTCGGGCAACGTCACGCCGAGGGCGTCGTTGATGTTCGCGACCAGCCCGAAGCGCGTGCCGTAGATGAAGCCCCACATCAGGGTGGCGACGACGGCGGGTACGGCGTAGGGCAGGAAGATCGATATGCGGAAGAAGCTCTTGCCGTACAGCCTGCCGCTGTCGAGCGCCAGGGCTACGAGCAGCGCCAGGCCGAGCATGACGGGCACCTGCACCACGAGGAACAGGGCCACGCGGCCCACGGCGTCCCAGAACTGGTCGTCCTGGAAGGCCCGCTGGAAGTTGTCCAGGCCGACGAAGGACGTACCGCCGATCAACTGGTCCCGGAAGAAGCTCAGATACAGCGAGTAGGCGATCGGAGCGAGGAACACCAGGGCGAAGACAGCCATGAAAGGCCCCACGAAGAGCCACCCGACCCGCCCTCGCCCGGAGCGTGATCTTCCGGCTGGTGGGCGGCGTCCGGTCGTGAGCGGCGTAACGGCCGTCATGGGTACTCCTGTTGATCCGGCGGTGAGCATGGCCCCGGCCGGATGGAGACACCGGACATCGTGGAGGCGCTGTGCTTGAGGGTGCCGATGCCCACGTGAACGTGCTGATGTTTACGTAAACATTTATCGGTGAGGTGATGTCTACACGCCTCTTCCTCCCCCGGTCAAGGCTCGGATCGCCTGTCACGGTGACGAGTTGGACTCCGCTCCCCCGCCGGGCCCGCGTCCACCGCGACGCGCGGCTGACCATGTGCCGACGGCACCTCTCCGGGGTGGTAGAAATGCCGGTGACCCGAACCCGCGGTCCGCACGCGACACGAGCCATACGCGCGGCCGGACAGCGTGGGTACCGACAGGGACACCACCGAAGGACACTCGCGGGTGGAACACGGCCCGGCGCGGCCGGAACAGCGCCCCGGACGGCGAAAGGCTCACGCGACCACGACGGAGGCTGAGGAAGTGCACGGACAGGAACAGGCCATGGAGCGCCCTCCTCGCAAGGAGGCCTCGATGGCCGATGTCGCGCGCCTGGCCGGCGTCTCCTCGCAGACGGTCTCCCGCGTCTCCAACGGTCACGCGGTGGTCTCCGAGGAGACCCGCGAACGCGTCCTCACCGCCATGAAGGAGCTGAACTACCGACCCAACAGCGCCGCCCGCGCGCTCAAGAGCGGGAAGTTCCGCACCCTGGGCGTCATCCTGTTCACCCTGGCCACGACGGGCAACGTCCGCACGCTGGAGGCGATTTCAGCCTCCGCGGCGGACGAGGGCTACGCCATCACCCTGCTGCCCGTGGCGACGCCCACCAGCACGGGGGTCCGAGGGGCCGTGACCGTGCTCGGCGAGCAGGTCGTGGACGGGATCATCGTGATCATGGAAGTCCGCCTTCTCGACGCCGCGATCTCCCTGCCGCCCCACACACACGTGGTGGTGGCGGACTCCGACGCGGGCGACCGCTACAGCGTCGTGGACACCGACCAGTCGGGCGGCGCCAGGGCGGCGGTGCGGCACCTGCTCGACCTCGGGCACCGCACCGTGGTGCATGTCGCCGGCCCGGCGGAGTCCTTCGCCGCCCAGCGCCGCGCACATGCCTGGCAGCAGACCCTCGAGGAGGCGGGGTGTCCGGTTCCGCCGCCGGTGGGGGGCGACTGGTCGGCGGCTTCGGGATACCGCGCCGGTCTCGCCCTGGCGGCCGATCCCTCCTGTACGGCGGTCTTCGCGGCCAACGACCAGATGGCGCTGGGCGTCCTCCGGGCGCTGCAGGAGCAGGGCAGGCGCGTACCGGAGGACGTCAGCGTCGTCGGCTTCGACGACATCGCCGACTCCGCCTCGTTCCTTCCGCCCCTGACGACGGTCCACCAGGACTTCGCCGAGATCGGCCGGCTGTGCGTGGACGGCGTCCTGCGACAGATCCGCAACGAGTCGACGGAACGGGGCACCACCCTGGTACCTACGCGGCTGATCGTCCGGTCCAGCACGGCCCCGCCGCCCTCGGCGTGACGTGCGCCCACGGGTGAGGCGCGCCCGGGACGGGGCGCGCCCGCCGGGTGCTGTGCGCCCTGCGACGACGCGGGCCCGCCGTGCGACCGGGCCGTCGATCAGTGGTCAGCATTCAGCGGCGATACAGGACGGAAACTGTCCTCTTGGCCTCCTAGCGTGGAGGCATGACCTCATCGGCGACAAGGACGGGCACCGCGATGGCACGGATCCGGGAGACGGACGACGGCGGCGCGGGCCCGCAGGCGCGTCTTTTCGAGCGGGCAGCCCTGCTGGATGACTGGCTGGAGAGACATCACGCGGAGCACACCGAACTCTGGCTGAAGATCGCCAAGAAGGGGTCGGGCATCCCGTCCGTCACCGCGTCCGAGGTCATCGACGTGGCGCTCTGCCACGGGTGGATCGACGGTCAGCGCAGATCGCTGGACGAGACGTACTACCTGCAGAGGATCTCGCCGCGCCGCCGCGGCAGCAACTGGTCCCTCGTCAACGTGGGCAAGGTCGAGGCGCTGACGGCGGACGGCAGGATGCGGGAGTCCGGTCTCGCCGAGGTGCGGGCGGCGCAGGAGGACGGCCGCTGGGCGGCGGCGTACCCCTCGCAGAGCCGGGCCACCGTGCCCGACGACCTGGAGGCAGCCCTGGCCGCCGATCCCGGAGCAGCCGAACGCTTCGGGCAGCTCAGCAGGTCGGACCGGTACCTCGTGCTGCTCCAGCTACTGACGGCGCGTACGCCGGAGGTGAGAGCCGCCCGCCTCGCGCGGGTGACGGCGAGGCTGGCAGCGGGAGAGCCGGTGCGCTGACCGGGTGCGGCCCCGCCGCCGCCACGGCCCGGGACGGGCGGACCCGAGAGGCCCCCGTCGGCACGGCCCGAGCGACCCTGTCGGCACGGCCCAGGACAGGCGGACCTGGGCAGTCCGGTGATCCCGGGGCTCCGGGCGGCGCGGCAGCAGTCCGTGACGTCCCGTCAGTCGGCCCGGACGCCCAGCAGCTCCGGTTTGTCCGCCAGCGAGGCGAACCGCCCGGCAGGGTCGGCGATCAGCCGGCGGGCCGTCAGGTCGAGGATGCCGCCCACGCCCCGGATCTCCGCGGCCACGGTGCCGTCCTCCTTGACGATCTGCTGTCGCACCTCGAAGGTCTTCCCGGAACCGTGCAGGAGTTCGCAGCTGACGCGCACTCTGTCTCCGCCGCGCAGCTCGCGCAGGTAGGTGACCGTCACCTCCAGCTGCACGGGACCGATTCCATGGGCCAGCAGCTTCTCCTGCGGCAGCCCCGCCTCGCGCAGCAGTTCCCACCGGGCGTGCTCCGCGTACTGGAGGTAGACGGCCTGGTTGAGATGGCCCTGGGTGTCGAGCTCGTAGCCCCGGACGGTGACATCGACGGAAAAGGTCATGAACGCCCGAACGCTCCGGCGCCGTACCGCATTCCTCACCGGCGACAGTGTGCGCAGGCTCTTTACGGAGCTGTCATGCCCAGGTAACTTCCGTCCTGCAAGAGATTGCAGCAAGGTTCTGACAGGAATTTCTGTCAGGGCGCACTGCTCGCCCGAACCCTGAGGCGCGTCCGGGTTCCCCGGCGGGATCCTCGCAGCCGCTCCCGGAACGGCTGTGCTGTCGGCAGCCGCGGTCCCCCGCCTGCGGCCCTCCCCTGGAGACACACCAATGAGACGCACGCCTTTTCGGCTGCTCGGACGCCTGTCAGCGGCGGCCGTGGCGGCCCTGGTCCTGACGGGACTCCTGACCCCGTCGGCCGAGCCCCCGGGCACGGGGTCAACAGTCCCGGCCGCCGCCTCGGAGTCCACCGCCACGATCTTCTACTACACCAAGACCAAGAACTGGTCCGCGTACCGGCTGCACTACGCTCCGGACGGCGGCTCCTGGACGGCCGTGCCCGGCGTTGCCATGGAGGCCGCCTGTACGGACTGGGTGAAGCTGACCGTCAGCCTGGGCAGTGCCTCCGGCCTGGCCGCGACCTTCAACGACGGCTCCGGCGTCTGGGACAACAACGCCGGCAACAACTACGACCTGGGCACCGGCACCATCACCGTCAAGGACGGGGTGGTGGCCCACAGCGACCCCTGCGCGGACTCGGGGACGGAGCCGGAGCCCGGCGAGGCGCACACCGCCTCGGTCTACTACTCGACCGCGACCACCGGCTGGACGACCACCAACCTGCACTACCAGCCGGCCGGTGGGGCCTGGACCACCGTGCCCGGCCTGGGCATGGAAGCCGCCTGCACCGGCTGGGTGAAGAGGTCCGTGGACCTCGGGACCGCCACCTCCATGCTGGCCACCTTCAACAACGGCAACGGGGTCTGGGACAACAACGGCGGCAGCAACTACACGGTCCCTGACGGGCTGTCCACGGTGAAGGGCGGGAAGGTCACCGCCGACGCCGAGGATCCGTGCGAGGCCGCCGCCCCGGACACCCAGGCGCCCAGCGCCCCCACGAAGGTCGCCGCGAGCGCCGACGGCGTCTCCGTCGTACTGACCTGGGAACCCTCCACCGATGACCGTGGCGTGACGAAGTACCAGGTCACACGTACGGGCGGCACCAAGGGCACGGTGGTGACCGACATCGGTTCCACCGTCTTCTCCGACACCGGCCTGGAGGCGAAGACGGCGTACAGCTACACCGTCAAGGCCGTGGACGCGGCCGGGAACGTGTCGGCCGCGTCGGCCGCTGCGACCGCGACCACCGGAGAGAAGCCCACCGCCCCCGCCTCCGGCAGGCCGCTGGGCACCGACCCCCGCAAGGACCCGATCTACTTCGTGCTCACCGCCCGCTTCAACGACGGTGACACCACGAACAACCGGGGCGGCAGCCAGCACACGAAGTCGGGCAACGCGGCCAACGACGACCCCATGTTCCGGGGCGACTTCAAGGGCCTGGTCGAAAAACTCGACTACATCAAGGGCCTCGGGATGTCGGCGATCTGGATCACGCCGGTCGTGCTCAACCGGTCGGACTACGACTACCACGGCTACCACGGCTACGACTTCTACGAGGTCGACTCCCGGCTTGAGTCCGCCGGCGCCTCCTACCAGGACCTCATCGACGCGGCGCACGCCAAGGGCATGAAGATCTACCAGGACGTCGTCTACAACCACTCCTCGCGCTGGGGCGCCAAGGGCCTGTTCACGCCCACGGTCTACGGGGTCCGCGACGCGCAGTGGAGCTGGTACTACGACGAGAAGAACGAGGGCTTCGAGTACGACGGCCTGACCGTCGAGACCAAGTCCGGGAAGTCGTACTACAACGGCGACCTCTGGTCCACGGCCGAGCCGTCGGGCAACACCTGCGTCAACTGGGGGACCCCCTCCGGGGCCACCTCCCCGGAGGGCTACCGCATCTACAACTGCCAGTGGCCGAACCCTACTTCGGGCATGTTCCCGAAGGCGTACTACCACAAGTGCTGGATCGGCAACTGGGAGGGTGAGGACTCGCGCAGCTGCTGGCTGCACGAGGACCTCGCCGACTTCAACACCGAGAGCGCGCCCGTGCAGAACTATCTGATCGGCGCCTACGACAAGTACATCGACATGGGGGTCGACGGCTTCCGGGTCGACACCGCCGTGCACATCCCCCGCACCACCTGGAACCGCCGCTTCCTGCCGGCCATCCAGGAACGGGTCACCCAGCAGTTCGGGGCCGAGGCCGCGAAGAACTTCTTCGTGTTCGGCGAGGTGGCGGCCTTCGTCAACGACAAGTGGAACCGTGGTTCGGTGAACCACTCGGCGCAGTTCTACACCTGGAAGGAGCGCAAGGAGTACAGCGCGGACGACGAGAAGGCCGCGCTGGAGATGTACGACTACGAGCAGCAACAGGGCACCGGGTCCCAGCCGACGTCCACCAACGCCTTCCTGAACGGGAACGCCTACCACACCCCGGACCACAGCAAGTTCTCCGGAATGAACGTCATCGACATGCGCATGCACATGAACTTCGGTGACGCAGGCAACGCGTACAACAACGGCAAGGACTCCGACGACAGTTACAACGACGCCACGTACAACGTGGTGTACGTCGACAGTCACGACTACGGCCCCAACAAGAGCAGCGAGCGTTACGCGGGCGGGACCGACGCCTGGGCCGAGAACATGTCGCTGATGTGGACCTTCCGGGGCATCCCCACGCTCTACTACGGCTCCGAGATCGAGTTCCAGGCCGGGAAGAAGATCGACTGTGGGCCCAGCTGCCCGCTGGCGACGACGGGACGGGCGTACTACGGGGCCCATCTCGCCGGTGACGTCAAGGCGTCGGGCTTCGGCACGGTGGAGTCCGCGACCGGCGCGGTAGCCGACACCCTGTCGAAGCCGCTGGTCAAGCACGTGCAGCGGCTCAACCAGATCCGCCGCGCTGTCCCGGCCCTCCAGATGGGGCAGTACTCCACCGTGGGCATCTCCGGCTCGATGGCGTACAAGCGCCGCTACACCGACGCGGCGAGCGGCACCGACAGCTTCGCGCTGGTGACGGTCACGGGCAGCGCCACGTACACGGGCATCCCCAACGGCACCTACAAGGACGCGGTCACCGGGGACACCCAGGTGGTGACGGGCGGCACCCTCGCCGTCCCGGCACCGGGCAAGGGCAATCTGCGGGTCTACGTCCTCGACCTCGGCGGCAGGAACGCGGCTCCGGGGAAGATCGGGACGGCGGGTCCGTATCTGAAGTGAGCCGGGGGTGTGACGGACGCGCCGCTCGCGGGTCCGTCACACCGGGGCCTCACGTCCGGATCAGGCCCTGCCCGATCCGGGCGCGAGGTCCTGTCCCCCGCCGACCCGGCGCAGGGTGCGCAGGAGGTACTCCTTGCGGTTCCGCGGGTCCCGGTCGGTCCGGGGCCTGTGCGGAACGGCGCCCTCGACCGGCCGGTAGCGCTCGAAGGAGGTTTCCACCACCCCTTCGCCCCGCGTCAGCCCGGGCAGCAGCCGCTGGAGCGCGTGCACCCGCGCGGCCGGGACCTCCCCCTCCAGGACGCAGACGCTCCCCTCGGTCACCGGCGTTCCCGGGACGGCGCGCAGCTTGACGAGGGCGGGCACCAGTGGGCTGAGGGCGTCGGCCGGAATCTCGGCGCGGAAGCTGTGCATGGGTTCGTACACCGTGGTCCCGGCCGCCTCGAGCGCGGCCATCAGGACCAGCGGGGTCAGATTCCTGAAGTCCCCCGCCGTACTGGACATGCTCTTGTCGAAGACGGCGTGCGCATGGCTCTGCCGGGGCCAGTAACCGGAATGCGTCATGGTGACCACGCAGTCGGTGACCCGCCATCCGTGAATTCCCTCGGCAAGTGTTTCCAGCACCGTGTCCTCCACCGCCCTCATCAGGGAGAAAGGCATGGAACCCAGCTCCACCTCACGGCGGAACTCGACCCCGCTGCCGAATGCGGCGGGCTCCACCCGGAGCCCCACGGTGGCGAGAAAGGGATTCGGCTCCTTGTCGATGAATTCGACGGCCGCGCCCGTCCCCGTGGGCCGTTCCAGGCAGATGGTCGTCGTCTCCCGGAAGCCGACCTCGATGCCGTACTCGTCGGCCAGGGTCGCCTGGATGACTTCCTTCTGCACCTCGCCGTAGAGCGAGAGGGACACCTCCTGCCTGACGGCGTCGGTGCGCACACCGATCAGCGGGTCCTGTTCCGCCAGGTGTCCGAGCGCCTGGTGCAGGACACCCTCGTCCTGGTGGCGGAGGGGAGTGACCACCGTCTCCAGGGTCGGCGGCGCGAAGTGGGCGCGTGGCGGCGCTCCCCCGGATTCCCCGATCCTGTCCCCGATGCGGACGGTGTGGAGGCCCCGCAGCCTGCCGATGCGGCCGGCGGGAAGCGAGGGCTCCCGCACGTCCGTTCCGCTGTCGAAGACGGTGATGGCGGAGATCTTGCCCTCGCGGATCTCCTCGTCGCCCTCACCCCGCAGCCGGACGCGTTCTCGGGTCCGCACCGTCCCGGAGAACATGCGGGCGTACGCGATCTTCTCGCCCACCGGGCTCCGCTCGACCTTGAAGACCGCGCCGGAAGCGGGGCCCTCGGTGTCCTGGCCTGTGGCGGGGAGGAACTCGGTGATACCGGTGATCAGTTCGGCGATGCCGACGCCCGTGGCCGCCGAGCCGAAGTACACGGGGTGCACCAGCGCCTGCCGGGTCTGTGCCGCGAGCCGGGCGCGGAGCCGTGCGTACGGGACGGCCACCCCGTCCTCGACGCACGCCGCGAGGAGTTCGTCGTCGTGCGTGGTGAGCAGATCGGTCAGCGCGGTGACGAAGTCGCGGTCCCCGGCGGTGAACTGCCTGGTGCGGGCGTTCCGGGTGCCCAGGCCCTCGGGCCGTCCCATGGCGACGACGGCCGGGGAGAGCCGCCTGGCGAGCTCCGCCAGGACGCCCCCGTGACGGGCGCCCGTGCGGTCGGTCTTGTTCACGAACACGAGGGTGGGGATGCGCAGCCGGCGCAGGGCTCGCATCAGGATCCGGGTCTGTGCCTGCACGCCTTCCACGGCGGAGACGACGAGGACGGCCCCGTCGAGCACGCCGAGGACCCGTTCCACCTCGGCGATGAAGTCCGGGTGGCCGGGGGTGTCGATGAGGTTGACGGTGACGCCGTCGACGGCGAAGGACACGACGGCGGACTTGATGGTGATTCCGCGCTGCCGTTCCAGGGCGAGCGAGTCGGTCCGCGTGCTGCCGTCGTCGACGCTGCCGACCGTGTCGATGACTCCGGCGACATGGAGCAGCCGCTCGGTCAGGCTCGTCTTACCGGCGTCGACATGCGCCAGAATTCCTAGGTTCAATGTGTGCACTGAGCTTCAGGTCCTCGAGATAGGTGTGAATTCCTGTCTGGGTGGACACAGAAGCTCGGCGCATGGACATCTCCCTGGTGGATCAGCTGGTCGAGGGATTACAGCAGCCGGCCGTGCGGGGCGGCAATCGATTAAGTGAGCGTTTGATCAGCCTATGTCCGTCGAAGTTACTCATCGGTCACTCGGTCTGTCCGGAGTCCGAGTCTGTGATCCAGCGCCCTTCGGCGGAGTCGTGTACGTACGCCGGCCTCCCCGTGGTCCCGCTCGTGCGGAACGGCTTCCCGCTGTCCGTGATCCGCACCGTCCCCGTACGGCCCCCGGCGCTCCACTCCAGCTCCAGGTACCAGCGGCAGTCGCAGCCCGCCGTCCGCGCGGAGACCAGCAGCTCCTCGGGGTCGGAGGAGGTGACCTTGTACGGGAACGAGACGGCCGGGATCTTCCGGACCTCGGCACCGGAGGCGTCAAGGCCGTCGACGGGCCTCGCGAGTGGGCGCGGCCGGTCGAGGTCCACGGCGAAGTGGCGCGGGGTGACGGCGCCGCCACAGCCGCTGTCCATCCGGTACGCGTTCCACGGCAGCGGCGCGGCGCGGTCGACCACGCGCACGTGCAGCGCATGGAGGACGACGGCGTCGGACGGCGACCGGCCCTGGACCGTGATCCTCACCAGCGCCTCCCCGCCGTGCACGGCACCGTGCGTCCCGGCCCACGCCCCGGAGTCGGCCGCGACCGGCGGCGGGGCGACCGCGCAAAAAGCCCGGTCCACGAGGTAGGTGTGCCCGCAGCCGCCCTCCCAGAGCTGGGAACCGAGGCTCCAGGTGAAGGGGAGCGGGGCCGCGGTCCGCCCCGGAGCGGTGGAAGCGGGGGCGGAAGCCGTACGGGCGGGGTGGCCGAGCAGGGCGGCGGCGGCGAGGGCGAGCACGACGAGGGCGACGGCGGCGGCGGCGACGAGGAGGAGAGCGGGGGCGCCACGACGCGGGCGGGCGCGGGGCGCCTCCGGCGCGGACAGATCCGCGGCGGACGGGTGCGGGGCGGTCGGGTCCGGGGCGGGGCCGGGGCCCGGTTCCGGCGCGGACGGGTCCAGGTTCGATTCCGGCGCGGCCGACACGGCCGGCACAGGCGTGGGCGCGGGCGAGGCCGCTCGGCTGCGGGCGCGGTCCGCCTCCGTCCAGGCCGCCTCCAGGGCCCGCCGTTCCTCCTCGTCCGCCCCGCACAGCAGGGCGAGGCGGTCGACCACGGCGAACTCCTCCGGGACGGTCGCGCCCGAGCAGTAGCGGTGGAGGGTGGACGCGCTGACGCTCAGCCGCCGGCCCAGCGCCTCGTAACTCCTCCCGTCCCGCGCCTTCAGCGCGCGCACGAGCCCCGCGAACTCCTCGACGGCGGCGTCCTTCGGCATTCCATCCCCCTCGACCCTGCGTCCCACCCTTCACGTCCTTGCACGTCAGCGGGGGTGGAATGGTTCCGGGACGGCTGGTGGGCGCGTGATCGTTGCAGCCGGCGGGCGCAGGCCCCACGCTGGTTGAGCACTGACCGGACGAACGACCCGACGGGGGATCCACCACCATGAACAAGCTCCGCACCGCACTCGCCACCGCAGCCGCTGCCGCACTGGGCCTCGCGGCCCTCGCCACAGCCCCGGCGCAGGCCGCTGCCCAGCCCGCCTTCCTCGCCGCCTCCCAGATGCCGCCGTCGTCGACACCGTGGACCGCCACCCAGGTCTTCACCGGCGTCCCGGAGAACGGCGGCGTCCTCTGCGCCCCGTACAAGATCCCGGCGCAGAACACCCGCTACCGCGAGTTCAGCACCGAGCTCGACACCAACGGCGTCCAGGTCACCACCGTCGCCCGTACCGAGGCCGACGCCGTGAAGCTGGTCGACACCCTCCGCGGGGCCCTCGCCGGCTGCGGCCCCCTGCTGGAGCAGCAGAACCCGGGCCTGCAGGCCGTCAGCGCCTCCCACGGCAAGCTCGCCGTCGAGGAGGGCGCCTGGGTCTACAGCCTGGACACCGCCGACCCGCAGATCGGCATCTCCGACATCCACCTGTTCTCCGTCGGCCGCGACGGCCGCACCGTCACCCTCGTCCGCTGGGGCCAGATGGGCGACCTCGAGGACGCCCCGCTGACCGCCTTCCGCACCACGACGAAGACCGCCGTCAACAAGCTCCACTGACCCGGGGGGCTCCCCCGAGGGCTGACCACAGCTCGTCAGCGGCGCGGCCGGAACCCGGGCGCGCCGCTGTCGTGCCCACCTGCTCCGCCGGCGGCGACCACTTCCTGGCCTTCACCAGCATCGCCTGCACCCTCATCTGCTACCGCAGACTCGCCAAATGAGATGGTCTCTGACTCCTCAGGTGCGGGAAGCGCAGTTCGGTGCGGCTGTGGGCGTTGTCGCCGGGGCGCAGCACGGTGCTGGGCAGTTCGGGCCGGTTGGGCGAGTCGGGCAGGTGCTGGGTCTCCAGGCAGACCGAACCGTGCCGTTCGTGACGGCGGCCGGTGGCATCCGTGAAGGAGCCGTCGAGCTGGTTGGCGGTGTAGACCTGGATGCCCGGCTCCGTCGTCCACACCTCCATGACCCGGGCGGAGTCCGGAGCGGTGAGCCGAGCGGCGCGGCGGAGAACGCCGCCGGAGTCCCGCAGGACCCAGGAGTGGTCGAAGCCGCCCGCGCCACGCAGTTGTTCGTCGTCGTGGCCGAGGCGTTCGCCCAGGACGCGGGGGGTCGTGAGATCGAAAGGGGTGCCCCTGACCTCGTCCTGGGGACCCAGGGGTATGCCCTCCCCGTCGACCGGCAGATAGGTATCGGCGTCGACCTCCAGGCTGTGCCCGAGGACGTCTCCGTGGCCGGCCAGGTCGAAATAGGCGTGGTTGGTGAGGTTGACGACCGTGGGCCGGTCGGTGGCGCAGGTGTAGTCGATGGCCAGAGTGCCGGCGGTGTCGAGGGTGTAGGTGACGGTGCTGTCCAGCGCCCCGGGGAAGCCCATGTCACCGTCGGGGCTGTGCAGGGTGAGCCGGACGGAGACGCTGTCGTCAGTGTGTTCCGGGGTGGCGTCCCAGATCCTGGTGTGGAAACCGTCTGGCCCGCCGTGCAGGGCGTGGCCGCGGTCGTTGGCGGGGATGTGGTGCTCGGTCCCGTCGAGGGTGAAGCGGCCGTGCGCGATGCGGTTGGCGTAACGGCCCACGATCGCGCCGAAGTACGGGTGCTTGGCCGTGTAGTCGTCGAGGGTCGCGAGCGAACGGACGACGGAGGCGGTGGTGCCCGTGGTGTCGGGGACGTCGAGGCGGTGCAGGGAGGCCCCGTAGGTGATCACGTCGGCCTGGACTCCCGTACCGCTGTCGAGGGTCCACAGGCGGGTCGGTGTCCCCTGGACGGAGCCGAAGGGGGTGCTGTGCACGGTGGGGCGCGGCATCAGAGATCCTCTGTGGGGCCGGAGTGGGGCCCGGGCGTGGTGGATTCGCGGACGACGAGGCGGTAGCCGGGGCGTGGCCTGCGGGGTTCCTTCACGGCTTCGCCCGAGAGCCGTTCGACGAGGCTGTCGACGGCGAGACGGGCGATGGCCTCCTTGTCCGGGGCGATGGTGGTGAGTGTGGTGGAGGTGTAGCGGCACTCCTCGATGTCGTCGAAGCCGACGACGGCGATGTCCTCGGGGATGCGCAGTCCGCGTTCACCGATGGTCCGCATCGCGCCGATCGCGATGAGGTCGTTGTAGGCGAAGACGGCGTCGGGGCGCTCTCCCCGGTCCAGGAGCTCGGCCATCGCGGTGGCGCCGTCCTCCCGGCCGTAGCCGTCGGTGACGACGACGAGGGATTCGTCCGGTTCGATCCCGGCTGCGGTGAGTTCCTCGCGCCAGCCGCGCAGCCGCAGGTGCGCGGGCTGACGTTCGCGGCCGGTGCGTGAACCGAGGAAGGCGATACGGCGGTTGCCCTGGCCGACGAGGTGACGTACGGCCGCCCGGGCCGCGGCCACGTTGTCGATGGCGATGTGGTCGTACGGCGCCTCGTACTCGCGTTCGCCCAGCAGGACCAGGGGCGCCGTCTCGGTGCGCGCCATGAGGTCCTCGGTCTCCAGGTGGATGGGGCTGAGGATGAGGCCGTCGATCACGTGCGACCGGAATCCCTGGCTGACCAGGAGCTCTTTCTCCCGGAGGCCGGCGGTGTGGTCGACCAGGACGGTGTAGTCGTGGCGGGCCGCCGCGTCGATGACGGCTCCGGCGAGTTCGGCGAAGTACGGGTTGCCGAATTCGGGGACGGCGAGGGCGATGATGCCGGTGCGGCCCTTGCGCAGGTGGCGGGCGGTGAGGTTCGGCCGGTAGCCGAGTTCGTCGATCGCCTGTTGCACCCTGGCGCGCATGGCGGGTGTGACGTGCTGATAGTTGTTCACCACGTTCGACACGGTCTTGATGGACACGCCCGCCCGTTGTGCAACGTCCTTGAGGCTGACGCCCACGGCACTCCTTGGTTCGGCTCGGCTCGGCTCGGCTTGGTCTGTGGTCCGGCCCTCGGCGGGCGGCTCGTCGTCAGGTGCTTCTGCGACTGCGCGCCAGGTAGCGCTGGGCCACCACGACAACGATAAGGAAGCCTCCGCTGACCACCGACTGGTAGGAGGAGTTGAGCGAGCCGATCTGGTTGATCAGGTTCTGGATGACGGCCAGCAGCAGGACACCCCACAGCGTGCCGCTGATCGACCCGGCGCCGCCGATGAGCAGGGTGCCGCCGATGACGACGGCGGAGATCGCGTCGAGTTCCATCCCCACACCGACGATGGTGACGCCGGAGGACAGCCTGGCCGCGTTGAGGGCGCCGGCGAGTCCGGCGAGCAGTCCGCTGAGTGTGTAGACGAGGATCTTCGTCCGTGCGACGGGCAGGCCCATCAGCGTGGCCGCGTCGCTGCTGCCTCCGACGGCGAAGAGCGTCTGCCCGAACGAGGTGCGCTGGAGGACGATTCCGCCTGCTCCGAAGAGCACCAGCGCGATCAGGATCGGGTAGCCGAACCCCCAGACGCTGCCCTGACCGAGCTCGCCGAAGGCTGAGCCCTTGGGCACCAGGTAGGTGGTGGCGCCCTCGTCGGTGAGGGCCAGGAGCAGGCCGCGCGCTCCCAGCAGGGTGGCCAGGGTGACGATGAACGGCGCCATGTTGCCCCGGGCGATCAGCAGCCCGTTGAGCAGGCCGATCCCGCCGCAGACGAGGAGTGGCAGCAGCAGGGCGGCGAGGATGCCCCATTGGGAGGCCCAGGCCGCGAGGACCCCGCCGAGGGCGAAGACCGATCCGACGGACAGGTCGATGCCGCCGGTGATGATGACCATCGTCATGCCGAGCGCGACCACGGCGAGGAAGGACGCCTGGATGGTGACACCGCGCGCGTTGTCCAGGGTGGCGAAGGTCGGGTAGACGAACGAGGCGGCGATCACCACGGTCAGCAGGACCGCGAGGACGCCCTGGCGTTGCAGGAGTTCGGTGACGCGCTGCCGGCCGCTCTGCTCGGGTCCGCCCGGGGGGCGGGGCGCGGTCGCTTTCCGTGGTGCCGCGGCCGGGGCCGGGGCGACGGTGACGGGCTTGGTTTCGTTCATCGGGACCGACGCTCCCGGGCGACGTAGACGGCGGCGATGATGATGGCCGCCTGGGCGATCTGTGCGGTGGAGTCGGGCAGGTCGTGCTTGACGAGTGTGGCGCGCAGCAGCTGCATCAGCAGGGCGCCCGCCACGGTGCCGAGAACCCGGACGGAGCCCCCGTTGAGGGGCGTGCCGCCGACCACGACCGCCGTGATGGCGGAGAGTTCCATGAGGGTGCCGAGCGAGGAGGGGTCGCTCGCGGTCAGCCTGGCCGTGGCCAGGATTCCGGCGAGCGCGGCGAGCACTCCGCAGAGCACGTAGACGCCGATGAGGACGCGCTTGACGGGCAGCCCCGCGAGCGCGGCGGCCGGGCGGTTGCCTCCGACGGCGACGATCTGCCGGCCGAACGTGGTGCGCTGCACCAGGAAGGCGACGGCGACGGCCAGTACGCCGGCGATCAGGACGACCAGCGGTACGCCGAGGAAGGAGCCGGTGCCCAGCGACAGCAGGTCGGGGTTGACGATCTGCTTGAGCTGGCCGTCGGCCATGACCAGGGCCAGTCCCCGGCCCCCGACGAACAGGGCGAGTGTGGCGACGATGGGCTGGAGTCCGACGAGGGAGACCAGAGCGCCGTTGACCGCTCCGACGACCGCGCCTGCCAGCAGCGCGACGACGAGGGCCGGTACGAGCCCGTAGCCGAGGTAGAGAGGGAGGAACGCGGCGGCGAGCGCCATGGTCGAGCCGACGGACAGGTCGACGCCCTCGGTGCCGATGACCAGCGCCATGCCCAGGGCGACGATGACGATCGGCGCCACCTGGACGAGCTGGGTACGGAAGTTGTCGGTGGTCATGAAGTGGTCGGTGAACAGTGCGTTGAAGAGCAGCACCACGGCCACGGCCACATAGACGCCGTACCTCTGGTACCAGGCGGGGTCACGCAGCCTGGCCAGGGGGTTCGCGGGCTTGTCCGGGGTGTCGCCCTTCGTGGGCGGGGCGACTGCGGTCTGGGTCATCGGGGGTCCTCCTGGGCGGCCGGGGCCCTGTCCGCCGGCTGCGGTGCGTGGTCGGCGAGCACTTCGAGCAGCCGGTCCTCGGCCACGTCGTCGCCGGACAGCTCACCGGCGACGGCTCCGCCGCGCAGGACGACGATCCGGTCGGCGCCCTCGATGAGTTCCTCGATGTCCGAGGAGATGAGCAGGACGGCGAGGCCTTCGCGCGCGAGGTCGTCGATGAGGCTCTGGACCTCGGCCTTGGCTCCGACGTCGATGCCCCGGGTGGGTTCGTCGAGCAGCAGGACCTTGGGTTCCAGACAGAGCCAGCGGGCCAGCAGGACCTTCTGCTGGTTGCCTCCGGAGAGCTCGCCCACCTTCTGCTCGGGGCTCGACGCCTTGATCCGCAGGCGCTTCATGAAGATGTCGACGATCCGGTCCTGCTTCGCGCGCGAGACGACACCGGCCCGGGAGAGACGGGGCATGGCGGCCAGCACGATGTTCTCGCGTACGGAGAGACCGGGGACGATCCCCTCGGCCTTGCGGTCCTCGGGCAGCAGGCTGATGCCTGCCCGTATGGCGGCGGCCGGGGTGAGGCGCTTCAACGGGACCCCGTCCACCGCGATTTCGCCCCCGTCCAGGGGCAGCGCGCCGGACAGCGCCTTCGCCGTCTCGCTGCGGCCGGAGCCCAGGAGCCCGCCGAGGCCGAGCACCTCGCCCGCGTACAGCGACACGGATATGTCGTGGAGCTGGAGCCGGCTGGTGAGCCCGGTCGCGGTGAGGACGGGCGTGCGGGCCGCTTCGTGGCCCTCGGCGGCGAAGCTGGTGACGCCCGAACGGCGCACCTCGGAGAGGTCGCGGCCGAGCATCATCGACACGAGCTGCATCCGGTCGAGGTCCGCCAGGTCGCCGGTGTGGATGTGGCGGCCGTCGCGGAGGACGGTGACCCGGTCGCAGATCCGGTAGAGCTCGTCCATGCGGTGGCTGACGTAGAGGACGGCGATGCCCTGGTCACGCAGGTTGCCGATGACCCGGAAGAGGGTCTCCACCTCGCGCGGTTCGAGCGAGGAGGTGGGTTCGTCCATGATGACGACCTGGGCGTTGACGGACACGGCCCGGGCGAGGGCGACCATCTGCTGCGTGCCGATGCCGAGGGTGTGCAGGGGGCGGCGCGGATCGACGCGTACGCCGAAGCCGTCGAGCAGCTCGCTCGTCTCCCTGTGCATGCGGGTGAAGTCGATGAGTCCGACGCGGTTCCTGGGTTCGCGGCCGAGGAAGATGTTGCGCGCCACGCTCATGAGCGGGACGAGGTTGACTTCCTGGTAGATCGTGGAGATCCCGGCCTGCTGCGCCTCGAACGGCCGGGCGAACCTGACCGGTTCACCGGCCATCCGCAGTTCACCCCCGTCCGGCCGGTACACGCCGGTCAGCACCTTGATGAGGGTGGACTTGCCCGCGCCGTTCTCCCCGACCAGTGCGTGGGTCTCCCCCGCGCGCAGGGTGAAGGAGACGTCGTCGAGGGCGACGACGCCGGGGAAGCGTTTGCTCACCGAGCGGGCTTCGAGCACGCCGGAGGCCGTGGCGGCGGCCTCCGCAGGTGCGTGAGGAGTTGCTTCGGGTGGTGCCATGGGTCTTCTTGGCCTTCCGCTGTCCAAGGGGGAGGGCCCGGAGCCGCCGTGGCCCGGAGCGGGCGGCCACGGCGGCGGGGGCCGGTGGGTTCAGGCGCGGATCAGTACGCCCCGCCGAGCGATTCCTTGGCGTTGGTCTCGTCGTAGGCACGGTCGGAGATGATGACGTTCTCGGGGATCTCCTCGCCGCCGTAGAACTTCTGGGCCGTGGCGAAGGCCAGCGGCCCGAAGCGCGGGTTGGACTCGATGACGGCGTTGTACTCACCGTTGACCAGGGCCTGGACGGCGTTGCGGGTGCCGTCGACCGAGACGATCTTGACGTCCTTGCCGGGCTTCTTGCCGGCGGCCTTCAGCGCGGTGACGGCGCCGAGGCCCATCTCGTCGTTCTCCGCGTAGACGGCGGTGATCTCGGGCTTGGACTGGATGAGCTGCTCCATGACCTGCTGGCCCTTGTCACGGGCGAACTCGCCGGTCTGCTGGGCGACGATCTCGATGCCGGGGGCCTCGGCCTTGATCTGGTCGACGAAGCCCTTGGTCCGGTCGGTGGTCACGTTGTTGCCGGAGGCGCCGAGGAGGATCGCCACCTTGCCCTTGCCGCCGGTCGCCTTGATCATCGCGTCGGCCGCCCGCTTGCCCTGCTCGACGAAGTCCGAGCCGAGGAAGGCCACGTAGTCCTCGCAGGCCTTGGAGTTGACCTTGCGGTCGATGGTGAGGACGGGGACCTTCTTCGCCGCGGCGGCCTTGAGCGCGGGCTCCAGGCCGTCGGAGTTCAGCGGGGCGATGATGAGGAACTGCGCACCCTGGGAGAGCATGTCCTGGATGTCGCTGATCTGCTTGGACAGCTGCGACTGCGCGTTGGTGGTGAGCAGCTTCTTGACACCGATCTTGGCGGCCTCGTCCTTGATGGACTGGGTCTCGGCGATGCGGAACGGGTTGGCCTCCTTCTCCGACTGGGAGAAGCCGACCACCGCGTCCTTGAGGTCGATCTTGGGTGCGCCGTAGCTCTGCAGCGAGCAGCCGGGGCCGGAGGCCGCCTCGGGGGACTTGGCCGCCTGTGCGCCCTGGCTGCTGTCACCACCCGCGCTGTTCGTGGTCTCCGACTTGGAGCAGCCGGAAACGGCCAGCGTGGCGGTGGCGGCGAGCAGGCAGGCCGCGGCGAGGGTACGGGATCGACGCTGGGTCATCATGCGCGGGACGCTCCTTGGCGAGGTGACGGCACACCGTTCGGCGTGCGGTCAGGCATGGCGGGACGACACGTCAGCCGCTCGGGGGCGGATGACGCTGAATCCCTCACAACCCCGCTTCCAGCTGCGGAAACTCGGTCATGAGGGCCTTGGGCGGCCTCTCGGCGGCTCGGTTTACAACGTTATATAGGCGAGGCGGCGGAAGCGGCAAGAGAGTTGCCGCTGCGTTTCCAAAACGTGTCACCCGGCAGCCTGGGTCTTCGGCGTGCACGGCGGGACGCCGCAAGGCAACAGGTGCTGCGCCACCCCTGGACAGCGACTTGACCGCGTGCTGTCATACCGCCGACATCAATTTTGCAACGTTGGAAGAATGCTGCCGCGCCATCAGCCGGACGCGGCGGCACCTCCTTCGGATGCGAGCGGCCCGGTCCGGGCCGGTCGTCCCTCCCTGTCCTGCAGAGCAGAAGCGGAGCCCCCACGATGCCCCTGAACCGCAGACAACTCGTGACCGGCGCTCTGGCCACCGCCGCCGCGACCGCCGCGGCGGGCCGCTGGGCCGCCACGGCGACCGCCGCCGGCGGCGTGGCGGCACCGGCGCGCGGAGGCCACTACTCCCCCAACGCCGCCCCGCTGCACCCGACGGCGTTCCTCAGGCTGCCGCCGGGGCAGGTCACCCCCCGCGGCTGGCTCGCCGGCCAGCTCAGGCTCCAGCTGGACGGGCTCTGCGGCCGCTACGAGGAGTTCTCGCACTTCCTCGACTTCCAGGCCTCCGGATGGGTCCGCCCCGACCGGGGAGGCTGGGAGGAGGTCCCCTACTGGCTCAGGGGATACGCCGACCTCGCGATCGTCACCGGGGACGCGACGGCCCTGGCGGCCACGCGCAGATGGATCGACGCGATCCTGACCACACAGCAGTCCGACGGTTTCTTCGGCCCGAAGTCCCTGCGTACCTCGCTGAACGGCGGCCCCGACTTCTGGCCCTTCCTGCCCCTGGTCCAGGCACTGCGCTCCTGGCAGGAGTACGACGGCGACACCCGCATCATCCCGTTCCTCAGCAGGTTCTTCCGCTACATGAACGCGCAGGGCCCCGGGGCCTTCGACACCAGCTGGATCGCGCTGCGCTGGGGCGACGGCCTCGACAGCGTCTACTGGCTGTTCAACCGCACCGGCGACACGTTCCTGCTCGAACTCGCCGACAAGATCCACCGGTACGGCGCCGACTGGGGCGACAACCTGGTCGACCCGCACAACGTCAACATCGCACAGGGCTTCCGTGAGCCCGCCCAGTACGCCCTGCGCAGCGGCTCGGCGCAGGACACCCGGGACACGTACGGGACGTACGCCAAGGCCATGGCCCTGTACGGCCAGTTCCCCGGCGGCGGCTTCGCCGGGGACGAGAACGCCCGGCCGGGACACGGCGACCCCCGGCAGGGCTTCGAGACCTGCGGGATCGTGGAGTTCATGGCGAGCCACCAGTTGCTCACCCGGATCACCGGCGACCCGCTGTGGGCGGACCGCTGCGAGGAGCTCGCCTTCAACTCGCTGCCCGCCTCGCTGGACCCGTCGGGAAAGGCGATCCACTACGTCACCAGCGCGAACAGCGTCGACCTCGACAACGTGCCCAAGCGTGACCGGCAGTTCCAGAACGGATTCGCCATGCAGGCGTTCCTGCCCGGCGTCGACCAGTACCGCTGCTGCCCGCACAACTACGGGATGGGCTGGCCCTACTTCGTGGAGGAGCTCTGGCTCGCGACGCCGGACGGCGGTCTCGCCGCGGCGATGTACGCCGCCTGCGAGGTCACGGCGAAGGTCGCCGACGGCACGGAGGTCACCTTCACCGAGGAGACGGACTACCCCTTCACGGACACGGTCACGCTCTCCCTGTCGGCCCCGCGCCCGCTGCCCTTCCCCCTGGTGCTGCGCGTCCCCGCCTGGTGCGCCGAGCCGGACATCCGGGTCAACGGTCAGCGGGTCACCGCCCCGGCCGGCCCCGCCTTCACCCGGATCGAGCGGACCTGGGCCGACGGCGACAAGGTCACGCTGCGCCTCCCGCAGCGGACCACCGTGCGCACCTGGACGGACAACAAGGGCTCGGTCAGCGTGGACCACGGGCCCCTCACGTACTCCCTGCGCATAGGGGAGTCGTACGAGCGCATCGGCGGGACCGAGCAGTTCCCGGAGTACGCCGTCCACGCGACGACTCCCTGGAACTACGGCCTCGTCCTGGACGGGGCCCGCCCGGCCCTCTCCTCGCGCCGCCGTTCCACCCGCCTCACCCCCGGCGACAACCCCTTCACACTCGGGAACACCCCGCTCGTCATGACGGCACGCGCCCGCCGCATCCCCGAGTGGAGCGCCGACGACGAGCACGTGGTGGCGCCGCTCCAGCAGAGCCCCGCGCGCAGCGCCGAGCCGGTCGAGGAGGTCACCCTCGTCCCGATGGGCGCGGCGCGGCTGAGGATCACGTCGTTCCCGACGGCGAACCCGGACGCGGCTGCCTGGCTCGCGGACCGGTGGTACCGCATCGGCAACCGGCACTCCGGCAAGGTGCTGGGGGTGGACCTCATGTCGACCGCGAACAGCGCCCACGCCGTCCAGTTCGGGGACACCGGAACGGCCGACCACCTGTGGCGGCTGGTGCCCGACGGCGACGGCTGGTACCGCATCCGCAACCGGCACTCCGGGAAGGTGCTCGGCGTGGATCTCATGTCCACCGCGAACAGCGCCCACGCCGTCCAGTTCGACGACAACGGCACCGCGGACCACCTCTGGCAGCTCGTGCCCGACGGCGACGGCTGGTACCGCATCCGCAACCGCAACTCGGACAAGGTGCTGGGCGTGGACCTCATGTCCACAGCCGACAGCGCCCACGTCGTCCAGTACGACGACAACGGCACCGCGGACCACCTCTGGCAGCTGATCTGAGGGCCGGGCCCGCCACCCCCATGGACACTTCCCGCGCCGCTCCGGCGCGGGAAGTCCTTCCCTCCGTCGAGGAGATCCCGCAATGACATCCGCATCCGCACCACGCCCTCGCACCTGGTGGAGACGGTTAACCGCCGGCACCGGCCTGCTGGCGCTGCTCGCCACCGCACTGGTGGGAGCCGGCACCTCCCCGGCCTCCGCCGCACCCGCCGCCTGGACACCGAAGCCGGCCCCGATGACGACGCCGTGGACGAACCAGGTGCCCGTCGACAGCCCTCTTCCGGAATATCCCCGCCCGCATCTGACCCGCCCCGACTGGACGAACCTCAACGGCATCTGGGACTTCGCAGTGACCGGCCGTGACGCAGGTCAGCCCGCGGCCTTCCCCGAACAGATCAGGGTCCCGTTCGTCGCGGAGTCCTCACTCTCCGGCATCAAACGGAAGATCACCGAGAACGACAAGCTCTGGTACAAACGCACCTTCACCGTGCCGTCGAACTGGAACGGCCGCCGCGTCGTGCTCAACTTCGGCGCGTCCGACTGGCAGAGCACGGTCTGGGTCAACGGCACCCAGGTCGGCGCCCACAAGGGCGGCTTCGACTCGTTCTCGTACGACATCACACCCCAGCTGAACGGCGGTACCAACACCGTCGTCGTCTCCGTCTACGACCCCACGCAGACCGGCGGCCAGGCCGTCGGCAAGCAGCGCGTCAACGACGTGAACCCGCACGCGGGCGGCGGCATCTTCTACACCGCGGCTTCGGGCATCTGGCAGACGGTCTGGCTGGAGCCCGTCGCGGCCTCGCACGTCACCCGGCTGGACATGACGCCGAACCTCGGCAACAGCACCCTGCGCGTGAAGGTGCAGGCGGCCTCCGGGGCCGGGCGGACCGCACGGGTCACCGTGTCCAGCGGCGGCACCGTCGTGGGCACGGCGACCGGAACGCCCGGCAGCGAGATCTCGGTGCCCGTCCCGAGCCCGCGGCTGTGGAGCCCGGAGGACCCGTTCCTCTACGATGTGCGCGCCGAACTCCTGGACGGGACCGCCGTCGTGGACTCGGTGGGCAGTTACGCGGGCATGCGGTCCATAGCGGTGGCGAAGGTCGACAACATCCTGCGCCCGGTCCTCAACGGGAAGTTCGTCTTCCAGACCGGCACGCTCGACCAGGGCTACTGGCCGGACGGCATCTACACGGCTCCCACCGACGCCGCGCTGAAGTCCGATCTCCAGGCGCACAAGGACCTCGGGTTCAACATGGTCCGCAAGCACATCAAGGTGGAGCCGCAGCGCTGGTTCTACTGGGCGGACAAGCTGGGCCTCCTCGTCTGGCAGGACATGCCGGCCATGGACACCGGCAAGACGCCCGACAGCGCGGCACGGACCCAGTGGGAGGCGGAGTACCACGCGATCATCGACCAGCACCGCAGCTCGCCCTCGGTGGTCATGTGGGTCAACCAGAACGAGGGCTGGGCGCAGTACGACCAGGCGCGGATCGCGAACGAGGTCAAGGCGTACGACCCGTCCCGCCTGGTCAACAACATGAGCGGGGTCAACTGCTGCGGCTCCGTGGACGGCGGCAACGGTGACGTGGTCGACAACCACATCTACGTCGGCCCCGGCAACACGGCACCCACCGCGACCCGGGCCGCCGTCCTCGGCGAGTTCGGCGGGCTGGGATGGAAGGTACCGGGCCACGAGTGGTTCCCGGGCGGCGGCTTCAGCTACGAGGACCAGGCGAGCACCGCCGCGCTGAACAACCGCTTCGTGGGACTTCTCGACGCCATCCGGATCGGCCAGCTGCCGGCGGGGCTCTCCGCCTCGGTCTACACGGAGATCACCGACGTCGAGAACGAGGCGAACGGGCTGCTCACCTACGACCGGCAGGTGGTCAAGGTGGACACCGCCCGGGTGAAGGCCGCCAACCAAGCCCTCATCCAGGCATCGAGGACTCCGGCGCCCCCGGTCACCCTGCCCACCGGCCAGTACAGGTCCCTCCGGGTCACCACGCCGGGGCACACCACCAAGTACCTGCGCCATTCCGAGGCACTCGCCTACACCGCGGTCGTCGACAGCGGCAGCGGCGCGCTGCTGAAGAACGACGCCACCTGGAAGATCGTCGCGGGCCTGGCGAACAGCAACTGCTACTCGTTCGAGTCCCGCAACTACCCGGGCGAGTACCTTCGCCACCGGGACTTCCGTGTCCGCCGCGACGCGAGCGACGGCTCGGCACTCTTCAAGGCCGACGCCACCTGGTGCGCGGTCTCCGGTCCGGGCGGAGTACGGCTGACGAGCGCCAATCTGCCGGGCAGCTACATGCGCCACATCGGCTCCGAGGTGTGGCTGGCCACGCCCGGTGGCGGTCATGCCTGGGACAACGCGGCCACCTTCACCGAGGACACCACGTGGGCGGTGGAGGCACCCTGGGCACCGTGAGGTGAGTACCGGGGTCCGGTTGCCTCCGTGCCGCCGGACCCCTTCCGTCAGGCGTCCCCCATGGCCCAGGCCGCGGGACTCCTGCCCGTCAGGCGTCCCCCATGGCCCAGGCCGCGGGACTCCTGCCCGTCAGGCGTCTCCCATGACCAGGCCCTCGATGGTGTGCTTCTGCACGATGGGGGTCAGTTCCTCCACCACCGGGCAGTGCAGATGGGCCCGTACCCGGCCGGGCAGCGACGCCCAGTACTCCCGCGTGACCGCCATGTCGTGCTGGGCGTCGTTGCCCGCGCCCGGGGCGTCCACGCCCAGCACCAGCACGGGCCGGGCGTCGGGCGAGTGGTTCGCCGTGCCGCGGTGGATCGTCAGGGCGGAGCGGGCGGAGATGTCGCCGCGCTGCGGGTACTTGCGCTCGGCGAGCGCGGTGTAGCGGGGGTAGTCCTCGCGGGGCGGGAACATGGCGTGCCCGAAGCGCGCGTCGTCGTCCCACTGGGTACCCGGCGCGATCTCGAAGGGGCCCATGTCCTCGCGCGTGTCGACGGCGGTGAGGTTGAAGGCGAGCGAGGTCAGCCTGCGGTGGTGGCGCGTGGCGTCCGGCATGGGGAAGTCCCGGTGCCAGGGCTGGTTCACGGCTCCTGCCAGTGGCACGTCGAAGCCCAGCTCGACGATCCGGTAATCGGCGCCGAGGACGGCCTCGCACACGCTCCGGACCCACGGGTGGTCGACGAGCTCCACGAAGCCGCGCAACTGCTCGGGGTGGATCTCGACGTAGTAGCGGTGGGGTCCCCTGCCGACGGCCCCGCCCTCCCGGCCGCGGGCCTCGGCGAAGGCGATGTCGATGTCCTCCCGCATCCGGTCGGCCCACTCCGGGGCGAAGGCGCCCCGGTGTGCGGTGATCCCGGCCGTGTACAGGTCCCGGACAGCCGCGTCCGGGTGCGGGACCGTAGCGGCGGAGGCAGCGGCCTCATGCATGGGAGTGTCCTTTCGTCGGAGGAGCGGAGCACGACAGCCGTGCCCCAGTGATGTCCACCGCGGGGAGCGACGTGCGCCGCCGCCCATGTTGCAACGTTGCAACCAACGTGGCAAGAGTGGTGACGCACGAAGTGGGGCACCACCTGTTACGGTCACTGCGCAGAGGGCGCGGTCCGCCGCCCCGCGCACAGAGGACAGGAGCACCGTGGCCGCGAGACTCAAGGACGTCGCCGAGCTCGCGGGCGTGTCCGTGCGGACCGTCTCCAACGTCGTGAGCAACACGGCCGCCGTCGCCCCGGACACGCGTGCGCGGGTCATGGCCGCGGTGGAGGAGCTGGGCTACCGCCCCAATCTCGCCGCCCGCAATCTACGGCAGGGGCGCACGGGGCTCATCGGACTGGTCGTTCCCGAGATCCACTCCCCCTATTTCGGGGCGCTGACGGGTCTTCTCATCGACGCGGCCCAGGCGCGCGGCTGGACGGTGCTCCTGGAGCGGACCGGCGGGCGGGCAGATCTGGAGAAACGGCTTCTCGACGGCTCGAAAGGCCAGCAGGTGGACGGAATGATCGTCAGCCCCTGGTCGACGTCTCCGGCCGAACTCGCCTCACTCGCGGGCAGCCTGCCCCTGGTCGTCCTCGGCGAACTGGACCCGCTCGGGTCGATCGACCATGTCGCCCTCGACAACGTGGCGGCGGCGCGAGCCGCCGCCCAGCACCTGGTCTCCCTGGGCCGCCGGCGCGTCGCCGCGATCGGGCTCCAGTCCGCACTCGGGCACGGCACGGCCGAACTGCGCGCCGAGGGCTTCCGGCTGGGCCTGGAGGATGCCGGGCTGAGCCCGGTGGCCGAGATCGAGGTGGCGGATCTGCACCGTGCGGAGGGCGCGCGAGCCCTGCGTGAGCTGCTGCTCCTGCCCGAGCGCCCGGACGCCGTCTTCTGTTTCAGCGACGAACTGGCCCTGGGGGCCCTGCGTGTGGCGGCCGAACAGGGCGTGCGGGTGCCGGAGGACCTGGCGCTGATGGGGTTCGACGACATCGAGGACGGCCGGTTCTCCGCCCCGTCGCTCTCCACGATCGCCCCGGACCGGGAACAGATCGCCGAGCGCGCGGTGCAATGCCTCGCCGAACGTGTACTCGGCCGGCTCGACGCCCTGCCGGCGCGCCGGGTCGTCGTCCCGCACCGGGTGCTGGTCAGGGAGAGCACCGGAGCCACCGTCACCCCCGTGTGATCCGGAGTCAGGACGTGCCTGCGCTCCCGGCGGTGCGGCGCTGTCGCTCGCACCGCCGGGAGCGGTAGCCCGGGCCGGGGCCCTACGGCTGTTCGCCGTCGTGGAGCGCGGTCACCTCCTGGTCGGTGAGCGCCTTGTCGTACACCTTCACCTGGTCCACGGAACCGTTCCAGAAGTCGGTGTTCGAGCCGCCCCACTTGGCACGGCCGACGGACAGCGCGCCGGTGCTCACGTCGGCGGTGCCGGCCGCCGCGGTGGCGGCGAGTTCACCGTCGACGTACAGCTTGATCTCGTCACCGCTGCGCACGCCGACGAGGTGGTACCACTGGCCGAGCTCGGGCTTGATCTCCAGCCGCGCGCGGTGGGCACCCGGGGTGGAGAAGGCGAACCCGCCCTGCCCGTACTGGAGGTAGAACGGGTTCTCCTGGCGCCGGCCGTCCTGGCTGACGACGGTGGCGTAGTTGCCCGGCAGCGCGTCCAGCGACGCCCAGGCCGAGACGGTGTAGTCGCCGGTGGTGTCGACGACCGGCCCTTCGGTCTGGGCGTACTGGCCCTCGCCGTCGAACTTAAGCGCCGAACCCTGGACGCCCGGCGCCCAGGTCGTGCCCTCGGAGAGGGTGAGGTCCTTGTGGTTCGGGCCGCTGTCCGCCGCCGTGGTGCCCTTGTTCTCGTCCAGGGACCAGGCGCCGCCGCCCTTGACCTCGTCGCGCTCGCCCGCTGCGGCTCCGGCCGCGATGACCTCCTCGTTGATCTTCCGCACCTTGGCGGCGTCGACCTTGATCTCACGGCGGTCGTACGTCCAGAGGCCGTTGAGCTCGTTCTCCAGGTCGGTCACCTGGGTGTAGATGGAGCCGGACAGCTCGGCGCCGGCCGCCTCCAGGTAGTACGTGCGGGTGTTGTCGACGTACTTGGCGGTCAGGGCGTCCTTGTCGGCGACACCGCTGTAGATCGCGGTGGGGGCACCGGGCCACATGCGGCCGGGGATGCGCAGGGTGAAGCCGCCGTGCTCACCGTCGATCGCGGCGCGCGTCTCGTCCGGGAAGGCCGGGTCGGTGTTGTTGTAGTCGTGGTGGTCGATGATGTCGCCCTTGCCGGAGTCGCCCTTCGAGTTGCAGCAGTTGACACCGCTGTGGGCGCTCACCACCCGCGACGGGTCGGCGGCCTGGACCTTCTCGGTGATCTTGCCGGTCTCGGTCCGGTCCCACTCGCCCCAGCCCTCGTTGAAGACGATCCAGGCACCGATCGACGGGTAGTTGTGCAGCTGCTCCATCATCTCGGCACCCTGGTCGAGGAAGGCCTTCTGGCCCTTCTCACCGGTGATGTTGCCGGAGACGAAGTCCTGCCACACCAGCAGACCCAGCTGGTCGGCGTGGTAGTACCAGCGGGCCGGCTCCACCTTGATGTGCTTGCGGACGGAGTTGAAGCCGAGGTCCTTCTGCGCCTTCAGGTCGAAGACCAGGGCCTTGTCGCTGGGCGCCGTGTTCAGGCCGTCGGGGTAGAAGCCCTGGTCGAGCTGGGCGAGCGAGAAGAACGGCTTCCCGTTGAGCACGAGCTTCTGGTAGCCGCCGACCTCGGCGACGCCGAACGAACGCATACCGAAGTAGCTGTCGACGGTGTCCTTGGAACGGCCGTCCTTGAGGGTGACCTCCAGGTCGTACAGGTACGGGTCGTCCGGCGTCCACAGGTGCTGCTTGGCGACGGGGAGGCTCAGCTCACCGTTGGCCGGACCGGTGACCGTCCCGACGACCTTGCCCTTCTTGTCACGGGCGACGGCCGTGACCCTGGCGGAGTCCGACGCGTTCTCGGAGTTGACCGTCACCGAGAGACGGCCCTTGCCGATGTCCGGAGTCGTCTTCAGCGAGTCGACCGCGGCGGGAGCGACGGGCTCCATCCAGACGGTCTGCCAGATGCCGGAGGAGGCGGTGTAGAAGATGCCGCTCGGGTTCGCGGACTGCTTGCCCGTCGGCTGGTCGGCCCCGGTGGTGTCGGTGACCGCGACGACGATCTCCTGAGGGCCGCTGCCCTTCAGCGCGTCGGTGATGTCGGCACTGAAGGCGGTGTAGCCGCCCGTGTGCTCGGCGACCTGCTTGCCGTTGACCCAGACCCGCGCGTGGTGGTCGACGGCGCCGAAGTTGAGCTTCAGACGGTCGTCGCTGCCCCGCTTGCCGACCGACCAGCTCTTGGGCACCGTGACGAGCTTGCGGTAGAACATGTGGTCTTCGTGGCGCTCCAGCCCGGAGAGCTGGGACTCGACGGGGTAGGGCACGGTGATGCGCTCGTCGAGCTTCTTGCCGAAGACGGGCTGCTCACCGGCAGCGGCTCCCGCGAACTCCCACTGGCCATTGAGGTTCTTCCAGTCGTCGCGGACCTGCTGCGGCCGGGGGTACTCGGGCAGCGGGTGGTCGCGGTCGACCTTGTCGCCCCACGGGGTGGTCAGCCGGTGCGTGGAGAGGTTCTTCGCCCTGCGGCTGATCTCCGGGACGGCCTCGTCACCGTTCTTCAGGCTGCCCTGGCCGTCGTACGCGAACCGGACCTGCTGGCCCTTCTGGACGGCCGCGTCCAGCGTGACGACGAGCGCCTTGCGGTTGTCGGACGCCCTGACGACCGACTTCACCGGCATCGGCGTCGTGTCCGCCTCGACCTCGAGGTGGTCCTTCAGGCCTTCGACGCCGCTGAGATCGTGGTCGAACGTCGCCTGCAGCTTCAGACCGTTCTCGGCGACGCTCAGCGCGACCGGGTAGACCTCGAAGTCGGCGGGCGGGGTGAAGGCGGACTCGGGCACGATCTGCTTGGCGAGCCCGGCACTCGACCAGCGCAGGAACATGTTGGCCCCGCCGATGTCCTGGAACATCTCCAGCCGGAAGGTGTGCTTCTCACCGGCCTTCAGGGCGACGGGCGCGCTCGTCTGCTCCTTGTCCCAGTCGGGCACCCAGTGGTCGATGACCGGCTTGTCGTCGATGAAGAGCCGGAAGCCGTTGTCACCGATCGCGGAGAAGGTGTAGTCACCGTCCTTCGGAGCCTCGATCTGCCCCGTCCAGCGGGCGGTGGTGTGCTCGGTCCGGCCGGTGGCCGACTCGAACGCCCCGGTCAGACCCGGGAAGTTGATCTCCGGGTCGAGCGCGGTGGCGCCGAGCTCGGCGAAGTCACGGGCGCCCGGCGCGGACATGGCGAAGTACTCGCCCTTGAGTCCGTGCGGCTCGGTGGACGGGTCGTCCTTCACGAACGCCGGTGCCGAGGCGGCCCCTTCGGCGGGAGCGGCGGCGGGAGTCGCGGAGGCGGCGGTCGGGACCAGGGTGGCCCCGACAGGAAGCAGCAGCGCCGCCGTACAGGCGAGCGTTCTCAAAAACGTGCGGGGGCGGACTAGTTGTCGTATCAAGGCGTCGTCCTCGTCGAAGAAGCCGGAGTGCTCCGAACCGCGAAGCACTGCACATAGTCGAACATTGAGCCACAGCCCCAAACACCTGACAACGGTCGTGCACGCAGAATTTTCAACGATAGAAAATCGAGACCTCGCTCCTGCCCGGCGCCGGGCATGCCGGACCCGGTGGGCGGCGTCTCGCCGCCCACCGGGTCCCGGTCCGGGCTCTGTCGAGGTGTTACCGAGGGAGACCCGCAGGTCCGGTGGCCCAGGACGTGTTGGGCCGGTCCGCGAGCCGGTAGGTCAGCGCACCTCCCCTGGTGACCAGCCGGGCGTCCGTCCACGACCTGTCGCTCGCCCGTCCGTCGACCGCCACCGCGTCGATGTACGGATGTGTCGCATCGGCCTGCGGGGCGCTGATGGTGATGTCCCCGCCCTGCGGCCGGCCGAGCACGGCCGACGGGAAGAGCGGCGCCCCGAGCAGCATGGTGGCGCTGCCCGGCGTCTGCGGGTAGATGCCCAGGGCCGAGAAGACGTACCAGGCCGACATCGTGCCGAGGTCGTCGTTGCCGGGCAGGCCGCGCGGACCGGTCCCGTACACCGTGCCGACGATCTCGCGTACGGTCTCCTGCGTCTTCCACGGCTGCCCGAGCGCGTTGTAGAGCCACGGGGCGTGGATGCCCGGCTCGTTGGTCGGGTCGTAGCGCAGCGCGTCACCGCCCTTGACCGACCAGGAGCCGTCCGCCTTGTGGAAGAACGCGTCCAGCCGCTTCGCCGCGACGTCCCGGCCGCCCATGGCCTCGGCCAGGCCCTGCACGTCCTGCGGGACCATCCAGGTGTAGGTGGCGCTGGTCCCCTGGGCGAAGCCCCGGTCACTGCCCGGGCTGAACGGGGTCACCCAGGAACCGTCGAGGTTGCGCGCCTGGATGTAGCCGGTGGTGCCGGAGCCGTCGCCGGCCTCGGGGTTGAAGACGTTGCGCCACCAGGTGCCGCGCTCCTCGAAGGCGGCGGCCTCCTCGTCACGCCCCAGGAGCCGGGCCCACCGGCCGAGCGCCGCGTCGGCGACCGCGTCCTCCAGTGTCTCCGCCGCGCCGCCCCAGCAGTGACAGACGTCCTGGGCCGCGTAGTGGGACTCCAGGTACTGGGCGAGGTTGGGGCGCTGCCCGGTGCACTGACCGGGGCAGCCCGCGTCGGAGAGGCCGTCGGGGTGCGGCACCGTGGCCTGGTGGGCCAGCGACTCGAAGGCTCCCTCGTAGTCGAAGTTGCGTACACCCATGGCGTAGAACGTGGCGAGGGTGGCGGCCGTGGGGTCACCGGTCATGACGTGGGTGGCGCCGTTGATGTGCACCCAGCGGTCCCAGACCCCGCCGTTCTGCCGTGCGAAGTTGTACAGGGACTGGGCGAAGTCACCCGCGATCCTGGGCTTGAGGAGCGCGAGCAGCTGGATCTGGGCGCGGTACTGGTCCCAGCCGGAGAAGTTGCTGTACTGCGCCTTCTGGCCGCGCGTCACGCGGTGCGGCTTCCCGTCCATCCCGGGGTAGCGGCCGTCGGTGTCGCTGATCAGGTTCGGCTGCATCAGCGAGTGGTACAGCGCGGTGTAGAACGAGGTGCGCTGTGCGTCGCTGCCGCCTCCGATCCGTACGGAGGCGAGCTCGCGGTCCCAGGCGGCGGCTCCCGCACGGGCCACGTCGTCGACGCTCTGCCTGGGCGCGATCTCCTTGCGGAGGTTGGCCTCGGCCCCGGCCTGGCTGACGTAGGAGATACCGATGCGCATGCGGACGTCGTCGTCGGCCGAGGTGTCGAACCCGACCCACCCGCCGGAGCCCCGTCCGGCGCGGTCGGCGCCCGTGGCGTAGCCCTCACCGCCGCTGCCACTGGTCGCACCGGGTGCGAGGGTGTTGTCGCGCCAGGTACCGGTGGAGGCGAAGTCGCGGTCGAAGGAGGCGCTGAAGTAGAGACGGTAGTAGCTCTTGCGGTTGTTGGTGCCGCCGTTGGCACGCCGGCCGCAGAACGCGCCGGTGAGGACCGAGCCGGTCACCTTGCGGTGGGCGGTGTCGATCTCGATCTCCGCGTCCTCGCTGCCGTTGAGGGAGTTGGACACCCTGAAGAGCAGGTTGGCGGGCTTGTCGGCCGGGAAGCTGAAGTCGGCCACGCCGGCACGCTCGCTCACGGCCAGGTCGGCGGTGGCGCCCGAGTCCAGCCCGACGGTATAACGGCCGGGCACGGCACGTTCGTTGTCGTGCGAGAAGCCGGAGGCGTAGACGGCGTCCTTGGAGTCGGCCGACGGCGAGGAGGTGACGTCGCCGACGAACGGCATGATGGGCACGTCACCCGCGGCGCCGGGGTTGCACCCGGCACCGTTGACGTGGGTGAGGCTGAGTCCGCGCATGCGGGTCACGCCGTACTCGTAACCGTTGGCCGCGCCGGTGCTCGTCTGGTCGCCGGTGGTGCTGGTGGGCGACCAGGCGATCATCCCGTACGGGCGGACCGCGCCGGGATAGGTGTTGCCGCCGTTCGCCGTGCCGATCATCGGGTCGACGTAGGCCGTGGGATGCGCGACGAGCGGGGCAGCCTGCGCGGCCGGGGGCAGGACGGCCCCGGCCAGGGCTCCGGTGAGGACGAGAGCGGCGGTCCGTGCGGTGAACCGCCGGGCCGGGGACGGTCTGGAGGGCATGTTCGCGGAATACCTCCGGTAGCGGGGACAACGTTGTCAGTGCCGCTCGGTGCGCGACGCTGGACAGCATTGATCGATTGCGGCCGAGCGTAGATGCCCCCGACGTTCCAGGGAATGCCCTCGACGGTGCCGAGCGGTGAACGAGTGGTGAACGGGGGCGGGAGAGACGCTCCTGACACGATGTGACCTGCCGCCCTGGCCGAGCCACCACTGGAGGAGCATCGTGATCCGCTGGACGTACGCCTTCGTCGACCGCCCCGCCCCTGCCGCCGGACGCGCCACCGCGTTCTGGGGCGCGGTCACCGGGACCCTTCCTTCCGCACCCTGGGGCGAGCGGGGCGAGTTCACCACCCTGTCCCCCGACGGGGCGGACGCCTGCCTGGTGACCCAGGTCGTGGGCGGGCCGGGCGGCGCCCATCCGGATTTCGCCGTGGAGGACATGGCCGTGTTCAGCGCCCGGGCGCGGCAGTTGGGTGCGACGGCCGTGTCGACGAGCCCGGAGCTGGCCGTGCTGCGCTCCCCAGGCGGCCAGGCGTTCTGCGTCGTCCCGTGGCGCGGGCAGCGGACCCGCCCGCCGGTCCTCACACACCCGGAGGGCATGACGAGCCGGCTGGACCAGCTCTGCCTGGATGTGGCGCCGGCCGCGTTCGACGCCGAGGTGGCGTTCTGGACGGAGCTGACCGGCTGGGACTCGCGCCCCGGCGACCACCGGGAGTTCCACGTGCTGCGCCCGCCCGCAGGCGTACCGGTGCGCCTGCTCGTCCAGCGCCTGGACGAGCCCCGCGCCGCTTCGGCCCATCCGGACCTCGCCTGCTCGGACCTCGCGGCCGGACGGATCCTGCACGAGCGGCACGGCGCGCAGTTCGTCGGCGACGGTGACGGTTGGACGGTGATGCGGGACCCGTCGGGCGGCATCTACTGCCTCACCGGACGCGATCCCGCCACGGGGGAATAGGCCACCCGGGCCGTCGCGCCCCGGCCTCACCCCAGGCCGCACCACCCCGCGACTCCATCCCTGCCCCTTCACGCCCAAAAAAACGTCAGGTAACCTGACGATCCCATCGGAGCCGATCCCGGAGGTCCGCCGTGACCATGGAGTACGCCACCTCGTACCGCACCCGCTCCCACATCCCCCCGGAGCCGGGCAAGCCGTATTTCATCGAGAAGGGCATGGGCGACCGCGCCCATCTCTTCGGCGACCTCGTCACCGTCTACGCCGGCGGGGAGCAGACCGAGAACGCCTTCAACTTCTTCACCGTCGAGGGCGCGAAGGGCGACATCATCCCCGCCCACCTGCACGCGGACACCTACGAGGTCTTCTACATCGGCAGCGGCGCCGCGCGGCTCTTCGTCGAGGACCAGGAGGGCGAGCAGTACGAGAAGCTGCTGACCACCGGCGACTTCGGCTTCGTGCCGAAGAACTGCCCGCACGCCTACCGGATCGAGCGCCACAACAGCCAGATCATCGGTGTGGCCGCGGGGCCGGGCGGGACCTTCGAGCGCTTCTTCGAGAACCTCGGTACGCCGACCGAGGAGCTGACCCTGCCGCGCGAGCCCTATGTGCCCGAGCCCCACAAGTTCGGGACGGTGCCGCAGCGGTTCGATGTGCGCTTCATGCCCGAGCAGACGTGGCGCACCCAGAGGTGACGGCCACGTCGTACGCCGGCGCGCTGGGCGCGGGCCTGGTCACAGGCGCGCTGTACGCGTTGCTCCGGGTGAAGTCCCCGGCGCCGCCGCCGACGGCACTGTTCGGGCTGCTCGGCATGCTGCTGGGCCAGGCACTACTGGCGGCCGTCCTGTGAGCGCGCGCGCCGCGTGGCGCGGGGCGGCCGTCTCGCTCGCCGCCGGCCTGCTGATGGGGGCCGTCCACCAGCTCATGGGCGTCCCCTCCCCCGCGCCGCCGTTGGTCGGCCTCACCGGACTGCTCGGCATCGTCCTGGGCGAACGCCTCGTGACGGCCCGCCGGGAGATGTCCGCCCGGCAGGGCTCCGGCCACCCGACCGCCCCCGCCGCCCCCGACAGCACCCGGCGCCCGCCGCGCCCGGGTGAACACCCACAGGAGAGTCACGATGGCAGGCAGTGAGAACCCCGGACTCGTCGACGTCCACGCACATTTCGTGACCGACTCCTACGTGCGCCGCGCACGCGCCGCGGGCCACGAGCTTCCCGACGGCGTCCCCGCGTGGCCCAGCTGGTCGGCCACCGAGCACCTGGAGCTGATGGACCGCGGCGGAATCAGCACCGCCGTGCTCTCGGTGTCCTCCCCCGGGGTCCACTTCGGGGACGACGCGGCGGCACGTGCCCTCGCCCGTGAGGTCAACGAGGACGGCGCGCAGACGGTCCGCGACCATCCCGGGCGCTTCGGGCTGTTCGCGTCCCTGCCGTTGCCCGATGTCGAGGCTTCGCTGGTGGAGGCCGCCTACGCCCTGGATGTGCTGGGGGCGGACGGCGTCGTCCTGGAGACCAACACCCACGGCGTCTATCTGGGCGACCCGCGCCTCGAACCGCTCTTCGCCGAACTCGGACGCCGCGAGGCCGTGGTGTTCGTGCATCCCACGTCACCGGTGTGCTGGGAGCAGTCGGCACTGGGCCGGCCGCGCCCGATGGTGGAGTTCGTCTTCGACACCGCGCGGACGGTGACCGACCTGCTGTTCGCCGGTACGCTGCTGCGTCACCCCGGGCTCAGGGTCGTGGTCCCGCACTGCGGCGGCGCGCTCCCCGTGCTGGCCGACAGGATCAACGGCTTCATGCGGTTGTTCATGCCGTCCCAGGACGGCGCCCCGGACGCGGTCGCCCAGCTGCGGGAGCTGTACTACGACGTGGCCGGCCCGGCGTTCCCCCGGCAGGTTCCCGCGCTGCTGAACCTCGCCAGGCCCGAACGGCTGCTGTACGGCAGCGACTACTGCTGGACCCCGGCGCAGGCCGCCGTCGCCCACGCTGCCGAGTTCACCGGGGCTCCGGACCCGGTGGAAGGCACTTCCTGGCCGGCGCTGACGACACGGAACGCCCGGGTGCTGCTCCCCCGCCTGTCCCGCTGACAGGCTGTCCCGCCCGCACCTCACGAAAGGCCGGCCATGACGCCACCCGAAGTCCCGCCCGTACCCTTCGAGTTCCCGGCCCCGCCCGATCCCGCCGCGCTGCCGCTGCCGCCGGCGGCGCATCCCGCTCGCGGGGTGAAGCTGCTGCGGGGCGTGGTGTACGAGATGCACGGGGGCAGCCGCCCCCTGGAGCTGGACCTGTGGCTGCCGACGGGAGGTGACGCGCCCGCCCCCGTAGTCGTCTTCGTGCACGGCGGCGGCTGGCGCACCGGGCTGCGGGACGACATGGGGCCCCGCTTCCGCTCGTGGCGGCCCGGGCCCTTCGCCCGGCTCGTCGAGGCCGGCTTCGCGGTCGCCTGCCCGGACTACCGCCTCAGCGGAGAAGCGCAGTTCCCCGCGCAGCGGGACGACCTGGCCGCCGCGCTGCGCCTGCTGCACGGCAGGGCGGGCGAGCTCGGCATCGACGCCTCCCGGACCGTCCTGTGGGGCGAGTCCGCGGGCGCGCACCTGGCCGCCCACACCGCACTCACCACAGGGGTGACAGGCATCGAGCCGGTGCGCGGGTGCGTGTGCTGGTACGGGCCCAGCGACCTCGGCGCTCTCGCCGAGGACCACGAAGGCGCCTTCGACCCCGACGATCCGGGCACCTTCGAGGCGCTTCTCCTCGGCACGGCGCCCGGCGCCGACGCGGGGCGGGCGACGGCGGCGAGTCCCGTGGCCCACGTCACCGCGCAGGCCCCGCCCTTCCTCCTCCTGCACGGCACGGCCGACACCGTGGTCCCCGCCCGGCAGAGCGTCCGACTCGCCGAGGCGCTGCGCGAGGCGGGGGTGTCCGTCGATCTGCGCCTGGTCGAGGGGGCCCAGCATCTGTGGAGCGGGATCTCCGACGAGCGGGTCGCGGAGTGCTTCGGGACGTCCGTGGAGTTCGCCCTCGGTCACACCCGCTGACGGGGCGGCGGGCAGGGAGCCGCGCGGGGGCGAGCGGTCGTTATGCTCGGGATTCCCCCCTGCCCCACGAGGAACGATGACCGACGCCGCACGGAACATGCCCCAGCTGCTCGGCGAAGCCAAGCGCTGGTTCGACGACGCCCTGCTCGCCGGGATGCGTGCCGCGGGTGAACAGCCCGTGACCGCCGCACAGGCGGCGGTCTTCGCGTCCCTCGATCCGGAGGGCACCTCGATCTCCGAGCTGGCTCGCCGGATGGGGGTGACCCGTCAGACCACGCACCAGGCGGTGCACAGCCTGATCGGCATGGGAATGCTGGACCAGACGGCGGACCCGGACTCCGCCCGGTCCCGCATCGTGCGCTTCACCCCCGACGGCGCGCGGGCCCACGAGCGGGCGCAGATCATGCTCGCCGAGATAGAGGCGATCCTGGCCGAGCGCATCGGCGACCAGGCCGGCCGGCTGCGCGACATCCTGACACGCCCCTGGGGCGAACCGCCCCGGCTGACGCCCGGTTCCTGAACCGCACGCGGACCTGCCGCGCAGTGATCCGGAGGTGAAGCCCGGGACCACGCGGTGACGGGTCATGCCGGGCACGTACCGCCTGCGGCTTGGTACTCGCTGGTGCCGGCGGGCAGTCCGGCTTCGGCCGCTCCGGCCGCGCCGAGGATGTAGCGGCCGTTGGCGAGACGCCGGTCGTAGGAGTCTCCGCCGGTGGAGCACTCGATGCCGACCAGGTAGACGGCCTCTTCGGTGAGTTCGGCTTTGACGGCCTTGTAGACGAGCTCGAGACCTTCGGTGGTGTCGACTTGGACGAGGACGGTCCGCTGCAGCCCCGACGTGTCCTGCTCGATGATCCGGTAGGCGGGTTCGGGGGCCTGCTTGCTGTCGCCACGCGTGGTCGTACCGGGCTCGGGACTGCTGCCGTCGCTGTCGTTGCAGCCGACGAGGGCGAGGACGACGGTGGCTGCCAGGAAGATCGTCCCGATTGCGGCTCTCACGTGGTTCGGTGTCCTTTGCGTAGGTGATGCAGTCATCTTGGCGGGCCGACCGGCCACGCGTCATGGATTCGCGTCGATTCGCCCGCATCTACGACAGCGGCCCCGAACGTGGGCCGCGTCAGTGAGCTGTTCAAGGGCGACGGTGAGCTCCCCGGCTCCGCTGGGGCCGGCTGGATCCTCCCTCGGGGCGGGACACCTCCACCAGGTAGAACTTCTCGCCCCGTCTCTCCCCCGAGGCCTCCGCCGACGAGAACGGCGGCTTCGAGGAGTGACCTCGAAGCCGCCGCTCCGTGACTGGCGCAACCGGGCTTTCCCGGCTACGGCGTCGTGACGACCGGCCGCGGCGCGGTCGCCATGCCGCTCCCGATGGCGAAGCTCGGGTGCGGCGGCTGGTTGTAGGCGGTGTTCTGCCACGCGAGCCCCGTGCGGTACATCGTGTCGTGGAGCAGCGTGGTGATCTTCGTACCGGTCTCGTGCGGCGTGGAGTAGATCCGCAGTGCCGTGTTGTTGGTGGTCGCCCAGACCACTTCCTCGCGCCAGTCGCCGAAGATGTCGCCGGAGAGCGCGGGCGTGGCCTTGGTGCCGTTGTTCGAGTGGACCGAGGACCCGGTCAGCAGACGGGTGTCGCCGGAGGTTCCGTACTTGTCGATGTGGTCGCCGTCGAGGAGTTCGCGGGTGGTGTCCCCGTCCCACCAGGACAGGAAGTTCGAACTGGACGGCTTGCGGCTGCTGACGACGTCGCCCTTCGGGCCGCGCACGCCGGAGACGGCGGACGACCAGGACTCGGCGCCCGCGCTGCCGGACCAGATGTCAGCGGACACGCCGCGCCCGTTGTCGCCGCTCGCCGGGGTGGACCAGAGGATCTGACCGGTCTTGACGTCCGCCATCCACGAGGACGGCTTCGAGCTGTCCTCGTCGACCTTGAACTCCTCGAGACCCGCCCTGGACGGGTCCAGGTCCCCGACGTGCATGGCGTCGCCGTGGCCGTTCTTCGTCGTCCACAGCCCACTGCCGTTGTCGTCCACGGCCATGGCGCCGTAGATGATCTCGTCCTTGCCGTCGCCGTCGGCGTCGGCGATGGACAGCTGGTGGTTGCCCTGGCCGTCGTAGCCCTTGCCGGTGTTGGTCGAGCTGTTCGTGTCGAAGGTCCAGCGCCGCGTGAAGGCGCCGCCCCGCCAGTCCCAGGCCGCGATGACGCTGCGCGTGTAGTAGCCGCGCGCCATGATCAGGGAGGGCCGCGCACCGTCCAGATAGGCCGTGCCCGCGAGGAAGCGGTCGACCCGGTTGCCGTACGAGTCGCCCCAGGAGGACACCGTGCCGCGCGCGGGGACGTAGTCGACGGTGCCCATCGCCGCACCGGTCTTCCCGTTGAACATCGTCAGGAACTCGGGACCGGACAGGACGTAGCCGGAGGAGTTGCGGTAGTCGGCGGAAGAGCTCCCGATCACCTTGCCGGCTCCGTCGACGCTGCCGTCGGCGGTCTTCATCGCCACCTCGGCCTGGCCGTCACCGTCGTAGTCGTACACCTGGAACTGCGTGTAGTGCGCGCCGGAGCGGATGTTGCGGCCCAGGTCGACGCGCCAGAGCCTGGTGCCGTCCAGGCGGACCCCGTCGATGATCGTGTTGCCCGTGTAACCGGACTGGGAGTTGTCCTTGGCGTTGGTGGGCTGCCACTTCAGTACGAAGTCGAGGGCCCCGTCGCCGTCCAGGTCACCCACGGAGGCGTCGTTGGCCTCGTAGGTGTAGGCGACCCCGTCGGGTGTGGTGCCTCCGGAGGGCGGGCTGATGGGGACGTCCTTGTACCCGGCGCGGAACTGGATCGCGTGCACCGAGTCGGCCTGCTCCACCCCGTTGACGACCGCACGCACCGTGTAGTCGGCGGTGGCGGGCGCGCCGGAGTGGAAGTAGTTGGTCGACGCGGTGACCGGTGAGGCGTTGACCTTGGTGCCGGCCCGGTAGACGTTGAAGGACACGTTGTCGGGGTCGGTACCCAGCCAGCGCCAGCTGACGAGGTTGCCGCTGTCCGTGTGGACGCTCACGACACCGCGGTCGAGCGCCTCCGCCTGCCGGGCGGTGGCGGCCTGCGAGGCGGGGCCGAGGGCGACGAGCCCGCCTGCGGCGAGCAGCCCGGCCGTCAGCGCGCCGACGATCGCGCGCGTACGGGTGATGCGGCGTCCGCGGTGGGGAGGGGAAACGGGGCGGGGAAGCAGAGGCTCCACGAGAGGCACCTTCTGGCAGGGGACGGCTTACGCCCCCTCAGTTGCTCCCCGACACCGAAAGGTTGCCGCCGGATTCCTTCGGCGTGGTGCTTTCCCGTCCCCGCCCCGCGCCGGCCGCGTGCGCCGCTGCGTGCAGCGAGCGCAGGGCCAGCAGCAGGAAGCCGATGTCGTCGAGGTACACGGGGTCCGGCAGGAGATCGACGGGCGAGACCGTGTAGATGACGGCCGCCCAGAAGAGGGCCTTGCCGCGGAAGGGTGTTCCCGCGTCGACGAGCAGCTTCCTCGCCCGGATCACGCGCACCAGGAGGACGGCGGCGAAGCCCGCCACGAGCAGGAGGACGAGCGCGCCGATGCCGATCCATACCCAGGTGTCCATGACTCATCTTCTCCCGGCGCGGCGGCCGGGGGCGACGGGTGTCATCCGTGGCTCCTGACCTGGCGCCGCGACCGGCGGCGCTTCAGGGCACGCCGTTCGTTCTCGTCCATGCCTCCCCACACGCCCGCGTCCTGGCCGTTCTCCAGGGCCCAGTCCAGACACCGTTCCTGGACGGGGCAGGTCCTGCAGACCGCCTTGGCCTCCTCGGCCTGCACGAGCGCCGGGCCGCTGCTGCCGATGGGGAAGAACAGGTCGGGGTCCTCTTCGCGGCACGCCGCGAGTGTGCGCCAGTTGTCCATCTTTCTCACTCCCTGTCGAGCGGGACGGTCCCGCCGATCGCGTGGTTCGCGCTTGGTTGCTACGGGTCGCGCACTGTGTCGCGTGACCGTCCCAGGCCGTTCGAAACCCCAACGGGCGCGTTCTTCAGAGGTTTCCGGCACTTCCGCCGTCGAGAGGCAGGGGTGTGCCCGGGTGCGGAGCGCCGGCGCAGGCGCCGTCGAGGCGGATGCGGTAGTCCATGACCACGCCGGGTTCGTCGACGATGTCCACCCTGCTTCCGGGAATCTCCAGGACCGCGCGGTCACCGATCTCCGGGGCCGCCACCCGGAGCAGGTGCAGGGCCGGAACGCCCGTCATGGGGTGTGGCGGGAAGCCGAGGGGCACGACCTGGACCGTGAGGTGCTGCCGGTGTCCGGCCTCCTCGATCAGCGCCCGCTGCCCCCGCATCACCCGCGGGCCCCCGACCTGTGTGTGCAGGGCCGCGGCGGGGCAGAGGGCCCACAGCACCGCTCCGCTCTCCTGGAGGCGCCGCTGCCGCTCCCCGAGCAGTTCGACACGCCTCTCGCGCCGTGCGGGGGACTCGTCGGGGTACAGGGCGCGGCACAGCGCCGCCTCGTAGTCGGGAGTGCGCAGGAGCTCGGGAACCAGCGCGGGGTGCCAGGTCCGGACGAGCCGGGCGGAGGACTCGATGCCGATGACCTCCTGCTGCCACGGCTCCATGGTGTCCCGCCAGTGGTGCCACCAGCCGGGCAGGTTCGCCGTGGCGAGCCCCGTCATGATCGGCTCGGCCTGGGCGGCGGGCACCCCGTAGCGCTCCAGGAGGACACGGACCTGATGGGCGTCCAGCCCGGTCTCCGCGCGCTCGATGCGCCGTACGGTGGCGGGGTGTGCACCCAGTGCCACGGCAGCCGCCTGGAGACTGACGCCTGCGCGCTCCCGCAGCATCCGCAGACGCGCCGCGAGGACGCGGTGCTCGACCGTGGGGCCGGATCGGGGCCTCATCGACACACCTTCCTCGCGGGCTCCCGCACGCGGTGAGGCCTTGCACGGAGCGGGTTCCGGCGCGAAGCGGGTTCCGCCTGGACGTAGCACCGATGAACACAAACGGAATTGTTCGTTCATTCTGTGCCTTGCAAAGTATGCCCTTTGCACGGAGAGTACGAACATGTCGGAAATAGTCGCGTGCGTGCGCCTTGCCCCGGAGAGCTCGGGCGGGCGCAGCGCACAGAGCTGGTGGATACCCCGCCTCCCCCGGGGCGTCCCCGAAGCAAGGCACCGCGTGCAGGAAGCCATGCGGAGCTGGGGAGAGCCCGACGAACGTGTGGAGACCGCCGCCCTGGTGGTGACCGAGCTGGTCACGAACGCCGTGGAACACACGGCGGGCCGCCGGATCCGGTGCCGCCTGCTGCGCACCTCCGGACGGGTCCGCATCTGCGTGTGGAACCGCCGCCTGCGGAACGGACCGCCACTCCCCGGGCCCAGAGTCCCCACCGCAGGGCCGCACACGCACCGTGACGGGCAGCCCACCCACCCGCACGGCACCGCCGGGGAGCGGGTTCACGCTCCGCTCGTGCCCGAGGGCATGGAGGGCCCGGGTCCGACGCCCGTCACCGGACGTGGGGGGACGGACGAGCCGGACGGATTCAGTCTCACCTCGATAGCCGAGGGCGGACGCGGCCTGATGCTGGTGGACACGCTGGCGGCACGGTGGGGAACCCGCACCAGCGTCTCCGGCCGGCTGGTCTGGGCCGACATCTGAGCACCCCGGACGGCTCACCTCAGACGAGCGCCCGGCACTCCGGGTGGCCCCAGCCGTTCGGGTTCTTCGCGATGAGGTCCTTGGCGGCGTACGGCTTCCCGCACTGGCACCGGCCCGCGAATTTCGCCTTGATCGTCGTACCGGATCGCGCCGGCGCAGCCGAGCGCGCGGATCCGCTTCCCGCTCCGCCTCCTGCCACGCCCGTGGACCGCGTACCGCCCGACCGGCTCTTCGTGGAACGGGCAGGGGCAGGTACAGGCAGGTCAGCGGTGCCGTAGGCGGTTCCCGCCGCCTGCTGCGAGACGGCCACCTCGCTCGCGGCCTGGTCGGCCAGCGCGTTGAGCGGATCGCCGTTCACCTGGTGGGCCGGCACGTAGCGGAACTCCACGCTGCGCCCGGACAGCAGTTCGTCGATCCCGACGACCAGTTCACGGTTGGCGACCGGCTTGCCCCCCGACGTCTTCCAGCCGTTGCGCTTCCAGCCCGGCAGCCACTTCGTGACCGCGTTCATCGCGTACTGCGAGTCCATGCGCACCTCGACGGGCACGGCGGGATCGGTGGACCTCAGCAGCTCCAGCAGGGCGGTGAGCTCGGCGACGTTGTTCGTGGCCGTCCCCAGCGGGCCCGCCTCCCATCGCTGGGGGCTGCCCTGGCCGTCGGCCACGACCCATGCCCAGGCCGCAGGTCCCGGATTGCCCTTGGATGCCCCGTCACACGCGGCGATGATGCGCTCGTTCATGCCCCTGATCATGCCAGCCCGAAGACCTGGGGCCGGCTGTACCGCGTGCGGGGCCCCGGCCGGCAACATCCGGCCGGGAGCCCCGTCAGGTGCGTCAGAGAACGCCGGAGGCGGAGACCGCGATCTGCGCCTTGGTCTTGCCGGACTGCGAACCGTACGACTCGATCTTGCGGACGAGCTCCATGCTGGACTCGTCGGCGACCTCGCCGAACACCACGTGCTTGCCGTCCAGCCACGGGGTGACGACGGTGGTGATGAAGAACTGCGAACCGTTGCTGTTCGGGCCGGCGTTGGCCATCGAGAGCAGACCCGGCTTGTTGTGCTTCAGGGTGAAGTTCTCGTCGGCGAACTTCTCGCCGTAGATGCTCTTGCCGCCGGTGCCGTTGCCGTTGGTGAAGTCGCCGCCCTGGAGCATGAAGTCCGGGATGACGCGGTGGAAGGGCGAGCCCGCGTAACCGAAGCCGTGCTCACCGGTGGCCAGCGCGCGGAAGTTCTCCGCCGTCTTGGGGGCCACGTCGTCGAAAAGGTTGAACACGATCCGCCCAGCGGGCTGGTCGTCGATGCTGATGTCGAAATACGCCTTGATGGTCATGAGGCCATCCTGACATCACCGGCAGCCTCGCGTTGCACAGCCCCCGCCCGACGCGGCGGCGGACTCTCGTGCGGACGGTCATGAGAAGGGCGTACCACGGTGGTGAGCCGTGGTACGCCCGTCACTCAGGGAGAACGCCGCTTCCCCCTAGTCACATCGTTCAGCGGTTGCCGCGGTGACCCCCGTCGCGGTGACCCCCGTCGCGGTGACCTCCGTCGCGGTGACCGCCGTCGCGGTGACCGCCGTCGCGGTGCCGTCCCCAGGACTCGGAGTCGATCTTGCGCCCGCGGTTGTCGCGGAGGGTGGCGGTGTCCCTGCTGTCCCACACGTAGTGGCGACGGTCCTGGTAGACGTCGTGCCGGGTGTCGCGGCCCACACCGGTGTGGACACGGACCGAGGAACGGCCTGCGAGCCGCAGGTCGAAGGTGTACGAGCGACGGCTCTCGTCGGTGAGCGTCCAGCCACGGAGGTTGACCGAGTGACGGCTGGTGTTGGTGACGGTGACCCACTCCGCGTTCAGGCTGCGGTTGGAGCCGTTGTCACGGCCGGGGCTCTCGTACTGGATCTCGCCCAGGACGACCGCCGAGCGGTGGGCGGGCCGGCTGTGACCGTGGTCCCGGCCATCGGCCGTGGCGGGCAGAGCCGCTGCTCCGAGCAGTGCGCCCGAGGCGAGCAGGGTGGCGGTGATCCGTCGTGCGGAACGGGACATGGAAACCCCTCATCATGCGGGCCCGGAATGGGGCTCCGGGCGTTTGCTCCGATCCCGGCGTCGTGCCGAGAACGCAAACTTTGTCCCGCTTTCGGGGTGGCTGGAAGGTGTCCCGCTTCGTGTGACGAAGTACGGACATTTCTGTCACACACGACTGCACTCGGCATGAATTCCGGCGGTCGTAGACCTGTCAACCGTTGATCATTGCACCGACCCTTTCGGGGCACCGTTCCGCAGATCGAGGCGCCCCGTTCACCCCCGCTCCACCACCTCGGGCGCCCGCGACCGGAGCAGGCGGATCCGTGTAACAGGAGCGAGAGCGCTTGCCTGGACAGGTATTCCATTACCGCCTGGACAGGAGCTCGCGCGTTCGAGCCCTCAGCACCCATCGCGACGGTGCGATTCCGGGCCGCTGCCCGCCGCTGGTGACCAGGGCGTTGACCGAGGTCATCGGATCCATCGCCGACGCCCTGGCCAGCAGGACTCCGGCCACCAGCGGCAGCAGGGTGAGGGCCAGCGCCGTTCCGGCCGTGGTCAGGGTCTGGAGGCGAGGGCGCGTCGGCGCGTCGGGGAGCATGGTCCCCATTCCACCGGCACCGGGCCGCGCCCGTATCGGACCGGGTACTCAGACGCGCTGCGCCGCGCTACTCATTCCGGCCGCAGGGCTCACCCGGCTTCGGACGGCGGGCCCCAGTGGGAGAAGCGCGGCAGCCACTTCACCCGGTAGTCGGGGTGCCCCGCGTGTTCGGCGGCCATCTGACGGACGACGAACCCGAGCCCGACGGCGCGGCCCGAGGCGAAGTCCTGGGCCGGCCGGTCGGTGTCCAGAGCCGCGATCTCCTCGTACTCGTCCAGCAGCACCCGGGTGGTCTCGATGCGGCGCAGGGTCCGGGCGGGGTCCTGGAAGGCGATGTGCCGGTCGTAGCCACGCGACCGGACGACGAACGCGATGCCGCTCGTCCGGTCGTGCACCTCGCCGGGCGCCTCGGCCGGGGTCCGCCAGCCGTCACCGCCGGCCTCGCGCGCGATGAGTTCCTCGTCCGCGAGGCGCGCCCGCACGAAGGCCAAGAGGTCCGAATTGTCTGCCATCTGGTTCCGCATCCTTCTTGGTAACCGCGGCCGATCCTCGTTCACCGCCGCGGACCCGTTCTGCCCGACCAGCAGAGGATGCCTCACCCGGGCGCACGGCCCGCAGCCCGGGGCGAGGTTCAGCAGGCTGTGTCCCGGCGGGCGGCCATCAGGAGCGCGATGTCGTCGGGGCGGTCGTCGTCCTGCCCCGCCCGCGCGATCACCCGGTCGGCCGCCTCGGCCAGCGGCAGGTGGCCGACGTCGGCCAGGCTGCTGCGCAGCCGCTCGATGCCCTCGTCGATGTCCGCTCCGGCCTTCTCCACCAGTCCGTCCGTGAACAGTGCCAGGACCGCCCCGGTCTCCAGCCGCAGCCCGGTGACGGGATACGCCGCCTCGGGGTCGACGCCGAGCACCACTCCCCCGGCGAGGTCCATCACCTCGGTGCCGCCGTCGGGGTGCCGCAGCACCGGCTGGGGGTGCCCGGCGCGCACGGCCGTGGCGTCGCCCGTGACGGGGTCGAGCAGCACGTAGCAGCAGCTGGCGAACTGACCGGGGTCGAGGCCGATGAGCAGCCGGTTCGTGGCGCTCATGATCTCCTGCGGCCCGTGTCCGATGAGCGCGAAGGCACGTACGGCGCTGCGCAGCTGGCCCATGGTGGCGGCCGCCGCGACACCGTGTCCCTGCACGTCCCCGATGACCAGGGCGAGGCCGCTGCCGGTCTCGATGACGTCGTACCAGTCGCCGCCGACCTCCATGCCCTGGGTGCCGGAGAGGTAGCGCCCGACCGTGGCGACCTGTTCCACGGCGGGCAGCCGGTGCGGCAGCAGGGCGTCCTGGAGCCCACGTGCGAGTGCGGACTCGGTGTCGTACTGCTGGGCGCGCTGGAGGGCCTGGGCGATGAGGCCGGCGAGCGCGGTGAGGGCGGTGCGCTCCTCGGGGCTGAAGCCGCGCGGCTGGTCGAAGCCGAGGATGCACGAGCCGACCGGGCGGCCCGAGGCGATGAGGGGCAGGAAGGCGCGGGCTCCGACGTCGGTGTCCATCGGGATGCCGGGGTAGGCGGCGGCCAGTTGCTCCATGGACTCGAAGAAGAGCGGGCGGCCGGTCGTGAGTGTCTCCACGCCGGGGATGTGGGCGTCGAGGCCGACCCCGTCGAAGCGGTCCAGGAAGCCCATGGGGAAGCCCGTCTCCCAGGCCATGTACAGGCGCCGTTCGTGCTGGAGGTAGATCGCCAGCTGCCTGCCGCCGAAGGCGGGAAGGAGCTCCTCGGTCACCACGGCGGACACCTGATGCGCCGTGACGGCCTCCGTCAGGGCGATGGCCAGGGCCACCGGGCGGTACAGGACGGCCGTGCGCTCGTCCGACGCGCCGAACCCTCCTCCGGCAGCGGCGGCGGGCTCGGGTGCGTGGCCGGGCCGGCCGGAGGGGTTGAGGGTGACCGTGACCCCGTCGCGGCCGGGGAACATCGCCACCGAGAGCCACTTCGTCGGGGTGTGCCGGGCGAGGAAGTAGACCGGGTCGTCGGAGAACAGGGCGGCCCGGTGGTGGTCCTCGTACGCCGGGTTCGCGAACCAGGGCAGGGCCTCCCAGAGGATCCGGCCGGTCAGCTCCTCCCGGGTGCGGCCCACGATCTCCTCGGCCATTCGGTTGGCGTAGGTGATCCGGCCGGTGCGGTCGAAGGAGAGGATGCCGCGCGTCACCCGGTCGGCGGTCTCCGGGACGACGGGTCCCGATCCCGGGTCGAGCAGGACGCCCGCCAGCCGGCCCTCCGGTCCCCCGGCGCCCTCCTGGGGGACGCGGGTGAGTTCGGCGACGAGGGGGCGGGCGTCGGCCCCCCACAGGCGCATCCGGCGCACGGGGGGCTCCGCCGACCGCGCGGTCTGCCTCCCGAGGACGAGCAGGCCGTGCACGTCCTCCGGCCGGAGCTCCGCCGTCAGCTCTTCCATGGTGCGCGCGGGCGACGTCGGGCGCCCGAGACCGAGCAGCGCGTGGGCTTCGCCGTCCGCCGTGACGGCCCCGCTGTCCACGTCCCACTCGAAGCGGCCGATCCGCAGCGGCCGGCCGGGCTCCGAAGGCAGCCGCAGCAACGCGGGCTCGCCGTCCCACTCGACCGCCGCACCCTCACGTTCCAGGGCGGTGAGATCCTCACCGAGCCGCTGCGCCACGGCCTCCATCGCCTGCCGGTCGGCTGGGCCCACGGGGACCCCTCGGGTGGCGTAGCGCAGCACGACGAGCACGCCGGCGGGTGCGGTTCCGCACAGCACGGGTACGCACAGGCATCCGAAGGGGAAGGGCAGCCCCGCCATGAGCTGCGGGAACCGCCGCATGCTGTCCTCCGCGTCGCCCAGGTACACGGGGGCGCCGGAGCGGTACGCCTCGGCCACGGGGAAGGGCCGGTTCACATGCATGCGCCACCACGGCCGCATCAGCGAACCGGGCAGCCCCGCGAGCACCGCCAGCATCAGGAGGTCCGGCGTGCGGGAGCGCAGGTAGACCCCGCCGGCGTACCCTCCGCCGGCGTCGACGGCGCTCACCACGGCCTGGGCGAGCACCGCGGGCAGCCCGCCGGGCGTTCGGCTGCCATCGGGGCTCCAGGTCACACAGCCAGGATGCGCACCCGTTCCCGGGTGCGCATGTCCACGGCCGTGCTTCCCTCAGGTGGCTGCGGGCACCGAGGGCTCCGTACCGGCCCGCCCGCACACCGATGCGGCGGCCTCGGCGGCGAAGGACAGCATGTCCCGCACCGTCCCGGGGTCCGGTCTCGCCGTGAAGTGGCCGAGGGCTCCCATGCGGCTGAGCAGGCCCGCGGCGAACGCGTCGCCGGCCCCGATGGTGTTGACGACCTCGACGGGCACCGCCGGGACGGACACGGGCGGGGCGGTGGCGGTGTAGGCCGTGCTGCCCCGGGCACCCCGGGTCAAGACCACCAGCCGCCCTCCGGCGGCCAGCCTCCGGCAGGTCTCCTCGGGACCCACGCCCGGCCACAGGTGCTCCAGGTCCTCGTCGCTGGCCTTGACGACGTGTGCGAGGTCGCACAGTTCGCGCAGGGCCGCCGAGCCGTTGCCGGGGCCCAGGGTGCGGTCCCGGCGGACGTTGGGGTCGACGACCAGGAGGGAGCCGGAGGCGGCCGCGTGTGCGGTGGCCCGTACGGCGGTGGCCGCCGGCTCCACGACGGCCGCGAGCCCGCCCACGTAGACGGCGTCGAAGCGTGCGGTCTGCGAGGAGAGGTCGGGCAGCCGGAAGGTCGCCGTGTCCTGGAGGTGGAAGTGGTAACCGGTGCCCTCCGTGCCGGGATCCGCGACGGCGAGCGCCGTGGGCAGACCGGAGCGTGTGCACGGCGTGAGGTCGACCCCGGCCGCCGCCAGCCGCGCCTCGACGGTGCGGGCGAAGCCGTCACCGCCCAGACCTCCGGCGAACACGGTGCGGGTCCCGAGCCTCGCCAGCCCGACGGCGACGTTGGCCGGCGCCCCGCCGAACTGGGCGGCCCGCACGTCCCCGTCCCCGTCCACGGGTACGAGATCGATGAGGGCCTCACCGAGCACGAGGACGGAGGCGGGCCGCCCGCCCCTCACGGCTCGACCACGATCTTGCGGCCGATGCCCGCCTTGAAGCGGTCGATGGCCTGGGGGTACTGGTCGAGCGGCAGCCTGTCGCTGATGAAGACGGCCGGGTCGAGGACGCCGGTGGCGAAGAGCGCGGCCGCGCGTTCGTAGCTGTGCAGGACCGCCATCGATCCGGTGATGGTGATCTCCTGGTTGTAGATGCGGTACGGCTCGATCACCGCCGTCGTGGCGTAGTCGGCCACGCCGAACTGGAGGAACGTCCCGCCCTTGGCCACCCGGCCCAGGCCGTCCTGGATGGCCGCCGCGTTGCCGGTCGCGTCGATGACGACGTCCCAGCCGCCGGGCCGGTCCAGTTCGTCGGCCCCGGCCGCCGAACGGGAACAGCCGAGGAGGGCGGCCGTGGCGAGGCGGTCGGGGTTGACGTCGAGGACGTCGACGCCCGCGGCCCCGGTCCGCTTGGCGAGCTCCAGCATCATCAGGCCCATGGTGCCCGAGCCGTAGATGAGCACCTCGGCGCCGAGCGTGCTGTTGAGGACGTCGTACCCCCGGACAGCGCAGGACAAGGGCTCGATCAGGGCCGCGTCCTTGACGTCGATGTGCTCGGGCAGCTTCACGCAGTTGGCCACGGGGGCGACGGCGTACTCGGCCGCGCCGCCGGCCACGGTGACGCCGATGGCGGCCCAGCGCTCGCAGAGGTTGCCGCGCCCGATGCGGCAGTAGCGGCACTCGTGACAGTGCAGGGAGGGGTCGACGGCCACCAGGTCGCCCACGGCCAGCTCCGTGACCTCCTGGCCGACCCCCACGACCTCCCCGGCAAACTCGTGGCCGGGGACGAGCGGCAGGGACGGTGCGAACTCGCCCTGGAGGATGTGCAGGTCGGTGCCGCACAGTCCGCACGAGGCGACGGAGACGACGACGTCGCGCGGGCCGGGGGTGGGGTCGGGGACGGTGGTGACGGAGACCTTGCCGGGGGCTTCGACGATCGCTGCCCGCATTATTTCACTGCTCCAAGAGACAGGCCCTGGACGAGTTTGTCCTGGGCGGCGTAGCCGGCGGCGAGCACCGGCAGGGAGACGACGACGGACGCGGCGCACAGCTGGGCCAGGAAGAGGCCCTGGCTGGTGACGAATCCGGTGAGGAAGACGGGCGCCGTCTGGGCGACGACGCCGGTGAGCACCCGTGCGAAGAGCAGCTCGTTCCAGCTGAAGATGAAGCAGATGAGGGCGGTGGCGGCGATGCCCGGCGCTGCCATCGGCGCGACGACCCTGGCCAGGACGGTCGGCAGCCTCGCGCCGTCGACCTGGGCTGCCTCGATGACGGAGACCGGTACGTCGGCCAGGAAGGACTGCATCATCCAGACGGCGATCGGCAGGTTCATCGAGGTGTAGAGCAGGACGAGGAGCCAGATGTTGTCCAGCAGCCCGGCGTTCTTGGCGAACAGGTAGACGGGCAGGAGCCCGGCGACGACGGGCAGCATCTTCGTGGAGAGGAAGAAGAACATCACGTCCGTCCACTTGCGGACGCGGCGGATGGACAGGGCGTACGCCGCCGGAAGCGCCAGCAGGAGCACCAGGACCGTGGAGAAGAAGGACGCGCCGAGGGAGTTGAGCAGCGGCGGCCACGGTGTGACGCCGGTGTCGGCTCCGAAGAAGGCCCGGTAACCGTCGAGGGTGAGCGGGGCGAAGAGGGACGGCGGGTTGGTGGCGGCGTCCGGCTCCGCGTGCAGCGAGGTCAGCAGCATCCACAGCGCGGGCAGGCAGAAGGCGAGTCCTGCCGCCCAGGCCAGCAGGCCGAGCGCGGTGTTGCGCCGCTTGGCTCTGCGAAGGGCCCGTCGCGCGGACGGGGCCGGCGCGGGGACGGTGGCAGTGGTCATGCGCGGTTCGCCTCCTCACTGAAGAGGGACGAGACGGTCCGGAGCGCGAAGGTGGCGATGATGATCGTGCCGATCACCACGACGACTCCCGCGGCGGACGCCAGTCCGTATTCGTGGGCCTGGTAGAAGGTCTGGTAGATGGTGTACGGAAGGTTGGCGGTGCCGAGCCCGCCGGCGGTGATCGTGAACACCGCGTCGAAGTTCTGCACGATGTAGACAGCGCCGAGCAGGACCCCGAGTTCGAGGTATCTGCGCAGGTGAGGCAGGGTCAGGTAGCGGAAGGTCTGCCAGGCGCTCGCACCGTCGAGCCGGGCCGCCTCGACCACCTCGGCCGGCCGGCTCTGGAGCCCCGCGAGCAGGATCAGCATCATGAACGGCGTCCATTGCCAGACCAGTGCGGCGATCACGGCGAGCAGCGGCATGTCGGCGATCCAGTCCGGCTGGCTCGGGCTGGTGTCGCCGAAGAGCGCACCGACCCAGCTCAGGGCGCCGTTGAGGAGGCCGTACTCCGGGTTGTACAGCGCGTGCTTCCACAGCAGCGCGGCGGAGACGGGCACGATCAGGAACGGTGTGATGAGCAGGGTGCGGACCATGCCCCGGCCGAAGAACGTACGGTCGAGGAGGAGCGCGAGGGTCAGGCCGAGCACCACGGTGGCGACGACGACGCCCACGGTCAGCAGGATCGTGGTGAGCACCGAGTCGCGGAGCGCCGCGTCGGTGAACACGGAGACGTAGTTGTCGAGTCCGTTGAAGGCTCGCTTGTCGGGGCTGAGTGAGTTCCAGTCGAAGAGGGAGATCACCAGGGTCGCCACGAACGGCAGCTGGGTGACGGCGATCAGGAACACGAGCGCGGGCAGGAGCGGTGCCCGGGTGGCCCAGGCCCGGGGGCCGGGGCTCCTGCGGGCCGGGGCGGCGGCAGGGCCGGGTGGTGACTGGGGGGTGGTGGTGCCGGCTGCTGTGGTCATCGGTACTCCTTGGCGACCTGCTCGGCCAGCTTCTGGGAGGTGGCCAGCGCCTTGTCGACGGACTGGCGGCCGGCGATGGCCGCGCTGATCTCCTGCGCGACCCGGGTGCCGAGATCGGTGAACTCGGGTATGCCGACGAACTGGATGCCGGGCACGGGGCGCGGCTGCGTGCCGGGATTCTCGGGGTCCGCCGCGGAGATGGCCTGCTCGGTGACGTCCGCGAAGGCGCCTGCGGCCTTGCGGTACTCGGGGTTGTCGTAGGTGGAGGCCCGTTTGCCGGCCGGTGCGTCGGCCCAGCCGCTGGTCTCACCGACGAGCGATTCGTACTCCTTCCCGGAGGCCCAGGAGACGAACTTCCAGGCGTCGTCGGCCTTCTTGGACGCCTTCTGGATGCCCCAGGCCCAGGTGTAGAGCCATCCCGAGCTCTTCGTCTTCTCTACGGGGGCCGGTACGTAGCCGATCTTTCCCTTGACCGGGGAGCCGGCCGCCTCCAGTGAGCCCGCGCCCGCTGTCGCGTCGTACCACATGGCGGTCTTGCCCTGCGTCATGTTGTTGAGGCACTCGGCGTATCCGGACTGGGAGGCCCCGCGCTCGCCGTGCTCGCGCACGAGGTCGACGTAGAACTTGGTGGCCTTCTTGAACTCGGGGGAGGTGAGCTGCGGTTTCCAGTCCTCGGTGAACCACGTGCCGCCCATGGTGTTGACGACGGTGGTGAGCGGAGCCATGAGTTCCCCCCAGCCGGGCAGCCCGCGCAGGCAGATGCCCTTCATGCCGGGCTCGGCCCCGTCGGCCTCCGCCGCGAGTCCCGCCACCTGCTGCCAGGTGGGGTGCGGGGGCATCGTCAGCCCCTTCGCCTCGAAGACGTCCTTGCGGTACATGAGGAAGGACGACTCGCCGTAGAAGGGTTCGGCGTAGAGCCTGCCCTCGGCGGTGAGCGATGTGCGCAGGGGTTCGAGGATGTCGTCCTGGTCGAACGCGGGGTCCTGTTCGGCGTACGTGTCGAGGGGGTGCAGCCAGTCGTTCTCGGCGAAGAAGGGCACCTCGAAGTTGCTGATGGTGCCGATGTCGTACTGGCCGGCCTGGTTGGAGAAGTCCTGGCTGATCTTGTCGCGTACGTCGTTCTCCGGGAGCACCGTGAAGTGGACCTTGATGCCGGTCTCCTCGGTGAAGTGCTCGGCGGTGAGCTTCTGCAGTGCGAGCATCTGCGGGTTGTTCACCATCAGGACGTTGAGCGCGTCACCCCCTCCGAAGGCGGTGCCGCCCGCTCCCGCGCACCCGGCGGTGAGAAGGACCATCGCTGCCGTGCCCGCGACCGCACGCACGCGGATCCCACGGCGTCGTTGCTGGTGGGGCATAAGTAGATCTCCTGTATCGGTCGTAGCGGCTCGTGTGTCGGCGCCCCGTGCCGTCGGTGCTCCTGCCGTTCCGGGGCATGGCGGGTCCGCCCTCCGGCTCCTCACCGGGGCGAGGACGCGAGCGGGGACGGGCATCGGTGGGACGGTGGGCCAGGGGGCCGCCGCCCGCGGGGTCAGACGCGGATGACGTTCGGGCCGAGGAGTGAGTATCGCTGGGCCTCGGCCGAGGGCAGGCCGGTGTCGGTGACGATCGTCTCGAAGTCGCCGACGCCCGCGAACCGGCAGAAGCTCACCGCTCCGAACTTCGTGTGGACTCCGGCGAAGACCCTGCGGCGGGCACTGCGCATGGCCTGCGCCTTGACCTCGCACACCGTCGGGTCGGGGGTGGTCAGCCCGTACTGCCGGGAGATCCCGTTCGCGCCGACGTACGCCAGGTCGATGACGAAGTCGGCGAGCATGCGGGTGGCCCAGTGGTCGACCGTGGCCATGGTGCTGCCTCGCAGACGCCCGCCGAGCAGGAGGACCGAGGTCTTCTCCACGTCCGCGAGGACGGTCGCGACCGCTAGGGAGGCGGTGACCACCGTCAGGGGCCGGTCCCGGGGCAGGGCTTCGGCGATGAGCTGGGGGGTGAAGCCCTCGTCGACGAACACCGTCTCGGCGTCACCGAGCAGGTCGGCGGCGGCCCTCGCGATCCGGGACTTCTGCGGTACGTGGTGCGTGGTGCGCATTGCGAGCGTGGTCTCGAACCCGGCGCTCTCGACCGGGTACGCACCGCCGTGGGTGCGCCGCACGAGGCCGTGCTCCTCCAGGATGTGCAGATCGCGCCGGATGGTCTCCTTGGCCACCTGGAACCGCTCGGCCAGCCGGTTCACGTCGACGGAACCGTCCTGCCGGGCGGCTTCCAGAATCCCTCGTCGGCGTTCCTCGGTGCCCACGGAACCATCCCTGCTCTCGTACGAATCTGGCGGAGGCCCTGCGTCCGTTCGGGCCCACGCACTGTTTGTACAAGCAGAAACGGTTGTTCGACCAGCTCCTTCGCCGGACGGGCTCCGCCCGTTCGTGCCCGTTTCATCTCAGGTCTTCGCGCTGGTCACCCGCGCGAAGCGGGCGGCAGGCGGGCCCGGCCGTGCCCGCTTGCCCGATACGGGCACCCGCTTCACGCCCGTTCGCGGTCACACGGCGTCAGGGCTCCTAGCACGGCCGGCCCCGGAGGACAGGCGGAACGGCCGGTAAACGTCTGATTGCCTACCTAAAAACATGATTTCGGCCAACAATCCGCGTCTCGGACCCCTGAGGACAACCTCGGGCCAGGCAGTCGCCTCTCACGGACAGAAGCGACTCCACCGCCCCACCGGGCACCAGGACATCGGAGAACGATGAACACCAGAACCCCCCGCAACCGGCTGTGGCGCCCGGTGGTCGCCGCCGCCGCGGCGATCGCCGTGACCGCGGGCGTCGCCGCCGCCACGCCCGACACGAAGAAGGCGACCACGGTCCCGCGGCTCGGCCTGGTCGCCGCATCGAACTCGGTGACGCTCGACTCGTGGAAGGAGGAGCCAGGCGTCTACCTGGACCTCGGGACCTACCTCACCGCCTCCGGTGCGCCGTTCGAACTGCGCGTGACCAGGAAGAGCTACAAGGACCCGGTCGTCGCGACCCAGATCCTCCGTACGGGGAAGAAGACCCGCACCAAGGTCCTGCCCGCGGGGCTGGTGAAGGACTTCTCGGGGCTGCCCGGCTTCATCGTCGTCACGGTCCGGGACACCGCGGGCAGGACGGTCGCGACCCGCACGGAGCCGTTCTGCCCGAACAACGCCTCCGGCCGGATCGAGCCCGGCGCCCCGGCCACGTCGAAGTATCCCGAGAGCTGTCCCGTGAATCCCTTCACCCTCGGCTCGGTGTGGGGCGTCGAGAACGGCTGGGCGTCCAACACCTACGCCGGTTACTACTCGGCGCCGGTCGCCCTCCCGGCCGGGAAGTACACCGCCGAGGTGTCCGTCACCAAGCGCTACCGGGACATCTTCCAGATCGCCGACGCACCGAAGACGGTCAAGCTGACAGTGCGCGAGCGCAGTTGGGAGGAGGAGAGCCCCGCTCCCTCCCCGGCCGCCCGCTCAGCGTCCGGGCACGCGGGCCACGGGGCCGGGCACTCGGCCCACGCCGGCCACAGCGCGACGCGCCCGCCCGCACCGGTCGCCGCGACCACCGGCGCCGGCACCTCGTACAACGTGGGCCACGGACCCTACGCGCCCGCGCCCGCGGCTCTGCCCTGGGCCGCCGCACGCCAGGCCTTCCGGGCACCGGAGGGCGACGGCCCGGGCCGCACGGACGGCTCCCGGCAGGCACCGGCCGTGCGGCCGAACGCCCAGCGTCCGACGGGCCGGGCGGCCGTACCGGACGTCCCCAAGCCCGACCTGCGTTCCCTGCCCGCCTACGGCATCACCATCGGCGCGGGTGACGCCGGAGCGCCCGGCAAGGACTACCTGGCCTTCAGCGCCAACGTGTGGAACGCGGGCCCCGCGCAGTTGGTCGTGGACGGCTTCCGGAAGCCGGGCAGCGAGCTCATGGACGCGTACCAGTACTTCTACGACGCCTCGGGCAAGCAGGTCGGCTACACCCCGACCGGCACCATGGAGTGGGACCCCCGACCGGGGCACGAGCACTGGCACTTCACCGACTTCGCGAGCTACCGGCTGCTGAAGGCAGACAAGAAGGAGACCGTGCGCAGCGGCAAGGAGGCCTTCTGCCTGGCCAACACGGACGCGGTCGACTACACGGTGAAGAACGCCAACTGGCACCCGGACAACACGGATCTGGCCACGGCCTGCGGCCAGGAGAACTCCATCTCCGTGCGGGAGGTGCTCGACGTGGGTTCCGGTGACACGTACACGCAGGACCTCCCCGGGCAGTCCTTCGACATCACGGGACTACCGAACGGCACGTACTACATCCAGGTACTGGCCAACCCGGAGAAGCGGCTCAAGGAGACCGACCTCAGCAACAACAGCGCCCTGCGGAAGGTGGTCCTCGGCGGGAAGCCGGGCGCCCGCACGGTGACCGTGCCCAAGCACGACCTCGTCGACGCCCCCTGACGCGTCATCCGTCGCCGCGGCCCCCGGGAAGGCTCCCGGGGGCCGTCCTCGTGGCCCGGCGGCGCCTCAACTGCCGCTCATCGCAGGGTTGCTGTGGCAGAATTCGCCGGCGGAGCGGTCCACCTCATCTGCAACGGAGCTCGTCATGACGACTGGGACACCTCATCCCCCGATCGACACCAGCAGGCCCCACTCGGCACGCGTCTACGACTCGCTTCTCGGCGGCAAGGACAACTATCCGGTGGACCAGGCCGTGGCCGAGCAACTGCCGGCCGAGGCGAAGACCGGAGCCTTCCAGAACCGCGCTTTCATGAACCGCGCGACGGCCTGGCTGGCCGGCGAGGGCGTCGACCAGTTCCTCGACATAGGCACGGGCATCCCGACCGCGCCGAACCTGCACCAGATCGCCCAGGAGATCAATCCGCGCACACGGGTCGTCTACTGCGACAACGACCCGATCGTCCTACGGCACGCGGAGGCCCTCCTGATCAGCCGGCCGGAGGGGGCGACCGACTACGTGCACGCGGACGTGCTCGAGCCCGCCACCATCGTCGAGGCGGCCCGCAAGGTCCTGGACTTCGACCGCCCGGTCGCCCTCTCGCTCCTGGGGCTCCTCCACTTCCTGCCCGACGACGTCGACCCGCGGGGCATCGTGCGCACACTGGTGGCCGCCCTGGCCCCGGGAAGCTACGTGGTTCTGTCCCAGGGCGCGTCGGACGTGAACCCCGAGCGCGGGGAGAAGGGTGCGGCCGAGTACGGCAAGGGCGGCATCCGGCTCGCGTTGCGCACCCGCGCCGAGTTCGCCCGCTTCTTCGAGGGCCTGGACATCGTCGAGCCGGGTCTGGTGACCGCTCCCGAGTGGTTCCGCGGCACGCCTGCGCCCGAGCAGGAGCTGAGCGGCGTCTACGTCGCGGTCGCGCGCATTCCTTAGTGACGGCCCGGAAGGGGAGGTCCTCATGACCGGAGATCGACGGCACGCCGCGGCCGAGGCGTTCGACGCCATCGGCGCCGACTACGAGCAGGCCTTCGCCGGCTCGTCCGCGCACCGCGCCTCCCTGGACCGGCTGCTGGCACGGCTGACCCCGCGCAGCAGGGTGCTGGACGTCGGCTGCGGCACGGGGCGGCCGACCGCCGACGTACTCGCCTCCGCCGGGCACGAGGTGCTGGGCGTCGACGTCTCGCCCGTCATGGTGGGACTGGCGTCCCGTCGCGTCCCCGCGGCGTCCTTCCGCTGCGCCGACATCCGGGCGGTCCCGCTGGAGGAGGAGGGCTTCGACGCGGTCTGCGTCTACTTCTCGCTGCTGCAGATGACGCGTGACGAGCAGCGTTCGCTCGTCCGTCGCCTGGCGGGGGCGCTGAGGCCGGGCGGTCATCTGGTGCTGGCGACCGTGCCTCTGGACGTGGAGGACGTGAGCGCCGTCTTCATGGGCCAGGCAGTGCGGGTGACCAGCTTCGGTCCCGAGGCGTTCAGGACGCTGGCCACCGGTGCCGGTCTCTCCGTCGTGGACGAGGAACGGACCGTCTTCACCCCGTCCCACCCGGGAGCGGTGTCCGAGCCCCACCTCTTCCTGCACTGCCGCCGGGAAGCGGCCGCCCCGGGAGCGTGACGCGGCGGCACCGCGTCACGGCTGCCCGCCGGTCCCGGGCTGCCGCGCGTCACACGGGGCCGCCGGCCTCCGGCGGCAGCGGCTGTTCCGTCCAGATGACCTTGCCGCCGTCGTCGGTGTAGCGGGTGCCCCAGCGTTCGGCCAGCTGGGCGACGAGGAAGAGCCCCCGGCCGCCCTCGTCCATGCTGGCCGCCTGGCGCAGGTGGGGCGAGGTACTGCTGCGGTCGGACACCTCGCAGATCAGCGTCCTGTCACGGATCAGGCGTACGCCGATGGGGCCGGTGGCGTAGCGGATGGCGTTGGTGACCAGTTCGCTGAGGATCAGCTCGGTCGTGAAGGCTTCCTCGACCAGCTCCCACTCGGCCAGCTTGCGGGACACGTCGGAGCGGACCCTGGCGACCGCCGAGGGGTCGGACGGCACGTCCCACTCGGCCACGTTCTCGGGCGCCAGCCGGAGGGTGCGGCCGACGAGCAGGGCGACGTCGTCCCGGGCCCTGCCGGGCACCAGGACGCGCAGGACGGCTTCACAGGTCTCCTCGGGGGTCCGGTCGGGGTGGCCGGCCAGGGTCTCGCGCAGCAGTTCCAGCCCTTCGTCGATGTCACGGTGCCGCTCCTCCACCAGTCCGTCCGTGTAGAGCACCAGCCGGCTGTCCGGGGGAAGCTCCACGTCGTAGGTCTCGAAGGGCAGGCCGCCGAGGCCCAGGGGCGGGCCACCGGGCACGTCCGCGAAGGCCGCTTCGCCGTCGGGGCTGACGACGACCGGCTGGAGGTGACCCGCCCGGGCCATGGTGCAGCGTCCGGTGGCCGGGTCGTAGATGGCGTAGAGGCAGGTCGCGCCGGTGACGCCGCCGCCCTCGGAGCCGTCGGCGGCCTCGTCCTGGTCGATGCGGGCGACCAGCTCGTCCAGGTGCCACAGCAGTTCGTCGGGGGGCAGGTCCAGGGTGGAGAAGTTGTGTACGGCGGTCCGCAGGCGTCCCATGGTGGCGGCCGCGTGGAGTCCGTGGCCGACCACGTCGCCGACGACGAGCGCGACCCTGGCGCCGGGCAGCGGGATGATGTCGAACCAGTCACCTCCGACACCGCCGAGGCCACCGAGCCCCGCCTGTGCGGGGAGGTAGCGGTAGGCGGCGTCGATGGCGGTCTGGTCGGGGAGCCCGCGCGGCAGCAGGCTGCGCTGGAGGGTGACGGCCACGTTGTGCTCGCGCGAGTAGCGGCGGGCGTTGTCGATGCTCACCGCGGCGCGGGCGACGAGTTCCTCCGCCACGGAGAGGTCCTCGTCCTCGAACGGCTCGGGCATCCGGGCCCGCCAGAACAGGGCCACACCCAGGACCACGCCCCGGGCCCGCATCGGGACGGCTATCAGTGAATGGAAGCCGCATTCCACGATGTGGTCGGCGTTCGCCGGGTCGGGCTCCTGCCAGCCCGACCGCGTCGTCAGGTCGGGGTCGAGGACGGCTTCCCCTCTGAGGAGTGCGGCGCCGATGTCCGTGCCCGGCAGGAAACGGATGACCGCGCCCAGGGGGGACAGTCCTGTGTCGTCCCGGGGGCCGCTGAAGGCGGTGCGCCGCAGGCCGTGGATGGCGGCTCCGGCCGCCGTGGGCTCCTCGCCGCGCAGCACCTCCTCGGCCACGTCGACGGTGGCGTAGTCGGCGAACCTGGCGGTGGCGAAGTCGGCCAGTTCCTCGCAGGTGCGCATGACGTCCAGGGTGGTGCCGATCTCGGTGCCCGCGTCGTAGAGCAGTTTCAGCCTCCCGCGTGCCATGGCGGCCCGGCCCGACAGCGCCTGGAGCTCCGTGGTGTCGCGCAAGGTCGTCACGCTGCCGGGCGGACCGCCGTTCCGGTCCGTGGACCGCTGGCTGACCGCCAGGAGCCGGTCGCCCACGGAGTGCACCTCGTCCGTGGCGCTGCGGCCCGAGGTCAGCAGCGCGGTGATGACGGGATCGAGCCCGAGTTCGGCGACGGGCGCCCCCTCGACGTCCGCGGGGAGGCCGAGGAGCCTTCGCGCCTCGTCGTTGGCCAGCAGGAGGCGGCCGTCGCCGCTGACGATGACCACGCCTTCCCGTACGGCGTGCAGAACGGCGTCGTGGTGCTCGTACATGCGGGTCATCTCGGTCGGGCCGAGACCGTGCGTCTGACGTTTGAGCCGGCGGGTGACGAGCGCGGTGCCGCCCATGGTGAGCAGCAGAATCCCTCCGGCGGTGCCGAACAGCAGGGGGAACTGGCTCTCGGTGACCCCGCTGACGTTCTTGATCGTGATTCCGGCGGAGACGAGGCCCACCACTTCGCCGTTCGCACCGAAGACGGGCACCACGGCCTGGACCAGCGGGCCGATGGTCCCGTCGACCTTCTCGGTGACGACCCGGCCGTCGAGAGCGGGGCCGACCTCACCCACGAACTTCTTGCCGATGCGGTCGGGCAGCGGATGCGTGTAGCGGATGGCGTCCAGGTTCATGACGACGATGAAGTCGACGCCGGAACCCTTCCGGGCCGCCTCGGCCTTCGGCTGGAGCACCGCGGTGGGATCGGGGCTCTGCAGCGCCGCTTCCGTGCCGGGGGCGTTCGCGAAGGTCTCGGCCACGGCGACCGAGCGATTGCGCGCTTCGCGCTCACTGTCGGCCCGCGACTGCAGCACGAGCGCGGTCACGGAGGCAGCGACGAGCAACACCACGATCGCCACCTGCAGGAGAAAGACCTGACCAGCGAGGCTTCTCATCCGGAGAAACGAACGCGGGCGGCCGTAGCGTCCGGCCATGCCCCCCTTTCTACACCCTGGTCATACGCCGGGCGAGCCGTACGCCGCGGCCCCCCGAGCCGTGCGGGGCCGGGCTCGCCCTCAGGTTCCTGCGGGCTCCCGCACCGCCCCGCCGTCCTCGTGGGCGAGCCGGTGCGGCCACCAGACGCGCGGCCCGATGTCCAGGAAGAGAGAGGTGACCAGCACGGACCGGACGACCAGCGTGTCCAGGAGGACACCCAGCGCCACCGCGAATCCGATCTCCGCGAAGGCCACCACCGGGAGGGTCCCGAGTGCGGCGAAGGTGCCCGCCAGGACGAGGCCGGCCGAGGTGATGACCGCCCCGGTGGCGGCGAGCCCGGTGACCACGCCCGCGCGGGTGCCCTGGTGCAGGGCCTCCTCGCGGATCCGGGTGGTCAGGAAGATGTTGTAGTCGATGCCGAGAGCCACCAGGAACACGAACACGAAGAGCGGGAAGTCCGTGGTCTCACCGGCGTAGCCGAACACGTGGCGGAAGGCGAGGGCGCTGACGCCGAGGGCGGCGGTGAAGGACAGCACCACGGTTGCGATCAGGAGCACGGGCGCCAGCAGTGCGCGCAGCACCAGGGCGAGGATGAACAGGACGACGAGCAGTACGAGGGGAATGATCAGCAGGTTGTCGTGCCGGGTGGCCTCGTCCATGTCGAGTGCCGCGGCCGTGTCCCCGCCGACGCGCGCGTCTGCTCCGGGGATCCGGTGGACGGCGTCGCGGACCCGTTCCACGGTGTGCTCGGCCGCCTCGCTGTCCCCGGCGTCGGACATGGTCGCTTCGAAGATCACCCGCCCGTCGTGTTGCGGCCGGGCGCCGGGCGGCACGACGAGGGATCCCGGCAGCACCCCTTGTGTCCCCTCGACCGCGGCGCGCACCTGACCGCTCCGGTCGGCCGCCGCGATGACGACGAGAGGGCTGCCGACGCCGGCGGGAAAGTACTGTTCCTGGATCCGCTGCCCGGCGACGGAGTCCGGTGTGCCGGGGAAGGAGTCGGCGTTGCTGAGTCCGGCCGCGCGCAGCTGGACGATCCCCACGGAGAGCGCGGCGAGCACCAGAGCCGTGACCACCCAGATCCCGCGCGGGCGGGCGGCCAGCCGCTGTCCGGTCCGCGCCCAGAACCCGTGTTCGGTGGGCTCCGGCGTGCCGAGGTGCGGGACCGCCGGCCAGAAGACCCAGCGGCCGAAGATCACCAGGAGGGCCGGGAGGAGGGTGAGCATGGCGACCAGCGCGATGGCCACCCCGATCGCGGCCACCGGTCCGAGGCCACGGGTCGAGTTCATCTCGGCGGCCAGCAGGACGAGCATGCTCAGCACCACGGTGCCGCTGCTGGCCAGCACCGCCGGTCCGGCACGGTGCAGGGCCCGGGCCATGGCCTCGTGGCGGTCCTCGTGGCGCCGCAGCTCCTCGCGGTAGCGGGCGACGAGAAGCAGGGCGTAGTCCGTGCCCGCGCCGAAGACCAGCACGGTCAGGATGCCCGCGCTCTGACCGTTCACGGTGAGTCCGGCGTGCGCCGCGAGCAGGTAGATGACGGCCTGCGCGGTGAGGAGCGCGGCGATGACCGAGACCACGGGCAGCACGAGCAGGGTCGGGCTGCGGTAGGTGATCAGCAGCATCACGATCACCACGGCGAGTGCGGCGAGGAGCAGGGTGGAGTCGATGCCCGAGAAGGCATCGGCCGAGTCGGCCGCGACACCGCCGGGGCCCGTGATGTGGACGGTGAGTCCTCCGCCCCCGTCCCCCACGACGTCCCGTACGGAGCCGACGGCGGGGCCGATCCGTTCCCAGCCCTTCTCGTCCATGGTGATCGGCACGAAGATCTGGGCGGCCGAGGGAGCAGCCTTCCTGTCGTAGTACGGGCCGCGGGTCTCCTCACCCCGTACACCGTGCGCGCTCAACGTCATGAGCTGCCGCTCGTCCTCGGCGATCCGGCCCCGGTCCGCCGCGGTCAGGCCTCCCTCGCGGGCGTACACGACGATGGCGGTGATGATCTCGGGCCGGAACTCCTTGGACTCCTCCCAGACCTGCGTGGACTCGGCGCTGCTCGGGAGCCAGGAGGCGGCGTCGTTGTCCTGGGCGCCCATGAGCTTGCCCGCGAGCGGAGCCGCGAGGAAGAGGACGACGAGCCACAGCACCACGACGAGCCATTTGGTGCGGCGTCCGCACAACAGCCGGGCTACTCCACGCATGCCGCTCCCGCCCCTTCGTCCTGTCCCGTGGCGGCGAGACTAGGAGGAGCGCGGGGGGACGAGGTGTTGACATGCCGTGCCCGCCGGGCGCTTGGACACCGTCGGAGCAGTGCCCCCGCCCCTGGACGGCCGTCGACGCGCGTCCCAGGACCTGTCGAGGCTGTCTCCGGCCCGGCGGCGGAGCTCGCCCGGGGCGGGGCGGCCGAAGCGGACGGGGCCCCGGGCGGGTGCGGGACACCTGACGGTGCGGCAGCCGAGGTGCCCGGGCGGCTATTGCAGGGCGCGTACGGCGGCGGTGAACAGCGGGGGCAGACGCTGGGCGGCCGGGACGATCAGCCCGGCGGTCAGCGGGTGCCCGGCCGTCGCCAGCAGCGCCTGGGTGAGCAGCCGGTGGCGGCGCGTCAGGCGTGTCCAGCGGGCGGGGTAGAGCTCGGGACGCCCCGCCGCGAGGCAGTCGACCGCGGCCGCCGCGGTCGCCGTCGCCAGGGCGATGCCCTCACCGGTCAGCGCGTCCACGTAACCCGCCGCGTCCCCGACCAGCAGCACGCGGCCGGCTCTCGGCGCAGCGGCGGTCCGGCGCAGGGGGCCCGCGCCGCGCACGGGTCCGGCGTCGAAGCCCCGGAGCGCGCGGGCCAGGGCGGGGAACGCGGCGAGGTGCTGCTCGTGGGAGCACCGGTGACGGCTGAGCACGGCCACGCCGACCAGCCCCTCCCCCACCGGGGTCACGTACGCCTCGCCGTGGCGTGACCAGTGCACCTCGACGAAGTCCGTCCAGGGGGCGACAGCGTAGTGGCGGCGCAGCCCGTATCTGCGGGGTGCGGTGCTGGGCCGCTCCAGGCCCAGTGCGCGGCGCGAGGGCGAGTGCAGGCCGTCCGCCGCGATCAGCCAGCGCGCCGTCATGCCCGCCGCCGTGACGCTGTCGTGCCCCTGGCGCACCTCCTCCACCCGGCCCGTGACGACGCGTACGCCGAGCTCCCCTGCCCGCCGGTGCAGGGCCGCGTGCAGTGCCGTGCGGCGTACGCCGAGTCCGGGGCCGCCCCTGAAGGAAGCCTCGGCCCGCCGGGCGCCCTCGACGTAGCGGATTCCGCGCAGTTCGCTGCCGGCCGGGGTGACGCCCAGTGCGCGCAGCGCCGCCACGCCGCTGGGCATGATGCCCTCGCCGCAGGCCTTGTCCACCGGGGCCGGGCGGGGTTCGACCACGACGGCCTCCAGACCCGCCGCGGCGGCCCGGATGGCCGCCGCGAGCCCGGCCGGTCCGCCGCCCGCCACCAGGATGTCGATCACGCGCGCGCGTCCGCCCCGGCGAAGCGGGCCAGCGCGCCGTACTCGCACCGGACACGTACGGCCATGAGTGCCGCGTTGAGCACGGTGAACAGGACGGCGGTGACCCAGGCGCCGTGCACCAGCGGCAGGGCCGCTCCCTCGGCGGCGACGGCCACGTAGTTGGGGTGGCGGAGGAAGCGGTAGGGGCCGCCGGTCACCAGGGGCAGGCCCGGGACGACGATGACCCGGGTGTTCCAGCGGCGCCCCAGCGTACGGACGCACCACCAGCGCAGCCCTTGTGCGGCGGCCACCACCGCGGCCATGCTCCAGCCGAGCCAGGGCAGAAAGGGCCGGTCCGCCAGCCAGGTCTCGGCGAGGCAGGCGCCGAGCAGGGCGGTGTGCAGGGCCACCATCGCCGGGTAGTGGCCGCGTCCGGCTTCGGTGCCGCCCCGGGCCAGACTCCAGCGCGCGTTGCGCAGCGCCACCGCGAGCTCGGCGAGGCGTTCGGCGGCGACCGCCAGCACCAGGGCGGTGTACCAGATCATGTGTTCCTCCGGACTACCAGCGCAGCAGCACCAGTTCGCAGCAGAACCCGGGGCCCATGGCCATCAGGAGGCCGGGGCTGCCGGGCTCGGGCCTTCGCCGGTCCATCGTGTCCCGCAGGACGTGCAGCACCGAGGACGACGACAGGTTGCCGGTCTCGGCCAGCGACCTCCGGGTGACGTCGAGGGCGTCCTCGGGCAGGTCCAGGGCGTCCGTGACGGCCTCCAGGACCTTGGGGCCTCCGGGGTGGCACACCCAGCGGGCGATGTCCTTCGGCTTGAGCCCGTGCGGTTCCAGGAAGCCGCTGACGTCCTCCGCGAGATAGCGGCGTACGACGTCGGGGACGGCCGGGTCGAGGACCACGGTGAACCCGGAGCCCCGGATGTCCCAGCCCATGATGTGCCCGGTGTCCGGATACAGACGGCTGCGGGTGTCCAGCACCTCGGGTCCGTCGGCGGTCGAGGGGTGTGCGCCGCCGACGAGGACCGCCGCAGCGGCGCCGTCACCGAACAGCGCGGTGGCGACCAGGTTGGCGGGGGTGGGGTCGTCGCGCTGGAAGGTCAGGGAGCAGAGCTCGACGGAGAGCAGGACGGCGACCTGTCCCGGGCGCCCGAGCAGGTAGTCGTGCAGCCGCGCCGTCCCGGCGGCGCCGGCGACGCAGCCCAGTCCGAAGACGGGGAGCCGTTTCACGTCGGGGCGCAGACCGAGGCGGCCGACGAGCCGCGCGTCCACCGAGGGCGCCGCGATCCCGGTGACGGAGGTGAACATCAGCAGGTCCACGTCGGCGGGCAGCAGTCCGGCCTTGCGCAGGGCGCCGCGTACCGCTTCGGCGCCGAGGTCGACGGCCGCGTCGATGAAGACGTCGTTGGCCGCCCCGAAGTCGTTCAGTCCGGCGTAGTCCCCCAGGGGCAGCACCGTGTTCCGGCTGCGCACTCCGGCGTTGCCGTGGATCCGGTCGAGTACGCGACGGTCCGACCCGTCCGGCAGGCAGGTGCGCGCCACCATGTCGGTGATCTCCCGCTGGCGGTGACGGTGCGGCGGCAGCACCCCGTGGACGGCCGCGATCCGGGTCATCCTGGCCACCGCTTCGGAGAGGTCATGGCCCACATCCTGCCCGCAGAACGGAGCAAATCCCCGCATGTGGGGCGCGCGGCTGTCGTGTTCGTGCGCTCAGGAGTACCTACGATCGGCCCGTGGACACCACGGACCGGCTCGTATCCCGGACTACGGCCGTACGGCTGCCGCGCCCGCTGACCGGCCTGCTCCGCTCCTGCCATCCGGGGCCGGTCGCGGCGGTGACCGCGCTGGCCGCAGCGCTGGGCGCCGGTGCGGGCCTCGGGGGTGGCCGTTGTGCGCTGGTCGCATCGGCCGTGCTGGCCGGACAGCTGTCGGTGGGGTGGTGCAACGACGCCTTCGACGCCCGCCGCGACGCCGACGCGGCCCGGCCCGGCAAGCCGGTGGCCCTGGGCGCGGTCGGCGCGGGCACCGTGTGGGGTGCCGCGTTCACCGGTCTGGCCCTGTGCGCACTGCTGTCCTTCGCGTGCGGGGCCGCCGCGGGCTCCGCGCATCTGGCGGGAGTCCTGGCAGCCTGGGCGTACAACCTGAAGCTCAAGGAGACGGTGCTGTCCTGGCTCCCGTACGCGGTCGGCTTCGGCAGCCTGCCCTGTCTGGTCGCCCTGAGCCTGCCCGGCCGTCCCTGGCCCGCCTGGTGGGCGGTGGCCGCGGGCGCCCTGCTCGGTTTCGCGGCTCATCTGGGCGACGTGCTGCCCGACATCGAGGCGGATCTGCGGGCGGGGATCCGCGGTCTGCCGCAGCGGTGGGGCGAGGCCCGCACCCGGCGCCTGCTGCCGCTCCCTCTGGTGGCGGCCACCGCGGTCCTGATCCTGGGCCCCGGCGCGGGCGGCGGGGCCGGCCCGCCCGCCGCCCTCGTCGCGGCCGCCCTCTGTGCCGTGGTGCTGGCCACGGCGTGCGCCGCTCCCCGGCCGGTCAGGACGTGGCGCAAGGCGGCGCTCGCGGGGACGGTGGCGGTGGCCGCCGCTGACGTGGCGCTGCTGCTGGCGCAGGGTACGTCGATCGCGTGACGGCCCGCGCGGACGGGGGGAGCCGTCCGTACGGGCCGTCGGCCTCGTACCGCTACTGTCCGGCGAGACCGGTGTGCGCGATGCCCCGCACGATCTGCCGCTGGAAGAAGGCGAAGACGACAAGGAGCGGCATCCCCGCGATCACGAGGGAGGCCATGATCTGCGCGTAGCGCACACCGAAGGTCGACTGGACGCTGACGAGGCCCACGGGCAGGGTCATGCCGCCCGGGTCGGTGGTCACGAGGAACGGCCAGAGGAAGTTGTTCCAGGTGGAGATGAAGGTGAAGATCGCCACGGCGGCGAGCACCGGCCGCGACAGCGGGATGACGATCGTCCAGAAGACCCGCCAGCGGCCGGCTCCGTCGACGAAGGCCGCCTCCTCCAGCTCCCGTGGCACGCCCTCGAAGAACTTGACCAGGATGAACACCATGGCGGGTACGGCGACCTGGGGCAGGATCACGCCCCAGTAGGTGTCGACGAGGCCCAGCTGGACCATCTCGCGGAACAGGGGCGCGATGAGGACCTGCGGCGGCACCATGATGCCGGCGAGCACCAGACCGTAGACGAGCCGGCGCCCCCGGAAGTCGGTGCGGGTGAAGCCGTAGGCGGCCATGGCGCAGGTCACGACGGTCAGCAGCGTCGTCATGACGGAGATGTACGCCGAGTTCATGAGCCAGACCATGAGGTCGCCCGACTCCCAGACCTTGCTGTACGCCTCGAAGGTGACGCGCGAACCGATCCAGGAGAGCGGGGTCTTCGCGGTGTCCCCCTCCGGCTTGAGGGAGGTGGCGACCGCCCAGGCGAGGGGCAGGAGCCAGGCCGCGGTGAGGAGCAGGGCGATGGCGAGCAGGACGATCCTGCCGGGGGTCCACCGCAGGCGGCGGCCCCCCGCGTCGGCGAGCCGCCCGGGCTTCTCGGGCCGGGGGGTGCGGGACGGTACGACGGTGGTGGAACCGCTCACTTCGCGGCCTCCTCAGCTCGGCGCCGGGACAGCAGCGGCTGCACCAGGGAGACGGTCAGGATCAGGGCGAAGAAGATGTAGGAGACGGCCGAGGCGTAACCGATGCGGTAGCCCGTGAAGCCCTGCTGGTAGACGTACTGGAGGATCGGCCGGGTGGACTCGTCGGGGCCGCCGCCGGTCATGATGTAGACCTGGTCGAAGATCTTCAGCGAGGCGAGCACCTGGAGGACGACGACCAGCCCCGTGGTCCGGCGCAGCATCGGCAGGGTGATGTGGAGCAGCCGCTTCCACGCGCCCGCCCCGTCGAGTTCCGCCGCCTCGTACAGGTGCGCCGGTATGGCCTGGAGGGCGGCGAGGTACAGCAGGAAGTTGAAGCCGACGGTCCACCAGACGGTGGTGGCGACGATGCTGAGCATGGCGTAACGCTCGTCGGTCAGCCAGCCGATCTCCGGGGTCAGCCCGACGGAGGCCAGCAGTTGGTCGGCGAGACCGAAGCCGGACGGCAGGATCATGTTCAGGAACAGCAGGCAGACGACGCCGGAGGGCAGCAGGAACGGGGCGAACCAGGTGAGCCGCCACAGCCACTGCACGACCCGCAGCTGATGGGCGAGCAGTGCCAGGACCAGGCCGACGACGACGAGGGGAACGGTGGACAGGACCGTGAACCAGACGGTGTTCCACAGCGAGGACCACACCTCGGGGTCGCGGACCGCCTCGGCGTAGTTGTCGAGGCCGACGAACTCCCCTCCGCTGCCGGTGATGTTCTCGCTCGTCAGGCTCATGCCAAGGCCGGACATCAGTGGCCAGATGAGGAACATGGCGTACACGAGGAGGAAGGGCGCGATGAACACGAGGCCGTGTTCGGTCCACTTCCTGCGCACGGAGCGGGCCGGGCGTCCGGCCGCACTCCCGGCGGGCTTCGACGCGGGCTCCGTCGCCGCCGCGGTGGTGGTGGTCATGACGCGGCTCCCGGGAGGGGGTTGCGGGTGTCGAGGAGGCTCCGCAGCCGGGCCTTCGCCTCGGTCAGGGCGTTGCGCGGGCTCCTGGAGCCGGTGAGGACCCCGGAGAACACGGCGCCGAGCTCGATCCACAGCCTGGAGGCCGAGCCGGCGAACCACGCGGGCTCGTCGAGTGCCACGTCGTCGATCACGGTGCGGTATTCGGACTGCGGCTTGAGCGCGAGGTAGGCCGGATCGTCGAGCACGGGGAGGTAGGCGGGCACATGGCCGCCCTCGGCCCAGGCCACCGAGTTGCGCAGCATCCAGGCGACGAGGGTGTGAGCCGCCTCGTTGCCGGCCCCGCCGCGGTCCGCCTGGTGCGGCAGGACGAAGGCGTGGCAGTCGGCCTGGGTGGCCGCGGTGCCGAACAGCGCGGGGATGCGGGTCATGGAGAACGGGAGTCCGGTGGCCTTGAAGGTGCTGATCTCCCATTCCCCGTTGAGGTGGAACGCGGTCTTGCCGCCGTTGAAGACGCCGACGGATCCGGCGTAGTCGACGCGGCGCACCATCAGCCCCTCCTCGATGAGCCGGGCAAGGTACTCCAGGACCCGCAGAGCCTTGGCGTCGTCGAGCGCGAGGCGCTTCCCGTCCGGGGAGAGCACCTTCCCGCCGGTCTGGGCGTAGAAGCTGGAGAACAGACGCCAGGGGGTGATGCAGTCGGGGCCGAGCGTCTCGGTCACGAGCCCCGGCTGCCCGGTCGCCTTCTTCGCGGCGCGCAGGGCCTCGGCGAATTCCTCGGCGCCGCTGATCGGCTTCAGCCGGCCGCCCGAGAGGAGTCCGGCCTTCTCGCAGACCTCGGTCTGGTAGTAGAGGACGAAGGGGTGGGTGTCGAGGGGGACGGCGTACTGCTTGCCGCCCACCTGGCCCCGGCGCCAGATGTCCGGCGGGAAGTCCGCCTCCCGCACCCCGTGTTCGGCCAGCAGGTCGACGTCGAACGGGTCGAGGAGCCGGCCGGGGGCGAAGCCCGCGAGCCGGGCGAGGTGCAGCGCGGCGAGTTCGGGGGCCCGGCCCCCGGCGCCCGCCATGCCGAGCTTGGTGTAGTACGGGGCGCCCCATTGCAGGGTCGACGCCTCCAGGGCGATGCCGGGGTGCTCACCGCGGAAGTCGTCCAGCATGCCCTGCATGTTCACGCCGTCGCCACCTCCGAAGAGGTGCCAGAACCGCAGCAGGGTCTGTCCCGGACCTGCCGCGGTGGCGGGGGCGGCACAACCGGACAGGGAACCGAGGGCTCCGGCGGCGGCCAGGGCGCCGGCACCGCCCGCGAGGGCTCGGCGCCGGCTGAGGAGGGGTGGATGCATGGCGGCTCGTCTCGACTCGTCTCTGAGGTGCGGGGACGCGGCGAAGGAGGGCCGGGATGTTCGATATTTCGGCCCCCGACCGCTACTTCGGACGGGACCGTAGGCCGGGGAAAACCCGGCGTCAATGACTCGCGCTGAAATTGCGAACAATGTTCGACACCACGAACAGCACGCTGCTCCACGCGCGCGGAACCGGCCACCGGAAGCGCCTTCGCCGGGGCGTGGCGAGGAGATGTCGCGAGGATGCGCTCACATTTCTTACTGGGGGGTAGGCCCGCCGGGCATCCTTGCTATACCTTCCGTCTAACAAGCGGGGCGAGAAGGCGGAACGGCCGGGCGGACACCGGCCCTCTACGCATGCTGTCCGCACAACCAGGCTGCTCGACCGGGTCTTTGACGCTCCGTCACCGCAGCCACGCACTGTGGACGCACCAAGGAACATCGCTGACGAACCGAGGAGCCGCACCATGGCAAGCAGCACCGTTCGACCGGATGCCCAGGACCGGCCGCCCGAGGACGACCTCACCCGTCGCCTCCTCGAATCGGCCGCCACGCTCGCCTACGACCCCGCCACCGAGGTCGACTGGGAGACCCCGTTGGACAAGGACTTCCACGGTGCGAGCCCGGAGTGGAGCACCCTGTACGGCACCGCCTACTGGGCGGAGCTCACCGAGGAACAGCGCAAGGAACTCACCCGCCAGGAAGCCGCTTCGGTGGCGAGCACCGGCATCTGGTTCGAGATGATCCTGCAGCAGATGGTGCTGCGCGACGTGTACGCGAAGGACCCGACGAGCGCGGACGTCCAGTGGGCGCTCACGGAGATCGCCGAGGAGTGCCGGCACTCGATCATGTTCGCCCGCGGCGCGCAGAAGCTGGGCGCCCCTCCCTACCGGCCGCGCCGGGTCGCCGTCGAGCTGGGACGGGCCTTCAAGACGCTCGCGTTCGGCGAGGCGGCGTACGCGGCGATCCTCGTCGCGGAGGAGGTCCTGGACGTCATGCAGCGCGACTGGATGCGCGACGAGCGGGTCGTGCCCTTCGTCCGCACCATCAACAACATCCATGTGGTCGAGGAGTCCCGGCACATGAAGTTCGCCCGGGCGGAGACACGCAAGCACCTCAGCGGCGCGGGCCCCGTCCGGCGCAGGATCAACGCGCTCGTCATCGCGATCGCCTCGTACGTGATCGTCACGAGCATGGTGAACAAGGGCGTCTACGCCAACGCCGGGCTCGACGCGGAACGTGCGATCGGCGAGGCGAAGGCCAACGAACACCACAAGGCGATGATGCGGTCCAGCTGCTCCGGCCTCATGGAGTTCCTGGCCTCCGCCCGGCTGCTGACCAAGCCCGCCCTGATGTTCTACAAGCGCGCCCATCTGATCTGAGCGGACGACATGACCTACGCCATCACCCAGACGTGCTGCAGCGACGCCACGTGCGTCACGGTGTGCCCCGTCAACTGCATCCATCCGACACCGGACGAACCGGATTTCGGCCGGACGGAGATGCTGTACATCGACCCGGTCTCCTGCATCGACTGCGGGGCCTGCGCCGACGCGTGCCCGGTGGACGCGGTCTTCCCGGTGGACGCGCTGCCGGCCGCGCAGCGGGAGTACGGGCCGCTGAACGCCGCGTACTTCGCGGACAGGGAGGCAGTCCCGGCGCCCGAGGGGCCGAACTTCCACGCATGGGGCGAGCCGGTCTTCGACCGGAACCTGCCGGCGGACTTCGCTCCCCTGCGCGTCGCGGTGGTGGGCACCGGCCCGTCCGGGATGTACGCCGCCGAGGACCTGTTGCTGCACACAGGCGCCGAGGTGACGCTGATCGACCGGCTTCCCGTCGCCGGTGGGCTCATCCGCTACGGTGTGGCGCCCGACCACCTCTCGACCAGGAAGGCCGGTGACACCTTCGCGAGGTTCCACACGCATCCGCGCGTGCGCATGCACCTGGGCCTGGAGGTGGGCCGCGACCTCACCCCGCAGGAGCTCGCCGACCACCACGACGCGGTGATCTACGCGGTCGGCGCGCCGGCCGGCCGCAGTCTCGGCATCCCGGGTGAGGACCTGGCCGGCAGCATCTGCGCGACGACGTTCGTCTCCTGGTACAACGCCCATCCCGATGTCGCCCCGGACGCTGTGGACCTGTCGGCGGAGCGCGTCGTCGTGGTCGGCAACGGAAACGTGGCACTCGACGTGGCCCGCATCCTGGTCTCGGACCCCGCGACGCTCGCGGCGGGTGACATCGCGGGTCACGCGCTGGAGGCCCTGCGCGCGAGCGCGGTGCGCGAGGTGGTGCTGCTGGGACGCCGGGGCCCCGCCGACGCGGCCTGCACCCGGTCCGAGCTGCTCGCGCTGAAGCATCTGCCCGGCGTGGAGCTCGTCGTCGACGACCACGACCCTCGGACGGGCGCGGCGATCGACTCAGCGGCACCGGGTGAGCGGGCGGCGCTGCTCCAGGACGTCGCCCGCGAGAAGGTGGACTGGCTCGGCCCGCCCTCCGCGGGGCGCCGCATCGTGTTCCGCTTCCACTCCGCGCCGGTGGAAGCGCTCGGTGACGGTGAGGTGGGAGCCGTCCGGGTGACCGGCGGGCCCGACGGCGCCGAGCGCCTGGAGATACCGGCGGGGCTGTTGCTGCGTGCTGTCGGGCAGCGCGGTGTGCCGGTCACCGGACTGCCGTTCGACGAGGAGACGGGCACCGTTCCGCACGAGGACGGCCGCGTGGCGGACCGTCCCGGTACGTACGTCGTGGGCTGGATCAAGCGCGGCCCCTCCGGGGGCATCGGCGCCAACCGGACCTGTGCCGCCGAGACGGTCACCGCGCTCCTGGAGGATGCCGTGGCCGGTGCGCTGCCCTCGCCCGGACACGGGGCGAAGGCGTTCCAGAGACTGGTACGACGCCGTAACCGGCGGGTCGTGGACGCGCGGGGCCTGGAGCGGATCGAGCGGGCCGAACTGGCCCTGGGGCAGCGCGCGGGCCGGCCCCGGGTCAAGCTGGCCACGGTCCGCGAGCTCGTGGCGGCGGCGAAGAGCCGTCGCGTACCGGGCTGACCTGGGGGCCGCCCGGGAAGAGCCGTCGCGTCCCGGGCCGACCAAGGAAGAGCCTCGCGTCCCGGGCCGACCCGGAGGCCGCCCGGGAAGAGCCGTCGCGGTCCCGGGCTCACCTGGGGGCTGCCCAGGACGGGGCCGTGATCGTCGTACGGACGGCTCCGGCGGGTCGTGACGACCCCGCCGGAGCCGTGCCGGCCTCCCGGGCTCCCGCTTCGGTGACCCCGGCCGGCGTGCGGCGGAGCGCCCCTCAGGCCCTCGCCTTGGACTGGGCCCCGGCCTCGGCGCGGTAGAGGCGGCGCAGCCGGACCACGCCGAGGTCGTGCTGGTACAGGTTCTCCTGCTGGTCGGCGTCGACGGGCATGGCCTCCAGCATGACGCGGTCCTGCTCCAGGACGTCCCAGTGGCGCTGCTCGATCAGCGTCCGGTACAGGAAGCGCCAGGTCGCGCGCTGCCAGTCCGAGACCCGGCGGTATCGCCAGAAGAAGACCCCGCTGCGCTGTTCGTCGACCGGGCAGACCATGCCGACGATGCCGAACGCCCCGCCGGGACCGGCGGACGGGGGGTAGGGGATGGAGAGGTCGACCCAGTCCACCCCGGTGCGGCAGAGTTCCACCCAGTCGAAGTTGACGCCACGCTGGTCGGTCTTCTCGAAGAAGTAGCCCCGGGCGGTCTCCCGGATGCGGAACTTGGCGGTCGTGTCGCCGTCGAACATCGTGTGGGAGTCGTGGTGCAGGAACGCGCCATGCATCGGGTCGAGCAGGTTCTCCACGGCGTAGCGCCAGGGCGAGTTCCACTCCGCGTAGCAGAGGAACGCCTCCACGTCGGGGTCGGTCAGCGGCTCCGGAAGCGTCAGCTCGGCGGGCTCGGGGTGCTCCTCGTCCCCGAAGTAGGCGAGGATCGCGCCCCCGACCTCGCGTACGGGCAGCGAGGTGACCAGCCGCTTGCCCTCCAGGCTGCAGCCGGGCAGGCCGGGCACCGAGGAGACCGTGCCGTCGGTCTCGACCTCGACGCCGTGGTACCAGCACGCCACACGGTCGCCGAGGTGCTTGCCGAGCGACAGCGGGGCGCCGCGGTGCGGACAGCGGTCGGCGAGCATGGACAGGACACCGTCGGAGCGCCTGAACAGCAGCCACTGCTCGCCGAGCGCGGTCACCTTGCGCATCGCGCCCGGCGCGACGAAGTGGGAGGGGACGACGGGGTGCCACTGGTTGCGCAGGCCGGTCGCGTAGATGTGTTCCGCGGAGGCGGAGGACGACAGCGTCATGGTCAGGCTCCCAGTCGGTTCATCTCGGCGCGGAAGGACTCCTCGGTCCAGGGCGTGCCGTCGGCGGCGTGGACCTGGCGGGCGTTGAGGCCGCGCACCACGTCGGTCAGCTCGTGGCCCTCGCGGGTGAAGACCTCTTCGAGGGTGGCGGCGAGCTTGTACTCGTACGGCGTCGGCTCGTGCGTGCGGGACTGGTGGATCTCCAGGTACGGCCAGGTGTCGTTCACGGTGTCTCCTGAAAGTGCGGGGGAAGGGTCACAGGTCGAGGACGATCCGGCCGGAGGCGCACCGCGAGACACAGATCATCATGGAGGTGCCCGCGGCCCGTTCGGCCTCGCTCAGCAGGAAGTCGCGGTGATCGGGCGTGCCTTCGAGCACCCGGGTCTCGCAGGAGCCGCAGATCCCGTCGCGGCACGAGTTGTTCACGGTGATCCCCGCGCCCTCCGCGGCCTCCAGCACCGAGGTCCCCGCGCCGACGGTGAGCGTCACCCCGGAGGCGCGGCACTCGACCTCGAAGGCCTCGTCGTCGCCGGTGTGTTCCACCGTGGGCGCGGCGAAACGCTCCAGGCGCAGCCGGTCTCCGGGGCAGCGCTGTTCGACGGCGGCGAGCAGCGGCTCGGGGCCGCAGGAGTAGACGAGGGTGTTCGCGGGAAGGCCGGCGAGCACGGACTCCAGGTCGATGTGGCCGTGTTCGTCCTGGGGGACGAGCGTGAGGTCACCGCCCAGGGCCTCGAGTTCGGCGGTGAAGGCCATGGACGACCGGTTCCTGCCGCCGTAGACCATCCGCCACCCGGCGCCCCGGCGCGCCGCTTCCCGGGCCATCGCCAGCAGCGGGGTGATCCCGATGCCCCCGGCGACGAAGACGTAACCCTCGGCGTCCTCCAGCGCGAAGTGGTTGCGCGGCTCGGAGACGGTGATCTGCTGGCCGGGCCGCAACTGGGTGTGCACGAAGCGTGAACCGCCGCGCGAGGCAGGCTCGTTGAGCACCCCGATGCGGTACACGTCGGTGGCGAGGGGATCCCCGCACAGGCTGTACTGGCGGACCTGCCCGCCGGCGTGGACGTCGACGTGTGCGCCGGGGGTCCATGCGGGCAGCGGTTTGCCGTCGGGGTGGGTGAGTTCGACGGACAGGACGCCTTCGGCCTCCCAGGTCATACGACGGACGGTCAGCCGCAGCGAATCCTCGCTCATGGTCTGTTGCCTCCTTACCGGCAGTTCAAGGCGGCCGGGCTACTGGCCCGGGATCCGCACGGGCGGGGTGAACGGGTTCTTCATCGGGCCCAGCGCGGCCAGGTCGACCTCCACGAGCGTGGGACCGTCCGAGGCGACCGCTGCTCCGATCACCGCGTCCGCGTCCTGCGCGGCGCCGATGCGGGCGTAGGGCAGGCCGCAGGCCTGGGCGAGCAGGGCGAAGTCGGGGGTCGTCAGGTCGACGCCCGAGCGCCGGTCGCCGTGGTGGTCCTGCATGTTGCGCAGGACCCCGTAGCCGCCGTCGTTGAAGACGATCAGAGTCAGGCGGGGCCGCTCCTGGGCGAGGGTGAGGAGCTCTCCGAGGTGGACGGCGAGTCCGCCGTCGCCCGCGATCACGACGGTGGGCGCGCCCGGCCGTGCGAGCGCCGCGCCGATGCCCATGCCGAGCCCCTGTCCGATGCCGCCGCCGCGCGGGAAGACGTTGTCCTTGGGGTCGTACATCTCCAGGAGGCGGTTGCCCCAGCTGCTGGAGGGGATGGTGACGTCGCGTGCGACGACGGCCTCGCGGGGCAGTGCGGCGCGGATGGCGTCGCAGATCGCGGCCTGCGGCCCGATGTTGTCGTGCAGGATCGCGCGCACCTCGGTGCGTACGGCGCCGACGCGGTCGGTCCAGCCGGGTTCGGCGGGCCGGGCGTGTCCCAGCAGGCCGGTCAGGGTGGCTGCCGCGTCGCCGTGCAGTGCGTGCGTGGCGGGGTGGACGCGGCCGAGCGCCGCGGCGTCGACGTCGATCTGGATGTGGGCCTCGGGGAGCCCGAGCGTGTAGTCGGCGGTCTCGTTCGACCGGAAGTGCGTGCCGATCGTGAGCAGGACGTCGGCGTCGGCGAGGAGGGCGCGCACGGCGGGCGCGGTGGCGAAGTTGCCGATGACCTGCTCGTGGTCCTCGGGCACGCTGCCGCGCCCGGAGTTCGAGGTGATCAGCCCGGCGCCGGTCGCTTCCAGCAGGGCGGCCAGCTCGCCGCGCGCGGTGTTCGCGCCGCCTCCCGCCCACACGAGCGGGCGGCGGGCCTTCGCCAGGAGCGCGCCCGCCGCGCGGAGTTCGGCCGCGGCGGGGGTGAGGGGGGCGGAGCCGGCGGGCTCGGCGGGTTCGTCCGTCTGGGCCGCGTACTGGAGGTCGATCGGCCATTCCACGCTGGCCGGGCCGCCGGGGGCGGCGAGCGCCGCGCGGGCCGCGTCGCGCAGGATGCTTCCGGCCTGTTCGGTGTCCGGCACGGTCCTCGCGTACGCGGAGACCGCCGTGAGCATGCCGAGCTGGTCCTTGGTCTCGTGGATGAACCCCCTTCCGCTGCCCAGGAATTCGCTCTCCACCTGGCCGGTGACGTGCAGCACGGAGCTGCCGGCGCTGAGCGCTTCGATCAGCGATCCGGCGGCGTTGCCGGCGCCGGTGCCGGTGGAGGTGAGGGCGCAGCCGAGGGTGCCCCGGGCCCGGCCGTAGGCGTCGGCGGCGTTCACCGCGGACGCCTCGTGGCGCACGGGGACGAACCGCAGCTCACGGTCGACGGCTTCGACGAGCGGCAGGTTGTGGACGCTGACGATGCCGAAGACGGTGTCGATGCCGAGTTCGCGCAGGACGGTGACGAGGAGATCGCCTCCGTTGTGGTGACGCATGGTGGTGTCTCCTCAGAGGATGGAGCGGCCGACGCCGCCGCAGACGTCGATGCTGGTGCCGGTGATGTAGGAGGCGCGGGGCGAGAGCAGGGCGACGACCGCGTACGCGACCTCTTCGGCCCTGCCGAGGCGGCCCAGCGCGATGCCGCGGTCCTCGGCCAGTCCGGCCTGCCATTCCTCGTACGTCAGGCCGGAGTCGGCCGCTGCGTGGCGGCGGGTCCACTGCCCGGTGTCCACGAGGCCGAGGCAGACCGAGTTGACCCGGATGCCGTCCCCGGCGAGCTCCACGGACAGGGACTTGGAGAGGTTGAGGATGCCCGCGCGGGCGGCGCTCGTCGTGATCAGCCGGGTCTCGGGCTGCTTGGCGAGGACGGCGTTGATGTTGACCACGCTCGCCGCGCCGGACGCGGCGAGGTGGGGGCGCGCCGCCTGGAGAGGATGGAGGACTCCGGCGAACTTCAGCTCGAGCTCGTCGCGCCAGTCCTCGGCGGTGGAGTCGTCGAGGCCCTTCATGCGGGACTGCCCGGCGTTGTTCACGAGTCCGTCGATGCCGCCGAACTGTTCGGCGGTGCGCCCGACGAAGGCGCGAACCGCGTCTGCGTCCCGTACGTCGCACACGCCGGTCAGCAGGCGATCCCGGTCGGCGCCGAGGCCGGCCACCGCGCCGGCGAGCCGGTCCGCGTCACGGCCGCAGGTGGCGACGCGGGCGCCTTCGTCGAGCAGGGCGCGGACCGTGGCCAGGCCGACGCCCGAGCTGCCGCCGGTGACCACGATGGTGCGGTCGGCGAGGCCCAGATCCATAACTCTTTTCTCCTGCGCTTCAGTTCATGGTGAATCCGCCGTTGACGGCGATCACCTGTCCGGTCAGATAGCGGGACTCCTCGCCGAGCAGGAAGGAGACGATCCCGGTGAGGTCGTCGGGCTGCTGCGGCCGGGAGATGGCCCGGTTGGTGCGGTAGAGGTCGTGCCGCTCGGCGGGCACGGTCTCGGTGGCCTCGCATTCGGTGAGACCGGGGGCCACCGCGTTGACGGTGATCCCCTTCTCGCCGAGTTCGCGTGCCATGGCGCGGGTCAGGGCGATGACGGCGCCCTTGGAGGCGATGTAGTGGGCGAGGCGCGGGGAGCCGTACAGGGCGGCGTCCGAGGCGAGGTTGACGATGCGTCCGGGCCCGGTGAAGAGCGGGTACAGCACCTTCGACACCAGCCAGGGGCTGCGGGCGTTGACCGTCATCAGCCGGTCCCACACCTCGACGTCGATGTCCTGGAACTCACTTCCGCCTACGCCGTTCGCCAGCGCCGCGTTGTTGACCAGGCCGTACAGCGGGCCGAGGGCACGCACGGAGACGGCGAGCGCCTCCACCGACGCGGGGTCCGCGACGTCGCAGCGTACGAAGTGGGCGTCGATGCCCTCCCGGCGCAGCTCCGCCGCGGCGTGCTCGCCGCGCTCACGTTCGAGTTCGGCGAGGACGACCCGGAAGCCGTCGGTGCCCGCCCGGCGGGCCATGGCCAGTCCCAGGCCACGGCCCGCTCCGGTGACGACGACGGTGCGCCGGCCTGCCGGGGGCTGGTCAGCCACGGGTGACGCCGTGCATCGGCGAGTACTCGGGGTAGGTCGGCACCTGCGGCTTCCGGGTGCCGATGACGACGCAGAACAGGGCGTCGGTGTCGCCCTCGTTCTTGAGGGACCGGGTCACACCGGCGGGGACGACGATCATGTCCCGGTAGCCGAGGGTGCGGTACTCGGCCTCGTCGGCTCCGCGGTGGATGCCGACCTTGACCTCGCCCTCCAGGACGAAGAACGCTTCCTCGACGTCGTGGTGCGTGTGGGCGGGGCCCTCGGCGCCGGGCGGGAGCAGCATGTTGGAGAAGGTGAACCCGCCGGACGGGAGGATGCGGCTGTCGCTCTCGTGGTTGCCGGTGGCACCCGAGCCGACGTAGCGGATCTGGCCGCGGCGGAACTGCGGGCCGGCCTTCTCCTGGAAGGAGAGGGTGTCGAAGTCGGCGACCCGGGATGCCTTGGTGGCGATGAGGGAGTCGGTGTACGCGGAGAGGTCGTCGCCGTTGTCGTACGCGTCGGTGGTCAGAGGCATGGTGAGGGCTCCTGTTCGGGGATGGATGCGGTGATGCGGAGGTGGGAGAGCACCCAGGCGTTGAAGTGGCCCGGCTGCTCCTGGTTGGCCAGGTGACCGGCGTCCTTGACGATCACGTAGGCGGTCTTGTGGATGGCCCCGGCGATGGCCTGGCTCGCCTCGATGCCGGTGACCCGGTCCTGTTCGCCGCAGAGGACGAGGGTGGGGGCGGCGATCGAGGGCAGCTCGGCGCGCAGGTCGGCGGAGGCCATGGACTCGGCGGCGTGGGCGTAGCCCGGCAGCCGTACCGAGGCGGCCATGGTGTCCACGACGCGGCGCACGAGCGCGTCCGGCGCGCCGGACGACACCAGGCGCGGGCCCCGGGCCTCCGCGAAGGCGCGGGGGCCGAGCTCGGCAAGGTCGGCCGCCCTGGCCCGCATGCCCGCGGCCTTGGCCTCGTCCGTGCCGGATCCGGGGCTGGAGTCGGCGATGATCAGCGAGTCGACGAGCTCCGGGTGCCTGGCGGCGAGCCGCAGCGCGATGACTCCGCCCCAGGAGACGCCGAGGACGTGCGCGGAGCCGGCGCGCTCGCGGATCAGGGCGGCCGCCGTGTCCGCGTAGTCGTCGAGGGTGAGCGGGGACTCCGGATCGGGCGACTCGGCGTACCCGGGGGCGTCCCAGGCCACGACCCGTACGGAGGCGGAGAGTTCGGCGAGCTGGGGGGCGAAGGCGGCCGAGGAGGAGCCGATGCCGTGCAGGCACAGCAGCAGTGGGCCGTGGTCGCCCGCCTCCTCGACGTGGACGTCGACGGCGCTCACAGGATCTGCCCGGTCCGGCCGGCGAGCGCGGCCAGGCTGCGCAGGACGGCGTACGGCACCACCTGGCTGGTGGCCGGGTTGCCCGGGTCGGGGAGGTGCGCGACTTCGAAGCGGTACGCGCCGTGGGCTCCGGACGCCTCGATCACATGGCGGGTGTGGTGGGCCGCCGGGTCGGCGACGACCTGGACCCGCACAGTGTCCAGGTCGCCGACGGCCAGCGCGACCGAGGCGGCCACGTTCGTCGACTTGGGGAATTTGACCGGCACGTCGCGGGCGGTGCCGGACATCACCTCGACGGGGCCGGTCGCCTCGCGCATCCGGGTCAGCAACTCCTCGTCCATCCAAGGCTGTTCGAGGGTCGAGGGCAGCTTGGTCGTGGTCAGCCGGACCTCGTCGAGCGGACCGAGGGTGCGCACCGCCTGGAGCAGATCGAGGCCCCCGACGGCGCCGCCGGTGAAGTACACCCGGCCGGGTCCGGCCGCCAGCAGCCGCTTGGCGAGCTCGTCGTCGGTCAGCGCTCCGGTGGAGGCGACCAGCAGATCGGTGCCGGATTCCAGGACCCGCTCGCCCCACTCGCGTACGACGCCTTGTCCCGCGGCCTCGACGACGAGGTCGCAGAGGTCCAGTGCCTCCTCGAAGGTGGCCTGGCGCACGGGGGCGGCCTCGCCGAGCGGGCGGTTGTCCACGACGCAGACCAGCTCGGCGCCGGTCACGCGTCCTTCGGCGAGCGCGGTTCCGACGACCCGGCCGATGGCCCCCCATCCGACGACGGCGACCTTGCGTACGGTGCTCATGCGGTGGCCTCCTGGGCGTCGAGGGGACTGAGCGGGCCGGGGCCCTGGGCATCGAGGGGGGCGGCGAGCGGGCCGGGGTCCGGGGAGCCCGCCATGCTGCAGCGGATCTCCTTCGACGGCGGGCCCGCCGTCCCCCACAGGTCGGACAGTTCGGGGACCCGGCGCCATACGCGGGCGATCCAGGCGTCCTCGACGATCTGGGCGACCTCGGAGGTGTATTCGCAGACCAGCCCGGAGGGGTCGGTGAAGTACGAGAAGGTGTTGTTGCCGGGACCGTGGCGTCCGGGCCCCCACTGCGGGGTGATGCCGTGGTGGCGCAGCCGTCCGAGGCCCCGCATGAAGTGGTCGACCGAGGTCATCTCGTACGCCACGTGGTTCAGCGAGGTCCACTCGGCCTGGTTGAACGCGATGCAGTGGTGGTCGCTGTTGCAGCGCAGGAACGCCATCTGGTGCTCGGACCAGTCGGAGACGCGCAGGCCGAGTACGTCGCAGTAGAAGGCGACGGCGGCGTCGATGTCGGTGGTGTTGAGCACGGCGTGCGTCACCCCGACGGGGACGGCGCCGTCCCGCCCGCGCGGGGCGACGGCCTCGACCTGGGCGCTGATCTCGATGAGGCGCCCCTCGGGGTCGGTGAACCTGAGCCCGTAGCCGCCGCCGGCCTGTTCCAGCGGGCCGGGTCCGGCGACGGGCACGAGGGCGCGTGCCTCCAGGCGCCGTGCGGCCTCGTCGACCTCGGCGGGGGTGGCGACGGCGAAGGCGATGCGGCCGAGGCCGACCCGGTCCCGCTGGGTCAGGTGCAGGACGTGGTGCTCGTCGCTCGTACCGCGCAGCCAGCGGGCGCCGGTGTCGGACTCGACGGTCTCCAGGCCCCAGACGTCCTCGTAGAAGCCGGCGGCCTCGCTGAAGGCCGGGGTGTGCAGCTCGACGTAGCGCAGCGAGCGGAGCCGGGCGATCGGACCGGGCGGTGGGTGGTGCATGAGTCCTCCAGGACGGGCAGGGTGCCGGGTCAGTTGGCCCAGGGAAGCGGGTGGTCCGAGACGCCCCAGTACAGGGACTTCTGACGCTGGTAGGCGCGGATCGCGTCGCGGCCCTTCTCCGTGCCGAGACCGCTGTCCTTCCACCCGCTGAAGGGGGTGGAGGCGCTGAACTGCTTGTACGTGTTGATCCAGACGGTTCCGGCCTCGATCCTGCGGGCGAGCGCACCGGCGGCCCGGAGGTCACGGGTCCAGATGCCGCAGGCCAGGCCGTAGACGGAGTCGTTCGCCTGGCGGACCAGATCGTCCTCGTCGTCGTAGGGCAGGGCGACCAGGACCGGGCCGAAGATCTCCTCCTGGCAGGTGCGCGAGGTGTTCGCGAGGCCGTCGAGCACGGTGGGCAGGTAGTAGGCCCCGTCCTCGTAGGTCTCGCCCTCGGGCACCGCCCCGCCGCACAGCACACGAGCGCCCTCGGAGCGGGCGAGGTCGACGTAGGCGGCGACGGAGTCCCGGTGGCGGTGGTGGACCAGCGGGCCCACCTGGGTGGCCGGGTCGGTGCCGGGGCCGACGCGCAGCTTGCGTACCCGCTCGACGAGCTCCCCGACGAAGGAGTCGTAGATATCACGCGCCACGAAGAGCCGGGAACCGGCGATGCAGGACTGACCGCTGGACGAGAAGATCCCGAACAGCACGCCGGCCAGCGCCTGCTCGATGTCGGCGTCGGCGCGCACGATCGTCGGCGATTTCCCGCCCAGCTCCAGCGAGGCGGGGATCAGCTTCCGGGCCGCGATCTCGGCGATGGACCGCCCGGTCTCCGTACCCCCGGTGAAGCCGATGCGGCCGACGAGGGGGTGGCGTACGAGGGCGTCGCCGACCACCCGGCCGCTCCCCGGCAGCACGGAGAGCAGGGCGGCCGGGAGCCGGAACTCCTCGAGCGCCCGGGAGATCAGCCGTCCGAGTGCCAGGGAGACCAGGGGGGTCCAGGCCGCGGGCTTGAGGAGGACCGCGTTCCCTGCCGCGAGGGCGGGGGCGATCTTCTGGGCGTCGCTGGCGACCGGGGAGTTCCAGGGGTTGATCGCGCCGACGACGCCGATGGGCTCGTGCGTGCTCACGGTGACGTACGGGCCCCGGGACGGCGTGACGGATTCTTCGGCGGTCTCCAGCACGGCCGCCATGTAGCGGAAGGTGCCTGCGGCGCTGAGCGCGAGGGCCCGGGTCTCCGTGAGCGTCTTGCCGGTGTCGGCGGTCTGCACAGCCGCGAGCTCGTCCGCCGCCTGCTCGACGAGTGCGCCGATCCGGTGCAGCACCCCAGCCCGCTCGTGGGCGGGCAGATCGCGCCAGGCGGGGTCCGCCACGGCCTGCGCCGCGGCTTCGGCCGCTTCGTCGACCTCCCGGGCCGAGGCGGAGTGGACGGTGGCGAGCACGCGGCCGGTCGCCGGGTCGACCGTGTCGACGGGCTCGCCCGCGCCGCGCCGCCACTGGCCCGCGATCAGGATGTCGGTGGAGAACTGCACGGGTGGACCTCCGGGCGGGGCGGAAAGGGGGGTGGACTCCGGTGACGGACAGGCTCGTTGCGCACAACCACCGGACTGCCGAAGTGCTAGAAATCTAAGCGCTTAAGTTTCTCGACACAAGACCCCGAGGTGAAATCGTTGCCGGGAAGCTCTTGAGCACCGCATCCATGGCATCGATGATGGTGGCCGAGTCGCAGGGGCTCATCTGCCTAAGCTCTTAACTATTGACCGCTTAGGTATTGGACCCTACTGTCTCCGCAACTCATCTGCCCGCGGAAGGATCCCCTCCATGACGACTGTGGCCGGCAAGCCAGCACTCGGTTCCATAGCGGCAAGACTTGAACGACTGCCGCACTCGCGCTGGCACATAAAGGTCCGGTTCCTCATCGGGGCCGTCACCTTCTTCGAGGCGTTCGACCAGCTCCTGGCCGCCTCCGCGCTGCCTGTCCTGATGAAGGAATGGGATCTCACCACCGGTCAGGCGACGTTCGCCGTCACGTCCGCCTCGGTCGGCATGCTGCTCGGCGCGCTCGTCGCGGGCTGGCTGGGCGATCACATCGGCCGGGTGCGCACGGTCGCCCTCGGCGTCGCGGTGACGGGGCTGGCCAGCCTCGCCGTCGCGTTCTCGGGCAGCATCGAGACGTTCTCGCTCTTCCGGTTCGCCCAGGGTCTCGGTATCGGTGGCGTCGTGCCGGTCGCCGCGACGTACATCAACGAGATCGCCCGTTCCGACAAGCGGGGCCGCTTCGTCCTTCTCTACGAGATGATCTTCCCGGCCGGGCTCGCGGCGGCCACGCTGCTCGCCGTCTGGGTGGTCCCCTCCTTCGGCTGGCGCGCGATGTTCGTCGTCGGCGCCCTGCCCGTCCTGATCGCCGCACTGCTGCCCCGCCATGTCGAGGAGTCCCCGCGTTGGCTGCTCTCTCGTGGGCGCACGGCCGAGGCGGAGGCCGCCATCGCCCGGATCGAGGCCCAGGTCGCCCGCGCCACGGCCGAGGAACTTCCCGCCCCGGCCCCTTCCGCGGACGCGCCGGAGGAGCCCAAGGGCACCCTGATGGATCTGTTCCGGGGGCGTTACCTTCGGCGTACGGCGGTGCTGTCCGGGCTGTGGTTCGTCGCGTACTACGTCAACCACGGCATCTCCACCTGGCTTCCTTCGCTCTACACGAAGGAATTCGGCCTGGATCTCACCACCGCGCTCGTCTACACCCTGCTCAGCAACATCACCGGCCTGCTGGGTACGTTCGTCGTGGCCATGCTGGTGGACCGCATCGGCCGCAGGCCGGCGCTGATCGGCGCGTTCGTCGGCACCGTGCTCTCGCTCGGGGTGCTCGCCGCCGCCGGCGCGACCTCGGGCGGCCAGGTCGCCCTCTTCGCCTCCTGCACGACCTTCTTCCTGTACGCGATCAACGCGGGCCTCTACCTCTACTCCCCCGAGATGTACCCGACGTTCAACCGGGCCAAGGGCGCGGCCTTCGGGGGGCTGTGGAACCGGATCGGCGTGATTCTCGGACCGGTGACGGTCGGCGCGATCATCGGGTCGGGAGGCAGCCTGGCCCTGGTCTTCGCACAGCTCGCCGTGATGGGAGCGGTGGGTGCGGTGATCGCGTGGTTCGCCATCGAGACCAAGGGCAAGACGCTGGAGGAGCTCAACTCCTGACGATTCCTCCTCGGGGCCGGCGGCCGGAGACAGTCCTCACTGCTCCCGGCCACCGGCCCCGAGCGTCTTCCCGAGCGAACCCAGCAGCTCGGTGAGGAGCCGCCGGTCCGCGGGCCCCATTCCGGCCAGCAGCTCCCGCTCCTGCGCGGCACGCACCCGCGACATCCGGCCGGTGAGCTCCAGCCCCTCCGCGGTGAGGCACAGCCGGACGATCCTGCGGTCGCCGCTGTCGCGCTCCCGCCGGATGAGTCCCGCCTCCTCCAGCCGGTCGGCTTGCTGGGTGAGCCCGCCGGCGCGGCCCGCCCCCGCCGCCGCGACCTCGCCCATCGTCATCCGGTGCGGGGCTCCCGCCTCGCGGAGGGCGGCCAGGACGTCGTAGGCGGCCAGGCTGACACCGTACGGGCGCAGGGCCCGGCCGACGGCGAGCTGATGGCGCGCGGCGCAGTCGTTCAGCAGCGCGAACAGGGGTTCGGTGGCCCCGGCCGTCCGTCCGGTCCCGCGCCGGCCCTCGCCGGCTCCACCGGGACCGGAACCGGCGGGCGGAACGGTACCGGAACCGGTGCCGGCCGGAACGGGACGGGAACCGGCGGGGGCCGGGCCCGCCACGGGACCGGAACCGGCGGGCGTGGACACCTCGGCGGGGCCGGCGGGATGCGGGGCGGGCTCCCCCGGAGCGTCGCCCGCGGGTGCATCGTCCCGCGCGGACGCCCCGCCGAAGTCACCGAACGCGGCGGCCAGCACGTCCGTCAGCGCCGGCGCGAGCTCCGCGGTCGGCACGGACGCAGCCGGTTCGTGCGCGAAGACATAGCGCTCCATGATGACGCCGAAGAGGATGCTGCGGACCACCGACGCACGCACATCGGCCTCGGCACCCGTCCCGAGCATCCGCGTCAGCGGCTCCCCCACCTGCTTGTCGAGGATCGTGCGCAGCATCTCCGCGCTCGGCGCGTGACTGACCGCCGAGCGGATCAGGGCGGGCCAGGGGTCGTCGGCGGGCAGTCGGTCCCACCGGTCGAGATAGGCGCGGGCGAGCACGCCCGGCAGGTCTCCCGTCTCGGCGCCGGCCGCGGCGAGCACATCGCCGCTTACGCCGGCCCCGCCGGCGACCGCCGCGCCGAAGAGGCCGTCCTTGGTACCGAAGTACGCCATCACGAGGCCTGGCGTCACACCCGCCTCGGCCGCGATGGCGCGTACTCCCACACCCTTGTACCCGTGTGCGCCGAACAGGCGTCGCGCCGCGTCGAGCACCGCCCGGCGATTGCCTTCCGGGTCATGGGAGCCGGGGCGGCGCTGCGCTCCCGGCTCCGGGGCGGCGGCCCCGGTGCCGCTCTCCGACCGCCGCCGCCGGTTCTCACTCTTGCTCTCTGGATCCACATGCCTCAGATTAAACGGATGTTTATAAAAACAGTCGTTCAAAAAGCGTCACGTACGGTGTACGGGCCCCGTACCGACGGTGAGCGGCACGCCGGTCCCGCCACGGCGTACGGCGACGATCTCGGCCAGCACCGAGAGGGCGGTCTCCTCGGGGCCCCGGCCACCGAGGTCGAGACCGATCGGCGAGCGAAGACGGGCCAGTTCGGCTTCGGACATGCCTGCTGCCAGCAGTCGCGCCGCCCGGTCCTCGTGCGTGCGGCGGCTCCCCATGGCTCCCACGTAACCGGCCGGGCTGCGCAGGGCGAGGGTCAGCACCGGGACGTCGTAGCGGTGGTCGTGCGTCAGCACGCACACCGCGGTGGTGGGGTCGACGAGGTGCTCGTGGGCCCGGAACCAGCGGTCCGGGATGTCGCGGACCACCTCCTCGGCCCCCGGGAAGCGCCGGGCGTCGGCGAACGAGGGCCTGGCGTCGCAGACCGTGGCGCGGTAGCCGAGAGCCGCCCCGAACTCCGACAGCGGCCGGGCGAACTCGGCGGCCCCGAAGATCAGCAGTCGCGGCCGGACGGCGAAGGACTGCACCAGCAGCCGCCGCTCCGCGACGCAGGCCGGGCCGCCGTCACCGCCGTCCACGGGGTCGTCCCCCACGGTCACCAGGCCGCTCTCCCCTCGGCCGAGCATGCCCTCGGCCGCGAGCACGGCCGCCCGGTCGACGGCAGGACCGCCGAGCGATCCCGTCACGGTCCCACCGCCCACGGCCAGCGCGCCCACCCCGTCGACCGGAGTGACGAGCGCGACCGGGGCCCCCGCCGCGAGGTCCGCCGAGACCCGGTCGAACGGCACCTCCGCGCCCACCTCCCGGATCAGCACCTCGATCGTCCCGCCGCAGGTCAGACCTACCGCGAAGGCGTCCTCGTCACCGACGCCCCAGCGCTCGACGACGGGTGGCCCGCCCGCGAACACCTCCTCGGCCGCCGCCACGACGGCGGCCTCGACGCAGCCACCGGAGACGCTGCCGACGATACGGCCGTCCCGCGCCACCAGCATGGACGTGCCGGGGCCGTGCGGGGCGGAACCCCAGGTCCGCACCACGGTCGCCATCACGCAGCGGGTCCCTGACCTCTGCCAGGTTGCCGCCTGGTCCACGACATGTCGCATTTCACTCACCTCGGGCCACGAAATCTGCCGGAACCTCTTGCCAACGAGAAACTTTAGGGTAAATCATTTCAGGTACTAGATAGATCCGGTACCAGACAGATCTGTGCGTGTCGATCTCCGCACTCCTGCAGAGCGTCACGCCGTGACGCCCATCCGAGAGGCCCGGTGGCAGCAGATTGAAACCCACACCCTTCGACTACACCGCCCCCCGCACCGTCGCGGAGGCGGTCGCGCTCCTCGCCGATCCGGCACGGGAGGCGAAGGTCGTGGCAGGCGGTCAGTCATTGATACCCATGCTCAACATGCGCCTCGCGCGCCCCGAGCTTCTCGTGGACATCACCCGCATACCGGACCTCGCCGCGCTGACCGTCGACGCGTCGGGGGCCCTGCACATCGGCGCGGCCGTCAGGCAGGCCCGCGCAGCGGCCGATCCCGCCGTCCGGCAGGGATGGCCCCTGCTGGCCGCCGCGACCGAGCGCATCGGCCACCCGCAGATCCGCAGCCGCGGCACGGTCTGCGGCAGCCTCGCCCACCACGATCCCGCGGCCGAACTGCCCACCGCCGCCCGGGCTCTGGACGCCCGCTTCGTGATCACCGGGCCCCGTGGCAGCCGTACCGTGGCCGCCGAGGACTTCTTCGTCGCCACGTTCTCCACCGCCGTCGAGCACGACGAGCTCCTCACCGAGGTCGTCGTTCCCGCACCCCCGTCCCGGTGCGGCTGGGCCTTCGAGGAACTCACCCGCAGACACGGCGACTTCGCGACCGTCGGGGTGGCCGTCCTGCTGGAGCGCGACCCCGGCACGGACACCGTCCGCTCGGCCCGCGTCGTCTTCAGCGGGGCAGGCCCCGCGCCCGTACGCCTGCGCGCCGCCGAGGAGGCTCTCCTCGGCACCGCCGTCGGCGGGGACGCACTGGCCGCCGCGGTGCGTGCCGCGCTCACCGGCCTCACCCCCTCGGACGACGTCCACGCGAGCGCCGTCCACCGGCGTGAGACCGCCGCCCACCTCCTCGTCCGCGCCTGTACCACCGCCTGGGAGCGCAGTTGATGACCCCTCGTGTCCCGAACCCCCGCACCGCCCTGGCCCCGCCCCTGGCCGAACCCTCGGGCTGGCACCGGATCGCACTCACCGTGAACGGCGAACAGGTCACCGCCGAGGTGGAGTCCCGGCTGCTGCTCAGCGACTTCCTGCGTGACCGGCTCGGCCTCACCGGCACCCACGTCGGCTGTGAGCACGGGGTGTGCGGGGCATGCACCGTGCTCGTCGACGACGAACCGGTGCGCACCTGCCTGACACTGGCCGTGCAGTGCGAGGGGGCGGTGATCCGCACGGTCGAGGGCCTCGCCCCCGACGACGCCCCGCTGACTCCCGTCCAGCGAGCCTTCCACGAGTGCCACGGCATGCAGTGCGGTTTCTGCACCCCGGGGTTCGTCATGACCGCGACCGCGCTGACCGAACAGCCCCAACGCCCCGGAGCCGAGCAGGTCGCCGACGCGCTCAGCGGGCACCTGTGCCGGTGCACCGGCTACCGCAACATCCGCCGTGCCGTGTGCCAGGCACTCGACGAGCGCTTCGGGGAGTGACCCGTATGTCCCACAACGGTGACCCGCAGAACGGCCGCTGGATCGGCCGCGCCGTCCCCCGTGTCGAGGACGACCGTCTGCTGCGCGGCAACGGCCGCTACGTCGACGACATCACACTGCCCGGCGGTGTCGAGGCCGCGTTCCTGCGCAGCCCGCACGCCCACGCCCGTGTCGAATCCATCGATGTGAAGGCGGCGCTGGAGGCGCCGGGCGTCGTCGCGGTGTGGACCGGCGAGGACGTGGCCGGTCTGCCGCCGATGCTCAACAAGGAGGAGCTGCGCACCCCTCCGGGCCTCGCGGCGATCCTGGACCCGACGGTCCGGATGACCCCCATGCCCCTGCTCGCGGGCGGCACGGTGCTCTACGTCGGCCAGCCCGTCGCCCTGGTCCTGGCCGAGAACCGCTATCTCGCCGAGGACGCGCTCGAACTCATCGACGTCCGCTACGCCCCGCTCCCCGTTCTGGTCGACCCCGAGGAGGCGCTGACCGCGCAGGCGCCCCTGCTGCACGAGGACCTTCCGGACAACACGGCGGTGGCCGTCCACGCCCGCGTCGGCGACCCGGACGCCGCCTTCGCCTCCGCGCACACCGTGGTGAGCGAGCGGTTCGAGGCGCACCGCTACGTGGCGTCGCCGATCGAGACCCGCGCGGTCTCGGCGCGGGTGGATCCGTACAGCGGCCGGCTGACCGTCTGGTCGGGTACGCAGACGCCCCACCGGCTGCGCGAGGCCATCGCCCACACGCTCGGCCTCACGGCCGACACCGTCCACGTGATCGCGGCCGATGTCGGCGGAGGGTTCGGGCAGAAGGGCATCCTCTACGTCGAGGAGCTCCTCGTCCCGTACGCCGCGCGCCTGCTCGGCCGTCCCGTCCTGTGGCGTGAGGACCGCAACGAGAACCTCACCGCCTCCTCGCACGCCCGCGAGCAGATCCACCTGATCGAGCTCGCCGCGGACGCCGAGGGCCACATCGTGGGCGTGCGCGACCGGATCACGGTGAACTTCGGCGCGTACAACATGACCGGCCTCGTGGTGCCGTACAACTCGCTGTGCCATCTCCTCGGCCCCTACCGCGTCCCGCATGTCGACATCGACGTGACCGGGGTGCTCACGAACACCACCTTCGCGACCCCGTACCGGGGGGCGGGCAGGCCGGAGACGGTCTTCGCCATGGAACGCGCGATGGACCGGCTGGCCGCCGAACTGGGCATCGCCCCGGAGGAGCTCAGGGCGCGCAATCTGATCGGCCCCGACGAGATGCCGTACGCCACAGGGCTGGTGGACCGCTCGGGCAGCCCGCAGTCCTACGACTCCGGCGACTTCCCCGAGCTCCTGCGCCGGGCCGTGGCCAAGGCGGACCCGGAGGGGGTGCGCGCCCGCCGGCGCGAGGGCGGCCGGAACGGCAGGCACCTCGGCATCGGTTTCGCGATGTACATCGAGGCCACGGGCCTCGGCCCGTTCGAGACGGCCCGTATCGACATCGCCCCCACGGGCCGCGTTCGCCTCGCCATCGGGGCCCCTTCCCAGGGGCAGGGCCACCGCACGTCCATGGCGCAGATCGCCGCGGACGCCCTCGGGGTCCCGATCGGCGTCATCGACGTGACCGGGGGCGACACCGAAGCCACTCCCTTCGGTGTGGGCACGATCGCCAGCCGGGCGCTGGTCAACGCGGGCAACGCCACGCACCGGGCCGGCCGGCTGGTCCGCGAGAAGATCATCGACGCTGCGGCGCGGCGCCTCGGTGTCCCGGCGGACGGCCTCGACCTGAGCGGAGGGGTCGTGGCATCGAAGGAGCCGGGCGGCCCCTCCATGAGCCTGGCGGAGCTGGCCGGACGGGCGGCGCTGCCCGGGACGCCCGAACCCGCCGACGGGCGGCACGGCACGGAACTCAGTGAGACCGTGCACTTCCGGCCGCCCGGTTTCGCCGTGGCGAGCGGCGCGCACGCCGCCGTCGTCGAGGTCGACGAGCACACCGGCGAGGTCGAGATCCTGCACTACGTCGTCGTCCACGACGCGGGAGTCATCGTCAACCCGATGATCGCGGAGGGCCAGGTGACCGGCGGGATCGCGCAGGGCATCGGCGGTGCCCTGTACGAGGAGATGGTCTACGGCCCCGACGGGCAGCCCAGGACCGGCACCTACATGGACTACCTGGTGCCGACCTCCTCGGAGATCCCCGACCTCGACATGGACGAGATCCACTCCCCGAGCCCGATGAACGACCTCGGCGTCAAGGGACTCGGCGAGGGCGGCGCGATCGCCCCGCAGGCCGTGCTCGCCAACGCCGTCGAGGACGCGCTGCGGCCCTTCGGCGCGGTCGTGCGCCGGGGCCCGCTCTCGCCGAGCCGGGTGCGCGACCTGATCCGCGCGTCGGCCACGAACGGCTGACCCGCACCACCACCCCGAACCCCAGGATGGGAACCCATGCAGCTCGACCACTCGTTCACCGTTCCGGCGGACCCCGACGAGGCGTGGAAGCTCTTCCACGACCTCGGCCGGGTCGCGCCCTGTATGCCCGGCGCCGTGCTGGACACGCTCGACGGTGACGCGTTCACCGGTCGCGTCAAGGTCAAGATCGGCGCGGTGCAGATGAGTTACAGCGGTGAGGGCACCGTCACGCGCGACGAGGCGGCACGCTCGATGCACCTCGATCTCAGCGGCAGCGAGACCCGGGGCGCCGGCACCGCGTCCGCGACCGTCACCGCCACCCTCACCCCGGGCGCCGACGGCACCCGGGTCCACGTGCGCACGGATCTCGACATCACCGGCCGCCCCGCGCAGTTCGGGCGGGGCATCATGACCGAGGTCGGGGACCGGCTGGTCCAGCAGTTCGCCGGGCGGCTGGAGGAGCTCCTGCGCGACACCGGCCCGGAGCCCGCTGCCGGGCAGACGGCAACCGGCGCGTTCCCGGCCGAGCCGGAGGCCGTGGACCTCGGCGCGGCAGCACTGCCGGTCCTGCTGAGGAAGGCAGCCGTGCCCGCGGCTGCCGTGCTGGCCGCCGTCATGCTGATCAGGGTCCTGAGGGGGCGCTCGCGCGGCTGATCCACACATCTCCTCAGCGGTAAGATTCTCAGTACCGTGAGAAGCCGGAGGGGACGCCGGCCTGAGCCGTACGAGGGGATGAGATGGCAGCTGCAAGGCCTGGGGACCAGGACGCCGTGGCGAAGGTGGTCGAGGACTGGGCGCGGGAGCGGCCGGAGCTGGACACGAGCCCTCTCGAGGTCCTCGCCCGGCTTCACCGCTCCTTCCTCCGCTACAGCACCGGCCTCACCGAGTCCGTGGAACGGCACGGTCTGTCTGTGGCGGGCTTCGACGTGCTGACGGCGCTGCGCAGGTCCGGCGAGCCCTACCGGCTGACGGCGGGCCAGCTCGCCGACTCCGGGCTGGTGTCGTCAGCCGGGGTGACCCTGCGCATCGACCGGCTGGAGAAGGACGGCCTGATCGTGCGTGAGCGGGACACCCAGGACCGCAGGGTGGTGTACTCCCGCCTCACCGAGAAGGGCCTCGCCACGGTGGACACGGCGTTCGTGGAGCACCTGGACAACGAGAACCGGATGCTCGCGGGGCTCTCGCCCTCCGAGCGCCGGCAGCTGGCGCGGCTGCTGCGCAAGCTCGAGATCTCGATCCTCGACGCCGAGGAACAGGCCGCCGCCCCCGCGCCGTAGGGCCGGCGGCCCCTGCCCACAGGTCTGCCGCACGTGGGCCGGACCGGCGGCCGCGCCGTGTCCTGCCCGGAGGTCCCGTGCTGTCAGGGACGGTGGGGCTTCCGGTTGTGGGCATGGCTCCTTGTCGTAGGGGGTCAGGACCTTGTGGACCAGCCGGTGCTGCGAGGACGGCCGGCTCTGCGAGGAGTGCAGGGCGGAGGGGGCCGCGTTCACGGTTAGGTCGAGGGTTCCGCCGTGCCGGGGCCCGGCACCGGATCCGCCGGCCTGTCCACGGCCGTCCTGGCGAGGAATCGCCGCATGCCGTCGAGGCGTCGAGGCGTCGGCGGGCATGTCCCCGGGCGCCACGCCCCCGTGCGGGAGGGGGGCGCCGGGCGAGCAGTCGGCCACCCAGGTCCATGGGGCCGAACGTCGAGGCCGGCACGTGGACGACTCCGACGCGCACGAGCGCAAGCTGCGCCGCGTCACCGTCGACGGGGACGTCCCGGTCGGTGTCGACGGCCGCTCCTCGACGCTGATCGGCCCCGCGGAGGTGCCGGACCCCTCGTTTCGGCATCGCGTCCGGCGCCTGGACGGTCGAGGCCACGGAGAAGACCCCCGGGTGAGCGGGTCCGGCGAGGCGTTTCCCCTGGCGGACGTGCTCGCGCACCGTCCGCCGGGTGCCCGGCACCGGCCGCCGGGGCGCAGGCACCGGCCGCCGGGGGCGTGTCGAGCGGTCGACCGGGAGGGCCGGCGGCGGGCACTGCCCCATCCGGTTCCAGTGCTCCGGCCCCGGCTTCCCCCGCCCCGCGATGAGCACGGCCGGATCCGTACAGCGGAACCACGCGAGGTGGAGGCCCCACCGCCCACCTCCCACCGCCCACCGCTCAGGCTCACGACACGCTGACAGGCTGATCCGGATCCGGCGAGAGCGCGGGGGCCGAGCGAGAACTCGAGAATCTCCGCCCCGGCGAACAACGTTCCATCGAAGTCGAGTTGAAGCCAGACGCGAGGCACTTCCTCATCGTCCAGATGGACCCGGACCTTATCGGCACGGTCCGCGGAGGCAGTTCGCACGGAGGTGCGTGATTCCTCGCGGTCGCACCACCCGTGGAAGCGCAGTCGCTTCACCACCTGGGCCAGGGCCGGCTCCCCTTCCGCCATCAGCGCGGAGCCCAGGAACGAGACCGGCGCGGCATGGACGCCACCAGCAGCGGGGGCTCGGTCTCGCTCATCAGGCCAGGCCACTGATCCCGTTCTGCCCGCCGAGGGACCGGCCCTGGACGCCGTCCGGTACGGCGATGACCTCGGACTCGACCACCGATTGCATGATCAAAATCGGGTGCGGTTAACATATGAGCACCGCCTAGCTCGAAAGATGGACTTGTGACTGCCACCGAGGACTCGTTCACCAATTGGAAGACCCGCGAGGAGATCGCGGAGTCGATGATCCCGATCATCGGAAAGCTGCACCGGGAGCGGGACGTGACGGTCCTCCTCCACAGCCGCTCCCTGGTGAACAAGTCGGTGGTCAGCATCCTCAAGACCCACCGCTTCGCCCGCCAGATAGCCGGCGAGGAGCTCTCGGTCACCGAGACGCTGCCCTTCCTCCACGCACTCACCGCGCTCGACCTCGGCCCGTCGCAGATCGACCTCGGCATGCTCGCCGCGACGTACCGGACCGACGACCGCGGCCTGTCGGTGGAGGACTTCACCGCGGAGGCCGTCGCCGGTGCCACCGGCGACAACAAGACGGAGCGCCGCGAGGCGCGCGATGTGGTCCTCTACGGATTCGGCCGCATCGGCCGCCTGCTGGCCCGCCTCCTCATCGAGAAGACCGGCTCGGGCAACGGCCTGCGGCTGCGCGCCATCGTCGTACGCCAGGGTGCCGGGCAGGACATCGTCAAGCGCGCCTCACTGCTGCGCCGCGACTCGATCCACGGCCAGTTCCAGGGCACGATCACCGTCGACGAGGCGAACAGCAGGATCATCGCCAACGGCAACGAGATCCAGGTCATCTACTCGGACGACCCGACGGCGGTGGACTACACCGCGTACGGCATCAAGGACGCCATCCTCATCGACAACACCGGCCGGTGGCGCGACCGCGAGGGCCTGTCCAAGCACCTGCGGCCCGGCATCGCGAAGGTCGTCCTGACCGCCCCCGGCAAGGGCGACGTCCCCAACATCGTGCACGGCGTCAACCACGACGTGATCAAGCCGGACGAGCAGATCATCTCCTGCGCCTCCTGCACCACCAACGCGATCGTCCCGCCGCTGAAGGCGATGGCGGACGAGTACGGCGTGCTGCGCGGCCATGTGGAGACCGTCCACTCGTTCACCAACGACCAGAACCTCCTGGACAATTACCACAACTCGGACCGCCGTGGCCGCTCGGCGCCGCTCAACATGGTCATCACCGAGACGGGTGCAGCCTCCGCCGTCACCAAGGCGCTGCCCGACCTCCAGGCGAAGATCACCGGCAGCTCGATCCGCGTACCGGTGCCGGACGTCTCGATCGCGATCCTCAATCTGCAGCTCGCGCGGGGGACCAGCCGCGAGGAGGTCCTCGACTACCTCCGTAACGTGTCGCTCACCTCTCCGCTCCGGCGCCAGATCGACTTCATCACCGCGCCGGACGCGGTGTCGAGCGACTTCATCGGCTCGCGCCACGCGTCGATCGTCGACGCCGGGGCCACCAAGGTGGAGGGCGACAACGCGATCCTCTACCTCTGGTACGACAACGAGTTCGGCTACTCCTCGCAGGTCATCCGGGTCGTCCAGCACGTCTCCGGGGTGGAGTACCCCACCTACCCGGCACCGGCGGCCTGATCTGCCGTCAGGCGGCTCCCCCGGACAGGGAGCCGCCTGGCCCGGCTCACCGGCTTCCCTGCGTGGAAGCGGGCCGTCGCCCGCACCGCACGGACGCCCAGCCTGCCGGGGCTGACGGCGGCGGGCCTCAGACGAGGTCGGCCTCTTCGGCGCCGGGCAGCGGCTGCTCCGCCCAGATGGTCTTTCCCGTCGCGGTGTAGCGGGTTCCCCAGCGCTCGGTGAGGCCGGCGACGAGCAGGAGGCCGCGTCCTCCCTCGTCGAAGATGCGGGCGCGGCGCAGGTGCGGGGCGGTGCTGCTGCCGTCGACGACCTCACAGATGAGGGCGGTGCCCCTGATGAGCCGGAGCTGGATGGGCTCGCCTCCGTAGCGGATGGCGTTGGTGACCAGTTCGCTGACGACCAGCTCCGTCGTGAACACGGCGTCGTCCAGGCCCCATGCCAAGAGCTGGGCGGAGGCGCGTTTGCGTGCGTTGGACACGACGGCCGGGTCCGCGACCAGGTCCCACGAGGCGTAGTGACCCGCGTCCAGGCGGCACGTGCGGGCCAGCAGCAGGGCGACGTCGTCGTTCGACTGCTCTTGCACCATGGCGTCCATGACGGTGTCGCAGGTCTCCTCCAACGACTGCGCGGGGTGCCCGAGCAGACCGCGCAGCTCGGCGAGTGCGGCGTCGGTGTCACGGCCCGCCGTCTCGGTCAGCCCGTCCGTGAAGAGCGCCAGCCGGCTGCCCTCGGCCAGTTCGAAGTCGGCGGCCTCGAAGGTCAGCCCCCCCACTCCCAGCGGTGGACCGGCGGGAAGGGCCAGCTGCTCGACACTGCCGTCCGGCCTGGCCAGCATCGGCTCGGGGTGCCCCGCCCTGGCCATCGTGCAGCGCCCGGTCACCGGGTCGTACACCGCGTAGAGGCAGGTCGCGCCGGCGACCGTGGCGCTTTCGGCGCTGTCCGGGGGCTGCTCCCGGTCGAGTGTCATCACCAGGTCGTCGAGCTGGGTGAGCAGTTCCTCCGGGGCCAGGTCGACGTCGGCGAGCGTCCGTACGGCAGTGCGGAGCCTGCCCATCGTGGCCGAGGCGTGGAGGCCGTGGCCGACGACGTCGCCGACGACCAGGGCGACGCGGGCACCGGAGAGGGGGATGACGTCGAACCAGTCCCCGCCGATGCCCGGGCCGTCGGTGTTCGGGAGATAGCGGGCGGTGACCTCGACACCCTGCTGGCGTGCGGCGCGGCGCGGCAGCAGACTGCGCTGCAGGGCGAGTGCCGTGGCACGCTCGCGGGTGTAGCGCCGTGCGTTGTCGATGCAGACGGCGGCCCGCGAGCCGAGTTCTGCGGCGAGCTGGAGGTCGGCGGTGACGAATGCGCCGGGTGTCCTGTGCCGGCAGAACAACGCCGTGCCGAGGATGACCCCTCGGGCCCGCAGCGGAACCACCAGTACCGAATGGATCTTGTTGTCGCGCAGGCTCTGCGCCCGTGCCGGGTCCTCGGTCCACCCCCGCAGGAGCGACTCCTCGTCGACCGAACAGCGGGATGGTTCCCCGCGGGTCAGCGCGCGGCCCACGACCGATTCCCGGTCGTAGTCGTGCAGCTCTCCGAGCGGGACGACGGATTCGGGGGAGTCTCCGAGCACGGAACGCTGGGCCACCCGGCGGAAGGTGATCTTCTCCCTGTGCAGCACGGAGCGGGCCTCGTCACCGGTGAGCACCTCGGAGAGCAGGTCGACCGTCACGAAGTCGGCGAAGTCCTCGATGGCGAGTTCGGCCAGTTCCTCGGCGGTGCGGCCCACGTCGAGGGTGCTGCCGATCCGCATGCTCGCCTTGGTCAGTACGGCCAGGCGCCGCCGGGCCCAGAACTGCTCGGTCGTGTCGAGCGTCACGACGGACACACCCTGGACCTCGCCGGCGGCGTCGCGTACGGGCGACAGGGCCGCCTGCCAGATGTGCTCGGCGTCCTGCACGACGAGGTGCGTCTCGTACGGCTCGCCCTCACCGGTGTTCATGACCCGTGCGACCGCTTCGGCGAGCCCTTCGCCGCCCTCGAGGACCAGCCCGGGCTCGACCTCCCCCGGTAGCAGCCCGAGCAGCGACGCCTCGCTCCTGCCCACCGCGCCCGCCGCCGCCGCGTTGACCACGGCCAGCAGCTGGTCACGGCCGAAGTAGGCGACCGGAACCGGCAGCTGCTCCAGGATCCGGCAGCGGACATCGTCCGAGGGCACGCCGGCGGGCCTCTGGTCACCGGCATTCGCCGAGGTCGGCTCGTCGCCGTCCGGAGCCGGACCCGCGTCGCCCGCCTCCTGCGTGCTCATGGGCCCATCACTCGTCCTCCCTGCCTGGGCAGGTCGCCCACGAACCTGCATTTCGCGACCTTTGTCCAAGAATGCCCTCGCAGGTTCCGGCTCTCAACCGCCCCTCTCCCCCGCGCAGCCGTTTGGCTCAGCCGGCACCGCGTCCGTTCCGCGCTGAGGGCGGGTCCTCGCGTGAGCGAGACTTCGCGCCGAGGACTTCATCCCGCGCCCTCCTGAGGCAGGGACCGTCCCATGCGGGCGAGTGGGGAGAACGCGAACAGCACCGGCGAGAGCAGCATTCCGGCGGTCACCGCCAGGAGACCGCCGCGCAGCCCCCACTCCTGCGCGAGGTGTCCGCCGAGCAGCGAACCGAGGGGCGCGAGGCCCAGTCCGGCGAAGTTGACCGTCGCGGCCACCCGGCCCTGCATCCCGTCCGGGGTCACGGCCTGCCGCACCGCCATGACCGTGACGTTCACCAGTTGACCGAACACCCCGAAGACGGCGTTCACGGCCAGCAGCACCGGGACCGTCACGGCGGACGATCCGTGCAGCGCGGGCACGCACAGCATCACGGCGTCGCCGATTCCGGCCGCGTACACCAGTACGGGGCCGTAGCCGAAGCGGCGCGGCAGCCGGGCGGCCAGCAGCGAGCCCGCCAGCGCTCCCGGCCCCGTCGCGGCGAGCGCCAGGCCGACGGCGGCGCCGGACAGGTGCAGTTCACGCGGCAGGAAGAGGAGCTGGACGGTCAGGGTCGCGGCGAGGAAGAACTGGAAGGCGGCGGAGGCGAGCGCCACGGTCCGCAGCGAGACATCCGCGGCCACGAAGGCGAGACCCTGCTGGATCCTTCTCCGCATCGGGACGGGCCGTTGTGATGACGTGCGTGTGGATGACGTGGGTGTGGATGACGTGGGTGTGGATGACGTGGGTGTGGATTCGCCCCCGCGGATCCCCCTGATCGACAGGAAGGACAGGGCGAAGAAGGCCGCGCCCGCCGCGGCACCGGCCGCCGCCGACAGGAGCGACACCAGCGCGCCCCCCAGGGCGGGGCCGCCGAACTGCGCGGCGGACCGGCTGCCCTCGAGTGCGCTGTTGCCCCGTAGCAAATGCTCGCGGTCCACCAGACGTACGAGGGAGGCTTGGTAGGCCACGTCGAAGAAGACGGACAGGGCCCCGGCCAGGAAGACGGTGGCGAACAGAGCCGGGAGGCCGAGCAGTCCCAGGAAGCCGGCTGCCGCCGCGCAGGCCAGCAGCGCCGTGCGGCCGATGTCGGTCAGCACCATCACGGTACGGGTCCGCCATCGGTCCACCCACGCGCCGGCGACGAGCGAGAGCAGCAGGACCGGCACCTGGCCCGCCGCGCGAAGCGCGCCGATCCGGTCGGCACCCGCGTCGAGCGTCAGCACCGCGAACAGCGGCAGGACGATCAGGCTGGTGTGCTCGCCGAGCTGGGAGGCTGTCTGGCCCACCCAGAGCCTGCGGAAGTCCCGGTCCCGCCACAGGCTCGGCGGAGCCGGGCGGCCGGAATCGGGCCCAGCGGAGGAGGACGGCATGGGATACCTCTGGGAACGCCGGAACACGAGGCCTGCGGCCCGGACGGACGGCAGGCGCCGTGGGCGGGTCCGGGGGCAGGGAGGATCGCTGTGCCGCGTGACAGGGGCAGCACGCGATGACGGGCCGATGTCGGCCTGGGACGTCAGCGCGCGCTCGGACTACCGGGCATGCCTCAGCTCCTCCGGATCACTCACCGCACCGGAGAATACGCGCCGCGGTCCGGCGGCGAAAGCGGTTTCGAAAGGGCCCGCGCGCCCGGTTCCCCCACGCTCCCCTCCGCCACTCAGTTCACGGCGACGGCCCCCGCGGCGACCGCGCGCGGCTTCGCTCAGTCCCCCGGGACGGCCAGAGGGCCCGCGGTGCGGAACGCCAGCTCGGCGAAGCGCTCGCCCATGCGACGGTGGGTGGCGGCATCGGGGTGGAGTGCGTCCGGGAGCGGAAGTTCGGCGAAGTCCGCCTCGCCGTAGAGCTCCCGGCCGTCGAGGTGGTGCAGGTTCGGGTCCTCTGCCGACCGCTGCGTGACGATGCGGGCGAGCTCGTCCCTGATGACGCTCAGGGTCAGTTTTCCGGCGGCGGTCTCGGCAGGGTCACCGGCGGCACGGAAGCTCAGCCGCCCCTCGCTGATGGCACCGAGGTCCGGTGCGCTGGGGCCCGGGGTGTCCTCGTGGATGGGGCACAGGACTGGAGAGACGACCAGCAGCGGGGTGGTGGGGTGGCCTTCACGGATCGTGTCGAGGAAGCCGTGGACGGCCGGGGTGAAGGCGCGCAGGCGCATCAGGTCGGTGTTGACCAGGTTGATTCCGATCTTCACGCTGATCAGGTCGGCGGGGGTGTCACGCAGCGTGCGGGCGGTGAACGGATCGAGCAGCGCGCTGCCGGCGAGGCCGAGATTGATCAGCTCCACACCTCCGAGGGCGGCGGCCAATGCGGGCCAGGTGGTGGTCGGGCTCGCGGCGTCGGAGCCATGGCTTATGGAGCTGCCGTGGTGCAGCCACACGGGACGGCCCCGGTCGGGCGCCGGCTCGACGGGGGCGTCGCTGCGCAGGGCGACCAGCTCCGTGGCCTCGTTGTGCGGCAGCCAGATCTCGATGTCCTTCAGGTCCGCGGACAGACCGCTGAAGCGCACGGTGCCCACCGGCCCCGGCAGGAGTTCCGCCGAGCCGGTGGCCATGTCGATGGCCAGGGTGTTGCCCCCGGCCACCGTGCCCTGGCCGGCGAGGCGGCCGCCGACCACCAGGTCGTAGATCCCGTCGGGACGGGGCGGGGCGCCGGTGTACGCCCGCTTGGTGGGCAGGGTGTCCAGCTCCACGACGGTGGCCCGGGTGCGCAGGACGAGCCGTACGCCGGCGGGCTGGGCCTCGGCCATGGCCAGCTGGCCGTCGGCGTACCGGGCACGGACGGGGGCGGGCAGCCGGTGCGGCCGCAGACCGTGTTCGGTCCGCTCCAGATCGAGGGCCCCACGCAGGAGCTTCTCGGTGAGGGGCGTGGTCATCAGCTCGGGGTGGGTGCTCATCTTCGGCTGCCTTCGTCTCTGAATCTGTTCGTCCTGCTGCTGTGGGGAGGGCACGCCCGCAGGGAGGGCACGCCCGTGGAGAGGGCACGCCCGTGGAGAGGGCACGCCTGTAGGGAGCGCGCCCCCTGGTCAGGGCGCGGGCCAGTTCCGCAGCAGGGCGTCGAGCGCGTCCAGGACCCTGGACCAGGTCTCCTCCGTACCGGGGGCGCTGTGGCTGAAGCTGCCGCCGCTCTCCAGGCTGATGTAGCCGTGGAAGACGCTGCCCAGGAGCCGTACCGCATGCGTCTGGTCCGGCTCCGTGAGGTCGTAGCCGCGCAGGATCGCCCGGGTCATCTGCGCGTGCCTGCCCCCGGCACTGGCCGCCGCCTCCTCCGGACCGAGCCGGAGCTGCGCCGCGGCGTAGCGGCCGGGATGCTCCCGGGCGTAGTCGCGGTAGGCGTGCGCGAAGGCCTCCAGGGCGTCCTTGCCGGCGCGCCCCGCGAGCGCCGCCGCGACACGGTCGGCCAGTTCCTCCAGAGCCAGCAGGGCGATCCTGGTCTTGAGGTCCTGGGAGCTCTTCACGTGCGAGTAGAGGCTCGCGTCCTTGACACCGAACTGCCGGGCGAGTGCCGCGACGGTCACCTTGTCGAAGCCGACCTCGTCGGCCAGCTCCGCGCCCGCCTTCGTGAGGCGTTCCGCTGTCAGACCCACTCTTGCCACGCCGGCTCCTCACCTCGGCCGAGCCCGTTCGGCCCCGGCCAGTCCGATTATGCATTTACCTAGGACGGTTAGGCAAATACCCAGGAGCACTAGAAAGTGTGCCGGGTCACGGACCACCGGAGCTGTTCGTACGGACCGCGTCAAGAACTCCGCCCGGCCCGTATGGAGGCCGTCAAGGGGGTGCGACGCGCGGCTGACCTCGGGGTTTGCTCTAGTTCGGCCACCCCGGCCGATTCGGTTCCCTTCACTTCACACAGGAGCTCACGATGGCCGATCTGGCCTTCGTCGCCACCACGATCGCGGTCTTCGCGCTGGTGGCACTCATCGCACGGGGGGTGACGAAGCTGTGACCGCCGAGAACATCGCCGGACTGGTCGTCGCCGTCGCCCTGCTGACGTACCTCGTCCTCGCGCTCGTGTACCCGGAGAGGTTCTGAGCACCGATATGAGCCCTGTAACCGCAGGTGTGCTCCAGCTGCTCGCGCTGATCTCCGCGCTGGCCCTGGCATACCGTCCGCTCGGCGACCACATGGCCCGGGTGTACTCCTCCGACAAGCACTACAGGCCGGAGAAGTGGATCTATCGTGCCATCGGCGCGAACCCGTCGGCAGCGATGCACTGGCCCGCCTACCTGCGCGGCGTACTCGCGTTCTCCGCGGTGGGCGTGCTATTCCTCTACGCACTGCAGCGCGTCCAGAGCCACCTGCCCGGCTCGCTCGGATTCGTGTCGATCGACCCGGACCAGGCTTTCAACACCGCGGCGTCCTTCGTGGCGAACACCAACTGGCAGTCCTACTACGGCGAGCAGGCCATGGGCCACGTCGTGCAGACGGGCGGCCTGGCGGTGCAGAACTTCGTCTCGGCCGCCGTCGGCATGGCCGTCGCCGTGGCTCTCGTGCGCGGATTCGCGCGCTCCCGCACCGGCGAACTCGGCAACTTCTGGACGGACCTCGTGCGCGGCACCCTGCGCATCCTGCTACCGGTCTCGGTGGTCGGCGCGGTGGTCCTGGTGGCGTGCGGTGTGATCCAGAACTTCTCCGGCATCCACGAGGTCGGGCAGTTCGCGGGCGGCACCCAGCAGTGGAACGGCGGCGCCGTCGCCTCCCAGGAGGTCATCAAGGAACTGGGGACGAACGGGGGCGGCTACTTCAACGCCAACTCCGCCCACCCCTTCGAGAACCCCACCCCGTTCTCCAACCTCTTCGAGATCTTCCTGATCCTCCTGATCCCGTTCGCGCTCACCCGGACCTTCGGCCGCATGGTCGGCAACCTGCGGCAGGGTTACGCGATCCTCGCCACGATGGCCACGATCTGGATCGCGTTCACGGCCCTGATGATGTGGACCGAGTTCGCCCACCACGGCCCCGCCCCCGACCTCGCGGGCGGATCGATGGAGGGAAAGGAGAACCGTTTCGGCATCGCCGGCTCGTCCATCTTCGCCGTGGCGACCACCCTCACGTCGACCGGTGCGGTCAACTCCTTCCACTCCTCGTACACCGGGCTCGGCGGCGGCATCACCATGCTGGGCATGCAGTTGGGCGAGATCGCACCCGGCGGTGTCGGTTCCGGCCTCTACGGCATGCTGATCATGGCGGTCATCGCGGTGTTCATCGCGGGTCTCATGGTCGGCCGTACGCCCGAGTACCTCGGCAAGAAGATCGGCACCCGTCAGATCAAGCTGGCGGCCTGCTACATCCTGATCACCCCGGCACTGGTCCTCTGCTTCACCGCGGTGGCGCTGGCACTGCCCACCCCCGGCGACTCGATGACCAACAGCGGCGCCCACGGCTTCTCCGAGATCCTCTACGCCTACACCTCGGGGGCCAACAACAACGGCTCCGCCTTCGCCGGGCTCGACGCCGACACCCAGTGGTTCAACAGCACCATCGGCATCGCGATGCTGCTCGGCCGGTTCCTCCCGATCGTCTTCGTCCTGGCACTGGCCGGCTCACTGGCCGAACAGCCGCCCGTTCCGGCCACTGCGGGCACCTTGCGCACCGACAAGCCCCTGTACGCGGGCCTGCTCGTCGGCACCATCCTCATCCTCACCGGTCTGACCTACTTCCCGGCCCTGGCGCTGGGTCCGCTCGCCGAAGGGCTCGCCTCATGAGCACCGTCACCCCCACCCGTTCCCCGCACGAGGACCTGACCGGCGACGGTCCGGCCGCTCCGGGCCGTGTCGGCGGGGGCCTCTTCGATCCGAAGCAGCTGCTCGCGTCGTTCCCCGACGCGCTGCGCAAGCTCGATCCGCGCGTCATGGTCAAGTCGCCCGTCATGTTCGTGGTGCTCGTCGGCTCGGTGGTCACCACCGTGCTGGCGCTCAGGGATCCGGGTGACTGGTTCGGCTGGGCCATCACCGCCTGGCTGTGGCTGACCACGATCTTCGCCAACCTCGCCGAGGCGGTCGCGGAGGGCCGCGGCAAGGCTCAGGCGGACACCCTGCGCCAGGCGAAGTCCGGCACGGTGGCCCGGCGTCTGAGCGGCGGCGACGAGGTGGAGGTTCCCGGCACCGAGCTGCGCATCGGCGACCTCGTCGTCTGCGAGGCCGGCGACATCATCCCGGGCGACGGAGACGTGGTCGAGGGTGTGGCGTCCGTCGACGAGTCCGCGATCACGGGCGAGTCCGCCCCTGTGATCAGGGAGTCGGGCGGCGACCGCAGCGCGGTCACCGGAGGCACGAAGGTGCTCTCCGACCGGATCGTCGTCCGGATCACCACCAAGCCGGGCGAGACCTTCATCGACCGGATGATCGCCCTGGTCGAGGGTGCGTCGCGGCAGAAGACCCCGAACGAGATCGCGCTCAACATCCTGCTGGCGTCGCTGACCATCGTCTTCCTCCTCGCCGTGGTGACGCTCCAGCCGTTCGCGGTCCATGCCGGCGCCAGGCAGTCCATGATCGTGCTCACGGCGCTGCTCGTCTGTCTGATCCCCACGACCATCGGCGCGCTGCTCTCCGCGATCGGCATCGCCGGGATGGACCGCCTCGTCCAGCGCAACGTCCTGGCGATGTCGGGACGAGCGGTGGAGGCGGCAGGTGACGTCTCGACGCTGCTGCTCGACAAGACGGGCACGATCACCCTCGGAAACCGGCAGGCGGCGGACCTCGTCCCGGTCCGGGGAGCCGGCGAGGCCGAGCTGGCCGGGGCCGCGCAGCTGTCGTCGCTCGCCGACGAGACCCCCGAGGGCCGCTCGATCGTGGCGCTCGCGCAGGAGAGGTACGGCCTGCGCCCCCGGCACCGGGACGAGCTCACCGGCGCCAGGTGGGTCGCCTTCACCGCCCGTACGCGTATGTCCGGGGTGGACGTGGACGGCCTCAAGGCCCGCAAGGGCGCGGCCGGTTCGGTCATGGCCTGGGTCAGGGAGCGCGGAGGCACGGTGGCGGACGACGCCGCCGCACTCGCCGCCCGGATCTCCGAGGCCGGAGGCACGCCCCTGCTCGTCGCGGTCGAGGACGCGGAGGGCGCCCGGATCCTGGGTGTCGTCCACCTCAAGGACGTGATCAAGGAGGGCATGCGGGAACGGTTCGCCGAGCTGCGCCGGATGGGCATCCGGACCGTCATGATCACCGGCGACAACCCGCTGACCGCCAAGGCGATAGCCGAGGAGGCGGGGGTCGACGACTTCCTCGCGGAGGCGACTCCCGAGGACAAGATGGCCCTGATCAAACGCGAGCAGGCCGGCGGCAAGCTCGTCGCGATGACGGGCGACGGCACGAACGACGCCCCCGCACTCGCCCAGGCGGACGTCGGCGTGGCGATGAACACGGGCACCTCGGCCGCCAAGGAGGCCGGGAACATGGTGGACCTGGACTCCGACCCCACCAAGCTCATCGAGATCGTCGCGATCGGCAAGCAGCTCCTCATCACCCGGGGCGCCTTGACCACCTTCTCCATCGCCAACGACGTGGCCAAGTACTTCGCGATCATCCCGGCCATGTTCGCGGTGGTGTATCCGGGCCTGGACAAGCTCAACCTCATGGGTCTCGCGTCACCCGAGTCGGCGATCCTGTCGGCGGTCATCTTCAACGCGCTGATCATCGTCGCCCTCGTGCCGCTCGCGCTCAGGGGTGTCCGGTACCGGCCGATGGGCGCCGACACGATGCTCCGGCGCAACCTCGGGATCTACGGACTCGGCGGCCTGATCGCCCCGTTCATCGGCATCAAGATCATCGATCTCCTCCTCTCCCTCATCCCCGGGCTCGCCTGAACAGGAACGTGCTGACCGATCATGAACACCTCCCTGAAGAACACCGCACGGCTGCTCGGGGCCGGGCTGCGCGCCCTGCTCGTCCTGACCGTCGTCTGCGGAGTCCTCTACCCGCTCGCCGTCACCGGCGTCGCCCAGGCGTTCTTCGGCGACAAGGCGAACGGTTCCGAGATCAGCGACGCGAGTGGCCGCACGGTCGGCTCGTCACTGATCGGGCAGCGCTACGACCTGCCGAAGGAGGACGCGGACGAGGCCGCGGAGCCGGACCTGAAGTGGTTCCAGCCCCGGCCCTCGAACGGCCTGGGCACCAACAGCGTCAACACCGGGTACTCCCTGATCCTCTCCGGCGCCACCAACCGCTCCGCGGACAACGAGGAGCTCGTCGCGTGGGTGACCGACGCCAAGGCCGAGGTCGTGGCGGACAACTCCACCGCCTCGTACACGGTACGGCCCGAGGACGTGCCCGCCGACGCGGTCACCTCCTCCGGCTCCGGCCTCGACCCGGACATCTCCCCGGCGTACGCCGAGCTCCAGGTCCACCGGGTCGCCGAGCGCAACGGCCTCGACGTCGATCAGGTCTCCCGGCTCGTGGCCGAGCACACCGAGGGCCGTGTCCTGGGCTTCATGGGTGAGCCCCGCGTCAACGTCCTGGAACTCAACACCGCACTCCGGGATCTGGGCAAGGAGTCCAGCCGGTAGACGAAACCACACGCGTCCCCGAGGGCCACCGCATACGGCATGCGGTGGCCTTCGCCTTCCCTCGCTCACGTTCCGGTCGGCCCGGATGCACGCGCCGTTCGCCGGCCCCGGTGCGACAGCACATCCCGCCCGAAAGACTCTCCGAAACTTTCGAAAGCAATAGCCACGCACCTTCGCAACATTCTTTGGCATGCCCTCCCGCAACTCTCGACAACCAATCATACGTGCAACTGACCAGCGGCAATGCGTTCTTCACCCCCATCCTGATCCAACGACGCTTTCGTAATCTCTGCCGAAACTATTGACACCCCCTGTGCCCGGATCAACACTGTTCGCCGTCGACAGACCTCAACCACTGTCGATCCGGGCCCACTTCGGGCCCGGCACTCCGGCCGGGTTCCGCGTCACCGACGCGCGGTCGCCGTCATCGCATGTTCACCGTCAGCCCCACAGAGGGTGTCTCGCGCTGCCCGGAACCCACCGGCTTCACGAGGACAGGGAGGAACGCACGCACATGAACGACGCACCCGCACAGTCGACGAGCCGTACGAGCAGCCGCTTCAGACGGTTCATCCGCAACGCCTTCGCCATGGCGACCGCCGTGGTGGCCGTGCTGGCACTGCCCGGCACCGCCAACGCCGACACGGTCGTGAACTCGAACCAGACCGGCACGAACAACGGCTACTACTACTCGTTCTGGACCGACAGCCCCGGCACGGTCTCGATGAACCTCGCTTCCGGGGGCAGCTACAGCACCTCGTGGAGCAACACCGGGAACTTCGTCGCGGGCAAGGGCTGGAGCACCGGCGGCCGCAGGAGCGTGACCTACTCCGGCACCTTCAACCCGTCCGGCAACGCCTACCTGACCCTCTACGGGTGGTCGACGAACCCGCTGGTCGAGTACTACATCGTCGACAACTGGGGCACCTACCGGCCGACGGGCACGTTCAAGGGAACCGTCACCAGCGACGGCGGTACCTACGACATCTACGAGACGACCCGGGTCAACGCCCCTTCCATCGAGGGCAACAAGACCTTCAAGCAGTTCTGGAGCGTCCGGCAGTCGAAGCGGACCGGCGGCACCATCACCACCGGCAACCACTTCGACGCCTGGGCACGCAACGGAATGAACCTGGGCACCATGAACTACATGATCATGGCGACCGAGGGCTACCAGAGCAGCGGTAACTCCAACATCGCCGTGGACAGTTCATCGGGCGGTGGCGGCGGCAACGGCGGTGGCGGTGGCGGTGGCGGCTGCACCGCAACGCTGTCCGCCGGCGACAAGTGGAGCGACCGCTACAACCTCAACGTCGCTGTGACCGGTTCCAGCAACTGGACCGTCACCATGAACGTCCCCTCCCCCGCCAAGATCCTCTCCACCTGGAACATCAGCGCGAGCTACCCCAGCTCCCAGGTACTCACCGCCAAACCCAACGGCAGCGGAAACACGTGGGGAGCCACCATCCAGGCCAACGGCAACTGGACCTGGCCCACCGTCACCTGCACAGCGAGCTGACGCACACCGAACCCGGCCGGAGGGGCGGCCACTCCGTACGCCGCCCCTCCGGTTGCTTCGACTGCCGGCGCCCCGATCCCGGGCGCCCTGCCGATGTCCCACCAGGACGAGGAGGATCCACCCCCCCATGCAGATCACGTCACGTCTCTCCGCACGCTCCGTGGTCACGGCGCTGGCCGTCGCGGCGATGACCGCGACGAGCGCCGTCGCCGCCGGCACCACGCCCGCGAAGGCGGCTTCCGCCGCCGCCTGCAACGGATACGTCGGGCTCACCTTCGACGACGGGCCGTCCAGCAGCACACCGGGACTGCTCAACGCCCTCAAGCAGAACGGCCTGCGGGCCACGATGTTCAACCAGGGCCAGTACGCGGCGTCCGACCCGGCGCGGGTGCGCGCGCAGGTGGACGCCGGCATGTGGGTCGGTAACCACAGCTACACCCATCCGCATCTGACCCAGCAGAGCCAGGCGCAGGTCGACTCCGAGATCTCCCGCACCCAGCAGGCCGTGGCCGCCGGGGGCGGCGGCACGCCGAAGCTGTTCCGCCCTCCCTACGGCGAGACGAACTCGACGGTGCAGTCGGTCGCCGCCAAGTACGGTCTCACGCAGGTGATCTGGGACGTGGACTCCCAGGACTGGAACGGCGCGAGCACCGATGCGATCGTGCAGGCCGCTGCCCGCCTCACTGACGGGCAGGTCATCCTCATGCACGACTGGTCCGCCAACACACTCGCCGCGATCCCGCGTATCGCACAGGGCCTGGCCGGCCGAGGGCTCTGCTCCGGCATGATCTCCCCCGGGACCGGCCGAGCGGTGGCTCCGGACAGCGGCGGCACCGGTGGGGGCGGCACGGGGAGCTGCACCGCGACGCTGTCCGCCGGCAACAGGTGGAGCGACCGCTACAACCTCGACGTCGCCGTGTCCGGCTCCAGCAACTGGACCGTCACCATGAACGTCCCCTCCCCCGCCAAGATCCTCTCCACCTGGAACATCAGCGCGAGCTACCCCAGCTCCCAGGTACTCACCGCCAAACCCAACGGCAGCGGAAACACATGGGGAGCCACCATCCAGGCCAACGGCAACTGGACCTGGCCCACCGTCACCTGCACAGCGAGCTGACACGCTCACCCGCACCGGGGCGGTGCCCCCACACGCCGCCCCGGTGCGCGGGCCGGCCCGAAACGTTATGGACCTCGCGCGCCCCAGTTGGGCCCTCCCCGGCCTTTTCGGCCCTCGCGTTCCCTATTCTGTTCGAAAGCTGATCATCCGCTGCCGCGTACCCCCTGGAGCCCGCCATGTCCCGACCGGAGAACGATGCCCCCGCCCTGCGCATCGACACCAGCAGACCTCATCCCGCGCGGATGTACGACTGGTTCCTCGGCGGCAAGGACAACTACCCGGTCGACGAGGCGATGGGCCGTCAGATGCTCGCCGTCGAACCCGGGGTACCGATCATGGCGAAGGTGAACCGGGCCTTCATGCACCGCGCCACCCGATGGCTGACGGACCAGGGAATCCGCCAGTTCCTCGACATCGGCACGGGGATCCCGACCGAGCCCAACCTTCACCAGGTGGCCCAGCAGAAGGACCCCACCACGCGCGTCGTGTACTGCGACAACGACCCGATCGTGCTCGCCCACGCCGAAGCCCTGCTGAAGGGCACGCCGGAGGGCGCCATCGACTACGTGGAGGCGGACGCGCGTGACGTGGACTCCATCCTCGAACGCGCGGGCAAGACCCTGGACTTCGGCAAGCCCGTCGCACTGTCGTTGATCTCGCTCCTGCACTTCGTGAGCGACGAGGACGGCGCCTACGAGCTGGTGGACCGGCTCACGGACGTACTGGCACCGGGCAGCCACGTGGTCATCTCGCACCTCACCGCCGACTTCCATCCGGCGGAGGCCCGCAAGGTCGACGAGCTGTACAAGGCCAACACGCTCACCCTCGCGCCGCGCAGCCGCGATCAGTTCGCCCGCTTCTTCGCCCCGCTCGACATCGTCGAACCCGGCATCGTGGCAGCCGAGTTGTGGCACCCCGAACTCGGTGACCCGGTCCCGGGCCAGGACGACGTGGTGAGCGCGGGATACGTGGCGGTGGGCCGCAAGGCGTAGCCCCCGCGCGGCACCGCTCGACCCGGCCCCGTCGATTCCCGCGCGCAGCGGAGCGGCGGGGCCGGGTCATGCCGCCCGCCCTTCGCCGTCGGTGTGCCGGAAGCACGAGACGGCCACCGCGAGCGGCCAGAACGACTGGAGGAACGTGATGACGCGTTCGGCCGCTCCGGCGGTGTCCAGGAAGAACAGGGCCAGCAGGAACCAGCCGCCGCCCAGCCACATCAGCGCGGCGGCCGTGGCGGACGGCACGGGGCGCAGCCCCCAGGGCGGCCTTCCGCCGGCCGGCGGTCCGGGGCGCGGCCAGAACGTGGTACCTCCTTCCGGCGCGCTCCCCCGTACGAAGGCGTCGCGTGGCACGGCGAGGACCGGCCACAGGGCGAGGAGCGAGAAACCCGTTGCCACGACCACCCCGTGGGCGAAGGAGCCGCCACTGCTCGGCGCCGGGAACAGCGCCAGCAGTATCGCCGTCAGTCCGCCACCGGCCAGCGCCACCCGTCCGAAGGGTGCGGCGGGGCGCAGTCCGCAGGCGGTGACCACGTGGCAGACGCCCAGGGCGAGCAGGGCCGATGTCATCACCCAGTAGCCGCCCGCGCCGTCTGCCGCGAGGATGCTGATCGTGGCGGTCGCGGGGTCGTAGCCGGGCCCGTGCAGCTCGGCCGAGACCGTCCAGCCTCCGACAAGGAGGATCGGAGCGGACATCGAGGAGATGAGGACCCACCAGGGGACAGATCGCATCGGAGAACGGTAGAACGCCGGGGGCGCCGGGGCAGGGTGCACACGCAGGCGGAGGCGTACTCCGCTCGTGGGCGGGTACACGCGGAAGGCCACGCGAGGAAGCGTGGCCCGCACCGGACGTGGATCGAACTCCGAGGAGAACCTGCTGTGCTGACCCCTGTTCCGCAGGACCTGCGAATCGCTCTGGCCCGCTACGCCGACGCCCGCATCGAGGACGCCCGCCGCTCCACCGGCGCCACCGCCCAGGCCGTGGAGGACGCCACCTACACGCTGTGTGTGATGACCGGCACCCGTGAGATCTCGCAGGCCCTGAGTGTCGCCGACACCATGCTCGGCGTGGACCCCGTGGAGGCGGCGGCCGGGCGGCTGCACACCGGCCCCCAGCAGGACGACAGGCTCCAGACCGCCTGAGCGGTCACCGGAAGCAGCACGGCGCCGGGTGGGATCCCGGGTGCCGGCCCCGAACGGGGTCCGGCACCTGATCCCACCCGGCGCCTGTGTGCGCCCTACTGCGGGGCGGCTTCCAGGGACTCGTAGTACGTGCCCAGCTTCCGCAGGTAGAAGAGGTCACCCGTGTCCTGGTCCCGCTCGAAGCGCGGGGCTTCCTTGATCTGCTCCCTGGTGCACCCGACCCTGACCACGCGGGCGGAGTCGTCGACGGCGGTCACCGTGCCCGCGGGCACGACGACGCTTCTGCCGAACTTCCAGACTCCGGCGTCGACCACCAGGTGATCGAAGCCGGGGACCTGGGAGACCCTGACGACGACACCCACGTTTCCGTCGTCCGCCTCCACCGCGTACTCGATCAGGTCGTCGTCCAGCGAGCGGTTCAGCTGTGCGGGACAGGCCCAGACCGTTTCCATGGTCATCTCCTCATGGCAGGGGCCGAATCCGGCCGCGGGACTTCCATATGCCCCCATGAGCGCAGTCGATGCGGCCTGGAGCCCGTCCTGTGCCCCGGTCGGCCTACTGCGCCATCTCGTACGCCCCCGAGAGCGCCTCGACGCGCTCCCAGATCCGTGCCGCGCGGGCGTCGTCGACGACGGGACGCCGTACCGCGGCGATGGCCCAGGCCTGCTGTTCCTCGGTGGCGGAGTCCTTGCCGTGCAGTTCGACCGCGTGCGCGGAGAAGTCCCGGACCAGCACGGAGAACAGCTCGTCGAGCACGTCCTCGTCCAGATCCGTCAGCCTGGCCTGCTCCAGGATCAGCTGGCCGTGCACCACCAGCGCGAACAGCTGGCCGACGGACAGCAGGAAGTCGAGATCGCGGGCCTGCTCCTCACCGGGAGCCGCGTGGGCGACGAAGTCGCACAGGGCGTCGGCCTGCTCGCGGAAGCGGGCGACGTTGGGGACCCCCGCGTAGGCGTCGTAGGCGGGGCGCCAGTCGTGGAAGCGTACGGAGCCCAGGCCCCTGGCCGGTCCCTGCCGGAAGAGGAACGCGTCGTCCGCCGCTTCGAGCCGGGTCCCGACGGGCTCGTACGCCGCGGGCTCCAGCAGGTGGTTGCGCATGAACTTCAGGATGAGGGCGAGGTTGACGTGGACCGTGCCCTCCAGCTTGGGCAGGCTCCTGATCTCCACCGCGGCCTGGGCGAAGTAGGTGTCCTTCTCGAAGCCCTTGGCCGCGATGACGTCCCACATCAGGTCGATGACCTTCTCGCCCTCCGTGGTCACCTTCATCTTCGTCATCGGGTTGAACAGCAGGTAGCGGCGGTCGTCCGGGCCGGCCGAGCGGAAGTAGTCGACGGCGCGGTCGCTGAACAGCTTCATGCCGACGAGCCGGACGTACGCGTCGGCGAGCTCACGGCGTACGTGCGGGAAGGCCGTCACGGGACGGCCGTAGAGGATGCGGTTGCTCGCGTGGGTGACGGCCTCGTACATCGCGTGCTCGCAGATGCCGATCGAGGCGGTGCAGAGGTTGAACTTGCCCACGTTGACGGTGTTGAGGGCGGCGTCGAAGGCGGCGCGTCCGGTGTGCAGGACGTCGTCGGGCCCCACCGGGTAGCCGTCGAGGCGGAACTCGCTGACGTACTTGGAGGAGTCGACGACGTTCTTCACCAGGTGGTAGGCGGGGTGGCGGCTGTCGGCCGCGAAGAAGACGTAGCCGTCGGGGCCCTCGACGTCGGTGCGGCGGCCGAAGACGGAGACGAGGCCGGCGGCGTTGCCGTTGCCTATGTAGTACTTCGAGCCGGTGGCCAGGAAGCCGCCGTCGCCGTCCGGTTCCAGAAGCATGTCGGTGGAGTAGATGTCGGCGCCGTGCGCCTTCTCCGACAGGCCGAACGCGAACACCTCGCCCTCGGAGAGGAGCCGGGCCGCGCGGGTGCGGGCGGCGGCGTTGTCGCTCTGCCACACCGGGCCGAGCCCGAGGATCGTCACCTGCCAGGCGTACCAGTAGTCGAGTCCGTAGAAACCGAGGATCTCGTTGAGCGCGGCGATCCTGGCGGTGTCCCAGCGCCCGTCCTCGCTCTCCGTGGCGGACGCGGGGGTCAGGAAGGTGGCGAACAGGTTCTCCTTCGCCGCGAAGTCGAGGAACTCACCGAGCCAGGCGCGGGAGCGGTAGTCCTCGACGAGTCGGCGCTTGCCACGCGCCTCGAACCAGTCGACGGTGGCGCGCAGCAGCCTGCGGGTCCCGGAGTCGAAGTGCGCCGGGTCGTAGGTGCGCGGGTTGAACAGCAGCTGGTCGGCCATGGCTGTGTGCCTTCCGGAGGGAGGTGCGGGCGGGAGGGTGTGTGGGGTTCAGGTGCGAGGGCGGGCGCGGCCGAGCCGGTCGAGCGTGGCGAGTACGTCGTCGAGCCAGGCGACCGTCATGCGTTCGTACGCGATGCCGCCGCGGAGCACGACGTGCTGCAGCTCCCGGCCGGCGTCGAGCGGTACGGGGGCGTCGGGTCCGGTGAAGTCACGCAGTTCTCCGGCGAGGTAGTGCGCGAGCCGTTCGCTGTGCACCTGGTGGTGCCGTGCGACCTCGCGGACCAGCGCGGCCGGGTCGTCGAACGCCGCTCCCCGGATCTTCACGGCGAGGTCGTGGCGGAGGCTCTCGGGTTCGATCGGTTCGTGCAGCCACCGGGAGAGCGTGGCGCGCCCGGGGCCGGCCACGGAGTATTCCTTCTTGTCCGGCCTGCCCTCCTGCGGGACCTCGCGGACGTCGAGCAGGCCGTCGCCCTCCATGCGCTTCAGTACGCGGTAGATCTGCTGGTGCGTGGCGGTCCAGAAGTATCCGATGGACCGCTCGAACCGCCGGGCCAGCTCGTAGCCGGAGCCCGGCTGTTCCAGCAGGGAGACGAGGATCGCGTGGTCGAGCGCCATGCCCCGATCGTTCTATGCAACTCGTTGCATAGCAAGCGGCGGGGGGGGGGGGGGGGGGGGGCCCCCCCCCCCCCCCCCCCCCCCCCCCCCCCCCCGGGGGGGGGGGGCGGGCCCCCCCCCCCCCGCGGGGCCCCCCCCCCCGGGGGCCGCCCCCCCCCCCGGGCCCCCGCCCCCCCCCCCCCCCCCGCTCTCGAA
>NZ_JBIAJR010000017.1:0-24835 GCF_042872025.1 Streptomyces sp. NPDC005494
CGGTTACGGTCTGCTGGCTCACGGTCCGGAGGTGACTCCGTTGACGGGGACGCCGTCCGCCCAGATCAGCTTCAACTACCTCGGCCAGTTCGACGGATCGGCGGAAGGAAGCAGCTTTGCGGCGTCCCTCGGGCAGGCGGGTCCCGACATCGACCCGTCCAACGCACGGCCCCACCTGATCGACATCGTCAGCAGCGTCCGGAACGGTGAGCTCCGTATGGAGTGGACGTACTGCGCCGCGGTGCATGACGAGGCGACGATCCGCCGGGTCGCGGACGACACGCTGGACGCGTTGCGGGCGATCGTCGAGGAGGCCGGCCGGCCCGGAGTGCTCGGTTACAGCCCGAGCGACTTCCCTCTGAGCCGGCTGACACAGGCGCAGACCGACGCCCTGACCGCCGAACTCAGCGCCACGCCTGCCTGGCGGGCGAGCGGGGTGCCCCGCCCGCTGGAGGACTGCTACCCGCAGACACCCACGCAGGAAGGCATGTGGTTCCAGAGCCAGTACGCGAAGGGTGAGGGCTACTACCACGTGCAGAACCGGCTGCGGATCGATCAGCGGCTGGACGTGGAGGTCTTCCGGCAGAGCTGGGCCGAGGTCATGCGGCGGCACCCGATCCTGCGGACCGGTTTCCGCACCACGGCCGAGGGCCTCGCCCTCCAGCTCGTGTGGGCGGCCCTTCCCGTCCCGCTGGAGGTGGTGGACTGGCGGTCGCTGGACGAGGCACAACAGCGCGAGCGCCTGGAGGCGCATCTGCGCGAGGACCGGGTGCGGGGCTTCGACCCGCAGGACGCCCCGCAGTGGCGGATGCTCCTGGCCCGCGTCGCAGACGACCGCCACGAGCTGGTCTGGTCCGCCCACCACACCATCCTGGACGGCTGGAGCATCAGCCTCATCCTCCAGGAGGCCGCCGCCTGGTACGGCGCGCTCTCCCAGGGCGGCCGACTGGAGCGGACGCCCGCGCGCCCCTACCGTGACTACGTCTCCTGGCTCCAGGAACAGGACCTCGAACAGGCCGAGCAGTACTGGCGCGACACCCTGCACGGCATCGACGAGGCGACCGTCCCCAACCTCGGCAAGCCGCCGGCCTCCCCGGACGCCGGCCCGGGGGACCCCGCCCCGTACGCCTGGGCCGAGACCTTCCTCGACGATGCGGAGACCGCGGCCCTGCAGGACTTCGCACAGCGGAACAGGCTCACCCTGAACACCGTCCTCCAGGGCTGCTGGGCACTCCTGCTCGGCCGCTACGCCCGCACGGAGGACGTGGTCTTCGGCACCGTGGTCTCCGGGCGGCCCGCCGACGTCGAGGACGTCGAGAACATGTCCGGGCTCTTCATCAACACGCTCCCGCTCCGGGTCAGGCTCCCCGGAGCCGGCCGTGTCGTCGACTGGCTCCAGGACCTCCAGCAGCAGAACCTGAGCATGCGCCAGTACGAGTACAGCCCCTTGGGCCTGGTCCAGCAGTGGAGCGGGACGCCCGCGGGCACACCCCTGTTCGAGAGCCTCTTCGTCTTCGAGAACTACCCCGAGGGAGAAGGGCCCGAGGGCTCTCTGCGCTTCGAAGCGCTCGGCTCGCAGGAGCAGACGCACTATCCGCTCAACACCGCCATCACCCTGGGCGAGCGGATCGGCATCAGCATCCTCCACGACACGCGCCGCTTCGCCACACCGGCGGTGGAGGCCATGACGGGGCACCTGCGGCAGATCTGCCACGCGCTGGTGAGCGAACCGCGGCAGAGCCTTGCCGAGGTGAGCCTGCTCACCGACCACGAGTGGGCCCGGGCCCTGGGGGAGTGGAGCACCGACAGCACATCCCCCCTCGAACCCGTACTCCTGCACACCCTCGTCGAGGTGCAGACGCGCGCCACCCCGGACTCGGTCGCCGTGGTCCACGAGGACGGCCACCTCACCTACGCCGAGCTGGACCGCCGCGCCAACCAGCTGGCCCACTGGCTCCAGGACCGGGGGGTCGGCCCCGACGTCCTGGTCGGACTCTGCCTCGACCGTTCGCTGGAAGGCGTCGTGGGTCTGCTGGGCATCCTCAAGGCCGGCGGGGCGTACGTCCCGATCGACCCGAGGTACCCCCTCGACCGCATGACCTACGTGGTGGAGGACGCACGGCTGCGCCTGATGCTCACCCAGTCGCACCTGATGGACCGGCTGCCCGGCGGAGACCTGGAGACACTCTGTCTGGACACCGCCATGCCCTCACTCGCGGACCGGCCGGGCACACCTCCCACGACCCCGGTGACCCCGGAGAACCTGGCGTACATCATCTACACCTCGGGCTCCACGGGGCGGCCCAAGGGCGTCATGGTGGCTCACCGGTGCGTCCAGCACATCGTGCCGTGGATACGCGACAACCCGTGCTTCGACCGGCGGCAGAACGTCCTGCAGGTCGCCTCCACCAGCTTCGACTTCTCCGTGTGGGAGATCCTCCTCCCGCTGGTGACCGGCGGCACGCTGCACATCCCGGCCGCCGGACTGCGCATGATCGGCACCGACCTCCAGGAGATCCTGGCCGAACGGGCCATCGAGAGCCTGAACTTCACCCCCGGCGCCCTCGCCACCCTCCCGACGGACGACCCGCTCCCGCACCTGCGCACCCTGGTGGTCGGCGGAGAGGCGTACTCGGCGGACCTCATCCGTACCTGGGCGCCCGGCCGTACGTTCTTCAACGTCTACGGGCCGACCGAGACCACGGTCTTCGCCACCGGAGGCCGCACCGACGAGCACCTGGACGTCCTCCACATGGGACGGCCGATCACCAACGTGCGGTTCTACGTGCTCGACCCCTACATGCGGCCCGTTCCCGTCGGAGTGCCCGGGGAACTGCACATAGGCGGCGCGGGCGTGACCCGCGGCTACATGAACCGGCCCGACCTGACCGCCGAGTACTTCGTCGCCGACCCGTTCGGTGACGAACCTGGCGGCAGGCTCTACCGCAGCGGCGACCTCGTCCGCCATCTGCCCGACGGCACCGTCGAGTTCGTCGAGCGAGTCGACACACAGGTCAAGATCCGGGGCTTCCGTATCGAGCTCGGCGAGATCGAGGCGGTGCTCGACCAGCACCCCCTGGTGGACCGGTGCGCCGTGCTCGCCATCCCGGACGGGCAGGGACGACGCCTGGTCGCCTATGTGGTGCCCGACGGCCTGTCCCCGCAGTCCGCCGACCCCCAGGAGACGCTCCGGGCGCATCTGCGGGAGCAGCTGCCCGCCTACATGGTGCCCTCCGCCTTCGTGCTCCTGGGTGAGCTGCCCCTCAACGCCAACGGCAAGCTGAACCGGCGAGCACTGCCGCAGCCCGAGGACGGCCCCGCGCGGGCGCTGCCGGCGGACGCGGTCCCGAGGACCGGGACCGAGGCCCGGCTCGCCGAGATCTGGGAAGAGGTGCTGGGCCACAGCCCCGTCGGTGTGCTCGACGACTTCTTCGTCCTGGGCGGGCACTCGCTGCTCGCGGTGAAGGTCGCCGCCCGCGTCCGCCAGACCTTCGGCGTCGACCTCCCCGTCCGCGTCCTCTTCGAACAGCCGGCCCTCTCCCAGGTCGCGGCGGAACTGGACACGCTCATGGAGGAGCAGCAGCCGTACCCCATGGTCCCCCTGCGGCCGGTGCCCCGTGACGAGCCCGTCCCGGCCACCTTCGACCAGCAGCGGCTCTGGTACATGGACCGCCTGCACCCGGACAGCTCGCTGTACACCGTCGGATGGCTGCTCCACAGGCCCGTAGCCCTGGACCCCGTCCGTGTCCGGCACGCGCTGGGTGAGCTCATCGCCCGCCACGAGATCCTGCGCACCACGTTCCGGGAGAGCGGCGGGCGGGTGTGGCAGGAGATCGCCGCGACCGGGACCGTGTCCCTCACCGAGGCGGACCTGACCGCGACGTCACCCGAGCGGTGCCACGAGCAGGTCCGGGCCGCCACCCGGGAGCTCTGGACACGGACGTTCGACCTGGGTGCCGGACCGCTCTTCCGGACCCTGCTCGTACGGCTCCCCGGCGACGAGACCCTCCTCGCCTTCAGCGCACATCACGCGGTCTTCGACGGCTACTCCGTCGGGCTCCTCAACGACGAACTGCTCCGGATCCACGACGCGACCGGCCCCGACGGTCCACCGATGCCGGCCCTTCCGTCCCTCCAGTTCGCCGACTACGCGGTGTGGCAGCAGCAGTGGCTGGAGGAGGCGCGACTCCAGCCGCACCTGCGGTACTGGAAGGAGCAGCTCGCCGACGCGCCCGCACTCATATCGCTGCCCACCGACCACCCCCGCCCGGCGGTCCAGGACTTCCGGGGTGCCAACCTGAGCCGCGCCCTGCCGGCGGAGCTCGTCGAGCGGATCGGGACGCTCGGGGCCGGCCACCGGACCACGGACTTCGTGGTGCTGCTGAGTGCCTTCGCCACCCTGCTCGCGCACTACAGCGGCCAGGACAAGGTGGTGATCGGGGTGCCGGTGGCCAACCGCAGCCGCATCGAGACCGAGCCGCTCATCGGCTTCCTCGTCAACACCGTCGCGCTCTGCGTCGACTTCGGGGGACAGCCGGCCTTCTCGGACGTCGTCACCCAGGTCCGCTGGAAGCTCCTGGAGGCGCAGAGCCGTCAGGAGGTGCCCTTCGACCGCATCGTCGAGGAGCTGAAGCCCGAGCGCAGCCTCAGCTACAGCCCGGTCTTCCAGGTGATGTTCACCGGTCTGGACAAGCTCTTCGACGAGCCGTCCGGTTCGCAGGAGCAGCAGCCCGCCTGGATGCACGACGTGACCGGGGACGGCATCGGCGTCGCCAAGTTCGACCTGGGCATCAGCATCCAGCGGCGCGGCGACGACCTCCAGTACACCTTCGAGTACAGCACCAGCCTGTTCGAGCGCGACACGGTGGCCGGGATGGGGGAGCACCTGCGGACGCTCCTCGAAGCCGCCCTGGCACGGCCGGACACACCTGTCCACCGTCTTCCGCTCATGCCTGCCGCAGCGCGGTCACGCATCCTGGAGGAGCGGAACGCCACCCACGACCCGGAGGCCCTGCGCCACGTCTCCCTCCACCAGCTCTTCGCCGAGCAGGTGCGCCGCACACCCGACCGCATCGCCCTGTCCTGCGAGGACGAACAGCTCAGCTACGCCGCGCTGGACCGGCGGGTGAACCGGCTGGCACGGACGCTGCGGGACCTCGGTGTGGGCCCGGAGTCACGGGTGGGTGTGTGCATGCACCGCTCGCTGGACCTGGTGACCGGTCTGCTGGCCGTCCTGCGCGCGGGCGGCGCCTATGTCCCGCTGGACCCGGACCACCCGGCCGACCGGCTCTCGTACATGGCCGGGGACTCCAGGGTGGCGTTCGTCCTGGTGCAGCCCGGGACCGTGGACAGGGTGGACTTCCTGGCGGAGCGGGGGGTCCGGCTGATCGAGCTCGGTGGGGACGACGACTCCTGGCTCGACGCCCGACCCGATCCCCTGGAGGTCGAGGTGAGCCCGGACGGTCTGGCCTACGTCATCTACACCTCCGGATCCACAGGGCGCCCCAAGGGCGTGATGCTCTCGCACCGGGGCATCTGCAACCGGCTCCTGTGGATGCAGGACACCTACGGGCTGCGCGGGCACGAACGCGTCCTGCAGAAGACCCCGTACAGCTTCGACGTGTCGGTCTGGGAGTTCTTCTGGCCCCTGATCACCGGAGCGCACCTGCACCTCGCCCGGCCCGAGGGGCACCGCGACCCGGCCTACCTGGCCGAGCTCATCGAGGAACAGGCCATAGGCGTAATCCACTTCGTCCCCTCGATGCTGCAGGCGTTCCTGCGGCAGGAGACGGTGTCCCGGCACTGCCAGGGGCTGCGTCATGTGGTGTGCAGCGGCGAGGCCCTGCCACCCGAGGTGCAGGAGCAGTTCCACCTGGCGCTGCCGCGGACCGGGCTGCACAACCTCTACGGCCCCACCGAGGCGTCCGTCGACGTCAGCTTCTGGGAGTGCCGGCCCACCCCGGGGGCGACCACCGTGCCGATCGGCCGTCCGGTGGCCAACACGCAGCTGTACGTCCTGAACGAGGCGATGGAGCCGGTGCCCGACGGTGTCATCGGTGAACTCCACATCGGCGGCGTACAACTGGCCCGCGGATATCTGGGACGCCCCGACCTGACCGCCGAGCGGTTCGTCGCCAACCCCTTCGGGCCGGGCCGGCTCTACGCCACCGGCGACCTCGCCCGGTACCGGAGCGGCGGGGTCGTCGAATACGCGGGACGCAAGGACCACCAGGTCAAGATCCGCGGCTACCGCATCGAGATCGAGGAGATCGAGGCAGTCCTGACCGACCATCCGGCCGTCCTGGCCTGCCTCGTCGTGGTGCACGAGGTGACGCCGGCGGACAAGCGGCTGACGGCCTTCCTCACCTCGCGAGACGGACAGGAGCCGCCCCAGGAGGAGCTGCGGACGCACCTGCTGGAACGGCTTCCGGAGTACATGGTGCCCACCTACTTCGTGCACCTGGACGCCTTCCCGCTCACCGCCAACGGGAAGGCCGACCGGAAGGCCCTGCCCGACCTGGCCGGCATCGTGCGGCAGGCACGCGCGGGTGAGGGCTACGTGGCACCGCGCACCGGGACCGAGGAAACCCTGGCGGAGCTCTGGGCCCGGCTCCTTGAGCTCGGACGGGTCGGCGTCGAGGACGACTTCTTCGCCCTCGGCGGCCACTCCCTGCTGGTGGCCTCCATGGCCACGGAGGTCCAGGAGAGGTGGGGCATCCAGCTCATGCTCACCACCGTCTTCCAGAACCGGACGGTCGCCGCGCTCGCCCGGGTCATCGACCGGACCGTCGAAGAGGGCGACGAGGACGAACTGGACGCGGCGGAACTCTTCGACCTGCTCTGACGGCCGCCGGGGCGTGCCCGGGACCGCACGCCGCGTGCACCCGTGCACGCCGGCACCCCCGTCCCGGCCCGCCGCACGGCACCGCGCGCACCTCGCACACCGACGCCTGCCACGGCCTCGTACGCCTCGCACGGACGCGCACCCCGCGTACGCCTCGCACAGCCACGCACGCCTCGCACGCCGCTAAGGAGACCAGACAGTGTTCGCTGCGGAGACCACCCTGACCAGTCCACGGATCGCCCGCCTGGCGAAGGCCGTCGACGCGGGCGACGACCAGGCTCTCGACGTGTTCTGGAAGGAGACGGCGGAGTCCGGTTCCCCGCTGATGGAACAGGCCGGGGACGACGACACCCGGACCCTGGTCACCTTTCTGTGGCGGGACCCCGGGGACACCGAGAACGTCGTGGTGCTCTTCTGCAGCGCACCCGGCGGCGACTTCGGCGAGTTCCGGATGGAGCACCTGCCCGGCACCGACCTCTGGTACCGCTCGTACTTCCTGCCCTCCCGGCTCCGGACCACCTATCTGTACTCGGTCAACAACTCCATGGTCCCCTTCGCCTCCTACGCGGAGGTGCTCCAGCGCCTGTCCGAGTACCGGCCCGACCCGCTGAACCCGCGTGACTACACGCTCATGGGCAACCCCCACGAGTTCAAGGTGTCGGTGCTCGAACTGCCCCAGGCCCCGAAGCAGCCGTGGAACCTGCCGCGCCGCGGGGTCCCCAAGGGGACGAGCCGCATGCACACCATGGACAGCACGCACCTCGGGACCCGCCACCACATCACCGTGCACACGCCCCCCGGTTACTCCGCCGAGGGCGACGACTACAACGTCTTCGTCCTCTTCGACGGATGGTCCTACTACAACTTCGCGGCCATCACGACCGTGCTGGACAACCTCCTGTACGCCGGCGGAATCCCCCCGTACGTCCTGGTCATGCACACCAACGAGGACCAGGACGTACGGGCCCGGGAACTGCCCTGCCACGAGCCCTTCGGCGCGTTCCTGGACGAAGAGCTCATGCCATGGGTGCACGCGAACTACCACATCACCACCGACCCCGCCCGCACGGTCGTCGGAGGTTCCTGCTTCGGTGGCCTCGCGGCTGCGTACGCGGCTTTCCGTAACCCCGCACGGTTCGGCAACGTCATATCCCAGTCGGGGTCCTTCTGGTGGCCAGGGAAGGGCGTGCCCGAGCGGGAAGAGGAATGGCTCACCCGGCAGTTCGAGAACAGCCCCAGGCTTCCCCTTCGCTTCTCCATGGACATCGGCAGCCTGGAGCGCGCGATCGTCGACTACGACCCGATGACGACCCATCAGAACATGCGTGACGTCCTCGTGGAAAAGGGCTACGAGGTGGATTACCAGGAATACCTGGGAGGTCACGACATGATCTGCTGGCGCGGCACGATCGTGGAACGCCTGCTCTCCTTCCACCCCCGCCCCAGCAAGGAATCGAACCGGTGACGGAGACATCGCATCGAATTCAGTCGTGCACGAGAACCACAGCCGTCCCAGAAAGGTGAGTCCTATGAGCAAGGCAACGATCGCGGTGCTTCCGGGAGACGGAGTCGGGCCGGAGGTGACCGCCTGCGCCCTGGACGTGCTCGCCGTCGTGGAGGAGAGGTACCGCCACTCCTTCACGTTCCACGAGGGCCGCGTCGGCCTCGACGCCATCCAGGCCGAGGGGACGGCCATCTCCGACAGCACCTTCGAGACCTGCGCCCACAGCGACGCCGTCCTCTTCGGTGCGGTCGGCAGTCTGCCCGCGGGCCAGGCCCGGGCGGACGGCCCCCGGCCGGAGCAGGCACTGTTCCGCCTCCGCAAGGAGCTCGGCCTCTTCGCCAACCTGCGGCCCGTTCACCCCTTGGAGCCGTTGTACGGCGCGTCGAGCCTGAAGCCCGAGCACCTCAAGGGCGCCGACATGATCTTCGTACGGGAGCTCTCGGCCGGCCTCTACTACGGGCGGCTGGAATCCGTGCCGGGCAAGCCCAGCGAGATCCGCCGCACGGCGGAAGGGACCGAGGCCGTCGACACGCTTCTCTACACCGAGGAGGAGATCGAGCGGGTGGTCCGGGCGGCCTTCGAGATCGCGGCGGGGCGGGCGTCCAGGCTCACCTCGGTCGACAAGGCCAACGTGCTGAGCTCGTCGGTCCTCTGGCGGGAGGTCGTCGAACGTGTCGCCGCCGACCACCCGTCGGTGGCCTGGGAGCACATGCTCGTCGACACCTGCGCCATGCGCCTCATCAGGACCCCTGCCGACTTCGACGTCATCGTCACCGAGAACCTGTTCGGGGACATCCTCACCGACGAGGCCTCCATGCTGACCGGCTCCATCGGCATGCTCCCTTCGGCGAGCCTCGGATCCCGGCGCACCGCGTCCGGCATGTTCGGCCTCTACGAACCCGTCCACGGCTCCGCGCCCGACATCGCGGGCCGCGACATGGCCAACCCGGTGGGCGCGGTCCTCTCCGCCGCCCTCCTCCTGCGCCACTCCCTCGGCCTGGACCAGGAGGCGGCTGCCGTCGAGGCCGCCGTCGAGCACGTGGTCCGGGACGGCTACCGGACGGTGGACGTCGCCGAGCCGGGCCACGCGGCCGTCGGGACGCGGGAGATGGGCCGGCGCATCGTGGACCGGCTCCGGCGGCCCTGAGACCGCCCCTCCCCGAGCCCCGCAGACGCGCGCAACGACACACGAAGGTCGTCCAGTCATGAGATCAGAGAGTCACCCGCAGGACCCGCCGGGTCTCGCGGAGCAGCGCATGCTCGTACGCCAGGCCCGCAGCGAGATGGTCCGGCGCCACAGGGCCCGCCCCACCTACGGCGCCGAGCCGCCGATCCGGGTCATGGCGCGTCTCGTCGACGACCTGGAACGGGAGTGCGCCCAGCGGCGGTTCGACCCGGCCGCCACCCGCCTGGAGATCGTCAACCGGACGATCGGTGACGTCAACGTCCGCCGCATCACCGAGTGCGAGGGGGACGAGGGCGGCGCCCGCGACTACCGGGCGCTCGGCGACGAGCTCGGCATCGCCCTGCCCGGAGAGGACCTCAACGGGTACATCGCCTCCGGCAAGGGCTACCTCTGGCTGCGGGAGGAGATGATGGCCACGGAGCGGCAGCTCCTGGACTCCGGCTACGACCCTCGGGTCTACGACATCCAGGGCGTGGGGAACCCGCTGCTGCGCGGCCTGCTGGCCGAGGACATGCGGGCCTGGGGAGTGGAGGCCACCGCCGAGAACGTGGCCCTCGGGCTCGGTGCGACGGACTGCATCGACAAGATCCTCCGCGGCCTCGCGCACTTCGCCCGGCTGCGCTCCGAAGCACCCGGGGCGGTGCTCTTCGCGGCTCCCGGCTTCAACATGCCCGAACTCCAGGCCGAGGCCTACGGTTTCCGGCTGCACCGGGTCACCACGCGGGCCGAGGACGGGTTCAGGCTCACCGCCGGCCTCCTCGCCCGCAACCTGGAGGACAACCCGGACATCGGGGTGCTCTACCTGACGGTGACGAACAACCCGACGACGCTCGCGTACTCGCCCGAGGAGCTCTCGGCCGTGATGGACGTCGTACGACGCTTCACCCGGCGGGGACGCCGCCTGCACGTCCTGGCGGATCTCGCGTACGTCGGCACGGGGCGGCCCGCCGACGACCGCGCCCGCATGCGCAGTCTCGCCTCGGCCACCGACGTGGCCGAGGCGATGATCTACGTGAACAGCTTCTCCAAGACCTACACCCTCACCGGGGACCGCTTCGGGTGGGCGGTCTTCGGGGACGCGGCGTTCTCCGTCGCGATGCGGTCGAGCTGGATGAGCAGCATCAGCTGTCTGCCCGGTGAATGGCAGCTCAGATTCATGGCCTATCACTCGCTCTTCCGCCGGAATCCGCAGCTGATCGAGAAGATCCGGGGACTCTACCGCTTGCGCCGCGCCCGCCTGCGGGCCCAGTTGCAGCGGTTCGACGAAGAGCACCGGCTCTTCGAACACGTCCATGTCGACGACGACACCACCATCTACAACTGGAGCCGGCTCAGAGCCGGTGAGGACGCATTCTCCGTTCTGGAGAAGACCGGAATAGCCGGGATTCCCGGCACGACCTTCGGCTATTCAGACGACTACATCCGGTTCTCGGTCGGCATTCTTCCGGTCGCATCGGAGTGAAGTCAGCACACCACCGGGACGGCCGAATTCCAGACAACGAAGGCGAGGAACCATGCAGAAGGAAACGGGATACGCGAAGACGGACATCACCGGTCTCGACATCGCGGTCAACTTCAACTGGAACTGCGACGAGAGCCCCCTCTCCGCCGTGCCCCAGGGCATTCCCGGTGAGCCGCTCGCGGAGCAGGTGGCCAGGACGCAGATCCTTTCGGAGTGTCTGCGTGACGGTCTCCAGGGCATACCCGGCTATCCGGGCGTCGACGAGATGATGCGGTACCTGCATCTGCTGGACGCCTTCGGCATCACCTGCGCGACGGTCGGGATCTACCCGGGCGAGGCCAACAGGCTCAGCGCGACCATGAAGCAGTTGCTGGCGCGCATGAGGGACGAACTCCCCGGCATGGTGCCCTCCGTGCTCTCCATGTGCACGGAGGAGTCCCTGCGGTGGACCGTCGAGTGCAAGGACGTCCACCCGGGGCTCGAGGCCGTCGTCTTCATGGGCAGCGCCCCCTCCCGAAGGCTCGTCCAGGGCTGGGACCTCAACTTCATCCTGAACGGGCTGGAGACCTTCATCAAGAAGACCGTGGACATGGGCATCCCGGTCATCGCGGGCACCGAGCACACGAGCCAGACCTCGCCCGAGGACCTGCGCGCCATCACCCGCGTCCAGGTGGAGAGCGGCGCGTACACCGTGGCCATGGCCGACACCATCGGTGTCATCCGGCCGCTCGGCACGTACCGGCTGGTGCGGTTCGTCCGCGACGAGCTCGACGCCCTCCACATGCCCGGCATCCGGCTGGACTGGCACGGCCACCGCGACACGGGGAACGCCCTCGGCAACGCGATGGCGGCGGTCGCGGCGGGCGCTGACCGCGTGCACGTCGTCTCGCGCGGTGTCGGTGAGCGCTCCGGCAACGCCTCCCTGGAGGAGGTGGTGCTGAACTTCGCCGCCATCGAGGAGGAGGCCGGCCTGCCCGTCTCGTGGGACATGCCGCAACTCCTCCGGCTGATCACCTTCTACGAGGAGATGGTCGGTGTCAGCACGCCGGAGCACGGGGTGCTCGGGAAGCGGTACAGCCACACCTCGTCCGGCATCCACACCGACGCCATCCTCAAGGCCCACCACCTGGCGGACCGGGCCCGCGACGCCGGCGACAAGGAACTGGAGCGCTCCCTGCGGGAGATGTCCCGCACGGTGTACTCCGCGGTCGACCCGGCAACCGTCGGAGGTGTCCCCTCCGTGTCGGTCAGCCCGTGGAGCGGCGGGAGCTCCGTGAAGCTCGCCTACATGGCGAGCGGGGGCAACCCCGGGGATCTGTCCCAGGAGACCGTCGAAAGCCTGCTGGCCCGTGCCGGCGAGCTGGGCCGCGAACTGACCTCCGAGGAACTCGCGGAGGGCTTCGCGAAGACGCACGCCCGCCACGGCTCCTGAGCGCGAGCCTTCCGGCGTACGCGCCGTCCGGGCTCCGGCCGTCCGGCGTACGAGCGCCGCGGCACGCGGACGCCGGCAGGTCCCAGCCGTTCCCCCCGCCAGGTCTCCCCGGCGGCACGCACGCACACATGAGGAGAGAAGCGCACGATGCCACAGACGATGTTCGAGAAGATCTGGGACGCGCACACAGTGCGCGACGAGCCCGGTGAGATACCGATGCTGTACATCGACCGGCATCTCACCCACGAGGCGACCTCGCCGCAGGCCTTCGCCGGACTGCGGGAGCGCGATCTCCCCGTCCACCGTCCCGACAGCGTGGTCGCGGTCATCGACCACAACGTCCCCACCATGCCGGGCCGCCGCCTCATCGACGTGGTCGACAGCCAGAGCGTCCTGTGCATCGAGACGATGGAGGACAACGCCCGCGAGTTCGGGGTGCGGCTGCTCGGCATGAACGACGCCGACCAGGGGATCGTGCACGTCGTGGGCCCGGAGCTGGGGCTCTCGCTGCCCGGGATGACCGTGGTGTGCGGTGACTCGCACACCTCGACGCACGGTGCCCTCGGCATCTTCGCGGTGGGCATCGGCACCAGCGAGGTGGAACACGTCCTGGCCACCCAGTGCCTGCTCCAGCAGAAGCCGCGCACGATGAACATCAGGATCGAGGGGACGCCGGCCCCCGGGGTCACCGCCAAGGACATCGCGCTGTTCGTGATCCGCAGCCTGGGCACGGACGCCGGAACCAACCACGTCATCGAGTTCAGCGGAGCGGCGGTCCGTTCCCTGACGGTCGAGGGCCGCATGACGCTCTGCAACATGGCGATCGAGGCCGGTGCCCGGGCCGGCATGGTCGCCCCCGACGACGTCACCGTCGAGTACGTGCGCGGACGCCGCTTCGCTCCCCAGGGGGAGCTCTTCGAGCGGGCCGCCGAGCAATGGAAGCAGCTCGCAGGCGACCCCGGCGCGCGGTTCGACACGGAGCACGAACTCGACATCGCCTCCCTCGTGCCGCAGGTCACCTGGGGCACGGACCCGGGGATGGTCGCCGACGTGACGGGCACCGTGCCCGACCCGGCCACCGAGAGCGACCCCGTGACGCGGGCGGGCATGGAGCGCGCCCTGGAGTACATGGGCCTGCACGCCGGTCAGCGCGTCCAGGACATCGCGGTGGACACCGTCTTCATCGGCTCCTGCACCAACTCCCGGCTGGAGGACCTCCGGCTCGCTGCCCGGTACGCCGCCGGCCGGCGGGTCGCCGAGGGAACCCGGGCCATCGTCGTCCCCGGCTCGATGAACGTGCGCCGGCAGGCCGAGGAGGAAGGGCTGGCGGACGTCTTCCGCGAGGCCGGCTTCGAATGGCGCGAGGCGGGATGCAGCATGTGCATCGCCATGAACGGGGACCGGCTCGCTCCCGGCGAGCGCTGCGCGTCCACCAGCAACCGCAACTTCGAGGGGCGCCAGGGCCGAGGGGGCCGCACCCATCTCGTCAGCCCGGTGACCGCGGTGGCCGCGGCCGTCATGGGCCGCTTCGCCGACGTCCGTGACCTCTGAACACACGCGCAGGGAGAAGAACCCCGTGGAGAAATTCATCACGCACGAAGGCATCGCGGTGGCGATGATGCGGTCCAACGTCAACACGGACGACATCATCCCGGCCCGGTTCCTCAAGTCGATCAGCCGCACCGGATTCGCCGACCACCTCTTCGCCAACTGGCGCTACCTGGAGGACGGGGTCACGCCCGACCCTGACTTCCCCCTCAACGAACCAGGGAAGGAGGGCGCCGGGATCCTGATCGCGGGGGAGAACTTCGGCTGCGGTTCCTCCCGCGAACACGCGCCCTGGTCGCTGCGGGAGTTCGGCATCCGCTGCATCATCGCCCCCGGTTTCGCGGACATCTTCCACAACAACTGCTTCAACAGCAGCATCCTTCCGGTGGCCCTGAAGGCACGGGAGGTCGACGAGATCTGCGAGGCACTGGCGACGGCCTCGTCGCCGACCCTGCACATCGACCTCCCGGCCCAGACCGTGACGACCGCCGACGGCCGGTCCTTCGCCTTCGATATCGACCCGTTCAAGAAGAACTCGATGATGGAGGGCCTCGACAACATCGGCTGGTCCCTCTCCCACCGTGACCAGATCCACGCCTACGAAGAGCGCCGCAGGCAGGAAGCGCCCTGGCTCTTCGCCTGAGCGCTTCCCGCCCGGCGTCCGCACCCCGGCCCCGCCCACGGGCCCGGTGCCCCGTTCCCGAGAGCAGACCGAACCGTTCCCGACAGCAGACGAACGTTCCTGACAGCAGAGGAAGCAGAGCGATGGAAGAGAACCGCATGAAGGTCCTGGTCAACGACGAGGACCAGTACTCGCTGTGGCCGACGTACCTCGACGTCCCGGCCGGATGGAGAGAGACGGAGATGACCGGCTCGAAGGAGGAGTGTCTGGCCTACGTGAAGGACGTGTGGGTCGACATGCGCCCCCGGAGCCTGCGCCTCCAGATGGAGCGGACGGCCGGCTGACCGGCCCGATCACCCGACCTGTCAGCATCCCGTACCAGTCATGGAGGAACCACTCATGGACGAGCTCGTCGAGCGTCTCTCCAAGGAAGGGCAGAAGGTCGTCGTCGGCGGCCCGGCGCCCTCGCACGCGGAGTTCCGGCGACGCCTGGTCGACAGGGGATACGTCTTCGTCAAGTTCCCGGATTCCGGGGGGTCCACGGATCTCGGTGTCCGGGTGGACGGGGCGGCCACGGAGCTCGGCGACGCCGACTTCGCACAGGGAACCGGGCGCGTGCACATCGAGGGGACGCTCACCCTCAACTACGTGAAGGTCCGCTGCGTGGCCGACATCGACCTCACGTCGCTCAGCGGCAGCGGCCACCTGGTGGCCGTCGAACCCGCACCCGTGCCGTGACCCCGGGCGGCGGGCGGGCACCGGTCCGCCGCCGCCTTCCCCCGGCCGGCCCCGGTTCCCCGCAGGCCGCGCGCCTGCCCGGCCTCACCCGCCACCGGCCCTCGGCGGAAATGTGCTTCCGTCGAGGGCGGGAGGGGCGCAGACTCGCCCCATGACTGACATGGGGGCGTTCAGGGACGCGGTCGTCGCATGGGCGGCCGACGGCCCCGGCGACCACGCACGCCAACTGGCCGCGCGAGTGGACGTACGGACGGCCGTCCTGCTGGAAGGGCCGAGCGATGTCGCCGCGGTCGACGCGCTGGCACGGGCCCGGGGCCGGGACCTGGCGGCCGAAGGGGTCTGTGTCCTGCCGATGGGCGGTGCCATGAGCTTCGCCCGCTTCGCCCACGTCCTCGGGCCCCCCGGCCTCGGCCTCCGGCTCACCGGGCTGTGCGACGAGGCGGAGTACCCCTTCTACGCCCGCGGCCTGGCCCGGGCCGGAGCGGCGGAGCAGGGGTTCTTCGTCTGCGCGGCGGACCTGGAGGACGAACTCATCCGCGCGCTCGGTCCGGAGCGTGTGGAGGAGCTCGTCCGGGACGAGGGCGACCTGCGCTCCCTGCAGACCTTCCTGCGCCAGCCGGCGCAGCGGGGCCGCACCTCGCAACAGCAGCTGCGGCGCTTCTTCGGCACGAAGAAGGGGCGCAAGATCCACTACGGCCGGGTCCTCGTCGAGGCCCTCGGCGCAGACCGGGTGCCGGCCCCGCTCGACGGCCTGCTCGCGGACCTCTGACGGGCCCTGCTCGCCGTGAAGCGGGATTCCGCGCCCGCCGCGCCTGTCTCAGCCGTGTCCCGAAGCCTGCCGGCCTCGTCGCCCCAGGGGCCTCGGCAGGATCGACCGGCGGTGGGTCGTGAAGCCGCCGTGGGGGTATGGCGTAGCGCACATCGCCGGGGGGCGCCGTACCGTCCCCGCGCCGGAACCCGGCGGGGGCACGGGCGGACGGGGCTTCGGCGTCCGTGCGGCAGTCGGCCGCTGTGACCCGCGTCTCTACCGCGCCGGCCACTTCCGCTGGCACTGTGGTCGGGCCACGGGGGACGCCCACGACCGAACGACCGAGCGAGATGCCATGACCGCGACCGCAGCCGAGAAGACCGCCCACGCCCGCCGTGCCCGGACCGGGGGACCCGAGGACGGGCCGAAGATCCTCGAGCACGTCCTCGGCTGGACGCTCGTCGTCGTCCTGGCCATGTTCGTCACCCAGGCCGGGCTCATGTGAGCTGACCTGCGCCGGTCGCTCACGACGGGTGGGGTGAGGCGCCCGCCCGGCACCCCACCCCTGACCCGCCCTGTGACGCGTCTACCCCGCCTGCGTCAGTTGATGGCCTTGATGAGCTCACCGTTCGCCGTGTCGCCGCTGAGCTCCCAGAAGAAGGTGCCCCCCAGGCCCTGCTGGTTCTTGTAGTCCATCTTCGTGGCGATGGTGGCCGGGGTGTCGTAGCTCCACCAGTTCGTGCCGCAGTGGGCGTACGCCGTGCCCGCGACCGTGCCCGTCGCGGGGCAGCTGTCCTTCAGCACCTTGTAGTCCTCGATGCCCGCCTCGTACGTCCCCGGCGCCGCTCCCGTCGCCGTGCCGTCGGGCTCCGACTGCGTGACGCCGGTCCAGCCCCGCCCGTAGAAGCCGATGCCCAGCAGCAGCTTCTCCGCCGGGATGCCCAGCCCCTTGAGCTTGGAGATCGCCGAGTCGCTGTCGAACCCCTCCGTCGGGATGCCCGGGTAGGAGGTCAGGGGGGAGTGCGGAGCGGTCGGTCCCTGTGCGGCGAACGCGCCGAAGAAGTCGTACGTCATCGGGTTGTACCAGTCGAGGTACTGCGCCGCTCCGCCGTAGTCCACGGCGTCGATCTTGCCGCCGTCGGAGCCGTCCGCGGTGATCGCCGAGGTGATCAGGTTGCCGGTGCCGAACTTCGCGCGCAGTGCCGCCAGCAGGTTCCCGTAGGCGTCACGCCCACTGGTGTCGCAGGTCAGGCCGCAGGCGTTCGGGTACTCCCAGTCGATGTCGATGCCGTCGAACACATCGGCCCAGCGCGGGTCCTCGACCAGGTCGTAGCAGGAAGCGGCAAACGCCGCCGGGTTCTGCGCTGCCTCGGCGAAGCCGCCGGACCAGCTCCAGCCGCCGAAGGACCAGATGACCTTCAGATCGGGGTGCAGCTTCTTGAGCTTGCGCAACTGGTTGAAGTTGCCCCGCAGTTCCTGGTCCCAGGTGTCCGCGACGCCGTCCACCGACTGCTCCGCCGTGTAGGCCTTCTCGTAGTCGGCGTAGCTGTCCCCGATGGTGCACTTGCCGCCCTGGACGTTGCCGAAGGCGTAGTTGATGTGGGTGAGCTTGTCGGCCGACCCCGAGGTCTCGATGTTCTTGACGTGGTAATCGCGCTGGTAGACACCCCAGTTGGTGAAGTATCCGACCACCTTGCCGCCTGCCGCGGTGGGGGCGGTTTCGGAGGCGGCCGGTGTGGAGGCGGTGGGGGCCGCGCCTGCCGGGGAGGTGCCGGCGACGCCGAGCAGGGCGACGCCGAGTGCGGCGGTACAGACGGTCGCGGCGAGCGCCTTGAGGCGGGCGCGGGGACGGTGAAGTCCGGTCATCGTGGCTCCTCGTGGGGGAGGGCTTGGTCGTGGGGGTGCCGCCCGGTCCACCTGGAAGTTGGCATGGACGCGATGAGGCATTGGGGGAGACCGTAGAAGGACTAGACCAGTTGGGTCAATGGTTCGGACCAATTTCGCTGATCACCGGCATGAGGACCCGGTGACGGACGCGCTCCGATCGGGCATACTGCGACGCGCCACAGCCGCTGGCCAGCGCCTCCCGTGATCCGGGAAGGCAGGATCGGCTGAGGAACCGTAGATTTTTCCGGGCAGCGCCCGGGACAACCCGGCGGTGCCGCGCACACCCCGCGCGTGACCGCCGCAACGCCCGACAGGGAGGAGAGCGCCGTCATGTCCGACCGTGCCCCGCAGCCGGTGGAACGCCGTCTGCCCACCGAGGAGTCCCGGCAGCTCGTCGAGCTCGTACGCGACATCGTCTCGAAGGAGATCGCTCCCCGGGCGGCCGACGAGGAGGAGGCGGGCGTCTTCCCCCGCGCGGTCTTCACCCTGCTCTCCGAAGCGGGACTGCTCGGACTGCCGTACGACTCCGCGCACGGCGGCGGTGACCAGCCCTACGAGGTCTACCTCCAGGTCCTGGAGGAGCTCGCGGCCGCCCGGCTCACCGTCGGTCTCGGCGTCAGCGTCCACTCGCTGGCCTGTCACGCGCTCGCGGGCTACGGCACCGAGGAGCAACGGACCGCGCACCTCCCCGCGATGCTCTCCGGCGGCCTGCTCGGCGCCTACTGCCTCTCCGAGCCCGCCTCCGGCTCCGATGCCGCCTCGCTGCGCACCAAGGCCGTACGGGACGGCGAGGACTGGGTGCTCACGGGGACCAAGGCGTGGATCACGCACGGCGGCGTCGCCGACTTCTACACCGTGCTGGCCCGCACAGGGGAAGAGGGTCCTCGCGGCATCACCGCGTTCCTGGTCCCTGGAGGCGCCGACGGGCTCAACGCCGCGGCGCCGGAGAAGAAGATGGGCATGAAGGGCTCGCCCACGGCTCAACTCCACTTCGACGGTGTGAGGATCTCGGGCGACCGGCGCATCGGCGAGGAGGGGCAGGGCTTCGCCATCGCCCTGTCCGCACTCGACTCGGGCCGGCTGGGGATCGCCGCCTGCGCCGTCGGCGTCGCCCAGGCGGCCCTGGACGAGGCGGTCGGATACGCCACGGGGCGACACCAGTTCGGCCGCCCCGTCGCCGACTTCCAGGGGCTGCGCTTCATGCTCGCCGACATGGCCACCCGGATCGAGGCGGGGCGTGCGCTCTACCTGGAGGCGGCGAGGCTCCGTGACGCCGGCCTGCCCTTCTCGCGGCAGGCCGCGATGGCGAAGCTGTTCTGCACCGATGCGGCCATGCGGGTGACCACGGACGCGGTGCAGGTGCTCGGGGGCTACGGCTACACCCTCGACTTCCCCGTCGAACGGCTGATGCGCGAGGCCAAGGTGCTCCAGATCGTCGAGGGCACCAATCAGATCCAGCGCATGGTCATCGCCCGTCACCTCGCGGGTCCCGAGACGCGCTGACCCGGACCGGCCGGTCCGACCAGACGGGTGTCGTCATGATCCGGTTCCATTCCTGGTCGTGGCGGCCCGGCATGGTCCGGCCCGTGCTCTCCCAATGGCGCAGCATGGCGCGGTAGATGGGCGGGTCGGTGCTGTGCGGCGCGGCCTGACGTGCGGACTCCCGGCTCGGCTGTCCGGGCTGCGGAACCGATTCTCCGGCTGTCGGGGCGGCAAGGCGGCGCCTGACGGGGCCGGCCGTCGGATGCAGGGTGGTCATACAGAACCAACGCCCGTACGGGCCCCGGGGTCACTGTCCGGCCGATTCGCGCGCCCGTTCCTCGGGTGCCGGTCACCGGCCGTCCGGTGAACTGTCCGCACCACGCCGGACCGGCCGTCGTGGTGCGCGCAGAGGTGGTGTGCGGTCCGTGAGGGACCTCAGGCGGCCTGGCGCCGCGTCTGCGGCATGTACCGCCGGGGCCGCGAGCCGGGACCGCCGGCGTGCGAGAAGGGCTGCGTCCGCCAGTCCAGTCCCTGGGGCAGCGTCAACAGCAGGGCCGTTTCCTGCTCCTGGGCCTCGAGCGTCTCGTCCGCCGGGCGCGCGAGCGAGGCGTCACGGGCCGTACCGGGGCACACGGTGAGCACGAACGGATTCCACGGCGTCGGGCAGAGCGCGTGCTCGGGAAGCACGTCCTCGTCCGCCAGCAGGGCGATCGGCTGGGTGCAGTCCGGGCAGATCACCCGGTACATCTCGAATGTGTCGTACGCGTCGGGAACACTGTCCTCGTCCGGTGCCGCGAATGCGTCGGGCTCCGGTTCGGTACGTCCGGTGAGCTTCAGGCTCTGCATGGGATTTTCCCCCCTCGGGTGGGCCGGCAAGCCGCCACGGCCCCGGCCACAGCAAGCACTTCCCGCCCGGGGTCAGCCGTAATCGCGAGGTCGTCGGCTACCCACCCGTAAACATGTGGCATTCGTCACACGTCCCTCGAACGTGCCTTTCCGGGGGGCCCACGACTGTGCCTGGAGGGACCTGGGGCCATAGGTTGATCCGCATGGAGGAGCTGGACCGTCAAATCGTGGAGTTGCTCGTCAAGGACGGGCGGATGAGCTACACCGACCTGGGCAAGGCTACGGGCCTGTCCACGTCGGCCGTTCATCAGCGCGTCCGCCGGCTGGAGCAGCGCGGGGTGATCCGTGGCTACGCCGCGGTCGTCGACCCCGAAGCCGTCGGCCTGCCCCTCACGGCGTTCATCTCGGTGAAACCCTTCGACCCGAGCGCACCCGACGACATCGCCGAACGGCTCGCCGGTGTGCCCGAGCTGGAGGCCTGCCACAGTGTCGCGGGCGACGAGAACTACATCCTGAAGGTGCGGGTCTCCAGCCCTCTGGAGCTGGAACACCTGTTGACCCGCATCCGCACGCTGGCAGGGGTCTCCACGCGTACGACCGTCGTCCTGTCCACGCCGTACGAGGCACGTCCGCCCCGCGTCTGAGAGGCCCCGGCGGGCGCGCCGCGAACCGGCGGGGGAGGGGGCGCGGGCGAAGAGGACCCGGGCAGGCGGGAGACTGGTCCCATGACCGAGAGCACCGCCCTCCAGAGCGAACACCGCACCGTGCTGCTGCGCGGTGGAGAAGTCCACAGCCCCGCCGATCCGTTCGCCACCGCGATGGTCGTCGAACGCGGCCATGTCGCATGGGTGGGCTCGGAGGGGGCGGCCGACGCCTTCGCGAGCGGCGTCGACGAGGTGATCGACCTGGAGGGGGCCCTGGTCACCCCGGCCTTCACCGACTCCCACGTCCACACCACGTCGACCGGGCTCGCCCTCACCGGACTGGACCTCTCCGGCGCCCGCACGCTCACCGAGGCCCTCGGGCTCGTCCGCGCCTTCGCGGACGGGCACCCGGCGCTCAGCGTCATCCTGGGCCACGGCTGGGATGCCACCCGCTGGCCCGGGCAGCGGCCCCCCTCGCGCGCCGAACTCGACGAGGCGGCAGGCGGCCGCGCGGTCTACCTGCCCCGCGTCGACGTCCACTCCGCCGTCGTGACGTCGGCACTGCTGGACCTCGTCCCGGGCGTCACCGCGATGGACGGCTACCACCCGGACGCGCCGCTGACCGGCGACGCCCACCACGCCGTCCGCGCGGCCGCCCACCGTGCCGGCACACCGGCGCAGCGGACCGAGGCCCAGCGCGCCGCCCTCGCCCGGGCCGCCTCGCTCGGCATCGGCACCGTGCACGAGTGCGCGGGCCCGGAGATCTCGGACGAGGACGACTTCACCGGACTGCTCGAACTCGCCGCCCGGGAGCCGGGCCCCCGGGTCTTCGGCTACTGGGCGCAGCACATCGAGGACGAGAAGGGCGCCCGGCGGGTCCGCGAGCTCGGCGCCATCGGCGCGGCCGGCGACCTCTTCGTCGACGGCTCGCTGGGCTCGCACACCGCCCTCCTGCACGAGCCGTACGCCGACGCCCCGCACACCGGCAGTGCCCGGCTCGACGCCGGCCACATCGCCGCGCACGTGACGGCGTGCACGGAGGCCGGGCTGCAGGCCGGGTTCCACGCCATCGGCGACGCGGCCGTCTCCGCCGTCGTCGCCGGAGTCAGGGCCGCGTCCGAGACGCTCGGACTCGCCCGGGTCCGGGCCGCCAGGCACCGGGTCGAGCACGCCGAGATGCTCACCCCGGAGACCGTCGCGGCCTTCGCGGAACTCGGCCTCACCGCCTCCGTCCAGCCCGCCTTCGACGCGGCCTGGGGCGGCCCCGACGGCATGTACGCCCAGCGCCTCGGCGCGGAGCGCGCGGCGACCCTCAACCCCTACGCCGCCCTGCTGCGCGCCGGTGTGCCGCTCGCGTTCGGCTCCGACAGTCCCGTCACGGCGCTGGACCCCTGGGGGACGGTGCGGGCAGCGGCCCACCACCGCACGCCGGAGCACCGTGTCTCCGTACGTGCCGGTTTCACCGCCCACACCCGGGGCGGCTGGCGTGCCGTGGGCCGTGACGACGCGGGTGTGCTCGTGCCGGGCGCCCCCGCCGACTACGCCGTCTGGCGTACCGGCGAACTGCTGGTGCAGGCACCCGACGACCGGGTGGCGCGCTGGTCCACCGACCCTCGCTCCGGCACCCCTGGCCTGCCGGATCTCACCCCGGGCGCGGAGCTTCCGGTCTGCCTGCGCACGGTGGTCCTCGGGCGAACCGTCTACGTAAGGCCGAACGAGTGACGTCGTGATCTTCCTTACCGCCGATCGTAGGCGCGGAGACTCTGCCGCGACCTGGGAGTCCTCCCCGCTGACCAGGCGCTTTCCGATGAAACCGCAGGTCGGGCGACTGTTGACAGAAAGCGCCCACGGGCCGGTAGGTTCGGCCGGGTCCACCACTGGACGTCCGACCGGTCAGACCTCCACGCAGTCGTCGAACGCCGCTGGGTCACGGGGTGGTGTGCCGCACCGGTGCACCACAACTGGCAGCCAGGTTCAGCGCTCGCGCCTCGGGGGCGAGGGAGGGTTTCGGCTGGGCGGTAGGTGTGACCCGGGTGGGGCCCGGAGGTTCAGTAGACAACGGCCTTCGGCCGACCCGCAGCCGGCGGGTCCCAGGGTCGGCCCGAAGGACACCGGGCCCCGACCGCAGTGCTGTCCTTCTGTCCGTAGTTCCACGCTTCTGTCCACGCCTGCCGCGCCACCCCGTGACCGCGTCGGCGTCCTGCCGTGGTGCGCTGGATATGGTGTGCACCTGCGTACGGACTTTAAGGGGCAGTAGTGAACGACGGCGGTCAGAGGCAGTTCGGCCCGCTCGGCAGAGTCTTGGTGATCATTCCGACCTACAACGAGGCCGAGAACGTCAAGCTGATCGTCGCCCGGGTGCGCGCCGCCGTTCCGGAAGCCGACATCCTCGTCGCCGACGACAACAGCCCCGACGGCACCGGCAAGGTCGCCGACGAGCTCGCGGCCGGCGACGGCCAGGTCCACGTCCTGCACCGCAAGGGCAAGGAAGGGCTCGGCGCAGCCTACCTGGCCGGCTTCCGCTGGGGCTCCGAGCACGGCTACGGCGTCCTGGTCGAGATGGACGCCGACGGCTCGCACCAGCCCGAGGAACTGCCCCGGCTCCTCACCGCCCTGAAGGGTGCCGACCTGGTCCTCGGCTCCCGCTGGGTGCCCGGCGGCCGGGTCGTCAACTGGCCCAGGCACCGCGAGATGATCTCGCGCGGCGGCAGCCTCTACTCCCGGATGCTGCTCGGTCTCTCCGTGCGTGACGTGACCGGCGGCTACCGCGCCTTCCGCACGCCCACGCTGGAGGGCCTGGGCCTCGACGAGGTCGCCTCGCAGGGCTACTGCTTCCAGGTCGACCTCGCACGGCGCGCGGTCGAGGCCGGGTACCACGTCGTCGAGGTGCCGATCACCTTCATGGAGCGCGAGATCGGCGACTCCAAGATGAGCCGGGACATCCTCGTCGAGGCACTGTGGCGGGTCACCGGCTGGGGCATCTCGGGCCGGGCCAACAAGGTGCTGGGCCGCAAGAGCTCCTGAGGGCCATGATCACCCCCTTACGCCGCTCGCACGCGCGTACAGGCACACTGGGGGCATGACGACCGGCACACCGCCTTTGAACCGTCCACGGCGCTCCCGCGCCCGTACCCTCCTGCCGCTGGGCGTCGCCGCCTGGCTGGTGCTGGAGATCTGGCTGCTGACGGTGGTGGCCGACGCGGCGAACGGTTTCACCGTGCTGCTCATCCTTGTCGCCGGCGCCGTGCTCGGTGCCGCGGTGATCAAGCGGGCGGGCCGCCGGGCGTTCCGCACGCTCACCGAGACCCTCCAGCAGATGCCGGGGCAGCCCGGCGCCTCCACCGGCCCCGCCGCGGCGCCCACGGGGAGCAAGGGCAACGGGTTCCTGATGCTCGGCGGCCTGCTCCTGATGATTCCCGGCATGATCTCCGACGCGGCGGGTCTTCTGCTCCTGCTGCCTCCCGTCCGCTCCGTCCTCAGCCGCTACGCCGAGCGCTCCCTGGAGCGGCGCATGCGCGCGGCGGCGCCCGGCGGCTTCTCGGACGCCTTCCAGCAGGCCCGTATCCACCGCCCCGACGGCAAGGTCGTCCAGGGCGAGGTCATCCGCGAGGACGGCTCACCCGCGCGCTCCGAGGAGGAGCCGGGGGCGGACCGCCCGCGCCCGCCGCTGACCGGCTGACCCGGCTCCGGAGCCGGGGCGCGGCCGGCACGGCACCGCGACCGCGGGAGTGACTCCCGAGCACCGGGACGGACGCACGAAGAGCCGCGGGGGGGGGGGGGGGGGGGGGGGTGGTGGGGGGGGGGGGGGGGGGGGGGGGGGGGGGGGGGGGGGCGGGTGGGGGGGGGGGGGGGGGGGGGGGGGGGGGGGGGGGGGGGGGGGGGGGGGGGGGGG
>NZ_JBIAJR010000017.1:24845-61214 GCF_042872025.1 Streptomyces sp. NPDC005494
CCGGCGCCGGGGGGTCGTCCCCCCCGGCCGCCCCCCGCCCCCCCCGCCCGGCGGGGGCCCCCCCCCCCCCCCCGCGCCCCCCCCCCCGCGGCTCGATCGGTGCGGAGATGCGGTCAGGCAGACTTCCTGCTGTCCCGCGGGTGCACGGCGATGTTCATGGCTCCGGAGCGCAGAACCGCCAGCCTCTCGGCCAGCACCTCCTCCAGCTCCTCGCGGGTGCGCCGCTCCATGAGCATGTCCCAGTGCGTGCGCGCCGGCTTGCCCTTCTTCTCCTCGGGGCCATCCCCGTCCACCAGGAGTGCCGTGGCGCCGCACGCCTTGCACTCCCACTCCGGCGGAATTTCTGCCTCTACCGAGAACGGCATCTCAAATCGATGTCCGTTCGGGCATGCGTACTCCACCGCCTGGCGCGGGGCCAGATCGATGCCGCGGTCCGTCTCGTAGCTGGTAACCACGAGTCGCGTGCCGCGGAGAGCTCGCTCACTCATGAATCGTGCCTCCCGGGCTTGTCGCCCACAGGACAAATGTCGCTGTCGTCGTCATCCGGTCAACGTCCGGTCGGCGGCAAAGATTCCCGTTGCCGGTCATGCGTCGCCCGTCGTGCCGCTGCTTTGTCTGGGTTGAATACCCTCCGCTGCCCGGTTTGTCACCTCTGGTTGAAGTTGTCACCCAACGGTTTGACGTCTTCCACTCGCAGTAACGGTCCTCCGGGCAGGCCAAAGGCGTACACTACCGGCCTTTCACTTCAACGTCTAAATCCGTTCAGGAACGGCGTTGCCCGCGGCGGCCACGGCGGCCCGTACGGGGACCCTCGCGAGCAGTACGGCGCCGAGCGCGAAGAAGGCCACCAGGGACAGGAGAGCGTCCCGGTAGCTGCCGGTCAGCTGGTAGCAGAGGCCGAAGGCCAGGGGGCCCAGCCAGCTGAGGCCCCGGTCGCTCATCTCGTAGGCCGAGAAGTACTCGGCCTCCTTCCCGCGCGGCACCAGATGCGAGAAGAGCGAGCGGGAGAGTGCCTGGCTGCCGCCCAGTACCAGCCCGATCGCCGCAGCCAGCGTGTAGAAGAAGACCGGAGCGCCGGCGGGCAGCACATAGGCCGCCGCGAGGATCAGCGTCCACACGGCCAGCGAAGCCAGAATCGTGCGCTTGGCGCCGTACAGCCGGGCGAGCCGTCCCATCCCGAGGGCCCCGGCGACGGCGAGCACCTGCACCAGCAGGACGGCGGTGATCAGGGTCGTCTGGTCCAGTCCGAGTTCCTCGGAGCCGTAGAGCGAGGCCTGCGAGATCACCGTCTGGACGCCGTCGTTGTAGACCAGATAGGCGAGCAGGAACGACAGGGTCAGCGGATGGCGGCGCATGTCGCGCAGCGTCGCCCGCAACTGGCGCCAGCCGGAGCCGACCGCGCCCTCGCCGCCGGGAGTCACCCGCCGGTCGCGCAGCCGCCTCAGCGGCACCAGGGCGAAGGCCCCCCACCACACGCCTGCCGAGGCGAGGCAGATCCGGATCGCGTCGGACTCGGAGAGCCCGAAGGAGTCGTGGCCCGTGAAGAGGACCAGATTCAGCACGAGGACGAGCGCGCCCGAGGTGTACCCGAAGGCCCAGCCCTTCGAGGAGACCGCGTCGCGCTCCTGCGCGGTCGCGATCTGCGGGAGGTACGCGTTGTAGAGGGCCATCGACACGGAGATCGAAGCGTTCGCCACGATCAGCAGGAAGGCCCCCAGGAGGTAACGGTGGCCCTCCAGGAAGAACATGCAGGCCGTCGCCGTCGCGCCCGTGTACGCCGCTGCCGCCAGCAGCGGCTTCTTGCGCCCGGTGCGGTCCGCCGCCGCGCCGGCGACCGGCATGACGATCACCGCCACGACGATGGACACCGACACCGCGTACGCGAAGAGGGAGCCCGCCCGCACGGGTATGCCCAGCGGGTGGACGAATCCGTCCGCGTCAGCGGCGGCCTTGGCGATCGACGTCAGATAGGGGCCCAGGAACACCGTGAGGACGCTGGTCGAATACACGGAGCACGCGAAGTCGTAGAAGTACCAGCCGCGTTGTTCGCGCCTGCGTCCCTCGGCCCCGTCCGGATGCCCGGCCGGATCCGCCGTTCCTGCGGTGTCGGTGCTCACGCCGCGCCCCCTCGCTCGTTCCGTGCGGACGCGGCGGGCCCCGGCGTCAGGCCCATGCCCCCCGCTCGCTCAGCACCGTGCGCAGCGTCTCGATGTGATCGGTCATGATGCCATCCACACCGAGGTCGAGGAGGGCCGCCATCCGCTCCGGTTCGTTGACGGTCCAGACGTGGACCTGCAGCCCCCGTGCATGGGCCGTGCGGACGAAGGCGCGGTCGACGACGCGGATGCCGTTCTGGGCCTCGGGAACCTGCGCGCAGACCGCGCCCGCCCGGAGCGCCGCCGGGATGCCGTACGAGCGCAGCCGCAGGCCGAGCACCCCGCGCACCCCGTAGGAGGTGGCCAGCCCAGCGCCCGCGAGGCGGTGCGCCCTGGCCACGCGCGCTTCCGAGAACGACCCCACGCACACACGGTCCCAGGCGCCGGCCCTGCGGATCAGGTCGATCAGCGGGACGAGGGCGGGCTCCGCCTTGATGTCCACGTTCCAGCGTGCGTCCGGGAACTCCTCCAGCAACTCCTCGAAGAGCGGCAGCGGTTCGCTGCCCGCCACCCTCGCCCTGCTCACCTCGCTCCAGGGGAGCGCGGCTATCCGGCCCTGGGAATCCGTCACCCGGTCCAGGGTGGAGTCGTGGAAGGCGACCAGGCGGCCGTCCGCCGTGGCGTGCACGTCGGTCTCGAAGTAGCGGTAGCCGGCGCCGGCTGCCCGCCGGAACGCGGCTGCCGTGTTCTCCAGACCGTCCGCCGCCCCGCCGCGATGGGCGAACGGAATCGTCGAAGGATGGTCCAGATAGGGATGGCGTCCAGAAGTCACTGCGGTCACCGCGGAAGTATCGCCCCTCGGGGTGACTGCCCGGCAACGGCCCGGGTGCCGGTGTCCGGCGCGGGGAGGGCGAAGAAACGCAGGAAGAACTGCGCGAGCGGGCCGATCGCCAGTGCGTAGAGGACTGTGCCCACGCCCAAAGAACCGCCGAGCAGGAAACCGGTCACCACCACGGCCACCTCGATCGCCGTACGCACGAGCCGGATCGAGCGGCCCGTGATCCGGTTCAGCCCCGTCATGAGGCCGTCACGTGGTCCGGGCCCGAAGCGCGCCGAGATGTACAGACCGGTGGCGACACCGTTCAGCGCGATCCCCGCTGCCATCACCGCGATCCGCGTCCAGAGCCCGTGCGCGTCCGGCACCAGGGCGAGCGTGCCGTCCATCGCGAGACCCACGGCGAAGACGTTGGAGACGGTGCCCAGCCCCGGCCGTTGCCTGATCGGGATCCACAGCAGGAGGACGACCGCTCCGACGGCGATCGAGACGACCCCGATCGAGATGCCGGTGCGCTCGGCGAGCCCTTGGTGCAGGACCCCCCACGGTTCGAGCCCGAGGCCGGCGCGGACCAGGAGCGCAGAGCTCGCTCCGTACAGAGCCAGGCCGGCGTACAGATGGATCAGCCGCCGGGCGATCCGAGGGCGGGTCCGGACGGTGGAATCGGACACGTGGTGCCCCCTGTGTGGTGGTGGTGGACTGTTGCGTGTCACTCTGTGGCAGGGGATTGGCTGCCAACTATGGCCAATCCGAGGAAGGTGGACTGATCTGTATGGCGCAGTGGACTTCGACGGTCGGCGCGGCGCAGCTCGCACGCCAGCTCCAGGCCCAGCGGACCCGTCCCCTGGCACCCGGCGCCCGCAAGCCCCCCGCCTACCGCGCCCTGGCCGACGGGGTACGGCTGCTCGTCCTGGAGGGGCGGGTCCCGGTCGCCGCGCGGCTGCCCGCCGAACGGGAACTCGCGCTGGCCCTCTCGCTCAGCCGCACCACCGTCGCCGCGGCCTACGAGGCCCTGCGGGCGGAGGGCTTCCTGGAGTCGCGCCGTGGAGCCGGCAGCTGGACCGCGGTCCCGGCCGGCAATCCGCTTCCCGCCCGTGGCCTCGAACCCCTGCCCCCGGAGTCGCTCGGCTCGGTGATCGACCTCGGCTGCGCCTCGCTCCCCGCCCCCGAGCCGTGGCTGACCCGTGCCGTCCAGGGCGCACTGGAGGAGCTGCCGCCGTACGCCCACACCCACGGCGACTATCCCGCGGGGCTGCCCGCCCTGCGCCAGATGATCGCGGACCGCTACACCGGGCGCGGCATCCCCACCATGCCCGAGCAGATCATGGTGACCACCGGGGCGATGGGAGCCATCGACGCCATCTGCCACCTCTTCGCGGGCCGCGGTGAACGCATCGCCGTGGAGTCCCCGAGCTACGCCAACATCCTCCAGCTGATGCGGGAGGCGGGCGCGCGGCTGGTGCCCGTGGCGATGGAGGAGGGGCTGGGCGGCTGGGACATGAACCGCTGGCGGCAGGTGCTGCGGGACGCGGCGCCGAGGCTCGCCTACGTCGTCGCGGACTTCCACAATCCGACCGGCGCCCTCGCCGACGAGCAGCAGCGCCGCGCCCTGGTCGAGGCCGCCCGCTCCGCGGGGACGGTCCTGGTGGTCGACGAGACCATGAACGAGCTGCATCTGGACGCCGACGTGGACATGCCGCGCAGGGTCTGCGGGTTCGACCCCGCGGGCAGCACCGTCCTGACCGTCGGATCCGCGAGCAAGGCCTTCTGGGCCGGCATGAGGATCGGCTGGGTGCGGGCCGCGCCCGACGTCATCCGCAGCCTGGTCTCGGCGCGCGCGTACGCCGACATGGGGACCCCCGTGCTGGAGCAGCTCGCCATCAACTGGCTGATGCGGACGGGCGGCTGGGAAGAGGCGGTGGAGATGCGGCGCGACCAGGCGCGGGAGAACAGGGACGATCTGGTGCGGGCGCTGCGCCGGGAGCTGCCCGCCTGGGAGTTCGAGGTGCCGCGCGGAGGCCTCACGCTCTGGGTGCGCACCGGCGGGCTCTCAGGCTCCCGGCTGGCGGTGGCCGGCGAGCGGGTCGGCGTACGCGTCCCCTCGGGGCCCCGGTTCGGGGTCGACGGAGCGTTCGAGGGCTATGTGCGCCTTCCCTTCACCGTGGGAGGGCCGGTGGCGGACGAGGCGGCGCTGCGGCTCGCCGCGGCAGCCGAACTGGTCGGCTCCGGGGCGAGCTCCAGCGCCGAGGCGCCCCGGACCTTCGTGGCCTGAGGCGCCTGCGGCCATCCGTGCTCACGGCTGGCGCGGGTGCGCCGGTTCTCAGCCCTCAGCGACGGCCGGGGTCGCGACGAGCTTGTCCGTGTGGACGGGCGGGGCCTCGACGGCGGCCGCGGGCCGGGCCGGCTGCGGCGCGGGCGCCGCGCCCGGCAGCAGGTCGAGCACGGCCTGCCGGTGCGCCTCGCTCGTCGCGTCGTCGTACGGGTCCGGGGTGGCCGGCACCTGGAGCCGCAGGACCGGCCCCGTGCCCAGCCGGGTGTAGCCGCGTCCTGGCGGCACGTCCGCCGTGGGGGTCGTGTGCGGCTCCGCTCCCAGGACCGCCTCCACCTCCTCGCGGGTCGCCGGGCCGAGCACGGCGCGGGCCCTGGTGTGGGTCCGTACCGCGTCGGTGAGGGAGTCGAGGCTGTCGAACTGGTCGGCGACGACGACCGTCACGCCTGCCGCCCGGCCGTGCCGCAGCGGCACCTGGAGCAGCTCCTGCGGGTCCTGCCTGCCGTCGGCCGCCGCCAGGTGCCCCAGCACGCTCGGGCGGTCCAGCAGGATCCAGAGGGGGCGCTTGGTGTCCTCGGGCTCGGGGTGCCCGGCCTGCCGGGCCCGGTTGGCCGCGATGAGCCGCCGCTCGGTCTCGTGCGCCGCCCACTCGAGCGTCGCGAGAGCCCCTGCCAGACCGCACTCCACGGCCAGCACACCGTCCCTGCCGGTCAGGAACCCGTACTCGCCGGTGCCGCCGCCGTCGACGACGAGCACGTCGCCGTCCCGCAGTGCCTGCAGGGCGAGGGAACGCATCAGGGTCGTGGTGCCGCTGCCGGGGTGCCCGGCGACCAGCAGATGGGGCTCGGTGGACCGGGTTCCGGTCCGCCAGATCACCGGCGAGGCGTCCCGTGTGGTGTCGCCGTCCTGGACCGGCACCGTGCGCCGGACCGCGTCGGCGTCGGTGAAGCCCAGCACGGTCTCGCCGGGGGCGGTCACGAAACGCTGGGCGGCGATGGAGGTGGGGAGCGCGGCGAGAACGGTCATGAGGAGATGGTTGCTCTCCTCGTCCCAGGCGAAGTGGTATTCGCGGCCGCGGCCCGACTTGGCGTGGAGCACCTGCTCGACGCGGGCGCGGGACTCGGGATCGCCGTCGGTGAAGTACGCCGGATAGTTCACCTGGAGGCGGGTGAGGCGGCCGTTGCCGTCGAAGGCGTACGACGTGCCGAAGGCCTTCTCCCAGTCGCCGCCGTGGGAGAACAGCGGACCGGGGTCCTCGGACGCGGAGAAGTGCGGCACGAGTGCCTCGTAGAGAGCCTGGAGCCGTGCGGTCTCCGCCTCGTCGGGGCCCGTGCGCGCGGGCGTGCGCTCGCGGCCCCGCCACGCGGCAGCGCCCATCACCGAGATGAGGGCCAGCAGGGGCCCGTAGGGGATGAGCGCCACCGTCAGTACGCAGGCCGCGACGAGGAAGAGCACGTGTCCGCGCCGCTCCCTGGGTGTCGCGGCCCACTTCTGCCGCCCTGCTCCCGCCAGCAGCCGCAGACCCCGGGTGACCGTGATCAGCGGATGGAGGACGTCGGTGGCGTTGTCGGCGGCCGTGCGCGCGATGTCGCGACCGCGGGCGATCGAAGCGCTGCCGCGCTGGAGAATGCGGGGGAGTGGTCGCCGGGCCACGTCGGTCTCCTGGAGAGGTGGGAGCGGTTTCGGAGCGTCAGAACTTGATCCCGCCCAGCATGCTGGCGAGGCTCGCCCCGCCGGCCGTGATGCTGGGGGCGATGGCTGTGCCGGCGAGGTAGAAGCCGAACAGAGCGCAGATGAGGGCGTGGGACGCCTTGAGCCCGTCCTTCTTGAAGAACAGGAAGACGATGATGCCGAGCAGTACCACGCCGGAGATGGAGAGGATCATGAGCGGTTCTCCTGGTTGAGGGGACAGTCACCATGAGTACTTCCAGGATCACAACATGTACCTATACGATAAAAGGTGCAAGTGAGTGAATAACGTTCGATTTCACTCCACCGGTGGGTGAAAAGCGCCGGCCTGCGGGCCCTGGCGGGCGGCGGCGGCCCCATTCCACCCGGAATTCAGGCAGGGCAGGGTGATCTTCCGCCGCACCGGGGCAGACTGACGACTGCCCCGGAGCAGTACCCTGTCGATTCACTCGTACGGCCCCTGCCGTACGTCCCCACCAGCTCAGACAAAGGCAATGGAAGGCGGTCCGTCCGATGAGCGAAGCCCCTGATCCCGAGGTGGTCGAGCTGGCGGCCAAGGTCTTCGACCTGGCCCGCCGGGGCGAGAGTGACGCGCTCGCCGCCTACGTCGACGCGGGTGTCCCCGCGAACCTCACCAACGACCGCGGTGACTCCCTGCTGATGCTCGCCGCCTACCACGGGCACGCCCCCGCCGTCGCGGCCCTCGCGGACCGCGGGGCCGACCCGGACCGGGCCAACGACCGGGGGCAGACGCCCTTGGCCGGAGCCGTCTTCAAGGGCGAGCGCGCGGTGATCGACACCCTCCTCGCCGCAGGGGCCGATCCGGCCTCCGGAACGCCCTCCGCCGTGGACACCGCGCGCATGTTCGGCAAGGACGACCTGCTGGAACTCTTCGGTGCGCGCTGAGACGCCGTCCCGGCCCCTGGCCGGCCGGGGCGCCGTAAATGTGGTCGCGTCGGCGAAATGGGTGGGTCATCATGACGTCGCGGGTCCGCTCAGGACCACCGACGAGAGGCAGAGGAAGATGAGCACCAGGCAGAAGACGGCGGTCGGCCGATCATGTTGCTGCGCGGCCTAGGGGATGTCACCCCGGCACATGGAACAGCACAGTCCCGGTTGCGTCGACAGCTTGATGTGAGGCTTTCCCCATGTTCGATCCGTTCATAGCGCCGAGCGGCACCCTGCTCGGCCTGCTGCAGAGGGGCCGCGGCGACGGCACGCTCCACGCGCTCGCCGCACCGCGCACCGAGGCCCTGGCGGCTCTCAACCACTGCGTCCTGAGCGACCCCCGGCATGACTGGCAGGTCGAGAACCGCTCCCTCTACTACGCGCGCCTCTACCTCGACCTCGACGGGGGCACCGAGGAGATCGAGCGGCACCTGTGGGACCCCGAGGACCACCTCGACACCGAGGACTCCCGTACGGGCCTCGCCCTCTCCGTGCTCGGCCACCTCGCCTCCTACGGGCGGGACGACGCCCTCGTGCTCCTGCGGCGTTACGCGGCCACCGGATCCAACTGGGCCTGGGCGCTCGACGAGCTGGCCCTGCGCGACGACGACGCCGGGCTGCGCTCCCTCGCCGAACCGGTGCTCGCCCGTTTCCCCGCGACCGCCGACGGCACCGCCGAGCTGGCCGCCGCCGTACGGGACGCCTTCGAGCCCCGCCCCTGGCGGCTGTGGGCCGACGACCCGCGCGAAGCGGTCGGGGCCCGCATCAGGACGGCGACGGAGCAGGGCTCCTTCGACCGGTGGCAGCGGCAGATGCGGCCGGGCGGACCACGCCCCGGCTGGAGTGTCCAGGCGGTCTTCGACTGGGCCCAGGCCGGCCTGGAGCGCGGCAGCGTCCTCCACGTGCCCGCGGCACGCTGCCTCGCCGCCGTGGCGGGGGCGGAGGACCGGCCCCTGATCGTCGAGGCCGCCCGCAGCGGCTCCGACGGGGCGCGCTGCGCCGCCCTGCACTACCTGGCCGAAGCGCGGGACCCCGCCGTGCTCGACCTCGTCGAGCTGGCCGCCGTCGGCCCGTCCTGCACGGTCGCCGAGGCAGCCGTGGCCGCGTTCGAGCGCATGTGCGGAGAAGCAGCCGTCGAACGGGCCAGGCGATGGGCCCACCGCCCCGACGCCCTCGGAGCCTCGGCGGCCGGAGTCCTGGCCTGCCGGGGAACCGGCCAGGACGCCCCGCTCGTCCTCGCCGCCCTGCGCGAGGCCGTGAGGGGCGAAGGCCCCGACGCCCCCCGCCTCTGGAACCTCGTCGACGGCACGGGCCGGCTGGGCATCGTCTGCGCCGCACCCGTACTGCGCCACGTGTACCGGGAGACCTCCTCCTCGCACCTGCGGGGCAGAGCCGCCCGCGCGCTGGCCGCCACCGACCCGTCCTTCGCCACCGGCTTCGCCGTCGAATGCCTGTGGGACTGCGAGGAGACCACCCGGGAACTGGCCGCGCGCCACGCGGAGACCGGGGACATCAGGGTCGCCGAACGACTGAGGCGGCTCGCCGCCGACCCGGCCGAGGAGGCCGAGGTGCAGACCGCGGTGCGCAGCAGGATCGGACCCGACGCACCCGCCGTCTGAGCCGGCGCTCCGCCGACCGACGGAGCCCGGATGCCGCGCGCCGGGGGCGCGCGGCGCAAAGCTCACGAAACGTACCCCGGGCGGACGGATCCAAGCCGGCGGAGTCGCTCCCGGCGGGGTGACCACACCCTCGTGCGTGCCGTCGTCACCGAAACACTTCGCCTCGGGGCGAGCGCCGCCCGGCACCGGATACGCGCCGTCCACAGCGCCGTCGGCCTCACCCCCGCCCCGCCCTCCCTGCGGGGGTTCCTCCCCCACGCGAGAATGGGGGAATGACCGGACGCTGGGAGTTCTGGATCGACCGCGGCGGCACCTTCACGGACGTGGTGGGACGCGACCCCGGCGGGAAACTGGTCTCCCGCAAACTGCTGTCGCACGACCCGGGCCGCCGGCAGGACGCGGCCGTGGCCGGGATCCGGCTCCTGCTCGGGCTCGGTCCCCGGGACCCCGTACCCGCCGACCGGGTCGCGAGCGTCAAGATGGGCACCACCGTCGCCACCAACGCCCTCCTGGAGCGGCGGGGCGAGCCGACCGTGCTCGTCGTCACCGAAGGCTTCCGGGACGCCCTGAGGATCGCGTACCAGAACCGGCCACGCCTCTTCGACCGCCGCATCCTGCTCCCGGAAGCCGTGTACGACAGGGTGATCGAGGTCCCGGAGCGCGTCGACGCCCGGGGAGGCACCGTGCGCCCCCTCGACCGCGCCACCGTGGCCGAGCGGCTGAGGGCCGCCGCGGACGACGGCCTCCGCAGCGCGGCCGTCGTGTTCATGCACGGCTACCGCCACCCGGACCACGAGAAGGCCGTCGCGGAACAGGCCAGGGAGGCGGGCTTCACCCAGGTGAGCTGCTCGCACGAGGTCAGCCCCCTGATCAAGCTCGTGCCGCGCGGCGACACCACCGTCGTCGACGCCTACCTCTCACCGATCCTGCGCCGCTACGTCGACGAGGTGGCCGCCGAACTCGCCGGAATCCGCCTGATGTTCATGCAGTCCAACGGCGGACTGCGCGAGGCCGCGCACTTCCGGGGAAAGGACGCCGTGCTCTCCGGGCCCGCCGGGGGCGTCGTCGGCATGGCGCGTACGTCCGAGGAGGCCGGACACGACCGGGTCATCGGCTTCGACATGGGCGGCACCTCCACCGACGTGTCCCACTACGCGGGCGAGTTCGAGCGCGAACTCGGCACCCAGGTGGCCGGGGTGCGGATGAGCGCGCCCATGATGAGCATCCACACCGTCGCCGCCGGAGGCGGTTCCGTCCTCCACTTCGACGGCAGGCGCTACCGGGTGGGACCCGACTCGGCAGGAGCCGACCCCGGTCCCGCCTGCTACCGCCGGGGCGGGCCGCTCACCGTCACCGACGCCAACGTGATGCTCGGCCGCATCCGTCCGGAACACTTCCCGGCCGTCTTCGGCCCCGGCGGCGACCAGCAGCTCGACGCCCGCCTCGTGGAACAGCGTTTCGGCGCACTGGCGCAGGAGGTGTCGGACGCGACCGGCCGCGTCAGGAGCGCCGCGGAGGTGGCCGCGGGCTTCCTGGAGATCGCCGTGCTGAACATGGCGAACGCGGTCAAGAAGATCTCCGTCCAGCGAGGCCACGACATCACCCGCTACGCCCTCACCGGCTTCGGCGGCGCGGGCGGTCAGCACGTCTGCGCCGTGGCCGACGCCCTCGGCATCGACACGGTCCTCGTACCCCCACTCGCCGGAGTCCTCTCCGCGTACGGGATCGGCCTCGCCGACGCCACCGCGATGCGCGAGCAGTCGGTCGAGGCCGAGCTGAGCGAGGAGACCAGGGCCCGGGCAGAAGAGGTCTGCGACAGCCTCGCGGCGCGCACCCGCGCCGAGCTCCGGGCCGACGGCGTCCCGGACGACGCCATCAGCACCCGGGCCCGGATCCTCCTGCGCTACGCCGGAACGGACGCCGCCCTGCCCGTCGCACCCGGCACCCCCGCGGCCATGGGCGAGGAGTTCGGCGCCGCACACCGGGCCCGCTACGGATTCACCATGGACAAACCCCTGGTGGTCGAGACGGTCTCCGTGGAGGCCACCGGCACCGCCGGAGCGCACCTCCCGTACACCCCGGCCGAGGACGGGCGCGAAGGCCCACTCGAGCCGCTCGGCAGCGTCCGGATGCACACCGGGGGCGGCCGGCGCGACGCCGGGCTGTACCGGAGGGAGGCCCTGCGCCCCGACGACACCGTGACCGGCCCGGCCCTCGTCGCCGAGGACGACGCCACCACCGTCGTCGCCCCCGGCTGGCAGGCCACGACGGGACGGACCGGACACCTCGTGCTGCACCGGACGGATCCGCGGCCCGAACGGACCGCCGTCGGCACCCGGGTGGACCCGGTCATGCTCGAAGTCTTCAACAACCTCTTCATGTCGATCGCCGAACAGATGGGCGTGCGCCTGGAGAACACGGCGCACTCCGTCAACATCAAGGAGCGCCTGGACTTCTCGTGCGCCCTGTTCGACGCGGAAGGCGGTCTGGTCGCCAACGCCCCCCACATCCCCGTCCACCTGGGATCGATGGGGGAGTCCATCAAGGAGGTCCTGCGGCGCAACGAGGGCTCCCTGCGCCCCGGCGACGTCTACGCCGTCAACGACCCCTACCACGGCGGCACCCATCTGCCCGACGTGACCGTCGTGACGCCCGTCTTCGACGAGCCGGCGGACGGCAAGGAGCGACGTCTGCGCTTCCTCGTGGCCTCACGCGGCCACCACGCGGAGATCGGCGGCATCACCCCCGGCTCCATGCCCGCCTTCAGCCGAACCGTCCACGAGGAAGGCGTCCTCTTCGACAACTGGCTGCTGGTACGCGACGGAGCCCTTCGCGAGGCGGAGACCCGGGAGCTCCTCACCACCGCCGCGTACCCCTCCCGCGACCCCGCCACCAACCTCGCGGACCTGCGCGCCCAGATCGCCGCCAACGAGAAGGGCATCGAGGAACTGCGCCGCATGACCCACCAGTTCGGGCAGGACGTCGTCGAGGCGTACATGGGCCACGTCCAGGACAACGCGGAGGAGTCCGTACGCCGCCTCGTCGCGGGCCTGCGTGACGGCTCCTGCCGCTACGAGACGGACAACGGCGCCGTCATCGAGGTGTCCGTCACCGTGGACCGCGGAGCCCGCCGGGCCGTCCTCGACTTCACCGGCACCTCGCCCCAGCAGCCGGGCAACTTCAACGCGCCGAAGTCCGTGGTCATGGCCGCCGTCCTCTACGTCTTCAGGACACTCGTCGACGAGGACATCCCGCTCAACAGCGGCTGCCTGAAACCCCTGGAGGTCCGTGTCCCCGAGGGATCGATGCTGGCGCCCGTCCACCCGGCGGCGACCGTCGCGGGCAACGTGGAGACCTCCCAGGCCGTCACCGGGGCGCTGTACGCCGCCCTCGGGGTCCAGGCCGAGGGGTCGGGCACCATGAACAACCTCACCTTCGGCAACGACCGCGTCCAGTACTACGAGACCGTGGCCTCCGGATCCGGCGCCGGCGACGGATTCGACGGGGCGGACGCCGTGCAGACCCACATGACCAACTCCCGCCTCACCGACCCCGAGATCCTGGAATGGCGCTACCCGGTCCTGCTCGAGAGCTTCGGCGTACGCGAGGGGAGCGGCGGCACGGGCCGGTGGCACGGCGGCCGGGGCGTGGAACGCAGGATCCGCTTCCTCGAACCCGTCACGCTCGCCCTGCTGTCGGGACACCGCAGGGTGGCGCCGTACGGCATGGGGGGCGGCGGGCCCGGGGCCCTCGGCGAGCAGTACGTCGAGCGCGCCGACGGCACCACCGTCACCCCTCTCGACGGCTGTGACACCGCCGAGCTGGGCCCCGGGGACGTCCTCGTGCTGCGCACCCCGGGAGGGGGCGGCTACGGGCGCGGGTGAGCGGTCGCTTCCGCACCGTTTCGACCGTTGTCGGTGTGAGGACCTAATCTGTGCAGCGTGACTTCGCCTGCCGACACCAGCGCCGCTGCGCCCCAGCTCAGCGCGGGACCGAGGCCCGCCCCGGGCCCCGCCGCCGATGAGGGGCTCTCGCGTCGGCTCCGCGCGCTCGCCTGCACCGCCCCGCTGCACGACCTCGACGTGCGCAAGGCGAATCTGGCCGGCGAGTACACGGTCTACGCGATGGCCGAGGTCGCCCTCGCCGCGATCGACCTGGTCACCCTCAACATGGACTTCGACACGGGCGCCGACCACGACCAGATAGTGGCCAGGCTGATTCCCCGGATCGCCGCCCAGACACCTCGCCGCCCCGTCACCGAACACGAACGGGTCGCCCGCTGGGTCCTGGAGAACCTGATCAACGTCGGCAGCGTGGACCGCGGATTCCGCGCGGTCTACGGCACCTTCGGGCCCGACGGCGTCTACGTGCGCAGGGACTACGACTTCAAGCTCATCGAGGAGGTCCCCGGCCACGGTGGCAGCGTCTACCTCCGCGCCACCGACGAGGCGGTCAACGTCCTGGTCGGAGCCCTGGACACCGATGTCACCAGCGCCCAGATCGCCGCCGAGGTCAAGCTGGAGGTCCTGATCAGCCGGGGCCGCCTCGCCGACGCGCAGCTCGCCGCCGAACAGGCCCGTTACCGCACCGTGCAGTACGCCGAGACGCTCCGCAGGACGCTGGAGGCGACCCGGCGCAACGTCCGTGCCGTCGACTGGCTGAACGCCGTCCCCGACATGATCGCCGAGGCGCTGGACCACGTAGCCGACCGCTACCGCCACGAGAACGCGATCCTCACCAACATCCGCAAGGCCCGGGACGAAGCCGAGGAGCCCGAGCACAAGCGCCGCGCCGCCGAACTCGTCGACATCGTCAAGGACTGCATCCGCCGCCACACCCAGCTCCAGTCGAGACTGCTGGAGGCGGGACCGCTCTTCCGCGCGGAGCAGGACCGGCAGGCGTTCGCCACCCCCACCGCACGGGTCGGCCTCGACCTGTACGGCCAGCTCGTCGCCCCGCTGCTGCCGCTCCCCGTGGAGGAGGCGAGCCGTGTCACCGACGCGTTCTTCGCCCGTGGCACCGGGCTGCGCATCCCCACCTCGGTCCGCGTCGGAGACCTGACCGACCTGCTGCTCACGCCCCCGGTGGAGCGTGAGCACCTGGGCGCCGAGATGCCCGAACCCGACCTCATCGCCACCCCCGACGACAGCCGGTTCAGTGAGGAGCAGCTCGCCAACGCCATGGAGCTGCTCGACCTGGAGCACGACGCCCCCCGCCGGCTCTCGGGACTCCTCGCCGAAGCCCGGCTCAGCGACCCCGAGCTGCCCTATCTGGTCGCCCTCCTCGCCGTCCACGCGGCCAGCCCGCCGGTGGGCACGGCCTACCGCCAGGGCGAGCGGCGGCTGTTGTTCGCGGTGGACGACGGCACACAGCTGGAGGACCACGAGTTCGGCGGCGCCGACCTGATAGTGGGCACGGCACTCCTGGACGCGGCGGGCATGGCCGCGGACCGCAAGGACGCCTCATGACCGTACGCACCGCCCGCCCGCGCCCGCCCGGGTGCAGCGCCCCTGCTCGCAGCGTCGCCCCGCTTCCGCCCGGGTGCGGCGGCCCTGTTCGCAGCGTCACCCCGCGTCCTCCCGGGCGCGGCACCCCCACAGGTTTCGAGGAGTCACCGAGTTGAGCGAGCAGCACGCCGAGCACACCGACGCGTGGGGCGACCCGCCCTTCCCGCAGACGGCCGACGCCGCACGGCAGGCCGCTCCCGCCGCTGTCACCCCTGCCGACGCGGCCGACGCGGCCCGGCTCGTCTCGTTCGGGCTCCAGCCCAAGCTGATGCCCGCGCGCGACGCCGAATACGCCGAGCTGCTCCGCCGCTACCGGGAGGAGCCCGCCTTCGCCCGGCTCGCCGACGCGGTCGCCACCGGCCTCGGCCTCATCGTCCTGGAGGTGTCCACCCGCGCGGGCATGGCCGTGACCGCGGCCGAGGACTCCGTCTTCGCCGTACGCATGGGTGACTACGCACGCCGCGCCTCCACGGACTCCGCCGACCGCTTCCTGCACGGCCTCGCCCACCTCGCCGTCGCCGCCATGGCCTTCCCCCGGCCGGAGGATCTGGCCGACGACTCCTACATCGGCCGCATCACGGTCAACGGCGTGGACGCCTTCGTGCGCCAGGCCTGCCGGCGCCTGGAGGAGCGGGCCGAGGAGCAGGGGGACAACACCGACCCGGCCACCGACGCCCCCGGCCTGGAATCGGCCTGGCGGATCTACGCCCGCCGCAGTTCCACCGGGGCGACCAAGGACGCCCGCAGACTCGCCGGTTCCACCACCGGCATCATCGGCAAGGCCGTCGCCTTCCTCACCGACTCCGGCTTCCTCCAGCGGACCGGGGACGACGCGGGAGGCGCCTACCGCACCACGGCCCGCTACCAGCTCCAGGTACGCGACATGGCAGGCAGCGCCGCCATGGCCGAACTCCTGGAGCTCGGCGTCGTCCCGGTCACCGACGGCTCGGCCACCCTGCTGCCCCCGCCCGACGCCGAAGGCCTGGAGCTCGCCGCCGACGCCGGGCTTCCCTTCCACTCCTGAGAAGCCCGCCCCACCCGCGACATCCCGCCCTCCCAAGACCCCCCGCCCCCGCTGCCCGAGCAGTTGCCCGCCCGCCGCCTGAACGACGAGAGTCCGCCGCCATGTACGAGTTGTCCCGGGTCCGCCTCTACTCCATCGGGCCCGCCGGTGCGCGCTACGCCGACACCGTGCTCGACCTGCGCGGAGTCGGCGAGCCCGTCCCCAGGCCCGCCCCGGCCCAGGCGGAGTTCTTCGAGGAGGAACCCGTCGGGCCGCCCCGCCGCCCGGCGCCCGCCGGAGTGCTGTTCCTGGAGAACGGCGGCGGCAAGTCGGTCCTGCTCAAGCTGATCTTCTCCGTGATGCTGCCGGGCCACCGCAATACCCTCGGCGGTGCCAGTTCCGGCGTCCTGCGCAAGTTTCTGCTCGCCGACGACTGCGGGCACGTGGCCCTGGAGTGGCAGCACACACTCACCGGCGAGTGCGTGGTCGTCGGCAAGGTCAGCGAGTGGCGCGGACGGCAGGTCTCCAACGACCCCCGCAAGTTCGCCGAGGCCTGGTACTCCTTCCGCCCCGGACCCGGCCTCAGCCTCGACAGCCTCCCCGTCGCCGAGGCCACCTCGGTGGGCCGCCCGGCGGAGGGCGTCTCGGGCGCCCGCGGCAGGCGCCGCACCATGAAGGGCTTCCGGGACGCCCTCACCGACGCGGGCAAGTTCTACCCGCACCTGGACGTGCACTGGGAAGAGATCCACGACCGCTGGAACGAACACCTCGGCGACCTCGGACTCGACCCCGAACTCTTCCGCTATCAGCGCGAGATGAACGCCGACGAGGGCGAGGCGGCGGGCCTCTTCGCCGTCAAGAAGGACTCCGACTTCACCGACCTGCTGCTGCGGGCCGTCACCGACACCCGGGACACCGACGGCCTCGCCGACCTCGTCAGCGGCTTCGGCAACAAGCTCGGCCGACGTGCCGAACTCACCGCCGAGCGTGACTTCACCGCGGGCTCCGTCGACCTGCTGGGCAGGATCGTCGACGCCACGGCCACCCGGGCCCGCAGCCGCGACGTCCACGCCGGTGCCGAGCGGCGCACCCGCACCCTGGCCCGCCGGCTCTCCGGCCGCGCCGCCGAGGAGCGTGGCCGTACCGCCGAGCTGGCGCAGGAGGTCACGGCCGCCGCCCACACCGTCACCGAGGCCGAGAGGACCCGGGGCCACCGGGACCTGGTCGCCGCCGAACTGGCCTACCGGCACGCCTCCCTCGCCCTGGCCGCCGCGGAGAAGAGCGCGGCGGCCCAGCGCCGCGAGCTGGGCGAGGCACGCACCCTGCACGCCGCGTGGCAGGCCGCCGAGGCGGTGCTGCGTCACCGCGCCGCCGCCGACCGTTCCGCCCGCGTCGCCGCGGCCATCCAGGAGGCGGAACGCGACGCCGCCCCGGCCCTCGCGGCTCGCGCCACGGCCGCCGCCGACCTCGTACGCGCCCTGCACACCGCGGCCGAGGCGGGGGAGCGGGTAGCGGACGAGGAGGAGGAACGCTCCGCGATCCTCCAGACCACGGGGGAGACGGCGCACCGGGACGCGACCACCGCGGCCACCGAGGCGCAGCGCGCCCGCAGCGAGGCCGGTCACCTGCGCCAGCGCCTCGCCGAGGTCGAGCAGGAGACCGCCGAGGCCGTCCGGGCCGGCTGGCTCGACGACTCCGCGCCGGACGCCGACCCGGCCCGCGCCGCCCTCGCCGCCAACGACGCGGAGAAGTCCGCGGTCGCCGCCTGGGACACCGCGCGCGATGCGGCCCGCGCCACCGCCGACCAGGCGCGCGAAGCCGCGGCGGCGGAGAGCCGCGCCGAACTCGCCGCGGCCCGCGCCGCCGACGGCGCCCAGGCGGCCGAGCAGTCGTACGAGGCCGAGCGCAGGGCGGCGGAGTCGATCGCCGCGGACACTCGCCTCGCCGACCTGCTGGGGCTCCCCGCAGCCTCGGTGCCCCGCCCTCGCGGGAGCGCCGCGACGGACGACGCGGCCGACGGCGGCGACGGGACCGCCCCCCGGGACGCGCACCTCCTCACGGCCGAGGAGTTCGACAACAGCGCCGACGAACTGCGCGAACTCCTGGACCAGGGCATCGCCGCCGCCGAACGCAGGCTCTTCGACCTGCGCACGGCCGCCGCCGACGACTCGCGCATCCTCGGGGCTCTGGGCGACGGCGGACTGCTGCCCCCGGGCCCCGACGTGCTCGCCACCGTCGAGCATCTCGGCGAGCACGGCATCCCGGCCCTGCCCGGCTGGCGTTATCTCGCCCAGGCGGTCGACCCCGCAGACCACGCATCGGTCCTGGCCACACGCCCCGAGCTCGTCGACGGGGTCGTCATCACCGACCCGGACGCGCACACCCGCGCCCGGGAGGTCCTCGCCGCCGCCGCCCTGCTGCCGAGGTCGGCCGTGGCCGTCGGCACCGCCGCGGCCCTGCTCGCCCCCGTACCGGCCTCCGGCACCGCCGACGGCGTGTTCCTCGTACCGCCGAACCCGGCGATGCACGACGAACACGCCGCCGACGAGGAGCGCCAGGCGCTCAGGGCCCGGGCCGCCGCCCGGGACGAGGACATCAGGACGCTCGCGGCCCGGCTCACCGCCGACCGGTCGCTCGCCGCCCGCATCGGTTCCTGGCGGGCGGACTGCCCGCCCGGCATGCTCGCCGAGCTCGGAGAGGCCGCGCGTACCGCCCGGGCCGCCGCCGAGACCGCGGCGGCCGCACTCGCCGAGGCGCGCACCCTCCGGGCCGAGGCCGACGAGGCAGCCGCCGACGCCGCGCGCGTGCGCGAGGAGCGGCAGGAGGCCGCCCAGCGCGCCCGTCGCGCGGCCGACGCGCTCGCCGGCCTCGCCCACCGCCTCCGCGACCGGGCCGGGTGGCAGGCGCGGCTCCGCGAACTGACCGACGAGGCGGCCGAGTCCGAGGCCCGCGCGACGGCGTGCCTGGAGCGCGCACGTGCCGCGGACGAGGACCGAAGGGCCGCCCAGCGCGCCGCCGACGACGCCCACCGCACCGCCAGGGCCCTGCGCGCCGAGCGCGCCGAGATCGCCGGAGCCCCGGAAACCCTCCCGGAGCCGGACGCCACCGCCCCGCGCACCTCACTCCCCGCCCTGCGCGAGGCCTACCGTGCCGCGTCCCGGCTGTACGAGAAGGTCGGCGTCGGCGCGGATCTGCGCGCCGAGCAGGCCCGCGCCGAGAGCGACGAGAGCGCCGCCCTGGCCGAACTCGACCGCCTCACCAACAAGGTCCGTACCCGCGCCGCCCAGCTCCTCGAAGGCACGGACGGAGCCGACGGGCCCTCCCGGCAGGCAGCCGCGGCCCGCGCCGAGTCCCTCGTCCAGATCCTGGAGACCCGGGCCTCCGCGGCCAGTGAGCAGCTCGGCCGTCTCCGGGGCGAGGCCGAACGGCTCGCGCCCGCCGACGAGGCCCCCCACCACACCGAGCTCCCCGCCGATCTCGTCCCCGCCGACGCCGAACAGGCCCAGACCCTGCTGCGCACGGCCACGACCGAACTGGCCGCCGCCACCGCCGCGCTGGACACCGCACGCGCCGCCCACGCCGACCTGCTGCGCGCGCACCGCACCGCCGAGGACTCCGCGAGCGGCTTCGACGAGACCGCGGCGCTCCTGCGGGACCTGCTGCGGGACCAGGGCACGGACGAGGACACCGACGCCCCCGACCCGTACCCCGGAACCCTGGAGGAGGCCCGGCAGTCGGCCGCCGAGGCCCGCCGCTCACTGCGCGGCTGCGCCACCGACCTGTCCGCGGCGGAGAGCTCCGTACGCGAGGCGAGCGACGTCCTCGTACGGCACGCCAACTCCACCCGCTACGAACAGGTACGCACACCCGCCCGCCAGCAGATCAGGGAACTTCCCGCGGTCGCGCTGCCCGACCACGCGGAGAAGTGGGCCGCGGCCTTCGCGCCCAGGCTGCGCGTGCTCACCGACGAACTGGCCCAGCTGGAACGCAACCGCGACTCCATCGTCGACCGGCTGCGCGGTCTGGTGGAGTCCGCCCTCACCACGCTGCGCTCCGCCCAGCGGCTCTCCCAGCTCCCCGAAGGACTGGGGGAGTGGTCAGGCCAGGAGTTCCTCCGGATCCGGTTCGACGAGCCCGACCAGGCGACGCTCACCGAGCGGCTCGGCGAGGTCATCGACGAGGCCACGCACGCCGCGCTCAAGAAGAACTCGGATCTGCGCAGGGACGGCATGTCCCTGCTGCTGCGCGGTGTACAGGCGGCCCTGCAGCCCAAGGGCATCGCGGTGGAGATCCTGAAGCCGGACGCCGTGCTGCGCGCCGAGCGTGTGCCCGTCGGGCAGATGGGCGACGTCTTCTCCGGGGGGCAGCTGCTCACCGCGGCGATCGCGCTCTACTGCACGATGGCCGCGCTGCGCAGCAACGACAGGGGACGCGACCGGCACCGCCACGCGGGCACACTCTTCCTCGACAACCCCATCGGCCGGGCCAACGCCACGTACCTTCTGGAGCTGCAACGCGCGGTCTCCGACGCCCTGGGCGTCCAGCTCCTCTACACGACCGGGCTGTTCGACACGACGGCGCTCGCCGAGTTCCCGCTCGTCATCCGGCTGCGCAACGACGCGGACCTGCGAGCGGGGCTGAAGTACATCAGCGTGGAGGAGCACCTGCGGCCCGGACTGCCTCAGCAGGACCCCGAAGGCCAGACCGTGCACGGCGAGATCACCGCGACGCGCATGTTCAAGCGGAGCGGCCAGGCACCGGACGCCCCGGGAGGGGCGCCGGTCCCGGAGATGCGCACGGAGATGACGCAGGCGCCGGCCAAGCCGTGACTCCCCGGGGCGAGGCCTTCAGGCTCGGGAGAGCCTGCCCTCGCCCCGGCGCCGTATCCGTGCCTCCCGGCGCGCGGCCGAACGGGCGGCGCGCCTGGCGGCACGGCGTTCCCGCCGCATCCGGCGTGCCGTGCTGCTCGGTACGGACACCACGCCGTTGCGCTGGTTCCACACCTGGCGGGTCACCCACACGTCCAGCACCGACCAGGTGGCGACCACCGTGCCCGCGACACCGCCGAGCACCATCGGGAAGGCGAACCAGGACCCCGCGACGGTGCAGAGGAAGGCCACCATGGCCTGAATGATGGTCAGCGACATGATGAGGACGGCTCGCACAGCGGCCGTCCGGACCGGGTCCGGCATCCTGCGCCGTATCGCGGGCTCCTCCACCCACAACTGCCGTGGGATGCGGCCTGCCGCCGAACCGGCCGCCGGTGGTGCAGCGCCGTACCGGCGCTCGTCCGTTTCCAAGGACCTTCAACTCCCCGCCACTGTCCGACTCCAGGGTGGGTGCCCGGCTCGCGCCCGTTCTACGCGGACGATGCCGCTCGCCTGTCGCACGTACCCCCGTGAGGTTCTTCTGCCCCGTACATCTGGACGAACGCCACAGGGTGAAGATTCCCGCCCGGAGGCCGCAACCGGCCCCGAAAGGTCACGGAACGAAGAATTCCAGCCAACTGCCCTGTGTGGATGCACCGCCTTCGGCCAGGGCTTCTCTGTCGCTTTCGCGAACTTCTTCGCCAGAAATACCAGGACAACTGGTGAGCGGACCAAGGAAGAGCGGCCGGAAAACGTCCGGACACGCCTTCGAGTTACTCGTAGGTCAGTAGTAGGCTCGCGCCGTTTGTTGGCGGAACCCGGGCCGCGCCCGGTGGGCCGCGGCGGGATGACTGGACCAACCGGGACAACCGGATCGAAGCCGGATAACACCGACATAACCACCCCCGCGGTGCGGGGCCGAGCTGGGGGAGGCCATGCGCTTTCGCGGGAAGTCCATCCGCAGGAAGATCGTGGCGTTGCTCCTGGTGCCGCTCGCCTCCCTCACCGGCCTGTGGGTCTTCGCCACCTACGTGACCGGCCGTGAAGCCCAGGAACTGATGGGCGCGAGCGCCGTCGTGGAGACGGTCGGCCACCCGCTCGAGGACACCATCCGCGCCGTACAGCACGAGCGCCGCCAGACACTCGTGTTCCTCGCCGACCCCCGCGCCTCCGACGCCCTGCCGCTCCTGCAACGCCGGCGCGCCACGACCGACCGGGTCGTCGCCGACGTACGCCGAAGCGCCAGGAGCAAGGACGTCCGGGACAAGCTGAGTCCGGAGTCCGAAGCGCGGCTCGACTCGATCCTCAGCGAGATCGACGGCCTGGACGCGCTGCGCGCATCCGTCGAGAAGCGCACCATCGACCGGACCCGGGCGCTGGACTTCTACAACGGACTGGTCGACCCCTGCTACCGCTTCCTGAACGGTCTCCACACGATGGAGAACGTATCGATGGACAAGCAGGTCAGGGCTCTTGTCGGCATCTCACGCGCCCGCGAGATGCTCTCCCGTGAGGACGCCCTGGTCGCCTCGGGCCTCGTGGCCGGGCGGCTCGGGGCACCCGAGCTCCGTGTCGTCTCCGACCTCGCCGCCAGCCGCGCCCTCCTGTACGACGTCAACCTCGAACTCCTGCCGGGAAGCGAACGCTCCCGCATGGAGCAGTACTGGGGCGGTCCCGACACCGAGCCCCTGCGCAGCGCCGAGCAGAAGCTCATCGCCGCCGGGCCGTTCACCGAACCGGGTGACGTCGACGCCGCACGCTGGGAGGAAGTCGCCCCCGCCGTCCTGGACCACCTCGCCAACGACGGCACCGAGATGTCCAACCGCTTCCAGGACCGCGCCGAGCCCGCCGGCTACCGGGTCCTGATCCTCGCCGGTGTCGCCGGCGTCCTCGGGTTCGCCGCCCTGCTGGTGTCGGTCTTCGTCTCCGTACGCGTGGGGCGCGAACTCATCCGCGACCTCTCCCGGCTGCGCAAGGACGCCCACGAGGTCTCCGGAGTGCGCCTTCCCAGCGTCATGCGGCGGCTGGCCGCAGGCGAGCAGGTCGATGTCGAGACCGAGGCCCCGCACCTCAGTTACGAGCGTGACGAGATCGGCCAGGTCGGGCAGGCTCTCAACACCCTGCAGCGGGCCGCCGTCGAAGCCGCCGTCAAGCAGGCGGACATGCGCCGGGGCGTCTCCGAGGTCTTCGTCAACCTCGCCCGCCGCAACCAGGTGCTCCTGCACCGCCAGCTGACCCTGCTGGACGCCATGGAGCGGCGCACCGAAAACAGCGACGAGCTCGCCGACCTCTTCCGTCTCGACCACCTCACCACCCGCATGCGGCGCCACGCGGAAGGCCTCGTGATCCTCTCCGGGGCGGCCCCCTCCCGGCAGTGGCGCAAGCCGATCCAGCTGATGGACGTGGTGCGGGCGGCCGTGGCGGAGGTGGAGGACTACGAGCGGGTCGAGGTCCGGCGACTGCCCCGCATCGGCGTGGGCGGGCCCGCCGTGGCCGACCTCACCCACCTGATCGCCGAACTGCTGGAGAACGCCACGGTGTTCTCGCCTCCGCACACCGCGGTCCAGGTGCACGGCGAACGGGTGGCGAACGGCTTCACCCTGGAGATCCACGACCGGGGCCTCGGAATGGCGCCGGAAGTCCTCCTGGACGCCAACCTCCGGCTCGCCGAGACCCCGGAGTTCGAGCTCTCCGACACCGACAGGCTCGGCCTCTTCGTCGTCAGCCGGCTCGCCCAGCGGCAGAACGTCCGGGTCTCGCTCCAGACGTCGCCGTACGGGGGGACGACCGCCGTCGTCTTCATCCCGTCCCAGCTGCTCACCGACGCACCCGAGACGCACGGCACCGGCTTCCGTCTCGACCGGCGGGCCGAGAAGGCCATCGGCACGGGCCGCCCGGTCGGTGACGTGCCCGGCAGCGACAAGGCGCGCAGGGACGGGGTCGCCGACACGAGCATCCCGGGCAGGCCCTCCGGGCTCTCCCCGGTCCCCATCGGCCTCACCGACCCGTCCCTGCTCGACGGCCCCGTCGAGCTGGAGGGTCCGGTGGGCACCTTCGGCTTCACCGGTGATGCCGCGCTCGACAGGGCACTCGATCCCGCGCTCGGTCCCGTCCTCGACGGCGTCTCCGATCTCGAGGACACGGAGAGCGAGCGAGGCGGGATCTTCCGCGCCCGTGACCTGCGCAGGGAGACCGACCGCGAGCAGCACCAGCAGGCGTTCGACACGTCCGGCGACACCTCCGCCGACGTCCGGCCGATGCGGCCCGCCGGCCCCGTCCCGCTGCCGCGCCGCAAGGCGCCGAAGCTGGTCGCGGACCAGGGCCGCCGCATCGGCGGAACCGGTCGGCCGGGCGGCGGGCGCGCCCACCCCTCGGCCCAGGACGGCTTCCCCACGGCCACCCGCCCCGGCGGCCTCGCACAGGAGCCAGGCCAGGGCGAGGACGCCCCGGCGCGGCCCCGCCCGGTCTCCCCGGCGCCCGCCCGGGACACGGTGGGCGGCCTCCCGCGCAGGGTCCGGCAGGCGAGCCTCGCCCCACAGCTCCGGGAGGACTCCGCAGGGCGGCCTTCCGGCCACGCGCCCGCGGTCACCGACGAGGACCTCGAACGGGACGCGGACGAAGTACGCAATCGCATGGCTTCGCTACAACGCGGCTGGCAGCGCGGTCGTCGGCAGAACGCCGAGGACGAGACCGGCCCCGGCGAGACAGCACCAGGAACGACTCCGGGAGGGGACGGTCGATGACCGCACCGAACGCAGCAGCACACGACGCCGCACGCCAGGGCTCAGGCGAACTCAATTGGCTCCTCGACGAACTGGTCGAGCGCGTCGCGAGCATCCGCAAGGCGCTGGTCCTCTCCAGCGACGGCCTCGCGACCGGCACGTCCAAGGACCTGCCCCGCGAGGACAGCGAGCACCTCGCGGCCGTCGCCTCCGGCTTCCACAGCCTCGCCAAGGGCGTGGGCCGCCACTTCGACGCCGGACGGGTCAGGCAGACCGTGGTCGAGCTCGACGAGGCCTTCCTCTTCGTGACGGCGGCCGGTGACGGCAGCTGCCTCGCCGTCCTGGCCGACTCCGACTCGGACGTCGGGCAGGTGGCGTACGAGATGACCCTGATGGTCAAGCGCGTGGGTGCCCACCTGGCCAACTCACCCCGGACCACCGGTATGCCCGCCGGAGGGTGAGGCGAGGGCATGAGCGCCGACTCCGTCCGGGACACCGCATCCGGATCACCACCCGCTCCCGCCACGGCGGGTTCCTCGCGCTGGTACGACGCCGAAGCGGGCCCGGTGGTCCGGCCCTACGCGATGACCCGGGGGCGTACCAGCAGCGCGTCCCGCCACCGTCTCGACCTGATCGCGATCGTCGTCCCCGAACCGGCGGCCGACGATCCGGGCCGAGACCAGACGCTCTCCCCGGAACACGTGGAGATCGTCCGACTCTGCAACGACCTGCCCCAGTCGATCGCCGAACTCGCCTCCGGTCTCGACCTCCCCGTCGGGGTCGTCCGAGTCCTGGTCGGTGATCTCGTCGAGGACGAACTGGTGCACGTCACACGCCCCGTTCCGCCGGCCGAGCTGCCGGACGTGAGCATTCTTCGCGAGGTGATCAATGGCCTTCGGGCGCTCTAGCCGCCGGAAGCGGCCCGTCGAGCCCGTCACCCTCAAGATCCTGGTGGCGGGCGGCTTCGGTGTGGGCAAGACGACCATGGTGGGGGCGGTCAGCGAGATCAGACCGCTGCGTACGGAGGAACGGCTGAGCGAGGCGGGCCGTCCCGTGGACGACATCGCCGGGGTGGAGGGCAAGAGCACCACCACGGTGGCCATGGACTTCGGCCGGATCACCTTGCGTGAGGACCTGGTCCTCTATCTGTTCGGGACCCCCGGGCAGGACCGTTTCTGGTTCCTCTGGGACGAGCTGGCCCAGGGCGCCCTGGGAGCGGTGGTGCTCGCGGACACCAGGCGGCTGGAGGACTGCTTCGCGGCGGTCGACTACTTCGAGCGCCGCGCGATCCCCTTCACGGTCGCCGTCAACCTCTTCGAGGGCGCCGAGCAGTTCCCCACGGAGACGGTCCGGGCGGCCCTCGATCTCGACCCCGAGGTGCCCGTCCTGCTGTGCGACGCACGCGACAGGACGTCCGTTCGGGATGTGCTGGTCGCCGTCGTCGAGCACGCCATGGTGCGTGCCGACGGGCTCAGGGAACCCGCCACGACCTGACAGCGGGACCGGACGCGGCCCGTACCCGGCGGCCCGTACCCCGCCGAGCGGGGTGGAGAAAAGAGCGCGGCCCGTACCCCCGCCGACCGGGGTACGGGCCGCGCGTACGGTGAGGGGGGCGGCAGGTGTGAGCGAAGTCTTCACCGCTGCTGACGGGCCGTCAACTCCGCGCGCGGCCGGTTCACGTGTTCTCCGCGAGCCACTTCTCCGCCGTCTCGGCGAGCTCCCCGTCCCGCCCGGCCAGCATCATCCGGATCATCTGCGCGTCGCCGCGCAGCGACCAAGCGGGGTTCCCGAACGTCGCGGGGTTGTTCTTCTCGATGAGGAAGTGCGCGGGCCACGCCGTGCCGTATCCGATCAGCGGCAAGGCCAGCGCATAGCGCTTCCGGCCGCGTGCCAGGCCGTAGGCGGTCAGCGCGAGGCCTGTCAGGGTGCCCGTCAGATGGACCCAGCGCGTCGCCGCCTTGGAGTGCATCGCGACGTAGAAGGGCCAGAACTCTTCATAGGAACTGAACGTCTGCTGTGACATGAGGGCACCGTAATGGCTCGAAGCGCAACCGCATACGGCGGTCGCGCGTCCGAGTGGAGGAACGGGCGGCCGGAGCCCACGGGGGTGGTCCCGGTCGCCCGTTTCCCGTTGCCCTTCCGCCGAGCAGCCGTCAGTGACCCGCGACGGAACGCCGGGAGACCGGGAAGTCGAAGTAGGTCTCGGGGAAGAGCTCGGGCTTGAAGGTGAAGTGCCACCACTCCTCGGCCAGATTCACGAAACCCAGCCCGGTGAGCGTCCCCTTGAGAAGCTGCCGGTTGGCGCGCTGCACGCCTTGCACCCGGACGTCATCCGTGTGCGACAGGGTGTCGAAGCAGTCGTACCCCGTGCCCATGTCCACCGAGTTGTCCGGGAAGCGCTCGGCCTGCGCCGCGTAGCACGGAGCGAGCTCCTCGCCCGGCTCGTAGGCCCTCGTGGGGAGCGCGGGCAGTTTCACGAGGGTGAGGTCCACGGTGCTGCCCCTGCTGTGGCCGGACTTCTCCGCGATGTAACCGTCCTCGAACAGCCGCGTCTTGTCGACCTGCGGGTAGAACTCGCCCTTCATCGCCTGGTCGTCGAGATCCTTCGCCCAGCGCACGAAGTGGTCCACCGCCCGCTGAGGGCGGTAACAGTCGTACACCTTGAGCGAGTAGCCCTGCCGCAGCAGACTCCGCTGAGCCGTGCGCAGGGCCAGGGCGGCGGGCCGGGTCAGGATGCACAGGGGCTGCCGGTAGCCGTCCACCGGCTCTCCCATGAAGTTGTGCGCGGTGGTGTAGCGCATCTCCGTGATGATCGTCGGATCGACGGAGCGAAGGTCGACGAACTCCGGGGGAGCTTTCGGTTCGGGGCGGGCCACAGCGGCCGGGGCGGCAGCGGTCAGGGCGAGAAGCGCGGCAGCGGTGGTGGCCAGGGCACGGAGGGCACGGTTCATTCCTGTCATGGGCACACCGTCTATCAGTTTCGGAGCCGCAGGAGAAGGGTGATCGGATACAGTCCGCCCGTGAAGGACTCCCACTGCGGCTTCTGCGGGACCCCGTACGCCACCGGCGCCGGCAACTGGCCACGCACCTGCGGGACATGCGGCCACACCGCCTACCGAAACCCGCTGCCCGTCGCCGTCGCCCTCCTGCCCGTCACCGGCCCGCTGGGCACCGGCCTCGTCGTCATCACCCGCACGATCCCCCCGAACCGGGGCGGCGTCGCCCTGCCCGGCGGGTACATCGACCAGGCCGAGGACTGGCGCCACGCCGTCGTACGCGAACTCGTCGAGGAGACCGGCATCCGGGCCGAGCAGACGGACGTCCGTCTCGCCGACGCCCTCAGCTCCCCGGACGGCCACCTCCTGCTCTTCGGACTGCTCCCGCAGCGCCCCGAAGAGGAACTCCCGCCCTCCGCCCCGACCGACGAGACCTCGGGTTACGACGTCCTGCGCACCCCGGACGAACTCGCCTTCCCGCTCCACACCCGGGCCGTACGGTCCTGGTTCGACGGCCACTACCGCTGAGCCGGCTCACCCAGGCCCCGCACCCGGACCGGCCACTCCACCGCGCCCCTCCCACCCTCCCGCTCGACCACCACACGCCCGGCCACCAGGCGCGACGTGTACCGCTCAGGCTCCGCACGTTCCCACCCGTCGCCCATGTCCCGTACGACGAGACCGCCGCCCGTGCGGCCAGGCAGTGGCGCCCACACCTCCAGTTCCGGACCGCCGTCCGCGCCCCGCACCGGGATCACCGCACCCGCGCGCGCCAGCACCGGGATCCGCGAGAGCGGCGCCTCCACCGTCACCTGCCCCGGCCCCTCGTACGCCCGGCCCGTCGCCGTGTCGTACCACCGCCCCGGGGGCAGCCGCACCGGCCGGCGGACCGCACCCTCCTCCAGCACCGGGGCCACCAGCAGCGCGTCGCCCAGCAGGAACGCGTCCTCGCAGTCCCGCAACGCCCGGTCCCCGGACGCCCCCCACCACAGCGGACGCACGTACGGCGCACCGGTCAGCCGGGCCAGCTGCGCCAGCGTCACGAAGTACGGCAGCAGCCGCTCCCGCTCCCGGAGAGCCTCCCCGGCGTGCGTGAGCACCTCCGGCCCGAACTCCCACGGCTCCCGGCGCCCCGCGTCGACGGCCGCACGGGTGCGGAACAACGGCATGTACGCGCCCAGCTGGAACCAGCGCAGGTACAGCTCCGGCGACGGCGACCCGTCGAAGCCCCCGATGTCGGGCCCCGAATACGGCACCCCGCAGAGCCCGAGCCCCAGCACCAGCGCCAGGGAGGCCCGCAGCCCCGGCCACCCCGTCGCCACGTCGCCGGACCAGGTGCCCCCGTACCTCTGCATCCCCGCCCAGCCCGAACGGGAGAACAGGAAGGGCCGTTCGTCGGGGCGCAGCCGGAGCAGCCCCTCGTATCCGGCCCGCGCCATCGTCAGGCCGTACACGTTGTGAGCCTCGCGATGGTCCCCGCCCGCGCCCTCCAGCGCGTGCCGGGCCGAACGCGGCAACGTCGGGTCCCCGAAGGCCGAGAAGGAGACCGGCTCGTTCATGTCGTGCCACACCCCGGAGAAGCCCTGCCCGAGCCTCTCCTCGTACAGAGAACCCCACCACTCCCGCACAAGTGGATCAGTGAAGTCCGGATAGACGCACTCGCCCGGCCACACCTCACCGAGTACCGGCCGCCCCTGCGCGTCCCGCACGAACGCCCCCTGCGCCCCGACCGCCGCACCGCTGTCGTACACCGCGTTCCCCACCGCGGCACGCACCGCCGGACCGACGATCGACACCAGCCGCACCCCCGCCCCGCGCAACTCCTGCGCCAGCCCGGGCAGATCGGGAAACCGCTCCCGGTCGACCGTGAACACCTGATGCGCGTCGTGATGATCGATGTCCAGATGCAGCACCGACAACGGAAGCCCCCGCTCCCGGTACCCCGCCACGACACGGCGCACCTCCTGCGCGCTGCCGAAGCCCCGCCGCGCGCGCTGCGGCCCCAGCGCCCACGACGGCGGCAGCGCGGGCGCGCCCGTCAGCGCCGTCCAGCCCTGCAGCACCCTGGCCGGCGTCCCCACCACCACCCAGCAGCGCAGCGGGCCGCCCTCCATCCGCACCTCGCACGCCCCCGGCCGGTCATGGCCCGAACCCGCACCCTCCTCACCCTCCCGGAGCGTCACAGCGCCGGCCCAGCTGTTGTCATGGAACGCCAGATGCGCCCCCGCGTCCGACACCACCAGTTGCACCGGCATCGTCAGGTACAGCGGATCGTCCCCGGGACCGAAGCGGCCTCCCGGGTCGGTGTTCCACAACCGGTAGGTGCCCTCCCGCAGCCTCGGCCCGCCGGCCCGCCCGCCCAGCCCGAAGAACCGCGCGTCGGCCGGGACCTCGGACCTCTGCACCCACCGTGCCGCACCCCCGTCCACCGGCTCCCACCAGCGCGGCGGCAGCTCACGGCGCAGCACCACCCCGCCCGGCGTGCGCAGCTCGACCGCCCCGAGCCGCGACACCACGACCGTCAGCCGCTCGGCGACCACCTGCCAGCCGCCGTTCGTGTCCGGCTCCAGACGCGCACGCGTGTCCGGCTCCGGCGCGGCTCCCGGCAGGGCGTACGACGGCAGCGGTGCCGCCCCGTCCCAGGACCAGAACACCGCACCCCCGACCGCCACCCGGATCCTGAGCTCCGAGCGGGCGAACCTGACGACACCTCCGCCCGGCTCCGGTTCCGCACTGACGAGCAGACCGGGCACACGCGCGCGTTCCGCGCCGCGCGGCACCAGCTCCCGGGCATCCGCGCGCCGGTGCCGCCAGGCGGAGCGCACCGCACGCATCCCCTGTACGGAACCGACCATTTTCACCGAGCGCAGCAGGTCACGACCATCCATGGCGGCCACCCTGCCATCAGCCAGGACGAAAACGTGCCCCGTTCAGCTCCCGTTCACCTGTGGCTCCACCACACAGCGGGACACGCAACCATGGCAGGCGGACCCTGGTGCGCAAGACGATCACATGGCATCGTCCGTGAGTGCCGTTCACGCGCACATCCCAGCTCGTGCGCGCGACGGACGCACACCCCGCGTACACCCCGAAAGACCAGGGAGCCGCCATGACCTCAGCAGCCGACGAAGCACCCCTCTGGCAGCCCGGGCCCGAGCGCGTCGAGGCCGCTGCCGTCACCCGTTTCCAGCAATGGGCGGCCGGGCGGTACGGAGCACCCGCCGACGGAGGCTACGCGGCGCTGCACCGCTGGTCGGTCGACGAGCTCGACACCTTCTGGAAGGCGGTCGCCGACTGGTTCGACGTACGCTTCTCCACCCCGTACGAGACCGTCATCGGCGACCGTGCAATGCCCGGCGCCCAGTGGTTCCCCGGCGCCACCCTCAACTACGCCGAACACGCCCTGCGCACGGCCACCGACCCGCTGCGCGCAGAGACCCCCGCCCTGCTGTACGTCGACGAGACCCACACGCAGGCCGCGACCAGCTGGTCCGAACTCCGGCGCCAGGTGGGCTCGCTGGCCGCGCAACTCCGTGACCTCGGCGTCGCACCCGGCGACCGGGTCAGCGGGTACCTCCCCAACATCCCGCAGGCGGTCGTCGCGTTCCTCGCCACCGCGGCAGTCGGCGCGGTCTGGACCTCCTGCGCCCCCGACTTCGGCGCCCGCAGCGTCCTCGACCGCTTCCAGCAGGTCGAGCCCGTCGTCCTGTTCACCGTCGACGGTTACCGCTACGGCGGCAAGGAGCACGACCGCACCACCACCGTCGCCGAGCTGCGCCGCGAACTCCCCACCCTGCGGGCGGTCGTGCACATCCCGCTCCTCGGCACGCAGGCACCGGAAGGCGCCCTGGAATGGTCGGCGCTCACGGATGCCGACACCGAACCGGTCTTCGAACCCGTCCCCTTCGAGCACCCGCTGTGGGTGCTGTACTCCTCCGGCACCACCGGGCTGCCGAAGGCGATCGTCCAGTCCCAGGGCGGGATCCTCCTCGAACACTTCAAGCAGCTCGGCCTGCACTGCGACCTCGGTCCCGACGACCGCTTCTTCTGGTACACCTCCACCGGCTGGATGATGTGGAACTTCCTCGTCTCCGGCCTGCTGACCGGCACCACTGTCGTGCTGTACGACGGCAGTCCCGGCCACCCGGACGTCAGTGCCCAGTGGCGCGTCGCCGAACAGACCGGCGCGACCCTCTTCGGCACCTCCGCCGCCTACGTCATGGCCTGCCGCAAGGCCGGCGTCCACCCGGGCCGGGACCACGACCTCAGCCGCGTCCAGTGCGTCGCCACCACCGGCTCCCCGCTCCCGCCGGACGGCTTCCGCTGGCTCCACGACGAGGTCGCCGAGGACCTGTGGATCGCCTCCGTCAGCGGAGGGACGGACGTCTGCAGCTGCTTCGCCGGCGCCGTGGCCACGCTGCCGGTCCACATCGGAGAACTCCAGGCCCCCTGCCTCGGCACGGACCTCCAGTCCTGGGACCCCGCGGGCGAACCGCTGACGGGCGAGGTCGGCGAGCTCGTCGTCACCGCCCCCATGCCCTCCATGCCGGTCCGCTTCTGGAACGACCCCGACGGCAGCCGCTACCACGACAGCTACTTCGACATGTACCCCGGCGTCTGGCGCCACGGGGACTGGATCACCCTCACCGACCGCGGCTCGGTCATCATCCACGGCCGGTCCGACTCCACCCTCAACAGGCAGGGTGTGCGCATGGGATCCGCCGACATCTACGAGGCGGTGGAACGGCTCCCCGAGATCCGCGAATCCCTCGTCATCGGCATCGAGGAGCCGGACGGGGGTTACTGGATGCCGCTCTTCGTCCACCTCGCCGAAGGCGCCACGCTCGACGACACACTCCGAGACAGCATCAAGCGGACCATCCGCGAGAACCTCTCGCCGCGCCATGTACCGGACGAGGTCATCGAGGTGCCCGGCATCCCCCACACCCTCACCGGCAAGCGCATCGAGGTCCCGGTCAAGCGGCTCCTCCAGGGCACGGCCCTGTCCAAGGCGGTCAACCCGGGCTCCATCGACAACCTCGAACTCCTCCACTTCTACGAGGACCTCGAGCGCGAGCGCCACTGACCGGGGTCGCCGGAGAGCCGCTGTCAGTCCCCCTGATTACGCTGAGTGAGCAACGATCCACAGCGCACAGGGGGACTCATGGCGCACGACAAGCAGCAGACCACCCGTACCCGGCACCGGGCAGGGACATCCATCCGCCGCGCACTGCGCCGCGAAGCCACCAGCACGGTCGGCCTCCTGGTCGACCCCGAGGACTTCGCGGCCATGCGCCGCTACCGCACCTTCACCTTCGACGACCACTCCGTCTACCTCCGGCAGGTCGAGGGCCTGCTGCGGACGCTCGCCGCGCAGGGCACCCACACCACCGTGGCCCTCTTCGACCCTGAGGACTACGCCGAGTTCTGTGCCGAAGAGGGCCTCGACCCCGACGACCGCACGAACCGCTGCCGTTTCACCGCCGAAGTCGCCGCGACCGGCGCCACCGTGGCGTATGCCGGCCAGCCCATCGACACGCTGGTCCCGCTGCTCGTCTCCCGCGCGGTCCGCCGCGCGACATGGGAGTACGCCACGATGCTGCTCGCCGACCTGGGCGACTGCGCGGACTGCGGGCAGGACATCGGCAAGGCGGCCTTCGACCGCGCCTCCCACCTGCTGGCGCGGCTGCTGGACGCGGCGGGGCCGGGCACCCACCACCTCGTCTGCAGCACTCCCACGGAGAGCGAACAGCTCCTCGCCGTCCTGCACACCGCGCGGGACGCGGAAGGGCCGGCACGCCTCGCGTCCACGGAAGGGGCGGAGTTCGCCACCGTTCTCGCGGTCGGTATCGCGCTGGAGACCCGGGGCGGTGTCGTCCTGCGCACGACCGCCCCCGGCATGCCGGACCGCGTGCACGGCTGGCGTCTGCTCAGGGGAACCCTTCTCCCGCTCAGCGCGGGCGAGGTCTTCAGCGCCTACTGCACCGACGCCGACACGGGCGACCCCGTCTCCCCGGAGCCGGGTGTGGAGTACTGCTCGGGCTTCGACATCGGGGCCGACGCACCGGAGGCACACCGCTGAGAACCACAGGCAGACGGAAGGGGCCCCGGCCGTCACCGGCGGGACCCCTTCACCTGCCCGTCCGCGCGCACGCGGGCCGGGCCCGTCTCACTCGCCCGACAGCACCGCCTGCGCCGCGAGGCGTGCCTCGTCGGCGGAGTCCGCCGCACGCGCGGCGGAGGCGGCACGCTCGCACTGCGCGAGCGTGTGCTTCGCCAGCGTCGCCCGCACGTAAGGGATGGACGCCGCACCCATCGACAGAGAGGTGACACCCAGACCTGTCAGCACACACGCGAGCAGCGGGTCCGAGGCGGCCTCGCCACAGACACCGCAGCTCTTGCCCTCCGCCCTGGCGGCCTCGGCCGACAGCGCCACCAGGTCCAGCAGGGCCGGCTGCCACGGGTCCTGGAGCCGCGACACCGCGCCCACCTGACGGTCGGCCGCGAAGGTGTACTGGGCCAGGTCGTTGGTGCCCAGCGACAGGAACTCCACCTCCTGGAGGATGGAGCGGGCCCTGAGCGCGGCGGACGGAATCTCCACCATCGCGCCGAACTTCGCCTGGAGCCCCGCCTCGCGGCAGGCATCGGCGAAGGCCTTCGCGTCGGCACGGTCCGCCACCATCGGGGCCATGACCTCGAGGTACACCGGCAGCCCCTCGGCCGCCCGGGCCAGTGCCGTCAGCTGGGTCCGCAGCACGTCCGGGTGGTCCAGCAGGCTGCGCAGACCACGCACACCCAGCGCGGGGTTCGGCTCGTCGGCGGGGGTCAGGAAGTCCAGCGGCTTGTCCGCACCCGCGTCCAGCACCCGCACGACGACACGGCCTTCGGGGAACGCCTCCAGCACCGCGCGGTACGCCGCGATCTGCTTCTCCTCGGACGGCGCCTGCTTGCTGTCGTCCAGGAAGAGGAACTCCGTGCGGAACAGCCCGACGCCCTCGGCGCCGGCCTCGACCGCGGCGGGCACGTCACCGGGCCCGCCCACGTTGGCGAGCAGCGGCACCTTGTGACCGTCGGAGGTGGCGCCGGGGCCGGTCACGGCCGACAGGGCCGCCTTCCGGGCAGCCGAGGCGCTCTCCATCTCGGCGCGCTTCTCCTGGCTCGGCTCGACGAAGATCTCACCGGTGCTGCCGTCCACCGCGACGACGGTGCCCTCGGTGATCTCGCCCGCTCCGGGGAGGGCCACCACGGCCGGCACACCGAGCGCCCGCGCGAGGATGGCGCTGTGGCTGGTCGGCCCGCCCTCCTCGGTGACGAAACCGAGCACCAGCGTGGGGTCGAGCAGCGCCGTGTCCGCGGGAGCCAGGTCGCGAGCGATCAGCACGTACGGCTCGTCGCTGTCCGGCACACCCGGCATCGGGACACCGAGCAGCCGCGCCACGATCCGGTTCCGTACGTCATCGAGGTCGGCCACCCGCCCCGCCAGGTACTCCCCGGCATTGGCCAGCAGGGCCCGGTACGCGGCGAACGCGTCGTAGACACCACGCTCCGCGGTGCTCCCGACAGCGATACGGCGCTCGACGTCGGCGATGAGTTCGGGGTCCTGCGCCATCATGGCCTGGGCCTCCAGCACGTGCTGGGCCTCGCCCCCGGCCAGGTTGCCGCGCGCGATGAGGTCGGCCGCGACAGCTTCCACGGCCTGGCGGGCGCGCCCCTGCTCGCGCTCGGCCTCCTCCGCGGGAATCTGTTTGGCCGGCGGTTCGAGAACCGCCGTACCCATGTGCCGAACTTCGCCGATCGCCACCCCGTGGCTCACGCCGACGCCTCGCAGCGTTGTCTCCATCTCACCGTCTCCGATTGTGCGGCGGCCGTGCCACCGCGGTGGGTACCCAACTGGCTCGTCAGTGCGCCGAGGGGGTCACTGCCAGCCGAACAGCGAATCGCCGATCTTCACGTCGCCGTCCTCACGTACGTCGGAGAGCGACTCGGCGGTGGCCTCCAGGGCCACGACCGGGCAGATCGCCGACTTGCCTGCCGCCTCGACGCCGGCGGGGTCCCAGCGCACGATGCCCTGGCCGCGGGTCACCGTGTCCCCCTTGTTCACGAGGAGCTCGAAGCCCTCGCCGTTGAGCTGCACCGTGTCGATCCCGAGGTGTGTCAGCACACCGTGCCCCTGGTCGTCCACGACGACGAAGGCGTGCGGATGCAGGGAGACGACGATGCCGTCGACCGGCGAGACGGCCTCGGAAGGCTCGCGCACGGGGTCGATCGCTGTACCGGGACCCACCATCGCTCCGGAGAACACGGGGTCGGGGACCGCGGTTAGCCCGATGGCGCGGCCGGCAAGAGGGGACGTCACTGTGGTCATGGAGAGCCTCCCAGGGGTGGGGATCCGTCTGTCACCGCCACGGATGGAGGGCGGCGTACTGATCAGCAGCGTAAGTCATATGAAGTCCCGGTTCCGCCCGAGAGCTACCGGTTGGCGGACCTAGAGGCACACCGCAAACGATTTGCCTCGTCTCACGCGGAGCTGTACTGTCGTACTCCTGCCTGGCCCCACCGAGACCTCTGGTCCGGGGTCGGCGGCGACTCCCAAGCCAAGACTGTAACTCTGATCGAGCTTCCGCATGCCTGCGGGACCCTGGTCAAGGGAATAGGAAAAGGCCTGATAGAGTCGGACTCGCCGGAAAGGGAAACGCGAAAGCGAAGAACTGGAAAGCGAAAGGCAGTAACCCGCTTCGGCCGGGAATCGGACACGAAAGAGTCTGATAGAGTCGGAAACGCAAGAACGAAGGGAAGCGCCCGGAGGGCCCCGGTGAA
>NZ_JBIAJR010000018.1:0-55998 GCF_042872025.1 Streptomyces sp. NPDC005494
ACGGCCGTCCGGACATCACCTCCTTGAGTCACCTCCGTGAGTCCGTGACCGGCGCCGTGCCGCACGGCCGCCCGCACCTCCCGTCCGTCTGAACCCCCCCCCCCCCCCCCCCCCCCCCCCCCCCCCGCCCCCCCCCCCCGCCCCCCCCCCCCCCCCCCCCCCCCCCCCCCCCCCCCCGCGGCGGGGCAGAGCTACTGGACGGGCTCCGGCTCCGGCTGGTCGGCCGTCTCCGGGTCGCCGGCCGGGTCGGCGGGCGTCTTCACCGACTCCAGCAGCAGCTGCGAGACGTCGACCACCTGGACCGACTCCTTCGCCTTGCCGTCGTTCTTCTTGCCGTTGACCGAGTCGGTCAGCATGACCAGGCAGAACGGGCAGGCGGTCGAGACGATGTCCGGGTTGAGCGAGAGGGCTTCGTCGACGCGCTCGTTGTTGATGCGCTTGCCGATCCGCTCCTCCATCCACATCCGGGCACCACCGGCGCCGCAGCAGAAGCCGCGCTCCTTGTGGCGGTGCATCTCCTCGTTCCGCAGGCCCGGCACCTTCGCGATGATCTCGCGCGGGGGCGTGTAGATCTTGTTGTGGCGGCCCAGGTAGCAGGGGTCGTGGTACGTGATCAGACCCTCGACCGGCGTCACCGGGATCAGCTTGCCCTCGTCCACCAGGTGCTGGAGCAGCTGCGTGTGGTGGATGACCTCGTACTCGCCGCCCAGCTGCGGGTACTCGTTCGCGATGGTGTTGAAGCAGTGCGGGCAGGTCGCGACGATCTTCTTCGCCGACTTCGCCTTCTTGGTGGAGTCGTCCTCGTCGTCCTCGCCGAACGCCATGTTCAGCATTGCGACGTTCTCCTGGCCGAGCTGCTGGAACAGCGGTTCGTTGCCGAGGCGGCGGGCGGAGTCACCGGTGCACTTCTCGTCACCGCCCATGATCGCGAACTTGACGCCCGCGATGTGGAGGAGCTCCGCGAAGGCCTTCGTCGTCTTCTTGGCACGGTCCTCGAGAGCGCCCGCGCAGCCGACCCAGTAGAGGTAGTCGATCTCGCTGAGGTCCTCGACGTCCTTGCCGACGATCGGGACCTCGAAGTCGACCTCCTTGGTCCACTCCACGCGCTGCTTCTTGGCGAGGCCCCAGGGGTTGCCCTTCTTCTCCAGGTTCTTGAGCATCGTGCCCGCCTCGGACGGGAACGCGGACTCGATCATCACCTGGTAGCGGCGCATGTCGACGATGTGGTCGATGTGCTCGATGTCGACCGGGCACTGCTCGACGCAGGCACCGCAGGTGGTGCAGGACCACAGCACGTCCGGGTCGATGACGCCGTTCTCCTCGGCGGTGCCGATGAGGGGGCGCTCGGCCTCCGCGAGCGCGGCGGCGGGTACGTCCTTGAGCTGCTCCTCGGAGGCCTTCTCGTTGCCCTCCATGTCCTTGCCGCCGCCGGCCAGCAGGTACGGCGCCTTGGCGTGCGCGTGGTCGCGCAGGGACATGATCAGGAGCTTCGGGGAGAGCGGCTTGCCGGTGTTCCATGCGGGGCACTGCGACTGGCAGCGACCGCACTCGGTGCAGGTCGAGAAGTCGAGGATGCCCTTCCAGGAGAACTGCTCGACCTGGGAGACGCCGAAGGTGTCGTCCTCGCCCGGGTCCTCCCAGTCGATCTCCTTGCCGCCACTGGTCATGGGCTGCAGCGCGCCGAGCGCGACCTCGCCGTCGGCGTTCCGCTTGAACCAGATGTTCGGGAAGCCGAGGAAGCGGTGCCAGGCGACACCCATGTTGGTGTTCAGCGAGACCGTGATCATCCAGATCAGCGAGGTGCCGATCTTGATCATCGCGGTGAAGTAGATGAGGTTCTGCAGCGTGCCGAGCGCCAGGCCCTTGAAGGCGAGCACCAGCGGATACGAGACGAAGTACGCGGCCTCGTAGCCCTCGACGTGGTGGATCGCGCCTTCCAGGCCGCGCAGGGCCAGGATCGCCAGGCCGATGACGAGGATGACGTACTCGACGAAGTACGCCTGCCAGGCCTTGGAGCCGGCGAAGCGGGACTTGCGTCCGGCGCGCGAGGGCAGGTTCAGCAGGCGGATGGCCATCAGCGTGACGATGCCGAGCACGGTCATGATGCCGATGAACTCGATGTACATCTCGAACGGCAGCCAGCCGCCGACGATCGGCAGCACCCAGTCGGCCTGGAAGAGCTGTCCGTACGCCTGGAGCAGCGTCGGAGGCAGGGTCAGGAAGCCGATCGCGACGAACCAGTGGGCGAAGCCCACGATCCCCCACCGGTTCATCCGGGTGTGGCCGAGGAACTCCTTGACCAGGGTGATCGTGCGCTGCTTGGGGTCGTCGGTGCGGCTGCCTGCCGGTACCGGCTGTCCGATGCGGACGAACCGGTAGATCTGCGCGACGGCTCGGGCGATGAGCGCAACGCCGACAACCGTCAGCACCAGCGACACGATGATCGCGGCGAGTTGCATTTGGGGGCTCCTCGGGCCTGCGAGGGTGGGATCCAGCACGTACAAGCGATTACTAAGCAGTAACTTAATCAGTCTGTGCTGACACTATCCACTTATTCCGCCACGCTGAAGTTGGGCAGGCGGTGATCTGTGTCGCTCAGGTGAGCCTTCCCCGGGCGCCGCACCCGGCGCAGTGCCCCATGCAGGAAGATGCGTGCGGATTGCGCCAGGATCGCCAGGTCCAGCCGCGTTCCATGATGCTCTGCGTAGTGCGCGTCCAGGAGGGCGGGTTCGTCCCAGGGCATTCCCGAGCGGGCGCGCACCTGGGCCAGGCCGGTCAGGCCGGGCCGGAGCCGGTGCCGCCAGTGCCCTGAGGGCCCGAGCGCTGCGGCCTCCTCGGGGCCGAGGGGGACCGGGCCGACGAGGGAGAGCTCCCCGCGCACGACGTGGGGCAACCGGGACAGCAGGTCGAGCCGGAGCCGCCGGGTGTCCAGCGAGCGCAGCTCGAAGGGGTGCCCGCCGCGCCCGATCCGGATCTCGCGCCGCAGCGCGCCGGCGGTCCCGCGGGCCCGCACGGTGAGTGTCAGGGCGGCGAGTGCCAGCGCGGGGGCGGTCAGGGCCAGGAGGGCCGAGCCGAGCGCCAGATCGAGGACGCGCTTCACGGTCAGGGCCGCGAGCGCCTTCGCCAGGCGCCCGGCCGTCGCCCTCGCGACCCCGGCCGTCACGGAGACGGCGGGGTGCCGTGTCCTTCGTGTCGCAGTCCGCCTCGCGTTCCGCATTGCACCTGCCCGGGGTCGGTGAGGTGACGGTATGACCGTCTCGATGCATTTTGTGACAGAACGATCCCACGGTGCGAGGGTGGGTGGGGTGTGTGCCACGTGCCCCGTGTGCCGGGTGTCGCGGATCCGCGTCGCCCCGGGAGGGCGCGCAGAGGGTCGCGCAACCATCAGAATCCGGAAAACGCCTGGTGAGGGCGTATGCGAGCACATAAGTTGAGCGTAAGTGGCTCAGGTCCTTTGACTCCGGGGTGGGTGTCATGCATCCTTGAGTCAGATCCACTCAAGTAGTCAGTTGGAGGAATTGAAATGGCACGTGCGGTCGGCATCGACCTGGGCACGACTAACTCCGTCGTCAGCGTTCTCGAAGGCGGCGAGCCCACCGTCATCACCAACGCCGAAGGCGCCAGGACCACGCCGTCCGTCGTCGCCTTCGCGAAGAACGGCGAGGTGCTCGTCGGCGAGGTCGCCAAGCGCCAGGCGGTCACCAACGTCGACAGGACGATCCGTTCGGTCAAGCGCCACATGGGCACCGACTGGAAGATCGAGCTCGACGGCAAGAACTTCAACCCGCAGCAGATGAGCGCCTTCATCCTGCAGAAGCTGAAGCGTGACGCCGAGGCGTACCTGGGCGAGAAGGTCACCGACGCGGTGATCACCGTCCCGGCGTACTTCAACGACTCGGAGCGCCAGGCGACCAAGGAGGCCGGCGAGATCGCGGGCCTGAACGTCCTGCGCATCGTCAACGAGCCGACCGCCGCGGCGCTGGCCTACGGCCTCGACAAGGACGACCAGACGATCCTCGTCTTCGACCTCGGTGGCGGCACCTTCGACGTGTCCCTCCTGGAGATCGGCGACGGCGTCGTCGAGGTGAAGGCCACCAACGGTGACAACCACCTCGGTGGTGACGACTGGGACCAGCGCGTCGTCGACTACCTGGTGAAGCAGTTCGCCAACGGGCACGGCGTGGACCTGTCCAAGGACAAGATGGCTCTCCAGCGTCTCCGCGAGGCCGCGGAGAAGGCGAAGATCGAGCTCTCGTCCTCGACCGAGACCACGATCAACCTGCCCTACATCACGGCGTCCGCCGAGGGCCCGCTGCACCTGGACGAGAAGCTCACGCGCTCGCAGTTCCAGCAGCTGACCGCGGACCTCCTGGACCGCTGCAAGAACCCGTTCCACAACGTCATCAAGGACGCGGGCATCCAGCTCTCCGAGATCGACCACGTCGTTCTCGTCGGTGGCTCCACCCGTATGCCGGCCGTCGCCGAGCTCGTCAAGGAGCTCACGGGCGGCCAGGACGCCAACAAGGGTGTGAACCCGGACGAGGTCGTCGCCATCGGCGCCTCGCTCCAGGCCGGTGTCCTCAAGGGCGAGGTCAAGGACGTCCTGCTCCTCGACGTGACCCCGCTGTCCCTCGGCATCGAGACCAAGGGAGGGATCATGACGAAGCTCATCGAGCGCAACACCACGATCCCGACCAAGCGTTCCGAGATCTTCACGACGGCCGAGGACAACCAGCCGTCCGTGCAGATCCAGGTCTACCAGGGCGAGCGCGAGATCGCGGCGTACAACAAGAAGCTCGGGATGTTCGAGCTCACCGGTCTGCCGCCGGCCCCGCGTGGTGTGCCGCAGATCGAGGTCGCCTTCGACATCGACGCCAACGGCATCATGCACGTCGCCGCCAAGGACCTCGGCACCGGCAAGGAGCAGAAGATGACCGTCACCGGCGGCTCCTCGCTCCCGAAGGACGAGGTCAACCGGATGCGCGAAGAGGCCGAGCAGTACGCCGACGAGGACCACCGCCGTCGCGAGGCCGCCGAGTCCCGCAACCAGGGCGAGCAGCTCGTCTACCAGACGGAGAAGTTCCTCAAGGACAACGAGGACAAGGTCCCCGGTGACGTGAAGACGGAGGTGGAGACCGCGCTCACCGAGCTGAAGGAGAAGCTCAAGGGCGAGGACACCGCCGAGATCCGTACCGCCACCGAGAAGGTCGCGGCCGTCTCCCAGAAGCTGGGCCAGGCGATGTACGCCAACACCCAGGCCGAGGGTGCGACGCCGGGTGCCGAGGCGCCGGGCGACGGCCAGGCCAAGGCCGCCGACGACGACGTCGTCGACGCCGAGATCGTGGACGACGAGAAGGACCAGAAGGGCGGTGCGGCGTGACCGAGGAGACTCCGGGCTTCGACGAGAAGCCTGACGTCCCCTCCGGCGCCAACTCCGACGACGCCGACCCGAAGGCCGCCACCCCCTCCGAGGAGGAGGCGGCGGCCCCGGCCGGGGACGTACAGCAGACAGCGGCTCTGACGGCTCAGCTGGACCAGGTCCGCACCGCGCTCAACGAGCGCACGGGCGACCTCCAGCGGCTCCAGGCCGAGTACCAGAACTACCGCCGCCGGGTCGAGCGTGACCGGGTCACGGTCAAGGAGGTCGCTGCGGCGAGTCTCCTGACCGATCTCCTGCCCGTGCTCGACGACATCGGCCGGGCGCGGGAGCACGGTGAGCTCGTCGGCGGCTTCAAGGCGGTGGCCGAATCGGTGGAGACGGTCGTCGCGAAGATCGGCCTCCAGCAGTTCGGCAAGGAGGGCGAGCCCTTCGACCCGACGATCCACGAGGCCCTGATGCACTCGTACGCGCCGGACGTCACCGAGACGACCTGCGTGGCGATCCTGCAGCCTGGGTACCGCATCGGGGAGCGCACCATCCGCCCCGCGCGGGTGGCCGTGGCCGAACCGCAGCCGGGCGCCACGCCCTCGGCCGCGAAGGAAGAGAAGGCAGACGACGAGGAGAGCGGTGGCACCGAAGAGGTCTGACATTCCGTCCGACCACAGCGGTGAACACCGACGGGGCGTGCGGCCGGCCACAGGGCCGGCCGCACGGCCGATCGTCCGGAAGGAGGGACGTCGATGAGCACGAAGGACTTCGTCGAGAAGGACTACTACAAGGTTCTCGGCGTCCCCAAGGACGCCACCGACGCCGAGGTCAAGAAGGCGTACCGGAAGCTCGCCCGCGAGTACCACCCGGACGCCAACAAGGGTGACGCCAAGGCGGAGGAACGCTTCAAGGAGATCTCCGAGGCGAACGACGTCCTCGGTGACCCCAAGAAGCGCAAGGAGTACGACGAGGCGCGCGCCCTCTTCGGCAACGGAGGCTTCCGGGCGGGTCCCGGCGGTGCCGGAGGCAACTTCAACTTCGACCTGGGCGACCTCTTCGGAGGCGTCCCGGGCGGTGCCCCGGGCGGCGCGGGCGGCTTCGGCGGTGGCGGCGGCGGTGGCCTGGGAGACGTCTTCGGCGGGCTCTTCAACCGGGGCGGCGGCGGCACACGTGTCCAGCCGCGGCGCGGCCAGGACATCGAGTCCGAGGTGACGCTCAGCTTCACCGAGGCGGTCGACGGGGCCACGGTCCCGCTGCGCATGTCCAGCCAGGCACCCTGCAAGGCCTGTTCGGGCACCGGCGACAAGAACGGCACCCCGCGGGTCTGCCCGACGTGTGTGGGCACCGGACAGGTCTCCCGCGGCACCGGTGGCGGCTTCTCGCTCACCGACCCCTGCGTGGACTGCAAGGGCCGGGGCCTCATCGCCCAGGACCCCTGCGACGTCTGCAAGGGCAGCGGCCGGGCGAAGTCGGCCCGCACGATGCAGGTCAGGATCCCCGCCGGGGTCCTGGACAACCAGCGGATCCGGCTGCGCGGCAAGGGCAGCCCGGGCGAGCGCGGCGGCCCGGCCGGCGACCTGTACGTCGTCGTCCACGTCGGCGCCCATCCGGTCTTCGGCCGCAAGGGCGACAACCTCACGGTCACCGTGCCCGTCACCTTCCCGGAGGCGGCGCTCGGCGGCGAGGTGAAGGTCCCCACGCTCGGCGGGCCCCCGGTCACCCTGAAACTCCCGGCCGGCACGCCCAACGGACGTACGATGCGGGCCCGGGGCAAGGGCGCCGTACGCAAGGACGGCACCCGGGGCGACCTCCTGGTCACCGTCGAGGTGTCCGTGCCGACGGACCTCGGCGCCGACGCCCAGGACGCGCTGGAGTCCTACCGGAAGGCGACCGCGGGGGAGGACCCGCGGGCGGAGCTGTTCCAGGCTGCGAAGGGAGCTTGAGATGGACGGCCGTCGACGCAATCCGTACCAGCTGACCGACGAATCACCGGTGTACGTGATCTCGATCGCGGCCCAGCTCTCGGGCCTGCACCCGCAGACACTGCGCCAGTACGACCGTCTCGGCCTGGTCTCGCCCGACCGCACGGCCGGGCGCGGCCGGCGCTACTCGGCCCGCGACATCGAACTGCTGCGCACGGTCCAGCAGCTGTCGCAGGACGAGGGCATCAACCTCGCGGGCATCAAGCGCATCATCGAGCTGGAGAACCAGGTCGCCGCGCTCCAGCAGCGCGTCGCCGAGCTCTCGGCGGCGGTGGACGGCGCGGCGGTCGCGATGCAGCAGCGGGAGGCCCAGGTCCACGCCTCCTACCGGCGGGACCTCGTGCCGTACCAGGATGTGCAGCAGACCAGCGCGCTGGTGGTCTGGCGGCCGAAGAGGCCGAGGGACTGAGTGGTCCGGAAGGGGCCCGTAGCGGAGTTCACGACTCCGGTACGGGCCCCTTCCGCATGGTCGCGGAGGTGTCCACGATGCCGGACCGCACGAGCAGGACGCCGAGATGGGTCCGGCTGGTCGCGCCGAGGGCCTGCGTGAGCCTGGCGATGTGGGAGCGGCAGGTGCGGACACTGATCCCCAGCTTGCGGGCGACCACGTCGTCGACGTGGCCCTCGCTGAGGAGCCGGGCGATGCTCTGCTGCACGGCCGTGACCTGGACCCCCGGCCCCGGGCCGGGCACCTGCTCGGTGAGCGGGGTGGCCTGCGCCCAGAGGACCTCGTAGACCTGGACCAGATAGCGGACGAGTGCGGGGTGGCTGATCCGCAGCGCCGCGCTGCGGTCGGCGGTGGCGGGGATGAACGCCACCGTCCGGTCGAAGATGAGCAGCCGCTCCACGGTCAGCTCGGTGGTGCGCACCTGGAGGGACTCCGCGGGGACCTGACGCAGGTAGTCCCTCACCTGTGTGCTGTAGCGCGCCGGGTGCTGGTAGATGTGGCGGAGCCCGGCGCCCCGGGCGATGGCGGTCGTGGCGTTGTCCAGGGCCGTCCGCAGCGTCGCCTGCGGCCTGGTGCTCCCCGGCTGCGCCGTCAGGACCTCGTCGGCGGCCTGGGAGGTGGCCTCCCGGATGGCTGTCCGTATCGCCTCGGGCCCCTCCAGCATGGTGATGGCCAGATGGGGGTCACCGTCGGCGATGGCTGCCAGGGGCGCCAGCGAGCGGGTCAGCCGGAGCGTCTGCTCTATCCGCTCGCCGATCTCGCGGGTGAGGGGCTGCAACAGCCGGGACAGGGCCGCGGACGGCGGTACGGGACGCAGCCAGTGCTCGTCCCAGGGATCGGCCTGGACCAGCGCGCCGGCGGTGAGACAGGGTGCCGCCCCGAGCTCCTGACGGGTGATCCGGCCCTGGCGCAGCGCCCGCTCGTACAGCTCGAGTGCGGGAGCGCAGAGTTCTCCAGGTCCGTGACGGTGCGGCGGTTGCACCGGTTCTGTTCCCATCTGGGAGCCCCCCGCTTTGTGCACTGCAACAAGTTGCCGGTGGTGCAAGCCTAGTGGCCTGGTGGAGTCTGGGGGCTTCCTGGCCAGGAGGCCCGTCCCGGAGCGCGCCGTTCCACGCGTCGCCGGGCGGCGGCGCACCGCTCTGCGGAGCGCCGGCCGTCAGCTCTTCCGGTCCAGGATTCCCGACTGCGAGATGAGGTAGCCGAGCTGCGCGCGACTGCCGCTGCCGAGGGCGGCGTTGAGCTTGGCTATGTGCGCCCGGCACGTGCGTACGTTCATGCCCAGCCTCCTGGCGATGGAGTCGTCCACATGCCCCTCGACGAGCAGTTGGGCGATGGAGCGCTGCACTCCGCTGATCCCGGCGGGAGTCGGGGTGTACGACACGTCCTCCAGCAGGGGAGTGGCGCGTTGCCAGAGCTGCTCGAAGACGTTGATCAGGTAGGAGACGAGACCCGGGTGCCGGAGTTCCAGCGCGACCGTCAGGTCGTCCTGAGCGGGGATGAAGGCGACGGCGCGGTCGAAGATGAGCATGCGCTGCACGAGCTCCTCCAGCGTGCGGATCTCGACGCCCTCGGCGAGGCGCTCGGCGTACGCGAACGTCCCGTGGTGGTGGCGCACCGTGTGCTGGTAGAGGGTGCGGATGCTGACGCCGCGGTCCACCACGGCCGTGCCGCGCTCCAGCCCCTTGCTCAGGATGTCCTCGCTGCGCGCCCCCCCGGGCTGCACGGTGAGCACTTCGCTGCGGCACTCCGCCGTGGCCACGTCGATGGCCGCGTTGATGCGCGTCCCGCCTTCGAGCACGGTGATTGCGTGCGTCGTGGGCGGATCCTGCGCGCTGATGTCCATGAAAGGTTCGAAGGACTCGGTGAGTTCCAGGGAGTGGCGTCGGCGCTCCTGGATCTCCCTCTCGATGGGGTGCAGCCGCTGGGCGAGGGCCGCGGACGGCGGAACCGGACGTAGCCAGTCGGCGTCGTCCGGGTCGGGATGGAGCAGGGCGAAGTCCATCAGGCACGGAGCGGGCTCCACCTCCGAACGCGGTATGCGGCCGGAGCGCAGCGCGCTCGCGTAGAGACGCTGCCCCGCATCGCATAGTTGGGTGATCCCGTGCCGATGCGCCCCATTTGAGTCGCATGTATCCATATCTCCACCCCCCATGTTCCTGAACGTGCAAGAACATGATGCATCGATCCAGTGGTGCTTGCGTGTCCGCGTGAGACATCGTCTTGAGAGCGGGGGAGATGAATCCATCAAGTGAGGACGAAGCCGAAATGTCTAAGCGAATGCTTCGCTCGGTGCTTGCCACAGCTTTCGTGGGGGCCCTGGCCTACGGTGCGTTGGGTGTCGGGGACATCACCTGGGGGGTTGCGCCGGCCGAGCAGGCGACAGCAGTGTCCGGTGACATCACCTGGGGAGCGGCCCCGGCCGACATCACGTGGGGTGCGGCATCGGGTGACATCACCTGGGGTGCCGCTCCGAGCGACATCACGTGGGGTTCGGCTCCGACCGGCACCGCGGCATGACCACCCCACCGGACGACCGCACCTTCCGGCGGGAGATGGCCACGGCGTATCGCTCAGGGTGGCATTTCATCGATCTGCTCACGGCTCTCACCCGCCAGGGCGATTCGTTGATGGTCACCCTGTTCGGAGAGCCGATCGTCGTCGTGATGGAAACGGATGACGACATCCGCGCCTATCGCTGTCTCCGCCGGCCGCGCGGAGCGCCGCAGCCTGTTCGATGTGCCGTGCGGTACGGCATGATTTTCGTAAATCTCGACCAGCGTGATCATGAGCTGTTCGAACCAGAAACCATTTCCGCCACCCCCCGCAGTGCCTGAACGATTCCCCCGTCGTTCCATGTCGTTCGGGCACTTCCCCCACACAACGGCGCCATCGTGACCTGAACACGGTGGCGCCGTTGTGCTGTCCGGATGTTCTCAAGGCCTTTCCGGTGGCCCTGCACTTTATTGTTCAGGCATTTCCGAGCGCCCTGTCGACGGCGATCTCGATGACGATCCGCTCCGGGTTGGGCCGGGGGGTGCGCTCGTAGCGCTCCGCGTAGCGGCGTACGGCGTCCTCGATCTCATCGGGCTCCGTGCGGACCACCGCGCGGCCCTCCAGGGTCGCCCAGCGGCGCCCCTGCATCTGGCAGACCGCGACCCGTGCCCCCTCCGGGCCCGCCGCCAGGACGTGTGCGGCCTTCCTGGTGTTCCTGCCGGTGATGACGCGGGCGAGCCGCGTCTCGGGGTCGTAGGTCACCCCCACGGGCACCACGTGCGGTGTGCCGTCCGGGCGGAGCGTGGTCAGGGTGCACACATGGCGCTCCCGCCAGAAGGCGAGGTACTCGGGGCCGGGGTTGCTCACGTCAGGCATGGGGTCAGCCTAGATACAGGGGACATCCGGGCCCCCCGGAGGCCCCGGCACAGCCTTGAGTGGAATAGACTCAACTTTGTACCCGTTGTTGCAGTCATAGTTCCGTGGAAGCACCCGTACGAGGAGGAGACAGCGCCCGTGGACGCCGAGCTGACCAACAAGAGCCGGGACGCCCTCAACGCGGCCACCAGCCGGGCCGTGAAGGACGGACATCCGGACCTGACCCCCGGGCATCTGCTGCTTGCACTGCTCGCGGGCGAGGACAACGCCAACATCACCGACCTGCTGGCCTCCGTCGAGGCCGATCAGGTGACCGTGCGCGAGGAGACCGAGCGGCTCCTCGGCGCGCTGCCCAGCGTCACAGGGTCCACGGTCGCCCCGCCGCAGCCGAGCCGCGATCTGCTCGCCGTCCTCGCGGACGCCGACCGGCGCGCCAAGGAGCTCGGCGACGACTACCTCTCCACCGAGCACCTGCTGATCGCGGTCGCCGCGAAGGGCGGCCGCGCCGGTGAGATCCTCGACGGGCAGGGAGCCGGTGCGAAGAAGCTCCTGGACGCATTCGAGAAGAGCAGGGGAGGGCGCCGGGTGACCACTCCCGACCCCGAGGGCCAGTACAAGGCGCTGGAGAAGTTCGGAACGGACTTCACGGCCGCCGCGCGTGAGGGCAAGCTCGACCCGGTCATCGGCCGTGACCAGGAGATCCGCCGCGTCGTGCAGGTGCTGTCGCGCCGCACGAAGAACAACCCCGTGCTCATCGGCGAGCCCGGCGTCGGCAAGACAGCCGTCGTCGAGGGCCTCGCCCAGCGCATCGTCAAGGGTGACGTCCCCGAGTCCCTGCGGAACAAGCGGCTCGTCTCCCTGGACCTCGGCGCGATGGTCGCGGGCGCCAAGTACCGCGGTGAGTTCGAGGAACGCCTCAAGACCGTCCTCTCCGAGATCAAGGAGAGCGACGGGCAGATCATCACCTTCATCGACGAGCTGCACACCGTCGTCGGCGCGGGTGCGGGCGGCGACTCCGCGATGGACGCCGGGAACATGCTCAAGCCGATGCTCGCCCGCGGTGAGCTCCGCATGGTCGGCGCCACCACGCTGGACGAGTACCGCGAGCGCATCGAGAAGGACCCGGCCCTGGAGCGCCGCTTCCAGCAGGTCCTGGTCGCCGAGCCGTCCGTCGAGGACACCATCGCGATCCTGCGTGGCCTCAAGGGCCGCTACGAGGCGCACCACAAGGTGCAGATCGCAGACTCCTCCCTGGTGGCCGCCGCGACCCTGTCGGACCGCTACATCACCTCCCGCTTCCTGCCCGACAAGGCCATCGACCTCGTCGACGAGGCGGCCTCCCGGCTCCGCATGGAGATCGACTCCTCGCCCCTGGAGATCGACGAGCTCCAGCGTTCCGTGGACCGACTGCACATGGAGGAGCTGGCGCTCAAGAACGAGACCGACCAGGGCTCCAAGCAGCGACTGGAGAAGATCCGCCGCGACCTCGCCGACAAGGAGGAGGAGCTGCGCGGTCTCACCGCCCGCTGGGAGAAGGAGAAGGAGGGCCTGAACCGCGTCGGTGAGCTCAAGGAGCGCCTCGACGAGCTGCGCGGCCAGGCGGAGAGGGCCCAGCGCGACGGCGACTTCGACACCGCGTCCAAGCTGCTCTACGGGGAGATCCCTGGTCTGGAGCGCGAGCTGGCCGAGGCGGACGAGGCCGAGCAGGAGGCCGCCGTCGACACCATGGTCAAGGAGGAGGTCGGCCCGGACGACATCGCCGACGTCGTCGGCGCGTGGACCGGCATCCCGGCCGGACGTCTCCTGGAGGGCGAGACCCAGAAGCTGCTGCGGATGGAGTCAGAGCTGGGCAGGCGGCTGATCGGCCAGTCCGAGGCCGTGCGGTCCGTCTCGGACGCCGTACGCCGCACGCGGGCGGGGATCGCCGACCCCGACCGGCCCACCGGCTCGTTCCTCTTCCTCGGCCCGACCGGGGTCGGCAAGACGGAGCTGGCCAAGGCTCTCGCGGACTTCCTGTTCGACGACGAGCGCGCCATGATCCGCATCGACATGAGCGAGTACAGCGAGAAGCACAGCGTCGCCAGGCTCGTCGGGGCTCCGCCCGGATACGTCGGCTACGAGGAGGGCGGTCAGCTCACGGAGGCGGTCCGCCGCCGTCCGTACAGCGTCGTGCTGCTGGACGAGGTCGAGAAGGCGCACCCCGAGGTCTTCGACATCCTGCTCCAGGTGCTCGACGACGGCCGGCTCACCGACGGGCAGGGCAGGACGGTGGACTTCCGCAACACCATCCTGATCCTCACCTCGAACCTGGGCAGCCAGTTCCTGATCGATCCCCTGACCGAGCCCGAGGTGAAGAAGGAGCAGGTCCTGGAGGTCGTACGGAGCTCCTTCAAGCCGGAGTTCCTCAACCGCCTCGACGACCTGGTCGTCTTCTCCGCCCTGTCCGGGGACGAGCTGGCGCACATCGCGGGTCTTCAGGTGGACCGCCTCGCGCAGCGACTGGCCGACCGCCGGATCCAGCTCGACGTCACCCCCGAGGCGCTGGCCTGGCTGGCGGTGGAGGGCAACGACCCGGCGTACGGCGCCCGGCCGCTGCGCCGGCTCATCCAGACCGCGATCGGGGACCGGCTCGCGAAGGAGATCCTCGCGGGCGAGGTCAAGGACGGCGACACGGTCCGGGTGGACCGTGCGGGCGACGGACTGATCGTCGGGACCGCGACGGCGGCGAAGACCCTGTAGGACCCGTCCCTCGGCGTCCCCGGCCGGCAGACCTCGCGTCGCGGCCGGGGACGCCTGTGTGTGCGGTGCCGTTCGTTTTGATGAGTGCATCCGGCATGCATCAGCGGCGGATATCGCCCACGAAATTGAGCCGAAAATTTACATTCCTTGGCCGACCGGTGGGCGCGGAGCGTTCCGGCGCCGCTCTTTGTATCGCGACGATACATATCGTCACCCTGGGCGGGAGCTGTGGCAATGGTGCTGCGCGCGATCGGCGAACCCTCGATACCGGGACACTCCGGGTCCTTTTTCCATTGCGACCGGGGAGGCTCTGTCGAATTCGGAAGCCGGTAAGGTACGCGCATGACGGAGCGGATATCTGGCGACCCGGGTGCGGATTCGAAGGATCGCAGAAGTGACACCCTGATTCGCCACAGCGAATTTCGGACGCTGTGGGCGGCTTTTGCCCAGTCGGTGCTGGGTGACCAGCTCGCGCGGGTCGCCCTGTCGCTCCTGGTCTTCGAACGCACCGAGTCGGCCGGCTGGACCGCGGCGACCTACGCGCTGACGAGCCTGCCCGCCCTGCTGTCCGGCGTGCTCCTCACCGGACTCGCCGACCGTTTTCCCCGGCGTACGGTCATGATCGGCTGCGACCTGGCGCGCGCGGTCCTCGTCGGCCTGATGGCGCTGCCGGGCACGCCCCTGCCGCTGCTGGCGGGGCTCCTTGTCCTGGCGCAGCTCGCGGAGGCCCCGTTCGGGGCGTCCCAGGGCGCCCTGATGCCGGCCGTCCTCGGGGAGCGTCTGTACGAGCAGGGGCAGCGGGTCATGATGATCACGCATCAGGCCGGACAGCTGATCGGCTTCGCCGTCGGCGGGGTGCTGGTCGTGTGGCTCGGCAGCCACGTCTCCCTCGGGCTGAACGCGGTGACGTTCCTGATCTCCGCGGCCCTGATCAGGCTGGGCGTGAAGGCGCGGCCGGTGGAGGAGGCGGACGGCGCGCGGCCGAAGCGGATGCACACCCAGGTACGGAGCGCGGCAGCGCTGATCTGGTCCGACCCCCGGCTGCGCTCGCTGGTCGCGCTCGGCTGGCTGGCGGGGTTCATCGTGCTTCCGGAGGGCCTGGCCGCCCCGTTCGCGGAAGAGGCAGGCGGGAGCGCCGCATCGGTGGGGCTGCTGCTCGCCGCGCATCCCGCCGGAATGGTCCTGGGGGCCGCGCTGCTCGGGCGGGCCGGCTTCGACGTCGAGCGGCGGCGCCGGCTGCTCGGGCCGATGGCGGTGGGCGCGAATCTTCCGCTGGTCGTCTACTGGGCCGGCCCCGGGGTGGGGGTGGCTCTCCTGGTGCTGCTGGTGTCGGGCGTCTTCTCCGTCTACCAGATCACCGCCGGGGCGACCTTCGTCCTGCTCACCCCGGCCGGCCAGCGCGGTCAGGCCCTGGGGCTGGCCAGGTCCGGGCTGACCGCCATGCAGGGCATCGGGGTGGCCGCGGGCGGGCTCGCGGCGCAGCTGTCCGGCTCGTCGGCGCAGACCATCGGCGGGGCCGGACTCGTCGGGACGCTGTGCGCGGTCCTGGTCGGGGTTTCCTGGTCACGGGCCCGGGGAACGAGCGCCGGGACGATTCCCCTCAGCGCGTAGGACGGCGGGCGGGACTACCGGCCGCCATCGCGGCTAGGGTCGAAGCCAGGAAACCACGTGCGATCCACAGGAGTACCCAGCGATGTCTATCGACCCGTCCTCGATCCCTAACTTCGGGGGACAGCCCGAACCGCAGGCCGCAGGACCCGAGGGCCCCGTGGTCCCTGACCAGGACCTCGTCAAGCAGCTTCTCGAGCAGATGGAGCTCAAGTACGTCGTCGACGACGAGGGTGACCTCGCCGCGCCGTGGGAAGAGTTCCGCACGTACTTCATGTTCCGCGGCGAGGAGGAGCAGCAGGTCTTCTCGGTGCGGACGTTCTACGACCGCCCCCACGCCGTGGACCAGCGCCCGGTCCTCCTCGACGCGATCGACGACTGGAACCGCCGCACCCTGTGGCCCAAGGTCTACACGCACTCCCACGAGGGCGAGGAGGGCGCCGCGGCCTCCGTGCGGCTGATCGGTGAGGCGCAGATGCTCATCGGTACCGGCGTCAGCCTGGAGCACTTCGTCTCCTCGACGGTCAGCTGGGTGAGGGCCTCGATCGAGTTCGACAAGTGGCTCGTGGAGCGCCTGGGCCTGGAGCCCGCCGAGAAGAAGGCGGAGGGCGAGGAGCCCGGCGAGGCCTGATCCGGCCGAACGGCGAAGGCCCGGACGGGGCGGTGGTCACAGGACCACGGCCCCGGGCCGGGCCTTCGCCGTGCCGGAGCACTGTCCGGGCCTCCGCACGGCGGGGACGGGGGCCTCTGCCCCGCACGGCGGGGACAGGGCCTCTGCTCCGCACGGCGGGGACAGGGACCTGCGCTCCACGGCGGGGACAGGGACCTGCGCTCCACGGCGGGGACGGGGGCCTCCGCACGGCGGGGACAGGCCCTCGGAGGTTCTGCACCAGGCCGCCGGGGGCTGCCGGGGTCAGGCTCCCTGGAGGCTCTTCAGCCGGGTGACCGCCTCGGTGAGCACGTCGGTGCGCTTGCAGAACGCGAAGCGCACGAAGGGCGCGCCCTGCGCACGGTGGTCGTAGAAGACGGCGTTCGGGACGGCGACCACCCCGCACCGCTCGGGCAGCGCCCGGCAGAAGGCGAAGCCGTCCTCGGTCCCGAGCGGGCGGATGTCGACGGTGACGAAGTACGTCCCGGCGGGCCGGTACACGTCGAAGCCGGCCTCGGCGAGGCCCTCGCTCAGCAGGTCCCGCTTGGCGCGCAGGTCCGCGCGCAGTTCGTCGAAGTAGCCGCCGGGCAGCCGCAGGGCGTCCGCGACGGCGTACTGGAAGGGGCCGCCGGAGACGTACGTGAGGAACTGCTTGGCGGAGCGCACCGCGGTGACCAGTTCCGGGCTCGCGGTGATCCAGCCGATCTTCCAGCCGGTCAGCGAGAACGTCTTGCCGGCGCTGCTGATCGTGACCACCCGCTCGCGCATGCCCGGGAAGGACGCGAGGGGGATGTGCTCACCCTCGAAGACGAGGTGCTCGTAGACCTCGTCGGTGATGACGAGCAGGTCCCGCTCGCAGGCCAGCGCGGCGATCGCGGCCAGTTCGTCCCGGGTCAGCACGGTCCCCGTCGGGTTGTGCGGGGTGTTCAGCAGGATGAGCCGGGTGCGGGGGGTGACGGCGGCCCTGAGCTCGTCGAGGTCGAGCCGGAAGGCGCCCTCGTGGGGCCGGAGGGTGACGGGCACACGGGTGCCGCCCGCCATGGCGATGCAGGCTGCGTACGAGTCGTAGTAGGGCTCCAGGGCGATGACCTCGTCGCCGGGTTCCAGGAGCGCCAGCAGGGAGGCGGCGACCGCCTCGGTCGCGCCCGTGGTGACGAGGACCTCGGTATCGGGGTCGTACGCCAGCCCGTAGTGGCGCTGCTGGTGCTCCGACACCGCGGCACGCAGTTCGGGGACGCCGGGGCCGGGCGGGTACTGGTTGCCGTGGCCGGTGCGTACGGCGCGGACCGCGGCCTCGCGGATCGCCTCCGGGCCGTCGGTGTCGGGGAATCCCTGGCCCAGGTTGATCGATCCGGTCCGCACGGCCAGCGCCGACATCTCCGCGAAGATCGTCGTGCCGAAGTCGGTGAGGCGGCGGTTGAGCAGCGGTCGTCCCTGTGTCATGGCGCCCATCCTGGGCCGAAGCTCTGGAGTTGCTCAAGTCTGCTTTCGCCCGGGCGGGGCGTGGGAATCCAACGGGCACGTGAGAAGCGGGGACCTCGCTTCGGGGGACAGAAGGATGTGAGGTCGATGGAGTTGTTCGTCTTCATCGTGTTCCTGGGGATCGTGGTGGTCGGGATCGTCGCGCTCGCCTCGGGGTCGGGCGGCCGGAAGAAGCCGCTCGGGGGACGCGCCGGGCGAGGCGGGCGCCGGAGCTCGGACAGCGGCGGCGGAGGTTCCGACGGGGGCAGCTGGTGGGGTGGCGGTGACAGCGGCGGCGGCCACTCGTGCGGCGGCGGAGGCGGCTGCGGTGGTGGTGGCGGCGACTGAGCCGGCCCGGCCGGCCCTGCGGCACGGGCCGGGGGTGTGCGTGTGAGGTGTCCGGCGGGAGCGAACTCCCGCCGGGCATCTTTTGGTTGGGGCTCCGGGAACACCTGAACCGGGCTGCCCTCTGACGGATGGAAACCACGGCAAGTTGGGTAAAAACGCTGTGAGTGCCGCGTACTTCGTGATTGCATCGATGTAGAGAACATTCAGCCCTCGGAGCCCAGTTGGGCCGGATCGGGCTTGCCCGCCCCTGCGTGTCCGCACCGGGGCACCTCCTGTCCATGTGTCCCTGTGTGTCCTGCGGAGCCGATCCATGCTCACGACCCTCCAGACCTCCTATTCCGACACCCGCGCCGCCGACCTGGCGTGGGCGCTCGGCTGCGAGCCGTTGCCGGCTCTCGCCGTGCTCGATCTCGAACTGGCCGGTGCGAAGGTGCAGATGAGGCTCCTCGGCGCCTCCCATCAGGTCCTGATGGAAGAGGAGCGGGGGACGTGCTCGGAGACCGTCGCCTGCCTTCCGGGCAGCAGTACCCCCCTGCCCCTCGGTGTCGCCGAGCGTGTGGGTGACTGGGAGTACGAGTTCGCGGCGCGCGTCGAGACGCTCTCCGAGGGGTCCTTCGCGGGACGCGCACAGGAGTTGCTTGCACTGGTGACCGATCATCCGCACGGCCTCGCGGGGACGTTCCCCGGCAGCCCTTACGCCTTCACGGCGATGCTGGCGCAGCGTACGGAGGGCCAGGTCCGGTGGCGCACCTGGCACGCCTATCCGCAGGAGGGGCAGCTTGTGGTGACCCGGACGCGGGTGGGGGTGCGGACCAGGGCGCGGGCTTCCTGAGGGGCGCGTGCGGGGTCGCCCGACGTGACTCCCCCGTGCGCCACTTGCACCCGTGTGGGTGACAAACGGCAAGGTTTCCGTCACGTAGCGTTCGCTTCATGATCGACCAGCAGACGCCGGTGCGACGGGCCGCGGCGCGCCTTCCCGTACGGCCGAGGACCGGCCGGTTCCTGGTGCTTGCCGTCGTGTTCGTCTGTGCCGCGTGCGGTCTGGTGTACGAGCTGGAACTGGTCGCGCTGGCCTCGTACCTGATCGGTGATTCGGTCACGCAGGCGTCCGTGGTGCTCTCCGTGATGGTGTTCGCGATGGGCATCGGCTCCCTTCTCGCGAAACGTTTACGCTGCCGTGCCGCCGTGGGCTTCGGGCTGATCGAGGCCGCACTCGCGCTCACGGGCGGTACTTCGGCGCTCGTGCTCCACGCGTCCTTCGCGTGGCTGGGCGAGTCGCGTCACGCGCTGGTGTGCTTCTCGCTCGCCATCGGCATCCTGATCGGCGCGGAGATCCCGCTGCTGATGACGATGATCCAGCGGGTCGACCGGCAGGACGCGGGCGGTGCGGTCGCGGATCTCTTCGCCGCCGACTACGTGGGCGCGCTGGTGGGCGGGCTCGCCTTTCCGTTCCTGCTGTTGCCGATGATGGGCCAGCTCACCGGGGCGCTGTTCACCGGCGGCGTCAACGCGGTGGCGGGCGGGGCGCTGGTGCTGTGGGTGTTCCGGCGCGATCTCGGCTCCCGGGAGCGCCGGCTGCTGATCGTCGTCAACGCCGTCGTCATCGCGCTGCTGGCCACCGCCACGGTGCTGGTCGACGACTTCGAGCGGGCGGCGCGGCGTGCGGTGTACGGGGACGAGGTGCGGGTCGCCGTGCGGACCGGGGTGCAGGAGGTCGTCCTCACCGGGACGGGGCGCGGCTCGCTGGACCTCTATCTGGACGGGCGGCTGCGGGTCAGTTCCCGCGACGAGTACCGCTTCCACGAAGCGCTCGTGCACCCGGCGATGAAGGGAGCCCACCGGCGGGTGCTGATCCTGGGGGGCGGTGACGGACTGGCCGCCCGGGAGGTGCTGCGCTACCCGGACGTCACGGCCGTCGTCGTGGTGGAGCTCGATCCGGCCGTCACCCGCCTGGCCCGCACGGACCCCGCGCTCTCCCGGCTGAACGGGCACGCGTACGACGACCCCCGGCTGAGGACGGCCACCGCGGACGCCTTCACCTGGCTGAGGGCCGCGCGGGACCGCTTCGACGTGGTCATCTCGGACCTGCCCGACCCCGGGATCACGGCCGGCTCGAAGCTCTACGCCGCCGAGTTCTACGGGCTGGTCGCCGACGTCCTGGAGCCCGGCGGGCGGCTGGTGGTGCACGCGGGGCCGCTGGCCGGCAGCCCTGAGACGTTCTGGACGGTGGAGGCGTCGGTGCGGACGAGCGGCCTGAGGACCCGGCCGTACCGCGTGGCGGGGCGCCTCACCGGATTCGCGGCCGGCCCCGCCCCCGGCCCTGGGACCGGTGAGGCACCCCGGGACTGGGGGTTCGTGCTGGCCGCCCGGCACGAGGCGGGCCCGCTCGGTCTCGACCCCGGGGCGCCGGTGCTGAGGACGCTGGCGGAGCGGGAGCTGCGGGCCGCCCGCCACGAGGCGGAGCGGGTACGGCAGCGGGGGGTGCCGCCGTCGACGCTGGTCCATCCGCGCTACCGGGAGGCGCCGTGAGCGCGGCGAGGCGGTGCGGCGGCCGTGGTGTACGCGGGTCACGGGGCACGGAAGCGCTGACGGGACGGCCGGGGCTGAGTAGGCTCGGGCGGTATGGAGCATGAGGTGTTCGTTCCGGTTCCGGTCACGTCCCTTCGGCGGACGCTGGGTGATCCCGCCCGTGTCGCGCGATGCGTGCCCGGCCTCCAGCGGGACGCCGACGCGTCGGCGGGCCCGTTGGCAGGCCGGCTGAAGTTCCGTGCCGACGGTCACACGATCACGTATCGCGGGGCGCTGACCCTGCGGCCGTCGGACGAGGGCGAGCCCGGTGCCTTCTCCGTGACGGGCGAGGGCGTGGAGGCCAGGGGCACCGGTTCGGCGAAGCTGGCCCTGACCATCGGACTCGCGGAGACGGACGGCGGGACGACGATCCGGTTCACGGGCACGGCGAGCGGTGACGGCCGGGTCGTGGATCTGGACGAGGCGACGGCCCTCGCCTCCGCGCAACGGCTGCTGGACCGCTTCACGCAGCAGCTGGTGACGGAGACCCTGGCGACGCGGGAGGACTCGTCGACGGGGGAGGACACGTCCGCGCGGGAGGCGGAGGAGGCCACGGAGCCTTCCGCTCCCGCCGCACCGGCGGGTGAGACGCCCGACGTGCCTACGGCGAAGACCCCGGACGCGCCGACCGGGAAGACCCCGGACGTACCGGCCGGGAAGACGCCCGACGTGCCCCCTGGGCAGGCTCCTGGCACCCCCGCCGGGAAGACCCCGGACGCACCGACCGGGAAGACCCCGGACGCGCCGGCCGGGAAGACGCCCGACGTGGCCCCTGGGCAGGCTCCTGGCACCCCCGCCGGGAAGACCCCCTCGGACCGGGATTCCGTGTTCGACACCCCCGTGCCGGATTCGTCGCTCGACCCGTCAGCGGAACTGGAGTTCACCGTGCCCGACGAGCCGCCCGCCGAGGCCGCGCATGCCCGCCGCACCATGATCGGCCGCAGCACGGAGGAGGTCGACCACGCTCCGCCGCGCGGCCGGTACGCCCCCGTCCCCTCACCCGAAGCCGGGGCCGCGGGTATCACCCTGCGCTGGGCCGCCCCGGCCGCGGCCCTCGCGATCGCCTCCGCCGTGGTCGTGGGCAGGGCTCTGCGCCGTAGGAGGCCATGAGAGGCACCCCGCGCCAGTAGTGTCGTGGGGTGAGCGATGTTGGGAAGAACGTCCGGCTGACCGCCGGCGATGCCGAGTTGACCGTCGACCCCGTCCATGGCTGCCGCATCGGCAGCCTGCGGATCGGAGGCACCGAACTGCTGCGCCAAGGCGAGCGGTACGGCTGCTTCCCGATGGTGCCGTGGTGCGGACGCACCGAGAACGGCCTGTTCCGCAACGGTGACGAGCTGCACCGGCTGCCGCTGAACTCTCCGCCGCACGCCATCCACGGCACCGGCCGCGACACCGCCTGGAAGCTCGCCCGGCAGGACGAGGCCGAAGCGGCGTTCTTCTACGACCTGGCCGATCCGTGGCCGTACGAGGGGCGGGTGACGCAGACCTTCGAGCTGACCGAGGACTCGCTGACGCTGAGCCTCGGCATCGAGACGTACGGCGACTCCTTCCCGGCACAGGGTGGGTGGCACCCCTGGTTCCTGAGGAACCTCGGCGGTGAGGACGTGCGGATCGGCTTCGACGCGGACTGGCAGGAGGAGCGCGGCGAGAACCACCTGCCGACCGGCCGCCGGATCGACCCCCTGCCCGGCCCGTGGGACGACTGCTTCGGCATGCCCGCCGGTGTGGACGTGAAGCTCACCTGGCCCGGGCAGCTGGAGCTGACGGTCAGGAGCCGGGACGAATGGGTGGTGATCTACGACGAGCAGGCGGAGGCGGTCTGCGTGGAGCCGCAGTCCGGTCCGCCGAACGGGCTGAACACCACCCCCCGGCTCGTCACCCCGATCGAACCCCTGGAGATCGCCACGACCTGGAACTGGGTGCGGCTCTGAGCCTCCGCGGCAGCGCTTACCCTCGTTGACATGACTGACGTACGCGCTGAGCTGCTCCAGCAGATCAAGGACAAGGCCGTGGTGCACGGCAAGGTGACCCTCTCCTCGGGTCTGGAAGCCGACTGGTACATCGACCTGCGCCGGATCACGCTGGACGGCAAGGCCGCGCCGCTGGTCGGCCAGGTCATGCTCGACGCCACCGCCGAGCTGGACTACGACTGCGTCGGCGGTCTGACGCTGGGTGCCGACCCGGTCGCCACCTCGATGCTGCACGCCTCGGCCGCACGGGGGAAGAGCCTCGACGCGTTCGTCGTCCGCAAGGCGCAGAAGGCCCACGGGATGCAGCGCCGCATCGAGGGCACGGACGTCAAGGGCCGCCGCTGCCTCGTCGTCGAGGACACCTCGACGACCGGTGGCTCGCCGCTGACCGCCGTCGAGGCGGTGCGCGAGGCCGGCGGCGAGGTCGTCGCCGTCGCGGTGATCGTGGAGCGCGGTGCGGCTCCGGCGATCGCCGAGGCCGGTCTGCCCTACCTCCACGTCTTCTCCGTGGCTGACCTCGACCTGGCCTGACCTGGTGGTTCTCTCGTGAGGCGCCCTGTTTCACGTGAAACAGGGCGCCTTGGCCGACAGGCAGCGTGGAGCCGGAGCGAGAGTCTGGGAAGATAAGGGCGACGATGACGTCGCCCCCAGGTCAGGGACCCAGCCTGAACACCCGCACATCCCAAGGAGCGGACAGATGCCCATCGCAACCCCCGAGGTCTACGCCGAGATGCTCGACCGGGCGAAGGCAGGCAAGTTCGCCTACCCGGCCATCAATGTGACGTCGACCCAGACCCTGCACGCTGCACTGCGCGGCTTCGCGGAGGCGGAGAGCGACGGCATCGTCCAGATCTCCACCGGTGGTGCCGAATTCCTGGGCGGCCAGTACAACAAGGACATGGTGACGGGCGCCGTAGCCCTCGCCGAGTTCGCGCACATCGTCGCCGCCAAGTACGACATCACGGTCGCGCTGCACACCGACCACTGCCCCAAGGACAAGCTGGACGGCTATGTCCGCCCGCTGCTCGACGTCTCCGCCGAGCGCGTCGCCAAGGGCCTGAACCCGCTGTTCCAGTCGCACATGTGGGACGGCTCGGCCGAGACCCTGGCCGACAACCTGGCCATCGGCCAGGAGCTGCTGGCCAAGGCCGCCGCCGCCAAGATCATCCTTGAGGTCGAGATCACCCCGACCGGTGGCGAGGAGGACGGCGTCACGCACGAGATCAACGACGAGCTGTACACGACCGTCGACGACGCGCTGCGTACGGCCGAGGCCCTCGGGCTGGGCGAGAAGGGCCGCTACCTGCTGGCCGCGTCCTTCGGCAACGTCCACGGCGTCTACAAGCCGGGCAACGTCGTCCTGCGTCCCGAGCTCCTCAAGGACCTGCAGGAGGGTGTCTCCTCCAAGTACGGCAAGCCGGCCGGCAGTCAGCCGTTCGACTTCGTCTTCCACGGCGGCTCGGGCTCCACGGCCGAGGAGATCGCCACCGCGCTGGAGAACGGCGTCGTGAAGATGAACCTCGACACCGACACCCAGTACGCCTTCACCCGCCCGATCGTGGACCACATGTTCCGCAACTACGACGGCGTGCTGAAGGTCGACGGCGAGGTCGGCAACAAGAAGGTCTACGACCCGCGCAGCTGGGGCAAGTCCGCCGAGGCGGGCATGGCCGTGCGCGTCACGGAGGCCTGCGCCAACCTGCGGTCCGCCGGCACCAAGCTGAAGTAAGTACGCACGGACGTCGCGGACGTCGCGGACGTCCACGGACGCAGGACGGGCCCGGTCTCCCTCGCGGGGGGCCGGGCCCGCTCCACGTCCGCGGCCGGTGACCGGGATCCCGGGGAATCGAGGAGAACGCTGTGAGCACGCCTGCGCGCTACGACTTCGACACCGTCATCGACCGCCGGGGGACCTGGTGCGTGCAGTGGGACGGGGTCGCCGAGCGCTTCGGGGTGGACGGGCTGCTGCCGTTCACCATCTCCGACATGGACTTCGAGACCGCGCCGGAGGTGCTGACCGCGCTGCGCGCCCGCCTCGAACACGGGGTGCTCGGCTACACCGGCTGGCAGCACGAGGACTTCCTGTCGGCGATCGCGCACTGGTACGCGACCCGGTACGGCACCGCCCTCGACACCCGCCAGGTGGTCTACGGGCCGTCCGTGCTCAGCCAGCTCTCCCAGCTGCTGCAGATGTGGACGGCCGAGGGCGAGGGCGTGGTCGTCCACACCCCGACGTACGACGGCTTCCGCAAGGCGGTCACCGGGCTCGGGCGGGAACTCCGGGGCGTGCCGCTGGGGGACGCGGCTGCCCTGGAACGGGAGCTGGCGCGGGCGGACGCGAAGGTCCTGGTGCTTTGCTCGCCGCACAACCCGACGGGGCGGGTGTGGACGGAAGCCGAGCTGCGGGAGACGGCGGCGCTCGCCCGCAGGCACGGGGTGGCGGTGGTCTGCGACGAGATCCACGCGGACTTCGTGCGGGACGGATACACGCACGTCCCGTACGTGCGGATCGCGGAGGCGGAAGCGGAGGCGCAGGGCGGTCCCGGGCGCTGGGCCGTCATCACGTCCGCGTCGAAGGCCTTCAATTTTCCGGCGCTGACCGGGTCGTACGGGATCATCGGGGACCCGGACGACCGGGCGGAGTATCTGCGCCGCATGGAGACGGCGGAAGGGCTCGCCTCGCCGGCGGTGCTCTCGCTGACCGCCCACATCGCGGCGTACCGATCGGGTGCGGCCTGGCTGGACGCGGTGCGCGCGTATGTCGCGGAGAACCTGGCGCTGGTGGCGGAGCGGCTGAACACGGCCTTCCCCGAGCAGGCCTGGGAACCACCGCAGGCCGGCTACCTGGCGTGGATCGACCTGCGTCCACTGGGTGTGGACGACGAGGCGCTCCAGCGGGTGCTGATCGAGCGCGAGAAGGTCGCGATCATGCCGGGGTCGGTGTACGGGGCCCCGGGGTTCGTGCGGCTGAACGTGGGGTGCGCGCGAAGCAAGGCCGACGCCGGGGTGTCCGCGCTGGTGCGCGCCCTGAGGGCCGTACGGGACGACGCGCCCCGCACATGAATGGCCTCGCGGGCGGCGAGCGGTGATGCTGCTCGTATGACTGATGCGGACAGTGACGGGATCCGGGTTGCCTCGCCCGTCGGACGGTGGGTCGTCCTCACCACCGTGCTCGGGTCGAGCATGGCCCTGCTCGACTCCACCGTCATCAACGTGGCACTGCCCCGCATCGGCCAGGACCTCGGCACCGATCTGGCCGCCCTCCAGTGGACCGTCAACGCCTACATGCTCACCCTGGCCGGCCTGATCCTGCTCGGGGGTGCGCTCGGGGACCGGTTCGGGCGGCGCCGGGTGTTCGTCCTGGGGGTCGTCTGGTTCGCCGTGGCCTCGCTGCTGTGCGGGATCGCGCCGAACGCGGAGGTGCTGATCGCGGCGCGGGCGCTCCAGGGGGTCGGGGGCGCTCTGCTCACGCCCGGATCACTGGCGATCATCCAGGCGAGCTTCCACCCCGACGACCGGGCCCGCGCCGTGGGGCTCTGGTCCGGGCTCGGCGGGGTCGGTGCGGCCGTCGGGCCGTTCCTCGGGGGGTGGCTCGTGGACGGGCCGGGCTGGCGGTGGGTCTTCCTGCTGAACCTCCCGCTCGCCGCCATCTGCGTGCCCGTCGCCCTGCGGCACGTGCCGGAGTCGCGGGACCCGGACGCCCACGGACGGTTCGACGTGCTGGGGGCCGCGCTCGCCGCGCTCGCGCTCGCCCTCGTCACCTACGCCCTGATCGAGGTGCCGGAGCAGGGCGCGTCCCTCGTGGTCGTCGGCTCGGCGATCGGTGGTGTGGTGCTGGGCGTGGCCTTCGTGACCGTGGAGCGGCGCAGGGCCGAGCCCATGGTCCCGCCGTCGATCTTCGCCTCCCGGCAGTTCACGGCCGTCAACATCGTGACGTTCTGCGTGTACGCCGCCCTCGGCGGGTTCTTCTTCCTGTCCGCGATCCAGCTCCAGGTGGTCGCCGGCTACTCCGCGCTCGGAGCGGGCACCGCGCTCCTGCCCACGACGGTTCTCATGCTGCTCTTCTCCGCGTCGGCGGGCGATCTCGGACGGCGGATCGGGCCCCGCGTCCCGCTCACCGTGGGCCCGCTGCTGGCGGCAGCAGGAATGCTGCTGATGCTGCGCGTCGGGGAGAACGCCTCGTACGTCGCCGACGTCCTGCCGGCCGTGCTGGTGCTGGGACTCGGCATGGTCACCCTCGTGGCGCCCCTCACCGCGACCGTGCTGGCCGCCGTGGACACCGGCAGGGCCGGGCTCGCCAGCGGGATCAACAACGCCGCGGCGCGGGCCGCCGGGCTGCTCGCGGTGGCCGCGCTGCCGCTGCTGGCCGGGATGGGCCCGGAGGCCTACCGGGACGCGGGGGAGTTCGCCTCCACGTTCCGCCGGGCGATGCCCATGTGCGCCGGTCTGCTGGTGGCCGGTTCGGTGATCGCCTGGTGGACCGTACGGAAGCCGCGGGAGGCCCGTCAGGAGGCGCGGCCCGAGTGCACGATGCACTGCGGCGTCACGGCCCCGCCCTTGGAGCCGGAGCGCGGGCCCAGGCACACTTGAACCATGTCCATCCACGAGAACCTGCTCGGGGGCCCCGCCCCGACCCACCTGCCCGACGACCCGGAGCCGCGTGAGCTGCTCGCCGCAGGCACGGCGCCCGCCGATGTCGCGGCGAAGTACCCCACCTCCTCGCTGGCCTGGGCGCAGCTCGCCGACGAGGCGTACGAGGGCGGCCGGGTCATCGAGTCGTACGCCTACGCGCGCACCGGCTACCACCGCGGTCTCGACGCCCTGCGCCGCGCGGGCTGGAAGGGCCACGGCCCCGTCCCGTTCGAGCACGAGCCCAACCGCGGCTTCCTGCGCGCGCTGCACGCCCTGGCACGCGCCGCGCAGGCGATCGGCGAGCAGGAGGAGTACGAGCGCTGCTCCACCTTCCTGCGTGACTCCTCCCAGACCGCCGCCGACATCCTGGGCTGAGCCTCCCTCGCCCCACGGGCCCCGCGGGCAGCCGCCCCGCGGGGCCCGACGCGTTCCCCGGACTGCCGTTAGGATGCCGAGCAGGGGACCGGAGCTCCACCACCTCAGAGGAAGGGGCGGACCGCTACCCGGAAGCTCGTGTCGAGGAGACAGAAATGTCGGCCATCCACCCCGACCCCGAAGCCACCGGTGCGGACACCCCGCACCTGGACTTCGCGGGCACGACTCCGTACGAGGACTATGTCCAGGCGGATGTCCTGACCCACCTCCAGCACCTGCGCTCGGACGATCCCGGCGAGATGGTCTTCCTGGTCACCACCCAGGTCATGGAGCTGTGGTTCACCGTCATCGTCCATGAGTGGGAGACGGCGGCGCACGCCCTGCGCGAGGACCGCATACCGGTCGCCCGCGACGCCCTGAAGCGCTCGCTGCGGGAGCTGGAGGCGCTGAACGCCTCCTGGAAGCCGCTCGCCGGTCTCACGCCCGCCCAGTTCAACTCCTACCGGGGCTCGCTCGGCGAAGGATCGGGATTCCAGTCGGCGATGTACCGGCGGATGGAATTCCTGCTGGGCGACAAGTCCGCCTCCATGCTGGTGCCGCACCGGGGCGCTCCCCGTGTCCACGCGGAGCTGGAGAAGGCGCTCCACGAGCCCGGCCTCTACGACGAGACGCTCGCGCTGCTCGCCCGGCGTGGATACGCCGTACCGCAGTCGGTGCTGGAACGCGACCTGTCGCAGAAGTACGAGCCCTCACCCGCGGTCGAGGCCGTCTGGGCGGAGATCTACGCCGACCCGGACCAGAACGCCGAGCTCGTACGGCTCGGCGAGGTGCTGACCGACGTCGGCGAGCTGGTGTGGCGCTGGCGCAACGACCACCTGACCGCCACCCGGCGAGCGATGGGTTCGAAGACGGGCACCGGCGGATCGGCCGGGGTCGCCTGGCTGGAGAAGCGGGCCACCAAGAGTGTGTTCCCCGAGCTGTGGACGGCGCGCAGTCATGTCTGATCTCCGTGAGCGCGCGACGGCGCTCGACTCCGCCGACCCCCTAGCCGCACTGCGCGAGCTGTTCACCCTCGACGACACCGTCTACCTCGACGGCAACTCGCTCGGAGCGCTGCCCCGCCACGTGCCCGCGCGCATGCAGGACGTCATCACCCGCGAATGGGGCTCGCTGCGCATCCGCTCCTGGGACGAGAGCGGCTGGTGGACCGCGCCCGAGCGGATCGGCGACCGGATCGCCCCACTCGTGGGAGCCGCCGCGGGGCAGATCGTGGTGGGCGACTCCACCAGCGTGAACGTCTTCAAGGCCGTCGTCGCCGCGACCCGCCTGGCGGGCGAGGGCCGGGACGAGATCCTCGTCGACGCGACGACGTTCCCGACGGACGGGTACATCGCCGCATCGGCGGCCCGGATGACGGGTCACCGCGTCGTGCCGGTCGCCCCGGCCGACGTGCCGGCCGCGCTCGGCCCCCGCACGGCGGCCGTCCTCCTGAACCACGTGGACTACCGCTCGGGCCGGCTGCACGATCTGCCCGGTCTCACCGCCGCCGTCCACGCGGCGGGCGCCCTCGCCGTCTGGGACCTGTGCCACAGCGCGGGCGCGCTGCCCGTCGGTCTCGACGCCCACCGGGTGGACCTGGCCGTCGGCTGCACGTACAAGTACCTCAACGGCGGCCCCGGTTCGCCCGCGTACCTGTACGTCGCCGAGCGCCACCAGGAGGCCTTCGACTCACCCCTGCCGGGGTGGACCTCGCACGCGGACCCGTTCGGGATGACTCCCGGCTACGTCCCGGCGGACGGTTCCGTACGGGGCCGGGTCGGCACGCCCGACATCCTCTCCATGCTGGCGCTGGAGGCCTCGCTCGACGTGTGGGACGGCGTGTCGGTGGACGCCGTACGGGCCAAGTCCCTCGCCCTGACGGACTTCTTCCTCGAGTGCGTCGCCGCCTACGTCCCCGATGGCCGCGTCACCCCGGTCACCCCGGCCCCCCACGCGGAGCGCGGCAGCCAGGTCTCGCTGCGCTGCGAGGTGCCCGAGGAGACCGAGCCGGTGATGCGCGCGCTCGTCGAGCGCGGCGTGGTCGGCGACCTCAGGCGCCCCGACGTGCTGCGGTTCGGTTTCACCCCGCTGTACGTGGGGTTCGCCGACGCCGAGCGGGCGGCGCGGATCCTGGCCGAGGTGCTGGGGGTCTGAGCGTCCGCCGCCGTACGCGTCCGCTCTCCGGGCCCGTACGGCGGCGGTCCGCCGTACTGGTACCGTCCCCGCAGGTCAGTCCAGTTGGGCACAGGCGTAGGACGGTTGGAGCAGCATGTCGGATTCTGCCGCGCGTGATCGGGACGCCGCCGAGACCGAGTCGGCGTTCGCGCATCCGGTGGTCGCGCCCGACGGGTCGGCGGCCTACGGGAGCCACCCCGACCAGGTGATCGACTTCTTCGCGCCGAGGGACGGCCGTGACGGGGCGCCCCTCGTGGTGCTGCTGCACGGCGGGGCCTGGCGCGCCCCGTACGACCGGCAGCACGTGTCGCCGTTCGCGGATTTCCTGGCGCGGCGTGGTTTCGCCGTGGCCAGTGTCGAGTACCGGCGCGGCGGCGAGATCCCGCAGCAGGGCGGGGCGGGGCCGGTCGCCGGGCGCTGGCCCGAGACGTTCGACGACGTCGCGGCGGCGATGGACGCCCTGCCGGCGCTGGTGGCCGAAGGGCTCCCGGCGGCTGACGTACGCAAGACCGTCGTCACCGGGCACTCGGCCGGCGGGCAGCTCGCCCTGTGGGCGGCCGCCCGGCACGTGCTCCCGGAGGGCTCGCCGTGGCGGCTGCCTGCCGCGCCGCCGCTGCGCGGAGTTGTCGCGCTGGCGCCGATCGGTGATTTCGCGAGCGCCGTCGAGCTGGATGTCTGCTCCGGAGCGCTGCACCAACTCCTGGGCGGCGAGTCGGACTTCGAGGCGCGGGCCGCGCACGTCGATCCGGCCCTGCTGCTGCCGACCGGGATCGCGACGGCCGTCGTGCAGGGCGTGGACGACATCACCGTGCCGCAGGCCGTCACGGACGCGTTCGTCGACGCGGCGGCGAAGGCCGGGGAGATGGTGGGGCTCACGCTGCTGGACGGGGTGGGGCACTTTCCGCTGATCGATCCGTCGGCGGACGCCTGTGCCGTGGTGGCCGAGGAGATCGCCCAGCTGGCCTGGTAGTACTTGCGACGGACGGCCAAGGATCCGCATCACTGCTGACGACCGGGGCACGGGGCGGCGCCTACCGTGTGAGCGTGACCGAGACGAAGACCAGAAGCCCGGAATTCCGGCTGGCCGCAGGGGCGATAGTCGGCCTGCGGCAGGACCTCTTCCACCATGTGCTCGACTACCGCCCGTTGGGGCCGCTGGGCACCGACGGCCCGGTGATCCGACGGCTCCCGAAGGCGGTCCGGAGGCGGGCCGTCTGGTTCCCGCACGCGGTGGTGGCGTCGGTCGCGCTGATCGCGCTGCTGGGAGGCGTCTTCTCGGCGAACACCTACTCCCCGTTCGGCATCGCGACACTCATCACCGCGTTCCTGCCGGCCGCCGTTCTGCTGATGACGCTGCTCCGCCCCGTCCTGGCCTTCTGGGCGTCGATCGCTCTGGTCCCGGTGACGGCCGTCGTGGGCAGCGGGGACTGGCCGTGGTCGCCGCACACCTTCGTGTGCCACCTGGGCGTCCTGATCGTCGTCGCGGCGCGGACCAGGCCGCGTACGGCGGCCTGGATGTGGGTGATCACCCTGGTCCCCGGCTTCCTCTCGGCCGCCCTGGGCCCCTACAACCCCTCCTCGAGCGCCGGCGGCATGGCCTTCACGTCGGCGTTGGCCCTGCTCGTCGTGACGGTCGTGCAGACCCGTCGAGAGGCCCAGCGCGAGGTGACGGTGCAGCGCACCGTCACCGCCGTCGAACGTGACCGGCGGACGCTCCTGGAGGAGCGCACCACCATCGCCCGTGAGCTGCACGACGTCGTCGCCCACCACATGTCCGTCGTCGCGATCCAGGCCGAGGCCGCCCCGTACCGGGTGGAGAACCCGCCGCCCGAGCTGGAGCAGGCCTTCGTCACCATCCGGGAGAACGCCGTCGCCGCGCTCACCGAGCTGCGCCGCGTCCTCGGTGTCGTACGGGCGGAGGACTACGAGGCGCCGGACGCCCCGCAGCCCACCCTCGCCGAGATCGGCCGGCTGCTGGACAATGTCCGCGAGACGGGTCTGGAGACGGAGAAGACGGTCACCGGCGCGGTACGCGAGCTTCCACAGGGCGTCGAGCTGTCGGCGTACCGGATCGTCCAGGAGGCGCTGAGCAACACCCTCCGGCACGCGCCGGGCGCCACCGCCAAGGTGGAGATCGGCTATGTGCTCGGCGGGCTGGGGCTTCGCGTCGTCAACGGTCCCCCCAGGGGGCTGGTCAAGCCCTCGCCCGGTGCCGGGCACGGGATCACGGGGATGCGGGAACGGGTCGCGATGCTGAACGGGGAGATGACGGCCGGGGCGACGGAGGACGGCGGCTACGAGGTCGCCGTGTTCCTTCCCGTGCCGGCGGCCGAGACCGCGACCACGAAGGGCGGGACGGCATGAACGACACCATCCGGGTCCTGATCGTCGACGACCAGATGATGGTCCGCGAGGGTTTCTCCGTGCTGCTCAACGCGATGCCCGGCATCGAGGTCGTCGGCGAGGCCGTCGACGGGCGGGAGGCCGTCTCGCAGGTCGCCGCCCTGCGGCCCGACGTGGTGCTGATGGACATCCGGATGCCGGAGCTCAACGGCATCGATGCGACGCGCGAGATCGTCGCCGCCGACGCGGACGCCAAGGTGCTCGTCCTGACCACGTTCGATCTCGACGAGTACGTCTACCAGGCGCTGCGCGCGGGCGCCTCGGGCTTCTTGCTGAAGGACGCCTCGGCACGGCAACTGGCGGACGGCGTGCGGGTGGTGGCCTCCGGCGAGGCGTTGCTCGCACCGACCGTCACCAAGCGGTTGATCACCGAGTTCTCGAAGATCGCCGAGGCGCCCAGGCCGCCCGCCATGGCCCGGATCGGGGACCTCACGGAGCGGGAGACGGAGGTCCTGGTGCTCATCGCGCAGGGGCTGTCCAACCTCGAGATCGCCTCGCACCTGGTGGTCGCCGAGTCGACGATCAAGACGCACGTCAGCCGCATCCTGGTGAAGCTGGGGCTGCGGGACCGGACCCAGGCGGCCGTGTTCGCGTACGAGGCGCGGCTGGTCACCCCCGGATAGCGTCACCCCCCGGATAGCGTCGGCCCATGCACGTGTCCTTCGACCCCTGGTCCCCGGCGTTCGTCGCCGACCCGTACCCCGCCTACGCCGCGCTGCGCGCCACCGGCCGGGCGCACTACTTCGAGCCGACGCGGCAGTGGCTCGTCCCGCACTACTCCGACGTCTCGGGGCTGCTGCGTGACCGGCGGCTGGGGCGGACGTATCTGCACCGCTTCAGCCATGACGAGTTCGGGGTCGCCGCCCCGCCCGAGGCGCACGAGCCGTTCCACACGCTCAACGGCCACGGGATCCTCGATCTGGAGGCGCCCGACCACACCCGGATCCGGCGGCTGGTCGCCAAGGCGTTCACCCCCCGGAGGGTCGAGGCGCTCGCCCCGACGGTGGAGCGGCTGGCCGCCGCGCTCGTCGACGACTTCGTCTCGGCGGGCGGCGGCGATCTGCTGGGGGCGGTGGCCGAGCCGCTGCCGGTGGCCGTCATCGGGGAGATGCTCGGCGTGCCGGAGGCCGACCGGAGGCTGCTGCGGCCCTGGTCGGCCGCGATCTGCGGGATGTTCGAGCTGAATCCGCCGGAGGAGACGGCGCGGGCGGCCGTCCGCGCGTCGGTCGAGTTCTCCGCGTATCTGCGGGAGCTGATCACCGCACGCCGCGGGGACCCCGGGGCGGACCTGATCTCCGGGCTCATCGCCGCGCACGACGACGAGGACCGGCTGACCGAGCAGGAGATCATCTCCACCTGTGTGCTGCTGCTCAACGCGGGCCACGAGGCGACCGTCAACGCCACCGTCAACGGCTGGTGGATGCTCTTCCGGCATCCGGAGCAGCTGGCGGCCCTGCGCGCCGACCACAGCCTGCTGCCCACGGCCGTGGAGGAACTGCTGCGCTACGACACCCCGGTGCCCATGTTCTCCCGATGGGTCCTGGACGACATCGAGGTCGACGGAACCGTCATCCCCCGTGGTGCGCAGGTCGCGTTGCTCTTCGCGTCGGCCAACCGTGATCCGGCGCGCTTCGCCGACGCGGAGACGCTGGACCTCTCCCGCCAGGACAACCCGCACATCTCGTTCGGGGCGGGCATCCATTACTGCCTGGGCGCACCTCTGGCCCGGGTCGAGATGGGGGCCGTGTTCGGCGAGTTGCTGCGCAAGGCGCCCGGCATGCGGCTGCTGGCGGAGCCGGAGTGGAACCCCGGCTACGTGATCCGGGGGCTGCGGGAGCTACTGGTCGAGATCTGAGACGAGGGTGCCCGACAGCCGTACGCGATCCGGGTCGTACGGATTCGCCCAGCTGTGCAGGCCCCACGTGGCCACGGCGAACACGCCGGCCGTGCAGAGCGCCGCGACCAGGGCCCGGCCCCTCAGGGGCGCGCGTCCGCGGAGCAGACGCAGGGTCAGCAGCCAGGTCAGCGGGGGTGTCAGGGCGCAGGCGAGCAGGACGAGGGCAGCTCCGTCCACAGGACGGAGAGGTCCCGCCCGTGTCCCTCCAGTCCGGTGCCCATGTGCAGGCCGGTCCGCCGGGAGGAGCCCCAGACGTACACGGCCGTCACCGCGCCGAGCAGTGCCGTCGCGCACCCGCCGTAGCCTGCCACGTCCCGCTGCTCCATGAGGGTGAGGACGTCCGGCCGCCGTGGCCGGTTCCTCACCTGGTCCGCAGGTCCCGGCGGCGGAAACCCTCCAGGCCGAACAGGATCAGGGCCGCCGCGACCAGGGTGAGGACGACCAGGGGCGTCCAGTCCAGCGCGGCGGCCGGCAGCGGCGGGACATGCCCGAAGGGGGACAGGTCGTTCATCCGGTCCGGGAACCGCAGCAGCTGACCCAGGTAGCCGGTGACGAAGGCGTACACCGGGACCGCCCACGCGGCCTGGACGGCCCGGGGGAGCCAGCCGTACAGGACGACGGCCACGCCCGCGGTCACCCACAGCGCCGGTGCGTACGCGAGGGTCGCGCCGGTCAGGGAGAGCACCAGCCCCGAGTCGCCGGTCGAGGCCGCCCCCGCGACACCGATGCCGAGCCCTGCCAGCAGCAGGACCACGGTGCCGCCCGCGAGGGCGACCGCCAGGTGGCTGCCCGCCCAGCGGACACGGGACAGCCCGGTGGCCAGGAGGGCTTCGGCGCGGCCCGCGTTCTCCTCGGCCCGTGGCCGCAGCGTGGCCGTCACGACGTGGACGGAGGCCACCACCGCGAGGACCACGATGATCATCGAGGCGAACGACTCCGCCGTCGTGGCCCCGCCGGTCTTCGAGAGCGCCTCCTCCATCTGCTCGATGCTCCCCAGCATGTCGTCGGCCTGGCCGAGGATCGACCCGTACATGGCGCCCATCAGGAACAGCCCGGCGCCGAATCCGGCCAGCACGGAGCGGTGCAGCCGCAGGGCGAAGCCCAGCGGGCCGAGCAGCGCGCCGGACGCCGTCGCGCTGCCGGGCCGGGTGGCGCGGAGCCCCGCACCCACGTCGCGCCTGGTGGACAGGGCGAAGCCCACGCCGGCGCAGAGGGCGGCGGACACGAGGCAGAGCAGCAGGGGCCACCAGTCGTCGTCCACGTACGGGTAGCTGCGCTGCACCCAGCCGATCGGGGAGAGCCAGGACAGCACGTCGTTCCCGCCCGCGTCCCCGGCGGCCCGCAGGACGTAGGCGAGACCGATGACGGCCAGCGCGGAGCCGGACGCGCCCCGGGTGTGGGCGCTGATCTGCGCGGTGACGGCGGCGACGGAGGCGAAGACGAGGCCGGCGCACGCCAGCGCGAGGCCGTAGAGGAGTGAGCCGGTGGCTCCGGCGGGCGCGAGGTCCATGGCGCCGAGTCCGGCGGCGAGCAGGACGGCGAGCGCCAGGTCGGCGAACACCGCCACGCAGAGCGCGGCGGCCAGGTGCGCGTGCCGCCCCACGACGGTGGAACGGACCAGTTCGGCGCGGTTGGTCTCCTCCTCGTACCGGGTGTGGCGGGTGACGGTCAGGACGTTCATGAGACCGATCAGGACGGCGCTGAATCCCAGCATCTGATGGCCGGTCATCGCGCCGAAGGTGTAGTCGTCCAGATAGTGCCCGGGCCCGGTCATCGCGAGCGCGGCCGGGCTGCCCATGGTGGCGAGCGCGGAGGCCCGGGCCTCCGGATCGGCGTAGAGCGTCGCGTACTTGTCGGCGGTGGCCAGGGTGCCGAGGAACAGCGCGAGGATCCAGACGGGGAGCCGGACGCGGTCCCTGCGGAGGTTGAACCCGACCAGGGTGCGGGTGCCCGCCAGCGCGCCGGGGGTCATGAGGGTCGGTGGGGGTGCCGGTGTCCCGGTGACGGTCGCGGCGCTCATCGCGTGCTTCCCGCGGCGAGATCTCCCTCGGCGGAGCCGTGCCCGACGGCGGCGAGCTCGTCGCCGTAGTGGCGCAGCATCAACTCCTCCAGGGTCGGCGGATGGCTGATCAGGCTGCGTACGCCGAACGAGGCGAGCCTGCTCACGGCGCCGTCCAGATGGCCGCCGTCCACGGCGAACCGCACCCGGGTCCCGCTCCCCTCGGCGACCACCTCCACGGAGTGCACGCCGGGAAGCAGGCCGAGACCCTCCGCGGGCCGCACCGTCTCGGCCTCGACCGTCGTACGCGTCAGATGCCGCATCTCGCTCAGCGACCCGGACTGCACGGTCCTGCCGAGCCGGACGATGCTGATCCGGTCGGCCAGCTTCTCGACCTGGGCCAGGACGTGGCTGGAGAGCAGCACCGTCCTGCCCGCCTCCTTCGCCTGGAGGATCACGTCCTGGAAGACCGTCTCCATGAGGGGGTCGAGTCCGGCCGTCGGTTCGTCCAGGAGCAGCAGTTCCGCGTCGGACGCCAGGGCCGCGACGATGGCCACCTTCTGGCGGTTGCCCTTGGAGTAGGCCCTGCCCTTCTTCGTCGGATCGAGTCCGAAGCGCTCGATCAGCTCGTCACGGCGCCGCTTGTCGGCCCCGCCCCGCAGACGCGAGAGCAGATCGATGGCCTCCCCGCCGGTGAGACCCGGCCAGAGCTCCACGTCGCCGGGGACGTAGGCGAGGCGCCGGTGCAGCTCGACGGCGTCGTGCCACGGGTCCTTACCGAGCAGCTGGGACGCGCCCGAATCGGCGCGCAGCAGCCCCAGGAGGACGCGGATCGTGGTGGATTTCCCGGCACCGTTGGGTCCGAGGAAGCCGTGGACCTCGCCGGCCTCGACGGCGAGGTCGAGCCCGTCCAGCGCGCGCGTCCGGCCGAACGACTTGTGCAGTCCGGCGACGCTGATTGCCTTCGACATACTTTTGAACGTACGCGGGCTTCATAAATTTGTGAAGTTAAGGAACCGTATAAAGTTGGGCCATGACCTGGGCGGCGGAGACGGCGGGGGATATGACCAGCGGGACCGAGGGCGCGGACGCGGGAGGAGCGGCCGGCGGGCGCGACGAGGAGGCCGCCGCGCGGTTCGTCGAGCGCTTCGCGGCCGAGATGGCCGAGGCGGGGATGCAGCGGATGGCCGCGCGCGTCTTCGCGGCCCTCCTCGCGGACGACGACGCCTCCATGACCTCGGCGGACCTCGGCCGGCAGCTGCAGATCAGCCCGGCGGCGGTGTCGGGCGCGATCAGCTATCTCACCCAGGTCAGCATGGTCGGCCGTGAACGGGACCCCGGTTCACGCCGGGACCGCTACCGCCTGCACGACGAGATCTGGTACGCCACCTTCGCCAACCGCGACCAGGTGCTGACCCGGTGGGAGCGCACCCTGAGGGACGGCGCACGCTCCCTCGGCGAGGACACCCCGGCCGGCGCGCGGCTCAAGGAGACGGCCGAGTTCTTCGAGTTCATGCAGACCGAACTGGCCGGTGTCCTGGACCGGTGGCGGGAGAGCCGGAAACCACAGGGCTGAGGGCGTTCCGGCCTCTTGCCTTCCCGCCCTCCCGGGCCCGGCCTCCGGCCTCGGTGCGGTCAGCCGTCCGCCGCCGGGAGTATCAGCTGCCACGCTCCCGCCCGGACCGTCCACGTACGGCTCCTGACCGGGCCCGCCACCTGTATGTCCGCGCGATAGCGGAAGTCCGGACCCGCGACCGTGACCGCCTTTGCCTCCGACGCGAGGGTCTCGCCCGAGGTCGTGTGGATCACCACGTCCGCCAGTCCTCCGTCTCCCTGGGCGGTCACCGAGACGCCCTCGACCGGACGGTCCAGGTCGTTCAGCAGGACCCCGTCCGCCTCGACCCGCAGGCGGTGCGTCCGGGACGGACCCGAAGGTGAGGGCGGCGCGGGGCGGACCAGGGACGTTATGAGGCTGCGGCAGGTGTCCCAGACCGTGTGGGGCGGGCCGGGCCGGGTGCTCGCCGCGGGGATGCGGAGTTCGCCCAGGACGACCCCGTCGCTGTCGTCGACCAGCAGGTCCAGCCGGCGGGCGGCCCCGTCGAGCACCGTGCGGGCCGCGGCGACCGCTCCCCTGGGCACGCCCAGCGCGTGCGCGAGCTCCAGGGAGTGCGCGGCGCCGACCGGGATCAGGGACAGCGCGCCCTCGGAGAGCTCCCGCTCCCGGTGGAGCTGGGACACGGCGCGCAGCAGCGCGTGGTCGTCACCGACGACCACCGGACGTCTGGCACCCCGCCGCGACAGGGCCCTGGCGAACTCGTCGGGGCTGTCCGGGAGGCAGATCTTGGCGTGCGCACCGGCGCTCAGCACGTCCTTCGCGATGCGCACGGACTCGCCGTCGTAGCGGCGGGCAAGGGGGTCGATGAGCACGAGTAGCTGGTGGTCGCCGTCGCCGGGGGGCTCTGCAGCCGACACCTCGGTCCTTCCTCGGGTAGCATCTTGGTGCAAGAGCCCCTTGCGCTATTGCGCCAGGGGCTTCGTCTATTCCGGGGCACCCGGTTCGACGGCTCAGGCTTTGCCGTACATCGTCGTACGGCAGGTACGACCTTTACGTACGCCCCCTGACCTTGGACATGCCCCGCCCGGAAGGGGTGTACGCCTGTGCCCGCACTTGTGCTGCTCGGTGCTCAGTGGGGTGACGAGGGCAAGGGGAAGGCCACCGACCTGCTCGGTGGGTCCGTTGACTATGTGGTGCGCTATCAGGGCGGCAACAATGCCGGCCACACGGTTGTCGTAGGCGACCAGAAGTACGCACTGCATCTCCTCCCCTCCGGAATCCTGTCGCCGGGGTGTACTCCGGTCATCGGTAACGGTGTCGTCGTCGACCCGGCGGTCCTGCTCTCCGAGCTGAGCGGTCTGAACGAGCGAGGCGTCGACACGTCCAAGCTCCTGATCAGCGGCAACGCTCATTTGATCACTCCGTACAACGTCACCGTCGACAAGGTGACCGAACGCTTCCTCGGCAAGCGCAAGATCGGCACGACCGGGCGCGGTATCGGCCCGACCTACGCCGACAAGATCAACCGCGTGGGCATCCGCGTCCAGGACCTCTACGACGAGTCCATCCTGGAGCAGAAGGTCGAAGCGGCGCTGGAGCAGAAGAACCAGCTCCTGGCCAAGGTCTTCAACCGCCGCGCGATCGACGCCGGGAAGATCGTCGAGGAGATGCTCCAGTACGCGGAGCAGATCAAGCCGTACGTCGCCGACACGACGCTGATCCTGAACGACGCCATCGACGAGGGCAAGGTCGTCCTCTTCGAGGGCGGCCAGGGCACGCTGCTGGACGTCGACCACGGCACGTATCCCTTCGTCACCTCGTCGAACCCGACCGCGGGCGGCGCCTGCACCGGAGCCGGCGTGGGCCCGACGAAGATCAGCCGGGTCATCGGCATCCTCAAGGCCTACACCACGCGCGTCGGTGCGGGACCCTTCCCGACCGAACTTCTCGACGAGGACGGCGAGGCGCTGCGCAGGATCGGTGGCGAGCGCGGTGTCACCACCGGCCGTGACCGCCGCTGCGGGTGGTTCGACGCCCCGATCGCGCGGTACGCGACCCGGGTCAACGGCCTCACCGACTTCTTCCTCACCAAGCTGGACGTGCTGACCGGCTGGGAGCAGATCCCGGTGTGCGTGGCGTACGAGATCGACGGCAAGCGCGTCGAGGAACTCCCGTACAGCCAGACCGACTTCCACCACGCGAAGCCGATCTATGAGACGCTGCCGGGCTGGTCCGAGGACATCACGAAGGCCAAGACCTTCTCCGACCTGCCGAAGAACGCGCAGGCGTACGTGAAGGCGCTGGAGGAGATGTCCGGCGCCCCGATCTCCGCGATCGGTGTCGGCCCCGGCCGTACCGAGACGATCGAGATCAACTCCTTCCTCTAGGAGACGACACGACGGCGGCCGGTCCTTCCTCGCGGAAGGGCCGGCCGCCGTCGTCCGTGCGGGGCGGGCGCGTGTGCGGGAGGCCGCCGTCGTCCGTGTGCGGGGCGGGGGCGTGTGCGGGGAGGGTGCCGTCGTCCGTGCGGGGGAGGGTGCTGTCCTGGCCCCCTACCCCGGTAGGGGGCCGTCAGCCCGCGCCGCAGATGCGCATGCCCTTCGGCGTCGCGCACGGCAGGTGGCCGTTGGCGCGCATGACCTCCTCGCCGTAGTTGTCGAGGTAGTTCAGGAAGCTGGAGACCAGGCTGTTCGCGGGCGGGGAGCCGTAGGTGTAGGCGTACTCGATCTCCTGGTACGGATAGCCGCTGGTGTCGATCGTCTCGACCGAGGGCGTGATGCCGTCGATCGTCACCCGGTGCGCGCCGTCGGGAACCGCACCGGCGCGCAGTTCGGTGTAGCCGATGGCGCCGTCGAGCTCGGCGACCTTGGGCAACACCTGGTCCGTGCCGTCGAGTTCGCAGCGGACGACCGGGGCCCGGGGGTCGTCCTTGGTGGTGCAGTCGCGCGAGGACGCGGCGAGCTCGTTGCCGTCGAGTACGCGGCGCTGGAACACCTCGCGGGTACCGGAGTTGGCGTCACGGCTGACCAGCAGGATCTCCAGGTCGGGTCCGCCCTCGATCTGGTTCCAGTTGCGGATCTCGCCGCGGTGGATCCGTCTGATCTCGTCGAGCGAGAGGTCGCGCACCGGGACGCTGTCGTTGACGACGAGGGAGAAGAGCGAGACCGCGACCGGCTTCTCGCGCAGCTTGGCGAGGCCGGAGGGCTTCGGGCCGTCGGACAGTGCGATCAGCGACGGCGAGCCGGACGATCCGCTCCTGGCGCCCCTGGCGTCGAGTTCCCGCACGCCGGCGTTGCTGCCGTGGGTGTCCACGACGATGCTGGACCCCTCGCACTCCTTCTCGTACTTCTTCTCCAGCTCCACCAGGACCGGGCGGAAGGCGGTGGAGCCGGTGAGGGTGAGGGTGCCCGTGGCGCAGTCCAGCGGGGGCGGGGTGTCGTCCCGGACGACGATGATGCCGGCGAGCGCGAGCACGCAGACCGTGAGGGCCACGGTGATGATCCTCGCGGCCCGGCCGAACATCGGAGGCTTCTCGTCGGGGCGTGCGGCGGTGTTCGGGGCCACCACCCCGTCGCGGATGCCGCCGGTGACCTTGATGGGACCGCCCACCTGCGAACCGGTCAGCAGGACGAGGAGCTTGAAGTGCTCGTTGCGGTTGAGCGGGACGCGGGGCAGCTGGATCAGGGAGCCGTTGTGGCGCACGGCGGCGGAGGTGAAGTGGTCCATGAGGTGATCGGCGCCCGGTGAGTGGGTGACCGCGATACCCCGGACCGTGCGGCCGGTGAACTCGGCGGTGAGGCCGTGGAGGTCGCCGCGCCCGGTGTAGTCCTCGTCGGCGATCGACTGGGAGCCGTCGTTCTCGATGCGCAGCAGGACGAGGGTGGCGTCGGCCATGTCCGGCGTCTCGTCGAAGAGGCCGAGCCGCACGTTGGCCCGCCCCTGGCTCACCTCGCTGCCTATCGGGGTGTCCATCTGGACGCGGTAGCCGATGCGCTTGCGGCGGGGGACCCGGCGCTCGTACCAGAGGACGCCTGCCGAGGTGAGTACGCCCAGGACCGCGGTGAGGACCGCGACGACGTTCTCGGGGCTGAACCACTCCATGGTTCTGGCGCTCCCTCGTGGGTGCGATGTGCCGGTCGGCGTCACCGTACGACTCGGTCGCGCGCCGCGGGAGAGCCGCCGGGATCCTTCCGTCGAAGTTCGTCTTGTGTTCAACAAGGGTTCGGGGAGCGCGAGTTGGGCGCTGCTCCGTGAGGGTCGAGTTCTGGTCTAGACCTTGACAGGTCCAGACCATCGACGCTTGAGTGGCTCTACCCCCCCATGGCGGCGCACGCTCAACGCGGCGCCGCGCCGAAGGAGTGATCGCGTGATCAAACGTGTCATGAGCCTGATCGCCGCGCTGGGCGCGGTCGTCGCGACGTTCGTCTTCCTCCCCGCCTCCACGGCGTCGGCCGCCACCTGCGCACCCGCCTGGAGCGCCTCCGCCGTCTACTGGGGCGGCGGCTCCGCCTCGTACAACGGACACAACTGGTCCGCCAAGTGGTGGACCCAGAACGAGCGGCCCGGAACGGCCGACGTCTGGGCCGACCAGGGCACCTGCGGGACCGGCGGCGGCACGGACCCCGGCACCCCCAACCCCTCGGGCTTCGTGGTCAGCGAGGCCCAGTTCAACCAGATGTTCCCGAGCCGGAACTCCTTCTACACCTACAGCGGCCTCACCGCGGCGCTGAGTGCCTACCCCGGCTTCGCCAACACCGGCAGCGACACGGTGAAGAAGCAGGAGGCCGCCGCCTTCCTCGCCAACGTCAGCCACGAGACGGGCGGGCTGGTGCACATCGTGGAGCAGAACACCGCCAACTACCCGCACTACTGCGACACCAGCCAGTCCTACGGCTGCCCGGCAGGCCAGGCCGCCTACTACGGGCGTGGCCCGATCCAGCTCAGCTGGAACTTCAACTACAAGGCGGCCGGTGACGCACTCGGCATCGACCTCCTCGGCAACCCCTGGCAGGTGGAGCAGAACGCCTCCGTGGCCTGGAAGACCGGTCTCTGGTACTGGAACACCCAGTCCGGCCCCGGCACCATGACGCCCCACAACGCCATGGTCAACGGCGCCGGCTTCGGTGAGACCATCCGCTCGATCAACGGCAGCATCGAGTGCAACGGCGGCAACCCCGCCCAGGTCCAGAGCCGCATCAACAAGTACCAGGCGTTCGTGCAGATCCTCGGCACGACGCCCGGCTCGAACCTGAGCTGCTGAACCCTCCCCACCCCGGGGAACGGGGCGCGTCCGGCAGCGGCCGGGCGCGCCCCGATGCGCGTGGCCGCAGGGGCGGTTGGCAGGATCACGCACCATGAACACGGACAGCAACAGCACACCGCCCACGACGACCGAGGCGCGCCTCGCCCTGATCGACTCCGTCCTCGGCCTGCCGTACCCCGCGGGGGAGGAGAGCGAGGACAGCGGCGTCCGCAGCAGCGGCCCCGGACATCACCTGGTGATCCTGCGGGCGAGCCAGGACTTCTGGGACGACCGGTCCCCCGAGTTCATCGAGCCGGCGGAGCAGGAGATCGAAGCCGAATTCAGCGTGCTGGCCTCCGCGCTGAGCGAGAGATGGGGCGAGCCGGAGACCGTCGACCTCTGGCCCTACCTGGAGGGCGGGGAAGGCTCCGACGCTCCCCCGGAGCCCATGGGGCAGCTCTGCAATCTCGCGGGGAGCATGCAGGTGTGGCGTGTACCGGGGAGCACGCGGTGGACCGGTCTCGCCGTGGGCCAGGCCGATCCGGAGTTCCCCATCTGGCTGCTCGCCGCCGTCGGGGAGAAGGCGACGCTCCCGGCGTGAGCACGGGGCGGGGCGCCGGAGCGGGCCTTCCCCCGCGAAGCCTTCCCTCGCGAAGTCGCCCTTGCGAGGCCTTCCCTCGCGAAGTCGCCCTTGCGAGGCCTTCCCCCCCTCGTGCAGTCGCCCCCGCGAAGTCTTCCCAACGAGGGCCCGCACGCGAGGGCCCTGCGCGTGAGCTTTCCTCCGCGGCGGGTCACAGGAGGGCGGGCAGCACCACCTTCCCGGCCCGCACCGCGCGCACCCGGGTCTCGACACGGGCGGAGGCCTCGAAGTCCAGCCCGGAGAACCGGAGCCGGCCGGAGGCGCCCACGACCAGGAGGAGGCCGCCCAGGACGGGGACGGGGCAACGCGCGGGCAGCACCCGGGCCGCACGGGACACGTAGGGTCAGTGCGCCTCGGTCGATGCGGAACTCCACGTCAGGGGCCTCTCGTCCGGAGTACGGCACGGTCGAGATCCACGCTGGGCGGCATCACTGACAGTCAGCGGCGCCGACGACAGCGACCACCCCCGTGAGCCGCTGCCGCCGCGCCTCGAGGACGTCCCCCGACATCCTCGTCCTGCTCCGGCTCCGGGCCGTTCCGGCGTCCCCCGACGCCCTCCGAACGCTCCGGAGCACGCTCGGGACTCTAGGGCGGCCGGGCGGTGGGCCGGGAGATTCAATTCGCACCGTGTGACGTGCGACGGGTATCGAACCGCACAGCCGTACCGGTACTCTGCACTCCGGTTTTCGGGCAGGAGCGGGGGACGCGTGAACGGGCGGGACCGGGCCGACGACGTACTGCTCATGTACCGGCTGGCACGGACCGGTGGATCGCCGGAGCTGCTGCGCAGACTGGCCCGGAGGGCGGACGGGTGGGCCGGGATGGTCGACCGGGACGGCACGGTGCTCCAGGCCGTGGCCGGGAACACCAGGTGGCCGGGGCACGAGGCGGCGACGTTCGCCTCCCGCGCGGTGCGGGAACTCGCGGCCCGCGGCGCCGGGTCGTACTCCCTGGAGGACGACGACTGCGCGGCGCTGCTGCTGCCCCTCCACCAGGCACCGGACGACGGCGGCCCCGTCCTCGCGCTCGTCGCCCGCGGACCGCTGCCCGCCGGGCTCGCCACCCTGGCGGCGGACGCGGTGATGCCGCTGGCCCTGTCCTGGGCGACGGAGAGCGTCGAACGCAAGCGGCGGCGCGTGGATCTCGCCGAATCCCGTGGCCGCGAAGCCGTGCTGCACCTGCTGATGACAGGTCAGCTCTCCATCGCCCGTCAGGTGGCGGGCGCCCTACGGCCGAAGCTCCCCGATCCGGTACGCGTCTGCGTCGTCGAGTGCTCCGGCGGACAGCGCGACGAGGTGGCCCGGATCTGCGCCGACGCCTCGGGCGGGCGCACCTGGATCGTGCGCTGCCCGGTGTACGCCCGCCATCTGATCCTGATCATGCCGGCGGACGAGGAAGCCGGAGCGGAGCGGCCGGACGGCGGCCGTACGCTCGACCTGACCGTCGCGGGCCTCGTGGACGACTGTGTGGTGGGGGTCAGCGAGGAGGTGCGGCTGCCCGACACCGCGACCGCCTACCAGCAGGCCTTCCACGCCCTCGCCGTCGCCCGTGGACTCCCCGGGCGCCACTCCAGGTTCGGCGCCGCGCCGGAACCCGCGCTGGTCGCCGGGGCCGCCGGAGCCCGGTGGGCCGACGCCCTCCTCGCCCCGCTGCTCGCTCATCGGCCGCGCCGCGCGCAGGACCCCGGCAGTCAGGAACTCGCGGCGACCGTCGCGTCCTGGCTGGCCTTCTCCTCCCACGCCACCCAGCACCTGAAGATCCACCGCAACACCCTGGCCGCCCGTCTCCGGCTCGTGGAGGAGCTCCTCGGCCTGGACCTGAACCGGGTCGCGGACCAGGCGGCCGTCGACCTGGCCCTGCGCATCAGGGCCACACCCGCGCTGCACCACCCGCACCCGCGGGGCGCCCGGGCGTCCGAGGACCTCGACACGGTCCTGCGGGCCCCCGGCTTCCAGGAATGGGCCGTCCACCAGCTCGGCCTGCTCGCCCGGGCAGGCCCCACGGGCGAGGAGACCCTGCGGACATGGCTGGCCTGCGAGGCCCAGCTGAGCCCGGCCGCCGACCGGCTCGGCATCTCCGTGCCCGGTGCGCGCAAGCGGCTCACCCGGCTGGAGGCACTGCTGCGCCGGTCGCTGCTCCGGACACCGAGCGCGCGGTACGACCTGTGGCTCGCGTTCCGCGCCGTGGACCTCGCGGCCTGAGCCGCTCAGCCCTCCTTGGTGTACGTCAGGCTCTCGCCGGTGGCCGTGATCTCGCGGCGCAGGCTGCCGTCGGGCAGCAGCGTCAGGACGGTGGGCCTGCCCGGGGTGCACGAGGACATGGGCTCACCGGACGTGACCCGGGAGGGCCCGATACGGACGGAGGCGCCGGAGCCGGGCGAGGTCTCCAGATCGGCCTGGAAGACGCAGCGGTAGGAGCCGCCGGAGCCGAGCGGGCCCTCGGCGGTGAGGGACAGCACGGTGTCGCCGACCTCACCCTGCTGGATCACGAGTCGCCGGGTGGACGCGCCGGCGCCACCGCCGATGGTCCCCGTCCAGGTACCCAGATAGCCGGAAGGGACGGGCCCGTCCGCGCTCTTGGGGTCAGGGGCCGTTCCGTCCTGCGTGGGCGAGCCGGTGGCGTCACCGGACGAACCGTCAGAGGTGTCGCGCGACGGGGCAGCCGTGGTGGGCGAGGCCGTCGTGTCGCCGTCGCCCTTCGTCATGAGGGCGTAGACCCCCCAGGCCGCGCCGACCGCGACCAGCACCGCGACCGCGAACAGCGCGAACATGGTCCCCGCACCGCGACGGCGCACGGGCACGGGCGCGGTGAGGTGGCCGGGCTGCGGGCCGTACGGCGGAGTGGGGCCGAATCCGTAACCGGGGGCGGGCTGTTGCGGGTAGCCGTACGACGGCTGCGGAGCGCCGCCGGGCGGCCCGATCAGCGTGGGTGGCCCGTACGCGCCACCGGGTGGGCCCGCGGAGACGGGTGCGGCGGACGGCGGACCGTAGGCCGGGTGCGCGGGCCCCACGGGCGGGGCCGTCCGGGCGGGCGCGGGGGGCGCGGGATGCGCGGGTACGGGCGGGGCTGCCCGGGCGGGCGCGGGCTGTGCCGGTACGGGCGGGGTTGCCCGGGCGGGCGCGGGGGCTGCGGGGGATACCGGTACGGGCGGGGCGACGTCCGCCGGGGCGGTCTGCGCGGGCGTCGGCGGGCCGGCCTGGGCCGACGGGGGCCGTGCCGGGCCGCCCTCCTCCGGATCCTCCGAGTCCAGGAGCTCCACCGCGTGCCGCCCGAGCTGGGCGATCAGCGCGCCGGGCAGCCACGGCTCCTTCGTGTCCGCGTCGCCGAGGCGCTCCAGGACGGCGTCGGTCGACGGCCGCGCGGCCGGGTCCTTGGCCAGGCAGTCCCGGATCAGCTCGACGAGGTCCACGGGTACGCCGGTGAGGTCCGGGTCCTCCTGCGCGATGCGGAACATCAGCGCGTGGATCGCGCTGTCCGCAGCGCCGAACGGCAGCCGGCCGGTCGCCGCGTACGTGAGCACGGAGCCGAGACAGAAGACGTCGCACGCCGTCGTCACGCGCTCGCCCCGCATCTGCTCGGGGGACATGAAGCCGGGTGAGCCGATCACCGCTCCCGTACGCGTGAGGCCGCCGTCGGTGACGGTGTCCAGGGCGCGCGCGATACCGAAGTCGATGACCCGGGGGCCGTCGATCGTCAGCAGGATGTTGGACGGCTTCAGGTCACGGTGGATCAGCCCGGCGCGGTGGATGTCCTGGAGGGCCCCCGCCAGCCCGGCACCCAGCGCGCGGACGGAGCGCTCCGGGAGCGGACCGTACGCCCCCGATTCGGCCGGGGGGAGGCCCCGGCGTCCGGAGACGACGAGGTGCAGCGAGGGGCCGGCGACATATCCCGTGGCCACCCAGGGCACCGCGTCGTCCACCCCGGCGTCCAGCACCGGTGCGGTCCAGGCGCCGCCGACCTGCCGAGCGGCCTGCACCTCCGCGCGGAAGCGGTCGCGGAAGTGCTGCTGCTCCGCGAGTTCGGGCCGGACCAGCTTGATGGCGACGGTACGGCCCCGGTCCGAGCGGGCCAGGAACACCTGCCCCATGCCACCGGCGCCGAGCCGTCCCAACAGGCGGTACGTGCCGATGCGTTGCGGATCGCCGGAGCCCAGCTTCTCCATGTGCGCTTCCTCCCCCGTACGGTCGTGGCGGACCGTGGTCGAGGATAGCGGCGGCCCCGGCAGACCGGACCGAGGGCGTCCGGAGGCCACCTTCCCGGGTGCGGCCGGCTACGGACGGGCGTCCGCGGGAGCCCCCGGGCGGGCGATTCGTTATTTGCCTCGGAGGAAACATGAGGTGCCCCGCGCGCATTCTCCGAGCGCCGCCGGATTTTTGCGCAGGCTGAAGTCTCGCGGTGATTATCCGCGAGTTGATTTCGCTACCCACAGGTAATAAAACGATCCGGTGGAGTGGCGGGTTGTTGGCCGGGTGTAGAACGCAGCATTGCGGGCAGGGGGACGTACTGCGGAATATCGGACGGGTGCTGCCTGAATTCGCTCGCGCGGTCAGTCTCGATGAAGAGCGTTCACACCTATGGAGACGCTGTGTGACCGCGCTGCGGTTGCAGCCCGGTGCGCGGGCGGACGCGTCACGTGTGGCCCGGCTGCCCGGAGTGGCCCGGTGCGCGCCCCTCGCCGCCCCGGTGCGGGCCGGACGGACCCCGGCGCTCCGCGGACCGAAGGCGGGGCGGGCGGGGACGCCGTGCGCGCGGCCCCTTCCGCGTCCGGAGTCGCGGAGCCGCTCGGGGCGGGACGCCTGCCCCGAGCGGCTCCGGCCGGGGCCGACAGGCCAGGTGAAAGGGATGATCCCGAATGGGCAGCGGGAGTGGACGCCGTCGGTGGTCCAGGCCATTGGCGCCCTGGTGGGGCGGGTGGTCGTGCTGTCGCCGTCGGCACCCCGGCCGCGTCTTCCGGGTGGGCCGGAGGGGTTGCGTGCGGATCGGCGCCGGACGCGGCGGCCGGGAGTGCGGGGCCCACGTCTGGGCCCACGCTGGGCCCAGACGTGGGCCCTGGAGCCTGGGCCCTGGCGCCGGGGTGGAGGGCGTGTGGGCCCGTCCCGTTCCAGGGGTGGATGGCCATTACCGGACAGCATCGGCTCCGTTGTGTAGTTACATGATCACATACCGCAGGGTAAGCGGAATGTGGAGGGCCTGAATAGCGGGCCCGGATGCAGCTTGATGACATTTGCGCGCCCCGGTACCGGGCCCGGGTCGGCCCAAGGCGAAATCGCGGATCGCGTCCGTCCGGTTGTGCCCGTGGGCCGTTGACTGGTTCACGCCCGAGATCTAATGTCTGAGAAAGTAGGGCGATGGCGCGTAAGTGTCCCCCGGATAAGTAAACGATTTACCGGTCGGTCTCATTAGGCGCCTGGAGCCCTTTGGGCGAGACAATCCAGCGCTGGTGATTGTTTACCGGTTGGTTGAATCAGTGACGAAGGAGCGGAATGGGTTCGGGGGTGACGGATGCGCCGGAGGGTGTATGCGGGGCGGACTCCGTGGAGCGCGCTCTCCTTGAGGCGAGGGCGCTGATCGAGTCCTCGGTGTCGATGCACCGCAGCCGGCCTGGTGGCGCGTCGCTGCTGGTCCGGGCGGACGACGGCTCGGTGGACAGGGCCGTGAAGCGCGTCATGGCGGGTGCGAAGTATTCGGCGCATCTCGCGGTCACCGGCAATTGGAAGCATTCGGCCGTGGTGATCAGGGCGGTGGCCGCTGCTGTGGCGCCTCCCGCGACCCCGAGAAGGCGGGGCCAGCTGGCCGTGCGGCTGCTCGCGGCGGGCCGGGCACTCGAACTGTCCGCCGACAGCCGCCGGCACTTCGCCGAGACGTCCCTGGAAGTGCGCATGACCAGGGGTGAGTTGAGGGAGGCGCTGATCGTCGACGGCAGGACCGCCCTGGTCCAGTCCGGTGACGGCTCCGGGGGCAGGCACGCGGCGGTGGTCACCGACCCCGCGGCGGTGGGAGCGCTCGATCTGCTCTTCGCCGGGGCCTGGGCCGTCGCCCGCCCCGTCGCCGACGAGCTCCGGCTGGACCGCAGTCTGCGGGGCGAGCTGGCGCGGCAGATCCTCGAGCAGCTGCGTGCGGGGCGCACCGACGACGTGGCCGCGCGGGAGATCGACGTGTCACTGCGTACCTACCGGCGCCATGTCGCCGCGATCATGCGCGTACTCGGGGCGAACTCGCGATTTCAGGCGGGAGTTCGCGCGGTGGAGCTGGGGTTGCTGGAGCGGGGCTGAGCTGTCGGGCCGTGCAGTGACACCCCCACAGGGGATCAACGGGGGCAACAGGAAGATGAGCAGAACCACACCAGGGCCGGACCCGAGTGAAGCGGGCGGCGAAGGGCGCAGACCCGGCAGGGGAGCCGAGGAACCGCCCGGGCCGCCGGGCGGGGGGCCGGAGGGGCCGGAAGAGGGGCAGGACGCCATAGAGCGGACCCTGCTCCAGGTCCGGGCCCTCATCGAGTCGACGGTGGAGAGGCATCGCAACAGGGTCTCCTGGGACCGTCAGATCGTCGCCGTGGACGGCAGGAGGGAGGAGCTGCTGGGCGAGGCGCGCAAGCTGGTGCTGCAGGCCCGGTCGACCATCGACGTGGTGCTTGCCTCCGGCCCGAGCTGTGGCACGGACGCCAAGGGGCCCTTGCGGGAGCTGACCTACGTGGTGCCCGAGACCGTGCGTCTCCGGCTGCTGTGTTCGCCGGCCATGATCGACGAGGACTTCGTCCGCGAGCAGCTCGCACTGGGCTCGCCCATCGAGATCCGGGTTGCTCGTGTGCCACCCCTGCAGGGCGTGATCGTGGACGGAGCGGTGGCGCTCGTGTCGGCCGAGTCCTCGACCGGCCGCCGGGCGTCGCTCATCAGGGTCCCCGACGTCATCAGCACGCTCCGCACGCTCTACGAGGGGGTGTGGCGCAACGCCGTGCCGGCGTACGCGCGCATCACCTTCGGCGACCACTGCCGTACGGACCTCGCCCGGCAGATACTCGGAGCGCTGCGCGCCGGGGTCACCGACGAGGTGGCGGCGCGCGAACTCATCGTGTCCGTACGCACCTACCGGCGTTACGTCGCGGAGATCATGACGCTGCTGGAGGCGACCTCCCGCTTCCAGGCGGGCGTGCGGGCCGCCGAACTCGGGCTGCTGGGCGGCATGGAGAGTCCACCGCAGGCGACCAAGCCCCCGTCGGACGGCACCTGACGTGCCGTGGGGCGGCCCCGGGCTGGCAGCTTCCTGTAGTTGCCGTTGTCGGGCCGCGAGGCGGACGACTACAACTGGCTGCGTCGACCGGGGCCCGCCCGCGCGCCCCGTCGCAGTACCGCCATGAAGTACCGCCGACGCGAGGTGCGAACAGAATGAAGGCCGGCACGGGCGGCGGACGGTTCCGCCGCCACAGCCCGGGGGCCGTCAGCGGAAGGCCGCCGCGGTCGCCGTCCCACGCGGCCCGTCCCGGAGAGCCGCCGGCCACGCCGCCTCGCACGGCCCTTCCCGGCGCGTGGCCGGAGCCGCCGCACCAGGCGGCCTCGCCCGGAGCGCGGCCGGGAACGCCGCCTCAAGCAGGCCCCGCCGGACCGGCCTCCGCCGGCGGCCACTTCCACCTGATCGTGCGGGCCGCCGAACCGGCCGGTGCGCGGGCCGAGTCACTGGAGGGTGTTCGATGACCACCTTGTCCTGCACGGACCTCCCTCTCCCTCACGACAGCGGGGTCGGCGTGCTGAACAAGGCCTCCCTGCTGCTGAGCGTGCTGGAGGAGGGCCCCGCATCGTTGTCCAGGATCGTCGTGGTCACCGGGCTGACACGGCCCACCGCCCACCGCCTGGCCCAGGCGATGGAGAGGCTCCGGCTGGTGACCCGTGACGCGAAGGGCCGGTTCCAGCTCGGGCCCAGGCTCGGGGAGATGGCGGTGGTCGTGCACGGTGACCGCATGCTGGCCCTGGCCGGGTCCGTCCTGGCGGACCTGCGCGACCGGACCGGGGCCGGCGCCCGGCTGTACCGGCGCCGGGAGGACGTGCAGCTGTGCGTGGCCGGTGCGGAGACCACCACGGCGGGGAAGGACGCGGTGCCGGTGGGTACCGCCTTCACCCTGCGATCCGGAGCGGTGGCGCAGGTGCTGCTCGCCTGGGAGGAACCCGAGGTGCTCTACGCGGGCGTCACCCGCGCCCGTTTCACCGCGGCCGCGCTGACCCAGGTACGCAGGCGCGGCTGGGCCCAGAGCTTCGGCACCTGGGACACGGACGTGGTGACACTGGCCGCTCCCGTGCGGGGGCCGGGGGGCCGGGTGGTCGCGGCGCTCTCCCTCTCGGGCCCGGCCTCGGTGCTGACCAGGGAGCCCTCGCGTGAGTTCGGCGGTGCCGTGATCGACGCGGCGCTGCGACTGGGCGAAGCGTCTGCCGGATGACTCCCCCGCACCAGGGCGGGTGGCGGCCCGGGCCGCCGGGACGGCAGGAGCCGGGCGCGCCGATGGAGTTCAGGATCCTCGGCCCCACGGAGATCTGGGACCGGGGGGCCCGGGTCCCGCTCACCGCCGCCAAGCAGCGCACCGTACTCGCGGCCCTCCTCATCTCCCCGGGACGGTTCGTCTCCGACCTGTGGCTCGGCGAACTGCTCTGGGGGCCGGAGCCGCCCGCCACCAAGTCCGCACAGCTCTACACCTACATATCCCGGCTGCGGCGCAGCTGCGAGCCCGGAGTACGGCTCGTGCGCCGGCACCGTGGCTACGGCCTGGTCCTGGGATCGGCCCGGCTCGACTGGAAGACCTTCCAGCAACTCGCCGAGCAGGGGCGGCAGTACCTGGTGCAGCGCCGCTACGCGGAGGCCGCCGCCGGCCTCGAAGCGGCACTGCGGCTGTGGAGAGGACCCGCGCTGGCGGACGTCACGGAGTTCCTCGCCCGGACCGAACTCCCCCTGCTGGAGGAGGCGCGGCTCCGGGCGATCGACCAGCGGATGCAGGCGGTCCTGGCTCTCGGCAGGCACGACGCCGCCCTGCCGGAACTCACCAGGCTGGTGGCGGAGAATCCCGCCCGGGAGTCGTTCCGCGGCCACTTGATGACAGCCCTGTACCGCTGTGACCGGCAGATGGACGCGCTGCGGGTGTACGAACAGGGCCGCCGGGTCCTCCAGGCGGAGCTGGGGGTGGCCCCGGGAGCAGCGCTGCGCGCGCTGCACCGCGCGGTGCTGCTGGAGCAGCTCCCCGGGCCGGTCGCAGCCGAACCCCTGATCCTGACCGGGCGGCGCGCGGGCCCCCCCGCGCCGGGGCCTGACGCCCCGGCCGGAGTGCCCGGGCGCGCCGCGCACAGTCCGTGGGAGGGCATCGTCCCCGCGATGCTTCCGGTGGACGCGGCGGGATTCGTCGGGCGCCGTGCCGAACTCCCCGTCGTGCTGGCGGTGTTGAGGGGGCAGGAGGGCCCGTACCGCGGAGCCGTCCTGACCGGTGCGGCCGGGGTGGGCACCTCGGCGCTGGCCGTGCGCGCCGGGCACGCCTGCCGGGACGAGTTCCGGCACGGGCAGCTCTACATCGATCTGCGCGACGAGGGCGGGCGCGCCAAGGACCCGAGGGACGTGCTCGGCAGCTTCCTGCGCGCGCTGACGCACGTACGGAGCGAGGACCTGCCCCCGACGCTGGACGAGCGGGTGCAGCTGTACCGCAGCGCGCTGTCCCGCCGCCGGATCCTCGTGGTGCTCGACAATGCCCTGGACGAGCGGCAGGTGAGCCCGCTGCTGGCGAGCGGCCCGGGGTGCCGGGTGCTGATCAGCGGCGGCCGGCAGTTCGCCTCGATGGAGGGCGTGAGGGTGGTGCCGGTCGGCCGTCTCGACGAGACGGAGGCGTGGGAGCTGCTCTCCTCCCGTGTCGGCCAGGCGCGTCTGGACGCCGAACCCGAGGCCACCGCACGGCTGCTGGCGCTGTGCGAAGGGCTGCCGCTGGCCCTGCGGTTCTGCGCGACCCGGCTGGTGACCCGCCCGCTGTGGCCGGTGGGCAGGCTGGTGGACCGGCTGGAGAGGGGAGAGGTGCGGCCGGACGAGTGGGGTGAGGGGGGACACGAGCTGTGGAGCGTGCTCAGAGCGGGCGTCATGCGGCTGGAGCCGCCGCTGCGTCCGGTCCTGCGCACGCTGGCCCGGACGGAACCAGGGGTCTTCTCGCCGGCCGGGGCGGCGCAACGGCTCAACTGCTCGGAGGACCGGGCCCGGGGAGCTCTGGACGCGCTGGTGGAGGGCGGGCTGCTGGAGATGGTGGGCACTGCCCATGGGAGCGCGGCGGCCGGGGGCGCGGCGGACAGGGCTCCGGGCGGAGCCCTTCCGCTCCCGCCGGGCGGCCCGTCCGCCGCGTTCACGGCACAGGAGCGCTACCGGTGCACGCCGCTGGTCAGGCTGGTGGTCCGTGAGGCGGAGTGCGTCACGGAGGGTGCCTGACCGGCGGACGCGGCGGGTCAGTCGGCCGGCGGCGTCGCCGGCGGGGGCTGTACGTCGTTGATGAACGCCGCCAGCAACGCGGCCCAGCGCAGTCCTTGGTCGTCCGCGACCGAGTCCTCGTCCAGGTATCCGCTCTCGTGCGGACCGTCCTCGCCGGGTACGCCGTCCGCGGCTTCCTCCGGCCACTGCCCCCCGGTCCCCGTCGGGGTCTCCGGCAGCTCGGCCGGATCCGGTGCGGCGCCCATGCTCATGTGTCCCTCCTCCTCGAACCACCCCTGCCGGGCGGTCCCTCCAGAGTTGGGCACATACCTATGCCTCTTCTATACTCCGGCCCTTTTGCATGCACACCGGATGCCGTGTGCCCTGCGGGCTGGCAGCTTCCTGAAGCGGCTCTTGCCGGGCGCGACGGGCTCGCAGTTCCATGGACGGGTCAGGCGCCGTGCTCGCCCCTCTTGCGGAGCCCGCCTGTCCGGCAGGCGATTCCCCCCCTTCGTACTGCCGGGACGCCGGGGGTCCGGTTCCGTCGTGGGACCGGACCGTCGGGTCGGAGCGTGTCGTGCCCGGCGTGCCCTCGCACGACGTCGCGAGCCCGCTGAGAAAAGGACGAGGACATGACTGCCACGGCCCTGCCCGGTTCCGAACTGCTTGCCCACATGGCTGCGCACGACCCGTCTTTCCGCGAGCGGACGGCGGAATCCCTGATCGCCGTCGAGAAGCGCCTCCTGGACTGCGCGGCGGAATCCGGGGACCCACGGGTGGCCGAGCTCACGGGCCACATCGCGACGGCGGGCGGCAAGAGGCTCCGCCCGCTTCTGGTGCTGCTCGGCGCGGAGTTCGGGGAGTCGTGGCGGGAGGGCGTCGTCGAGGCGGCCGTGATCGCCGAACTCGTCCACATCTCCTCGCTCTACCACGACGACGTGATGGACGGGGCGGAGCTGAGGCACGGAGTGCCCAGCGCCAACGCCCTCTGGGGCGCCCGGCTCGCCGTGGCGGGCGGCAACTGGCTGCTGGCCCGCGCCGCCCGGCTCGCCGCCGAACTGGGCCCGGACATGGTGCGGTTCCAGGCGGACGTGGCGAGCGAGCTCGTGGTGGGGCAGCTGCGCGAGATGACGGGGCCCGCCGAGGGCGAGGATCCCGTGGCCCACTTCTTCCAGGTCACCTCGGGCAAGACCGCGGCGCTGCTCGCCATGGCGCTGGGGGCCGGCGCCCTCCGGGCGGGCGCCCCGGCCTCGTACGGACGCGCCCTCGACGCGTACGGCCGCCAGCTGGGCATCGCCTTCCAGATATCGGACGACCTCCTCGACCTCCTCGCGCCCGCCTCGTCCACCGGCAAGGAACAGGGCAAGGACCTGGCCGCCGGGGTCCCCAGCCTGCCGGTGCTGCTGGCCCTCGCCGACCGGCGGCCCGCGGGCGCCGAGTTGCGGGAGCTGCTGGCGGCCGGACCGCTGGCCGACCCGGACGACCGGCGCCGCGCGCTGGAGCTCTTCGCGGCGTCGCCCGCCCCGGCAGCCGCCGAGGCGCATCTGCGCCGGCGGCTCCGCCTGGCCCGGACCGCCCTGGACGCACTGCCACCGGGGCCGGCGCACCGGGCGCTGCACGCCCTGTGCGACTACGTCGTCACGCGTGTGACCCCCGCGGTGTGCGCGGGGGCACTGACGTGACGAGCGGACACGACAAGGGGTTGGACATGGCACGGGAAGCGACGGACGAACTGGCGGTCATCCGCGCCGAAGCACTGCGCGGGCCGAGTGACCGGGCGACCGAGGCGCAGCATGCGAAGGGCAAGCTGACGGCGCGGGAGCGTATCGGGCTGCTGCTGGATCCGGGTTCGTTCAAGGAGGTCGAGCAGCTGCGCCGGCACCGGGCGACCGGGTTCGGTCTGGAGGCGAAGAAGCCGTACACCGATGGTGTGATCACCGGGTGGGGCACGGTGGAGGGCCGGACGGTCTTCGTCTACGCGCACGACTTCCGGATCTTCGGCGGGGCGCTGGGTGAGGCCCATGCCACGAAGATCCACAAGATCATGGACATGGCCATCTCGGCGGGTGCGCCGCTGGTGTCGCTGAACGACGGCGCGGGTGCGCGTATCCAGGA
>NZ_JBIAJR010000019.1:0-53399 GCF_042872025.1 Streptomyces sp. NPDC005494
CGCCCGGTTACATTCCGAACCCGGAAGCTAAGCCTTTCAGCGCCGATGGTACTGCAGGGGGGACCCTGTGGGAGAGTAGGACGCCGCCGAACAATCTTTCAGGACCCTTGGTCCCAGCGTTCATGCTGGGACCAAGGGTCCTTTTTTGTGCCGAAGCGCGTCGTTTGGTCGGCTGCGCGAGAATGTCTGTGGTACCCGATGACAGGAGTCACCCCCATGTCCACCAACTCTTCCGACGACCGTCCGGAGCGCGAGCCGCGTCGCCGGGACGGTGGTGACAGGGGCGGCTTCCGAGGCGGCCGTGACGACCGGTCCGGAGCGCCTCGTCGAGACAATGACCGTGGCGGTTTCCGCCGCGACGACCGCGACCGCGGCCCCCGTCGTGATGACAGCCGTGGTGCCGGCACCGGTGGTGGCGGTTTCCGTCGTGACGACCGTGCCCCGCGTCGTGATGACGACCGTGGTGGCCGTCCCAGCGGTGGCTTCGACCGGCGTGACGACCGTCCGCGCGGCCCCCGCCGCGACGACGACCGTCCCGGTGGCTTCCGCCGCGACGACAGCCGTGGCAGCGGTACCGGCGGTGGCGGCTTCCGTCGTGATGACAGCCGTGGTGCCGGCACCGGTGGTGGCGGTTTCCGTCGTGACGACCGTGCCCCGCGTCGTGACGACGACCGTGGCGGTTACCGCGGTGGCCAGCGTGACGACCGTGGTGGCCGTCCCAGCGGTGGCTTTGAGCGTCGTGATGACCGTGGTGGCCGTCCCGGTGGTGGCTTTGAGCGTCGTGATGACCGTGGTGGCCGTCCCGGTGGTGGCTTTGAGCGTCGTGATGACCGTGGTGGCCGTCCCGGTGGTGGCTTCGACCGGCGTGACGACCGTCCGCGCGGCCCCCGCCGCGACGACGACCGTCCCGGTGGCTTCCGCCGCGACGACAGCCGTGGCAGCGGTACCGGCGGTGGCGGCTTCCGCCGTGACGACCGTGAGCGTGGTCCGCGCCGCGACGACGACCGGTCGAGCACCTTCCGGCGCGACGACCGTGCCCCGCGCCGTGACGACGACCGTGGCGGTTACCGCGGTGGCCAGCGCGACGACCGGGGCGGCCGTCCCAGCGGTGGCTTTGAGCGTCGTGATGACCGTGGTGGCCGTCCCGGTGGTGGCTTTGAGCGTCGTGATGACCGTGGTGGCCGTCCCAGCGGCGGCTTCGAGCACCGCGACGACCGTCCGCGCGGCCCCCGCCGCGACGACGACCGCCCCGGTGGCTTCCGCCGCGACGACAGCCGTGGTGGATCCGGTGGCGGTTTCCGTGGCGGCGACCGGGACCGTGGGCCGCGTCGTGACAACGACCGGGGCGGCGACCGTGGTGGCTACCGTGGGCGCGACGATCGTGGCGGTTACCAGGGACGCGACGACCGTGACCGCGAGCCCGTCAAGCGGCTCCCCATCCCCGACGACGTCACCGGCGACGAGATCGACAAGGACGTTCGGCAGGAGCTGCTGAGCCTGCCGAAGACCCTCGCCGAAGACGTCGCGCGGAACCTCGTCATGGTCGCCCGTCTCATCGACGAGGACCCCGAGCAGGCCTACGCGTACTCGCGTATCGCCCTGCGTCTGGCGTCCAGGGTCGCCGCGGTGCGTGAGGCGGCGGGCTTCGCCGCATACGCCACGCAGAAGTACGGGGAGGCGCTCGCGGAGTTCCGCGCCTCGCGCCGGATGACCGGTTCCGTGGAACTGTGGCCCGTGATGGCCGACTGCGAGCGTGGACTGGGCCGTCCCGAGAGGGCGATGGCCATGGCCGGTGAGCCCGAGGTGCAGAAGCTGGACAAGGCCGGCCAGGTGGAGATGCGCCTGGTCGCCGCCGGAGCGCGCAGGGACATGGGGCAGATCGACGCCGCGATCGTCACGCTGCAGAGCCCCGAGCTCGCCTCCAGCGCGGTTCACTCGTGGACGCCGCGCCTGCGGTACGCCTACGCCGACGCGCTCCTCGAGGCCGGCCGCGAGGACGAGGCCCGTGAGTGGTTCGGCAAGGCCCTGGAGGCGGACAAGGACGGCGCGACCGACGCGTCCGACCGCCTCGCCGAACTCGACGGCGTCGAATTCGTCGACGCGCTCGGTGAGGACGAGGAATCGGCCGACGAGCGCACCGACGTGACGGCGACCGACGAGCGCATCGACACGGCGACCGACGAGAACACCGACGTGCCGGCCGACGAGCCGGGCGACGCACCGGCCGCAGAGGACGGGCAGGACAGCGACGAGGACGGGCCCGCGAAGGCCTGAGCGCTGATGTGACGTAGGACGGAGAGGGGCGGCACCCACCACGGGTGCCGCCCTTTTCTCGTTCCGGACGCGATGCGCAAGCCCGACGCCGGTCAGAAGCGTTGTCAGGCGGTCAGCCCGTCAGCCGGTCAGCCCGTCACCGTGCATGGCCGGCAACTGTCGGGCTCACGTGGTGCCTCAGCCGATGTCCAGACTGCGCAGCACCAGTCCCGTCGCCGGCTTCGGGCCGAACGAAGTCGACTTGCGGGGCATGGTGACGCCCTGCCGGGCCAGGTCCCGCACCACGTCCTCGCGTACCGGATGCATCAGCACCGCCGTGGCGCCGTGCCGTTCGGCCTGCTCGACCGCCGCCGACGCGTCGTGGATGTAGGCGATGTGCTCCGGGGCGTCGGGGATCTTCCAGACGCCGTCGAGCAGGGTGGAGTGCAGGACCGTCGCGTCGAGCGCGCGCCATGCCTCCGGCCGGTCGGACCGGACCGTGCGGGACAGCAGGTCGTCGTCCGGCCGGTCGATCAGACGGAAGTGGCCGTCGCCGGCGAGCAGGAAGGCGTTGCCCTCCGTGGATGCCTCCGCGAGTACGTCGAGGGCCCGGGGCAGAGGCCCTTCGACGGACCGGACGCGGAAGCGGCCGTCGAGGGCGCTCAGGGCCTGCGAGACCGGCAGCCGGTGCAGCAGACGGTGGATCGCGCGGACCTGGAGCGGATAGCGGGCCGTGTCGACGAGCAGGACGAGACCGAAGTCCCAAGGGCCCGGGCCGGGCTGTTCCTCCTGGAGCCGGAGGTAGGTGGCCCAGCGGTGGTGGCCGTCGGCGATCAGGGCCTGGCGGTGGGAGAGGTCCGACTGGATCTCCGCACGCTCGGTGGGGTCGGTGACCGCCCAGAGGCGGTGGCCGACGCCGTCCTCGGTCGTCGTGGTGAGCAGCGGGAGGCGCTGCACCACACGTTCGATCACCGCCGTCGCGCCGTTCCGCCCGCCGTCACCCGCGTAGCTCAGCAGCAGCGGTTCGAGGTGGGCGCCGGCCGTGCGCATCAGGTCGGCGCGGTCCGCCACCACGTCGGCCATGACGTCCTCGTGCGGCAGTACCACGCCCTCCGACGCGGGGGAGAGGGCCAGGGCGCCGATCACTCCCCGCTGGAGCGTGTCGCCGGTCCGCTGCTCGTAGACGTACAGCGCGGGCACCGGGTCAGGCGCGAGGACGCCCTCCGTCAGCCAGCGCTTCAGGGTGTCGGCGGCCTGCCGGTTGCGCGCGGTGGCCGTGCCCGCCTGCGGGAGGATCAGCCGCACGATGTTGTGCGGGTCCGAGGACTCTAGGTGGTGCAGCCCGTCGGGCCGCACCACCACGTCGTACGGAGGTGAGGTGACCGCCGCCAGGCTGCCGACCCGCTCGGGAACGTACCGCAGTCCGCGGAAGGGGATCAGCCGCAGTCCCCGGCCGACGGCGTGCCCGGTTGTGTTCATCCGGGCATCGTATGTGCGCTTCCGTGATGCGCGATGATCGGGGGAGAGGCATGGAAAGAGGAGCGCACGCATATGAGTCAGCAGTACAGGTCCCGGCCGCTCGGCAGCAGCGCGGCGCTGAGCGAGGCGTACGACACGGCCCTGCTCGATCTCGACGGGGTGGTGTACGCGGGCGGGCATGCGATCGTCCACGCCGTCGAGTCGCTGGGCGCCGCCCGTGAGGGCGGCATGCACCTGGCCTACGTGACGAACAACGCCCTGCGGACCCCGGACGCCGTGGCCGAGCACCTGACGGAGCTGGGGGTGCCGGCCGAGCCGTCCGACGTGATCACGTCCGCGCAGGCGGTGGCCCGGCTGATGTCCGATCAGCTGCCGTCCGGTGCCAAGGTGCTCGTGGTCGGCGGGGAGGGCCTGCGGGTCGCCCTGCGCGAGCGTGGCCTGGTGCCGGTGGAGTCGGCCGACGACGAGCCGGTCGCCGTGGCCCAGGGGTTCGGGGGGCCCGATCTCCCGTGGGGCCGCTTCGCCGAGGCCGCGTACGCCATCGCGCGCGGGGCGGTGTGGTTCGCGTCCAACACGGACCTGACGATTCCCGGAGCACGGGGCATCGCGCCGGGCAACGGCGCGGCGGTGGAGGTCGTACGGATCGCGACGGGTGCCGAACCCCAGGTCGCGGGCAAGCCCCTGCCGCCGATGCACCGCGAGACGGTGCTGAGGACCGGGGCCGAGCGGCCGCTGGTCGTGGGAGACCGGCTGGACACCGACATCGAGGGCGCGTTCAACGGCGGTGTGGACTCGCTGCTCGTGCTGACCGGGGTGACCGACGCCGCGCAGCTGCTCGCGGCCGAGCCCAAGTACCGCCCGACCTTCGTCGACCGGGATCTGCGGGGCCTGCTCACCGGCCAGCCCGAGGTGACCGTCGAGGGCGGTGTCTTCCGCTGCGGTGGCTGGACCGCCGAGGTACGCGAGGACGCCCTCGCCGTCGAGGGCGAGGGGGACGCGATCGACGGGCTGCGCGCCCTGTGCGGGGCGGCGTGGACGCACGCCGGGGAGGGTGCGTGCGGCCTGGACTCGGGGAAAGCCGTGGCGAGGCTGGGCCTCTAGAGCCGCGTGCGGCCGAGGGACGACGGGCTCTGAGCCGGGTGCGGCCCCCGCACCGAGGGGGTTCCGGAGCCGGGAGCGGCCCCCGCACCGACGGGGCTCTGGAGCCTGGTGCGGCCTGGACTCGGGGAAAGCCGTGGCGAGGCTGGGCCTCTAGAGCCGCGTGCGGCCGAGGGACGACGGGCTCTGAGCCGGGGTGCGGCCCCCGCACCGACGGGTTCCGGAGCCGCGTGAGGCCCCCGCACCGATGGGTTCCGGCGCCGGGCGCCCCCCGGGCACCGAGGAGTGGGGCCGACTGGAGGATAGGCTAGCCTAACCTGGTGTTGACCGAGAGTCCCCCCGAATCGAGTTCCGGCCGCGCGGCCGCGCCCGGCGAGCCCGCGCGCGCCGGGCGCCACGCGATGCGCGCCGCGGGCCTGCTGGTCGCCGTAGGCCTGCTGGTGCTGGTGTGTCTGGCGAGCATCGCGGTCGGCGCGAAGGCCCTTCCGCTCTCCGACGTATGGCACGGCCTGTTCCACCACACGGGGACCAACGGCGACGTCCTCGTCCGCGATGTCCGGGTCCCGCGTACGGTGCTCGGCCTGATCGTCGGAGCCGCGCTGGGGCTCGCCGGTGCGGTGATGCAGGCACTGACCCGCAACCCCCTCGCCGAGCCCGGACTGCTGGGCGTCAACGCCGGGGCGTCCGCGGCCGTCGTGTCGGCCATCAGCTTCTTCGGCGTCACCTCGCTGACGGGGTACGTCTGGTTCGCGTTCGCCGGGGCCGCGATCGTCTCCGTGGCGGTGTACCTGCTCGGCGGCAGCCGGTCCGCGAACCCCGTGCGGCTCGCGCTCGCCGGTACGGCGGTCACCGCCGCGCTGTACGGCTACGTCAACGCCGTACAGCTGCTGGACGCCGCGGCGCTGGACCGGCTGCGCTTCTGGACAGTCGGGTCGCTGGCCTCCGCCGATCCGGAGACCGTCGGCAAGGTGTGGCCGTTCATCGCGCTCGGGGTGCTGCTGTCCCTGCTCATCGCCCGGCCGCTCAACGCACTGGAGATGGGCGACGACACGGCCAGGGCGCTCGGCGCACACCTGACCCGCACCCGCGTCCTCGCGATGGTGGCCGTCACCCTGCTCTGCGGGGCCGCGACCGCCGCCTGCGGGCCGATCGTCTTCATCGGGCTGATGATCCCGCACCTGGTCCGCACCATCACGGGGCCCGACATGCGGTGGATCATGCCGTACGCCGCCGTGCTCGCACCCGTGCTGCTCCTCGGCGCGGACGTGGTGGGCAGGGTCGTGGCCCGCCCGTCCGAGCTCCAGGTCGGCATCGTCACCGCGCTGCTGGGCGGGCCCGTCTTCATCCATCTCGTACGACGCAAGAGGATGGCCCAGCTGTGAAGGCCACGCAGGACACCACCAGGACGGTCCGTGCCGTGCGGACGGCCGGCGGGCTCTCCTTCCGGGTGGACGTCCGCGCACTCGTCGTGATCGCGCTGCTGCTCGCGGCGGCGGCGTTCGCGGCCGTGGTGCTCATCGGGAGCGGCGACTTCGCCATGTCACCGGGCCAGGTGGTCACCACCCTGTTCGGCAACGGCACCTTCCAGCAGGAGTTCATCGTCACCGAACTGCGGCTGCCCCGGGTCCTGGTCGGGCTCCTCGTCGGCGCCGCGCTCGGCATCGGCGGGGCCGTCTTCCAGAGCGTCTCCCGCAATCCGCTCGGCAGCCCCGACGTGCTGGGCTTCGGCCAGGGATCCGCGGTCGGCGCCCTCGTCGTGATCGTGCTGTTCCACGGCGACCCCACCGCGGTCGCCGCCGGCGCCGTCGGAGGAGGCCTGCTGACCGGCGCCGCCGTCTACCTGCTCGCCTGGAAGCGCGGCGTGCACGGCTACCGGCTCGTCCTCGTCGGCATCGGTGCCGCCGCGATGCTCACCGCGGCGACGCACTTCCTGATCACCAAGGCCAACCTCGTCGACGCCACCCGCGCGGTCGTCTGGATGACCGGCTCCCTGGACGGCCGGGACTGGGCGCAGGTCTGGCCCCTGCTGGGCGTCTGCTGCCTCCTGATACCCGTGATCCTGGGGTACGGGCGACCGCTGCGCATGATCGAGATGGGCGACGACGCCGCCCACGCCCTGGGCGTGCGGGTGGAACGTACCCGGCTCGTCCTGCTGGGCTGCGCAGTGCTCCTCGTCGCCGTCGCGACCGCGGCCGCCGGGCCCATCGTCTTCGTCTCCCTCAGCGCCCCGCAGGTCGCTCGCAGGCTCACCCGCGCGCCCGGCCCCAACCTGGCCGCCGCGGCGGGCACGGGCGCAGCCCTGCTGCTCGTCGCCGACTGGACCGCCATGAACGCCTTCGGTGACCGCCAGCTCCCCGTGGGCGTGGTCACGGGGGTGCTCGGCGGCTGCTACCTGCTGTGGCTCCTGGTGACCGAGCGCAGGGCGGGACGCATATGAAACCGGGTACGCCGGACACCCCGCGGACCAACCCCCTCGAATCCGGGAGTACGACCATGCAGCGCCTCACCGCGGAATCGGTGACCCTCGGCTACGACCAGCGGACCATCGCCGAGAACCTGTCGGTCGAGATACCCGACAACTCCTTCACGGTCATCGTCGGGCCCAACGCCTGCGGCAAGTCCACCCTGCTGCGCGCCCTCTCCCGGATGCTGCGGCCGAGCGGCGGAGACGTCCTGCTGGACGGGCAGTCCATCCACCGGATGCCCGCGAAGAAGGTCGCCAGGACCCTGGGCCTGCTGCCCCAGTCCTCCATCGCCCCCGACGGCATCACCGTCGCCGACCTGGTCGCGCGGGGCCGCTACCCCCACCAGGGTCTGCTGCGGCAGTGGTCGCCGGAGGACGAGCGGATCGTGAAGGAGTCGATGGAGTCGACCGGCGTCGGCGAGCTCGCCGAGCGCTACGTCGACGAACTGTCCGGCGGCCAGCGCCAGCGGGTCTGGATCGCCATGGCGCTCGCCCAGCAGACCCCGCTGCTGCTGCTCGACGAACCGACGACGTATCTGGACATCCAGCACCAGATCGACGTACTCGACCTCTGCGCCGAGCTGCACGAGAGCCAGGGCCGCACCCTGGTGGCCGTGCTGCACGACCTCAACCACGCCGCCCGGTACGCCACGCACCTCATCGCCATGCGTGACGGCACGATCGTCGCCGAGGGCGCCCCCGGCGACGTCGTGACCGCGCAGCTCGTGGAGGAGGTGTTCGGCATGCGGTGCCAGATCATCGACGACCCCGAGACGGGAACGCCCCTCGTGATCCCGGCCGCCCGCAGGAAGCGCACCGAGGTCGCCGTCTGAGCGCGGGGGGCACGCCCGAGCGCCCACGGGGGTGCGCCGGGGCTCCTGGCGCACGTGCGCCCCGCCCCGTGCGCCCCGGGGAAGGCGCCGCACCCGGGCCGACCGGCTACAGGAGTGACTTGAGTTTCAGCAGATCGCGGAAGCCCGCCTCCAGCCGGACCCGCCCCGACCCCCAGGCCTTCGCGAAGTTCAGCTCACCGCCGACCATGGCCACCAGATCGTCGCCCGTCATCGCGAGCCGGATCTCGGCCTTCTCCCGGGGTGGGCCCTCCAGTGTGTCCAGCACCGTGATCCTGCCGTCCGACAGCCGTCCGGTGAACGTGACGTCCAGATCCCTGATGTGGCAGCTCAGCGAGCGGTCGAGGGCGGCGGCACCGCGAACGTCGCCGTCCGCGCCCGCCAGATTGTCGGAAAGTGTGTCGAGTGCGCTGCGGCACTCCGCCATGGTCGCCATCGTCACCGACGGTACACCGGCCCTTCGGGGTAGCGTTCCCGCATGAGCGACTGGATGCCGGGTCCGGAGACGGCGCAGCAGGGTGAGGCGGCCGAAGCTGCCGCGGCACCGCCCGCCGCGCCGCCCGAGCCCTCCTTCGACCCCGCACCGCCCGCACCCCTCGGTGTCGCGCGCACCCCCACCGGGCACGCCGGTGTCGACGCGCGGCTGGAGCGGCTGGCCGATGCGGACCACCTCGCGGCGGCCGGCCACCACGAGGTGTACGAGGATGTACACCGTGGGCTGCGCGACGAGCTGACCGCGCTGGACGCCCGGCCCGCACCCGCACCGACGCCCGCGCACGACAACAGGAGCTGAACCGAACGTGGCAGGAGTGGCACGTCGCCGCCTCGACGCCGAGCTGGTACGCCGTAAGCTCGCCCGCTCGCGCGAGCACGCGAGCCAGCTGATCGCAGCGGGGCGGGTGACCGTAGGAGGCAACACCGCGACCAAACCCGCCACCCAGGTCGAGACGAGCGCCGCCGTCGTCGTCGTCAAGGACGACAGCGACCCGGAGTACGTCTCGCGCGGCGGGCACAAACTCGCCGGCGCCCTCGCAGCGTTCGGGCCGCTGGGGCTGAAAGTCGAAGGACGGCGGGCGCTGGACGCCGGGGCCTCGACCGGCGGCTTCACCGATGTGCTGCTGCGGGCCGGAGCCGGCCACGTCGTGGCCGTGGACGTCGGCTACGGCCAGCTCGCCTGGTCCCTGCAGTCGGATGAACGCGTCACCGTCAAGGACCGTACCAACGTACGGGAGTTGACGCTGGAGCAGATCGACGGGAAGGCGGTGGACCTGGTGGTAGGGGACCTGTCCTTCATTCCGCTCGGTCTGGTGCTGCCCGCGCTCGCGCGCTGCGCGGCCCCCGACGCCGATCTGGTGCTCATGGTCAAGCCGCAGTTCGAGGTGGGCAAGGAGCGCCTCGGCAGCGGCGGTGTGGTCCGCAGCCCCGAGCTGCGGGCCGAAGCGGTACGGGAGGTGGCGCGCCGGGCCGGTCTGCTGGGCCTCGGCGTGCAGGGGGTGACGGCGAGCCCGCTGCCCGGGCCGTCGGGAAATGTCGAGTACTTTCTGTGGCTGCGGGCCGGAGCACCTGAGCTGGATCCCGCGGATGTCGACCGTGCAGTGGCGGAGGGGCCCCGTTGACGACGCATGCGGCACAGACCGGGAACGCGGAACAGCCCGGGCGAGAGGAACGACCCGGGAACGTGGGACAGCCCGGGAAAGAGGAACGACCCGGGAACGTGGAACAGCCCGGGCGAGAGGAACGACCCGGGAACGTGGGACAGCCCGGGGAAGAGGAACGACCCGGGAGCGCCGAACAGCCCGGGGACGCGGAACGCACCGTCTTCCTGCTCGCGCACACCGGCCGTCCGGCCGCGATCCGCAGTGCCGAGCTCGTCGTCCAGGGCCTGCTGCGCAACGGCCTCGGCGTCCGGGTGCTGGCCGCGGAGGCACAGGACCTGCCGCTGCCGCCGTCCGTGCAGACCGTCACGGACGCGACCCCTGACGCCGTGGACGGCTGCGAGCTGCTGATCGTGCTCGGCGGGGACGGGACTCTGCTGCGCGGCGCCGAGATCTCCCGCGCCTCCGGGGTGCCGATGCTCGGCGTCAACCTCGGACGGGTGGGATTCCTCGCCGAGGCGGAGCGTGACGACCTGGACCAGGTCGTCGAGCGCGTCGTCAGCCGGGCGTACCAGGTCGAGGAGCGGATGACGCTCGACGTCGTCGTGCGCAGCAACGGCGACGTCGTGCACACCGACTGGGCGCTCAACGAAGCCGCCGTGCAGAAGGTCTCGCCCGAACGGATGCTCGAGGTCGTCCTGGAGATCGACGGCCGTCCCGTGACCGGTTTCGGCTGCGACGGCATCGTCTGCGCCACGCCGACGGGCTCGACCGCCTACGCCTTCTCGGCCGGCGGCCCCGTCGTCTGGCCCGAGGTCGAGGCCCTGCTGATGGTGCCTATCAGCGCCCACGCGCTCTTCGCCAAGCCGCTCGTGACCTCGCCCACCTCGGTCCTGGCCGTGGAGGTCCAGCCGCACACCCCGCACGGGGTGCTGTGGTGCGACGGGCGGCGGACCGTCGAGCTGCCCGCCGGGGGCAGGGTCGAGGTGCGGCGCGGCGCCGTGCCCGTACGCCTCGCCCGGCTGCACCGGGCCTCGTTCACCGACCGTCTCGTGGCCAAGTTCGCGCTGCCTGTGCAGGGCTGGCGGGGCGCTCCGCACTGATGCGCGGGACGGCTGTCCGGGGCGGTGTCCACACCCGCGGGAGTGAATCGGACACCGGGGCCCGTCGCACACGGGCCGCCGGACCTCGTAAGGTCATGTCCGTGTTGGAGGAGATGCGGATACGGTCGCTCGGAGTCATCGACGACGCGGTGGTGGAGCTGTCACCCGGTTTCACCGCGGTGACGGGTGAGACCGGCGCGGGCAAGACCATGGTCGTCACCAGCCTCGGGCTGCTGCTCGGCGGGCGCGCCGACCCCGCCCTGGTGCGGATCGGTGCCAAGGCCGCGGTCGTCGAGGGGCGGATCACGGTGTCCCCGGGCGACGCGGCGGCTGTACGCGCCGAGGAGGCCGGGGGCGAGATCGAGGACGGTGCGCTGCTCGTCAGCCGTACGGTCTCGGCCGAAGGGCGTTCGCGCGCGCATCTCGGGGGCAGATCCGTACCCGTGGGTGTGCTGGCCGAGCTCGCCGACGAGCTCGTCGCCGTGCACGGCCAGACCGATCAGCAGGGTCTGCTCAAGCCCGCGCGGCAGCGGCAGGCCCTGGACCGCTACGCGGGCGACGGTGTGGACGTACCGCACACCAAGTACGCGGCCGCCTACCGCCGGCTGCGCGCGGTCGTCACCGAGCTCGACGAACTCACCACGCGGGCCCGGGAGCGGGCCCAGGAAGCGGACCTCCTGCGTTTCGGCCTCGACGAGGTCGCCGCGGTGGAGCCGCTGCCCGGGGAGGACACCGAGCTCGCGGCCGAGGCCGAGCGGCTCGGGCACGCCGAGGCGCTCGCCTCCGCCGCCGCACTCGCGCACGCGGCGCTCGCGGGCGACCCGGAGGACCAGGAGGGCGTGGACGCCACCACCGTGGTGGCCGCCGCCGGCCGGTCCCTGGACGCCGTACGGGCGCACGACCCCGCGCTGGCCGCACTCGCGGACCGGATCGGCGAGATCTCGATCCTGCTCGGGGACGTGGCCGGGGAACTCGCCGGGTACGCCGACCAGCTGGACGCCGACCCGCTGCGCCTCGCCGCGGTGGAGGAACGCCGTGCCGCGCTCACCGCGCTCACCCGCAAGTACGGCGAGGACATCACCGCCGTGCTCGCCTGGGCCGAGGAGGGTGCCGCCCGGCTGACCGAGCTGGAGGGCGACGACGACCGGATCGGCGAGCTGACCGCGGAGCGTGACGCGCTGCGCGCGGAACTCTCCGTCCTCGGGCAGGAACTGACCGACGCCCGGACCGAGGCGGCGGCCCGTTTCGCGGCTGCCGTCACCGAGGAGCTGGCCTCGCTCGCGATGCCGCACGCCCGGGTCTCCTTCGCCATCGGGCAGACGGAGGCGCCCGACGAGGCCTCCGGCATCGACATCGGCGGCCGGAGCGTCCTCTACGGGCCTTCCGGCGCGGACGAGGTCGAGCTCCTGCTGGCGCCGCACCCCGGTGCCCAGCCCCGTCCGATCGCCAAGGGCGCCTCCGGCGGTGAGCTCTCCCGGGTGATGCTCGCCGTCGAGGTGGTCTTCGCGGGCTCCGACCCCGTGCCGACCTATCTCTTCGACGAGGTCGACGCGGGGGTCGGCGGCAAGGCGGCGGTCGAGGTCGGCCGGCGGCTCGCCAAGCTCGCCAGGTCCGCCCAGGTCGTCGTGGTCACCCACCTCCCGCAGGTGGCGGCCTTCGCCGACCGGCAGCTCCTGGTCGAGAAGACGGTGGACGGATCGGTGACCAGGAGCGGTGTCACCGTCCTGGAGGGCGAGGACAGGGTGCGGGAGCTGTCCCGGATGCTGGCCGGCCAGGAGGACTCCGAGACGGCGAGGGCGCACGCCGAGGAACTGCTGGAGACCGCGCGGGCCGACGGATAGCCGGCCGCCGGCGTCAGCTCCACGCCTCGCATCTCACTCGTACGAGTGGGGTGGCTCGGCCCGCTGTCGCCGTGACGGCGGGAAGAACGTTTCGTCGGTCCCGGAACGTGCGTACGGACTGGCATCCTTGGCGCTGTACCCCTCACCGACTCGGGAGCCCCGGGAGCCGATCAACGTGTCACAGCTGCGTACGGTCCAAGTACTGGGCGGCGGTGCCGGAAGCAGCGCTCATGTCAGTTCGCTCGCGGCGGGTCTGATCGCCAGGGGGGTGCAGGTCACCGTCTGCGCCCCGGCCGGGACGGGCCGCGCCCACGGCCTCCCCGCGACCGGCGCCCTCTTCGTCGCGGTGCCCCGCCGCAGCGACCCCGCGGCACTCGCCGCCCTCCGCACGGCGTGCACGGGCGCGGACATCGTCCACGCCCATGGACTCCACGCGGCCCTGCGCGCCGGGCTCGCGCTCAGCGGCCGGGGCACCCCGCTGGTCGTCACCTGGCACACCAGCGCGGACGTCGAGGGCGCCCGGGCCAGGCTCCAGCGGATGCTGGAGCGCAGGGCGGCCCGCGCGGCGGCCGTCGTGCTCGGTACGTCGTGGGACCTCGTCGACCGGGCCCGCCGCCGGGGAGCCAGGGACGCCAGGCTCGCCCCGGCGCCGGTCCCGGCGGGCCGTCTCCCCGGTGCCGCGGACGACGGCAAGCTGCGCGCCGAACTGGGAGCCGTGGGGAGGCCGTTGCTGGTGTCGGTGGCCCAGCCCGACCACGGCGTGCTCCTGGACGCCGCTCGCGAGTGGCAGGCGCTCGACCCCGCACCCCTGCTGGTCGTGGCGGGGGAGGGCCCCGAAGCCGGTGCCCTGCGGAGCCGGGCCGTGGAGGAGGGGCTGCCCGTCGCCTTCACCGACGCCCGGGACGGCTTCGCCGAACTCCTCTCCACCGCCGACCTCGCCCTCGTGGCGGGCCGGGGGGCGGCCGGCCCCTCACTCGCCCAGGAGGCGCTGCGGCTCGGTGTCCCGGTGGTCGCCACCCGTTCCGACGGACTGCCCGAGCTCGTCGGCGACGCGGCGGACCTGGTGGCGTACGGCGACGCCCCGGCACTCTCCGGCGCCGTCGCACAGCTCCTCGCCGACCCCGGCCGGCGGGCACGGCTCGCCGACGCGGGCCGCGCCCAGGCCGCGGGCTGGCCCACCGAGGAGGACACGATCGCCCATGTGCTCTCCGTCTACGACGAGTTGGCGCAGCCCCTCACGGTCGACCGCGCCTGAGCGGTCTCCTCGCGGGTCCGCCCGGCGTCGCCCCCGCGGGTCCGCTCCGCCCGCGACCCGAGCGGCCGGGGGGCGGCCGGAGTCACACGGTGCAGTCCTCCGGACCGGACGACCCGTCATAGCCTGACACCTTCACGGGCAGGCCCCGGCCGGGAACGGCCGCGTCGGCGGCCGCACAGACCAGCTGCTGCCGGGCGAGGGCGGACAGTGCCGTGACGGAGAGGAACCTGTCCAGGGCGACTGGCGGAGAAGCACCGGGCTGACCGGGACGGCGGCCACGGGCGCGTGCCTCGGGCGGAGTGACGGTGCCTCGGGTGATGTGCCCGCACCCAGGGCGGTGCGCCGGGGTGCTCGGGCGGTGTGACGGTGCCTCGGGTGATGTGCCCGAACCCAGGGCGGTGCGTCGCGGTGCTCGGGCGGTGTGACGGTGCCTCGGGTGATGTGCCCGAACCCAGGGCGGTGCGCCGGGGTGCTCAGGCGGTGTGACGGCGTGCCCGCAGGGCCAGGCTGAGCGCGAGCACCGACTGCGGGTCGTCCAGATCGGTGCCGAGCAGCTCGCCGATCCGGGCCAGCCTGTTGTAGAGGGTCTGCCGGTTCAGATGCAGATCTCGCGCCGCCTCCGCCTTGCGGCCCGCATGGGCGAGATACGCCTCCAGCGTGGGCAGCAGCTCGGGACGCGAGGTCCGGTCGTGCTCGCGCAACGGCCCGATCGCCCGGTCCACGAAGGACGCCAGGTCCGGGTGGTCCCGCAAACGCCACAGCAGCAGGTCGATGTCAAGACTTCGCGCGTCGAACCAGGGGCGCTCCGCGAGTCCCTGCGCCGCCGTCGCCGCCTCCGCCGCGTGCCGCAGCCCCGCCCCGGCGGCAGCCCATCCGCCCGGCGCGCCGACCACCACGACGACCGGTGTACGGCCTCCGGTCCCCTCCAGCCCCGCCCGGTGCGCGCCGGCCCGCAGCGCCGCCGCCACCCGGTCCGCCAGCGCCGGCCGTGCGGTCCCGGAGCGCAGGGCCAGCAGCAGCGGGACCCGGCCCTCGACCGGCCGCACCCCCACCAGCACCGGGACGCCCACCGCGGCGAGTTCCTCCGTCACGGCGCGGGCCAGCAGCGCCCAGCTGCCCGAGGGCGCCGACCCGGGGGAGAGCCGCATCACCACCGGCAGCAGCTGATCCGTGCCCGGTCTGAACCCCAGCACCCCGGCCTGCGCGGGCGCGTCACCCGGAGCGACCCGCCCCTCGGCGAGATCGGTGAGGAAGTCCCCGCGCCCCCGCGCCGCCACCTCTTCCTCCTGACGGGCCTGCATCAGCACGACGGCGACGATGCCCGCCGCCCGCTCCGCGGCCATCCGGTGCACCGCCACCAGCGGCCCCGACACCGGGAGCAGCACCAGCCGGGCCCGCACGGCACCGGTGCCCGGCCCGCCGCCCGGGACGTCCACCAGGACCGCGCCGGCCGGTGGTGCCTCCCGGGCCTCGCGGGCTCCGCGCAGTCCCTCCCAGACCTGGAGCGGATCGGCGCCCACCGGCCCGGTCCCGGGTCCCGCCGCGAACAGCAGGCCGCCGTCCGGGGTCTCCAGGAAGACCGGGTTGGCGGCGAAGTCCGCCACGATCCCCAGGACCTGCGGCACGCCTCCGCCGCCCAGCACCGCCTGCGTGCACCGGCGGTGGACCTCCTCGGCCCGCTGGAGGAGCGCGTAGTGGCCGTTGACGATCTCCGTGTGGATCGCCTCGGTCACCGCCACGAACGGCACCTCACGGTGCAGCTGCACGAGCGGCAGTCCCGCCGTCCGCGCCGCGTCCACGATCGCCGCGGGGAGCCGGCTGAAGCGCGGGCCGAGCTCCACCACCAGGGCCGCGATGCCGCTGTCGGCCAGCCTGCGCACGAACGCACGCTGCTCGGCGGGCCGGGACCCGATCCCGAGCCCGGTCGTGAGCAGCAGCTCCCCGCCCTTGAGCAGGGCCGGGAGATTGGGTGCCTCACCGGCGTGCACCCAGCGCACCGCGCGGTCCAGGCGGTCCTCACACGTCAGTACCTCGGGCAGGCCGGCGCGCAGCCCCGGCAGCTCGAGCGCCCGCCGTACGGTGATCCCGCCTTCTGTGCCGCCCTCTGCGCCCACTGATCCGGCCTCGTGTTCCCGCTCGCCCGTGACGGGGCGAACGCCCCGGTCAGGAAGCTACCGGGCCCGGCCCGGCACGTCACACCAGGGCGACGGCGGGCTTCACGTTGTGGTTCAGGTGGAACACGTTGTCGGGGTCGTAGCGCGCCTTGACGCGTGACAGCCGCTCGTAGGCCTGCTCCCCGAAGCCGGCGACCACCCGCTCCTGGCCCTCGCGCCCGATGAAGTTGAGGTAGACGTCCCCGCTCGCCCACGGCATCACCGCGGCCCGCACCTCGCGCACCCACCGCTTGGCCCGCTCGTCGTCGGCCGGGCTCTCCCACACGCCGAACGGATGGACGGCCCACGGGGAGGTACGCCAGGGCAGCGGGTAGTCCGCGGGCCCCCGGGCCACCGCCCCGCCCATCGGGAACAGCACGTGCTGCGTGCCGGTGGGGACGGGCATCGTCTCGCCGCCGGCGCAGAAGGCCGCCGCCGCCTCGTCGGGCAGGCCTCGCAGATACTCGGCGGACCAGTAGTTCCGCATCCCGGGCGGGTCGTCGAGCATGCACTGCAGATCCGCGTACGCGACCGCGTCGATCACCTCGGCGTCGGGCCCCAGCGCGCGCAGAGGAGCCGCCACGTCGTGCGCCTCCGCCTCCGGGCCGGCGTAGGTGAGCAGTACCGCGCAGGCGCGACGGCCCACCATGGCCTCGGGCACCCACTCCTCCGGGGGGCCGGTGAGATAGATGCAGCCGCCGCCCACGGCGTCAGGGGCCGACTCCATCACGTCCCGGTACGTACGGACCACCTCGGGCCCCCGCTCCGGCCGGAAGAGGAGCAGCGCCATGTTCATCGCGGGCAGGTCGTGCAGCCGCAGCGTCAGCGAGGTGACCACACCGAAGTTCCCGCCGCCGCCGTGCAGGGCCCAGAACAGTTCCGGATTCTCGTCCGCGCTCGCGCGGACCGTGGTGCCGTCCGCCGTCACGACATCGGCGGCCAGCAGGTTGTCGCAGGCCAGGCCGAATGCGCGCTCCAGCCAGCCCGAGCCGCCGCCCAGGGTGAAGCCACCGACCCCGGTGGTGGAGACCCGGCCGCCCGTGGTCGCCAGGGCGAAGGGCTGGGTGGCGCGGTCGAGATCGCTCATGACGGCGCCGCCGCCGACGCGGGCGGACATGGCGTCCCGGTCCACACCGACTCCGCTCATCCGGCGCAGATCGATCACCAGACCGCCCTCGCTCAGAGCCATGCCCGCCACGCTGTGGCCGCCCCCGCGCACGGCGACCTCCAGCTCGTGGTCGCGCGCGAAGCGCAGCGCCCGCGCGACATCCGGTTCGTCCGCGCACTGGGCGACCACGGCCGGTCTGCGGTCGATCATGCTGTTGAAGACGGTGCGTGCCTCGTCGTAGCCCGGGTCGCCGGGTGCGTGGACCTCACCGGAGAAATCGGAGCGCAGGCCGGTCAGGGCGGCGTCCGTCAAAGGGGTGGGGGGTGTCATGTGGTGCCCCCTTCGCAGGGCCTGAACAGGACCTTCCCATCGTAGGCCCGGCCAGGGACATCGGCCGTTCCACAGGGTCGGTCCCGTCACACCCCTGCGGGTGCCACAGGGCCGGGCCCCGTGACACCCCACCCCGTGGGGTCAGCCGGCGTACGCCCCGCTCGCCGTCAGCCGGAGCGCCGTGTCGATCAGCGGCACATGGCTGAACGCCTGCGGGAAGTTGCCCACCTGACGCTGGAGACGTGAGTCCCACTCCTCGGCCAGCAGGCCGAGGTCGTTGCGCAGCGACAGCAGCTTCTCGAAGAGCCGGCGGGCCTCGTCGACCCGGCCGATCATCGCCAGGTCGTCCGCCAGCCAGAACGAGCAGGCCAGGAACGCGCCCTCGTCGCCCTCCAGGCCGTCCACACCCGCGTCCTCACCCTCGGTCGGGTAGCGCAGGACGAAACCGTCCTCCGTGGACAGCTCGCGCTGGATCGCCTCGATCGTGCCGATGACCCGCTTGTCGTCCGGAGGCAGGAAGCCCATCTGCGGGATCAGCAGCAGCGACGCGTCCAGCTCCTTGGAGCCGTAGGACTGCGTGAAGGTGTTGCGCTCCGGGTCGTAGCCCCGCTCGCAGACATCGCGGTGGATGTCGTCCCGCAGCTGGTACCACCGCTCGAGCGGGCCCTCCGTGTCCCCGGACTCGATCAGCTTGATCGTCCGGTCCACGGCGACCCAGGCCATGACCTTGGAGTGCACGAAGTGCCGGCGCGGGCCGCGCACCTCCCAGATGCCCTCGTCGGGCTCGTCCCAGTGCTTCTCCAGGTAGCTGATCAGCTTGAGCTGGAGGCCCATGGCGTAGTCGTTGCGGGTCAGACCCGTCATGTGCGCCAGGTGCAGGGCCTCGGTGACCTCGCCGTAGACGTCGAGCTGGAGCTGGTTCGCCGCGCCGTTACCGACCCGCACCGGGCCGGAGTTCTCGTAACCCGGAAGCCAGTCCAGCTCCGCCTCGCCGAGCTCGCGCTCGCCCGCGATGCCGTACATGATCTGAAGATTCTCCGGGTCGCCCGCCACGGCCCGCAGCAGCCACTCGCGCCAGGCGCGGGCCTCCTCGCGGTAACCCGTGCGCAGCAGGGACGAGAGCGTGATCGCCGCGTCGCGCAGCCAGGTGTAGCGGTAGTCCCAGTTGCGCGAGCCGCCGATGTCCTCGGGGAGCGAGGTGGTCGGTGCGGCGACGATGCCCCCGGTCGGGGCGTAGGTGAGCGCCTTCAGGGTGATCAGCGAGCGGACGACCGCCTCACGGTAGGGGCCGTGGTACGTGCAGTGCTCGACCCACTCGCGCCAGAAGGTCTCCGTGGCCTCCAGGGAGCCCTCCGGCTCCGGCATGGCGGGCGGCTCGTGGTGCGAGGGCTGCCAGCTGATCGTGAAGGCGATCCGGTCGCCCGGGGACACGGCGAAGTCGGAGTACGTGGTCAGATTCTGGCCGTACGTCTCCGCGTCGGTGTCCAGCCACACCGAGTCGGGGCCCGCGACGGCCACCGTGCGGCCGTCGACCTTGTGGACCCACGGGGTGACGCGTCCGTAACTGAAACGCATCCGGAGCTCGGAGCGCATCGGAACCCGGCCGCTCACACCCTCCACGATACGGATGAGCTGCGGCGCGCCGTCACGCGGCGGCATGAAATCCGTCACGCGGACCGTACCGCGGTCGGTGTCCCACTCCGATTCCAGGACGAGTGAGTCGCCGCGATAACGGCGCCGGTCCGCCGGCGGAGGCTCCGCCCCCTCGGGGCGGGCGGGACCGATCCGCCAGAAACCGTTCTCCTCGGTGCCGAGAAGTCCGGCGAAAATTGCATGGGAGTCGAAGCGGGGAAGACACAGCCAGTCCGCTGTGCCGTCCCGGCAGACCAGGGCAGCGGTCTGCATGTCTCCGATGAGTGCGTAATCCTCGATGCGCCCGGCCACGTGCTTCTCCAGTCGAACGGCCATGTCGCCCCGCAGGGCGCTAACTACTGGTCAAGGGGTCGTTGTAATAGAACCGACGAGCTCTTGCACGGGTGAGCGGGCTGGGGTGGAGCCGCTGGGCCGGCCAACTCGGCAGCGAGTGTCCGAGCAGGATACGACGCACCTGGGAGATCCGCGCGACTGTCTGCAGGTTGTCCGCCCTCTGTCACCAGTTATGGGTGGGACTCGCGACGAGTGTGGTGATCTTGTGCCCGCGAGGGACGGGGCATGGCCGGAAGCAGCCTCCCTCCGTCGCTGTTACCCTGGTAGCCCGTGGACCGGTGGTCGTCCCGACAGTGGACGAGGCCCCCGAACCGCAGCGACGGCACCTCCGGAAATCTCCGTGAGGCTCGCCGGAACGCACCTCACGATCGCGACCACGGGAGCCCCCTTTGGCTATGCAGCCCACATCCACGACGACCAAGCACATCTTCGTCACCGGGGGTGTCGCCTCCTCCCTCGGCAAGGGTCTGACTGCCTCCAGCCTGGGTGCCCTGCTCAAGGCACGTGGCCTCCGGGTCACCATGCAGAAGCTCGACCCCTATCTCAACGTCGACCCCGGCACGATGAACCCCTTCCAGCACGGTGAGGTGTTCGTCACCAACGACGGCGCCGAGACCGACCTGGACATCGGCCACTACGAGCGCTTCCTCGACGTCGACCTCGACGGCTCGGCCAACGTCACCACCGGCCAGGTCTACAACACGGTCATCGCCAAGGAACGCCGCGGCGAGTACCTCGGCGACACCGTGCAGGTCATCCCGCACATCACCAACGAGATCAAGCACCGCATCCGCCGCATGGCGACCGACGACGTCGACGTCGTCATCACCGAGGTCGGCGGCACCGTCGGCGACATCGAGTCGCTGCCCTTCCTGGAGACGGTCCGCCAGGTCCGCCACGAGGTGGGCCGCGACAACGTCTTCGTCGTGCACATCTCGCTGCTGCCCTACATCGGTCCGTCCGGCGAGCTGAAGACCAAGCCCACCCAGCACTCCGTCGCCGCCCTGCGCAACATCGGTATCCAGCCGGACGCCATCGTGCTGCGCGCCGACCGTGACGTCCCGACCGCCATCAAGCGCAAGATCTCGCTGATGTGCGACGTCGACGAGGCGGCGGTCGTGGCCTGCGTGGACGCCAAGTCGATCTACGACATCCCCAAGGTGCTGCACACCGAGGGCCTCGACGCCTACGTCGTCCGCAAGCTCGACCTGCCGTTCCGCGACGTCGACTGGACCACCTGGGACGACCTGCTGGACCGCGTCCACAACCCCGACCACGAGGTCACCGTCGCCCTGGTCGGCAAGTACATCGACCTGCCGGACGCCTACCTCTCGGTCACCGAGGCCATCCGGGCCGGCGGCTTCGCCAACAAGGCCCGCGTCAAGGTCAAGTGGGTCGCGTCCGACGACTGCAAGACCCCGGCCGGCGCCGCGAAGCAGCTCGGTGACGTCGACGCCGTCTGCATCCCCGGCGGCTTCGGCGAGCGCGGCGTGATCGGCAAGGTCGGCGCGATCCAGTACGCCCGCGAGAACAAGGTGCCGCTGCTCGGCCTCTGCCTCGGCCTCCAGTGCATCGTGATCGAGGCCGCGCGGAACCTCGCGGGGATCACCGACGCCAACTCCACCGAGTTCGACGCCGCCACGGCCCACCCCGTCATCTCGACGATGGAGGAGCAGCTCGCCTACGTCGAGGGCGCGGGCGACCTCGGCGGCACCATGCGGCTCGGCATGTACCCGGCGAAGCTCGCCGAGGGCTCCCTGGTCCGCGAGGCCTACGCCGGCGAGCCGTACGTCGAGGAGCGCCACCGCCACCGCTACGAGGTCAACAACGGCTACCGCGCGGAGCTGGAGAAGAAGGCCGGACTGGTCTTCTCCGGCACCTCGCCGGACAACAAGCTCGTCGAGTACGTCGAGTACCCGCGCGAGGCGCACCCCTACCTGGTCGCCACCCAGGCGCACCCGGAGCTGCGCTCCCGCCCGACGCGCCCCCACCCGCTCTTCGCCGGCCTGGTGAAGGCCGCCGTGGAGCGCAAGGTCGCCGCGCAGGGGACGGGCGCCGACGCGTAAGGCGATACGGTTGACCGGGGTACGGATCCTTCACGGGATGCGTACCCCGGTTTCTGTTTGTTCGTGGGAGGACGTAGATGGGTTTCCAGGACACGCCCGAGGAGTGGCAGGTCACCGCGTCGGTGACCCCCTTCACCGGTAACAAGACCAGCGTCCGCACCGACGACGTCGTGATGCCCGACGGCAGCGTCCACAGCCGCGACTACCAGGTCCACCCCGGCTCCGTCGCCGTGCTCGCGCTCGACGAGGACGGCCGGGTCCTGGTCCTGCGGCAGTACCGCCACCCGGTGCGCCACAAGCTCTGGGAGATCCCCGCCGGGCTGCTCGACGTCCCCGGCGAGAACCCTCTGCACGCGGCACAGCGTGAGCTGTACGAGGAGGCCCACGTCAAGGCCGAGGACTGGCGGGTGCTGACCGACGTCTACACGACGCCGGGCGGCTGCGACGAGGCCGTGCGCGTCTTCCTCGCCCGGAACCTCTCCGAGGCCGAGGGCGAACGCTTCGCGGTGGCCGAGGAGGAGGCCGACATGGAGCAGGCCAGGGTGCCGCTGCAGGAGCTCGTCCGGGGTGTGCTCGCCGGAGACCTGCACAACAACTGCCTGGTCGTGGGCGTCCTCTCGCTCACCGCGGTGCTCGCGGGCGACGGGGTGGACTCGCTGCGCCCGGCCGAGGCGCCGTGGCCCGCGCGCCCGTTCGAGTCCTGACCGGGCCGCTCCCGCACCCGTCTCCGGTCCGTCCTCCCCGGGCGGCCGGCGGCGGGCCGCCAGGCGGCCGCAACCATCGCCAGATCGTACGAAATGCTGATCCGAACGGGGGAAGTGCCCGCCGCGCTCGGCCGTGATCGCCCGCACCACTGAACTACGCTCGAAAGGCCCCGACCGGAGTTCCGGCGGGCAACCGCGTGCAGCGAAGTGGAGCGTGGCCCGTGACCGATCAGGCGGTGGACACCAGCGGCCCGGCCGAAGCGGCGGGGACAGCGGGAGCCGAGGGACCGCCCGACCTGACTCCATCTCAGTTCTTCGGCCGCGAACGCGAGTTGAAATCCCTTCAGGAGGACATCGAGCGCGCCGGTCTGGACACCCTGGCCGGCCGCAAGGCGGCCCGTGCCAGGGTCCTGCTGATCGCCGGCCGGCCCGGATCCGGACGCACCGCCCTCGCCGCCGAGCTGACCCGGCGGGTCGCCGAATCCGGCGACCACCCCGACGGCGTCTTCCGGATCTCGCTCACGGAGCCGGGCGGTGAACGCGTCCCGGCCGAACGCACCGCACGCGAACTGCTCGGCCTGCTCCACATCGCCGCCCCGCCCGGCGCCGACGAGGACGAGCTCTCCGAGATGGTCCGCGAGGCGTTCGCGGTACGCCGCGCCCTGATCCAGCTCGACGACGCGGTGGACGCCGAACAGGTCGATCCGCTGCTGCCGGACAACCCGGACTGCCTGGTGGTCGCCACCTCCACCGGCCCCCTCACCGGCATCCCGGGCGTCCGCCCGTGCACCCTCGGCGGGCTCGACGCGGGCTCCGCGGTCCAGTTGCTCGCCCGCAGCATCGGCCAGGTCCGCATCACCGTCGATCCGAGGGCCGCCGAGACGCTCGCGGAGGAGTGCGGAGGGCTGCCCGCCGCGCTGACCCTGGTCGCGGGCTGGCTCGCCGCTCGTCCCGGCGCATCGGTCGCGGATGCCACCAAGCAACTCCTCGACCAGCAGGACGAACCGGAACAGCCCGCCGCGGCACGTCCGTTGACCCGCGCCTTCCGGCTGGCCCACGAGTCGCTGCCGCCGGCCGCCGCCCGGATACTGCGGCTGCTCGCCCTGGCACCCGCGGGACTGGCCGACGCCCACACCGCGTCCGCGCTGGCCGGCTGCTCCGTGTCGGCCGCCCAGACCACCCTGGACGACTTCGTCCGCCTCGGGCTGCTGCGGACGAACGGCGCGCGACAGCCGCAGTACGAGGTGCCAGGCTGCCTGGCCCCGCTGGTGCGCGCCGTGCTGGAGGAGCGGGAGAGGCCCGCCGAGATCCAGCTCGCGCGGGCCAGGATGCTGGAGCGGACCGTGCGCCGGCTCCAGGCGTGCCGCGCCGTCACCGACCCCGAGGACTCCCCGGCCCGCCGCAGGCTCGCCGGGCTGCCGCGCTCGCTGCGCTTCCCCGATCCGGGGTCCGCCGCCGAGTGGCTGCGGATCCGTGAGCCCGCCCTGCTGGCCTCCGCCCGGCTCGCGGTGCGGGACGGCGAACTGGACACCCTCGCCCGCCGGCTGGTGGCCGCCCTCGTCCGCGCCCTCGCCGTGCACCGGGGGACCGAGGACGCCGCTCCCGTGCTGTACGGGCTGCACGGGCTGGTTCTCGACGTGGCGGAGCGCCGCGACCTGCCCAGGGAGAAGGCCGCGGCGCTGCTCAACCTCGCCGATCTGGACGCCAGGACCGGCCGTACGCGAGAGGCCCTGAACCGCTACCGGGCCGCACTCGACGCCGGACGCGCGGCGAACGACCTCTACGCGACCGGCAGGGCGATGGAATCCGCAGGCGGTGCCTACGCGGAACTGGGTGACTACAACCGGGCGTCCGACTGGTACGGCCGGGCCCTCGCCCAGCGGCTCACGCAGGGTGAGGCGGCCGACGCGGCGCGGCTGTACGGGCGCCTCGGAGCCGTCCACACGTACACCGGACGGTACGGCGAGGCCTTGCGCAACTGGCGGGCCGCGGCGGCGGGCCACCGCAGGCTCGGGGACCTGCCGGCCCAGGCGCGGGCGCTCGGCGAGGCGGCGCGGGTCCAGGAGTACGCGGGCCGGCCGCAGGAGTGTCTGCACACCTGCCGTGAGGCGGTCGACCTGGCGCGCAGGGCGGGTGACGTGCGTCTCCAGGCGGCGCTGGAGCTCCGGCTGGCCGACACCCTTGACCGGCTGGGAGACCCGGCGGCAGCCAGGCTGCACCGCTCGGCCGCCGACAGATTGCTGGGTGAGGAAGGCTCGACCTACGAAATCCGTAGTACTTCGATCGAAACTTAATGCTTTGTAAGGCTGGACAGCGGGAAGTCCTTCATTAATGATGGCTCTGCCGCAGATCTCTGCGGTGTCTCCCCTTATGCTTGGTTCATGCGGGTATGACCCGTTATGCCCAGCCAGCCTCCGAGTCAAGGACCGTGATCGACGTGAAGGTCGGCATCCCCCGCGAAGTCAAGAACAACGAGTTCCGGGTGGCGATCACCCCTGCCGGAGTGCATGAGCTCGTACGCCACGGACATCAGGTCCTCGTCGAGCAGCACGCGGGGGAGGGGTCCTCCATCCCGGACGCCGAGTACGTCGCCGCCGGCGCGCGGATCCTGCCCACCGCCGACGAGGTCTGGGCGGAGGCCGACCTCCTGCTGAAGGTCAAGGAGCCGGTCGCCGAGGAGTACCACCGCCTCCGCAAGGGGCAGACGCTCTTCACCTACCTCCACCTCGCCGCATCCCGCGAGTGCACGGACGCCCTGCTCGCGTCCGGCACGACCGCCATCGCGTACGAGACCGTCGAGACCGCGAACCGCGCGCTGCCGCTGCTCGCCCCCATGTCCGAGGTCGCCGGCCGCCTCGCCCCGCAGGTCGGCGCGTACCACCTGATGCGCTCGGTCGGCGGGCGCGGTGTGCTGCCCGGTGGTGTCCCCGGTACCGGATCGGCCCGTGCGGTCGTCATCGGCGGCGGTGTCTCCGGCTGGAACGCCACGCAGATCGCCGTCGGGCTCGGCTTCCACGTCACGCTGCTCGACAAGGACATCAACAAGCTCCGCGAGGCAGACAAGATCTTCGGCACCCGGGTGCGGACGGTCGTCTCCAACGCGCTGGAGCTCGAGAAGGCCGTCGTCGAGGCCGACCTCGTCGTGGGTGCCGTGCTGATCCCCGGCGCCAAGGCGCCGAAGCTGGTCACCAACGAGCTGGTCGCCAAGATGAAGCCCGGAAGTGTTCTTGTCGACATTGCGATCGACCAGGGAGGATGCTTCGAGGACTCGCATCCGACGACGCACGCCGAGCCGACCTTCACCGTCCACAACTCGGTCTTCTACTGTGTCGCGAACATGCCGGGCGCCGTGCCGAACACCTCCACCTACGCGCTGACGAACGCCACGCTGCCCTACATCCTGGAGCTCGCGAACCGCGGCTGGGCCGAGGCCCTGCGCCGTGACGCCGCGCTGGCCAAGGGCCTCAACACCCATGACGGCCAGGTGGTTTACCGCGAGGTCGCCGAGGCGCACGGGCTCGACCACGTGGAACTGAGCACGCTCGTCGGCTGAGCGGTCAACGCCTTCCGTCAACCTCATGCGTCCGGCCGGACCTTGCCCAGCAAGGTCCGGCCGGACGCATGAGGGGCCCCGGCCCAACTCGCCGGAGACATAACCCTCTACCCTTTTTGCACCCCGGCGAAAGGTGTCCCTCGGGTGCCCCGCACCCTTGACAGCGGGGTGTTCGATTGCCGACACATCGGGCCGGGTCCGGCGGATTGTGTTGCTGCGAACCGGTGACACGCCATAGAGTCGCCAATCGTCGGCATGGTGCCACGCTGACCTATCGATAAGTTTCCTGGTCACATCCAAGGAGGTAAGACGACTTGTGAATGAGTCGACAATTACTCCCGGGGGTGGTCAACCAGGGATGCCTGCACGGGGTCTGAGCCCGATCGGGCTCGAAGCTGTCGGCTCCGTCGCTGTCCGCACCTTCGCCACCCACCAGCACATGACGACAGCCCCCCAGATGATGGACGGCCTACACGTGAACGCCATGGCCGGCAACGAAAGTGGCCGGGAGACCGCCCCCTTCGCCGACTTCGCCGAGGTGCCCGAGGGGCACTTCTACGACCCCGATGCCGAATACGAGCCCGATCCGGAGTACGCGGCCACGCTCGCGCCCGACGCCGCTCGCCAGCGCCGCGAGCGGATCGGCCCCACCGGCCGGCCGCTGCCGTACTTCCCGATTCCCGGTCCGCTGACCGACCACGGCCCCGCGAAGATCATCGCGATGTGCAACCAGAAGGGCGGCGTGGGCAAGACCACGTCGACCATCAACCTGGGTGCCGCGCTCGCCGAGTACGGCCGGCGTGTCCTGCTCGTGGACTTCGACCCGCAGGGCGCCCTGTCGGTCGGCCTCGGGGTCAACCCGATGGAGCTCGACCTCACCGTCTACAACCTGCTCATGGAGCGGGGCATGGCGGCGGACGAGGTCCTGCTGAAGACCGCCGTGCCCAACATGGACCTGCTCCCCAGCAACATCGACCTCTCGGCCGCCGAGGTGCAGCTGGTGAGCGAGGTGGCCCGGGAGTCGACGCTTCAGCGTGCCCTCAAGCCGCTGATGGCCGACTACGACTACATCGTGATCGACTGTCAGCCCTCGCTCGGCCTGCTCACCGTGAACGCCCTGACGGCGGCTCACAAGGTGATAGTCCCGCTCGAGTGCGAGTTCTTCGCGCTGCGCGGTGTGGCACTGCTCACCGAGACCATCGAGAAGGTCCAGGAGCGGCTCAACCCCGAGCTGGAGCTGGACGGCATCCTCGCCACCATGTACGACTCCCGCACGGTGCACAGCCGTGAGGTGCTCGCGCGCGTCGTCGAGGCCTTCGACGACCACGTCTACCACACGGTCATCGGCCGCACGGTGCGCTTCCCGGAGACCACGGTCGCCGGTGAGCCCATCACCACGTACGCGTCCAACTCCGTCGGTGCCGCGGCCTACCGTCAGCTCGCCAGGGAGGTGCTCGCCCGGTGTCACGCCGAGTGAGTCTGCCGGGGGCCGACGAGTTGTTCCGTACCACCGGGGGCATGGGCCTACAGGCCTCGTCCCCTGCCGAGAGGCGACGCAAGGCGAACGGCGAACCGCGGGTGCCCGCACCGTCCGGGGCGAACGATCCGGCGGAGCAGGGCGGCACGGCCGGTGGCGGTGACACGCCTGCCGGGACGTCCCGCGAGGAGCACTCCGCGGCGGACGCGGACGGCGGTGGCTCACGCAGCCGCGCCGGGGGTGAGGAACGAGGTGCGCCTGCCCCGCCCCGTACGGCACCGGCACCACCGCAGGAGGCGGCCGCGCCCACCGTCCAGCCCCAGCGGGCTCGGGGGCAGGGACGGGGAGCGAACCGGCGGCCGAGCGGCCGCGAGCGGCACGACGAGAAGATCACCGTCTACGTCTCGGCCGAGGAACTGATGGACCTCGAACACGCGCGGCTCGTGCTGCGCGGTGAGCACGGTCTGGCGGTCGACCGGGGGCGCATCGTCCGCGAGGCGGTCGCCGTGGTCCTCGCCGACCTGGAGTCCAGAGGCGACGCGAGCATCCTCGTGCGGAGGCTGCGGGGCCGCTGACCGGCGCCGCGCCGGTAGCCTGCCGGGAGAGGGACGCCGCCGAAAGGGCGGCCCCGCCCCAGGGCCACCGCCCGACTCCCCGCCGGACATCTGGACCCCAGCACATGCCGACAGCCGACGACCCGCCCCGCCCGACCCGCCGTGCTCTCGGCCGCGGGCCGGGGATACGGCCTGCGACGGCTCCCGCGGACCCCGTGGACTCTCCCGGCGGCCCGGCACCGGCGGCCCGTGCGCTTCCCGTGGTCCCCGCGGTTCCTGCGGCGCCCGTGGTTCCGGCGGAGCCCGCAGCGGCCTCGGCGCCCCCTGAGGCGCCCGGAGCCCCGTACGGGGAGGAGGCGGCGGCTCACGCCCCGCAGGCGCTCCAGGGCCCCCTGGAGCCCGCCGAGAGGCCTTCGACGGCGGGCAGGGAGACGCTCACGGCCGTACGGGCTCCGGCTTCCGCGGAGACCGGCCCCGCAGAGACGGCCCCCGCGGAGACCGGCCCCGCAGAGTCGGTCCCCGCTAAGGTCGGCCCCGCAGAGTCGGTCCCCGCTAAGGCCGGCCCCGCAGAGACCGGGCCCGCCGGAACCGCCTCCGAAGGCGACGACCGCCGGTTCACCGTGCGGCTGGTCAACTTCGAGGGCCCCTTCGACCTGCTCCTCCAGCTGATCTCCAAGCACAAGCTCGACGTGACCGAGGTGGCGCTGTCGAAGGTCACCGACGAGTTCATGGCCCACATCCGCGCCATGGGCCCGGACTGGGACCTCGACCAGACCACCGAGTTCCTGGTCGTCGCCGCTACCCTCCTCGATCTGAAGGCCGCCCGGCTGCTCCCCACCGCCGAGGTGGAGGACGAGGCGGACCTCGCCCTCCTTGAGGCGCGGGACCTGCTCTTCGCGCGACTGCTCCAGTACCGCGCGTACAAGCGGATCGCGGAGATCTTCAGCGACCGCCTGGAGGCCGAGTCCCGTCGCCACCCCCGCACCGTGGGGCTGGAACCCCAGCACGCCGAGCTGCTTCCCGAGGTCGTGATCAGCATCGGTCCCGAGGGATTCGCCCGGCTCGCGGTGAAGGCGATGCAGCCCAGGCCGAAGCCACAGGTGTACGTCGACCACATCCACGCCCCCCTGGTGAGCGTCCGCGAACAGGCCGAGATCGTCGTGGCCCGGCTGCGCGCGGAGGGTGAGATCAGCTTCGCGGACCTCACCGGCGACGCGGCGGACACCCTCACGGTCGTCGCCCGGTTCCTGGCCCTCCTGGAGCTCTACCGCGAGAAGGCGGTCGCTCTCGACCAGGAGGAGGCGCTCGGCGACCTCATGGTCCGCTGGGCCGGGGGAGAGGGAGCCGAGCCCGTGGTCACGGACGAGTTCGACCAAGAGGTGCCCGAGCCGCAGGAGGACGTACAGGCATGAGAACGGACGACGACGGGCGTGACGGCACGGTGGCCGGGCTCGACCTCAAGCCCGCGCTGGAGGCGGTCCTCATGGTCGTGGACGAGCCCGCCACCGAGGAGCACCTCGCCAAGGTCCTCCAGCGGCCCCGCAGAGCCGTGGCGGACGCCCTGCGGGCCCTTTCCGACGAGTACACCGTCCAGCGCCGCGGATTCGACCTGAGGCGCGTCGCCGGGGGCTGGCGCTTCTACACCCGGCCGGAGTACGCGCCGGCCGTGGAGGGCTTCGTCCTGGACGGCCAGCACGCCCGGCTCACCCAGGCGGCGCTGGAGACCCTCGCGGTGGTCGCGTACCGCCAGCCGGTGAGCCGTTCGAGGGTCTCGGCGGTACGCGGAGTGAACTGCGACGGCGTCATGCGGACCCTCCTCCAGAGGGGTCTGGTCGAGGAGGCGGGCGCGGAACCCGAAACAGGTGCGATCCTGTACAGGACGACGAACTACTTTCTGGAGCGCATGGGCCTGCGAGGCCTGGACGAGCTCCCGGAGCTCGCGCCCTTCCTCCCGGAGGCGGACGCGATCGAGGCTGAGACGCTAGAGGGTGTGCCGTCGTTCGATCCGGACGCACCGGACACCCCGGATACTCACGCAGACGACAAGACGGATTTTTGATGCGAAGCAGTGGCAGGAACAGCGGAAGCGGCAGCGGCGGCAGCAGGAGCGGCGGCGGCAACAGCGGCGGCAGCAGGAGCGGCGGCGGCAGGAGCGGCGGCCCCGGCGGCAGGAACAACAGCGGCACCGGCCGGAACAGCAACCCGAACCCCCGGGTCTCCGGCTCCGGGCGTGACGACAAGCAGGAGCAGCGCCCCCGCCGTCCCCGTCCCGAGGAGCGCCGCTACGACGTGGGCTCCGACAAGCCGGGCGGCGACGGAGGCCCCCGCAAGGGCCGCGGCGCGGCGGCCCGCGGCGGCGCCAAGGGCGGACCGAAGCCCGCCCAGAACGTGAGCAAGGGCGGTCGCCGCCAGGGCGCCCCGTCCCGCCCCAGGGAGCTCGACGCCAAGATCGAGCAGCGCAACCGCGACCGGTACGCCGAGAAGCCCGACATCAAGCTGCCCAAGACCCACCCGGGCGCCGAGCAGGAGGGCGAGCGGCTGCAGAAGATCCTCGCCCGGGCCGGCATGGGCTCGCGCCGCGCCTGCGAGGAGCTGATCGAGCAGGCCAGGGTCGAGGTCAACGGAGAGATCGTCCTCGAGCAGGGCATGCGCGTGGACCCGCAGAAGGACGAGATCAAGGTCGACGGCCTGACCGTCGCGACCCAGTCGCACCTCTTCTTCGCGCTGAACAAGCCCGCCGGTGTCGTCTCCACCATGGGCGACCCGGACGGCCGCCAGAACCTCGGTGACTACGTCACCAACCGCGAGACGCGGCTCTTCCATGTCGGGCGCCTCGACACCGAGACCGAGGGCATCATCCTGCTCACCAACCACGGCGAGCTGGCCCACCGTCTGACGCACCCCAAGTACGGGGTGAAGAAGACCTACCTGGCCGCCATCCAGGGTCCGCTGCCGCGTGACCTCGGCAAGCGCCTCAAGGACGGCATCCAGCTGGAGGACGGCTACGCCCGCGCCGACCACTTCCGTGTCGTCGAGAACACCGGCAAGAACTACCTCGTCGAGGTCACCCTCCACGAGGGCCGCAAGCACATCGTCCGGCGGATGCTGGCCGAGGCCGGCTTCCCGGTCGAGCGCCTGGTGCGCACCTCCTTCGGACCCATCCCGCTGGGCGACCAGAAGTCCGGCTGGCTGCGTCGCCTGACCAACACCGAGGTGGGCATGCTGATGCGCGAGGTCGGCCTGTAGTCCACGCCCCTCCCCGAACGGCCCGCGGCCGGTTCCTCGTTCAGTTTTTCGAACGGGAACCGGCCGCGGGCCTTTTGCCGTCGCCGTTTCTTCTTTATAGTCAGAGTGACCATTAAGAAGGAGGCGAGGCGCAGTGACGCTCGCGGACATACTCGATCCCCTGCAACAGCCCCTGGTGACCGTCCTCGACACCCCGGTCAGCTGGACCGAGGTGCTCGGCTTCGGCAGCGGCGCGCTGTGCGTCTGGCTCGTGGCCCGCCAGCACCTCGCCAACTGGCCGATCGGCATCGCGAACAACCTGTTCTTCATCCTGCTGTTCGCCCAGTCCGGTCTGTACGCCGACGCCGGCCTGCAGATCGTCTTCATCGCCCTCGCCGCGTACGGCTGGTGGACCTGGACCCACGGGGGTGGACCGGGTACATCCGTCCTGCCGGTGCGGAGTACGAGCCGCACCGAATGGGCCTGGCTGCTCGCGGCGGGGGCGGCGGGGACACTCGGGCTCACGCTCCTGCTGTCCCGGGCCACGGATTCGACCGTGCCGTTCTGGGACGCCCTGACCACCTCGCTGTCGCTCATGGCGACGTACGGACAGTGCCGCAAGCGCGTCGAGTCCTGGTGGCTGTGGATCGCCGCCGACGTCGTCTACATCCCGCTCTACGCCTACAAGGAGCTCTACCTCACCTCCCTGCTGTACCTGGGCTTCCTCACGCTCTGCCTCATCGGGCTGCGCAGCTGGAGCCGGGACCTCGAGCGGGGCCGCCGGCCCGGAGCGGTGGTGCCGGCGTGAAGCGTCACGGACACGGCCTCGTCCTCGGCAAGTTCTATCCGCCGCACGCCGGCCACCACCACCTCGTACGCACCGCCCGGGACCGCTGCGAGCGGCTCACCGTCCTGGTCTGCGCCGCGTCCGTCGAATCGGTCCCGCTCGCCGACCGGGTCGCCTGGATGCGGGAAGTGCACCCGGACGTACGGGTGGTGGGCGCCGTCGACGACATACCCATGGACCTCGCCGACCCCGCCGTCTGGGACGCGCACATGGCCGTCTTCACCGGAGCCGTGCCCGAACCCGTCGACACCGTCTTCACCTCGGAGGAGTACGGCGACGAACTGGCCCGGCGCTTCGGAGCCGAGTCCGTCCTCGTCGACCCCGGCCGCACCGTCTTCCCCGTCTCCGGCACGGCGGTCCGAGCCGATCCGGCCGGCTGCTGGGACTTCCTCGAACCGCCGGTGCGGGCGGCCCTCACCCGCCGGGTCGTCGTCCTCGGTGCCGAGTCCACCGGGACCACGACCCTGGCCCGCGCGCTGACCGGGCACTACCGCGGGCGCGGCGGCGTGTGGTCCCGGACGGGGTACGTCGCCGAGTACGGCCGGGAGTTCAGCGAGGCGAAGCTCGCCTCCCTGCGCGCGCGGTGGCCCGGTGCCCAGTGGGAGGACGTCACCTTCACCACCGACGACTTCCCGCTCATCGCCGAGACCCAGAACGCGCGGGAGGACGCCGCCGCGCGGCTCGGCTCCCCGGTGCTCTTCTGCGACACCGACTCCTTCGCCACCACGGTCTGGCACGAGCGGTACATCGGCGGACGCAACCCGCTCGTCGAGAAGACCGCCGACCGCAACCGTCACCACCTGTGGCTGCTCACCAGCCACGAGGGCGTCGCCTTCGAGGACGACGGACTGCGTGACGGCGAGGAACTGCGGCCCTGGATGACCGACCGGTTCCGCGCCGAACTCACCCGCACAGGGCGCGAGTTCATCGAGATCACCGGCAGCCGGCAGGAGCGCCTGGCGACCGCGGTCGCCGCCGTGGACGCACTCCTCGCCGCCGGCCCGCACTTCACCGCACCCCTCCCGGAGCGCCGATGAGCACCGTCCCCGAGGGCTACGACCCGCACGCCTTCACCCCCTTCGCCGTCACCGTCGACCTGGCCGTGTTCACCGTCCGTGAAGGCCGGCTCCACGTCCTGCTCGTGACGCGTGGCGAGGAACCGTACAAGGGCCGCTGGGCGCTGCCCGGCGGGTTCGTCCTGCCCCGCGAGTCAGCCGAGGAGGCCGCGCGCCGCGAGCTCGCCGAGGAGACCGGCCTCACCCAGGACACCGTGTGCGGCTTCCACCTCGAACAGCTGCGCACCTACAGCGATCCGGACCGCGACCCCAGGATGCGGGTCGTCTCCGTCGCGTACGCCGCACTCGTCCCCGACCTGCCGGAACCCCGGGGCGGCGGGGACGCGGCGCACGCCCAGTGGTGGGAGACGGGCGGCACGGAGCCGCTCGCCTTCGACCACGACCGCATCCTGGCCGACGCGCACGACCGGATCGGCGCCAGGCTGGAGTACTCCTGCCTGGCCACCGCGTTCTGCCCCGCCGAGTTCACGCTCGGCGAGCTCCAGCAGGTCTACGAGACCGTCTGGGGCGTCGAGCTCGACCGGCCCAACTTCAGGCGCAAGGTCCTCACCACGCCCGGCTTCGTCCAGGCCGTGGAAGGACCGCCGCGCCGCACCGGCGGACGGGGTAAACCGGCCGCCCTCTACAAGGCGGGTGCCGCTACCGCCCTGCACCCTCCACTGCTGCGCCCGGAAGGACGCCCGAAAGGACGGACGACATGATCCCGACGAGGACCCTCACCAAACAGGCCGCCACGGGCGCGCTGACCGGGCTGGCGCTCGGCGACGCGCTGGGCTTCCCCACCGAGTTCAACAACGTTCCGGCGATCCTCGCGAAGTGCGGACCGTGGCGGCAGATGCGGCTGCCCGAGCCCGCCTTCGTCACCGACGACACCCAGATGACGCTCGCGCTGGGGCGCGGGATACGCACCGCGATGGACCGCGGGCTGCTCACCCCCCTGCGGCTGGTGCGCCCCGTACGCGAGGAGTTCGTCGACTGGTACCACTCCCCGGACAACAACCGCGCCCCCGGCCGCACCTGCATGACCGCCTGCCGGCTGCTCGACAGCGAACGCCCCTGGCAGGAGGCGAGCCAGACCGGCTCGAAGGGCTGCGGCGCCAACATGCGGGTCGCGCCGCTCGGCCTCGTACCCGGCCTCAGCGAGGAACAGCGCGCGGGGGCGGCCCAGCTCCAGGCCGCCCTCACCCATGGCCACCCCACCGCGCTCGCCGCGTCCGACCTGATGGCCCGCGCCGTCTTCCTGCTCGCACAGGGAGCCGAACCGATGGGCTTGGTGGGCCGGTTGCGCAGCTACGCGTACGAGAACGGAAGCCGATACCACGAGCGCTGGCTGGGCGACCTGTGGCGCTACGCCGGCGCGTCCTCGCCCGAGGCGTACATCCGGCACGGCTGGGACGAGTGCCTCGCCGCCCTCGCCCGGGTCCAGGACGCCCTGCGCGACCCGTCCCCGGAGACCGACCCCTGCGAGGCCACCGGCGACGGCTGGATCGCGGAGGAGGCCCTCGCCACGGCCCTGCACTGCTTCCTGCTCTTCCCGGAGGAACCCGTCACCGCGCTGCGCCGCGCCGCCTGCACCGGAGGGGACTCCGACTCGCTGGGCTGCCTGACGGGCGCGCTGGCGGGAGCCCACCTCGGTGCGGGGGCGTGGCCCAAGGAGTGGTCGGAGCGCATCGAGTACCGCAGCGACCTGCTGTCGCTGGCCGCGCTCTGGGACGCTTGACCCATGCACACCGATACGGCGCTCCTCGCGCGGGCCGGGCTGCCGGTCACCGACCTGGCCCCGGTACTCGCCGAGGAGCCCTGCCCGACCCTGTTCGCCACCGTCTCCGGCGCGCACCTGTACGGCTTCCCCTCGCGGGACTCGGACGTGGACCTGCGGGGGGTCCACGTCCTGCCCGCCGAGGATCTCGTCGGACTGCGGGAGCCGGAGGAGACGCGTTCGCGGATATGGGACCACGACGGGGTCGAGATGGACCTCGTCACCCACGACCTCCGCAAGTTCGTACGTCTCATGCTCAAGCCCAACGGCTACGTGCTGGAGCAGTTGCTGTCCCCGCTCGTCGTGCACACCACAGCCCTGCACGCGGAACTCGCGGCCCTGGCACCGGCGGTGGTGACCCGCAACCACGCCCACCACTACCGGGGGTTCGCCGGTACGCAGTGGCGGCTGTTCGAGAGGACCGGCGAGCTCAAGCCGCTCCTGTACACCTTCCGGGCACTGCTCACGGGCATCCATCTGATGCGCACCGGCACGCTGGTGGCCCACCTGCCCACCCTGCTCGGCGAAGTGACGGCCCCGGCCTGCCTGCCCGAGCTGATCGACGCGAAGACGGAGGCCGAGCACGGGGCGGCGCACATGGTCGACGGCCCGTCGGCCGCGCGTGACGTCGAATCGCTCCACGCCGTGCTCGACGAGGCACAGGCCGCCTCACGCCTCGCGGAGAGACCCTCGGGGTTCGACGCCCTGCACGACCTCGTCGTCCGGGTGCGCCTGGGGGAGCGCGTCACGTCCTGACGGTGCCGGGCCGCCCTCTCACCCGCCTTCGCGCAGATGGGAGCGGTGGCCCTCGCGGTCGAAGATGCCGAGGACCTCGGCCGGGCCGCCGACCGCGCCCAGCGCGTGCGGAAGCATCGTGGTGAACTCCGCCGCCTGGCCCTCCTCCACCCGCAGCCGCCGGTCACCCAGCAGCAGCACGACCGTGCCCGACAGCACCGTGAACCACTCCCGCCCGGGGTGCGCCTTCAGCGCCGACGGCCCCTCCGGCGGCGGGCCGGTCAGTCGCATCCGGGCCACGGTGACCCCGGGTTCGCCGCGCATCGCCCACTGGGTCAGACCGCGCGCCGGGACATGGGTGGGGTTCGTCACCACGTCGTCGGGCGCCGACTCGACGAGCTGGTCTAGCGAGGTGCCGAGGGCCCGGGCGATCGCGGTGAGCTGGTCCAGCGCGATCCTGCGGTGGCCGGTCTCGATCCGGCTCAGGGTGGAAGGGCTCAGGTGGCAACGGGCCGCGAGGTCGTCGAGCGACCAGCCGTGCGCGGCCCGCAGAGCACGGACCCGTTTGCGTACGAGGCTGTCGAGGTCACTGCCTTCTTGCGTCATGGGCAAGACAGTATGCGCTGGGAGCAACATTTCGTAGGCTCGGTCGCATGACTCCCACCCCTTCCCACCCCCACGCCCCGGGACAGCACGGCGCCGCCCCTCACGCCCGGCACGGCCACGGTGCCCAGCACCACGGCGACCACCACGATCACGGCCACGATCACGGGACCCCCGGCGCACAGGACGCCCTCGCCGCGGTGCTCGACCTCGACGCGGAGCTGTTCGCCCCGTACCTCACCTCGGTGACCGCCCGGGTCGCCGACGCCGCGGGGCCGGGGGTCGCCCACGTCGTGGACCTCGGCGCGGGCACCGGCACCGGCACGTTCGCGCTGCTGGAGCGGTTTCCGGGCGCCCGGGTGACCGCCGTCGACAACTCCCCGGAGATGCTGGCCCTGATCGAGGAGACCGCCCGTGCCAAGGGCCTGGGCGGCCGGGTGCGCACCCTGGAGACGGACGCCGGAGCCGGGCTCGCCGGCATCGAGGACGCTGACCTCGTCTGGGCCTCGGCCTCCCTGCACCACGTGGACGACCCGGCCACGGCGCTCACGGGGGTCCGCGCCGCGCTGCGCCCCGGCGGCCTGGTGGCCGTCGCCGAGATGGACGGGATGCCACGCTTCCTGCCCGAGGACGCGGCGCCCGGCCGCCCGGGACTGGAGGCGCGCTGCCGCGAGGCGCTGGACGGGCTGCACGCGCGACAGGTGCCGCACCTGGGCGCCGACTGGGGCGTCCTGCTGGCCGCAGCCGGCCTCACGGTCGAGCAGGAGCACATGGAGCCGCTGGAGGTGCGCGCCCCGCTTCCGCCCTCCGCGGGCCAGTACGCCCACGTCGTACTGGGCCGCATCCGCGGGGCCCTCGACGGCGTGGCCGAGCCCGCGGACCTCGCCGCGCTCGGCGCCCTCCTCGACGGCGGCCCGCAGGACGTGCGCCACCGCGACGACCTCGTCGTCCGCTCCACGCGCCGGCTCTGGCTGGGCCGTCGCCCGGCGGACGCGGGCTGACCTACCCCGCCGACGTCCTCCGGGTACGGACCAGGAAGGCCTCCACGCGCTCCCGGTCCCGCTCCGGGGGCAGCGGGGAGCGGGTGGCGGCCTCGTCGCTCTCCTGCGCCGGCCGCGTCATCGCGCGCTCCACCTCGTCCCACGGGACCTCGCCCCGCTTCACCGCCGGCGGAGCCTCCCGCCGGTCGCCCACGTCGATCACCAGCTCGCCCGTACGCAGCAGGTCCCGGCAGCTCTCCAGCAGCCGCAGCAGATGCATCGCGTGCTTCCAGCGCGGCTCGCCGTGGAGGCGGACATCCGCCTCCAGCTTCCGCCGCCGGCCCAGTGCATAGCGCACGAACGTGGTGTGGGCCTGGCGTGAGAGGAAGGCCTCGCGCAGACCGACGAGCTCGCGGCCCGTGGCGTCTGCGTGCTCCACCAGCGGCGAGTGCAGACACTCCAGCACATGGGGATTCGCCCGCAGCGCCAGCTCGCAGAAGCGCTCCAGCTCCTAGGAGAACTGCTCGTCCGCCGGCCCCTCGACATGGGTCGGGGGTTCGGCGAAGCCCCAGAAGAGCGGCGTGGGCGCGAGGAAGACCCTGCGCCGGTCCGTATCGCTGTCCTCGGTGGCCAGCCCGAAGGCGCGGGAGCCCATCACGCACGAGTACACGGTGTGGTCCCGCACGAGCCGTGCGCCGTCAGGGGTGATCATCCCGGTGAGCGTACGAGGGCGCGGTGGGTGCTGGGAAAGGGATTTCAGGCCTGGCGGATGACGTCCCCGTCGACCGCGATCCGTTCGGCGGGCAGCGGGCGGGTGGCCGGGCCGTGCTCCACCGCTCCGTCCCGGATGCTGAACCGGCTGCCGTGGCACGCGCAGTCGATGGTGCCGTCGCCGACGGACGCGACGATGCAGCCCGCATGGGTGCACACCGCGGAGAAGGCCCTGAACTCGCCTGCGGCAGGCTGGGTCACCACGATCTTCCGGTCCTTGAAGATCGTGCCGCCACCGGCCGGGACGTCGGAGGTCCTGGCCAGCTCCGCGCCGACGGAGGCCGAGGCGGACGCGGAGCTCTCGTCGCTCCCGTCCCCGTCGCCCTCCGACGAGCCGCAGCCGGCCGCCAGTGCCGCGGCCCCCGCTGTCAGGACCGTCCTTCGTCGTGCGTTCATGGCTCTCCTCGCGTGGTGGTCGCTCAGAGGCATCGTGACGCCGTCGGCCGCCCCGGCGAAGCAACCGCGCCCAAGGACCGGACCGGCACCCCCGGGACCACCCCGCGTGGGCGCAGGGAGGGCACCACGCCGCCGGGCGGGCGCGGCTCGCGCCGCCGAGGTGTCTCAAGGACAGAGCAGCGGTGACCACCGGCCCACGCGCCCCTCTAGGCTGAGAAGGCACGCAGCACGAGGCGACGAGAGGTACGACGTGGCGGTACGAGCGGTCCGTGGAGCCGTCCAGCTGGAGCGGGACGAGGCCGGACACATGGACGAGCGGGTGAGCGAACTCCTCACCGCGGTCCTGGAGCGCAATCAACTCGTCGCCGACGACCTGATCAGCGTCTGGTTCACCGCCACCCCCGATCTGCACAGCGACTTCCCGGCGGCCGCCGCCCGGGGCCTCGGTATCGTCGACGTACCGCTGATCTGTGCCCAGGAGCTCGACATCACCGGGGCGATGCCCCGCGTGGTCCGCGTCCTGGCCCACGTGGAGACGTATCTCTCCAAGTCCGAGATCAGTCACGTCTACCTCGGCGCCACCGGTGCCCTGCGCAAGGACATCGCCCAGTGAGAACAGCCCTCGTCATCGGAACCGGTCTGGTCGGGACCTCCGCCGCCCTCGCGCTCGCGGGGCGCGGCGTCCAGGTGCACCTCGTCGACCGCGACCCGTCGTCCGCGCACACCGCCGCCGCGCTCGGCGCCGGCACGGCCGAGGCCCCCGAAGGACCTGTGGACCTGGCGATCGTCGCCGTGCCGCCGGCCCACACCGCATCCGTGCTCGCCACGGCGATACGGGACGGGATCGCCCGCGCCTACCTCGACGTCGCCAGCGTCAAGGGCGGCCCGCGCCGCGAGCTGGAGGCGCTCGGCGTCGACCTCGCGCCGTACATCGGCACGCACCCCATGGCCGGGAAGGAACGCTCGGGACCCCTCGCCGCCACCGCCGACCTCTTCGAGGGGCGGCCCTGGGTCCTCACCCCGACCCGGGACACCGACACCGAGGTCCTCAACCTCGCCCTGGAGCTCGTCGCGCTCTGCCGCGCCGTCCCGGTGGTCATGGACGCCGACGCCCACGACCGCGCCGTCGCCCTGGTCTCCCACACCCCGCAGCTGATCTCCTCCATGGTCGCGGCCCGGCTGGAGGAGGCCGACGAGACCGCCGTGCGCCTGTGCGGGCAGGGGATCAGGGACGTCACCCGCATCGCCGCGTCGGACCCCCGGATGTGGGTGGAGATCCTCTCCGCCAACCCCGGCCCCGTCGCCGACGTGCTGGCGGGCGTCGCCGCCGACCTGGACGAGACGGTACGGGCGCTGCGCGGCCTCCAGTCGGCCGACGAGGACAAGCGCCGCACAGGCACCGAAGGCATCGAGGACGTCCTGCGCCGCGGCAACGCGGGCCGCGTGAGAGTGCCCGGCAAGCACGGGGCGGCCCCGGCGGCGTACGAGGTCGTGGCCGTGCTCATCAGCGACCGGCCGGGCGAGCTGGCGGGGATCTTCGCCGACGCCGGGCGGGCCGGGGTGAACATCGAGGACGTCCGCATCGAGCACGCCACCGGCCAGCAGGCCGGGCTCGTGCAGCTGATGGTCGAGCCGAGCGCCGCACCCGGGCTGAGCGCGTCCCTCAAGGAGCGGGGCTGGTCGATCCGCCCGTAGCGGTGGCCGGGGGCGGCCCGGGACAGGGGTACAAAGGCGCTTCGCGCAATCGGTAACCTTGGGGGAGGCCGTTCCGTGGCCCCGCTCCGCCCGCCCCCGTGTACCAGGAAGGTGTCCACCACCGTGGAAACCGTAAGCGCCGCCGCCCGGACCGCTCCGGCCGCAGTGATCGTCGCCATCGACGGCCCCTCCGGCACAGGCAAGTCGAGCACCTCCAAGGCCGTCGCCGCCCAGCTCGGCCTGAGCTACCTGGACACCGGCGCCCAGTACCGCGCGATCACCTGGTGGATGCTGAACAACGGCATCGACGTGCAGAACCCGGCGGAGATCGCCACGGCCGCCGCCAAGCCGGTCATCGTCTCCGGGACGGACCCCTCGGCCCCGACGATCACGGTCGACGGCGAGGACGCCTCCGGCCCGATCCGCACCCAGGAGGTCACCTCCAAGGTCAGCGCCGTCAGCGCCGTCCCCGAGGTGCGCACCCGGATCACCGAGCTGCAGCGCTCCATCGCCGCCGAGGCCGAGCGGGGCATCGTCGTCGAGGGCCGGGACATCGGCACCACCGTGCTGCCGGACGCCGACATCAAGATCTTCCTGACCGCGTCCCCCGAGGCACGCGCCGCGCGCCGCAGCGGTGAGGTCAAGGGCTCCGATCTCGCCGCCACCAAGGAGGCGCTGATCAAGCGCGACGCAGCCGACTCCGGACGCAAGACCTCGCCGCTGGCCAAGGCCGCTGACGCCGTCGAGGTGGACACCACCGAGCTGACCCTCACGCAGGTCATCGAGTGCGTCGTCACCCTCGTCGGGGAGAAGCAGGCCGCGAAGTGACCGAAGCCACCGCCGCGCCCACGCTGCGCGGAGCGGCCGTCGGGCGCGGAATCGGCATCGGGCTCATGTACGGGCTGTTCAGGCCCCGTGTGCTCGGCGCGTGGCGGGTCCCGGCGTCGGGACCCGTCATACTCGCCGTGAACCACGCGCACAACATCGACGGGCCGATGCTGATGGGCACCGCGCCCCGGCCCGTCCACTTCCTGATCAAGAAGGAGGCGTTCGTCGGCCCCCTCGACCCGTTCCTGCGCGGAATCGGGCAGCTGAAGGTGGACCGTACGACCGTCGACCGCACCGCCATCACGCAGGCACTCGGCGTGCTGGGCAACGGCGGGGCCCTCGGGATCTTCCCCGAGGGAACGAGGGGCGAGGGAGACTTCGCCTCGCTGCGTGCGGGGCTCGCGTACTTCGCCGTACGCGGCGGGGCGCCGATCGTCCCCGTCGCGGTCCTGGGAAGCACCGAGCGGCGCGGACGGTTGATATCAGCACTGCCTCCGCTGCGCAGCCGGGTGGACGTCGTCTTCGGTGACGCCTTCCAGGCCGGTGACGGCAGTGGGCGGCGGACCAGGAAGGCGCTGGACGAGGCGACACTGCTGATCCAGGGCAGGCTGACCGCGCACCTGGAAGACGCCAGGCGCCTCACCGGGCGCCCGGTCAAGACCTGAGTAGTGGGCCGCGCGATCGTGGCCCATCGATGATGATGCAAAGAGGAACGGACTTCATGAACGACCAGATTCACTCCGACGGCTCGGACCACGAGCACGGAGCACTTGGCGACGCCGAGTACGCGGAGTTCATGGAGCTCGCCGCGCAGGAGGGGTTCGACCCCGAGGACGTCGAGGGCGCCATTGGTGAGGCCGGTCACGGACCGCTCCCCGTGCTCGCCGTCGTCGGCCGCCCGAATGTCGGCAAGTCGACCCTGGTGAACCGGATCATCGGCCGCCGCGAGGCCGTCGTCCAGGACAAGCCGGGCGTCACCCGTGACCGCGTCAGCTACGAGGCCGAGTGGGCCGGGCGCCGCTTCAAGGTCGTCGACACCGGCGGCTGGGAGCAGGACGTACTGGGTCTCGACGCCTCCGTCGCCGCCCAGGCCGAGTACGCCATCGAGACGGCCGACGCGGTCGTCTTCGTGGTCGACGCCACCGTCGGCGCCACCGACACCGACGAGGCGGTCGTCAAGCTGCTGCGCCGGGCCGGCAAGCCCGTCGTCCTGTGCGCCAACAAGGTCGACGGGCAGAGCGGCGAGGCCGACGCCACCGCGCTCTGGTCGCTGGGCCTCGGCGAGCCGTACCCGGTCTCCTCGCTGCACGGCCGTGGCACCGGCGACATGCTGGACGCCGTGCTGGAGGCCCTGCCCGAGGCCCCCGCGCAGACGTTCGGCAACGCGCTCGGCGGTCCGCGCCGCATCGCGCTCATCGGCCGTCCCAACGTCGGCAAGTCCTCCCTGCTGAACAAGGTCGCCGGCGAGGACCGCGTCGTCGTCAACGCCCTGGCCGGCACCACCCGCGACCCGGTCGACGAACTGATCCAGCTCGGCGGGACCACCTGGAAGTTCATCGACACGGCGGGCATCCGGCGCAAGGTCCACCTCCAGGAGGGCGCGGACTACTACGCCTCACTGCGTACCGCCGCCGCCGTCGAGAAGGCGGAGGTCGCCGTCATCCTGATCGACGCGAGCGAGTCGATCAGCGTGCAGGACCAGCGCATCGTCACCATGGCGGTGGAGGCCGGCCGCGCCGTCGTCGTCGCCTTCAACAAGTGGGACACCCTCGACGAGGAGCGCCGCTACTACCTCGAGCGCGAGATCGAGACGGAGCTCGCCCAGATCGCCTGGGCCCCGCGCGTCAACGTCTCGGCAGTCACCGGCCGGCACATGGAGAAGCTCGTCCCGGCGATCGAGACCGCGATCGAGGGCTGGGAGACCCGCGTCCCCACCGGCAGGCTCAACGCCTTCCTCGGTGAGATCGTCGCCTCCCACCCGCACCCGGTGCGTGGCGGCAAGCAGCCCCGCATCCTCTTCGGCACGCAGGCGGGCACCAAGCCCCCGAGGTTCGTGCTCTTCTCTTCCGGCTTCCTGGAGCACGGCTACCGGCGCTTCGTCGAGCGCCGTCTGCGCGAGGAGTTCGGCTTCGAGGGCACGCCGCTGCACATCTCCGTGCGGGTGCGTGAGAAGCGCGGCCGCAAGAAGTGACCTGAAAGCCCCTACGGCGAAGCCCCGGACCCACCCCGCTCAGGCGGGGGTCCGGGGCTTCGCCGTAGGCCCTCAGCTGTCCGTCGGCCCGGGTGGCAACGCCGCCGGCCTGGCCCGTCCGGCATGCCGCCCGACCCGCTGCCAGGAACCGGGGTTGCCCCCCGACGCGCTGTTGCTGCCCTGGGCGTTCGCCGCCGTGCGGCCGCTCAGAGGTGCACGGCTGCCGAACATCCCGATGCCGAACGTCCTGAAGCCGAGATTCTCCTCACCGGTGCGGTCGCCCGGAAGCGCCCGGAACGATCGGCGGTACTCGGCGTACAGCGCGTCGTAGATCGGGGTGGCGGACCTGCCGCCCGACGGGTCCCGTGAGGGGCGCATGGCCGGGATCGGGGTCTGCTGCTGGCGAGAAGGGTCGTATGAGTGCACGTAGGTGCCAACGACCTCGCCGCCCGTCGGATGCGGGCCGGGCGGAGAAAACGATGTCCGGCGGGCAGGGGAGGGCGCTGCCGGCACGGTCAGGTCCCGGCCAGCGGCATCGTCGCGGCGACCAGCAGACCGTTCACCGCGGCCTTGTCCAGCGCGTCGCGGAGCAGGTCCTCACGCGGTTGCTGGCCGATGGAACCCGCGGGCGCGGCGAAGACCAGCACGCTCTGCGACTTGTTCGCCGCCGTACGCCAGCCCTCCGTGACCTGGAGCGGCTGGTGAGCCTGCCACCAGGCCACCGGGCTGCCGCCGCCGGCACCCGGCTGGAGCACCGCGTGCAGCTGGCCCATGGCCAGCAGGACGGACCAGCCGGGAAGCACACCGGGCAGCCGGTTCAGATGCGGCGTGGGCTGGAAGCCCTGCTCCAGCAGCAGCTGGAGGAACTGGTCCCCGCTGCTGCCGTCGGTCCCGGGCCGGGCGATCGGCCCGGTCGGTTCGACGACCAGCGCCGGGCGCAGATCGTCCTCGATCAGGACGAGACCGCTGGTGATGCCGAGGACAGCCTGTTCGGGCATGAGGCCCTCCGGATTCTCCGGCTCGCTGCCGGTGATGGACCGCACGGCGCCCTGGAGCTGGTCCTCCGCGACCTGGACGACCTGCGAGGGGATGCAGGTCGCGTGGGCGAAGGCGAGCACGGCTGTCTCGTCGCCCACGAACAGCACCGTGCTGGTGCGTTCCTGGTCGGAGTCGCCGGGCGTGCGGCAGGAGGTGCAGTCGTAACTGCCTGGGGCGCTGTCGCCGACGAGCAGCCGGTCGGCTTCGGCGTCGCCGATCTCGGCACGTACGTCCTCGCTGACGTCGAGCATGCGCGGCACGGGTGGCTCCTCGAACTCGGTGCGTGTGCCGGGCGGTTCCCGGCTCATGAAGAGACAACGGACGATCCGGGGCCGGGGTAACGCGCGAATCGGGAGATTGAAGCGGGGGAGTCGGTGAACCGGCGCACCGTCAGATCGTGAAATAAATACGGAGCCAGGCATTCCGCCTATAGCCGGCAGTGTGCGTGCGCCAGTTCGAAATGTCACGGCTCTGTGCGACTCCTGCGGGAAAGCCGTGACCCCTTCTGACGACACGTAAGGTCCGTTGCGGACCAGTCGAACAGGGGAAACGACCACGTAATGCACATTTCATTTCTGCTCCACAATGCGTACGGCATCGGGGGAACGATCCGTACGACCTTCACGCTCGCGAGGACCCTGGCGGAACAGCACGACGTCGAGATCGTCTCCGTCTTCCGGCACCGCGAGGACCCGGCGCTCGGCGCGCCCGCCGGTGTGCGGATGAGCCACCTCGTCGACCTGCGCAGATCGGCCCCGGGATTCGAGGGGGACGACGCGGAACACGCGCGACCGGCTTCGGTGTTCCCGCGCGGCGACACCAGGTACCGGCAGTACAGCAGGCTCACCGACAGCCGCCTCGCCGCCCATCTCGGGGCGCTGGAGGCCGATGTCGTCGTCGGTACACGGCCGGGGCTCAACGTCCACATCAGCAGGCAGGCCCGGCGCGGGCCGGTGCGTGTCGGCCAGGAGCACCTCACGCTGGAGAGCCACAGCTACCGGCTCCGCCGCGAGGTAAGGCACCGGTACGCGCTGCTCGACGCCGTCACGACCGTCACCGAGGCCGACGCCCGGGACTACCGGACCGGGCTGAGGCTGCCGGGGGTGCGTGTGGAGGCCATCCCGAACAGTGTGCCCGAGCCGAGCGGGCCGCCCGCCGACTGCGACGCCAGATGGATCGTGGCGGCCGGCCGGCTGCACCGGGTCAAGCGGTACGACGTGCTGATCCGGGCCTTCGCCGACGTCGCGGCGGCGAGGCCGGACTGGCGGCTGCGGATCTACGGCGCGGGGGACGCGTCCGGCAACGAGCAGCGGCCCCTGCGTGCCCTCGTCGAGGAGCTCGGGCTCAGGGAACGGGTACTGCTCATGGGATCCGCCGATCCCATGGAGGAGGAGTGGCCCAAGGCCTCCATCGCCGCCGTGACCTCGGAGCGTGAGTCGTTCGGCATGACCATCGTGGAGGCGATGCGCTGCGGGGTGCCGGTGGTGGCCACCGACTGCCCGCACGGGCCCGCCGAGATCATCCAGGACGGGGCGGACGGCAGGCTCGTGCCGCTCGGGGACACCGGAGCGTTCGCGAAGGCGTTGCTCGGCCTGATCGACGACGACGGGTTACGGCACAGGATGGGCCGCGCCGCGCGGGTCTCCGCGGCCCGGTTCGATCCGGCGCCGATCGCGGAACGGCACGAGAAGCTCTTCCGCGAGCTGGCCGCACGGGGATCGAGGGGCCGGTCGCAGAGCACGCTGCGCAACGCCGTGCACCGGTCCCGTGGCGGAGTGCTGGACGGAGCGTACGCGCTCCGTGACCTGGCGTCGTCGGCGGTCCGCCGGGGACGGGGCTGAGAGGAGGCGCCCGGACGCCTGTCCGGGCGCCTCGTCCGCCGCGTCCCGGACCGTTTCATTCCGGATGGCGTGACGGGTACGGCGGCCCCGCGGCCGGGGCCGGGCAGGGTCGGTGCGCGGGGAAAGTAAGGGTGTCATAAGGGGGAGTGAATTCCAGGTTGCGCGGTCACGTATTCCGCATTCCGCGGCCGCGGGGAAACGCGCGACGCATACGCTAGGGCGGCCCTCAATTCCCTCGTCGACGATGTCCGGGGAGCAATTCCGGGCGCCCGTGAAATGCAGGTCACGCACCGTGCGGCCGCCTCTTCCGACGGGGTGGACCCGGGTGAACGCGCGTGGGGATCCTGTGACACAAGCGTGACCGCCGAGGTACATACGGTCGCTCCTGGTGCGTCCCGGCCCACGGCTTCCGCCTCGCCGCGCGACGGCCTACGGTGAGAGGTATGGCACCTGTACCGACCCCTCCCGCCCAGCCGGACGACGCTCCCGACTCGTACGTCGGCCTCGACGCCGAGGCCGCGGAACGCCAGGCCAGAGCGCGAGGCTGGAGCACGGTCCGAGCACTCCCGCCGGGCAGCATCATCACCATGGAGTTCCGTGGCGGACGCATCAACTTCGAGGTGGACGCCGCGAAGGTGACCCGCTGCTGGGTCGGCTGAAATCCGGCCCGGCATGACGAAGGCCCCGGCGGATGCCGGGGCCTTCGTCATGCGCGGAGCCGGGGAGGTGCGTGGTCCCCGCAGGTCAGGGGGCCACCGATCCGCCCGTCACCGGACGGGCCGGAGATCCGCCGCTCCGCGGGGCGCGATCCGCGTGCGGCGGGCGGCGTGAGCCCGCCGGGGTGACGGGTGTCCGCTCCGAGCGGACCGGGTGCGCCTGGTGCGCGCGGGCGCGCGCACCCCCCGGGTGTCCGGCCGTCGCCGGGGAATCGGGCACCGCCACCATGCTCGCGGCCTCCTGGGCGCCCTCGGCGCCCTTCCCGCCGCCCAGTGCCTGCGGCAGCAGCACCGGCTCCGGAGCCGCCGGGGCGGCTGGGGCGGACGCCCGCAGCCGGCGGCGTGCCCGCCACTGCTCCCGCACCGAGAGGATGAGGACCTCGGCGCGGGTGACGAGCGGCTCGAACCACGGCAGGGCCAGCAGGATCAGCAGGCCGGCCGCCCAGCCCAGCAGGACGTCGCTGAGCCAGTGGGTGCCGATGTAGACGGTGGTGAGCCCCACGCCGAGCGAGACGAACGCCGACAGGGCCGACAGGTAGCGCCGCGCACGCGGGGTGGTGGCCAGATAGGCGAGGATTCCCCAGGTCACCACGGCGTTGGCGGTGTGCCCGGAAGGAAATATATCGCCGCCGGCGAAGAGCTCGGCCGAGCCGATCTGGGTGGCGTAGTGCGGGCCCAGCCGCCCCAGCCCGAGCTTGACGGCGCCCACCGACACGTTGAGCAGCAGCAGCGAGGTGCCCAGCGTGAGGAGAGGCCGCAGCGTGTGCTGGCGCCAGGAGCGCCAGCCGAGCCAGGAGGCGACCATCACGGCCGTGGGGCCACGCTGGCCGAGCACGACGTAGTAGTCGAGGAAGGCGTGGAGTCCGGGCCACTGCTGATAGGGCCGGAACAGCATGACCTTCCAGTCGAGAGCCACCAGCCAGGACGAGACGAGCACAGCGACGACGATGGCGACATAGAACGCCAAAGTCCCGCCGAAGAGAGCGATGCGGTGACGACTCATCCGCGGGGTCTCTATCTTCGGCGGTTCCGGCTCCCGGTCCAGACGGGCAAAGATGTCGGTACGCACGCAATGGACGTTACAGCGAGTGAGTGTGCGATCCGGCCGATCCCGCGTCTTTGTGATGACGATGTGATGTGGACTTTGTCTCAGACAGGTATCCATTACCGGTGCGCCGATGAATGGTTTCGGGCGCCCCGCCTATTCGATCCTGGCGTTATTCGCAGAAATGTTTGATCGCCGAAAAAACTGATGCGGCGTGATCGGGACGCGTATGCGCGGGTCCATTCGGGGCAGCCGCGGGGCGCGGCCGGGCAGGGCGGTGCCGCACACCGGCGCGGCGGCGGAGCCGTCACCCCGTGTACCGGGTGAAGTGGTGTACGCCACACCCGGTGGCCGCTGAACGTATGAACTGCACCACGCGTGACCACGTGGAACTCGCGTACGCTGACGGCTCACTCGCCCGTCGATGCCGGGCCCGGGGGACGCCGAAGCCGGATCCCCAGCAGGTCTGCCGAGCGCGAGGGACTCATTGTGGGAGGTACGTACATGACTGGGACGTCCACGGCCGTGAGCAGGCTGCGCGCAGCGGCCGACGGTGCCAACCGCTGGGTCGTCCTGGTCGTCCTCTGCCTCAGTCTTCTTCTGGTCGCGCTGGACGCGACCGTGCTGCACGTCGCCGTTCCCGCCGTGACCGAGGATCTGCGGCCCAGCGCCGTCGGCCTGTTGTGGATCGTGGACGCCTACCCGCTGGTCTGTGCCTCCCTGCTGATCCTCTTCGGCACGCTCGGTGACCGGATCGGCAGACGGCGGGTCCTCCTCCTCGGTTACGCGCTCTTCGGGATCGCCTCGGCGCTCGCGGCGGCGGCCGACAGCGCGGGCATGCTGATCGCGGCGCGCGCGCTGCTCGGCGTGGGCGGCGCGATGATCATGCCGGCCACGCTGTCGATACTCCGGCAGGTCTTCCCCGACCGGCGCGAGCGGGCCCTGGCCATCGGGATCTGGACCGCGGTCGCCGCGGTGGGCGCCGCGACCGGCCCGGTCATCGGCGGGTTCCTCGTCGAGCACTACTGGTGGGGCTCGGTCTTCCTGATCAACATCCCGCTCATGGCCGTGATCCTCCCCGTGGGGCGCTGGCTGCTGCCCGAGTCGCGTGGCGGGAGCGACGGCCCCTGGGACGTGCTCGGCGCTCTGACGGCCGCGGCCGGTGTGCTCGGCGTCGTCCTCGGCATCAAGCGGATCGGCGGCGACGGAGGACTCCTGACCGTCGCCACCCTGGGCCCGCTGCTCGCCGGGATCCTCCTGCTCGTCCTCTTCGTCCGCAGGCAGCGGCGGCGCACACACCCGCTGATCGACATCGCCATGTTCTCCCGGCCCGCCTTCACCACGGCCGTCGGCTGCATCGTGCTCGCCATGCTCGCCCTGGTCGGCCTGGAGCTGATCGCCGTCCAGTACCTCCAGCTGGTCCTGGACCTGAGCCCGCTGGAGACCGGTCTGCGGCTGCTGCCGCTGACCTTCGCGGCGATGGCGGCCGGCGCCACCGGTTCGTACACCCTCAGCCGGATGGGGCCGCGCCGGATGGTCGGATGGGGCTTCGTGCTGACGGCCGCCTCCGTGCTCCTGCTGACCCTGATGGGACAGCACGACCGACCCGTCCTGCTCACCGCGGGCTTCGTGCTGCTGGGCTTCGGGCTCCAGTCCACGCTGTTCGGGGCCTACGAGTCGATGCTGAGCGAGGTGCCCGCCGAACGCGCCGGCGGAGCCGCCGCGATCGGTGAGACCTCCTACCAGCTGGGCGCGGGCCTGGGGATCGCGCTGCTGGGCAGTGTCATGAACGCGGCCTACGCCCCCGGACTCTCCCGGCTGCACGAGGAGGGAGTCCCCGCGGCCGCCGGATCGGCGGCCTCGCACTCGCTGGGTGAGGCCTACCAGGTGGCGGGCAGGCTGGGCGGCCCCATGGGGGAACTGCTGCGCGACACGGCGCGGCACGCCTTCGTCGACGGTCTCCACATCACGCTGCTGGTCAGTGCGGGGCTCCTGCTGCTCGGCGCGCTGGCGGCACTGCGTCTGCCGCGGGTCATGGACTGCCCGCCGGTGGCGAAGGGCTGCCGGGAGCGGCCCGTCGAGCTGCCGGAGCTGCCGGAGCAGGCGAGCGGGCGGGATTCCGTCGCGTCGGCGGCCCGCGGCGGGGCGCGTGCGCCGGCCGTACCGGAGGCCCGGGGGAAGCGGCTGCCGGGTCCGGCCCGGCGCGAACCCGCCGAGGCCACCGGCTCTGGACGGGCCGCACTCTGAGCCGTAACGTCGCCGGGGCGCCATAACTATCACTGCTAGTTTCAGTACGGTGGCGCGTTTCCGAACCGTGCGAGCCGCCGGAGGCACCCATGTCCACCACCGAGTCCGCGAAGCCGTCGAAGCTCCCGCCCTTCGATCCGCGCGACCCCATCGGCATCGACGACGTCCTCGGGCCGGAGGACCTCGCGATCCGCGACACCGTGCGCGCCTGGGCCACCGACCGGGTCCTCCCGCACATCGCCGGGTGGTACGAGAAGGGCGAGCTCCCCGGCATCCGCGAGCTGGCCCGCGAACTGGGATCGCTCGGGGCGCTGGGCATGTCCCTGAAGGGCTACGGCTGTGCGGGAGCGAGCGCCGTCCAGTACGGCCTGGCCTGCCTGGAGCTGGAGGCCGCCGACTCCGGGATCCGCTCCCTGGTCTCCGTCCAGGGTTCCCTCGCCATGTACGCCATCCACCGCTTCGGCTCGGAGGAGCAGAAGCAGCGGTGGCTGCCCGGCATGGCGGCGGGCGAGATCATCGGCTGCTTCGGCCTGACCGAGCCCGACCACGGCTCGGACCCCGCGGGGATGCGGACGTACGCCGAGCGGGACGGTGACGACTGGGTCCTCACCGGCCGCAAGATGTGGATCACCAACGGATCGGTCGCCGGGGTCGCCGTCGTGTGGGCGCAGACCGACGAGGCGGGCGGCGGAACCGGAATCCGCGGATTCGTCGTGCCGACGGACAGCCCCGGCTTCTCCGCGCCGGAGATCAGGCACAAGTGGTCGCTGCGCGCCTCGGTCACCAGCGAACTGGTCATGGACGGTGTACGGCTGCCCGCCGACGCCGTCCTGCCCGGCGCCACCGGTCTGCGCGGCCCGCTCAGCTGCCTGAGTCACGCCCGCTACGGCATCGTCTGGGGAGCCATGGGCGCGGCGCGCGCGAGCTTCGAGGCGGCGCTGGACTACGCGAAGTCCCGTGAGCAGTTCGGCAGGCCGATCGGCGGGTTCCAGCTCACCCAGGCCAAGCTCGCCGACATGGCCCTGGAACTCCACAAGGGCGTCCTGCTCGCCCATCACCTGGGCCGCAGGCTGGACGGGGGCAGGCTCCGTCCGGAGCAGGTCAGCTTCGGCAAACTCAACAACGTGCGTGAGGCGATCGAGATCTGCCGCACATCGAGGACGATTCTCGGTGCCAACGGGATCTCGCTGGAGTACCCGGTGATGCGGCACGCGACGAATCTGGAGTCGGTGCTCACCTACGAGGGAACCGTGGAGATGCACCAGCTGGTACTGGGCAAGGCGCTCACCGGCCTGGACGCTTTCCGGTAGGGCTCTCCGGCGAGCGCCCTGCTCAGCTCTGGTTGAAGAAGCCGTCGGCGGGCCGGCCGGCGGCTTCGCCGTTCACCACCTGGGTGTGGGCGGGGGTCAGAAGGAAGACTCTGGTCGCCACTCGCTCGATGGAGCCGCGCAGGCCGAAGGTCAGTCCCGCGGCGAAGTCCACGACTCGCTTCGCGTCCGAGGGATCCATGGCCGTGAGGTTGACGATCACCGGGACGCCGTCCCGGAAGAGCTCACCGATCCCACGCGCGTCCCGGAAGCTGTCCGGGGTGACCGTGGCGATCCTGCGCCCCGTGTCCTCGGCCTTCTCGGAGGCCACCTGCACGCGGGGGTCGGTCACCCATGGCTGGCCGGTGCCGGTCTCCGCATCCTCGGAGTACTCGTCGTCGTAGTACCGCTCGTCGTTGTCGTTGTCCTCCACGAGGCCCAGCCAGGCGCTCGCCTTGCGCACCGATCCCATGGACGCCTCCTCTCACCGCGGTTCGTTGGTGTTCCGCATCTCTTTCCTATCCCTATGGTCGTCCATGATGCGGATACAGCGCCAAGGGGATAGTCGGCGCGCAGGCGATTCGTGACGCTACTGGTGCAGAGCATGTGGCGATTCGTCAGGGTTCCTCCCGTATAAGGGGGGTTGCAAAAGGAAAATATGATGCTCCGGGCCGTCCGGGTGACATGGCGTGCGTACGGGTGAACGGGACGCTCGATACGATGCACGCCGCGCGGGCGGACGAGTGCCGCGTATCAGGTGAACGGCTACCGGGGGATCGTCGTGTTCGGAATCGTCAGGCCCTGTACCCATCGGCTGTCCGAAGGGCTCAAGACCGAGTGGATGGCCCATCTCTGCGGGCTCTGTCTCGCGCTGCGCGCGGACCACGGGCAGTTCGCACGGGTGGTGACGAACTACGACGGCCTGATCGTCTCGGTCCTGACGGAGGCTCAGGCCGAGCGCACCGGCGCACAACGGCGCACCGCCGGCCCCTGCCCGCTGCGCTCGATGCGGACGGCTCCGGTCGCGCGCGGCGAGGGCGCCAGGCTGGCCGCCGCCGTGTCGCTCGTGCTGGCCTCCGCGAAGGTCCGCGACCATGTGGCCGACCGGGACGGACTGTTGAAGCGGCGCCCGGTCGCCGCGGCGGCGCGCAGGGTCGCGGCGGGCTGGGACAGGGCGGGGGCGCGCACCGGGGCCGAGCTCGGCTTCGACACGGCGGTCCTGGTCGACGCCGTCGACCGGCAGACCGGAATCGAGTCCCTCGCCGGACCCGGCACCTCCCTCCTGACGGTCACCGAGCCCACCGAGACCGCCACGGCCGCGGCCTTCGCGCACACCGCCGTACTCGCGGGCAAGCCGCAGAACGCCGAGGCGCTCGCCGAGGCGGGACGGCTCTTCGGCAGGCTCGCCCACCTCCTGGACGCCGTGGAGGACAGGGAGACCGACGCCGCGTCGGGTGCCTGGAACCCGCTCACCGCCACCGGCACGTCCCTCACCGAGGCCCGCCGGCTGTGCGACGACGCGCTGCACGGTGTGCGTCTGGCGATGCGGGACGCGGAATTCACCGACAGCACGCTGGCCCATGTGCTCCTGGTCCACGAGCTGCGGAGGTCCGTCGACCGGGCCTTCGGCTCGTCCTCCTGCTCGCACCAGCCGGACGGCGGGCCCGCGGGGTCCTTCGGCCCGCCGCCCGGCAACCCGTACGCACCCAGTGGTCCGGGAGGCCCGTTCGGGCCGCCCCTTCCGCCCGAGCCGCCCCGCAACCGGCGCGGCCTCATCGCCGGGTGCCTGGTCTGGGCGGGGCTCGCCTGCACCTGCCAGATGTGCTGCGCCAGTAACTTCAACGACCCCTGGAGCGGTCAGGAGCGGGAAGGGCTCTGCCACAAGTGCGACTGCGGTGACTGCTGCGAAGGCTGTGACTGCTGCAGCAACTGCTGCGGCGGCGAGGACGGCGGCTGCTGCGACTGCGACTGCGGGTGCGACTGCTGAGAGAGCGGTCCGCGGTGCGGCCCACCGGCGCGCAGCGGTGCCGTGGGGGGGGGCCCGGGGGGGGGGGGGGCCCCCCGGGGGGGCGGGGGGGGGGGGGGGGGGGGGGGGGGGGGCGCCCCGGGCGGGGGGGGGGGGGGGGGGGGGGGGCCCGGGGGGCGGGGGGGGGGGGGGGGGGGGGGGGGGGGGGGCGCGGGGGGGGGGGGGGGGGGGGGGGGGGGGGGGGGGGGGGGGGGGGGGGGGGG
>NZ_JBIAJR010000020.1:0-13078 GCF_042872025.1 Streptomyces sp. NPDC005494
GCTGTGTGGTGAACGGTCCGGGTGAGGCGCGTGAGGCCGATCTGGGTGTGGCGTCGGGCAACGGCAAGGGCCAGATCTTCGTGAAGGGCGAGGTCATCAAGACCGTCCCGGAATCGAAGATCGTGGAGACCCTCATCGAGGAAGCCATGAAGATCGCGGAACAGATGGAGAAGGACGGCATCCCCTCGGGCGAGCCCAAGATCTCCATCGCCGGCTGACGCCCGGGCCCCGGCTCCCCGTGCCCCGCAGGCCCCGTCCTGCGGGGCACAGCCGTGTCCGGCCGGCATCCGCCTTCCCCCCGCGGGGCGGCACCGCACAGCCTTCTCGGTTACAGTGCGGAAACCAGTAGACCGTTCGGTGAGGCCCCAGTGTTGACGCAGACCACTACCCGGGTCCTCGACCCCGGCGAGCTCCCCGCCGCGCTCGCCATCCTCGAGAGCGAACCCGTGGACAACGCGTTCGTGACCTCCCGCGTGCAGATCGCCGGACTCGATCCCTGGCGTCTGGGCGGCGAGATGTGGGGATGGTACGCCGACGGCCGGCTGCGTTCGCTCTGCTACTCCGGCGCCAACCTCGTGCCCATCTGCGCCACCCCCGAGGCCGTCAGGGCCTTCGCCGACCGTGCCCGGCGGGCCGGGCGCCGCTGTTCCTCGATCGTCGGGCCGGCCGGCCCCACCTCCCATCTGTGGCGGCTGCTCGAACCCAGCTGGGGCCCCGCCCGCGAGGTCAGGCCCAACCAGCCGCTCATGGTCACCGACGCCCCCTCCGCCGACGTGGCGCCCGACCCGCTCGTGCGCAGGGTGCGCAAGGACGAGATGGACGTCCTCATGCCGGCCTGCGTGTCCATGTTCACCGAGGAGGTCGGCGTCTCCCCGCTGGCCGGTGACGGCGGGCTGCTCTACCAGGCACGCGTCGCCGAACTCATCGGCACCGGCCGCTCCTTCGCCCGCATCGAGGACGGCAAGGTCCTCTTCAAGGCCGAGATCGGGGCGGCCACCTCCCGCGCCTGCCAGATCCAGGGCGTGTGGGTCGCCCCCGAGGCCCGGGGCCGCGGACTCTCCAAGGCGGGCATGGCGGCCGTCCTGCGCTACGCGCTCCACGACGTGGCACCGGTCGTCAGCCTGTACGTGAACGACTACAACACCGCCGCCCGCAGGGCCTACAGCCGCGTCGGCTTCCGTGAGACGGGCGCGTTCATGAGCGTGCTGTTCTGACCCGGCGGCGCGGCCAGTAGGGTTCCCGCATGGCAGCCGCAACGCCCGCGTCCCCCCAGGGCTCCGGGGCACCCGACATCGTGGTCGGACCGCTCGACCTCGCCGCCCGCGTCGACGAGGCACTCGCCGTGCAGGCACTCGCCTTCGGCCTGGGCCAGGACGAGATCGACGTACGCCGCCACATCGTCCTCCGGCACCTCGACCACCCCCAGGCCCGCGCCCTCGGCGCCACCTCGGCCGACGGGCGGCTCGTCGGATTCGTCTACGGGCTGCCGAACAGCCGCACGCACTGGTGGTCCACCGTCGTCGAGCCCTACTTGCGCGCCACCGGATCCGACGACTGGCTCGACGACTCGTTCGTGATCACCGAACTCCACGTCCACCCGGACTTCCAGCAGCGCGGTATCGGCCGCAGCCTCATCACCACCATCACGGACGCCGTCGGCCAGCCGCGGTCCATCCTCTCCGCGATCGACACCGAGAGCCCCGCCCGGGGCCTCTACCGCGCCCTCGGCTACCGCGACCTGGCCCGGCAGGTGCTGTTCCCCAGCGCTCCCCGGCCCTACGCGGTCATGGGCGCGCCCCTCCCGCTGCGCCGCGGCTGACGAATCGATTTCCGCCCGCGCGGGCCCCCCGGCTAACCTCGGGCTCACCACCCTTCCGAGCAGGAGTTCATCATGGCCCAGGTCCAGCGCATGTCCCGATTGATGATCAAGACACTGCGCGACGACCCGGCGGACGCCGAGACGCTCAACCACAAGCTCCTCGTCCGCGCCGGATACGTACGCCGCACCGCGGCCGGCATCTGGTCCTGGCTGCCCCTCGGCAAGAAGGTGCTGGAGAACATCACCCGCGTCGTCCGCGAGGAGATGGACGCCATCGGCGGCCAGGAGGTCCTGCTCCCCGCGCTCCTGCCCAAGGAGGCGTACGAGGCGAGCGGCCGGTACGACGAGTACGGCGACCTGCTGTTCCGGCTCAAGGACCGCAAGGGCGCCGACTACCTCCTGGGCCCGACCCACGAGGAGATCTTCACCCAGGTCGTCAAGGACATGTGCTCGTCCTACAAGGACCTGCCCGTGATCCTCTACCAGATCCAGACCAAGTACCGCGACGAGGCCCGCCCCCGCGCCGGTGTGCTGCGCGGCCGCGAGTTCCAGATGAAGGACTCGTACTCCTTCGACACCACCGACGAGGGCCTGGCCGAGGCGTACCAGCTGCACCGGGCCGCCTACATCCGGATCTTCGAGCGCCTCGGCCTCGACCACCGCATCGTCTCCGCCGTCTCCGGCGCCATGGGCGGCTCCGCCTCCGAGGAGTTCCTCGCCCCGGCGCCCGCCGGCGAGGACACCTTCGTCGACTGCCCCAACTGCGACTACGCCGCCAACACCGAGGCCGTGACGTACAAGGTCACGACCGTCGCCGACGCCTCCGCGGCCGGCCCCGTCGAGGAGCTGGACACCCCCGACACCCCGACCATCGAGTCCCTCGCCGCCCACCTCGGCGTCCCGGCCTCCGCCACCCTGAAGAACCTCCTGGTCAAGGTAGACGGCGAGATCGTGGCCGTGGGCGTGCCCGGCGACCGCGAGGTCGACCTCGGCAAGCTCGGTGAGCACCTCGCCCCGGCAGTCGTCGAACTCGTCACCGCCGAGGACTTCGTGGGCCGCCCCGACCTCGTGCGCGGCTACGTCGGCCCGCAGGGTCTGGAGAAGGTCCGCTACATCGCCGACCCCCGCGTCGCCGCCGGTACCTCCTGGATCACGGGTGCCAACAAGGAGGGCAAGCACGCGAGGAACGTCGTCGCGGGCCGCGACTTCGAGATCGACGAGCACCTCGACGTCGTCGTCGTCGAGGCGGGCGACCCCTGCCCCAAGTGCGGCACCGGCCTCCAGGTGGACCGCGCCATCGAAATCGGCCACATCTTCCAGCTCGGCCGCAAGTACGCCGACATCTTCTCGCTGGACGTCCTCGGCCAGCAGGGCAAGCCCGTCCGCGTCACCATGGGCTCGTACGGCATCGGCGTCTCCCGCGCGGTGGCCGCCCTGGCCGAGCAGACCGCCGACGACAAGGGCCTGTGCTGGCCCCGCGAGATCGCCCCGGCCGATGTGCACGTCGTCGCGGCGGGCAAGGCGCTCCAGACGGAACTGGCCCTCGACGTCTCCGAGAAGCTGGCCGCCGCCGGCCTGCGCGTCCTGGTCGACGACCGCGCCGGAGTCTCGCCCGGCGTCAAGTTCACCGACTCCGAGCTCATCGGCGTCCCGAAGATCCTCGTGGCGGGCCGCCGCTCGGCCGAAGGCGTCCTGGAGCTCAAGGACCGCCGCACGGGCGAGCGCGAGGAGCTCACCGTCGACGAGGCGATCGCCCGCCTGACCGACCAGGGCTGACCTGCCGCACAGCACGAAGGGCTCCGCGCACCGCGCGGGGCCCTTCGTACGTGCCGCTACAGCCAGTCGGCGAACTCCAGCGACAGCTCGCCGTCCTGCCTGCGTCCCACCGTCAGTGCGCGCGTGCCGGACTCGACGGCCCGGAACAGTGTCCAGCCGCGCAGCCGCGCCTGGTCCACCTCCAGCGATTCGGCTAGCTTCTTGATCCGGCGGCGGGCCGTCGCGGCCCCTCCGGGCGAGGCGATCAGATCCTCGACCCGGTCCCGTACCAGCCGCGCCAGGTCGTACGCGCGCTCGCCGGTCAGCGGCTCCGGACCGACCGCCAGCCACGGGGCACGCTCACCGGACAGGACCTTGCTCTGCCGGAAGTTGCCGTGGAGCAGGAAGAGTTCGGGGGAATCGGCGACGAGCTCCTCGCGGGCGGCGACGGCGGCCGAGACGAGCGGGCCGAGCGCGGGGTCCCGCACGGCGGCCGCCCTCATCGGCTCCACCTGCCGGGCGGTGCGCTCCTGGACGGTCTCGAAGAAGTGCCCCGGCGGCGGCTCGACCCACAGCCTCCGTACCGTGCCCGCGGCCTCCAGCAGGGCCTTAGCCTCGGGGAGGGAGCGCAGCGACACCTCGTGGTGCAGCCGCTCCAGGAGCAGCGCGTCAGCGGGCACCGGGGCGTCCCGCGTGGCCAGGAGCTCGACCGCGCCCCAGCCCTTCCAGTGCGCGAGAGCCGCCCGCTCCAGCTCGGGCGCGGCGCCCGGAGCCGCGATCTTCAGCACCGCGGGAGTGCCGTCCGTCCGGTGCACCAGGAGGACGAGACTGCTCCGCCCGCCGGGGGCGACGACCCGGTCGGGCAGGACCTGGTGGCCGGCCGCGGACAGCGCGTCGTCGGTGAGCGCGGGGAGCCGTTCGAGCCATTCGGCGGCGGCCGTCTCCCCGCACGTCTCGCCGAGCGCTCGCACCAGACGCTGCGGCGGTTCGAAACCCATACGTGCCTTGTTCCCTTTCAGAGCCTTCTCAGTGCGTGACACCCGTGGCGCCGGCCTCCGCCGTGTTCTCCGGCGGCGCGGCCTTCTCGGTGAGCCCAGGAAAGGCTACGCCGGTGCCACGCCAGCGGGCCGCGCGCACCGCGGCCTCCCGGAGCGCGCCCGCCGCATCCTGCCGCAACGGCCCCCGGGCGGCCCGCACGAGGTCCGAGTACACCCCCGCGACCCGGTCCTCCAGCACGGCGGCGAGCCGCAGCGCGCTCGCCGGGTCCCGTACGGCGAAGGGCAGAGCGTACGCGGCGCGGGCCGCCACCGGTGTGCCGCCCAGGTCGCGCACCGTCCGGGCGAGCGCGTCGCGCCGGGCGCGGTGCGCGTCGCCGGCCGCCGTGGCGTCGCGGCGGCGGCCGCCTTCCAGCCGCCCGCCCAGCGTGCCGTAGCCGTACACCGCGGCGTGCTCGGCGGCGAGTGCGGACTGCGCGGCCCGCAGCGCCTGCGCGGTGTCGCCGGTGCCGGCCTCCTGTGTCCTGCCCGTCATGCGGGGGTCTCCTTGGCCAGTTCGGTGAGCAGATACGCGTGGGCCGCGCCGGCCGCGGCGATGGAGGCCAGCAGCCTGGCCAGTTCGGGTTCGGCCTTCAGCAGGGCCGCCGCGCGGGCGTCGGCGACCCGGCGCTCCTCGGCGGCCAGTTCCTTCAGGGCGGTCCTCGAGTCGGCCGCGGGGGCCGTGGGTGCGGGGGAGGACGGGACGCCCGTCCCCGCCCGGCCGCCGAGGGCCGCCACGTGTTCCCGGACGGCGGCCCGCAGCGGTGCGAGCCCGGCCTCCGTCAGCGGGTGTGCGGCCACCACCTGGTCGTAGCGGGCCAGCAGGGAGACGCCGGAGCGGGCCTCCGCCGCCTTCAGCGCCGTACTCGCGCGGAGCGAGGTGGTCCTGGCGTCCGGGCCCTCGGAGTCACGCCGAGGGGTTCCTCCGCCGCTTCCGCAGCCCGTGAGCACCGCACCCAGGCCGAATGCTCCCGTAGCGGTGAGCGCACTCCTGCGCGTCGTCCCCGTGCGGTGCACTTGTCTCCTTCGGCCTAGTTTTTGACAGTTTCTGACCTGAAGTGATCACCGAAGGTGAGCGTACCTGCGGCAGGGCGGGAGGCGGACGGCAACACCCCTGCGGACCGGATACCCTTTGACCTGACACGCGACGATCCCCACAACAGCACACGCGGCCGAGGAGTCACCCGGATGAGCACCACCCAGAGCGACAGGCTGCGCGGGCTGCTGGAGCCGCTCGTCAGCGCCAAGGAGCTGGACCTCGAGGAGATCGAGGTGTCCCGGGCGGGCCGCCGCCGGGTGCTGCGGGTCATCGTGGATTCCGAGGACGGCGTGGAGCTCGACACCTGCGCGGAGCTCAGCCGCGCGATCTCCGAGACGCTGGACGAGACCGACGCCATGGGCGAGGGCGAGTACGTCCTCGAAGTGAGCTCTCCGGGCGCCGACCGCCCGTTGACCGAGCACCGCCACTACGTACGCGCCACCGGCCGGCTGGCCAGACTCACCCTGGGTGAGGGCGGCGAGCTGGTGGCCCGCATCCTCGGGGTGGACGACGAGGGGCTCGATCTCGAAGTGCCGGGCGTCAAGGGCCGCAAGCCCACAGCGCGCCGTGTCGCCTTCGACGAGATCGCCAAGGCGCGCGTGGAGATCGAATTCAACCGCAAGGACAAGAAGGAAGAGGAGGCGTAGCCGTGGACATCGATGTGAAGCTTCTGAAGGGCTTGGCGCAGGACAAGGAGATCCCCTTCGACGTGCTCGTCGGGGCGATCGAGTCGGCCCTCCTCATCGCGTACCACCGCACCGAGGGCAGCCACCGGCGCGCGCGCGTCGAGCTGGACGCCAACGGCCACGTCACGGTGTGGGCGAAGGAGGACCCGGCCGACCTCGAGGACGGCCAGGAGCCCAAGGAGTTCGACGACACCCCGTCCGGCTTCGGCCGTATCGCCGCGACCACCGCCAAGCAGGTCATCCTGCAGCGGCTGCGCGACGCCGAGGACGACAGGACGTTCGGCGAGTACGCCGGCCACGAGGGCGACGTCGTCACCGGCCTCGTCCAGCAGGGCAAGGACCCGAAGAACGTCCTGGTCGACATCGGCAAGCTGGAAGCGATCCTGCCCGTGCAGGAGCAGGTGCCGGGCGAGGAGTACACCCACGGCCTGCGCCTGCGCACGTACGTCGTGCGGGTGGCCAAGGGTGTCCGTGGTCCGTCGGTGACGCTCTCGCGCACCCACCCCAACCTCGTCAAGAAGCTCTTCGCGCTCGAGGTCCCGGAGATCGCGGACGGCTCGGTCGTCATCGAGGCCATCGCCCGCGAGGCCGGTCACCGCACCAAGATCGCCGTACGGTCCACCCGGGCCGGGCTCAACCCCAAGGGCGCCTGCATCGGCCCGATGGGCAGCCGTGTGCGGAACGTGATGGCCGAGCTGCACGGTGAGAAGATCGACATCGTGGACTGGTCGGACGACCCGGCCGAGATGGTCGCCAACGCCCTGTCACCCGCACGGGTGAGCAAGGTGGAGGTCGTGGACCTCGGCACGCGCTCCGCGCGGGTGACCGTCCCCGACTACCAGCTGTCGCTGGCCATCGGCAAGGAGGGCCAGAACGCCCGCCTGGCCGCGCGGCTCACCGGCTGGCGCATCGACATCCGTCCCGACACCGAGACCGACGCCGAGCGCGACATCGCCGACCGGGAGCGCGCCGAGCGCGCCCGGGAGCGGTCCGAGCGCGGCTGAATCCCGTACCACGCCGGGCCGCCCAGGCGCGCTGCGGCGGGGTGCGAAGGAATAGATCGAGGCGTCATGTCGCTGAGATCACGACAACATCCGTTCGATTTTTGCCCCAAAGGGGTGAGGTCGGTGCGGGGAGGTAGACTTAGCCGTGTCTGGCCGGACGCACGCCCGCGCTTGCCCCGAGCGAACCTGTGTGGGATGCCGGGAGCGAGCGGCCAAGAGCGAGCTGCTGCGCATCGTGGTGGACGAGGGAGAGGTTGTCCCTGATCCACGCGGTACGCTGCCCGGCCGGGGTGCATACGTACACCCCGCCTCTGTATGTCTCGACCTGGCGGTCCGCCGCCGGTCGTTCCCCCGGGCCTTCAAGGCCAAGGGGCCGTTCGACTCCGCCGCACTGCAGCGGTTCGTCGAACGGGTGACACCGTAAGAAAGTGAACGGCACGGGTCCCCGTGCGGTCAGGTACCTCGCGAGTTGGAAGTAGGTCGAGATTGCGATGAGCACTCGATGAGTACGCGATGAGTACGCCCATGAAGTAGCGACGGTCCGGCGGTAACCCGGACCTAAAAGGAGCGAAGTGGCTAAGGTCCGGGTATACGAACTCGCCAAGGAGTTCGGCGTGGAGAGCAAGGTCGTCATGGCCAAGCTCCAAGAACTCGGTGAATTCGTCCGTTCGGCGTCCTCGACGATCGAGGCGCCGGTTGTACGCAAATTGACTGACGCACTGCAGGGGCCCGGCGGCAACGCCGGCAAGTCCGCTGCGAAGCCTGGCGCGCCTCGTAAGGCCGCCCCCGCAAAGCCCGCGGCGCCGTCTCCGGCCGCCGCGGCACGTCCTGCTGCCCCGAAGCCCGGCGCACCGGCCCCCAAGCCGGCCGCTGCCGAGGCCCCGGCGAGCAGCGCCCCCGCGGCGCCGTCCGCGCCGGCCGCGCAGTCCGGCGGACCCCGTCCGGGCCCCCGGCCCGCGCCGAAGCCGGCCCCGGTCACCCCGGTGCCCGCCGCCGAGTTCTCGGCTCCGGCTCCGGCCCAGCAGCCTGCCGCGCCGCAGCAGGCTCCCCGTCCCACCAGCGCCACCCCCGGCCCGCGTCCCGCCCGTCCGGCTCCGGCCGGCGGTCAGCGTGACGGCGGCCAGCGTGACGGCGGCCGTGGCGGCGAGCGCGGTGGCGAGCGTGGCGGAGACCGTCCCGCACGTCCCGCGGGCCAGGGCGCACCCCGCCCCGGCGGCGCACGTCCGGCCGGTCCCCGTCCGGGCAACAACCCCTTCACCTCCGGCGGCTCCACCGGCATGGCGCGCCCCCAGGCGCCCCGTCCCGGCGGTGCCCCGCGCCCCGGCGGCGGTCAGGAGCGCCCCGGCGCCCCGCGCCCGCAGGGTGGTCCCGGTGGCGCCCCGCGCCCCCAGGGCCAGGGTGGCGCACGCCCGTCCCCGGGCGGCATGCCCCGTCCGCAGGCTCCCCGTCCGGGCGGTGCCCCCTCGGGTAACCGTCCGAACCCCGGCATGATGCCGCAGCGTCCCGCTGCGGGTCCGCGTCCCGGTGGTGGCCCTGGCGGCGGCCGTGGTCCGGCCGGCGGCGGTCGTCCCGGTGGCGGCGGCGGTCGTCCCGGCGGCGGTGGCTTCGCCGGCCGTCCGGCCGGTCCCGGTGGTGGCGGCGGCGGCTTCGCCGGCCGTCCCGGTGGTCCCGGTGGCGGTGGCGGCGCAGGCCGTCCCGGTGGTGGCGGCGGCTTCGGCGGTCGTCCCGGCTTCGGTGGACGTCCCGGCGGCCCCGGTGCCCGTGGTGGCACGCAGGGTGCGTTCGGCCGTCCCGGTGGTCCCGCGCGTCGCGGTCGCAAGTCGAAGCGTCAGAGGCGCCAGGAGTACGAGGCCATGCAGGCCCCGTCGGTGGGCGGCGTCATGCTGCCTCGCGGCAACGGGCAGGCTGTCCGGCTGTCGCGCGGTGCTTCCCTGACCGACTTCGCGGAGAAGATCAACGCCAACCCGGCGTCGCTCGTCGCCGTGATGATGAACCTCGGCGAGATGGTCACCGCCACGCAGTCCGTCTCCGACGAGACGCTGAGGCTTCTCGCGGACGAGATGAACTACGTCCTCGAGATCGTCAGCCCGGAGGAGGAGGACCGCGAGCTGCTCGAGTCCTTCGACATCGAGTTCGGCGAGGACGAGGGCGGCGACGAGGCCCTGGTCTCCCGTCCGCCGGTCGTGACCGTCATGGGTCACGTCGACCACGGTAAGACCCGGCTGCTGGACGCGATCCGCAAGACGAACGTCGTCGCGGGCGAGGCCGGCGGTATCACGCAGCACATCGGTGCGTACCAGGTCTCCTCCGAGGTCAACGGCGAGGACCGCCGCATCACCTTCATCGACACCCCGGGTCACGAGGCGTTCACCGCCATGCGTGCACGTGGTGCGAAGTCCACCGACATCGCGATCCTCGTGGTCGCGGCCAACGACGGTGTGATGCCTCAGACGATCGAGGCGCTGAACCACGCCAAGGCGGCCGAGGTGCCGATCGTGGTCGCGGTCAACAAGATCGACGTCGAGGGCGCCGACCCGACCAAGGTGCGCGGTCAGCTCACCGAGTTCGGTCTGGTGGCCGAGGAGTACGGCGGCGACACGATGTTCGTCGACATCTCCGCCAAGCAGGGCCTCAACATCGAGGCGCTGCTGGAGGCCGTCGTCCTCACCGCCGACGCCTCGCTCGACCTGCGGGCCAACCCGGAGCAGGACGCGCAGGGTATTGCGATCGAGTCCCACCTCGACCGCGGCCGCGGTGCCGTCTCGACCGTCCTCGTCCAGCGCGGAACGCTGCGCATCGGCGACACGATGGTCGTCGGCGACGCGTACGGCCGTGTCCGGGCGATGCTCGACGACAACGGCAACAACGTCCAGGAAGCGGGTCCCTCGACCCCCGTCCTGGTCCTGGGTCTCACCAACGTCCCGGGTGCCGGCGACAACTTCCTGGTGGTCGACGAGGACCGTACGGCCCGTCAGATCGCCGAGAAGCGTGCCGCCCGTGAGCGCAACGCCAACTTCGCCCGCAAGGGTGTCCGGTTCTCCCTGGAGAACCTGGACGAGGCGCTCAAGGCCGGTCTGGTCCAGGAACTCAACCTCATCATCAAGGGCGACGCGTCCGGTTCGGTGGAGGCTCTCGAGTCCTCGCTGCTCCAGCTCGACGTCGGCGAAGAGGTCGACATCCGGGTCCTGCACCGCGGTGTGGGTGCGGTCACCGAGTCGGACATCAACCTGGCGACCGGCTCCGACGCCATCGTGATCGGCTTCAACGTGCGCGCCGCAGGGCGTGCCGAGCAGATGGCCGAGCGCGAGGGCGTGGACGTCCGGTACTACTCGGTCATCTACCAGGCGATCGAAGAGATCGAAGCGGCCCTCAAGGGCATGCTCAAGCCGGAGTACGAAGAGGTCGAGCTCGGCACGGCGGAGATCCGCGAGATCTTCCGCTCGTCCAAGCTGGGCAACATCGCCGGTGTGCTGGTCCGCTCCGGCGAGGTCAAGCGCAACACCAAGGCGCGCCTGCTGCGCGATGGCAAGGTCATCGCGGAGAACCTCAACATCTCCGGTCTGCGCCGCTTCAAGGACGACGTCACCGAGATCCGCGAAGGCTTCGAGGGCGGTATCAACCTCGGAAACTTCAACGACATCAAGATCGACGACGTCATCGCGACGTACGAGATGCGCGAGAAGCCGCGAGGCTGATCAACGGGGATTCCCGGGGGGAGACCCCGGGCTCTCTTCCACAGTCGGGGCCGGTCGACGGGTCGTATTTCCGTCGATCGGCCCCGGCCGTTCCGTGTACGGTTCTGGTGTCCCTGCCAAGCGATGGCGGGGCGTGAACCCGAACCGGCGGGACATCCGGACACACATGTATGTGGGGACTCTGTCCTTCGATCTGCTCCTCGGCGACGTACGGTCGCTGAAGGAGAAACGCTCCGTCGTCCGCCCGATCGTCGCCGAGCTCCACCGCAAGTTCGCGGTGAGCGTCGCGGAGACGGGCGACCAGGAGCTCTACCGCAGGGCCCGGATCGGCCTTGCCGTGGTCTCCGGGGACACCGGGCACCTCACAGACGTACTCGACCGGTGCGAACGCATGATCGCGGGCCGGCCGGAAGTGGAGCTGCTGTCCGTACGGCGGCGGCTGCACAGCGACGAAGACGACTGAGCAAGGCTTAAGAAGGAGACGGACCAGTGGCCGACAACGCGCGGGCAAAGAAGCTGGCGGACCTCATCCAGGTGGTGGTCGCCGAGAAACTGCAGCGCGGTATCAAGGACCCGCGTCTGGGCACGCACGTGACCATCACGGACACCCGGGTCACCGGCGACCTGCGGGAGGCCACGGTCTTCTACACGGTCTACGGCGACGACGAGGAGCGGGCCAGCGCGGCCGCGGGCCTGGAGAGCGCCAAGGGCGTCCTGCGCTCGGCGGTCGGCGCCGCGGCGGGGACGAAGTTCACCCCGACCCTGGCCTTCGTGGCCGACGCCCTGCCGGACAACGCCAGGGCGATCGAGGACCTCCTCGACCGGGCGCGTGCCTCGGACGCCAAGGTCCGCGAGGCGTCCTCCGGTGCCACGTACGCCGCCGGTGCGGACCCGTACCGCAAGCCGGAGGACGAGAACGACGAGAACGACGGGGACTCGCCTTCCGCATGACGCAGAACAAGCAGGACAAGACGCCGGACGGCCTGGTCATCGTCGACAAGCCGTCCGGTTTCACTTCGCACGACGTCGTGGCCAAGATGCGCGGCATCGCCCGCACCCGACGGGTGGGCCACGCCGGCACGCTGGACCCCATGGCGACCGGGGTCCTCGTCCTCGGGGTCGAGCGGGCGACGAAACTCCTCGGCCATCTCGCACTGACCGAGAAGGAGTACCTGGGGACCATCAGGCTCGGCCAGGACACCGTCACCGACGACGCCGAGGGCGAGATCACCTCGTCCACCGACGCCTCGGGGGTCACCCGCGAGGGCATCGACGCCGGAGTCGCCGCGCTGACGGGCGCGATCATGCAGGTGCCGTCCAAGGTCAGCGCCATCAAGATCGACGGCAAGCGGTCCTACGCGCGTGTGCGCGGCGGCGAGGAGTTCGAGATCCCGGCCCGCCCGGTGACCATCTCGTCCTTCCGGGTCTACGACGTCCGCGAGGACGTCGCGGAGGACGGCACCCCGGTCGTCGACCTGGTCGTCTCCGTCGTGTGCTCGTCGGGTACGTACATCCGGGCCCTGGCCCGTGACCTCGGCGCCGGGCTCGGTGTCGGCGGGCACCTGACGGCACTGCGGCGCACCCGTGTCGGCCCGTACGGTCTCGACGCGGCGCGCACCCTCGACCAGCACCAGCAGGAGCTCACCGTGATGCCGGTGGCCGAGGCTGCGGCTTCGGCGTTCCCGCGCTGGGACGTGGACGAGAAGCGCGCCAAACTGCTGCTGAACGGCGTACGCGTGGACATGCCGTCCTATCCGCCGGGACCGGTCGGTGTCTTCGGTCCGGACGGGACCTTCCTGGTGCTCGTCGAGGAGCAGAAGGGCAAGGCCAGGAGCCTCGCCGTCTTCGCCTGACCTGCCGGGCTTCTCCTGACCCGCACGGGCTCCTCCTGACCCGCCGGGTCAGGAGCTCAGCGGCTCACCCGCCGTGGGGGGGGGCCGCCCCCCCCCCCCCCCCCCCCCCCCCCCCCCCCCCCCGCCGCGCCCCCCCCCCCCCCCCGCCGGGTAGAACCCAAGAAGGGGGGGGGGGCGTGGGGGGGGGGTGGGT
>NZ_JBIAJR010000020.1:13088-51559 GCF_042872025.1 Streptomyces sp. NPDC005494
CCGACATGCCCCCGCCGGGCGGGGCGCCCCCCCCCCCCCCGGGGCCCCCCCCCCCCCGCGGGGCCCCCCCCCCCGGCCCCCCCCCGGGGGGGGCGGCCCCCCCCCCCCCCCCCCCCCCCCCACGACCCCCCTCCCGCGAGCATCTCTGTCCAGACGGACGCGCTTGTTCACTCCAATGGAGGGGCGCTCGGAGTGACGGAGGGGTGTGAGGGGGGCGCTTTCACCCCTCGCGTTTCTCGTGGCGATCACCCGGGATCTACCGTCGGACCATGGGCAGCGGGGACCGGTCGAAACTGGTGAGAATCTGTGATCAGGCCGGCCGGCCGCGGGGGACCGGATTCGTCGCGGACGACCGGGGCACGGTCGTCACCGCCCACCAAGCCGTCGCGCGCCCAGTCCCGCTGACACTGCACGGCGCCGACGGCCGCAGCTGCTCCCTCGCCGTCGGCGACATCACCCCCCTGCCCGCGCTCGGCCTCGCCCTGCTGCGTACGGGCGGCCCCGAGGCCCTCGGCGTGGAACCGCTGCCCATCGCGGTGCGCGAGCGGATCGGCACGGGGACCTACGTACGCATCGCCGCCCACGGCTGGCGCGAGGCGCGGGTGCTCGGAGCGGTCCCGGCGACGTACACCGAAGGGGGGCGCGACCACCCGGTGAGCGACGCCCTCGAGCTCGCCCTGGGCACGGACGGGCGGGACGCCCTGCGGTCCGGCGGGGCCGCGGTCGGCGGACCCGTGACGGACCCGGACACCGGTGCGGTCCTGGGCGTGCTCTCCACGGCGCTGCGCGCCGCTCACGAGGCCGCCGGACTCGCGGTGCCGTTGACGGCCCGGAACGTCCCGGGGCCGCTGGCGGAGGTGCTCCGGCGCAACGCGAACGGCGTCCCTGGCTACGGATGCGACCTCAACCTCGCGGGAGCGCTCCAGCTGACCGCCACCTCGCTCGGCCAGGCGGACAGCCGCCCCCGCGGCAGGGAGGCCGTCGAACGCCCCCGCGTCAGCGACGAGTTCACCGCATTCGAGGGCGGAACCGGTCCGGTGCTCGGGCTGGTCGGTGCCCCCGGTACCGGCCGGACCACCGAACTGGCCGCCCTGGCGGCCCGCCGGGCGCGCGGCCCCGTACCGGCCCTCACCCTCTGGCTGCGCGGGGCGGATCTGCTGGCTGACGACACCTCGGTCACCGACGCCATGAGCCGCGCCCTCGAGCGCTCCGGGAGGATCCTCACCGCCGCGGGGGCCCGGGGCGACATGGCACCGGCGACTCCCGAACGTGTGGCGCGCCTCGCGGCGGAGTCCGGAAGCCCCCTGCTCGTCGTCGTGGACGGCCCCGAGGAGATGCCTCCGCTGCTGGCCCACCGGCTCGCCGGCTGGACGCGGGCGACCGCCGCATGGCTGCGGGCCCACGAGGCGCGGATGGTCGTGGCCTGCCGCCCCGAGCACTGGGAGACCGCGGGCGCGCTCTACCCGCCGGACGCCCTGCACCGACCCGAGCGGCCCGCCGGAGGGCTGCCGCCCGCCGTCCGGCTCGGCGACCTCACCGCGGACCAGGCCGCCCGGGTCATGGAGGGGTACGGCATCCCGCCCGGCACGATCGCTCCGGGCCACGACCGGCACCCCCTCACCCTGCGCCTGCTGGCGGAGGTCCGGGAGGCCCTTCCGCCGGACGTGGCCGGCCGTCCCGGGACGGAAGAGGTGTTCGCCGCGCACCTGGACCTCAGCTGCGTCCGGATCGCCGTGCGGATCGGGGCCCAGGCCGAACCCCGGCTCCGCGGCAAGGCGGTCCGCAGACTCGCCGCCAAGGTGGCGGGCCAGGTCCACGAGGCGGCCAGGCGCTGCCTCGGGCCCGGACAGGGGGAGCTGGACCGGGAGGCGTTCGAGGAGATCTTCCCCTGGCGTACGGGATGGGCCTCGGCAGTCCTCACCGAAGGCCTCCTGGTGCCCGCCGGCGGCGGATACCGCTTCGCGCACGAGGAGCTGGGCGACTGGGTACAGGGCGCCCACCTGGACCTGGACGCCGCCCTGCACTCCCTGGTCCACCGCTGGCACGGCGACGGGGCCGCGCAGGAACCCGCCGAGGCGGAAGGGGAGGACCCCGGCGAGGAACCCCGCAACCTCCCGGTGCCGCGGCACCGCATCGGCCCGGTGATCCAGGCGATGCTCCTGCTCGGGCGCAGGCAGGGACCAGCGGCGCTGGCCCACCGGATGGCGGACCTGATCGAGGCGATGGACCGCCTGCCGACCGGGGCGGGCACGGCGGGCCGGCACCGCGACGCCGCGTGGTGGGCCGCCCACCTGCTCCGGGAGAGCCTGCTCAGGGTGCCCGACGCCCGGCCGTGCCTCGGGGTCCTGCGGGTGCTCACCGGGCGCATCACCCGGCGGTCCCTCTCCCCGGACGGGACGGCCGCGCTCGGCCCCTACGCCGAGTTCGGTCCCTGGTTCTGGCGCCGCGTCCAGCTGCCCGAGGAGGACCGCATCGACCTCCTGCGCCGGCTGCTCCTGCCCGCCGACGGAGCCCGGCGCGCGGACGGCGGCGAACGCTATCTGGACGCCGTGTCCAGCCGCCTCGCCGCCCACCCCAGGACGGTGCAGGCGCTGCTCTGCCGCTGGTTCACCGACGAGAGCCCTCTCCCTTCCCAGGAGGGTGTGCCGATGCGGCTCACCGTGGCCGCCGCGGCCCAGGCACTCCTGTACGCCCGCCGGGACCTCGCGCTCGACGACCTCACCGAGGCCCTCGTCGACACCTCCCACCCGCGCGCAGCCGAACTGCTCGCCGCCCTCGCCGAGGACGAGCCGGGCGCGCTCTGCCGTGCCGTCGACCGATGGGCGCGCGACGAGGGGCGCCCCGAGCGGCGTGCGGCTGCCGCCGTCCACGCCACGCTCACGGCCGCCCTCGGCCTCACCGACGCGGACCGCGCCCTGCTGCGCGGCGCGGCACTCACCCTCCTGGCCCGCCCGGACGACACCGCCCTGCACGCCCAGGCGCTCACCGTGCTCGTACGCGATCCGGGGACCGGGGGCCGGCATCTGCCGCAGGCCCTGCGCGTCTTCGCCGCCGGGGACCCGAGGCTGCCGCTGTCCCTGCTGACGGACGTACTGCCCGAGCACCCCGAGCCGGTGCTCGCCGCGCTGCGCGCCCGGCTGTCGCTGCCGGGGGAGGCCGCCGACGAGGTGCTGCGGGAGCTGGCCACCCTGGACACACCGGCCCTGGCGCTGCACGCCCCCGGCCTCGTACGCCGGTACATCGACAGCCGCCCCGGCGGTGGGGGGGCCCGCGCGGCGGCCTATGTGGAGCTCCGGCTGGAGCACAGCCCGGCCGCCCGCGCGCTGCTGCTGCCCCTGGTGACCGGGCTGCTGCGGGACCGCCCCGCGCCGCCGCCGGTGCGCGCCGCGCTGGCCCGGGTGCTCGCCGCCCAGGGGAGCCCTGCCTCACGGCCCCTGCGGGCCGAGCTGCTGGAGGTGCTGCTGGAGTTCGAGCAGGACACCGGGAAGGACCCCGAGGTCCTCGAAGCCCTGCTGAGGGCCGCGGCGGCCGGATCCGCACGCCGCCCTGAGGCCCGCACCAGGGCGCTCGTGCACCGCACCGGAATGCTGCTCGTACGCACACCCGAGGGCGCCGGGCGCTTCGACCGTGCCCTCGTGGAACTCGCCCGGGACGTTCCCGGCTTCGCGGCACTCGTCACCGGGTGGCTGGCCGACGCCCCGCAGGAGTGGGCCGCCGTGGTGGGGGCCGCCGCCCGGCGCACGATGGAGGCCATGGAAGGGGCGCGGCCGGGGATGCAGGTGCCGATGCAGGCCGCGGGACGTGAGCATGGCAGTCTTAGACCTGCGTAATGGACTTACACACGTACACAGGTTCGGGCGAGGAGCGGTCACAGTGCAGTGCTGGCGTGGCTTGGAGGACATCCCCGAGGGCTGGGGACGCAGCGTCGTCACCATCGGCTCCTACGACGGGGTGCACCGCGGGCACCAGCTGATCATCGGCCGGGCCGTGGACCGGGCGCGTGAGCTCGGCGTGCCCTCCGTCGTCGTCACCTTCGACCCGCACCCCAGCGAGGTCGTGCGCCCCGGCACGCACCCGCCGCTGCTCGCCCCGCACCAGCGCCGCGCCGAGCTGATGACGGAGCTGGGGGTGGACGCGGTGCTGATCCTGCCGTTCACCGCCGAGTTCTCGCAGCTCTCGCCCGCCGACTTCATCGCGAAGGTCCTCGTCGACAAGCTGCACGCCCGGCTGGTCATCGAGGGCCCCAACTTCCGTTTCGGGCACCGCGCGGCGGGTGACGTGACGTTCCTCGCCGAGCTCGGCGCGACGTACGACTACGAGGTCGAGGTCATCGACCTCTTCGTCAGCGGTGACGCGGGCGGCGGCGAGCCGTTCTCGTCGACGCTCACCCGCCGTCTGGTCGCCGAGGGCGACGTCGAAGGGGCCGCGGAGATCCTGGGCCGCCCGCACCGCGTGGAGGGCGTCGTGGTGCGCGGCGCGCAGCGGGGCCGGGAGCTCGGCTTCCCCACCGCGAACGTGGAGACCCTGCCGCACACCGCGATCCCCGCCGACGGCGTCTACGCGGGCTGGCTGACCGTCGAGGGCGAGGCGATGCCCGCCGCGATCTCCGTCGGGACGAACCCGCAGTTCGACGGCAAGGACCGCACGGTGGAGGCGTACGCGATCGACCGCGTCGGCCTCGACCTGTACGGCCTGCACGTGGCGGTGGACTTCCTCGCCTACGTACGCGGCATGCTGAAGTTCGACTCGATCGACGACCTGCTCGTGGCGATGGCCGCCGACGTGAAGCGTTCCAGCGAGCTGATCGCGGCGTACGAGCGCCGCTGACGCCCTCCTGTGGTGCGGCCTTCCTGTGGTGCGCGGGCGGACACGAGGGCATCGTCGGGGGTAGCAGCCGAGGAGCCGGGAGGTCCGCGTGCGTGAACTGGTGCCGGAACTGCGCGGCTGGGACACCGCGGGTACGCCCTTCGCCCTGGCCACCGTCGTCGCGGTGCGGGGCAGCGCGCCGCGCGCACCCGGCGCGGTGATGGCGGTGACCGCCACGGGCCAGGTGGCGGGCAGCGTCTCCGGCGGGTGCGTGGAGAGCGACGTGTACGAGACCGCCACCGAGGCCCTGACCACGGGCCGCCCGCTGCTGCGGACCTACGGCATCAGCGACGACGAGGCCTTCGGCGCCGGGCTGACCTGCGGCGGCACCATCGACGTCCTGGTGCAGCCCTACACCGCCCGGGCCGACCGGGAGCTGCTGCGGGAACTCCTCGGCGTGCTCGACGACGGCAGGCCCGCCGCGCTCGCCTCGGTGGTCTCCGGGGCGGGGCCGCTAGGGGCCCGGCGGCTGGTCCTGCCCGGCCGCGCCCGTGGGTCGCTCGGTGGGGAGGGACTGGACGCCGCCGTCACCGACGACGCGCGTGGGCTCCTCGCACAGGGCGCCACCGAGAGCATCGGCTACGGTCCGCACGGCGAGCGCCGGATGCAGGACGTCACCGTCTTCGTCCAGACCTACGCCCCCGCACCCCGCATGCTCGTCTTCGGGGCCATCGACCACGCCGCCGCCACCGCGAGGATCGGCTCCTTCCTCGGCTACCGGGTGACGGTCTGCGACGCCCGGCCGGTCTTCGCGACGCGCGAGCGGTTCCCGACGGCCGACGAGGTGGTCTGCGCCTGGCCGCACACCTATCTGGAGTCGACCGAGGTGGACGCGCGCACGGTGGTGTGCGTCCTGACGCACGACCCGAAGTTCGACGTCCCCCTGCTCGTCGCGGCACTGCGCACCCCCGCGGCGTACATCGGGGTGATGGGCAGCCGGCGCACCCACGCCGACCGGACGGCCCGGCTGCGCGAGGCCGGGGTGGACGAGGCGTCACTCGCCCGCCTCGCCTCCCCGGTCGGCCTCGACCTCGGGGCGCGTACGCCCGAGGAGACGGCGGTCTCCATCGCGGCCGAGATCGTCCAGCACCGCTGGGGCGGCACGGGACGGCCCCTGGGGGAGCTCACCGGCACGATCCACCACACCCGGGAGGCCTAGCCCGCTGCGGGCGCCTGCGTGGTGGCCGCCGCCCAGTGGCACGCGACCTGGGCCGCCCCGCCTCCGTCCAGCACCGGCAGGTCCTGTCCGCGGCACGCGTCCGCGACGCCCGCGCGTTCCGCCTCGCCCGAGGCGAGCACCTGGCAGCGGGCGTGGAAGCGGCAGCCGGACGGCACCTTCGAGGGGTCCGGCGGTTCGCCCGTCAGGATCACCGGATCGCCGTCCGCCTCAGGCAGCACGGACAGCAGGGCCTGGGTGTACGGGTGCCGGGGAGCCGTGAGGATCTGCTCGACGTCCCCCGTCTCCACGATCCGGCCGAGGTACATCACCGCGACCCGGTCCGCGATGTTCCAGGCCAGCCCCAGATCGTGCGTCACCACCAGCGCCGACAGCCCCAGCTCGTCGCGCAGCCGCAGCAGCAGCGCCAGGATCTCTCCTCGGACGGACGCGTCCAGCGAGGCCACCGGCTCGTCCGCGACGATGAGCTCCGGTTCCAGGACCAGCGCGCCCGCGATCACCACGCGCTGGCGCTGGCCGCCGGACAGCTCGTGCGGATGGCGCAGGAAGAACCGCTCCGGGGGCCGCAGCCCGGCCCGGGACAGCGCCTCGGCCACGGCCGCCCGCTCGTCGCCCGCGTACCCGTGGATGCGCAGGCCCTCCGCCACCGCGTCGTACACCGTGTGGCGCGGGTTGAGGGAGCCGCTCGGGTCCTGGAGCACCAGCTGCACCCGCTTGCGGTACGCCTTGAGCGCCCGGCCCGCGTAGTCGAGGGGCTCACCACCGAAGGTGACCCGGCCCGCGGTGGGCGGTACCAGGCCCAGCAGCGAACGGGCCAGCGTGGTCTTGCCGCAGCCCGACTCGCCGACCAGGGCCACGATCTCGCCGGGGCGGATGTCGAGGTCGACCCCGTCGACCGCCCGTGCGGTCGCCGCCCCGCGCCGCCCCGGGAAGGCGACCTCCAGGGACTGGGCGCTGAGCAGAGGCGCGGGGGGAGTGGTGGTCATGAGGTGCTCCTCGCTTCGTCGGCGCCGCCGAACAGACCCGGCGCCGCGGCAGTGCCCGGCTCCACCAGCACGCACGCGGCCCGCCGGGACGGCCCCGCGACCCGCAGCTCCTGATCCTCGGTGGCACAGATGTCCAGCGCCGCCGGACAGCGCGGATGGAACGTGCAGCCGGAGGGCAGTGCCGACGGGTCCGGCGGGTCACCCGGGAGACCGCGTGGCGCGTGCCGTGAGGAGAGGTCGCCGATGCGTGGGAAGGCCGCCGAGAGGGCACTGCTGTACGGATGCCGGGCGCTTTCGTAGACCTGTTCGGCGGGTCCCTCCTCGACGACCCGGCCGGCGTACATCACCGCGAGCCGGTCGCAGGTGTCGGAGAGCACCGCGAGGTCGTGGCTGATCATGATCAGGCCGAGGTCCTGGTCCGCCACGAGCTTCTCGATCAGCCGCAGGATCTGCGCCTGGATCATCACGTCCAGCGCGGTGGTCGGTTCGTCCGCGATGATCAGCCGGGGGGCGCAGGCCAGTGCCATGGCGATCATCACGCGCTGGCGCTGGCCACCGGACAGCTCGTGCGGATAGGAGTCCGCGCGGGCGGCCGGAAGCCCCACCTGCTCCAGCAGCTCACCGGCGCGGGTACGCGCGGCGGCAGGGCCGGCCCTGCCGTGCAGCAGGATCGGTTCGGCGATCTGGTCCCCGATCCGGTGCACGGCGTTCAGCGAGTGCATCGCGCCCTGGAAGACGATCGACGCCCCCGCCCAGCGAACGGCGCGCAGCCGGCCCCACTTCATGGTGAGGACGTCCTCGCCGTCCAGCAGGATCTGCCCGCTCAGCGTCGCCGACGCGGGCAGCAGCCGCAGCAGCGCCAGAGCCAGCGTGGACTTCCCGCAGCCCGACTCCCCGGCGATGCCGAGCTTCCGGCCGGCCTCGACCCGTAGGTCCACGCCCCGCACGGCGGGGACGGCCGAGGCCCCGGAGCCGTAGGTGACGTGCAGATTGCGTACGTCGAGCAGCGGCGGGCCGGCCTCCGGCCTCTCGACGCTCTCGGTCTTCACCGCGGTCAACGGGACACCCCCAGCTTGGGGTTGAGCACGGACTCGATCGTCCGGCCGCACAGCGTGAACGCGAGCGCGACCACCGCGATGGCGAGTCCGGGCGGAGCGAGGTACCACCAGTTGCCGGAGCTGACCGCCCCGGCCTCGCGGGCGTCCTGGAGCAGTCCGCCCCAGGAGACGACCGTGGGGTCGCCGAGCCCGAGGAAGGCGAGGGTCGCCTCGGTGAGGATGGCGGTGGAGATCACCAGCGTGGTCTGGGCGAGCACCAGAGGCATCACGTTGGGCAGCACATGACGGGACATGATGTGGCGGTGTCCGCCGCCCAGTGCCCTGGAGCGCTCGATGTACGGGCGGGACTCCACGGACAGTGTCTGGGCGCGCACCAGCCGCGCCGTCGTCGGCCAGGTCGTCACGCCGATGGCGAGCACCGTCGTCCAGAGGGACCGCGAGAGCACGGTCGCCAGCGCGATGGCGAGCACCAGGGTCGGCATCACCAGGAACCAGTCGGTGATCCGCATGACCACGTTGCCGTACCAGCCCTTGAAGTGGCCCGCCGTGATGCCCACCAGGGTCCCGATGGCCACCGAGAGGAACGCGGCGAGCAGTCCGACGGTCAGCGAGACCCGTGTCCCCCAGACCAGCAGGGCGAGCAGGCTGCGGCCGAACTGGTCGGTGCCGAGCGGGAACGTGGCGCTCGGCGCCTCCAGCGGGCCGCCGGGTGCTTCGGTGACGCTCTGCGAGTCCTTGCCCACCAGCACCGGGGCGGCCAGCGCGACCAGGGCGATCAGCGCGAGCACGGTGAGGCCGGCCAGTCCGGCCCGGTGGGCACGGTACTGCTGCCAGAACCGGGCCGCCGCCTGACGCCGGCGGGTCCAGGTGAGCGCGCGCGGGCTGAGGGCCGGCGCGGAGTCGGTCGTGGCTGTCATCGGCCCACCCGGGGATCGAGGAGCGGATAGATCACATCGGCGAGCGTGTTCATCAGGATCACAGCGGCGGCGAAGATGAAGAACAGCGCCTGCACCAGGGGCAGGTCGGGCACGCTCAGCGCCTGGTAGAAGAGGCCCCCGAGACCGGGCCAGGAGAACACCGTCTCCACCAGGATGGCGCCCGCCACCGTGTTGCCCAGGTTGACGAAGAGCAGGGTCACGGTCGGCAGCATCGCGTTGGGGACGGCGTGCCTGCGGCGTACGAGGTCGTCGCGCAGGCCCTTGGCACGGGCCGTGGTCAGATAGTCGCTGCCCATCTCGTCCAGCAGCGAGGAGCGCATCACCAGCAGGGTGCGCGCGTACTCCACGGCGACGAGGGTGACGACCGGCAGGACCAGGTGATGGGCGACGTCGACGACGTACGCGAAGCCGCTCTCGCTGCCGGACTCCATGCCGCCCGTCGGGAAGAGCCCGGGGACCGGCCCGATGCCGACCGACAGGGTGATGATCAGGAGCAGGCCCAGCCAGAACGACGGCACGGAGTACAGCGTCAGCGCGAACGCGGTGTGGAAGCGGTCGCCGGCCGAGCCGTTGCGCCAGGCGGACCTGGCCCCCAGCCAGATGCCGATGACCGTGTAGATCACGAAGGCGGTGCCGGTGAGCAGCAGCGTCGCGGGCAGCGCCTCGGTGATCTTGTCCATGACGGGGGCGCGGAACTGGTACGACGTACCGAAGTCCCCGGTCAGGGCCTTGCCGCAGTATTCGGTGAACTGCTGCCAGAGCGGCAGGTCCAGGCCGAACTCCTTGCGCATCGCGGCGATCTGTTCGGTCGACACCTGCCGGCCCCCGGTCATCTGCTTGACCGGGTCGCCGGGGATCAGCCGGAAGAGGAAGAAGCTGGTGACGAGCACGGCGAACAGCGAGACGGCCGCACCGGCCAGCTTGCCCGCCGCGTAGCGGAGGTACGCGGTCGTGCTGCGGGTGCGTGGACCGCGGGCCGACGGCCCGGCCGGAGCCGGGCCGTCGGTCTCGACAGGGTCCGCGCCCGCCGCGCCCTTGAGGAGCGCGGGAGTGCTTTCTGTGCTCATGGACTATTCACGGTCTTCCGCGGTGGAACGACGACGCATGGCGAACAGCAGCCCGCCACCGGCGAGGACGACTACGGCGATTCCGACACCGACGAGGACCCCCGTGGAGCTGCCGCCGCCGTCGGACGAGTCGCCCGACGCGCCGGCTGCGGGGACCGCCGACCACCAGCTCCAGTAACCGTCCTGGCCGTAGATGTTGCCCGCGTCCGAGGGCATGGTCGTGATGGACTTGATCTGGTCGGTGCGGTAGGCCTCGACGGCATTCGGGTACGCCATGACGTTCATGTACCCCAGGTCGTACAGCCGCGACTCCATCTGCTTCACGAGATCGGCCCGTTTGGCGGGGTCGTACTCCGCCAGCTGCTTCGCGTAGAGCTCGTCGTACTGCTTGTCGCAGATGAAGTTGTCCGTCTGCGCGGACTCCTTCGCCTTGGCGGGCAGCGCGGCGCAGGTGTGGATCGACATGACGAAGTCGGGGTCGGGGTTCACGGACCAGCCGTCGAAGGCGAGGTCGTACTCGCCGGCGTACCAGGGGTCCGAGACGTTGTCGCGGCAGTCGACCTTCAGGCCGACGCCGAGGTCGCCCCACCACTCCTGGAGGTACTTGCCGATCGCCTTGTCGTTCGGGTCGGTGGCGTGACACAGGATGCGGAAGTCGAGCGGCTTGCCGTCCTTGCCCGTCCGCTTGCCGGCGCTGTTCTTCTTGTACCCCGCCTCGTCGAGCAGGGCGCCCGCCTTCGCCGGGTCGTGCGCGAGCTTCTGCTCGGCCGACGGCTTCCAGAAGTACGAGTCGTAGCGCGGCGGGATGTAGCCCTCGCCCTCTATGGCGTGGCCCTGGAAGACCTTGTCGATGATGGTCGTGCGGTCCACGGCCATGAAGAGCGCCTGACGGACCTTCTGGTCCTGCAGGGCCGCGTGTCCGTCGCCGAACTTCTGACCGTCCTTGGTCTGCGCGCCCGGGTTGGTGGCCAGTGCGTAGAAGCGGCGGCCGGGAGCGTCGTTGACCTTGATGTTGTCCGCGCTCTTCAGCGCGTCCGCCTGGGCGGGCGTCAGGCTGGGGCTGCCGGCGACGAAGGAAACTTCACCCTTTCGGAGGGCGGCGACGGCTGCGTCCTGGTCCTTGTAGTACCGGAAGACGAGCTCGTCGAACTTGGGCGCACCCCGCCAGAAGTCCTTGTTGGCCTTGAGCTTCACATAGCTGTCGACCTTGTAGTCCGTCAGGATGAACGGCCCGTTGCCGACGATCGGGAACTTCGTGTCGTTGTTGAACTTCGAGAAGTCGCCGACCTTCTCCCAGACGTGCTTGGGCACGATGGGCACGTCCAGCGCCGTCATCGTGGCCTGAGGCTGCTTCAGCTCTATGACCAGCTTGTCCGGGCTGGGCGCGGTCACCTTCTTGAAGTTGCCGACGAAGCTGCCGTTCGAGGTGGCGGCGCCCTCGTCGGTCATCATCGTGTTGAACGTCCACGCCGCGTCCTCGGCCGTGGCCTTCTCACCGTCGGACCACTTCGAGTCGCCCCGGATGGTGTACGTCCAGGTCAACTTGTCCGGAGATGCCTCCCACGCGGTGGCGAAGCCCGGGATGGTGTGGCTGTCCTTGGCGTCGTAGTTGGTGAGGTAGTCGTACATCAGCCGGTGGATGCTCGTGGAGACCAGCCGCTGCGCGAGGAAGGGGCTCAGGGAGTCGACGCTCTGCGCGACCGCGACCGTGAGGGTCGACTTCCCGTCGTCGGCCCGCGCTTCCTGCGGGGCGGGGGCGAGCGGGTTTCCGGGGACGACCGACCCGGCGGCCAGCGCCAAGGCGGCGGCCCCGGAGGCGAGAAGGACGCGCAGGCGGCCGTGTGGGCGGGAGGAGCGTGGAGACAATCTTGTGACCATGGACGTAGACCTCGCGTCATGACTCGCACGGTGAAGGCGGGCAGATCTCTGGTTCGCCAGCTGGTGAAGCGAAGGTCTATCAGCGGCGGTCGAGTCGCGTCAACGGTCGGCGAAACCGCGTGTGGTCTGCGGGAATGCGACGAGGGCCCGCACCGGGTGGACGGTGCGAGCCCTCATTGGTTTAGACCTCTACTGCCTTACTGCTGAGGCGCCGACGGCGGCTGCGGAGGGTGCTGCTGCCAGCCCGCGGGCGGAACGGGACCTTGCAGTTCCGGCTGCCCGGGCTGATGTGCCTGGCCATCGTGGTGCGCGGGCGCCGGAGGCGGTCCGGCCGGGTGCGCGCCGGGCTGCGGCTGGGCGGGCGGCGTCTGCTGCCAGCTGTTGTTCTGCGCGCCCTGGCCCGGGTGCGGCGGGTACGGCTGCTGGGGTGACGCCGGCTGCTGGGGCGGCTGCTGCCCGGGATAGGGCTGCTGTCCCCCGTACGGCTGCTGCGGAGGGTAGGGCTGCTGCGGCTGCGCGGGGTACGGCTGTCCGGGCTGCGGCTGCGGCGCGTACTGCCCCTGGCCGGGCACCTGCTGACCCGGCGTCTGCCCGCCCGGCATGGGCGGGGCGTACTGCGGCGGGGGGTTGCTGCCGTCCGACGTCCACAGGCCCTGCTGCTGCTGGGCCCGCTGGAAGTCCTCGGCGACCAGCGCGGAGAGGTTGAAGTAGGCCTCGCGGGTCTTCGGGCGCATCATGTCGAGGTCGACCTCGGCGCCCGCCGACAGGTGCTCGTCGAACGGTACGACGACCACGCCTCGGCAGCGCGTCTCGAAGTGCTGCACGATGTCGTCGACCTTGATCATCTTTCCGGTCTCCCGGACGCCGGAGATGACCGTCAGGGAGCGCTGCACCAGATCGGCGTAGCCGTGCGCGGACAGCCAGTCCAGCGTGGTGGACGCGCTGGAGGCACCGTCGACGGACGGCGTCGAGATGATGATCAGCTGGTCGGCGAGGTCGAGCACCCCGCGCATCGCGCTGTAGAGCAGTCCGGTGCCCGAGTCGGTGAGGATGATCGGGTACTGCTTGCCCAGCACGTCGATCGCGCGGCGGTAGTCCTCGTCGTTGAAGGTCGTGGAGACCGCGGGGTCCACGTCGTTGGCGATGATCTCCAGACCGGAGGGCGCCTGCGAGGTGAAGCGGCGGATGTCCATGTACGAGTTGAGGTACGGGATCGCCTGCACCAGGTCGCGGATGGTGGCCCCGGTCTCGCGGCGCACACGGCGGCCGAGCGTACCGGCGTCCGGGTTGGCGTCGATGGCGAGGATCTTGTCCTGCCGCTCGGTGGCGAGGGTCGAGCCGAGCGCGGTGGTCGTCGTGGTCTTGCCGACGCCGCCCTTCAGGCTGATGACCGCGATCCGGTAGCAGGAGAGCACCGGCGTGCGGATCAGGTCCAGCTTGCGCTGGCGCTCCGCCTCCTCCTTCTTGCCGCCCAGCTTGAAGCGGGAGGCGCTGGAGGGGGTGCGGCTGCTCTTGGCCTTCTGCTTGCCCCGGACCAGCCGGTCCGACGAGAGCTCCACGGCGGCCGTGTAACCGAGCGGTGCGCCCGGCACGGAACGCTCGCGCTGGTCGTGGGTCACCGGGGTCGGCCAGGCGGCGCCGGTACGCGGGTCGACGGGCGGCCCCTGGGGCGCGGGCTGCTGGGGCTGGTAGGCCTCCGGCTGCTGATGCGGCTGCGGCTGGTGCTGCTGCGGTGCGGGCAGGTTCGGTGTGCCCGGAGCCTGCTGCTGCGGGGACTGCGGCGGGAGCGGAGCACCCTGAGCCGGGAAGTGCGGCTGCTGGGGAGTCTGCGGGGCCGGGAAGCCGTAACCGCCCTGCGGCGGGGCGGCAGGCGGCAGTTGGGGCGCGCCCTGGGCGGGGAACGGCGGCTGCGGCTGCTGCTGCGGGAAGCCGTAACCGCCCTGCGGCGCGGGTGCGTCGGGCTGCGCGGGCAGAGGCGTCTGCGCGGCCGGCAGCGGCGCCTGTGCGGGCTGCTGCGGTGCGGGCTGCGCGGGCGCTTGGGCCTGCGGGAAGCCGTAGCCGCCCTGGGGAGCGCCCCCGGGAGGAGGGGTCTGCGCGAAGCCGTAGCCGCCCTGGGGTGCGGGCACGCCGGGCTGTGCCGGCGGAGGCGTCTGCGCGGGCCACTGGGGCGCGGACTGCGGGGTGCTCGGCTGCGGCGCGGCCGGCTGGAAGGCAGGCGGGAGCGGCGGAAGGGCCCCTTGCGCGGGCGCGGGGGTCCACGGAGCCGGCGCGCCGGTGGGCGCCGCGTCCTGCGGGGTGGCCGGGGACGGCGGCGCGTCGGCGGGAGATGCCCCGTCCTCGGCGGCTGCGGCGGGCCGCGTCTCCTGCGGTGCGGCGTCCGCGGGGGCGTCGGCGGGCTCGACGTCCTGGGCGGGCGCGTCGTCCCCCTCGGCCCGTACGGCGTCCTGGGCCGCCTCCTTCGCCGGGGCGGGGGCGCCGGACACGCCGCTCTCCTCCGGTTCCTCGGAGCCCTTCTCGCTCGCCGGGGCGTCGGCCGGGGCGGACGGGGCCGCCTCGTCGTCCACGGCGGGAACTGCGGCCGGTGCGGGCTCGGCCGCCGCAGCCGAGGTACCCGAGGCGGTCACCGCGGCCTCGGCCTCGGCCGCCGCCTCGCGCTCGGCGATCTCCCGCTTGAGCGCCGCCGGCGAGAACCGCATGGTGGCCCCGCTCTCCACGTCGCCCCCGCCGAACGCGCCGGACGTACCGCCCGGCACGCCGGAACCGGGGGCCGCGTCCGAGGAGGCGGAGGCCACGGGCTCGGAGGCAGGTGCGGACGGAGACACCGACGGCTCCTGCGCCGCACCCGAAGGCGCTGCGTCAGCGGGTCCCGCACCCACGGCCCCCACACCCGAAGGTGTCACGCCCGCAGGCCCGGCACCGCCGGCGCCCGCAGGTGCCGTGCCCGAGTCCGCCGTGCCGGACGGGACCGCCGGCGGCCAGCCGTCGAATCCGCCGGGGGCCGGAAGCCCCGGTACGGACAGCGGCGCCCCCTGCGGCGGCGGAGGCGCGAGGTGTGTCCCCGCCCCGCCCGAGGAGTCCCCGGACGCGTTCTGGGTGTACCAGGCGGGAGGGGTGTAGTCGATGGTGAACTCACCCGTCATCTCGGCGGGCTCCGCGTCGGACGACTCGTCGACGGGCGTGTTCCATCCCCCGCGGATCTCGTCCCGATCGCCGTTCACTTTGCCTCCTGGTGTGGTCGAGCACCCTTGTGCCGTGGTGGGTGGGGGCGACCGTTCCCGTTGTCCGATCCGCCCGGCTCTCCCCCTTGCGACGCGCAGTGCCTGCCCGCAGGCTCCTCTGCCGCGCCCCCACCCACCCTAATCGCCATGGGGCGCACAACGGCAGGCCGTATCGCACGCGAAGAACTGTCCAGTAGGTCACGTCCCGCCACAAGTGAACCAAGTGTGAACGTCAGGGCGGGTCGAAGTGGTCCAAAAAGTACATCTGCCCGCCAGGAGCGGGCCGTTCGCGACGGCCGCAGACCGGGGCCCGGGCCCGGTCAGTCCATACGGCGCGCGCTGCCCAGCAGTCCGGACTCGGCGTCGGTCGCCTGGGTCATCACGAACTGCCGGTCGCGGTCCGTACACCACAGGGTGACCCCGTCGGCCAGGGTGGACAGCGCCTGGGTCTCGGCGGCCGGCAGATTCATGATCCGGCCGATCTGCGCCGCCTCGTCGGGGGAGACCCGCTGGACGCCCACGAGGGCCGACTTCTCCATCAGCCGGGGTGCCACCGGGCTCAGATACGGCAGCAGGGTGACCACCGACTGCCAGGGGCCCGCCACCACCCGACCGCGCGGCGGCCGCATGCCGCAGTCGCGCACCACGACCACCGGGGACCCGGCCGACGCGCCCTGCGGCGGCACCCGCCCCACGTCGTGCAGCGAGATGCACGGCTGCCCGCCGCCCGCGGCCTGCGCGAGCGCCGTCCAGGCCTGCGAGCGGCCCGTCTCCACGGCGATCCGCGCACCCGTGGCCGCCGCCCGCAGCGCCAGCACCTGCGCGGTCCACAGCCCGCCGATCAGCGTGATCTCGTACGGCGTCGGCCTGTTGACACCCAGGACCGCGGGACGGCCCTCCGCGTCCACGCCGATCACCGTGCCGTCGTCCCCGACGGGCACGGCCAGGGTGGCCAGTTCGTCGAAGGACACCGTGTGCCGGCCGCGGCGGGGGCCGATCAGACCGAAGCCCAGCCGGGACCGGGCGCTCGTGGCGGACGACATCAGCGGGTACCCCCGAGCGGCAGCGTGGCGAGCACACCGGGCAGCTGTTCGCGGTCCAGCCGGACCAGCGACGCCTTCACGCCCCGGGCGGTGCGCTCGAGTTCATGACGGGCCGCGAGGAGTTCCTCGTCGCTGCGCCCGGTGATACGGACATGCCCGGTGACCGAGACCGCCGAGCGGTCGCCGTGGCCCAGGGTCAGGCTGAAGGTCGTCGCCAGCGCCGGGATCGAGGTGAGCAGCGCGACCAGCTGCGGCATCGACGCACCGCCCCCGCCGAGGTGCGGCCAGCGGCTCACCCAGTAGCTGGTGTGCCAGCGGTCGTCACAGCGCCAGGTGCGCGAGGTCTCCTCGGTACGGCGGCCGGGCGTCTCCGCCCGGCTGGCCTGCGCCATGGCCAGCGGGCTGACGCACGCCGACGTGGCGATCGCCGAGGTCAGTTCCTGCTCCGTCAGCACGGTCGCGCGGAACCCCGCACCGGTCAGCCGGCTGGCGAGCTGGTCCGCGGCGCGTACCGCGCACTTCTGTGCGCCGGTGATTCCGCCGCCGCGCGCCTCCACCGCCTCCGGGCAGAGTTCCGGGTCCAGCTTCAGCGCGATCCAGGTGATCCGCAGCGCCGGCGAACCCGTCTGGGCCTGCAGGGGCGCGTAGTTGCGCGCGGCCACCGACTGCTTCGGGAGGTGCGGAGCGGGCGCGGGCTGGGTGTGCTGGACGATCTGCGCCGACTCCAGCCGGATGCCGTCGACCTCCAGCACCTCCCGTACGAGCGCCAGCGGCAGCGGCCGTGCCGAACGGTCCGGCCGCAGGGCCGTCGCGTCCGACTCGACCTGGACGACGGCGGACAGGTACGTACCGTCGCCGATCATTCCGACCGGGCGCCGGTCGCGGTCGCTGAAGGAGTACGTGCGCAGGGCGGGTTCACACTCCACGGCGGGAGCCAGCCCCGGCTCGGTGCCCACCGGGACCGTCAGCGTGGCCGCCCGGCGTGCGCGGGCGCGCAGCGCGAAGACGGTACCCAGCCACTCCGGCAGCGAGCGGCGGTGACGGCGGACCACGGCGAGCAGCACCAGGACCGCCGCGAGGACGCCCGCGGGCACGAGGAGCAGCGGCTCGACCACCCAGGCCGCCACGAGCAGAGCCGCCGCGATTTCGATCAGTACGAGCTGTTGCAATCGGAACGAACCGATCTGTCCGGCACGTCCGTTCAGTCGCGGAGCCGCAGCGCCGCCGGGGCCCTGGGGGCCGCTCGGAGACGTACGGGAACCGCGGCGGGAAGCCCCCGGGCGGCCCGATCCGGGGCCCCTGGACGGCTGTGTGTTCCCCGCCGGACGTGTCCGCGTCGCGGAAGCCATCATTCCGGCATTCCCCCGTTCATAAGGCCCCAACTCAACCCGATCGCCCCGCTCCCGCCGGGGCTTCGGCGGCTGGATCACCCTACCCGCCCCACCGGCGCACGGGATCAGCAGGCATAGTAGGGGCCGGTCCGGCACCAGGGTCCGGTACCGGGTCCGGCACAGGGGACGGGGCTTGCGTACGCCCCTGGGCCGCGCGGGGAGACACGGGAGACAGACACACTCATGGCATCACGGCGGGACGAGCTCAACGCGTACACCTTTGCGAAGAAGCGCACGGTGGCCGCATTCCTCCAACCCTCGCCCACGGGTACCGAGGAGGGCGCCCCGCGCCCCCTGCGCGCCGTCGTCCCGAGCCTGATCGTCGGCGCGCTGATCGTCGCCGGATTCGGCGCCTGGGGGATGTTCAAGCCCACGGCGCCCAAGGACTGGGACAAGCCCGGCACCAAGGTGATCGTCGGCAAGAAGTCGACCACCCGTTACGTCGTCCTGGAGACCGGCGAGGGCAAGCAGAAGAAGTCCCTGCTCCACCCCGTGCTCAACCTCGCCTCCGCCCGGCTGCTGCTCACCCCGCAGCAGTTCGACGTCATCCAGGTCGGTGACGACATCCTGGACGCGGGCAAGCCCCCGCGCGGCCCGATCCTCGGCATCCCGTACGCCCCCGACCGGCTGCCCGAGGCCAAGGACGCGGGCACCGCCAAGCGCTGGGCCGTCTGCGAACAACCGGGCGGCAAGGGCAACACCGTGCAGAAGGCCGCCTTCGTCTTCGCCGGGCGGGACGACAAGCTGACGGACGGCGCAGGCCGGCTCGCCGGGGGCCAGGTGCTCTACGTGCAGGGCCAGGACCAGGCGCGTTACCTCGTCGACGCGAGCGGCACCCGCTATCTCATCGACGAGAAGGCGACCGACGACGGCCACCTGACCAACGCCCTCGTCGGCAGCAGGCAGCCCCAGGCCGTCACGGACGACTGGCTGGCCACCCTCCACGAGGGCAGCCCGCTCGTCTTCCCGGAGATCCCCGGCACCGTCGGGGCGCCCGCGCACATCCAGGGCCAGCTCTCCGCCGAGGAGAACAAGGTCGGCATGGTGCTGCGGACCAGGACCGGCGAGGGCACGACGTACTACGTCGTCCTCGAAGGCAAGGTTCAGCCCGTCTCCGAGTTCACCGCCTGGCTGCTGATCAACTCCCCTCAGACCGCTCCGCTGAACCTCGACAGCGAGGCCCGCGCCGTCGGCCTCCAGGACTTCGTGCCGGACGCGCGGACCTTCGCGGGCCAGGCGGCCCGCTGGCCCGCGCACAAGGCCGAGCAGGTCAACTCCGCAGGTGGCGACGGCAGCAGGGACACCGTCTGCAGCGTGCTGCGCAAGGTCGACGACAAGGGCCGTACGACGCTGAGCGCCTGGGCCGGCACCGCCTACCCCGCCGCCATCAACGCCGGCGGCACCAGCACCTACGTCACCCCCGGCAGCGGACTGCTCTACACCCAGGTCAGGGGCGAGCAGAGCAAGCCCGACGGCTCACTCTTCCTGGTGACCGACACCGGGCTGCGCTACGCGGTCCAGGCGAACGGCGACAGCGACGCCGAGCGCTCCGACATCGGCACCGGCGACCAGCAGACCGAGGACGGCAGGCCCGAGGCCAGTCAGGCGCAGATCCGGCTGGGCTACGAGAAGGTCACCCCGTCGCTCGTGCCGATCGCCTGGTCCGAATTCCTGTCCAAGGGCCCCAGGCTCGACACCAACAGCGCACGTCAGCCCCAGGGCTCGTAGCCGCACCGGCATCGTCACGAACGCGGGACCCGGGGGAGAGGAACAGATGTTGCACCGGAAGACGGCCGCACTGACGGCGGCCACCGCCGCGCTGGCCGCGCTGGTGGCGCCGCACACCGCGTACGCCACCGAGGGACCGCGTCGGGGGACCGGGCCGGTCCTGGACGGCAGCGGCGAATGCACCTTCCCGATGAAGGAGCAGTTCGAGGGCCGGCCCTGGTCGCTGCAGCGCGTCCTGCTCGACGAACTGTGGCAGGACACCAAGGGCAAGGGCGTACGGGTCGCGGTCATCGACACCGGCGTGGACAACGCCAACCCGCAGCTCGCAGAAGCCGTCGACGTCTCCGCGGGACGCAACCTCCTGAAGGGGGGCAGCAGCGACGGCACCACGGACGAGGTCGGCCACGGCACCAAGGTCGCCGGCATCATCGCCGCCCGCCCCCGCAAGGGCACCGGGTTCGTCGGCCTCGCCCCCGAGGCGACGATCATCCCGATCCGGCAGAACGACGAGAAGAACAGCGGCAAGGACACCACGATGGCCACCGCGATCGACCACGCGATCGCCAAGGGCGCCGACGTCATCAACATCTCGCAGGACACCACCAAGCCGCTCGCCGCGGACTCCGCGCTCGGCAGGGCCGTCGCCAGGGCGCTCGCCGAGGACGTCGTCGTCGTCGCCTCCGCGGGCAACGACGGCATGGACGGCAAGCGGAAACAGACCTATCCCGCGGCCTTCCCCGGGGTCCTCGCCGTGGCCTCGTCCGACCGGAACAACGAACGCGCCCCGTTCTCGCAGGCCGGTGACTTCGTCGGAGTCGCCGCTCCGGGCGTCGACATCGTCTCCACGGTGCCGGGCGACGGCCAGTGCACCGACAACGGAACCAGTTTCTCCGCGCCCTACGTGGCGGGAGTCGCCGCCCTCCTCGTGGCGAAGTACCCGACGTGGAGCCCCGCCGAGATCGTCGCCCGGATCGAGCAGACCGCCGAGCGCTCCATCCGGGGCCACGACGACTTCGTCGGCTGGGGTGTGGTCGACCCCGTGAGGGCGCTGGCCGGGGACAAGGACGACGTCCCGCTCGCCTCCCCGCGCCCGGACCCCGCCCCGGCCAAGGCGCCCGCGCCCCAGCCGGCGCACCTGGCGATGTCCGAGACCTCGCAGGAGCGCAGCGAGCGCTACGCGACCTACACCCTGGCCCTGGCGGCCGTCCTGGTCTGCGTGGTGGCCGGTACGGCGACGGTCGTCCGTGATGTCCGGCGACGGCGCGGTTTGCGCTGAGAGAGCGCCGGGTGAACTGGATCTCTCACCGTAAAGCGCAGTTGGGGAGAGATGACGAAGTGACTAGGGTGGTAGCAGACTTCACGTGTGTGACGGGGGAACGAGAAGTGGCAGAGTCCGATTCCGGGGTGCGCGAACACCGCCGGAGGCTTCCGGGTCCCCGTGCAGCAACAAGCCTGTCCGCGGCCCGCGGACAGGCCCGGGAACTGAGAGATAGGACCTCCGGATGAGCAACACCGGTGCCGGTTTCGGGCTTGGCGACGATCCGATCGTCCAGGCGAAGAACAAGATCATCGAGACGTCGCAGGCGGTGTCCAGGCAGTCCCGCGAACTGGCCGACATCCTCGCGACGGTCAGTGCGGGATGGACCGGTGTCGGTGCCGGTGGATTCACATCCGCACAGATCGTGATCAACGAGGACCACGACGACATCCGCCGGCTGCTGGGCGTGCTCCTCAACGGTGTGAGCCAGACCAAGAACCTCAGCAACGCCAACGACGACGAGGTCCGCGCGGCCTTCAACGCCGTCAAGGAGTCCGCCTCCTCGGGCAACACCTCCGGGCTCAACAACCTCTGAGCCCGGACGCCGCCCCCTCATCCGTACACGTTGCACGCTGAAACACCAGGAGCAGACAGATGGCCGGAGATCCGAACACCAAGGTCAGGTACGAGAGCGTCCAGGAGATGGCGAACCGCATCCGCACGGTGTCGCGCAACATCATCAAGGACCTAGAAGAGATGGACGCCGCCCTCAAGGTCGTCACCGACACCTGGGACGGTGACGCCCACGCCGGGTACGTCAGCCTCCAGAAGCAGTACAAGGGCAAGGCCGACCACATGAAGGACCGGCTGGAGCACGTCGCGAAGATCATCGAGAACGGCAAGGACAGCTACCGTTCCACCGACGTGAAGGCCTCGCGCCTGTTCACCGAGGCGTACTGACCGCCGGGCCGCCAGCGGCCCTGTCACGTCCCGTCACGTACGGAGTTCCGTCACGTACGGAAGCGTCCCGTCACGTACGGAAGAGGGGCACGCCCACCGGGCCGTGCCCCTCTTCCGTACACCGGCGTCCCGAGGCTCCCCGGTACGCCGGCGCGCCTCCCCGGGGCCTCTCCGTACGCCGGTGCCTCCCGGGGCCCTTCCGTACGCCCGGCGCCTACGTGAGGTCGAACTCGCCGTCACGCGCCCCCAGTACGAACGCGCGCCACTCCGCCTCCGTGTAGCGCAGCACGGTCTCCGGGTCCAAGGAGGACCGCATCGCGACGGCGCCGCCCGGCAGATGGGCGATCTCCACCCGCTCCTCCGCCTCCTCCGTGCCCGGCGCGCTCAGCCACGTCACCCCCGAGATGTCGAGTGCGTACAGCTCGTCCTTCTCCTGCTGCGTACCCATCAGACGCCTTTCCCTCTTCTGCGGCGGAGCGCGTTCCTCGCCGGCCGATCCGTGTGGTCTCCGCGCGCCGATTATCCCCGGTCCGCCGGCCCGGGGGCGGGAAAGCGGTGCGGAACGCCCGGGGGAGCGGCCGGCGTGGTAGTGAAGGCAGAAGGGCCTCCGCGCGTGCGCGGAAGCCCTCCCTCATGCCCGGCCGTCGTGCGCCGATCAGTGCTGTTCCGGCAGCCGGCCCGTCTGCACCAGCGGAGTCCCGCGCCGGCGCGACGCGAAGTACCCGCGGCCCGGCGGCATCGCGTGGCCTCGCACGGAGCCGATCAGGTCGCCCTCGGACGGGTCGCCGGCCAGCACCACGCCCTGGGCGCCCAGCTCCTTGATGCGCTGCATGAAACCCTCGTACATCGCGCGCGACGCCCCCGCCGAGTTCCGCGCGATGATGAAGCGGACCCCGGTGTCCCGGGCGAACGGCAGGTACTCCGCGAGCGGAGCCAGCGGATTGCCCGCGTTGGTCGCGACCAGGTCGTAGTCGTCGACGATGATGAAGATCTGCGGCCCCGACCACCAGCTGCGGTCCCGCAGCTGCTGCGGTGTCACATCGGTCGGCGGCTGCCGGCGCGCGAACACGCCGGCGAGCGCCTCCATGTGCATCTGCATGGCGCTCGCCATCGGCGCGTACTCCAGCAGATGGGACTCGGGCAGCGCGCCCAGCAGCGCGCGCCGGTAGTCGCCGACGACGATCTTCGCCTCGTCGGGGGAGTAGCGCTCCCCGATCTGCTTGGCGATCAGCCGCAGCAGGTTGGTCTTCCCGGACTCGCTCTCACCGAAGACCAGGAAGAACGGATCCGTCTCGAAGTCGACGAACACCGGCTCCAGGGACGTCTCGTCGATGCCGATCGCGATGCCCCGCTCGGGGAACTCGAAGCCCTTGGGCAGCTGGTCCGCCGGAAGCTTGCGCGGCAGCAGCCGTACGGAGGGGGCGACAGGGCCGGCCCAGTTCGACTTCACCGCCGCGACGAACGCCGCGGTGCCGTCGGAGAGGTCGGTTCCGCTGCTGACGGAGTCGATGCGCGGCAGAGCACCCATGAAGTGCAGCTTCTGCGGGACCTGGCCACGGCCGGGCACCCCCGCGGGGACGTTCGCCGCGACCTTGCGGTCGAACTCGGAGTCCATGACGTCACCGAGCCGCAGTTCGAGCCGCCCGAGGATCTGGTCCTTGAGCGCCGCCCGCACCTCCATGTAGCGCGCAGCGGTGATCACGACGTGCACGCCGTAGCCGAGACCACGCGCGGCGATCTCCGTGACGACCTGCTCCAGCCCCTCGTACTCGCCCCGGAAGCCGCCCCAGCCGTCGATGACCAGGAAGACGTCCCCCCACGCCTCGCCGGGCAGCTCGCCCTGCGCGCGCTTGCGCCGGTAGGTCGCGATGGAGTCGATGGAGTGGGCGCGGAAGAACTCCTCGCGCCGGTTGAGCACGCCGCCGACCTCGGCGACCGTCCGGCGGACCCGCTCGGGGTCGAGCCGCGAGGCCATCCCGCCGACGTGCGGCAGGTCCGCCAGCGAGACGAGACCGCCACCGCCGAAGTCCAGCCCGTAGAACTGCACCTCGTGCGGGGTGTGGGTGAGGGCGAACGACGAGATGAGCGCCCGGATCAACGTCGACTTGCCGGACTGCGGGCCACCGACGACGAGCATGTGCCCGGCCGCGCCGGAGAAGTCCCTGTACAGCACCTCGCGCCGCTGCTCGAAGGGCTTGTCGATCAGGCCGAGCGGGACCGTGAGGCCACCGGGCCTCGTGTACTCGGTCGCCGTGAACCCGCGGTCCGCGGTCGGCGCGAGCCCGGGCAGCAACTGGTCCAGCGTCGGTGCCTGGTCCAGCGGCGGCAGCCACACCTGGTGGGCCGGCACGCCCTGCCCCTCCAGACGCCGCACGATCACGTCGAGGACCGTGTCGGCGAGCGCGTCGTCGTCCGCCGAGGCACGGGCCGCCAGATGCGCCGGGTCGGGGGCCGCGTACACGACCGGTACCGGAGCGGCACTGAAGACCGCGGGCCGCCGCTCGATCGGCAGCTGGCCCACCGAGAGGTCGGGGCCTCCCGTGCGGTACGTCCCCGACACGTACGCCGCCTTGAAGCGGGTCATCTCGTCCGTGCCGAACTTGAGATAGCCGGAACCCGGCACCGACGGCAGGTGGTACGCGTCCGGCACACCCAGCGCCGTACGCGACTCGGCCGCCGAGAAGGTCCGCAGACCGATCCGGTACGAGAGATAGGTGTCCAGCCCGCGCAGCTTGCCCTCCTCCAGGCGCTGCGAGGCGAGCAGCAGATGCACACCCAGCGAACGGCCGATACGGCCGATCTGGATGAACATCTCGATGAAGTCCGGCTTGGCGGTGAGGAGTTCGGAGAACTCGTCGATCACCAGCACCAGCGAGGCCAGGGGCTCGAGCGCCGCGCCCGCCGCCCGGGCCTTCTCGTAGTCGTGGATGTTGGCGTAGTTGCCGGCGGAACGCAGCAGCTCCTGCCTGCGCTGGAGTTCACCGCGGATCGCGTCGCCCATGCGGTCGACCAGCGTGAGGTCGTCGGCGAGGTTGGTGATGACCGCCGCCACGTGCGGCATCTGCGACATCCCCGCGAACGTCGCGCCACCCTTGAAGTCGGCGAGGACGAAGTTCAGCGTCTCCGAGGAGTGCGTGACCGCGAGGCCGAGCACGAGCGTCCGCAGCAGTTCCGACTTCCCGGAACCCGTCGCGCCGACGCACAGCCCGTGCGGGCCCATGCCGTCCTGCGCGGCCTCCTTCAGGTCCAGCATCACCGGCTGGCCGTCCTCGCCGACACCGATCGGCACCCGGAGCCGTTCCGAGATGGACCGGGGCCGCCAGGTGCGCGCCACATCGACCGAGGCCGCGTCCCCGAGGCTGAGCAGATCGGTGAAGTCCAGGTTGGCCAGCAGCGGTTCGTCGTCGTCACCGCCGCCCATGCGCAGTGGCGCCAGCTGCCGGGCCAGTGCCTCGGCCGCCTCCGCCGACATCACGTCCGGCACACCCTCGTACGCGAGGCCGCCACCGGACTCCAGCCGCAGCAGGCCCGGCCGTACCACCACGGAGAGACCGCCCCGCAGCTCGTCCAGCTCGCCGGATACCACCTCGACGATGGTCACGCCCTGGAGCCCCTCGGCCGCCGCGAACAGCGAGTCCGGCGGCACCATCCCGCCGTCCAGGACCACGACGATGTGCGGCTGGTCCAGCACGGGCTGGCTCTCCCGGTTGAACCGGGGCCGGCCGTCCAGCCGGCTCGCCAGCAGGGTCTCCAGCTCGCCCAGGTCGTCACCGAACAACCGCTTCGTACCGGCGCCGTCGACCTGGCCCGGCACCTGGGTGTGCGGCAGCCACTTCGTCCAGTCCCAGCGCGCCACCGCGTGCGGCGCCGCCACCACGGCGACCATCAGGTCCTCCGGGGAGTGCAGCGTCACCAGCTGCGCCACCAGGGAACGCGCCGTGGACTGCGCGGACTCCGCACGGCCCGAGACCGTCACGTGGTAGAACGCCCGCATCGAGACGGCCATCGGCAGTCCGTCCAGCGACCCGTGCACCGCCAGGAACTGCTGCATCGCACCCGCGCACATCGGTTCCAGCTCGTCCACCGGAGCCGTGTCCGGGGCGATCAGCGGAGTCGACAGCTGCTGCGCCCCGAGCCCCAGCCGTACCTGTGCGAAGTCCTTGTCGCCGACGCGCCGCTCCCAGACCCGGCTGCCCTCCGCCACGACCGACCACAACTGCTCGGGCGCCGGGTGCAGATAGAGCTGCACATCGCGCTGGGCGCGGGCCGTACGGCGTACCGTCCGGCGGGTCTGCGCGAGGTACTTCAGGTAGTCACGTCGGACATCGCCCATTTGCCCTTGCGTACCGCGACGGTGCCGGACGATCTGCGCGACCACCATGGCGACCGTCGAGACCAGCATCAGGACACCCATGATCCGCATGAACGGAGGCGCCTGCGGAGAGAAGAAGAAGACCACCGACGAACCCATGCCGAGCACCGGCAGGATCTGCATCAGCATGCCCTCCTGCTGCCCGCGGGGCAGTTCGGGAGGAGCCTCCAAAGTCAACTCGTCAGAGGGCACTTCCGGCGGCAGAGACCGCGGAGGTCGTTTCACGACGATCTGGCTCACCGGAACATCAATCCCTCAATACGGACGGGCGGAAGGCCGGTCGTCCGCACCGACGCCCCCGTGGCTGCGATTGCTGCGGACTCGGATCCGCGCGACGGTGATCCTACTTGCAGATCACCTTCCCCCCTCCCGGTAGGGTGGCGCCGCACTGTGCGCAACCGCGAATCAGGGGGACCAGACACGTGAGTACGACCGCAGCGACGGGCTTCTGCCGCGTCACCGTCGTGGCACCCGACAGCCGGATCGACGTCGCCCTCCCGGAAGACATCGCCGTCGCCGACGTCTACCCCGAGATCCTGCGTCTCACGGGCCAGACCCAGGCCGCCGGCGCACCCACCGGCTATCACCTCGTACGCCGTGACGGCACCGTCCTGGACGGCGCCCGCACCCTCTCCGCACAGCAGGTGCTCGACGGCGAACTCCTCAGCCTGCGGCCCTTCGCCCAGTCGCTGCCGCCCGCCGTCTTCGACGACGTGTCGGACGCCGTCGCCTCCGCCGTCACCCGCGACCGCCACCTGTGGAGCGACGAACTCCTGCGCGGCGCGGGCCTGGTGGGCGGCGTCCTGCTGCTCGTCCTGCTGGGTTTCGTGCTCTGGTTCGCCGACCCCGTACGCCACGACATGCACAGCCTGCCCGGCATCGTCGCCGGCTCCGCGGGCCTGATCCTGACCGCCTTCGCCGGAGTGCGCGCCCGGGTCTACGCCGACCGCGCCACGGCGGTCGCCCTCGGACTCGGCGCCCTGCCCCTCGTCCTCATCGCGGGCTCCGGGATCATCGGCCCGGACGCGGGCCAGGGCCCCGGACGGCTCCAGTTCCTGCTCGGCTGCGTCGCGGTCCTCCTCGCCTCCGTCGTCCTGGTCGCCCTCACCCCCAGCGGTGACGCGCCCTTCGTCGCGGCGACCTTCCTCGCCACCGTCGGCACCCTCGCCACCTTCGTCGCCATCCTCACCGAGGCCACCGCCACCGAGACCGCCGCCGTCTGCGCGCCGGTCGCCCTCGGCCTGGTCGCCTTCCTGCCCGGCCTCTCCGCCCGTTTCGCCCGGCTGCCCATCGGCTACGCCTCCCCGCGCACCGCCCCGGCCGGCTACGACGACTCCTTCAGCGAGCCGGGCTCCGCACCCGCGGCCGACGGTGAGCCCGTCGACGCCGACCGCATCGCGGCCCAGGCCCGACGCGGCCACGAGATGCTCCTCGGCCTGGTCGGCGGCTGCTCCGCCGTCGTCGTCGGCTCCGCCGCGGTGCTCGGATTCTCCGACAGCATCTGGGGCCAGGTCCTCGCGCTGACCGCCGGGCTCTCCATGCTGCTGCGCGCCCGCCTCTTCCGTTACACCTCCCAGGTCGCCTGCGTCCTGGTGGCGGGAATCGGCGCCGTGGCCCTCCTGGTCCTGGGCCTGTCCCTCAACCCTCCGACCGATCTGCTGTACGAGCTGGTGCGCTACGGCGACCGGGGCTCCCTGGACATCCGTACGATCTGGCTCTCCGCCGCCGTCGCCGCGGGCGCCGCGCTCCTCACCGCGATCGGCCTGGTCATCCCGCGCAAGGGTCTCTCGCCCTTCTGGGGCCGGCTCCTCGACCTCACGGAGAGCGCGCTGCTGCTCTCCCTGGTCCCGCTCTGCCTCGCCGTACTCGACATCTTCACCCGCGCCAGGGCCATGACCAGCTGACGTCCGTCCCGAGCGCTCCCGGCGGCTGGTACTCTGACTGGTGGCCGTTTGTGTACGCGCCTCCGGGTCATGCCTGGGGGCTGCGCTCATCGGACCTTCGCCTCCGAGTCACGGAAGCTCCCCTGAGATCAAGACCAGGGGCACTCGTGGGCGCATCGAACACCAAGAGGAGTACGCGTGCCGCTCGACGCCGCTACGAAGAAGCAGATCATGTCCGAGTTCGCCCAGAAGGAGGGTGACACCGGATCCCCCGAGGTCCAGGTCGCCATGCTCTCCCGCCGGATCTCGGACCTGACGGAGCACCTCAAGACGCACAAGCACGACCACCACTCCCGTCGTGGTCTGCTGATCCTGGTCGGCCAGCGTCGCCGCCTCCTGCAGTACCTTGCCAAGAAGGACATCCAGCGCTTCCGTGCGCTCGTCGACCGCCTCGGCATCCGCCGTGGTGCGGCCGGCGGCGCCAAGTAAGGACGCTGTGAGAGGGAGCGGTTCCCCGGTTCCAGGGGGCCGCTCCCTTTGCTGTACGTGCGTGACCCGGGTCAGGCTCAGTAACCTGGACGCACGACAACAGAACGAGGAGAGGCGCCCGACGGCCGCCGCCGGTCCTCGGTAGTGGCCCCCGGGGCAACGCCCGGGAGCTTCGATCGAAGACCGGCCCGCACACACGGTGCGCTTCTCCGCACCGTCCTCCGCCACACGGGCGGCAGGACGAAAGACGACGAGTATGGAGAAATCACTAGTGGAGAACGAGACCCACTACGCCGAAGCCGTGATCGACAACGGCACCTTCGGCACCCGCACCATCCGCTTCGAGACGGGCCGCCTGGCCAAGCAGGCCGCAGGCTCCGCCGTCGCGTACCTGGACGACGACACCATGGTGCTGTCGGCCACCACCGCTTCCAAGCGGCCCAAGGACCAGCTCGACTTCTTCCCCCTCACGGTGGACGTCGAGGAGCGGCAGTACGCCGCCGGCAAGATCCCCGGCTCCTTCTTCCGCCGTGAGGGCCGGCCCTCCGAGGACGCGATCCTCACCTGCCGCCTGATCGACCGGCCGCTGCGCCCCTCCTTCAAGAAGGGCCTGCGCAACGAGATCCAGATCGTCGAGACGATCATGGCGCTCAACCCCGACCACCTGTACGACGTGGTCGCGATCAACGCCGCCTCCGCCTCCACGATCCTGGCGGGCCTGCCCTTCTCCGGCCCGATCGGCGCCACCCGCGTCGCCCTGATCAAGGGCCAGTGGGTCGCCTTCCCGACGCACACCGAGCTCGAGGACGCCGTCTTCGACATGGTCGTCGCCGGCCGCGTCCTGGAGGACGGCGACGTCGCGATCATGATGGTCGAGGCCGAGGCCACCGAGAAGACCATCCAGCTCGTCAAGGACGGCGCCGAGGCCCCGACCGAAGAGGTCGTCGCCGCCGGTCTCGAGGCCGCGAAGCCCTTCATCAAGGCGCTCTGCAAGGCCCAGTCCGACCTCGCCTCCAAGGCTGCCAAGCCCACCGGTGAGTTCCCGGTCTTCCTCGACTACCAGGACGACGTCCTGGAGGCGCTCAGCAAGGCCGTCAGCACCGAGCTCGCCAAGGCGCTCACCATCGCCGGCAAGCAGGAGCGCGAGGCGGAGCTCGACCGCATCAAGGAGATCGCGGGCGAGAAGCTCCTCCCGGCCTTCGAGGGCCGCGAGAAGGAGATCTCCGGTGCCTACCGCGCGCTGACCAAGAAGCTGGTCCGCGAGCGCGTCATCAAGGACAAGGTCCGCATCGACGGCCGTGGCGTCACGGACATCCGTACGCTCGCCGCCGAGGTCGAGGCCATCCCGCGCGTGCACGGCTCGGCGCTGTTCGAGCGTGGCGAGACCCAGATCCTGGGCGTCACCACCCTCAACATGCTCCGCATGGAGCAGCAGCTGGACACCCTCTCCCCGGTGACCCGCAAGCGCTACATGCACAACTACAACTTCCCGCCGTACTCCGTCGGTGAGACCGGCCGCGTGGGCTCGCCCAAGCGCCGCGAGATCGGCCACGGCGCGCTCGCCGAGCGCGCCATCGTGCCGGTGCTGCCGTCGCGCGAGGAGTTCCCCTACGCGATCCGCCAGGTCTCCGAGGCGCTGGGCTCCAACGGCTCGACGTCCATGGGCTCGGTCTGCGCCTCCACCATGTCCCTGCTGAACGCCGGTGTGCCCCTCAAGGCCGCCGTCGCCGGTATCGCCATGGGCCTGATCTCGCAGGAGATCGACGGCAAGACGCACTACGTCGCCCTCACCGACATCCTCGGTGCGGAGGACGCCTTCGGCGACATGGACTTCAAGGTCGCCGGTACGAAGCAGTTCGTGACCGCGCTCCAGCTCGACACCAAGCTCGACGGCATCCCCGCCTCGGTCCTGGCCGCCGCGCTGAAGCAGGCCCGTGACGCGCGTCTGCACATCCTGGACGTCATGAACGAGGCCATCGACGTCCCGGACGAGATGTCCCCCAACGCCCCGCGGATCATCACGGTCAAGATCCCGGTGGACAAGATCGGTGAGGTCATCGGCCCCAAGGGCAAGATGATCAACCAGATCCAGGAGGACACCGGCGCCGACATCACGATCGAGGACGACGGCACCATCTACATCGGTGCCCAGCAGGGCTCGCAGGCCGAGGCCGCCCGCGCCACGATCAACGCCATCGCCAACCCGACCATGCCGGAGGTCGGCGAGCGCTACCTGGGTACGGTCGTCAAGACCACCACCTTCGGTGCGTTCGTCTCCCTGATGCCCGGCAAGGACGGTCTGCTGCACATCTCGCAGATCCGCAAGCTCGCCGGTGGCAAGCGCGTGGAGAACGTCGAGGACGTGCTCGGCGTCGGCGCCAAGGTGCAGGTGGAGATCGCGGAGATCGACTCCCGCGGCAAGCTCTCCCTCATCCCCGTCATCGAGGGTGAAGAGGACGAGAAGAAGGACGACACCGACAAGTGACGTCCCGTAGTTCCGTGACGGCGGCCCGCACCTCCTCGGAGGGGCGGGCCGTCGCCCGTACCCAAACCCTTCTCAAGGGCAGCAACGGCATCGGCACCGTCCGCCGCACCACCCTCCCCGGTGGCCTGCGGATCGTCACCGAGACGCTGCCCTCCGTCCGCTCCGCGACCTTCGGGATCTGGGCGAACGTCGGCTCACGCGACGAGACCCCCACCCTGAACGGCGCGACGCACTACCTCGAACACCTCCTCTTCAAGGGCACGGCCAAGCGCAGCGCCCTCGACATCTCGTCCGCGATCGACGCGGTCGGCGGCGAGATGAACGCCTTCACGGCGAAGGAGTACACCTGCTACTACGCGCGGGTCCTGGACACCGATCTCCCGCTGGCCATCGACGTGGTCTGCGACATGCTGACCGGCTCCCTGATCGCCCCCGAGGACGTCGACGCCGAGCGCGGCGTCATCCTCGAGGAGATCGCCATGACGGAGGACGACCCGGGCGACTGCGTGCACGACCTGTTCGCGCACACGATGCTCGGCGACACCCCGCTGGGCCGTCCGGTCCTCGGCACCGTCGACACGATCAACGCGCTGGACCGCGGCCAGATCGCGCGCTTCTACAAGAAGCACTACGACCCCACACGCCTGGTGGTCGCCGCGGCCGGCAACGTCGACCACGCCAAGGTCGTACGCCAGGTCCGCAGCGCCTTCGAGCGCGCGGGCGCCCTGAGCCGCACCGACGCGGTGCCCACGGCGCCCCGCGAAGGCTCCCGCACCCTGCGCACGGCCGGCAAGGTCGAGCTGCTGAACCGCAAGACCGAGCAGGCGCACGTCGTCCTCGGCATGCCAGGCCTGGCCAGGACCGACGAGCGCCGCTGGGCCCTCGGCGTCCTGAACACCGCCCTCGGCGGCGGCATGAGCTCGCGGCTCTTCCAGGAGGTACGGGAGAAGCGCGGCCTCGCCTACAGCGTGTACTCCTACACCTCGGGCTTCGCCGACTGCGGGCTCTTCGGCGTGTACGCGGGCTGCCGGCCCAGCCAGGTGCACGACGTCCTCAAGATCTGCCGCGACGAGCTCGACCGCGTGGCGAGCGACGGTCTCGCCGACGAGGAGATCAGCCGCGCCGTCGGCCAGCTCGCCGGCTCGACCGTCCTCGGTCTGGAGGACACGGGCGCGCTCATGAACCGCATCGGCAAGAGCGAGCTCTGCTGGGGCGAACAGATGTCCGTGGATGACATGCTGGCGAAGATCGCGGCGGTGACCCCCGACGAGGTCCGCGCGGTGGCGGCCGACGTCCTCGGACAGCGGCCCTCGCTCTCGGTCATCGGCCCGCTGAAGGACAAGCAGGCGAACCGCCTCCAGGAAGCGGTCTCCTAACCCACCCCGTAAGGAAAGAGCACATGAGCAAGCTGCGCGTGGCCGTTCTCGGCGCCAACGGACGCATCGGTTCCGAAGCGGTACGAGCCGTGGAGGCCGCCGACGACATGGAACTGGTCGCCGCACTGGGCCGTGGTGACAAGCTGGAGACCCTCACCGAGGCCGGTGCCCAGGCAGTCGTCGAGCTGACCACCCCCTCGTCGGTGATGGACAACCTCGAGTTCTGCGTACGGCACGGCATCCACGCGGTCGTCGGCACCACCGGCTGGACCGACGAACGGCTCGCGCAGCTCGGCACCTGGCTCTCCGGTTCGCCGGAGACCGGTGTGCTCATCGCACCGAACTTCTCCATCGGCGCCGTTCTCACCATGAGGTTCGCCGAGCAGGCCGCCCGCTACTTCGAGTCGGTGGAGGTCATCGAGCTCCACCACCCGAACAAGGCCGACGCCCCCTCCGGAACGGCCACCCGCACCGCCCAGCTGATCGCCGCGGCCCGGGAGAAGGCGGGCTCGGCGCCGCAGCCCGACGCCACGGCCACAGCGCTGGACGGAGCGCGCGGCGCCGACGTCGACGGCGTACCGGTCCACTCGGTCCGTCTCCGGGGCCTCCTGGCCCACCAGGAGGTCCTGCTGGGCGGCGAGGGCGAGACCCTCACTCTGCGCCACGACTCGCTCCACCACAGCAGCTTCATGCCGGGCATCCTGCTCGGCACCCGCCGCGTGGTGACCACTCCCGGCCTCACCTTCGGCCTGGAACACTTCCTCGACCTGAACTGACTGGCCCACCCCATGCGCGCAAAGCTCACCTACGCCGTCACCGCCGCCGTCCTGGTCTTCTACTTCGTCCTGGCCGGCAGCCGCGGCGTCCTCCTCATCCGGCACGGCACCCTGCTCACGGTCACCTTCGGGGTGGCGGTGCTGATCCTGCCGGTGATCGGCGTCTGGTTCCTCTGGAAGAACACCCAGTTCGTCCGCAGGGCCAACGCACTGGCCGCCGAACTGGACGCCGAGGGGGGTCTGCCCGTCGACGAACTGGTGCGCACCCCGTCCGGGCGCATCGACCGCGCCTCCGCCGACGCCGTGTTCGCCCGGCGCCGGGAGGAGACCGAGGACAACCCGGACGACTGGCGCAGCTGGTTCCGGCTGGCGGTCGCCTACCAGGACGCGAGGGACACCCCGCGCGCCCGCAAGGCGATGCAGCGCGCCATCGCCCTGCACGCGAACAAGCCGGTACGCGCCTGACTGGCGCATACCGGCTCGTAGGCGAGGGACAGTCCCGGCGGGTCAGCCGGTGCGGTACTCGTCGCCCCAGACCTCGATCGTGTCGGTGGCCCGCTCGAAGGCCTCGGACCGGGCCATGAAGTCCGCGTTGTGGTCGGTGACGAGAGGCGCCAGCGGCTCGCCGTCGCGGCGTACGACGATCAGGGCCTGGCCCTGGACGGTGCGCGGGAATCCGAGCCACTTCACCGGCTGCTGGACCGTGCGGACCGCCACCGCGTCCGGCCACCGCACGGTGGTCGTACGGAAGAAGCCCACCCGGCGGACCCCGTGACGGCTCACCCAGGCGCCCACCCGCAGCAGGCGCAGCGCACCGGCGATCACCAGCGCGGCGAGCGCGAAGCACATGCCCGCGCCCGACAGCGATCCGGCCACCGAGATGATCACCGCCGCGAGCAGCACGAATGACGCGAGCAGCAGCAGGGTGGCCGCCGCCGCGACCCGCCACGGGCCGGGGCGGTAGGGCCGCCGCCAGCTGTCGTGGTCGTCGAACGGCAGCGCGATGTCCTCCGCGTTCGCGTCGAATGCGCGGTCGGCCGTCAGAAAGGGCAGGGGCACGACTGATCCTCACTCACAAGCACGCTCGATTGCTGTGCCCGGTGAGGCTACCGAGCAGCCCCCCGGCCGACCACCCCAGGGGGCCCGTACGGGTCAGCGGTGCCGGGAGGCCTCGGAGGTCTGGCTGTGCGACGGGGTCCGGTCCGTGTCCAGGGCGGGCAGCCCGAGGAGCAGCGATCCGGCGAAGCCGGCTACCAGGGTCAGCCCCACGAGGGAGCGAGCGGCCAGCTGCGAGCGGCTGGCGCGCCGGCGGGGAGGCGGAGTGACATTACTGCGGAACCGGTCGGCCTCGGCGACGAACGAGAACGGGACGGATTCACGCGGGCGGAACATGAGGAAGATCTCCTTGGACTCTGTAACGGGTGCTGCTGTCGAGTCAGACGTACGGGATCCCCGATCGGTGCCCCGAATCGCCGAACACATGCAGGAATTCCCGCTGACGGACGCCTGTGCCGGGGCCCGTAGAGTGGACGCCGCCCGAGCGCCGCAATTGGAAGGACCCCCGCCGGTGACCGACACCCCCGAGCCCACAAAGGCCCACTTCCGCAGCGATGTCACCGTTGACCTGGTGAAATCCGCCGCCGCCGACTCCGACGTGCTCTTCGCCGCCCGTGTGTCCACCGCCGGCGAGCAGTCCCTGGAAGAGGTCACGAAGGACCCCGAGCGCTCGAAGGGCCTCATCAACTACTTGATGCGGGACCGGCACGGCAGCCCGTTCGAGCACAACTCGATGACCTTCTTCATCAGCGCCCCGATCTTCGTGTTCCGCGAGTTCATGCGGCACCGCGTGGGCTGGTCCTACAACGAGGAATCGGGCCGCTACAGGGAGCTCGAGCCGGTCTTCTACATTCCGGGCGAGTCCCGCAAGCTCATCCAGCAGGGCCGCCCCGGCAAGTACGAATTCGTCGAGGGAACCCCTGAGCAGCACGAGCTCACCAGCCGCGCCATGGAGGACTCCTACCGGCAGGCCTACGACGCCTACCAGGAGATGCTCGCCGCCGGTGTCGCCCGCGAGGTCGCCCGCGCCGTGCTCCCCGTCGGCCTGTTCTCCACCATGTACGCCACGTGCAACGCACGCTCGCTGATGCACTTCCTCGGCCTGCGCACACAGCACGAGCTCGCCAAGGTGCCGTCCTTCCCGCAGCGCGAGATCGAAATGGTCGGCGAGCAGATGGAAGCGCACTGGCAGACGCTGATGCCGCTCACTCATGCCGCCTTCAACAAAAACGGACGGGTCGCCCCGTAGGCGGTGTCCGTATTGCGACGTTTCGTGAAGTTCATCTAGGCTGATCAAACGGACCCGGCACTGCTTGAACCCCCGAGCAGGCAGTGCCGGGCTCCTCTTCCCCGTCCCCCCGAGGGGGCACGGCGCTCCGAGCAACGAGTAGCGTGTTACCCATGGCTCCGATCTCCACTCCGCAGACCCCCTTCGGGCGGGTCCTCACCGCTATGGTCACGCCCTTCACGGCGGACGGCGCTCTCGACCTCGACGGCGCCCAGCGGCTCGCCACCCATCTGGTGGACGCAGGCAATGACGGCCTGGTCGTCAACGGCACCACGGGCGAGTCCCCGACCACCAGCGACGCGGAGAAAGACCAGCTCGTACGGGCTGTGCTCGAAGCCGTCGGAGACCGGGCCCACGTCATCGCCGGCGTCGGCACCAACGACACCCGGCACAGCATCGAGCTGGCCCGCACCGCCGAGCGCACCGGCGCCCACGGCCTGCTCGCGGTCACGCCGTACTACAACAAGCCCCCGCAGGAAGGCCTCCTGCGGCACTTCGGTGCCATCGCCGATTCCACCGGCCTGCCGGTGATGCTGTACGACATCCCGGGCCGCAGCGGTGTGCCGATCGACACGGAGACGCTCGTACGCCTCGCCGAGCACCCCAGGATCGTCGCCAACAAGGACGCCAAGGGAGACCTGGGCCGCTCCAGCTGGGCCATCGCCCAGTCCGGGCTCGCCTGGTACTCCGGTGACGACATGCTCAACCTGCCGCTGCTCTCGGTCGGCGCCGTGGGCTTCGTCTCCGTGGTCGGCCACGTCGTGACCCCGGAGCTGCGCGCCCTCGTCGAGGCGCATCTCGACGGGGACGTGCAGAAGGCAACCGAGATCCACCAGAAGCTGCTCCCCGTCTTCACCGGGATGTTCCGCACCCAGGGCGTGATCACCACCAAGGCCGCGCTGACCCTCCAGGGCCTGCCCGCCGGACCGCTGCGCCTCCCTCTGGTGGAACTCACCACCCAGGAGACGGCCCAGCTCAAGATGGATCTGGCCGCCGGTGGGGTACAGCTCTGACCACAGACTTCACAACTGAATAAGCGAGGAAACTCGCGACGGAACACCACCTGACAACAGCAAGTGCACGAATGACATGCGCGCCACGTGCCCTCAGCGGTACGTGGCGCGCGTGGTAAGGAGAGTCTTTTGAGTCATCCGCATCCTGAACTCGGTACCCCGCCGAAGCTCCCCAAGGGCGGCCTGCGGGTCACCCCGCTGGGCGGCCTGGGCGAGATCGGCCGCAACATGACGGTCTTCGAGTACGGCGGCCGTCTGCTCATCGTCGACTGCGGTGTGCTCTTCCCCGAGGAGGAGCAGCCCGGCATCGACCTGATCCTGCCGGACTTCACCACGATCCGGGACCGCCTGGACGACATCGAGGGCATCGTCCTCACGCACGGCCACGAGGACCACATCGGTGGCGTCCCGTACCTGCTCCGTCTGAAGCCGGACATCCCGCTGATCGGCTCGAAGCTGACCCTCGCGCTCATCGAGGCCAAGCTCCAGGAGCACCGGATCCGTCCCTACACCCTCGAGGTGGCCGAGGGGCAGCGCGAGCGCATCGGCGTCTTCGACTGCGAGTTCATCGCGGTCAACCACTCCATCCCGGACGCTCTCGCGGTGGCCATCCGCACCCCCGCGGGCCTGGCCGTCGCGACCGGTGACTTCAAGATGGACCAGCTGCCGCTGGACGGCCGTCTCACCGACCTGCACGCCTTCGCCAGGCTGAGCGAGGAAGGCATCGACCTTCTCCTCTCCGACTCGACGAACGCCGAGGTCCCCGGATTCGTCCCGCCGGAGCGGGACATCTCCAACGTCCTGCGCACGGTGTTCGCCAACGCCCAGAAGCGCATCATCGTGGCGAGCTTCGCCAGCCACGTCCACCGCATCCAGCAGATCCTGGACGCCGCCCACGAGTACGGCCGCAGGGTCGCCTTCGTCGGCCGTTCCATGGTCCGCAACATGGGCATCGCCCGTGACCTGGGCTACCTGAAGGTTCCCGCCGGCCTGGTCGTCGACGTCAAGACGCTCGACGACCTGCCGGACGACGAGGTCGTGCTGGTCTGCACGGGCTCCCAGGGCGAGCCGATGGCCGCGCTCTCCCGGATGGCCAACCGGGACCACCAGATCCGGATCGTCCCGGGTGACACGGTGATCCTGGCCTCCTCGCTGATCCCGGGCAACGAGAACGCGGTCTACCGCGTGATCAACGGCCTGACCCGCTGGGGCGCGAACGTGGTCCACAAGGGCAACGCCAAGGTCCACGTCTCGGGCCACGCCTCGGCCGGCGAGCTGCTGTACTTCTACAACATCTGCAAGCCGAAGAACCTGATGCCGGTGCACGGCGAATGGCGTCACCTCAGGGCCAACGCCGAGCTCGGCGCGCTGACCGGTGTCCCGAAGGACCACATCGTCATCGCGGAGGACGGCGTCGTCGTCGACCTGATCGACGGCAAGGCCAAGATCGTCGGCAAGGTCCAGGCGGGATACGTGTACGTCGACGGCCTCTCGGTCGGTGACGTCACGGAGACCTCGCTCAAGGACCGCAGGATCCTCGGGGACGAGGGCATCATCTCGGTCTTCATCGTGGTCGACAGCTCCTCCGGCAAGATCGTGGGCGGACCCCACATCCAGGCCAGGGGCTCCGGCATCGACGACGGGGCCTTCACCGCCGTGGTGCCCAAGGTCGAGGAAGCCATCAACAAGTCGGCCCAGGACGGGGTGATGGAGCCGCACCAGCTCCAGCAGCTGGTCCGCAGGACGGTCGGCAAGTGGGTGTCGGACACCTATCGCCGGCGCCCGATGATCCTTCCGGTCGTGGTCGAGGTCTGACGCGAGAGGCCTCCGAAGGCCGCCGACCTGGAGCGGGGCTCCCCGATTTGCATCGGGGAGCCCCGCTCCAGTACGTTTACGTTTCCGCCTGAACGGGAAGCAGCCCGCGCACGTGTGCGCCGGGAGCTCCTCGCCGGGGCGGGAAATCCGACTCAGAATCTCTGATAAAGTCGGGTCCGCCGAAAGGCAAAGGCCATTCCGCAGGCCACTGGAATCAAATTCGGACCGGAAACGGAACGGAAAAGAGTCTGGTAAAGTCGGACTCGCCGGAAAGGGAAACGCGAAAGCGAAGAACTGGAAAGCGAAACAAGCAGTAACCCGCTTCGGCCGGGAATCGGACACGAAAGAGT
>NZ_JBIAJR010000021.1:0-44569 GCF_042872025.1 Streptomyces sp. NPDC005494
GACAGCACAGCAGCCGACGCACCGGCACCGTCCCAGTCCACCAGAACGAACCGGCCAGGGTTCTCCGCCTCCGCAGCCCGCACCAGACCCCACAGGGGTGCGGTGTCGAGGGCGGGCGGGGTGTCGTCGTCCGTGGCGGCGACGGCGCCCTGGGTGAGCAGCATCAGCCGTGATGCGGCGAACCGCTCGTCGGCGAGGAAGCCCTTGACGGTGCCGAGGAGCTGGACGAGGGCCGTACGCGCGGTAGCCAGCGGGTCGGTGTCAGTGGCCGTGGCCTGCGCACCATGAGTGATCAGGATGACGCCCGGCACCGCCGCGCCGCCGTCGGCCGCCGCGCCGAGCTCGTCAAGTCCAGGGTGGACGGGAACGCCGAGGGTGTCGGCCAGCCCCAGCGGGTCCGCTCCGGCGATCGCCCAGTTCTGTACGTCGAGGGGTGAACCGGCGCTCGTCTCGGCCCAGTTGATGCACTTGAGGGTGTCGGTGCGCTTGGCGGCGGCGAGGCGCGCGGTGTCGACGGCACGCACCAGGTAGCCGTCGACCACGGCCACGGGGGCGCCCGTGGTGTCGGCCAGATGCAGCAGGACGGAGTCGGTGCCGGTGGCGGCTATACGGACCCGCACGGCGGACGCACCGGTGGCGTACAGCGTCACGCCGTGCCAGGCGAAGGGCAGACGGGTGACGTCGTCCGCGGTCCCGTCCCCGGTGAAGTCGGTGGCGTGCAGGGCCGCGTCGAGCAGCGCGGGGTGGAGCGCGAACGCGCCGGCGTCGCCGTGGGCGCCCTCGGGAAGGGCGACCTCGGCGTAGACCTCGCCGTTGTGGCGCCAGGCCGCGCGGAGTCCTTGGAAGGTCGGGCCGTAGCCGTACCCCTTCGTGGCCATGTCCTCGTAGAGACCTGTGAGGTCGACGGGCTCGGCGCCGTTCGGGGGCCACTCGGCGAGACCGAAGCCGGCGCGGTCGGCGGCGGGGGCGCCGAGGGGGGCGAGCAGTCCGTCGGCGTGCTGGGACCACGGCTCGTCGTCGGTGGCGTCCTCGGGCCTCGAGAAGAACGTGATGGCGCGGCGTCCGCTGCCGTCGGGGGCGGCGACCTGGATCTGCAGGGCGACGCCGGTGCCGTCAGCGGGGACGGTGAGCGGGGCGGCGAGGGTCAGTTCCTCGATGGCGTCGCAGCCCACCTGATCACCGGCGCGGACCGCCAGTTCGACGAAGGCCGTACCGGGCAGCAGGACCGTGCCCGCGATGGCGTGGTCGGCGAGCCAGGGGTGGGAGCGCAGCGAGACGCGGCCGGTGAGGATGATGCCGTCCTCGCCCGCGCGGCTGATCACGGCGCCGAGCAGGGGGTGGCGGGCGGCCACCTGACCGAGGCCCGTCGGGTCGCCGGAGTCGGTGATGCCACGGGTGAGCCAGTACCGCCGGCGCTGGAAGGCGTACGTGGGCAGCTCGACGCGCGGTGCGCCGTCCGGCGCGCAGGCGGCGCCCCACTCCACGTCGAAGCCGCGGACGTGGACGGCGCCGAGGGCGGTGAGCAGTTCCCGCTGTTCGTCATGGCCGCGGCGCAGCAGGCAGTGGAAGGCGGGCGCGTCGTCGGCGGACGTGGTGTCGCCGGCGTCGGTCAGTGCCTCCTGCGCCATGGCGGTGAGTACGGCGTCGGGGCCGAGCTCCAGGAAGGTGGTGACTCCGGCGGAGGCGAGGGTGTCGATTCCGTCGGCGAAGCGGACGGCCCTGCGGACGTGGCCCACCCAGTACTCGGGGTCGCAGAGTTCGGCGCTGGTGGCGATCTCGCCCGTGACGTTGGAGACGACCGGCACGAGGGGTGCGCGGTACTCCAGCAGTCGGGCGATCCCCCGGAACTCGTCCAGCATCGGTTCCATGAGGGGCGAGTGGAAGGCGTGGGAGACGCGCAGCCGCTTGGTCTTGGCACCGCCCGCGGCGAGGCGTTCGGCCAGGGCGAGGGTGGCCTGCTCGGCGCCGGAGACGACGACGGAGTTCGGGCCGTTGACGGCGGCGAGGGACACCGTGCCGTCGCCGTCCGCCAGGGCCGCGACGACCGCCGCCTCGGTGGCCTGGACCGCGACCATGGCCCCGCCCGCGGGCAGTTCCTGCATCAGGCGGGCGCGCGCGGCGACCAGGGTCGCGGCGTCCTCCAGGGAGAGGACACCGGCGGCGTGCGCGGCGGACAGCTCGCCCAGGGAGTGACCGGCGAGGTAGTCGGGCCGTACGCCCCATGACTCCAGCAGCCGGAACAGCGCGGTCTCCAGCGCGAAGAGGCCGGTCTGGGCGTACTGGGTCCGGTTCAGCAGGGCGGCGTCCTCGGTGCCCTCCTCGGCGAAGAGGACGTCCCAGAGGGAGTACTCCAGCTGGACGTCGAGATGACCGATGGCCTCGTCCAGGGCTTCGGCGAACACCGGGTACCGCTCGTACAGTTCACGTCCCATGGCGGCACGCTGGCTGCCCTGGCCGGTGAAGAGGAACGCGAGCCGGCCGGTGGCGGGTTCGCCACGCACCACGTCGGGGTGGGCGGTGTTGTCGGCGAGGGCGCGCAGCGCGCTGTCGAGCCCGGCGTGGTCGCCGACGGTGACGACGGCCCTGAGGCTGAGCGCGGCACGCGTGGTCGCCAGGGAGTGGCCGAGGTGCGGCAGCGGGATGCCGGGGTGCGCGTCGAGGTGGGAGCGGAGCAGGTCGGCCTGGGCGCGCAGCGCGGGCTCGCTGTGGGCGGAGAGCGACAGCGGCAGCAGCCCGGGGGCGGTCTCGGGCGCGTCGGTGCCGGGGGCAGGCTCCAGCGCGTCGATGTCGGTGGCGTCGTCGCGGTTGCTGTCGGCGCCTGCGCCGGTGGCGTCGTCGCGGTTGCTGTCGGTGCCGGCGCCGGTGGTTTCAGCGGAGCCGGAGTCGAGAGCCGCAGTGGCCTCCTCGTCGGCGGGTTCCTCGAGGATGACGTGGGCGTTGGTGCCACTGATACCGAAGGCGGAGACGCCTGCGCGGCGGGGGCGGTCGCCGGTGCGCCACTCCACCGGTTCGGTGAGCAGCCGGACGTCGCCGGCTTCCCAGCGGATGTGCGGGGACGGCTCGTCGACGTGGAGTGTCTTGGGGAGCACCTCGTGCCGCATCGCGAGGATCATCTTGATGATGCTCGCCACGCCGCCCGCGGCCTGGGTGTGGCCGAGGTTGGACTTGACCGAGCCCAGCCACAGCGGGCTGCCCTCCTGGCGCCCCTGCCCGTACGTGGCGATGATCGCCTGGGCCTCGATCGGGTCTCCGAGCGTGGTGCCGGTGCCGTGCGCGTCGACGGCGTCGACGTCGGCTGCGGTCAGTCCGGCGGTGGCCAGGGCGTCGCGGATCAGCCGCTGCTGCGACAGGCCGTTCGGCGCGGTGAGGCCGTTGCTGGCGCCGTCCTGGTTGACCGCGGTCGCGCGGACGACGGCGAGTACCTGGTGGCCGTGGCGGCGGGCGTCGGAGAGCCGCTCGACGGCCAGCAGGCCGATGCCTTCGGAGAAGCCGGTGCCGTCGGCGGCGGAGGCGAAGGCCTTGACGCGCCCGTCGGGGGCCAGTCCGCGCTGGCGGCTGAACGCGGTGAACATGCCGGGGCTGCCCATCACGGTGACGCCGCCGACGACGGCGAGGGAGCACTCGTCGCGGCGCAGTGCCTGTGCGGCGAGGTGCAGGGAGACGATGGAGCCGGAGCAGGCGGTGTCGACGGTGATCGCCGGACCTTCGAAACCGAAGGTGTAGGCGACGCGCCCGGACGCAAGGCTGGGGGCGTTTCCGGTCATGAGGTAGCCGTCGAGGCCGTCAGGGGCCTCGTGCACACGGACGCCGTACTCGTGGACCTCGGCTCCGACGAAGACGCCGGTGCGCGTACCGCGCAGGCGGTGCGGGTCGATGCCGGAGCGCTCCAGCACCTCCCAGGTGGTCTCCATCATCAGCCGCTGCTGGGGGTCCATGGCCAGCGCCTCGCGAGGGCTGATCCCGAAGAAGTCCGCGTCGAAGTCGGTGGCGTCGGCGAGGAAGCCGCCGTGCTTGACGTAGCTCTTGCCCTGCGCCTGGGGATCGGGGTCGTACAGCCCGTCGACGTCCCAGCCGCGGTTGCGGGGGAACTCGCCGAGTACCTCTCCGCCCTCCTGGAGCAGCTGCCACAGCAGCTCGGGGCTGGTGACCCCGCCGGGGAACCGGCAGGCGACGCCGATGACGACGATGGGGTCGTCATCGTCCACGGGGCGGGCGGCCGGGTGGTCGACGGCAGCGGCGGTGGCGGGCAGCCCGAGTGCCTCGGTACGCAGGTGCTCGGCGAGGAGCGCGGGGGTGGGGTGGTCGAATCCGACCGTGGGCGGCAGGGCGAGTCCTGTCGCGGTGTTGACCCCGGTGTGGAGCGCGACCAGGCCGAGGGAGTCCAGGCCCTGTTCGCGGAAGGGGCGGCGCGCGTCGACAGCCACCCGCTTCTCGTCCGGTCGCAGCCGCCGGAGCACGGCTACGGCTTCGCGGCAGATCAGGTCGGTCAGCTGTCGCGTCTGCTCGGCGACCGGAAGCGGCTCGAGCCGGCGGACCAATTCGGAATGGTCACCCGCTTCGGCGTGTGACGCATTCGCCTTGTCGGAAGAAGAGGAAAAAGAACCGGGCTCGGTCATCAGCGCACTCCACGGTCATCACTGGTTCGCGCGCGGTCGACGGCGCGCGAATATGCCTACACCCGGCCTTGTTACGGTGTGCCGGCCATTACGGAAATCGTGTCTTGGGATTCGTTCTTCGTCATGGCGGATCTGGATCTGCTGTCGGATCAGTTGTCATCGCTGCCGTGAACGACGGTCCGGTCCGGATATTCCGACCGGATATCGCCAACGTAAGGGGGTGGGGTTGCGGCTGACACCCCTAGTGACCCCGGTTGCCGGTGGTGGCGCCCGGTAATGGGCTTCTTCCGGCGGGGCGGCCCATTGTCGGCGCGACGGAGCCCGACGAAAGTCGCGACCGCCGTCATACGCACGGCCGCATTCCCGCCCCGGGGCGTCCCGGCCGCTCAGCCTGCTGCCCTCCTGAACGGTCACGTGCCGTCGAGGAGAACGGAGGGAACGCCAGGTGAGTCGAAGGTGCTGCGCACGTAGGAGAGGTCGCCGAGCAGCCCCGGCGCCGTGACACGCCCCGTACGCAGACCGGTCACCAGATGCCCCAGCGGCAGGGACCCGATGTCCGCCCAGCGCAGCCGGCCTCCGCTGTCCAGGTAGCTGCGCGTGCGACCGCAGTTGTCGGGGTGCACGCAGTAGGGGATGTCGAGGTAGCCGTGCTGGAAGGCACGCATCAGGGCGGTTCCGATGTCGGTGTGGAGGGACAGCACCGCTTCCACCAGGGCCCGTGCCTCTTGGTACGTCTGGGAGTCGGCCTCCGCCGGAGGGCCGGGGCCGGCAGGGGGCCGCGGGGTGCGCTCCGCCACGTCGGCGGCGTACTCGAGTGCCTGGACGTTCTCGAGGATCGTGGGGATGCGCCGGGCCTCCGCCACGGTCTTCACGATGAGGCGTTCGCAGCCCGTGCTGACGGCGAGTTCGGCGGCCTGGCCGAGCAGCCGCAGCGCGCCGCCGTCGGTCTGCGGATAGACCCCCATGTACGCGTACACGACCACGTGCCAGTCGTCGGTGCGCAGATGCTCCCGGCACAGGCGGCGCAGTGCGGCGACCGCTTCCTGGTCCTGGCCGAGATGGGTCTGCTGGGCATAACTGAGGGAGACGCTGCGCACCCCGTGCTGGACGAAGAACATCGCCTCCAGGAGGCTGAGGGCGACCAGTTGGCTGGGTGGGCAGAGCTGGCCCAGCATGCATCCGCCGAACGTCTCGATGTGCGGTTCGGCGCCGCTGCCGCTGAGTTCGGCGAACAGCTCGCTGCACTCGGTCCACTCCCGGACCGCCTCGGCGAGCGGGGTGCGCCCGTAGGGGAGGCAGTAGGAGACGGGGCCGCCCTCGGTGGCGGTCAGGCCGAGAGCGGCGATGGCGGCGAAGATGTCCCGGGGCAGGGCGGAGCCGTGCCGTACCTGGACGGGGAAGTCAGGGCCCCGGATGCCGTCCAGGACGCGTTCGGTCGTCTCGGCCGGGTGGCTGACCACCGGGTAGCCGTTGAGGTCGAAGCCGGCGCGCAGCGCCTCCTCGACGGCCTGCAGATGTCCGACGCGGGTGTGGCTGTCCAGGGTGATGGTGCCCACGGTGTGGGCGTCGGCACGGCGGGTGGCGAGCAGACCGGCCCGCATGCGGGCCGGGTCGCCGAACCCCATGCGGGGCTGCACCACGAGCCGGCCGCGCGCCCCGTGCGCCCGTACGAAGGCACCGAAGTCGGCGGACTGCCGGCCGGGCTGTCCCGTCGGCACGGGGCGGGAGCGCGTAGGCCGCCGGGCTGGCTTCACGCGGTGATCCGGGGCCAGGGAAGGGCCCGGTTCCCGGCGGTCCGGGCGGAGCTCTCCAGGACCTCGACGAAGGAGCGGAAGGCGATCACCGGGTCGGCGTCGTCGGGGAACACGGCGTCGAAACCGGCCTGCGAGAGCTGCTCGGAGAGCGCGTCGGCCTCGTCGGTGATGCCGAGCTTGCCGCCGATGACGGCGGGGGTCGCGGCGAGTTCGGGCTGCTCGCGCAACCGGCGGATCAGCCGCATCCCCTCCTGGTGGCCGTGGCCGTTGACCGAACTGACGACCAGCAGGTCCGGGGCGGTCTCCAGGCACTCACGCACCAGCAGGTCGTCGGGCACGCACGGGCCCAGGTTGATCACCCGGTAGCCGAGTTCCTCGATGAGCAGCTGAAGGTAGACCAGGTTCCAGGTGTGGGAGTCGGAGGCGACCGTGGTGACCACGACGGTGCCCTTGCCTCCCTGCGCGGGCAGTGTGCGTTCGGCGGGGGCCACCGCCGCCCCGTCAGACATCCGTCGGCTCCTCTGCGCGGCTGCGGCGGACATGCTCGATGCGCGACACCGAGACCACCCCGTCCCGGTCGAGCACGACTTCGGTGGGCGCCGGGCGTCCCAGGAACATCAGCAGGCTGGCGGTCGGCCCGTAGGCGCCCGCGTTGGGCACGGTGACGACGTCGCCCTCGGTGAGGAGCGGTACCTCGACCTGCCGGCCGAGAAGATCACCGGGGGTGCACAGAGGCCCTGCCAGGGTGGCGCGTTCGGTCTCGGCGCCGACGGCGACCTGGACCGTGACCGGCAGCAGCCGGCCGAGCCCCGACATCCCACCGAAGCTGTTGATCCCGGTGTCCAGGATGACGAACTTCTGACCGCGGCTGACCTTCACGTTGCTGACGCCCGCGACCAGCGTGCCGCTGTCGCCGACGAGGTAACGGCCGGACTCGACGGCGACCTTGGGACTGTCCTCGCGCCAGGCGGGGAACGCCTCGTCCAGCGCCTCGGCGAGACCGGCGGCCAGGCCCGGGTAGCGGGCGCGTTCGCCGGCCGTGGCGTACGGCACGGAGAAGCCTCCGCCGATGTCCAGCAGCCGCAGGGGGACGCCCAGTTGCTCCTGGATCTGGGCGGCGGTCGTGATGGTGTGCCGGAACTCCCCGAGCAGCGCCTCCTCGTCGGCCGCGTTGCTCTGGGAGAACAGGTGCAGGCCGACGATGTCGGTTCCCGGCACGTCCCGCAGCTGCTCGGCCAGCTCCGGGACGGTCTCGCTGTCGATGCCGAACTGGGTGGGCTTGCCGGTCATCCGGATGCCCGTGCCGGCCGACCCGGTGGCGCTGTTGATGCGCAGCAGGCAGTCGGCGGTCACACCGGTCTCGAGGGCGGCCTCGCCGATGTGCCGCAGGTCGCCGAGCGACTCGGCGGAGAACAGGCGTACGCCGCTCTCCAGGGCGGTACGCAGTTCCTCGTAGGTCTTGCCGGGCCCGGTGTAGAGGACGTCTCTACCCGCGTAGCCCGCTTCGAGAGCTGCGGCGAGTTCGCCGGTGGAGCTGATCTCGGCGCGGCAGGAGGGGCCGTCGCCCTCGCGCAGGGCGCGTACGAGATCGACGTGCGGGTTCGCCTTGAAGGCGTAGTAGACCTCGAAACCCTCCGGCAGTGACTGGAAGAGATCGTGGCGGGCGGCCCGGACCTTCTCCAGGTCGTAGACGTACAGGGGGGTGCCGTAACGTTTGGCCAGATCCTCCGGATCCGGACCGGTGAGGGCGTTCACTTCTCTCTCCCGTCGAGCAGCCTGGCCAGTTCCTGTCGGGCGTTCTTGCCGTGCTGGGTCAGCGGGAACTCGGTCAGCGCACGGCAGATCGCCGGTACCTTGGCCGGCTCCAGGCGGACCGCGAGTTCCTTGATGACGACCCTGGGGTCGAGTTCGGTCTCCACGAAGAGCGCGAGATCGTGCCGTTCGCCGGGCGGGACCGCGGCAGCGGCCCGGATACCGGGGATGTCCATGGCGGCGGCTTCGATCTCCAGGGTGCTCATGCGGAAGCCCTTGCGCTTGAACATGTCGTCGCGCCGGCCACGGAAGTAGAGGTAGCCGTCGGCGTCGAGGCTGCCGTAGTCGCCGGTGTGCAGCCGCAGCCGGCCGGACTCCGCGTCGCGCCGGAAGGTCCGTGCACTCAGTTCCGGGGCGCCCCAGTAGCCGGGCATCACGTGGCCGCCCTCGGCCACGATCTCGCCGGTCTCGCCGACCGGCACCGGTCGGCCCTGTTCGTCCAGGATCAGGACCCGGGTGCCGGGCAGGGGCAGGCCGACCGCGTCGGGTCGCTCCTGGTCCTCCTCGGGCGGCATCACGGTGATCCGCTTGGCCTCGGTCTGGCCGTACTGACGGACCACCCGTGTGCCGGGGAAGAGGTCCCGCAGCTCGGCGATCACCGAGGACGGCAACGCGGCTCCGGTGTTGGTGAACATCCGGACCGGGGGCACCTGCCCGTCGGCCCTGCGCCCCAGCTTGACGATCATGCTGGCGAGGGAGGGCACGGTGGGGACCACGGTCGCGCCGACCTCGCGCATCCGTCGCAGCAGGAGCAGGTCCTCCGCGCGGTCGGCGAGCACGATCTCGCTGCCGACGGCGCAGCTCATCAGGACCTTGTACAGGCCGTAGTCCCAGGACATCGGGAAGCGGCAGAACACCACGTCGTCCGCGCGGTAGCCGAGGGAGCTCACCAGCGCCCGGGTGGCGAAGGTGACTTGGGCGTGCGGGCAGATCACCGCCTTCGGTGCGGCGGTGCTGCCCGAGGTGTAGATGAGGGCCGCCGGGTCCTCGGACCGCAGCGGGACCGGAGCTGCGCGCTCCCCGCTGTCGCACAGGGCGGCGATCTCCGGCCAGATCTCCTCGAACGTGGTGCGGGTGACCGGGCCGGCGGGGGCGTCGCCCTCGGCGGGGAGGGTGAGTTCGCCCGCTCGGGCGTCGCCGTCGTGATCCGTGACGAACAGGGCCGGACGACAGTTCGCCACCACGGACCGCAGGTGGAACGGCTTCATCGCGGGGTTGAGCGGCACGAAGATGACTCCGCGGCGTGAGGCGCCGTAGAACATCGCCGCGAGTTCCCGGCCGGTGGGCAGCTGGACGACGAGCCGGTCCCCCGCACCGAGACCGCGCCGCTCCAGCCATACGGCCACCGCGTGGCTCGCCTCGTCCAGTTCCGCGTAGCTCCACCGCTCGTCCGCGTCCCGGACAGCCGGAGCGTGAGGGGTGGCTGCTACGGCTTTGTCGAGCAGTTCATGGACGAATTCACCACCGGGGAAACCGGCCGCCTCCCCGGCTCCGCCCATTGCTGGTATCTCGTCCGCACCTTCGATATCCGTGGCAGTGCCCGCCGACCGGCTGCCGCCCACGTGCGCATGGCTGTCCATTTCCAGACCCCGTCTCATAGCCCCGAAAACTGGCGACGGGCAAACCGTAGAGATATTCGAGCCGCGCCCCACACCCCTAGCCGCCCTTAATCACCCCTGGGTGACTGCGACACGAAGAAGCGCGGTGAAGCACCGAATACGAGGGGATCACGTCAGTCGAAAAGCACGTATCCGCACGTGGTGGGCCTGCGGTGCGCGGGGAAGTGCATGGGCCCGGCGCTCCGCCGGGGAGACCCCGACCGGCCGGCACCGGACGTGTGCGCCGACAGCGACCCCGGCCCCTTTCCCCTCCGGACCACTCAGAACCCTTACGAGCACCCACGACGGCTTCGCGCCGCAGCCGATGGCCGAAGCTGACCGACGAGACGCAGTCCACCGCGGGACGTTTCGAGCCTCGGCGCCTGCGATCACCTGACTGCTCGCGGCCCGGCCGACGCGATGTGCTGCTACGAGCGACGTGTCCGGCTCAACGCCCGGGGCACGGCCGAGCAGCCGGCCGACGCCGTCGGGCTCAGGGCAGGCCCACCGGGCGGACAACGCAGTCCGTACGGCGCCGCTCCCCGGGACCTGTGGGTGTCGGACAGGCCGTCGAGCCCGGGGAATGACCCGGTCGAGGGCTCGGCGGAATCCGGAGACCCCCGGGCGCGAGAGAACCGGTACCCGCCCGTGGATCACGGGCCTACGAGCCTACGGAACGCGCGTCACCGTCCGGCGGAGCCGTCGATCTGTTCGCGCAGGATGTCCGCATGCCCGGCGTGCCGGGCGGTCTCCTCGATCATGTGGACCAGCACCCAGCGCATCGACGGAGGCGCGGTCTCGCGAAGCGAGCGAGCGCCAGGGCGGTCCAGGTCGGTGCAGGCCAGAGCGACTTCGTCGGCGCGGGCGATCGCCTCGCGATAGGCGTCGGCCAGATCCGACACGGTGTCATCGGCGTGCACCACACCCTCGTCGTCCCAGCGCTCGTGGCCGGCCCCCTCGTAGGCCCAGACGAACCAGTTGAGCTCCACGGCTGTCAGGTGCTTGATCAGTTGGAGCAGGCTGGTCCCCGAAGGGACGCCGGCCGTACGGACCGCCGGCTCCGGGGCGCCGTCCACCTTCGCGAGGACGGCCTCGCGGAGGTAGTCCAGGAAGGTCAGCAGAGTGGTCTTCTCGTCGGCGTCAAGACCGGGGGGCCGGAGGTCTGCGCGGGGCTCCGAAGTCGTCATGGCGGAAACGTAGATGATCGGTTCCTGCCTCACCAGCCGTTTCCGGTCACCCTGGCACGTCGGTGGCTTCTTCCCAGTCGGCGAGGGGGGACGGGCTGTGTTCAGTGGCCCATGCGGCGCTGCTCGTCGAACCGAAGGAGCACCCACACCAGACGCCACACTCCGGCCACCGCTCCGAGCAGTGCGCCCCCTGCCAACACGCCACCCCGCGCCGGGCCGGAGACGTCAAGGGCCAGGACGAGAGTCCAGGCCACGGCAAAGATCACCCCGGCCAGGACGGCGGCAGTCATCAGGGCGAAGACGATCTCCACCGTCATTGCGTCCTTTTCCGACCGCGACTCACGTCCCATGTCCATGCTGCAAGTCTCACATCGCGGTCAAGGCACGGCGCCTGCGCCCGGCCGCTGCCTCGCACGGGCGCTCGCTCCCCACGGGGCAGGGCTTTCCCAAGCCGGTGCCCTGCCACGCCGTGGGACGCATGGCCGCGGAGCGGCAGGGCACAGTGGAGTCATGACGACCTCGCTCGGAGCTTTTGTCCTCGGCACCCCGGATCCGCCCGCGCTCGCCGACTTCTACCGTGCGCTGCTGGGCTGGCAGGAGGTCGAGCGGTCTCCGGAGTGGGTCCGGTTGCGGGCTCCCGAGCACGAGCGGCCGGGGCTCAGTTTCCAGTTGGAGACGGACCACACTCCCCCGGTGTGGCCGCAAGGGCCGGACACCCAGCAGATGCAGGCGCATCTGGATGTGGAAGTCGACGACCTGGAGGCCGAGACCGCACGCGCATGTGCTCTGGGGGCGACGCTGGAGGCCCACCAGCCGCAGGAGGACGTCCGCGTGCTCCGGGACCCCCACGGCCACCCGTTCTGCCTCTTCCTCCCGGGCGCCTGACGGACCGAACGGACCGACTGCTGCACCGGGCGCCTGACGGGCCGACCGGACCGGCTGCTGCACGGCGGCAGGCAGGCACCACGTGGCAGGCCGTAGGCAGGCACCACGTGGCAGGCCGTAGGCAGCAAGCCGCAAGCGCCCAGGGGCAGCGACAGGCGGAGGACAGCACTGCGCGAGCCGAGCCACGAGCAGCGGCCCGACCACGCGCAGGCCCCCTGCCCGCTGGCCGTACCTTCCGCTACGACGCCACCCCACGGCCCCCACCCGACCGCAGAAGCACCGGTCGCAGTCTGCTGTACCCACGCACCGACACAGGGCGGAGCGCTTTGAGTTGGTACCGGGCCAGCCCTGCCAGTTCGCCCGCGAGCGCCGTGTCGACCAACACCGTGCCCGGGCGGGCCACCGCGGTGAGCCTGGCCGCGATGTTGACCGTGGCCCCGTAGACATCGCCGAAGCGGCTCAGCATGGGGCCGTGGGCGACTCCTGTCCGCACCTGGGGCAAGTCAGGTTCCGCCGAGGCCCGGGCAGTGAGTTCCAGGGCCGTGTCAGCCGCTTCGGGAGCGGACTCGCAGACGAAGAGGACCTCGTCCCCGATCGTCTTCACCACCCGGCCCCCGCCTTCGGCGACCACGTCACCCGTCAGGCTCTCGAACCGGTCGATGATCCGCACCAGTTCGGAGCTGTCCAGACCACGTGTCATCCGGGTGTAGCCGACCATGTCGGTGAAGCCCACCGCGCGCTCCCGTACGTCGGCAGCCTCGCGCGGCGCGACGGGCCCTCTGGCCGCCGCGACGTCTTCCGGCCCTCCGGCACCGTGGGCCGTCCTCTGCCCCGGTGCCGGGCGGGCGTCCTCCTCCTCCCCCTCCGCGAGGACGCGTCCCGCGTTCGCGGCGAGATGCCGGCGCCACACATGCCGTTGCAGCAGTTCCAGCTCCGGCAGCAGAGCCGCGGCCTGTTCCACCAGCGCCTCGCCACCGGTGACGGAGCCGGGCTCGCGGTTGAGCCAGGCCCAGAGGGTGTGCACCTGCCATTCGGCGAGCCGGGACAGATGATGCCCGAGGGCCCGCGCCATCGCCGTCTCGTTCTCCTCGGTGATGAGGCCCGCTGCGACAAGCCGTTCCCCCGCACGCAGTGCGTCGACATCGGCGTCGGTGAAGACCCTCGCGTCGTCGTCCACCACCGGGAACCCGAGCGCGCGCCAGATCTGCACCGTGCGCTCAGGGCTCACCCCGGACCGCTCGCCGATGTCCCGCCTCGTCCAGACACGGTCGCCCCCGAGCAGCACGGCCTCGACGGCTCGCCGCAGTTCCTCGGCACCGGGCGGGCCCGCCACCCCGTCCGCCGGTCCCACCGCACTCACGTGGTGTGCACGATCAGCACGTCGAGACCCGCTCTTCTGGCGATGTCCGCGGGTACGGAGCCGAGAATGCGGCCGGCGAGCGAGCGCAGTCCCCTGTTCCCGACCACCACGAGGTCTGCCGAACATTCCCGGGCGAGCGCCACGAGCGCGGGCACCGGCTCGCCCTCCACCGCGGTCGAGCGTATGGTGCCCGCCCCCTGAGCACGGGCGCGCTCCGCAGCCGTACGCAGAGTCGCCTCCGCGGGCGCCGAGCCCACGACCTGAAACGCTTCCGCGCCTAACTCGTCCTGCGCACGTGCGAGTTCCGGCCCGCGCATCGGTACGTACGCGCAGGCGATGACCAGTTCGGCCCCACAGGCGGCGGCGAGCCTCGCAGCCCCTTCGACCGCGGAGTACGACGACTCCGAGCCGTCCGTGCCGACCATGACCGTCCGGTAGGCAGCCACGACAACCTCCTTACCAGAGAGTAAACTTACCGCAGAGTAAGGTAGATCGGGTGGCACACGGAGGGCAAGGGGGCGTACGGGTCGGCGCGCGTGCGCAGCAGTGTCCGCACCCGCCGCCACCGGACAGCGGCGGGTGCGCACGATCCGGGGGACAGCACCCCATCGGCGCGGCCGAGCGGTTCCGGGCAAACACGCCCAGCAGGCGCGGCCGCACGACCGGGGTCGTCACGCCCAACAGGCACGGCCGCACGATCCGGGGTAATCACGCCCAACAGGCACGGCCGCACGACCGGGGTCATCACGCCCAGCAGCGCGCGGCCGCACGATCCGAGCAATCACGCCCAACGGGCGCGACTCGGCCGGCCCGGAGGGCACCCGCCTCAGGCGGTGGGCCCCTCCTCCCGCTCCGCGTGGTCGAGCTGACGCACCCCGCTCTCCCAGCGCCGGCGGCGCTCCTCCGGCGACTGCTCCCACCAGGGGGTACCCCGCTCACCCAGAGCCACCTTCGCCGTGTGGACCTGATTCCGCGCCCGCCCCTCGGCTTCCGAGTCGGCGGCGCGTCGCGCGGCGGCCACCGCACGACGCCCCGACATGAGGTGATGCCGCAGGCGAGAGGCGACGTCTTCGGGAATCTCGGGATCCGTCGCACGCCACCGTCGGTTGTTGATGACCACGTATCGGCCGTCCGGGGTCCGCTCCGGATCCGCAGGGGGGTTCATCCGGTCGATGCTGCCCGGAGAGCCGGACGGACGGCATCAGGACACGCGGCCGTCCACGGGCCGACGACCGCAGCCACATCTGCACGGCCGGCATCCGTTCGTCCGGCGGGTGGCGAATGAGCTTCCTCATCGAGGTACGCATCGCGGTCGGCTGCTCGCCCCGGGTACCCGGCATTTCCTGGATCAGGAAAGCCGCGCTCGGGCCGAGTTCGTGGCCTCCCGCATTGATGAGAGCACCCTGTCGACCTCGCCCCGGTTCGTGACCGCGGCCCTCGTAAATGAGACCGGCGGGCAGGCCAAAAAGGCGTGGAGGATGCACTCGACCTCGCAGCAATGGCCCGGAACATCGAGTCGATCGACTTTCGGCAAACCGTGCACCCAGCCCGAAGGGAATGCTCACCCTTTTCCCCGCGCCAAGAATTCCACGCCGCCCGCCCAGGGGTTCCCATGCCCGGCCGAAGACCTCCGGGGGCTTGCCGCAGCGGGCGATTCACGTCCTGATGTGTGGACTCCGGAATCAGGGAGACGCGCTGAGCGCAGGTGGACCGCTTCTCGTGGGCGACGGGTGAGGACAGCGGCCCCACAGCTCTCTTCGGGGCGGTCGCGCAGGGGGCGGCCGGGGCCCCACAGGCTCGGCCAGGCCGGTCCGGGAGCTCCGCCCCACCGGCAACCTGCCGCATGCGCGAGCCCAGACCGAACGGAATACCGAAATCAGCGACGCGGAGAAAGACCTGATCCGCCCCCTCCACGATTGCCGACACACCGTGGGCTGGGCCATGCTGTTGCGACTGAGAGAAAAAGCTGAGCTCTACGGGGGAGACGCGATGCTCCGCATTCATTTCAGTGACGCCGACCTGGGCAGAACCAGGCTTGCCGCCGCTCCCGATCCACTGTGGGAGATCGCCGCCAGCCTGCACAGACTGCAGTCGAGGAAAGGCCGGTGGGCCTATGCAGGGTGGTATCGCACGGCGCGGCAGCGGCTGCGCGACAAAGGACTGGAACGACCCGTACGGTCCGTTCTCCTGCCCCTGTATCCCAGGGCGGCGTATTTTCCGGACTTTCTGACTCCGGTCCATGCCAGGGACGGGTTCGAGGCCGGGTTGGAGTCGATCCTGGCCACGCCTCCCCAGCGGGTGCTGGAGGAGATGGCCATCCTCGACCGGACGGTCGGAGCTCCGCCGTGGGCCGGGCAGCTGGCCCGGCTGGACGCGCGCAAGGAGTTCGTGGGCATGCTGCGCGCCTACCACGAGGCCGCCGTCGCCCCCTTCGAGGAACAGGTTCAGGCGCGGATCGAGGCCGAGCGGGCCGTGCGCTGCCGCGGGATCCTCGACGGCGGAGTGGAAGGCATGCTCGCGAGTCTCGGCCCCATGATGCACTGGCGGCCTCCCGTGCTGGAGGCCGCCTATCCGACCCAGGCCGCGGACCGGGACCTGCATCTCAACGGTCGCGGGATCACCCTCGTCCCTTCCTACTTCAACTGGAGCGAGCCGGTCGCTTTCGCGGATCCCGAACTGCCGCCCGTGCTCTGGTACTCACTGCTCCACGAGCCCGACCACCGGACCCTCGCGCAGGATGACGCGATCGGCTTCGCCGCTCCCGGCCGGCCGCTGACCAGCCTGCTCGGCCGCGCCCGGGCCGTCGCCCTGTACGCCGCGTCCTCGGGCGCCACGACCGGCGAGATCGCCCGCGCCGCCGGTGTCTCGGCGTCCTCCGCCAGCAGGCACGCCACCGCACTGCGCGACGCCGGCCTCATCACCAGCGTCCGGAACGGGCCGACGGTCCTGCACACGCTCACGCGCGTGGGGGCGGGCGTGCTCCGTGCGGCCATGCGCACGGCCGACGAGCGCGCCACGGACGCGGCCGGGGGTGGCGGCGCGGACCGATGATCACAGGCCTACCGGCACACAAGGGTGACGGGCCTACCGGCACACAAGGGCGACCGGCTCGCCGGCGTAGGCGACCCGGCCCTCCGGCGTACAAGGGCGACGGGCCTGCCGGTGAGGGCGGGTCGGCCGGCCCCTCGGCAAACGAGCGGGTCGACCGGCCGTCCGGCCGTCCGGCCGTCCGGCAGAGGCGAGTTGACCGGTTTCGGCCGTACGCCGCCGGGCCCCCGCGTCGGCAACGGGGGAACCACGTCCGTACCGGCTGACTCGAACGGCACCTTGTGCACCCGCACCGGGTCCGGTCTCATTCATCACAGCAGACGCACGCGGGCGCACTCACACCACGTGACAACGTTGCCAGAACACATCCGAGGCCCCGCCGCGCCCCCGACACCCTCCAAGGAGTCCCGAGATGCGATTACGCACCTCCGCCGCACGGCTCTGCCTGGCGGCCATGAGTGCCCTCGCCCTGATGCTGGTCAGCGTCCCGCAGCCCGCCGCCGCGCACACCTCCGGCGGAAAGTGGGTCGCCGCCTGGGGCGCCAGCCAGGTGGCCGGAAGCGAGATCCCCGGTAACGACTGCCCCGCCGGAAGCGGCCTGCAGAACCGGACGGTCCGCAACGTCCTGTTCGTCAGCGCCGGCGGCGACCGCGTCCGGGTCCGGCTCGCCAACACCTTCGGTACGCGCCCGCTCAGCGTCGGCCACGTCACCGTCGCACTCCAGGAGTCAGGCGCGTCGGCCGTGCCGGGCACCCTGCGCAGCCTGACGTTCGCCGGCCGGGCCGCCACGACGGTCCCGGCCGGCCAAGACCTCTTCAGCGACCCTCTGCCGATGCGCCTGCGGGCCCTGTCCAGCCTGCTGGTCAGCGTGTACGTGGACGAGGCGACAGGCCCGGTCACGAACCACCCGTTCACCGCCCAGGGCAACTACCTCGCCGAGGGGGACGAGGCCCTCGACGTCTCGGGCACCCGTTACGCGGACACCCCCTGCTGGATGCTGGTGAGTGGCGTCGACGTACGCGGGAGCGCCCGGACGGCCGGCACCGTGGTGACGTTCGGCGACTCCATCACCGACACCGCAAGCACCACGGGCAACGCCAACCAGCGTTATCCGGACCACCTCGCGCGCCGGCTCCAGAGCAGGCACGGCCCGTCGCTCGCCGTCGTCAACGCCGGCCTGGGAGGGAACCGGCTGATCGCGGACCGGGACGGCGAACCGTACTACGGCCCGTCAGGTGTGTCGCGGGTGGAACGCGACGCGCTGGGCCAGAGCGGAGTGCGCGCCGTCATCCTGCAGGAGGGCATCAACGACATCGGCTTCGACGCCCCGGCCGAGGACATCATCGCCGGGTACCGGACGTTCATCGAGAAGGTGCACGCCCAGCACGTCCCGGTGTACGGCGGCACCCTGCTGCCCTTCCGGGGTTCGTTCGTCTGGACCCCGGAACGCCAGGCCACCTGGAACAGGGTCAACGAATGGATCCGGCACTCGGGCGCGTTCGACGGCGTGGTCGACTTCGCGGCAGCCACCGCTTCGGCGGAGGACCCGCACCGGATGGACCCGGCCTACGACAGCGGGGACGGGCTGCATCCTGGTGACGCGGGTACCCGCGCGATGGCCGACGCGGTGGACCTCGACATGCTGCTCGGCCGGGGCGACGGGAAGCCCGTCCGCCTCTGAACGCACGGCCCCGCCGGTCCGTATCCCCACCCGAGGTCGTAGTCGACGAAGGGAAAGCACGTATGAGCGCATCGCAGGAGAGCCAGGTCCACATCCGGCGCCGCACCGTCGTCGCGGCGGTCGGCGCGGTGGGCGTGGCCGCCGCTCTCACCGCGTGCGGCGGCTCGCAGGACCAGGAAGGCTCGGACACCGTGCAGCCCGCCGAGGAGGGTGACGGCGCGAACGGCGGTGGAGGGGTTCTCGCGAAGACGGCCGACATCCCCGAGGGCGGTGGTGTGGTCTTCGCCGACCGGGGCGTCGTGGTGACGCAGCCCACGGCCGGGACGTTCAAGGCGTTCTCGTCGAAGTGCACACACCAGGGCTGCGCGGTGAAGGGGATCGCCGACGGCGTCATCAACTGCCCCTGTCACAACAGTACGTTCGACGCGGCGACCGGTGAGGCGACGGGTGGTCCCGCGACCACGCCGTTGCCGGAGAAGCAGATCCGGGTGGAGGGTGATTCCATCACCCTGGTGTGAGAGCGGGCAGGGCCGGGACCGTTGCGTGATCGCTGAGAAGCCTCCATGATTCCGGGAACCGGCCGAACCGCACGAGAGGGGCGTCCCGTGACCGTTGCCCAGCGCCGTGGCCGTCGGATCATGATGACCGACGCGGAACGGGACGCCTATCTCCAGGTGCAGCGCACCTGCCGGGTGGCCACGGTCTCCCCCGAGGGCCGGCCCCATGTCGGCGCGCTCTGGTTCGTCTGGGACGGCACCTCCCTCTGGCTCTACTCCCTCACCCGAAGCCTGCGCTGGTCACAGCTGCGGCGTGATCCTCGGGTCGCCGTGGTGGTGGACGACGGCGTGGAGTACGGCGAACTGCGGGGCGTGGAGCTGTCGGGCGAGGTCTCCTTCGTGGGCGAGGTTCCGCGCACGGGCGAGAACCTCCCGGAACTCGAAGCGCCGGAGCGTTTGTTCGCGTCGAAGTACTTCGGCCTGGACTCGTTGCCGCACGACGCGCGGCACGGCTGGCTCCGGCTCACCCCCGAGACCGTCACGTCCTGGGACTTCCGCAAGCTGGCCGCACCGAACGGCACGACGCAGCCGGGCTGACAGCCCCGGTCAGCCGGAGGACTCCGGAACGACCGGCTCGTGCAGGGACCTCCCGGCGGCGCGCAGGGCGGCCACGGCCGCCCTGATCGAGGGCCGTCTGTCCGCGTCCGTCCGCCACACCGCGTGCACATGACGCCGCATCCGCTGGCGCACGGGCACCAGCCGGACCCCGTCGGGCACCGGTCCGCGCCCCAGCCGCGGCGCCACGCAGACGCCGAAGCCCGCTGCGATCAGGGCGAGCTGGGTGTGATGCTCGCCGGCGAGGTGCGCGATGCGGGGTTCGATGCCCTTGGACCGCAGAGTGAACATCAGCCAGTCGTAACAGAACTCGCCCTCCGGCCAGGACACCCAGTCGTCGTCGGCGAAGTCCTCCAGGTCCACCTCGGCCCGGCCGGCCAGGGGATGACCGGCAGGCATGGCGATGTCCGGTGCGTCTTCGAGGAGTTCGGCCTTGGCGAGGCCGCCGGGGGTCGGAAGACGTTTGTTGCTCCACTCCAGCACGACGGCGAGGTCGGTGTCGCCGCGCAGCACCGCGCGGATGCCCATCTCCGGCTCCAGCTCCGTGGAGCGCACCTTGAGCTCGGGATGCTCCGCGCGGAGCGTGGTGAGTGCGGCGGGGAACAGCCCTCGGGCGGCCGTCGGAAAGGCCGCGAGCCTGACCTCGCCCACCACCTGGCCCCGCTGCGCCTCGATGTCGGACTGCGCGATCTGCACCTGGGAGAGGATCTTCGCGGCGTGGTCCGCGAGGAGCCGCCCGGCATCGGTGAGGCGGATCCCCCGGCCGTTCCTGGCCAGCAGCTGCTGACCGACCTCGCGTTCCAGTTTGGACATCTGCTGGGAGACGGCCGAGGTCGTGACGTGGAGCCCGTCGGCAGCCGCGCTCACGGAACCGTGCCGGGCCAGGGCATCCAGCGTGCGCAGGCGCTCCAGATTCAACATGTAAGCGATGCTACGCGAATACGTCCATGAATTCTCACTTGTCCTACGCAATGCGAGTCGGCATGGTTGGCTCATGAGCGCCCCCTCCGCACCGGACGTCCTGCGGTCCTCCGACACCTCTCCCCGCCCCCCGGCTCCGCGACGCGCCCTGGACTGGCGCCTGCGCTTCGTCGCGCTGTCACTCATCTGGGGGTTCAGCTTCCTGCTGATCAAGGTGGGCACCCACGGCTACGCCCCCTTCCAGGTGACCTTCGGCCGGCTGCTGTTCGGCACGGCCGTGCTCGCGGTCGCCATGGCGGTGCGCCGCGAGCGGCTGCCGCGCTCCGCCCGGACCTGGGGCCACCTCTTCGTAGCCGCGTTCTTCCTCAACGCCCTGCCGTTCTCGCTCTTCGCGTACGCCGAGCTGACCATCCCGTCCACCCTCGCCGGGATCTGCAACGCGACCTCCCCCTTGTGGGGCATGGCGCTGTCCCTCGTCGCCCTGTCCGAGGACCGGCCCACCCGCCGCCGCGTCGCCGGACTGGGCCTGGGTTTCATCGGCGTACTGACGGTGCTGGGCGCCTGGCAAGGCTTCTCGGGGCTGGACGCGACCGGTACGGCCATGGCGCTGCTCGCCTCACTCAGCTACCCCGTCGGCTGGATCTACGTCCGCCGCACCCTGGCGGGCACCGGCGCCTCCACGCTCGCCCTGACCGGCAGCCAGCTGTTCCTGGGTACGGTCCAACTGGCTCTGGTGCTCCCGGTCTTCACCACCGTGCCGGAGTACCTCCCGCTGCTGCCCACCCTCGCCGTGGTCGCCCTGGGGGCGCTGGGGACCGGGCTGGCCGTCCTTCTCCAGTACGGCCTCGTCGAGGAGGTCGGCCCGACGACCGCGCAGATGGTCACCTACTTCATCCCCGTGATCGCGACAGCTGCCGGGGTGACGCTCCTCGGCGAGCAGCTGAGCTGGAACACCCCGGTCGGCGCCCTGGTGGTCCTCGCGGGCGCCGCGCTCACCCAGAGCCGGTCCGCGCCGACGCCGAAACCGGTCCGCGCCGGGGCCGAAAGCCTCCCGCGTCGGGGCGGCCGGCCCCTCAGCCGTAACTGACCGGCCGGGCGGGCCGCGCCGCCTCCGCCGCCGCGTCCGCCAGGGGACCGATGTCGGCGGCCGACAGCGATGACACGGTCATGCGTACGCCCTGCGGGGATGTCAGCCGGAAGCGCGCCCCCGGGGCCACGGCCCACCCGGCGTGCAGCAGCCTGGCCACCGCCCCGGTCTCGTCGCTCACAGGCACCCACACGTTCATCCCGGTGCGCCCGTACGCCTCGATCCCCCGCTCCGCCAGAGCCCGCACGAGCGCGTCCCGGCGCTCGCCGTAGGACCGGGCCACCGCCTCCGTGTCCACCGCCCCCGACTCCCACAGATGCGCCACGGTCCTCTGCAGCAGCCCACTGACCCAGCCGGGCCCGAGGCGCTGGCGCCCCGTCACCCGGTCCACGGTCAGCGCGTCACCCGTGAGCACGGCCAGCCGCAGATCGGGGCCGTACGCCTTGGAGACGGAGCGCACGAAGGCCCAGTGCTCCGTGACCCCCGCCAGCGGGTGCACCGGGAGGTCGACGATCGCGTGGCCGTGGTCGTCCTCGATCAGCAGCACTCCGGGGTGCGCGGCGAGCACCGAGCGCAACTCCCGCGCCCTGCCGCTCCCCACCGTCGCTCCCGTGGGATTCTGCGCCCGGTCGGTGACCACCAGCGCCCTGGCCCCCGCACCCAGAGCACGCTCCACCGCGTCCGGCAGCGGACCGTCCTCGTCCAGTGCCACCGGAACGGCATGCATCCCGAGCGCCGGCACGAGGTCGAGCAGCGCACCCCATCCCGGGTCCTCGACGGCGACCGCGTCCCCCGGTCGCAGGTGCGCCGTCAGCACGCGTTCGATCGCGTCGAGGGAACCGGAAGTGATCGCGACGCGTCCCGCCGGCACCCCGTCGGCGTCCAGCCCGGCGCGCGCGAGCTCCGCGAGGCGGGGAACCACCGCGGCGTCCCCGTAGAGCCCCGGCGTCCGGGCGTAGCCCTCGGCCGCGACGGCGAGAGCCTCGCCGAGCGCGGGCAGCAGGGAGGGGTCGGGGTTGCCGTCACCGAGATCACGGACACCCGGCGGAGCCTCTACCCGGAGCGAGCCGCGCGACGTACTCGCCGGGCGCGGGCGGACCCTGCTCCCCCGCCGCCCCGCCGTCTCGATGACCCCGCGCTCCCGCAGCGTGCGATATGCGGCGGCCACCGTGTTCGGATTGACTCCGAGGCTCGTCGCCAACTCCCGCATGGGAGGCAGCAGATGCCCCGGGGGGAGGTCGCCCGAGGCGACCCCGCGCTCCACACTCGCGGCAATGTCCGATGCACGCCGCCCGCCGATCCGATACTCTCCTAGCACAAACCACAGTATGCACTAGTGCAATGGAGAACGCAATGCCGGACACCGCCGCCCCCGACAGCGCCGCCCCTTCCGGATCCGCCGCCGCCTACGTACCTACCGAGCGCACGGTTCTGACCCGCTCCAAGGCGCGCGCCTCCTACGACAGGGAGACGGTGCACTCGATACTCGACGAGGCCTACCTCTGCCACCTGGGTTTCATCCGCGACGGCGCGCCCGTCGTCCTGCCCACGCTCTTCGGCAGGGTCGGCGAGAGCCTGTACATCCACGGCTCCACGGGGTCGCGCCCCCTGCGCGCCACCGGCGCCGGGGATCCTGGTCTCGCCGTATGCCTCACGGTGACGCACGTCGACGGCCTGGTACTGGCCAGGTCCGCCTTTCACCACTCGATGAACTACCGCTCCGTGGTGGTCCACGGGACCGCCCGCACGGTGACGGACCCGGCGGAGCGCCGCGTCGCGCTCGACGCCATCGTCGACCAGGTGGTGGCGGGCCGGTCGAAGGACTCGCGTCCGGCCGACGCCAAGGAACTCGCGGCGACGGCAGTGATCCGGCTGGACCTCGACGAGGTCTCCGCCAAGATCCGCACGGGCGGCCCGAACGACGAGCCCGAGGACCTCGCCCTGCCGTACTGGGCGGGCGTCGTCCCCCTGGCTCCCGGGTACGCGGCGCCGGTGCCGTCCGACGACCTGGACCCCGCCGTCGAGGTGCCGGACTACCTCAGCGCGCTCTGACCCGCGGGCGCGGGGCGGCGGTCCCGGGCTACCGGCCGCCGCCCGCCGGCTCGTGTGCCTCCGGCGCCCCGGCCACGGTCACCCCGGGACCGGATGCCACCGGTCCCGATGGCGGCTTGGGCGTGGAGGACTGCGCGATGAAGGCGCCGATCAGCACGAGGCCACCGCCCAGGAGCTGCGGCGCCGACAGGTGCTCACCGAGCAGGACCCAGGCGAGCACGGTCGCGATGACCGCCTCCAGGCAGGCGACGACGCCCGCGACCTGTGGCGACAGCAGACGGACCGAGACCACACCGGTGACGTAGGCGAGCACGGTCGCCAGCAGCACGATCCAGACGAGCAGCATCCACGCGGGGACGCCGTGCCCGTCCATGTCCGCGCGCCCTCCGAGCAGCGCCCAGTCCATGCCCCAGGGCCTGGCGACGACGGTGAGCACTGCGGCACCGACGAGCAGCCCGTACGCGATCACGCCGACGGGATGCGGAGGTTCGCCGCCGGCCGCGCCTCCGTCCCCGGCTCCCTGGTCCGACAGGACGAAGTAGCCCACCTGGCAGCAGGCCGCCCCGAGGGCGAGCAGCAGCCCGAAGGCGTCGAAGCTCAGGCCGGCCCACACCTCGACGACGCACGCGAGGCCACCGACCGCGAGCACCACTCCCACCGCGGCGGCACGAGTGACGGGCCGCCGCTGTACGAAACGGACCCAGCCGAGGACGAGAGCGGGAGCGAGGTACTCGATGAGGAGCGCCACACCCACGGGAATGCGGGAGAGCGAGGCGAAGTAGAAGGCCTGGACGCCTGCCACGGCGAACAGCCCGAAGCCGGCCAGCAGAACGGGCCGTTCCCGCACGAGGCGCCGGTGCCGCCAGGCCACGGGCAACATGACGAGGGCGGCTCCCGCCACACGCAGCCACACCACGTGCAGAGGGGCGAGCCCCGCCTCGATCAGCGGCTTGGCCGCAACTCCTGAACCACCGAATGCGAAGGCCGAGACAAGGGCCAAACCCAGTCCGGCACTTCTCCCCTGAGACGCGTGCATCGGCACATCATGGCAGCAGCCGTCAGCAGCGTCACCCCCGTCACACCTGACCCGGCGTATCCATGATCACCCTCGTGCGTCCGCGACCTCCTGCCGGTGCGTCGCGCGGGCGGCCAGCCGTGCGGTGACGACGCCGGCCCGCTCCAGCACTTCCACGGCCCGGCAGCGCGGATCAGCGACCAGCTCGGCCAGCAGATCGAGGCCGTCGGCACAAGGCTCCCCGCGCCGCACAGCGGCCCGGGCCGCGCACTCCAGAGCCACGGCCGCCGTCGGGGACAGGCCCTCGGCGCCCGGTCCCCGTCCAGCCGGGAGCGCTCCCGCTCCTTCCTGCGTGCCCTGCCAGCGCAGCCCGTATCCGATGCTGCGCTGCACGAGATAGCCGAGCACCCTGGCCAGTTGCGGCCCGCCGTCGAAGGCTTCCCGGGCCTGCGGGTCCGACTCGACCAGGGAGTGGAGGAGATGGGCCGTGTCGACATGACGGTCTCCGTCACGCACCGCACGCCGTCGCGCACCGCTCACCACGGCGGCCATGGCGTCACTCAGCGCCGCACCGGCCCACGGCGGGTGCGGCGAGGCCTGCCCCGTGATTGCTGACGTCCGGATGTGCACATCTCCACCCCATCAGCCCCGGGGAGCGAAAACATCCCCGGTACGGCGCATCCGCCCTCCCGCGAAAGGCGGGCTCGGTGGAGCATCCCCTCATCCTTGCGGATGAGACGCCACCCCCGCGAGGAGCACGGCGTCCACACCGACGAAAGAAGGGCCCCGTGGTTCGGGGCCCTTCTTCGGTACGTCGCGAGCCACACGGCTCACTGCTCGTCGGCGAGGATCAGGTACAGCTTCTTGCGGGCGTCGTTGATGACCGCGAGCGCCTTCTGCCGCTGGTCGGCGGACCCGGTCTTCCACACCTGGCCGTACGCCTCCATCAGGCCGAAGCCGGCCTGCCGGATCTCGTTCACACCTTCCCAGTCGACACCGCGACCGGCTTCCTCCCAGGGAGCCTCGGAGCCGGACTCGGCTTCCGTGCGCCCCGCCTCGGTCAGCGTGAACAGCTTCTTGCCGCCCTCGCTCGCGCTGACGATCAGACCCTCGTCCTCCAGCAGCTGGAGCGTGGGGTACACCGAGCCGGGGCTGGGCCGCCAGGCCCCTCCACTGCGCTCGCCGATCTCCTGGATCATCTCGTACCCGTGCATCGAGCGGTCCTTCAGCAGAGCCAGGATCGACGCGCGCACGTCACCGCGCCGGGCCCTCCCCCTGCCGCCGCCCCGCCCCCGACCGCCTCCGCCGCCGAAGGGCCCACCCCCGAAGGGCGGCCCGAACGGCCCGAAGGCGGCCCTGCCTTCTTCGAATCCGCCCCTGCCGGCACCCCGGCGTCCGGGGCCGTACCCGTGATCGTTTCCATGTGAACGCATGACTGCGCTCCTCTCTTCGTCATCCTGTCGCAACACTTGTCTTTGATCTGTCGCGATGCTTCAACGATATATCGGAAACTATCGCGCAGCAAGCCTCGACCACTCGCCACCAGAAATGGGCGCGCACCGACCAGCACCCGTCCCGGACCTCGTACCGGTGGACTCCGAGGGCGCCCGCATCGACGCCGACACCACCCACGTGCGCGAGACCTCCGGCTGAGGTGCGAACAGCCCACGGCCGGGCCGGAGAAGCCAGGGCCGCCTGTGCGCAATTGGCCTTGGACCCGCGCGGAGCCGTCGGCCTACGGTCGGGCCATGAAGATCCGTATCGTCGACGCGTTCACCGGCCGCCCCTTCACAGGCAACCCCGCCGGAGTCGTGATCCTGGACTCCGGGCCCTTTCCCGAGGCGGACCGCCTCCAGCTGCTCGCCGCCGAGCTGAACCTCTCCGAGACCGCCTACGCCCACCCTCTGCCGCCGGGCGGTGACGCCGACTGGGCGCTGCGCTGGTTCACCCCGGCCACCGAGGTCGACCTCTGCGGGCACGCGACGCTCGCCACCGCCCACGTCCTGCACACCACCGGGGCCACGGGCGCGACGGTGCGCTTCGCCAGCCGCTCCGGCGTCCTGCGCACCACCGTCCACGAGGACGGCAGCCTGACTCTGGACTTCCCGACGGCGCCGCTGACGCCGGTGGCCGCTCCCGCCGGGCTGGCTGAAGCGCTGGGTGCGTCGCCCCTCTCCGTCCACGACACGGGTGAGCAGGTCGGCGACCTGTTGGTGGAGCTGGCCGACGAAGCGGCCGTACGCGCCCTGCGCCCGGACTTCCGCGCTCTCACCGCCTGCTCCCGGCGGGGCGTCATCGCCACGGCGGCGGCCGAGGACCCCGCACGCGGCTACGACTTCGTCTCGCGCGGCTTCTTCCCCGCGGTCGGCATCGACGAGGACCCCGTGACCGGCAGCGCCCACACCGCCCTGGCACCGTTCTGGTCGGCGAGGTTCGGCCGCGACGATCTCACAGGACTTCAGGCATCCGCCCGCTCGGGCCTGGTGCGCACCTCGCTGCGGGGCGGGCGCACGCTGCTGACCGGCAGCGCGGTGACAGTGCTCGACGGTGAACTGCTGACCGGACTCTGAACACGGCGGGCCCGGGCCGCCCCGGACTCAGGGGGTGGGCAGCCAGTCCACCTTCCCCGCCAGCAGCGCGTAACCGACGAAGGCTCCGATGTCGAGCAGGGCGTGCGCGACGACCAGCGGCCCGACCCGCCCCCAGCGCCGGTACAGCAGCACGAAGACGACGCCCATCACCATGTTCCCGATGAAGCCGCCGATCCCCTGGTAGAGGTGGTACGAGCCCCGCAGCACCGAACTCGCGACCAGTGCGGCCATCGGCGTCCACCCCAACTGACCCAGCCGCCGCAGCAGATAGCCGACGACGATGACCTCCTCCACCAGGGAGTTCTGCACCGCCGAGAGGATCAGCACGGGGAACTTCCACCAGACGTCGGGCAACGACTCCGGCACCACCGTCAGGTTGAATCCCCAGGCCCGCGCCACCAGGTAGAACGCCAGCCCCGCGCTGCCGATCCCCGCCGCGACCAGAGTGCCCCGGCCGAGGTCCGGCCAGGGCCTGGTGCGGTCCAGGCCCAGGGTGCGCAGACCGGCCCCTTCCCGGATGAGCAGGTGGGCCACGAGGGCGACCGGCACCAGCGCGGACGCGATGCCGAACATCTGCCAGGCCAGGTCCAGCCACGGCCTCCCGGGAGCGTACGACCCGTTCAGCGTCGCGGCCTGGTCCTTGAGGCCCCCTGGCTTCGTCAGCGACCCGATGAAGCTGATCAGCGCGGACACTCCACTGGCCCCGAGTGAGAGAGCCAGCACGAGCAGCGTCTCGGAGCGGAGAGTCCGCCGGGACACCACCTCGTGAGGAATGGATTCAGCCACGCGCCCCGCCTCCACCTGTACACCTGTCGTCAGCTACGTGTCATAGCTTGCCCGACGGCGTACGGGTGGCGGCACACCGGGCGGCTCCACCTCTCAGGGGGCGGGGAAGCCGACCGGCCAGGTGTGCACCGGTTCGCCCGCCTGCATCAACTCCCCGTACCGCCGGGTGGTGGCCGCCAGGGCCCCCTCCCGTTCCAGACCGGCCTCCAGGGCGCGGTGGTAGGTGTCGACCTGCCAGGAGGCTCCGTTCGTCCTGAGTCGGCAGCGTTCCTCGATGACTCCGAGATAGCGGTCGCGGTCGGACGGCTCGATGTTCCAGGCATCGAGCCCTGCCGACGCGAGCGGCAGCAGTTCGTCCCGTACGAGCTTGACGGCGGGCACCCGCGCCACACCGCCGGCGCGGCCGGGCCGTGGCCAGAGGAGCTCGGCGTCGATTCCGTGCCGGCACGCGGTGTCGAAGTTCTCGGCGGCGGCCTCGAAGGGCAGTTTGCTCCACACCGGCCGCGACTCGTCGGCGAGCGCGCGCACCAGCCCGTAGTAGAAGGCGGCGTTGGCGATCACGTCGACGACCGTGGGCCCGGCAGGCAGGACCCGGTTCTCGACGCGCAGATGGGGCACGCCGTCGGCCAGGCCGTACACCGGCCTGTTCCACCGGTAGACCGTGCCGTTGTGCAGGACGAGCTCGGCCAGGGTGGGCACCCCGCCTTCGTCGAGAACCCGCAGCGGCTCCTCGTCGTCACAGATCGGCAGCAGGGGCGGGTAGTAGCGCAGGTTCTCCTCGAACAGCTCGTACGCCGAGCTGATCCAGCGCTCCCCGAACCAGGTCCTCGGGCGTACCCCCTGGTTCGCGAGTTCGGGCGGACGCACATCCGTGGCCTGCTGGAACAGCGGCGGCCTCGACTCCCGCCAGAGCTCCTTGCCGAACAGGAAGGGCGAGTTGGCGCCGAGGGCGATCTGCACGGACGCGATGGCCTGAGCGGCGTTCCAGACGTCCGAGAACCGGTCCGGGGTCACCTGCAGATGCAACTGCACGGACGTGCAGGCGGATTCAGGGGCAATGGAGGAAGAGGTGGAGACCAATCGCTCCACGCCTTCGATATCGAGGAGGAATTCCTCGCCCCGGGCCGCCGCCATTTGATCGTTGAGGAGGGTGTAGCGATCCACGTCCGACAGGTTCGCCGTCACCAGATCGTCACGCCCCAGGGTCGGCAGGATGCCGATCATCACGATCCCGGAGTCGACCTCCGCGGCCTTGCGGTGGGCATATGCGAGGCCGGTCCGCAACTCCTCGGCGAGCTGATCGAATACTCTGCCGCTCAGCCGGTGGGGAAGAATGTTTACTTCCAGATTGAACATCCCGAGTTCCGTCTGGAAATCCCGGCTGGCGATGCGCTGGAGCACCTCAGCATTCCGCATCCTCGGCATGCCGTCCGAACCCGCGAGATTCAGCTCGATCTCCAGCCCCATGAGATTCCGGGGACGATCGAACCTCCGCTCCGACAGGAGCCTCTCCAGCCCGGTCAGGCACTGGGTGAGCTTCTCGCGGTACGCCTGCCGATCGGACGGGGCAAAGGCACCCGCCACGACCTTCTCGCCCATCGAAGGGTCCCTCCTCGCGTGGGCGGCCCGCGGCCCAGGCCGCTCGTATCACGATCGATAATGCCCCGTCGAGATGATCCGTAACGCCCACACGGGCCCCGGACAGCAAGTAGTCTGGTGTCTGACGCCGGAGGCACATTCCGAAGGCATGGGCATATGCGCTTGCCGCGGTGGGGTTGCGTGGTAGAAACACCGACGGGTTTCAGCCTACCGCCGCAAAGGGAAAATACCTGACGGCAGGGCCACAGGATGGCCCGAAGCCCCAGAAATGCCGCAATTCAAGGGCCCGAATCAGCCTTGCGCGCAATATGCGGGTCGGCTAGCCGAAACATCGTGTGAACATTTGTCGTATAAACTCTGCGAACGAGGCAGAGAGTTGACGCACCGGCCCGTCCGCCCGTCACCGGCCTTCCTCTGGCCCCGCACGCCGACAGCGCCGTCTGCACCCGCCCACGCACCACCGTGTCTCCGAAGTGAGAGGCGACCCACTATGCCGCTGCATGTTTCCCCGGCCCCCGCGCCCGCACTGCGCAGCGTTCTCGCGGCACTCGGTTCTCCCACCGCAGTCCGCGAGGCCCATACGCCCGCACTCAGGTCCGTCCAGGGATCCCTGAGCCCAGAACTCCCGCTTCCCGTCCACGTGCTGGACCGGATCGTGCCCGACGAGGCCGCTCCGCGCACCCGCCTCGCCGGCTGGCGCTTCCTGATCCGCAACGGCGAGCGCGCCGTCGCCGCGGCGGACACCATGCTGACCGCCGACGGGTGGACGTTCTCGCACTTCTTCGAGGGCCCCTACCTCGCCTCCACCGAACTGGCCGTCCGTCAGGCGGAGTCGGCGGCCGTCGACTACCAGCCGCGCCTGCTGTCCATTCCTGAGCTGTACATGCTCACACTGTGGCTGCACCACGACACGGGCGCGGACGCCGGAGGCGGCACGCTCGCGCCGACCGACGTACTGGTGCCTCTGGCTCCCGCCCCGCCGGGCATCACGGCTCACCGCCCGCACCACGTCGCGGATCTGCTCCCCGTCATGACACTGCGTGTCACTCCGGCTCCTCTTCCGGATCTCCCGGGCCTCCTCGGGTCGCCGGCCTGAGAGTCGCCCTTCAGACGCCCCCGCCGAGCTGTACGGCGGGGGCGCCCGTCTGCCCCGTGCGGACTAGTCCGGTCAGGCCACCCCGAACCATCCGAACGGACAGTCCAGTTGGATCGAACCGCCCGGCCGGGTGATGCGTCATGGGAGGAGAACAGCAGCTGCTGCGAAATCCCTGCGGATCGACGCCCGTGGGGCAACACTGGAACGGACCGACTTGATACGGGGGCGGCCATGAACACCTCGTCCAGCCGCAGGACACTCGAATCGACGCAGCGAAAGAACCCACCCATGTGCCAGCACCAGCCACCCTGCCCGACCGCCGACTCCAACGACCGGGAGGCCGCACGCCTGACGGCCCACCACCCGGAACAGGGCTGGAGTCTGCTGTGCAACGGCGTCCTGCTCTTCGAGGACACCGGTGAGCTGCTCCCGGACGGGCAGATCATCGCTCCTCACCGGCCACTGAGGAGCGGTCAGGTGATGAAGGCCGCCTGAGCGCGGCCGACGGAACGAGGGGGCCGGCCCGGAGAGTTCTCCGCACCGGCCCCGACGCGTATCCGTGCCCCTACTGGTCGTACTCCTCCAGCGGCGGGCAGGAACAGACCAGGTTGCGGTCACCGAACGCGCCGTCGATCCGGCGCACCGGCGGCCAGTACTTGTCCGAAGGCGTGACGCCGGCCGGGAAGACCGCCTCCTCGCGGGTGTAGGCGTGGGCCCACTCGCCACCGAGCGCGGCCGCCGTGTGCGGGGCGTTGCGCAGCGGGTTGTCGTCCGCGCTCCAGGTTCCGGCGGCGACCTTGTCGATCTCGCCGCGAATGGCGATCATCGTGTCGCAGAACCGGTCGAGCTCCGCGAGGTCCTCGCTCTCCGTCGGCTCGATCATCAGCGTCCCGGCCACCGGGAACGACATGGTCGGCGAGTGGAAGCCGTAGTCGATCAGCCGCTTGGCGATGTCGTCGATGCTGACACCCGTCGCCTTGGAGATCGGGCGCAGGTCCACGATGCACTCGTGCGCGACCAGACCGGCCGGGCCGTTGTACAGGATCGGGAAGTGCGGTTCCAGGCGCTTGGCGATGTAGTTGGCCGCGAGCACGGCGACCTGCGTCGCACGCTTGAGACCTTCGCCCCCCATCAGGCGTACGTACGCCCACGAGATGGGCAGGATGCCGGCCGAGCCCCACGGCGCGGCCGAGATCGGGCCGACACCGGTCTCCGGTCCCGCGGCGGGCTGGAGCGGGTGGTTGGGAAGGTAGGGCGCCAGGTGCGCGCGCACGCCGACCGGGCCCACACCCGGGCCACCGCCGCCGTGCGGGATGCAGAAGGTCTTGTGCAGGTTGAGGTGGGAGACGTCGCCGCCGAAGTGACCCGGCTTCGCGAGGCCGACGAGGGCGTTGAGGTTGGCGCCGTCCACGTACACCTGGCCGCCCGCGTCGTGCACCTCACCGCAGATGTCGGCGACGTGCTCCTCGAAGACACCGTGCGTGGAGGGGTAGGTGATCATCAGGACGGCGAGCTCGTCGCGGTGCTGCGCGATCTTGGCCCGGAGGTCCTCTATGTCGACCTCCCCGTCCTCGGCGGTCTTCACGACGACGACCTTCATGCCGGCCATCACGGCGCTCGCCGCGTTGGTGCCGTGCGCGGAGGACGGGATCAGGCAGACCGTACGGGCGTGGTCCCCGTTGGCCCGGTGGTAGGCGCGCACGGCCAGAAGACCGGCGAACTCACCCTGCGAGCCCGCGTTGGGCTGGATCGAGACGGCGTCGTAGCCGGTGACCTCGGCGAGGCGCTCCTCCAGCTCCCGGATGAGGGTGAGGAAGCCCTGCGCCTGCTCGGCGGGGGCGAAGGGGTGCAGCGCGCCGAACTCGGGCCAGGTGATCGACTCCATCTCGGCGGTGGCGTTGAGCTTCATGGTGCAGGAGCCGAGCGGGATCATGCCGCGGTCCAGCGCGTAGTCACGGTCGGCGAGCCGGCGCAGGTAGCGCAGCATCGCCGTCTCGGAGCGGTGCTGGTGGAAGACCGGGTGGGTGAGGACGGCGTCGGTCCGCAGCAGCCCGTCGGGCAGCGCGTCGGCCGTCCCGGCGTCCAGCGCCTCGATGTCACCGTCGGCGCCGAAAGCGGCCCAGACGGCGGCGACACACGCGCGGGTCGTGGTCTCGTCGCAGGCCACGGAGACGTGGTCGGCGTCGACCAGCCGGAGGTTGACCCCGCGCTCCCGCGCCCCGGCGACCACGTCGGCCGCGCCGCCCGGCACGCGGACGGTGAGGGTGTCGAAGTAGGCGCCGTGCACGACGTCGAGACCCGAGGAGCGCAGCCCTTCGGCCAGGATGGCGGCGAAGCGGTGCGTGCGCCGTGCGATGGTCCGCAGCCCGTCCGGCCCGTGGTAGACGGCGTACATCCCGGCCATGACGGCGAGCAGCACCTGGGCGGTGCAGATGTTGCTGGTGGCCTTCTCGCGCCGGATGTGCTGCTCGCGGGTCTGCAGTGCCAGGCGGTAGGCCTTGTTGCCGTCCGCGTCGACGGAGACGCCGACGAGGCGGCCGGGCAGGCTGCGGGCGAACTTCTCGCGCACCGCCATGAAACCGGCGTGCGGTCCGCCGAAGCCCATCGGGACGCCGAAGCGCTGCGTGGTGCCCACGGCGATGTCCGCGCCCAGCTCGCCGGGCGAGGTGAGCAGCGTCAGGGCCAGGAGGTCGGCGGCGACGGACACGATCGCGCCCAGTTCGTGCGCCTGCTCGATGACGGGCTTGATGTCGCGGACCGCGCCCGAGGCGCCGGGGTACTGGAGCAGCACGCCGAAGACTCCGCGCTCGGCGACCTCGGCCGGGATGCCGTCGGTGAGATCGGCGACGACGACCTCGACCCCGGTCGGCTCGGCGCGGGTCTCGATCACGGCTACGGTCTGCGGCAGCGTGTCGGCGTCGACCAGGAAGACACCGTTCTTCACCTTGCCGACACGCCGTGCCAGGGCCATGGCCTCGGCCGCTGCCGTGCCCTCGTCGAGAAGCGAGGCTCCCGAGGTCGGCAGACCGGTGAGGTCGGCGACCATGGTCTGGAAGTTCAGGAGTGCCTCGAGCCGCCCCTGGGAGATCTCGGGCTGGTACGGGGTGTAGGCCGTGTACCAGGCGGGGTTCTCCATGACGTTGCGCAGGATCACCGGCGGCGTGAACGTGCCGTAGTAGCCGAGCCCGATCATCGGGGTCAGCACCTGGTTACGGTCGGCGAGGCTGCGCAGCTCGGCCAGGACCTCCGCCTCGGTCCGCGCCTCCGGGAGGTTCAGCGCCTCGGCGCTCCTGATCACGTCGGGCACGGCGGCGGCGGTCAGCTCGTCGAGGGAGCCGTAACCGACCTGGGCGAGCATCTTCGCCTGAGCCTCGGCATCGGGCCCGATGTGGCGCTGCTCGAAGGGGATGCCCTGCTCCAGCTGGGAGAGCGGAGTGCGACGGGGGGTCATGATGGAGGCCTCCTGGTCTGCCACGACCTGCGAGGGGCGCCACGGCGTGGCTGCCCGTACGGCCTCCCCATCTGTCATCTCGACCTGAGAGCTTCACCGGCGCGCCCTGGGGCGTGCCGGCTTTCACCGTCGGTGAGGGCGGCGCCCGCCACGGCGCGTGCCGCACGGATTCCGCCCTGCTTTCCAGAGTGACCTCGTCCGTGCGGTACGGGGGCCTGAGAGATTCCGGGGAGGAGTTGCTCCTTCGGCGCCTCCGGATCGCTCCGGAGGACTCTCCCGCACGGGGTCAGCAGCCGGTTCCAGACTACCAGCGGGGCAGGAGAGGGCCGTCTCGAGTGGCCGATGCCCCGGATCTGGCCTTTCGTAGAGCCTGTGGAGCGCTTGCGACCACCCTGATGCAGTTGTGACCAGTGGGAGGCACCGTGCAGACCGACATCGATCCGCGCAGCCTGATCGGCCGCAAGGCCTTCGACCGTCAAGGTGCCAAGATCGGGACGGTGGACGAGGTGTATCTCGACGACGCCACCGGAGTACCGGAGTGGGCCGCCGTGCGCACCGGTCTCTTCACCAGGGACGCGTTCGTCCCGCTGGAGCCGAGCGAGTTCGTCGACGGCGCGCTGCTGATTCCCTTCGACCGGGCCCTGATCAAGGACGCGCCCGACTTCGGGGTCGGCCGCCACCTCTCGCCCGAACAGGAACTGCAGCTCTACCGCCATTACGGGCTGGACTCCGCCCCGTCGGCCGGGCCGGTCCCGGACCGGGACTTCGGCAGGCTGGCCGGCCAGGAGGAGTAGTCCGGCGCCTCCCGCACCAGGGGCAGGGGATCCACCGGCTCCAGCTGCGGATCGTCGATGCGGAACGTCCGCACGCGGCCGGGCGGCGACCACGGTTCCTCGAACCGCACCGTCACCCGTCCCACGCCGCTGCCCTGGACCCATCCGTGGCCGTGGATCTCGTGCCGGACGTCGTGTCCGGCGGACCAGCGCCGGACAGCAGGCTCTTCGGCGCTCTCCTTGACCGTCTCCGCCGCCGGGACGGGCCGCGCGTCGGGGGTGGCATCGGCCGCTGCTTCCTCGGCGATGTGCTCCGCCTCCGCGGCCTGGGCGAAGAGGTCCTCCTGCGTGAAGTCCGCCAGTCCCGTGACGCCGACCCCGAGCAGCCGCACTCCCCCGGTGGTGTCGACGCCCTCCAGAAGCCTCGCGGCGGCCTCCTTGACGACCGTGGGGTCGTCCGTGGGGCCTCGCAGGGTCTCGGACCGTGTGAGCGTGGAGAAGTCGTAGCGGCGCACCTTGAGGACGACGGTGCGCCCCGAGCGCCCCGCGCCCCTCAGTCGTCCCACGCACCGCTCCGCCAGCCGCTCCACCTCGTTCCTGACGCGCACACGGTCGTGCAGGTCCACGTCGAAGGTGTCCTCGACCGAGACGGACTTGGCGTCCCGTTCCGCGACGACGGGCCGGTCGTCGTGGCCCTGAGCCATCCGGTGCAAGGCCACGCCGTGCGCCTTGCCCAGCAGGCGCACGAGCTCCGCCTCGCCCGCCTGTGCGAGGTCGTCGACCACGGTCATGCCGGCGCGGCGGAGGTGGTCGCCGGTGGCGGGCCCTACCCCGGGGAGCGTGCGCACGGACATGGGTGCGAGGAGCTCCCGCTCGGTTCCCGGTTCGATGAGCAGCAGGCCGTCCGGCTTCGCCTCCTCCGAGGCGATCTTGGCCAGCATCTTGGACCCGGCGAGCCCGACGGAGCCGCTGAGCCCGGTGACGGCCCTGATCACGGTGCGCAGTTGCTGGCCGATGGCACGGGCGGACGCGGAGTCGTCCGCCACCCCGCCTGCCTCCAGGTCCACGAACGCCTCGTCCAGGCTGAGGGGCTCGACGAGCGGTGACAGCCTCCCGAGCAGCTCCATCACCTGGTCGCTGACCGACCGGTAGAGGGCGAACCGCGGGACGAGGTAGGCAGCGTTGGGCGCGAGCCGCCGCGCCTGCGCCATCGGCATCGCCGAGTGGACGCCGAGACGGCGGGCCTCGTACGAGGCGGTGGCGACGACCCCGCGCATCCCCAGGCCGCCGACCACCACCGGCTTACCGCGCAGGCTGGGCTTCGCCGCCTGCTCGGCAGAGGCGTAGAAGGCATCCATGTCCAGATGCAGAATCGTGGGCGCGGCTCTCACACGGACAGATGCTGCCCTACGCCACTGACAACCGCTCCGCCCGACGCGTGCGCCGGGCCGGAGGGGCTGGGCCGCTCAGCCCGCGCGGTTGCGGCGCCGTGCCAGTTCGTCGGCGGGATTGTGCCCGACGAGCGTCTCGCCGGTGTCGATCCGCTCTCCGTGGAGCTGTGAGAGCGCGGCATCCACGTCCCGCCAGACGACGCCCACGGCGATACCGAAGACGCCTTGGCCCCCCTGGAGAAGACTCACGACCTCGTCGGGCGAGGAGCACTCGTAGACCGTGGCTCCGTCACTCATCAGGGTCATGCGCTCGAGATCGGTGAATCCGCGGGCCCTGAGGTGCTGGACTGTGGTGCGGATGTTCTGAAGAGCGACCCCCGTGTCGAGGAACCGCTTCACGATCTTGAGGAGGACCACGTCCCGGAAACTGTAGAGACGTTGCGTCCCCGACCCGTACGCCGGGCGCACGCTCGGCTCGACCAGCCCCGTCCGCGCCCAGTAGTCGAGCTGCCGGTAGGTGATACCGGCCGCAGCGCATGCTGTCGGCCCCCGATAGCCGATGTCAGCCGCCGCTGCCGTACCGTCCGCTGCCACCACCGCCGGCTGAACCGGCTGTCTGATGGTGTGGTCGGCCGCACTGCCATGCTGCCGGTAAGGCCCACCCGCAGCCGTACCGTCGCCGCTGCTTCTCACGCCGACCTCCGTCCTTGACCTGCCACCTCGAAGGTAGGCAGTCACCAGGGGTGCGTCAACGATCGCCACACTCGGCACGCCGAGTGATAATCACCCTGAGGGTGGTTTCCCGTGACCGGTTTACGGGAACGGCTTGCCGGATGCGCTGACGCCACCCCTGCGGGGCGGTCACTGGCTATTGGTACCGAAGTCCTCCGGCGAGATCTGGTCGAGGAATTCGCGGAACTTCTCCACCTCGTCCTCCTGCTCGTCCGGAATGGCGATGCCTGCGTCGTCGAGCACCCCGTCACTGCCGTAGATCGGCGTGCCGGTGCGCAGGGCGAGCGCTATGGCGTCGGACGGACGCGCGCTCACCTCGACCCCGCTGGCAAAGACCAGCTCCGCGTAGAAGACCCCTTCTCTGAGGTCCGTGATGCGGACCTCGGTGAGCTCCTGGCCGACGGCCTCGAGCACATCCTTGAAGAGATCATGGGTCAGCGGCCTGGCCGGAGCCATGCCCTGCTGGGCGAAGGCGATCGCGGTCGCTTCCCCAGGGCCGATCCAGATAGGGAGGTACCGGTCGCCTCCCACTTCACGCAGGAGCACGATCGGTTGGTTGGAGGGCATTTCCACCCGGACACCCACAACGTCGAGCTCGTTCACACAGCAACCCTAGGACGTGCCCACCATGTTTGGATAGTCGGGCACCCCCGAGGTCAGTGGAAGGTCACCTTCAGAGCACTCTGCACGAGCGCCGCGTGCAGGCGCACGGAGAGCTCGGCAAGCTCCCTGGCCGTGGCCTCCGCATGGGCTCTGGTCTGCGGATTCCTGTGCCGGCGCAGGGGCGCGACCACCTGCTCGACCAGCCCCGCCTCGCGCTCGGCAGCGGCTTTGACGGCCCGCAGATGCCTGGGTTCCAGTCCGAAACGGCCGAGGTCCGCGACCAGCCGCGCCACGGTCACCGCCTCGGCGTCGTAGCTCCCGCCCGAAGCGGGCACGAGGAGCCCGTACGACTCCCACTCCTCGAGCTGCTCCTCCGTGACGTCGGCGGCGGCGAGGAGCTCCTGGCGGCCGATACGGGCCGCTGTGGCGCCCCCGCCCTGCGCCTGGTCCCAGCGGCCGTCGGCGAGCTCGCCCTGCGCACCGTCGGACGGCAGCGCGGCCTGCTCGCCTCGGGCCAGGGCCTCGAGGTGCTCACGGATGACCTTGAGGGGCAGGTAGTGGTCCCGCTGCATGCGCAGGACCTGCGCCAGCCGCTCGACGTCGGCCGTACTGAACTTCCGGTAGCCCGAAGGCGTGCGCTGGGGCTCGATGAGCCCCTCCGTCTCCAGGAAGCGGATCTTGGAGATGGTGACTTCGGGAAACTCGTCGCGCAGCTGGATGAGCACCGTGCCGATGCTCATCGGGCGTTCGCCCGCGGCGGCGGTGCCGTGGCCGGCACCGCCTGTCGGTGTTCGCAGCATGGACCTTCCCTGAGGGGTCACACGCCCCGCTGGCTCGCGTAGAAGACCAGTCGGTACTTGCCGATCTGGACTTCGTCGCCGTTGGACAGCGCGACGGAATCGATGCGCTCGCGGTTGACGTAGGTGCCGTTGAGGCTGCCGACGTCGCCCACGGTGAAACTACCGTCCGGACTCCTGCGGAACTCCACATGACGCCGCGACACGGTCACGTCGTCGAGGAAGATGTCGCTCTGCGGGTGGCGTCCGGCCGTCGTGAGGTCACCGTCCAGCAGGAACCGGCTGCCGGAGTTCGGGCCCCGGCGCACGACCAGCAGCGCCGAACCGGCGGGCAGGGCGTCGACCGCGGCCTGGGCCTCCGGGGAGAGCGAGGGGAGGACGTTCTGCCCTGTCACCTCGGCCTCGTAGGCCTCGATGCCGGAGATGGAGATGGTCGAGGTGGTCTCCGAGGCACGCTCGGGAATTCCGCCCCTCAGCGGCGCACCGCAGTTGGAACAGAAACGACTGGCCTCGGCATTGTGATGCCCGCACCTGCTGCAGACCGGCATGGACGAGCCCTCCGGAGCGGGGGCGAACCCTCCACCCGTACTTGAGGTTGATGGTTCCCCGAAACCTATGCGTCCGGCACCGGCAGGGTCAACAGACGACGCGCCGGACCCCGGCACCTCATCGCGGAAGAGCGGGCGCTCCGTGCCCTGCTCCTCTGCGCCCTGACCCTGACGCGGGGCTCGGTGGCGGGCAGCGCTGTTGCTGTCCTCGCGAGCACTCTTTCCGAACAACTTCGCAAACAACTTCACGGGCGTTTCCCCTTGACCGAAATAGACCCGCCCGTGGGGCAGGACGAACCCTGAATGAACACACCTGCCGACCCGGACATCTTCACAACGTCCGTATCCACCCGACAGTTTCCACCACGCGTCACCGATCCGTTGCGCCGACCCCCCGCAAGCTCGAACCGGTGTCCTCCGAGCGCTGCGCGCTCCTGCCTCACTGGGTCGACGACCGAGCGTAGTCAGGCTGCTCCGCCGGTCGCAAGGCGTCCACGACGATGTCCTCGGCACGCGTCACCTCCGCCGTGGCCTGCTCCTTCTCCAGCGTCTGCACCACGCCGCCGGGGATGTTCAGAGCCGGCTCGAGGTCCTGCGGCTTGCCGATGACCTCGAACTCGTACGGAGCCTGGATCTTCTTGCCGTCCACCCTCAACTCTCCCCCGTCTCCGGAGAAGTACGTGTCGGCCACGACCCGCACCCCGTTGATCTGGATCGCCTCGGCACCGGCGGCCCGCAGCTCCTGGATGGTGTCGAGGAGCATGTCCGCCTCGACGGCACCGGTCGGGTCGCTGATGGTCAGCGTGATCCCCGGGCCGTGCGCCGCGACGGTACCGGCCAGGATACCGAGCTGGCGTTCCTTCTCGAGCGTCTGCTTCCGGGCCTCCTCCGCCTGGTCCGAGCTGTTCTCCAGCTCCGTGCGCTGGTCGTCGAGGCGCTGCTTCTCGTCCTCGAGGCGCTCGGTGCGGTTGTCGAGCTCGTCGAGGATGCGGACGAGGTCCTCCTGGCGGGCGCCGCGCAGGGCACTGTTGTCGCTGTTCGACCTGACCTGGATGGCCAGCCCGAGGCCCAGGACGAACAGCAGGAGCGCCACGATGAGTTGGGCTCTGCTCACCCTCGGCGGCCAGAGCCCCGCCCGCAGCCGCTGCCTGCCCGTGACTCCCGCGGAAGGGGGCGGAGCAGGGGCAGGCGGAGGCGGGGTGGGTGCCTCGGCCGGGAGCGCGCCGGCCGGTCCTTCCTTGCGCGGGTTCTGTTCGTTGTTCATCGGCCTCAAGCCCGGAAGACGTGCCGGCGGATCGCCGCGGCGTTGGAGAAGATCCGGATGCCGAGCACGACCACCACGCCGGTGGAGAGCTGGGCACCGACCCCGAGTTTGTCGCCGAGGAAGACGATCAGTGCCGCCACGACGACGTTGGAGAGGAAGGACACCACGAAGACCTTGTCCACGAAGATCCCGTCGAGCATGGCCCGGAGGCCACCGAAGACGGCGTCGAGCGCGGCGACGACGGCGATCGGCAGGTAGGGCTCGACCACCGCCGGCACTTCGGGCCGGACCAACAGTCCGACCACGACTCCCACGACGAGGCCCAGTACGGCGATCACGATGTGCCCTTCCCTGTGTCTGCCGCACCACTGTCCGTGTCCGCGGCCTGAGGCTCTGCTGTACGTACGATCAGGCTGGGGGCGGCCGGCAGGCGCACCTTCTCCTGTTCGGAGATGCTGGTGCGGATGTCGAAGCTCTCATGCAGCGCCTGGAGATACTGACCGTCCGCGCTGTCCCGGAACGCGGCGGCGAGCTGCTTCCCGTCCCCCACCGCGAGCACCGTGTATGGCGGCACGAGCGGCCTGTTGTCGACCAGTATGGCGTCGCCCGCCGCGCGGATGGCCGAGAGGGCCGTCAGCCGCTGCCCGTTGATGGCGATCGCCTCGGCACCGGACTGCCAGAGGCCGTTGACCACGCGCTGCATGTCCCGGTCCCGTACCCGCCCGGTGTCCGCGAAGCCGGTGGACTCACGGGGGCCTCCGCCGCCCTGGTCGGTGTTCTCGGCGTCGTCCACGACCAGCTTGATGCCGGGCCCCTCCACGGGAGTTGCGCCGGACAGCAGCGCCACCAGCCCGCCCTGATCGCCTCCGTGCCGTTCGAGGGCCTTGCGCTGGCGTTCGTTCACGTCCTTGCGCAGTTTTTCGACATCCGCTTCGAGCGTGTCCGCCGTGGCGGTCTCGGCGTTCACCCGATCGATGAGCTCTTCGCGTTCCTTGGCCACGACCGGCGCGGCGACCTGTGCCTCGGCGGCGCCGAGGGTCACCACGAACGCGGCCAGCACGAGACCCGCGGCCAGACCGAGCTTGGCCCTGAGCGTGCGTGGCATGCCCGCACTGCCCTCGGACCTGCGACGGGCCGAGGCCTCGGCGTACCCCTCGTCGAGGCTGTGTTCCATCACGGTGGTCAGCAGCGACATGGACGCGTCGGGGCGAGGACGCGGCGGGGCGCTACTCCGATCGGGGGGCGGCTGCGACATGCCGCACATCGTCGCACGTCATGCCTGCTGCCGCCGAATGGCCCCACCGCCGGACCGGGAGCGGCGAGATCCCCGCTCCCGGTCCGGCGGTTCCGGGGTCAGTCGCCCGCGCTGTCGACGACCGCCGCCCACTCGTCGAGGAGTGCCTGGGCGGAGGCGTCGTCGGGTCCTTCCGCCCACAGGTGGGTGACCGCTTCCGAGGGGTCGGGCAGGACCATCACCCAGCGGCCGTCCGTCTCGACCACCCGCACTCCGTCGGTGGTGTCCACGCTGCGTTCTCCCGCGGCCTCCACGACCCTGCGCATGACGAGTCCCTTGACCGCCCACGGGGTCGCGAGATCGCGCCGCAGCACGTGGGCACGCGGGATACGGGCATCGATCTGGCTCAGGGTGAGCTGTGTCCTGGCCACCAGGCCGATGAGCCTGACGAAGGCGGCCGCACCGTCGAAGACGCTGCTGAACTCCGGCACGATGAAGCCGCCGCGGCCGTCGCCGCCGAAGATCGTCGTGTCCTCCCGGCCCACCCGGGTCAGGTCGTCGGGTGACGTGGTCGTCCACTCCACCTGCGTACCGTGGTACGCCGCGACCTGTTCCGCGACGCGGGTCGTCGTGACCGGCAGGGCCACCCGCCCGCTCCTGCGCTCGGCGGCGACGAGGTCGAGCATGACCAGCAGGGCCCGGTCGTCCTCGATGATGCGGCCCCGCTCGTCCACGAGCGAGAGACGCTCACCGACAGGGTCGAACCGTACGCCGAAGGCCGCCTGTGCGGACGACACGATCTCGCCGAGCCGGACCAGCCCCGCACGCCGGGATTCGGCGGACTCCGTCGGCCGCGACTCGTCGAGCCCCGGGTTGATCGTCAGGGCATCCACCCCGAGACGTCCGAGCAGGCTGGGCAGGACGAGCCCGGCGCTGCCGTTGGACGCGTCGACGACGACCTTGAGGCCCGCGTCGGCGATACCCGCCGTGTCGACGTTGCGGAGCAGGGAGCCCGTGTAGGAGTCGAAGACGCTGGACGGGAAGTGGAGGTCGCCGATCTCGCCGGGGAAGGCCCTGCGGTACTCCTGCCGGGCGTAGACGCGGTCCAGCTTCCGCTGGCGGGCCTGCGAGAGGTCGGCTCCCCGCTCGTCGAAGAACATGATGTCGACCGAGTCCGGGACTCCGGGCGACGTCCGGATCATGATGCCTCCGGCGCTCCCCCGCGCGGTCTGCTGACGGGCCACCGGCAGCGGCACGTTCTCCAGGTCACGGACGTCGATGGCGCTGGCCTGCAGGGCCGAGATGACCGCTCTCTTCAGTGCGCGCGCACCGCGGGAGTGGTCTCGGGCGGTCGTGACCGTGGCGCCCTTCTTCAGGGTCGTCGCGTACGCGCCGGCGAGCCTGACGGCGAGTTCCGGCGTGATCTCGACGTTCAGGATCCCGGAGACTCCGCGGGCCCCGAAGAGGTGCGCCTGTCCGCGCGACTCCCAGATGACCGAGGTGTTGACGAAGGCGCCGGCCTCGATGGTCTTGAAGGGGTAGACCCGGACATTGCCCTGAATGATCGATTCCTCACCGACCAGACATTCGTCGCCGATGACAGCGCCGTCCTCGATCCGCGAAGCCCGCATGATGTCGGTGTTCTTACCGATCACACAGCCACGCAGATTGCTGTGCTGGCCGATGTAGACGTTGTCGTGGACGACCGCGCGGTGCAGGAAGGCACCGGATTTCACGACCACGTTGGAGCCGACGACCGTGTGTTCCCGGATCTCGGCGCCGGCTTCGATCTTGGCGTAGTCCCCGATGTAGAGGGGCCCTCGCAGTACGGCGTCGGGATGGACGTCCGCGCCCTCCGCCACCCAGACACCGGGCGAGATCTCGAACCCGTCGAGCTCGACGTCGACCTTGCGCTCCAGCACGTCGGCCTGGGCCTTCACGTAGCTCTCGTGCGTGCCGACGTCCTCCCAGTAGCCTTCCGCGATGTAGCCGCAGATCAGCTTGCCGTCCTTCATGAGCTGCGGGAAGACGTCGCCGGACCAGTCCACCGAGGTGTCGGCCTGGACGTAGTCGAAGACCTCGGGCTCCATGACGTAGATGCCCGTGTTCACCGTGTCCGAGAAGACCTGCCCCCAGGTCGGCTTCTCCAGGAAACGCTCGACCTTTCCGTCTTCGTCCACGATGGTGATCCCGAACTCCAGCGGATTCGGGACCCGGGTGAGGCACACCGTGACCAGCGCGCCCTTTTCCTTGTGGAAAGCGATGAGGTCCGTCAGGTCGAAGTCCGTGAGCGCGTCGCCGGAAATGACCAGGAAGGTGTCGTCCTTCAGGGCGTCTTCGGCGTTCTTCACGCTTCCCGCGGTGCCTAGTGGCTTTTCCTCGTTGGCATAGCTGAGCTCCATACCGAGTTCTTCGCCGTCACCGAAGTAATTCTTGACGAGAGAGGCAAGGAACTGAACGGTGACAACGGTCTCGTTGAGCCCATGCCGTTTGAGCAGCCTCAGCACATGCTCCATGATCGGCCTGTTGGCCACGGGCAGGAGCGGCTTGGGCATGCTTGAGGTCATGGGGCGAAGGCGGGTGCCTTCACCGCCTGCCATCACGACGGCCTTCATGTCGGAAACGTCCTCCTCGAAGAGACGGTCCAGCCGACTTCGCCCGTCGGGGCAACACCACAACTATCCGGTGCGGGCCGGCGACATTGCACGGCGCCACGTCAACGAGCTAATCGGCTGCTTCATCCGCCTTGACCAGACGGCGGACCTGGACCACGTAGAGGATCCCTGCCCACCAATAGAGGGTTGTACCCCATCCAGCGAACGCCCATCCGAAAACGGTGCCCAGCGAAGCCAGCCAACCACTTCCGTCGCTGAGCAGCAACAGAGGGAAGGCGTACATCAAGTTGAAGGTTGCAGCTTTCCCGAGGAAGTTGACCTGGGGCGGCGGATAGCCGTGGCGGCGCAGGATCGCCACCATGACGAGAAGCATCAGCTCACGGGCCAGGAGCGCTGCGGTCAGCCACAGCGGCAGGATCTCGCGCCAGGTCAGTCCGACGAGGGTCGACAGGATGTAGAGGCGGTCGGCAGCCGGGTCCAGGAGCCGGCCGAGACTGCTGATCTGGTTCCACTTACGGGCCAGCTTGCCGTCGAGGTAGTCACTGACACCGCTCAGCATCAGAACCAGCAGGGCCCAGCCATCGCTGTTGGGCCCACCGAACACGGGGCGAAGGATCAGCCACAGGAAGAGCGGTACGCCGACGAGGCGAGCCATGCTGAGGATGTTGGGGATGGTGAGTACTCGGTCCGTCTGAACTCGAGTCTCCTGGACCTCCACCCGGGGGCCTCCTGTGAAGAACGTGCCAATGATGCCCCCTGACCTTACCCTCAGCTTCCGAGGGACGGTGCACAGGGGTACGGAGGAGGGGTTGAGACCTGGAACGCCTTGAAACGCCCTGGAAAGCAGGAAAGCCCCGTGCCACAAAGGCACGGGGCTTTCCCGGAATAATTGTTCGGCGGCGTCCTACTCTCCCACAGGGTCCCCCCTGCAGTACCATCGGCGCTGAAAGGCTTAGCTTCC
>NZ_JBIAJR010000022.1:0-32854 GCF_042872025.1 Streptomyces sp. NPDC005494
GGTCCCACTCCGCATTCGTCAGATCACCACGGCCCATACAAACAGCCTGACCCCAACACCCCACGCACGTCAGGAGATCCGAGAAACAGTGCCTAGTACTCCAGCCGGACTTCGGTGTATGTCCTGGTCAACGGCTTGAGCGTGGGGATTGTAGCGGCGTGGTGCCGGGCGAGGGGCGGGTTCGCCCGGCCTGTCCCGCGAACGGATGACCGCGCCGTGTGTAGTGACAGCGGCGGGATCGGGCCTGGTGTCGACGCCGCCATCTGGACCAGTTCATCGCGTGGTTGCCCTGTCGAGCAGGAGGTGGGCGGGTAGTTTCCAGTAGACGGCGAATTTCGGCAGGGGTGAGGTCCACGAGGTCGGGTGAGGTCGCTGTCCCGTAGTGGTGTCAGAGGTCGGGCATGGCCGTTGGGGTCGGTGAGGTCGGAGTCACGGGCACATACTGGCCCGCTCCTCCTGATCGACGTTGCGGCCTTGGAGGATCTGCACCCGTGATCGTGACGCGGCTCCGCCTGGCACGCGGTCAGCGGAGCCTTGATTGGTCGTCAGTGACCGTCTTCGCCGGGCAGGCACGGCGTGTAGGCGGCCGATTTGTCTGCTCACGGCGGCCGGTCGACGTCCCAGCTGGCCGCAGCGTGGATGTCGGCCGTGCGGGCGACGGAGAGCCGTCGCCTTTCATCTCCACCTCGGGCATGTGATGCAGGTACACACCCGCCCGTCAACAGGCGTCACACCCTCACAGCCGAGCTCGGTCAAGCACCTGGTGCATCGTCACGACGGGAAGTGTCCGATTCGCGGCCGCCCCGGAGACGACGGCTGGCTCGTCGGCATCGAGGAGAGTGATCAACCGGTCGGTGGGGATTGATGGGTTGGTCGCTGTTCGATGTCGCACGTAGTCGGCGCCGTCGGCCAGCAACGCCTCGATCGTTTCGATCGGAAGCCCGGGATGTGCTGCGGCGACGACCCGGTCATGCGGGTCGTCGGAGCGAGCCAGGGCAGTGGCGGCATCGGCGGGGAAGTTCTTGTGGGCGAGCATGTCCCAGCGGCTGTAGCTCTTCCAGTCGGCAGCAATGTGCGCCAGCAGCCAGCTGGGTACGTTCGGCTGGCGTTCGCACACGAACAGCCGCACGGCGAAGCTCTCGTCGGCGGCGAGGATCCCGACGGCCTCGTCAGACAGATCGGTGCGCATGGCCAGCGTCTTGCGGAAGACTTGGTGGCGGCTTCGCGCGAAGGCGAGCTGATCGGGTTCGGACAGGTCTTCCGCAAGCAGCCACTCGACGGCGTTGCCGCTGCTGCGGTCGTCGTACTCGACCGATACCGATTCCCGCAGCACCGGGTCGAGGCCGCGGCGTGCGACGACTGCCGCGCGGACCTGGTTGTCGGGATCGTGTGCCAGAGCCGCGACATGCTCGGGGTCCAGAGTCGGATTCGCCGCAACTGCGGCGCGCAGCTGCGGGCCGTTCAGGAAGCGGCCGGTCAGGTCGGCGTCCAGGTCGGCGGTTGCGGCGATCTGTCGCAGGAGCCCTGCGCTGTTCGCCGGATCTGCGGAGGAGTCGATGTCGGCGAGCAGGCCACGGGCGGCCTCAGTGGGAAGCGGACCGTCCAGACGGAGCAAGAGCAGCTCTCGGCCGAAGGCTCCCGTGACCCGTAAAAGGAGGTCGCTGATCCGGGCGGTCGGCGCAGGGTTCCACTCGGCGGCGGCGATGGCGGCCGTGCGCGCATCGTCGTCGTCGAGCATCCTGGCCCGAATGCCGTCGGGCAGGTGACGGTTGAATGCCAGGGCACGGCGGACCTTCGGCTGCGGGTCTCGGGCCAGTATTTCGTAGACGTCGTGTGACAACGGCCCCGGGAAGTGACGTGCGCGCACACCGACGGCGGTGAAGTACTCGGCACCTTCCGCCAGTCGGCCACGCACCTGCGCGTCGACGTCTCGGGCGAGGACGATCTGGACCTCGTCCGGGAGATTCGGATTCGCAGCCAGCTCCGACCGCAGGTTCGCATCCTTATCGTCGGCAAGGATCACCGCGGCCTGCGCGGGCAGGTCACGGCGCCGTGCGAGCTCGGTTCGATCGATGTTCGCCGCCGCGAGGCGAACAAGAGCCTCTGGTGGTGCGGAGGGGTTGCCTGCCAGGCCGCGCAGCAACATGGCCAGGTTCCGCTGCATGATGACAGGACGTTCGAAGGGTGCGGGCACCAACCTATGATGTCAGGACGCCTGTCGTTTCGGTGTCGAACATGATCGACGGTATCGACCACCAGGTCCGTAGCTGCGGAAGGCGGCGAAGAAGGTCGCCGCGGCAGTCGACGTGCTGATGACGACCCCGCCCGCGACCGACACCGGCGAACTCGTCTCCGTGGTCGACGCGTGGTCGGCGATCGAGCAGGTCGTGCCACGCGAGCAGCTGGCCGAGGCGCTCGCCACGATCGCCGCGGCTGTCCCGGACGCCGACGGGGACGACGCGGAGTGCCGTGCCGAACTGGTCGCCCGGACGGCACGGTGCGCGCAGGACCGCCGACATCTCCGACGCCCGGCTGTGGCGGACGAACACCGCGGCGGACTACGGGCCGCTCCAGCCGGTCTCGAACCACACCATCCGCCTGGACCGGATACGCGCCCACTGGGACGACATGCTCCGGGTGGCAGGTTCCCTGACTCTCGGGGAGGTTCGCGGCCACGACCTGATCCGCATGCTCTCCCGGGACGGCAAGCGGACCGGGCTGGGCGACGCGTTCGCCCACTACGGGCGGATCTTCAAGACACTGCACCTGCTCCAGTTCGTCTCGGACGAGGGATACCGGCGAATGATCGGCGCCCAGCTCAACGTCACCGAGGCCCGCCACCGCCTCGCCCGGAAGATCTTCTTCGGTCAGCGCGGCGAACTGCGCCAGCACTACCGCGAGGGCATGGAGGACCAGCTCGGCGTGCTCGGCCTGGCGCTGAACTCCGTGGTGCTGTTCAACAGCCTCTACAACGACGCCGCCGTCAAGCAGCCGGCCGCTGACGGCTTCCCGGTCACGGACGAGCTGCTCGCCCGGCTCTCCCCGCTCCAGTTCGATCACATCAACTTCCTGGGCCGGTACGCCTTCACCCGACTGCCGGTGCCGGGCCTCCGAAGGCTGCGCGACCCGAACATCGACGACGAGACGGACGACGGCGCGGACGCGTAGCTGCGCGCCCGTACAGTCGAAGGCGGTCCGGCCCCGGAGTCACCACCCATGACTCCGGGGCCGGACCGCCTGGGCGAACTCGGCTTCGAATCGCTCCCTGCCGGCCTCATGCCGGGTGGATGAGGCGGCTTTCGTAGGCGAAGATCACGGCCTGTATCCGGTCGCGGAGTTCTAGCTTTTGCAGGATTCGCCCCAGATGGGACTTCACGGTCGCCTCCGCGAGATACAGGGTGGCCGCGATCTCGGTGTTGGACAGGCCGCAGCCCACCTGGATGAGCACCTCGCGCTCGCGGGCGCTGAGCCGGCTCAGCCGCTCGTCGCGGTCGGCGCTGCTGCCGTCGGGGATGTGTGGGCGGAGGTTCTCCAGCAGGCGGCGGGTGATCCGCGGGGAGACCACCGCGTCGCCCGCAGCCACGCTGCGTATCGCGGTGAGCAGTTCCACGGGCCTGGTGTTTTTCAGCAGGAATCCCGAGGCTCCGGCTTTGAGCGCGGTGAAGGCGTATTCGTCGAGGTCGAAGGTGGTGAGGATCAGTACTCTGGTCTGCGGGGAGATCCGGATGACCTGTCGGGTTGCCTCGATCCCGTCGGTCCCGGGCATCCGGACATCCATGAGGACGACGTCGGGGCGCAGCTCCCGGGCAAGGCGTACGGCCTGGATGCCGTCCGCGGCTTCGCCGACCGGTGCCATGTCGGGCTGGGTCTCCAGGACCGTGCTGAAGGCCATACGGAGCAGCGCTTCGTCGTCGGCGATCAGGATGCGGATCGTCATGCGGACACCGCTCCGCTGCTGCCGAGTTCGAGGCGGGTGTGGACTCCCCAGCCGCCGCCCGGGAGCGGTCCGGCCTGCAACGTCCCCCCATAGGCGGCCGCGCGCTCGCGCATGCCGGGGATGCCGTGGCCGGATGGTGTGACGCCGGGAAGCGGCGGGCAGGGGCCGCTGTCGGTGACGGCCACTGTGACGGTCTCGGTCGAGCACCGTATCCGGACCTTCGCGTGTGTGCCGGGGGGTGTGTGCTTGAGGCTGTTGGTCAAGGCTTCCTGTACCAAGCGGTAGACCGTCAGTTGTGCGGTGGCGGGTATGTGGGTGTGGCCGCCTCGGACCTCGACGCGGGTCGGCAGCCCGGCGGCGCACATCTGGTCGGCGAGGTCTCCCAGTTGTGCGACGCCGGGCAACGGGTGGCGCTCCGCGTCCCGTTCGTCGGTCCGCAGGACGCCCAATGAGCGCCGCATGTCGGTCAGGGCCTGCCGGCCCGTCTCGGAGATCTGGAGCATCGCGGTGGTGGCCTTATCGGGGGATCGGGGGTGTGCGTAGACGGCGGCGTCGGTGAGCGCGACCATGACGGACAGGTTGTGGGTGACGATGTCGTGCATCTCCCGGGTGATACGTGCCCTTTCCTCGGCGACGGCCAGCCGCGCCTGCTGGTCATGTTCTTGCTCCAGGCGTGCGGCCCGTTCCTCCAAAGCCGCGAGGTAGGCGCGAGTGGTCCGCAGATTCACCCCCAGGACGGCGGCGGCGACGACCATCGCGGTCACCGCGACGAAGGGGGTCAGGAACGCGCCTTCCGTAGCCCAGCGCAGACAGGCCAGCAGGGCCCCGCCCTCCACGACGGCACCGGCGACAAACGTGCCGCGCCGGCCCGACCTCGCGGCCACCGTGTAGAGAGCCACCAGCAAGGCGATATCCGCCGGCAGCTGGACGTCCATCAGCCACTGGACGAAGGCCGCGGCTGCCACGGCGCCGAACACCGCCAGCGGGGCCCGGCGCCGCCAGACCAGGGGCAGCGCAAGGGCCGCGGTGAGGGCCACGGCCACCGGCAGCTCCTGCGGCGCGCGCGTGGTCATGACGTTGATCAGGAGCAGCGCCGGCAACAGCGAGTCCCACACCATGGGCGGCAGCCGGGAGCCCCAGCGCCGGACGGCTCTCATCGGTCGCGCCGCTCGTGCGGAGGCCAGGTCGGCGTATTTCGTCAGCCGTACGGCTGTCCTCGCCCACGGCACCCGGTCCCGGTAGCGCAACGGCTGGGCACTACCGGATTCTGCGGCCGCCTCGGTCATCACACGTCCCTGTCGATTTCAGCGTCACAATGGCCCCAGCCGGGGCCGCCACCGCGTACACCAGAGCCGGGTCGGGTACGGGAGCGTAAGACCCGCGCCGCCCGCACGTACCGCAGCCCTGTCACGGTAGGCCGCGATCCAGCGGCACGCATGAGTCCACCGTCTGAAGGAATCGCGCGGAAGTACGACCACAGGAGGAGCCCGGCCACCCCCCACGGTCGCAAGGCCTCTCACTTGGGCGTGCCTCGCATTGCGACTCCGGCTGTACACGATGGCGACCCGGGGGCGATGTGGCAGCGCGTGCCCCGCGCCGAGCATGGCCGGGTGACCGAGAACATCATGGGACTGCACATGTCCCTTCTGGAAGTCCTTGTCTTGCTGGGTGCCGGCGCGCTGGTGGTGGCGCGCTGGCTTCCTCCTGCCGTCCGCCCACGCGTCACGATCACGGCGGGGGCAGTGTCCATGCTGTCCGCGATCGTGCTGAGCGTGATGGGCATCCGCTGGCAGCTGCTGCCAGTACTCGCAGGCGCTGCCGTCGCGTTGCCGTTCGCCCTCTCTCCCCTGCTGCGACGCCATACCGGCTGGCCGACGTGGCGGGCCCGGTGGTGGCTGGCCTTGCCCGGGTCGGTGGCCTGCGTAGGCCTGATCGCCACAGGTCCGGTGGCCGCCTGGGCCTTCCCCGTACCCGTGTTCCCCGAGCCGTTGGGCCGCTTCGCGGTCGGCACCCGCGTGGTGCAGTGGACCGACCCACGCCGCCCCGAGACCTTCACCGCCGATCCGCACGACCGGCGCACGGTCGTGGTCCAGCTCTGGTATCCCGCGCAGAAGAGCCCCGCAGGCGCGCAGCGGGCCCAGTACCTCGGCCGCACGGAGCACGAGGCGCGCACCGTGTCCGACGCCCTCGCCCGCGCGGTCGGCCTGCCTGGCTTCCTGGTCGACGGCATCCCACGTGCCCGCACCCATTCGGTCTTCAACGCCCCGGTGGCCGACAGGGGTGGGCGGTTCCCGGTCGTGCTGTTCTCACCGGGATCGGGCGGGGTGCGCACCCAGAACACCGCCTGGGCGGAGGAACTGGCCAGCCACGGCTATGTGGTCGCCGCCCTCGACCACCCGTACGACTCCGCCGCCGTCGTCCTCACCGACGGCCGAACGATTCACACCAGGACCACCTCCACCGGCGACCGGGACAAGGACAACAAGCTGGCGGTCGGCTGGACGGCTGTTCGGGGCGCCGACCTCAGCTTCGTCCTCACTCAGCTGGACCGTCTGGGCCGAGGTGAGATCGCCGGCCCGCTGACCGGACGCCTGGACACCGGCCGGATCGCGGTCACCGGCCACTCCATGGGTGGTGCCGCCGCCCTCCAGGCAGCCCGGCAGGACCACCGGTTCGATGCCGTCATCGATCTGGACGGCTACCCGCACGGCCCCACCTCCCCCTCCCTCCACCAGCCGACGCTCGCGCTCACCCAGGCCATCACCCCCGCAACCGACCCGCAGTACATACCCCGCCTCACCAAGGCTCTCAAGCTCAACACCGCTACGAGCTACCGGCTCACCATCCCCGGCGCCGCACACCTCACCTTCATGGACGGCCCCCTGTACCTGCCGCCTGTGCCCTCGATAGTCGGCTCCCTGGGCCGCACCGAGAGCCCCCGCGTCGTCGCCGCAACCACGCTCGCCTTTCTGGACATCACTCTGCGGCACAAAGCCGGTGACCTGCCCGGCGTTCTGTCGGCCTACGGCGACCTCAGCGTCTACCGCCCGAGCAACAACCACTGATCAGCTGTGCGGCGGCAGCCGACGGCACGGCCGTTTCTTAGCCGGAGTGCAGTCCGTGGTGCCGTTCCCGCCGCGGACCAGCGAGCCAGGCCCGATCTGTCGGCAAACGATTGTTTGCCGACAGGCGGCCGCCGCAACCGATGGACCCGTGCAATCCGGGGGTGCGCGGCGGCCCGAATCCAATCAATCCGATGGCGATTGCTGCCAGGGTTTGACGACGGATAGGTCCGATCCTCCGTACGGAAAGGGCCCCTGGGTGGCGAACCTGGTCTACAAGCGGGTCTCGACCGACCAACAGTCCACCGCCCGGCAGAACCTCGTCCTGGGCGAGGCCGGCATCGAGGGCCCGGTCGCCTTCGAGGAGGACCCGGGCTCCTCCAGCCGCCTCCACTCCCTCCAGCGGCCGAAGTTCAGCGAACTGCTCACCTACGCGCGGCCGGGCGACACCGTGCATATCTCCGAGATGTTCCGCCTAGTACGCAGCACCGGACACATCCTCGACGGGCTCGATGTCCTGCACCGCGACCAGGTCGCGCTGCGTATTCACGACGGCGCGTTCTCCGCGATCGACCTCATCGCACGCCACCGGCGCACCAAAGAGCTGCTGTCCACCGTGAAGTTCATGGTGCGGACCCTTGCCGCGGCCGGCGAACTCCAGCGAGACCTCCGCCGCGAACTGACCTACGACGGACTACGGGCCGCCGAAGCCAAGGGCAACAAGGGCGGACGCCGCCCCGCCGTCACGGCCGCGAAGGCCGCCGCCGTGCGCGCCGGGTACCTGGGCGGCCGGTCCATCGCCGGTCTGGCCCGCGACCGTCACGTCAGCCGCGGGCGCCATCCGTACAGCCGTCGCCGACCTCATGCCCGAGCACACCGACGATCGCGAGGAGACCCCAGCACCGGAGATCGCGTCACCCTCGACATGCCGGGTAAGGTCGCCGACTCCCTGCGCGCGGCCGAACTGGAGCCCGCCGAGCGGGCCGCGCTCGACCAGGGCGTGACCGTACGACGCGGTCAGGGTTACACCTTGCGCATCACCACCGTGCCCGCGGTCCACCGCCAACCTCTCGACCGCTGCCAGCCCCTCGACGGCACCGCAGCGGTCCCGGCCCAGCGCAAGGCCCGCCGCGAGTACGAGAACCGCGTCGGCACCTCTGCTTCGAGCGGACCATGATCCGAGTCAGCGGCTACCGCTAATGTCCGTTTGGATACTCCCCGAGGGGCCTGGTCAGCCTGCTGCATCCGGTGACGCAGGCGCACGCTGGGGCGAGTCGTGCTCAGCGCGGCGTATGAGGCTTGGGCTTGAGGGCCGGGCCGAGGGCCAGGAGGCTGGCCGTGGCAGTGGACAGACCTGCCGCCCAGTGGAGCGCGCCCGACGCCACGGGGCAGCCCAGTCTCTTGCCACCGCCACCGCCAGCGGCAGAGCGCCGACGGACGCGGGCTGGTCCACGACCACGAGCACGGTCCCGCGCTTGGCCTGCAGCTTGCCGAGGACCTCGCGGAGCTTGCGTTCACTGGGTAACCGCTTGTCGAACTCCTTCTTCCCGGCCGGCGTGACTGAGGTGGCGTGGTGTTCGCCCTTGCCGACGTCCAGACGGAGGAAGGCGCCGATGCCGCTGATGTCGATCACGTGCGTCCTCCGGTCGTCCCACGGCACCGAGCCACATCTACATTGCGAAGAGCCTCCTGACCTGCATAGAAGCCGGTGGTCATGCCCCTGATCACCGTCTGTCGATGCCTCCGGAGCCAGTGACACCACCCCCAAGACATGCGATCGACCGGGGGAGACAGTCATGCCAACTCCGGCGCCGGGCGCCCCGTTGCGGGGCAACAAAAACGGTTACGGGGGCAAGCCGCTTCTGCTGTGCTGCGTGGACGACAAGCTGGTGTCGCCGTACTCGGGCTCAACCGAGACCACCGCGGCCGCCGCAGTCATCACGGCGGCGCGCGGCGCAACCTCTCGCAGGCGCCGCCAGCTGCGCGGACCCGGTGCTGCCCGGCCATCCATCGTCGTCGCGTCGGCAACCGGTCTGCTTTTGAGGACGGCCTGCTGCGCCCGCGCGCCGTGTGACCTGGAGCGCAAGGGCATGCACACACGGTAAGGCCCGGGTCGACACCGGGGCGGGATGCCCGTGCCAAGACCCGCTCGGTGCCAGCACGACGCGGTTAGTCCTTGTCGGGCTCCGAGTGGCGGACGGCCTTCCTCACGGCCATCTCGACCTCGAGACGGTTCGCGTTGATCGCTGCCGCGTGGTCGGTGATCGCGACCTGTGCCGCGATCGAAGCCTCATGCCATGCGGTCCATGCACCCTCGGGCGGGGAAGGTGCCGTCGCCGCCACCTGGGCGTCGATGGCTGCCTGCTCGAGTTGGAGGAGTTCGTCTGGAAGTTCGATTGCCACGGGCGGATCTTAAGCCTGTCGACAGGGGGTCCTTGGAATTCGCGACCTTCCGAGCAATCCGTTCACACGGTCGGCGGCGGTCGACATTTCTGGCAATTACGGCGCGTCCCGGAGGCAGGGTGAGCACACTGACGGTCCAACCGCAGCGGAGGGCGGGCACCATGTCGCTTGAGTTCGTGGGGAGCAGCAACACGTCACAGGGGGTGGCTGTCCTTCGTTCTACCGGGACACGGAGACCAGCGACATCGTCGTTCAGGGCGACGAGCTCACCGACCCGGACAAGATCGCTCAGTTGCTGCAGGTGAAGCCTGGGGAGGGGTTTGTCGTCGTGCCGGCCGTCCTGTTTGAGTACCACGCTGCGAAGGTGTGCGGTGCCTGAGCTCGTCAGCGGTCCGGCCTTCCTGCGGCTCTTCGAGGACTTCGCGCACGCGGCGTTCCGCCTTGAGGTGCGTACCTCGTACGGGATCCCGGAGGAGGATGAGCCGTACAGGCAGTTCCTTGCCGGTGAGGATCCGGGGCTGTCTTGGTTCGCGCTTCCTCGGCGTGCACCTCTCCGACGATCCGGCGGACGTCCTGCGCCATGCGCAGTGGCGCGAGGCCGCATGGCACCATGCGCCACCTTCGAGGAGTACCAGCAGACCGCGGGCTCACGGTGAGCGACTTTCGGACGGCTCGGACTGCCCTCGGCGCGCGGCTTCGTGAGTTGCGCGCCGAGGCCGGGCTGCATGGGAACGGGCTTGCCGCGCGCATGGGCTGGGCGGCGTCGAAGACCAGCAAGATCGAGACCGGTAAGCAGGCGCCTAGGGCCGAGGACCTGGAGCTCTGGGTGGAGGCGCTCGGGGCCGTCGACGTCCTGCCCGAACTGGTCGGACGCCTCAAGTCGTTGGAGGCGCACTATGCGGTGTGGCGGCGGCAGCTGGCCGGCTGCCCAGCGGTGGGGGATGGTTGCGGGGGCGGAGCATAACGAGGTACTGGAGAACCTTGTGTGGTTGCAGCGGACCCGCGAGGATCGCCTGCGCGACCAGTTCCTCTGAACTCCCGTCTCCCTCGCGCGGAGGGCGGGCCGGGACAGACCGCTGCCTTCATGCGCAGGGTGCCGGGGAAGTGGTTGGACTTCCGCCCAGGGGGTCAGGCGGTAGGAGCCGCCAGGCGGAGCAACCTGGAGGCAGCGGAACATGTCGGCCGTTACGACGCGGAAGAGGCGACCAGCGCGGACGACGCGGCAAGCTGATCGCCGGGCCACGCGACGGCCCCGGTGCCCAGGGCGAGGCGCAGCTGCCCCTAGAGGTGAGCGAGAGCGAACGCGGACAGAAACCCGGCCACGGTCACCAGCCCCGTCAGCAAGTGCACCTTGGCGTAAGCCTCGGGGATCATCGTGTCCGCGATCATGGCAAGGATCGCCCCGCCCGCAACGGCTGTGATCATCGCCATCACCGCCTCGGAGGCGCCTCCCAGCAGCGCATATCCTGCAAGCGCCGCCCCGCCGCTGATCAGCGCGATACCGCCCCACAGGGTGAGGACGTAGCGTCGACTGCGGCCGGCGCTGCGCATGCCGGCGGCGCTGGCCAGGCCCTCGGGCAGGTTGCTGATGAACACCGCTCCCACCGTGGCCACGCCCAGGTGGCCGCCTCCCAGGAGGCTGGTGCCGATCACCACGGACTCCGGCACGCCGTCGAGCAGCGCACCCAGCGCAATGGCGTTGCCCGACCCGGGCTCCTCCGATTCTGAGGGCTGCTGCTGTCCGGAGCGCTTGCGGTGCCGAGCACCGCGCCGCGCCAGCAGCGCATTCGCCCCCGAGTACACCGCGGCCCCGCCGACCGCCCCCCAGACAACTGGGCCGATGCCGGAGCGCTCGTACGCCTCGGCGATCAGCTCGAAGGACACCGCGGATAGCAGCACGCCGCTGCCGAACGCCATGACGAGCGCGATCCAGCGGGGCGGGACCCGCACGAACAACCCAATGGCGGCGCCGACCAGCAACGCCGCACCGGCGAACAGTCCCCACCCACCCGCAACCAACGCTCCCACCACGAAATCTCCTCTCCCGCTGCCGTCAGGTGTTGCGCATGTACCCGCCAAGCCAGGCCGCAACGGATTGGCCCGGCTCGAGGCGCCTGTGCCGACGGCCGCGGCTGGCGGAGGGAAAGCGTGTGCTGCTGAGACCGGCTGGGCAGCATGGGGCGGGGACCCCGCGCGACGGGAGGGGCGAGTCAGCGGTCGGTGCGGGAGATATTGGTGGACCCGCACGTGTGGTGGTAGCTGGTTGGCCAAGGTTATCGCCCGCGTCTCGATCATGTCGATGGGCGCCGGGACCGCTCCGCTCACTCCAGGTGTCCCGGGGGTTCCGCGAGAGCGTCCCGAACATGTGTGGTCGCCTCCTTATCGGCCATCACGGCGAGGCGCTGAGCGGTACGTCCGCGCACCGCTGCCACCGCCGAGCGGAGGCCCTTCGCCAGCAGGGCCGGGACGCCGCCGCTGGGTCGTGCAGCGCCCGGCGATGCGGCGTGCTGCATACACACCAATCGATCCCGCTCGTTCCACGGCCGGGTGACGGCGAAGCCGAATCGTTCGTACAGGGCGATGGCCCCGGCCCGTCGCATTCCCATACGGAGAGCCGGACCGGGCTCCTGTCGTTCTCCGTAGCATGAGCGAGCGCGGCATCGAGCAGCGCGGACGCAATGCCCCGGCCGCGGAACTCAGGATCGGTCCAGCTCGGGCACGGGCGCCGTGACCAACTGGTCCTGGCAGCCGAAGTGGTGCGAAGGGACCTTCAGTCGGCGGGCAACGGTGTCGGCGAGGGAGGAACCGTTGTCCAGGCGGATGAGGTGCAGGCCGCGGTCGACTGCCGAGGCCTTACCGGTCGGCGGGGCCGGCGGTGAAGAACCCGACCATCTGCTCCAGGCCGTCCTCGCTGAACATGGTGTCCAGGCTGGCGGCGGACTCGGCGGCGGAGGCTTCGCTGCGCGGGAAAAGGGCTTCTTCGTAGGCGGCCAGAGCGGCCTCGGTGTCGCCGGGGTGGGCAGCAAGGGTGAGGGCGAGCTCCGCGCCGTCGTACATCGCCAGGTTGGCGCCCTCGCCCGCGAATGGGGACATCACGTGGGCGGCGTCGCCGAGCAGCGTGACGCCGCGGACGCGGTTCCAGCGGTGCCCGACGGGCAGGGCGTGGATGCGGCGTGGGGTGAAGGTCTCCGCATCGGCGACCAGTCCGCGCAGGTCCTCGTTCCAGCCCTCGAAGTGAGCCAGCACCGCGGCCTTCGCGGCGATGTGGTCGGTGAAGTCGATGGTGTCGATCCAGCCCTCTTCGGCCTTGCGCGCGGTGTAGACGTGGAGGCTGCCGTCGGTCTCGCGGTGGGCGAGGAAGCCGCTCTCGTGTCCCAGGGCGATGAAGAATCCGCCGCCGATGACGGCGGCGCTGCGAGGGTGGCGGGTGTCGGCCTCGTACAGGTCGGTCTCGACGAAGGAGATGCCGGTGTAGGCGGGCTTGGCGTCTGAGAGCAGCGGTCGGATGCGGGACCAGGCGCCGTCGGCGCCGATGAGGAGGTCGCTTGTGATGACGGTCCCGTCGGTGAAGGAGACCTCGTGGCGGCCGTCGCCCAGCGGACGTGCGCCGGTGACCTTGCGGCCCCAGTGGACGGTTCCTTCGGGCAGGGAGTTCAGCAGCAGGTCGCGCAGGTCGCCGCGGTCGACCTCCGGGCGGTCGCCGTCGCCTTCGTCCTCGCTGGAGACATGGACGGTGCCGTCGGGGCCGAGCAGGCGCATGGCCTGGCCGCCCTCGTGGACGATCTTGAGGAAGTCGTCGTGCAGACCAGCGGCGTGCAGCGCCTTCTGCCCGTTCTCCTCGTGGATGTCGAGCATCCCGCCCTGCGTGCGGGCTTGTGGGCCTGACTCCAGGTCGAAGATGACGGACTCGATGCCGTTGACGTGCAGGACACGGGCGGCGGTCAGGCCGCCCAGGCCGCCGCCGATGATCGCGACGGGGAAGTGGATGGTGCTCATGGTGGACCTCTTCGCAGGGGTAGGGAGACTGGCGCGCACCGGGGAGGCGCTCCCGCCGTCGGCGCCGAGGGAACGGTGGTGCGCAGTGGCGTCGCAGCAGTCCCTCCGGCCACTTCCCACACTAACGAACATGTTCGTAGCGAACAAGTTCGTCAGAGGTTGCGTAGAACTCCGCCTCCGCCGGACCGGCGTGTGCCGCACGCCGGTCCGATCAGGGCTCAGTTGGCCTGGTGCGGTACCGCAGTGCCTGTGATGCCGTTGACGAGGACGTCGAAACTCCAGCGCAGGCGATCCCCGGCAGTGCCGCCGATCAGGTCCGGCATGTGCGCGGCGATCGCCGGATGCGTGGCCTCGTCCACGGCGTGCAGCGCGCGCACGGTGGCGTTCCAGTCATCCCCGGAGGTCGGGTCGTGTTCGTGTGTGGACTGTTCCGCGGCGGTGGCCGTGGCGTCCTGGAGCAGCTTGTCCACCCCCCAGGCGACCTGGACGCGCGGGGCGCCGCTGCGCGCGAGCAGGTCGAGGATGCGTTCCACCAGCCGCAGGTAGTTCTCGCCGTTCGGCCTGGCCACGAGAGCGGACCGGGCGAGCTGTGGGTGTTCGAACAGCACCAGGGTGTACGACGTCATGACGGTGCGCAGCTGATCGCGCCAGTCGCCACCGCCGTCCCGGCTGCTCAGATCGACCTCGCCGAGCAGCTCGTCCAGGACGGCGGCATGCAGCTCGGCGGTGTTGGCGACGTAGACGTACAACGAGGCCGGGCCGGTGTCCAGCTCCTGCGCCAGGCGGCGCATGGTGAGCTTCTCCAGCCCTTCGTCCTGCATGATCCGCATGGCCGCTTCCACGATCCAGCGCCGGGACAGGGCAGGCTTGGCCGGACGCTCGCGCCGGCTGACCGGCTCTTTTCTCCCGTTCATAGGCCGATCGTAACGAACGCGTTCGTGATGGCGTAGCGGCGCGAAGGGCGGAGGCACAGGGTGATGTCCGGTCTCAGGAGCGGCCGCAGCGACGAGCGTCGCGAGGCGGTTGCTTTGGCCGCCTGTTCTGACCGACACAGTCGGCGACCGATTTTCCGCGACCGGATGCTTCCCCCGCGGGGCCATTCCCCGACCCAGACCCACCATCACGTGCAGCCCCCGGGACCGAGGAATCGGGCCTAGCTCGGAGGCGTGAATGATGTCCGCGCAGCATCCGCGTCTGGGCGGGCTGAAGAAGAGCAGTCACCTGTCCCCGAGGGTGAACACCATGGTCTTCACTGCGTTCTGCACGCTTCGTGCCGGAGACGAAGCGGTCCCGGTCCTCATGGCCAAAGGATGATGGACACCGATTTCGGTGCCTTTGGTGAGGCCGATCTTCCCGGCCTGGGCAGGATAATCGACGGCTTCGGCCAGTATCCGCAGCCGCACGTCGGGGCTGATGGTGCATCCCTGTTCCGCGAGCAAGGGCCGCACCTCGCCGATGGCCCAGTGGCCGTCGGCGAGGTGCGGCGATCCATAGTGAAGGTCCCCGAGCGTGGCCAGGAGCTGGTCGGCGAAGACTATGCGGTGCTTCGCACTGCCGGCCGCCGCTTGATTCCACAGTCGAGACGCATGCCTCACTGGAGGCGGCTCTTACCGCAACGTGTCTACGTCGTAGCTGAGTTCAGCGATCACAGCCGCTGACAGGCCCGTGATCCTCCGGTTGCTGATGATCGCTGTGCACGTCGCGTTCCCCAGCACGCAGCCATGATCGACGATCCAGAGCTTGACGTCCCCCCGCTGTCCGCGCACGAGGTCGTCAGCGCTGTACTCGGCCAGAGCGGCCGAGTACAGCGCTCGATCGTCTGGCGCTTGGGGGCCGGGAGATCGTGTCGGCACGTCCTCGGGGACCACGTATCAGGAGCCGGGCGTCGTCAGTTCCCGAGCTGTGGCAAGCGTGGTGCTGTACCGATTCGCAGGGTTGGTCCGTCTGCCCAGGGAGGATTTGCACCGGAGACCGAGCACGTCAGGGCTGCGACGTGGGCGGCGAAGGTGCAAGCGTCGATGACATCTTCAAGGGTCAGGTCGTCGATCCGGCCGCCGAGGCGCCCAGAGGCGGCCAGGCGGTGGAGAAGACCTGCGGTGAAGGAGTCGCCGGCGCCGACAGTGTCAACGATTGCGACAGGCGGTGCAGGGACGATGGCGCGGTTTCCGTGCAGTGATACGAGTGCTCCGCGTCCGCCGAGTGTGATGACGATGAGAGGCGTTCCTGCAGCATGCCAGGTGTCGCAAGCCTCCTCGAAACTGGCTCCGGGGGCGAGGATGCCGCAGTCCTCTTCGCTGAGGCGGAGGATGTCGGCGGCGGCGCACCAGCGGGGGAGGCGTTCCCGGTAGACGGGAGGCGGTACGAGCAGGGGGCGGACATTGGGGTCGATGGACACGGTGGCGTGCTCGCGCGCCTGGGCGAGATGGTCCTCGACGCGGCTGCCGCCGGGCTGACGCACCAGGGCGAGGGAGCCTGTGTGGAGGCATACCGCATCGTCGTTCGTGGCTTGTGCGAGTTCGTGATCCGTCCATTGCCAGTCGGCGGCACCGTCGGCGTAGAAGGTGTAGGCGGCCTGGCCTGTCCCGTCGAGGTCGGCGACGGCGAGAGTGCTGGGTTCGGAAGCGTTCACGCTGGCGGTGAGGTCGACGCCGGAGGCGCCGAGGCGGGCTCGGAAGAGGGCCCCGAAGGTGTCGTTGGAGAAGCGTCCGAGAAAGCGGGTGGGGGTGCCGAGCCGGGCGAGCGCGACGGCCGTGTTGGCGGGGCCGCCACCCGGCATGGCCCGCAACGACAGCCCGTCGGGGCCGGACTGGGCGGAATCTTCGAAGATGTCGGCGACGCACTCGCCGAGAACGGTGATGCTGCCGGGGGACCCGGATCGGGCCATGGTGACTGTCTGCCTCTCAGGGAAGGTGTGCGAATGCCGCCAACCGCGCTGTGGGCGTAGCCGGGGCGCGAGTGTTCGCTATGTGCTGCGAGGGACGTGACTGAGGCAAGCGGCGCGGCCTGAGTGGGAGGCAGGCCGCACCGGCCGTGTGGGGCGAGCCCGCTCCTCTGGCTTGTCAGGGATGCGTGGGTGCAGGGTCCTGCGCCTGGCCCTCCGGGACCGGTACTTGATGCACATCGCCGGTGGCCAGGTCCCATGCTTCGACGGCGAAGTCGCCGCGTCCGGTGCCCGTCGTACGGGCCTGCAGCCGCCACGGCCCGTCGGCGAGGGGGTAGAACCTCAGGGTGAGGACCTGTCCGTCCGCGAGGTAGACCTCCGCTATCGAGCGGTCCACGATCACGCGCAGTTCGACGGGGGTACCCGGGCGGGCCGCGGCGGGACAGGGGGCGGTGTACGCGCCTCTTCGCGCACGCGGGTCCAGTGAGGCGTTGGCGCGGTCGACGATGAGCTGTCCGGACGCGGGGTCGAGGCTGATGTCGAGGTACTCCGATCCGTCCGCAGAGGTGACCAGGCGCAGCCCGCTCGTGCCAGTGGTGTCGGGGATGAGGGAGGCGGTGAGGTCGAAGGTGCGGCTGACCTGTCCGAGTTCGACGGGCTCGGTTCGTGTGACGTACCCGTACCGGTGCAGGGAACGGGCGCCGCGCAGGGCCAGGAATTCGCGGGCGGGGCGCTGGACGACGGTGCCGTCGGTGGAGATGCTCACCTCGCGTGGAAGGGTGAGGACGCCGGCCCAGCCCGCTTCGTGCGCCCAGTCCTCGTCACGGGCCTCCCAGGCCCAGCCCCACAGCAGCCATCGGTCTTCCCCAGGGGCCTTCAGCAGGGCAGGAGCGTAGATGTCGGGGCCGTGATCCAGCGGTACGGGGCTTGCGGTTGCCGTGAATCGGCCGTTCTGCTCGCGGCCGGTGTGGACGGTGGTGTGGCTGGGGCCGTTCCGCGGGGTCCAGTCGCTGACGATCAGGATGCTCTGATCGCCGAACGTGGCGTACTGGGGGCACTCCCAGCCGACCGGCCCGGTGCCGGGTGCGGCTTCGCTGGTGTGGAAGGGCCCGAGGTACGTCCAGTTCTCCAGGTTGTCGGACTCGTACAACAGGGCTGCGGCGCTGCCGTCGTCGAGGGCTGAGCCGACGAGCATTCGCCAGCGCTCGTCCTGCTGCCAGACGTAGGGGTCTCGGTACATGGTGGTGCCGGCGGGGGGTTCAGGGATCAGCAGTTCCGGACGTTTGGTCCAGGTGGTGCCGTTGTCGGACGACTCCGCGGTGGTGACGGGCTGCCACCAGCGGTCGTTGCGGTGGGCGGAGTAGAAGGCCACCATGCGGTCGCCGAGGGAGACGGCGTTGCCCGAGAAGCAGCCGTCGGCGTCGTATCCGCCGGGGGTGGGGGTGAGGGCGACGGGGAGCGGCTCCCAGTTGATCAGGTCGGGGCTGCGGAAGTGGCCCCAGTGCACGTTTGAGTGCTGCGGGCCGTGCGGGTTGTACTGGAAGAACACGTGGTAGTGGCCGTCGTGGAAGACCAGGCCGTTGGGGTCGTTGATCCAGTTGCGGGGCGGCCTCAGATGTACGGCCGGGAGGTGGGGGTCGGCAGGCGACGTGGGCACACGGGGCCTTTCTCAGGGTGCGCGGAGCACAGGGACGTCACGACGGGCGAGGTACGACGAGCGGCTGGTGATGCCGCTGCGCGGGGTCAGCCCTTGACGCCGCTGGAGGCGATGCTGTTGACGAAGGAGCGCTGGAACGCCACGAAGAGCGCCAGGATCGGCACGGTGATCATGGAGGAGTACGCCATGATCTGGCCCCATCCGACGTTCAGCTGGAAGAAGTAGGAGATGCCCACCATCACCGGCCGCAGTTCCTCGCTCTGTACGACCATCAGCGGCCAGAGGTAGGAGTTCCAGGCCGGGAGGAAGGTCAGGATCGCGACGGTGGCGACGGCCGGCCCGGACAGCGGCATGACGATGCGGCGGTAGATGGTGAACCAGCCGGCGCCGTCCACAATGGCTGCCTCGTCCAGCTCCTTGGGGATGCTCTGGAAGTACTGGTGGAAGAAGAAGACCGAGAAGGCGTTGGCGACGAACGGCAGGATCTGCACCTGATAGGTGTCCATCCAGCCGGTGCTCCACTGGAGGTGGAAGCCGTTGACGCTCAGCAGCGGCAGTTGGTTGACCCACCACACCAGCGGCAGGGCGAAGGTCTCGAACGGCACGATGAGAGTGGCGATGACCGCGGTCAGGACGACCTTGCGGCCGGGCCACCGCATCCGTGACAGGGCGAAGGCGGCCATGCTGTTGATCACGATGCCGAGCACCACCGTGCTGGCGGAGATCAGGACGGAGTTCAGCAGGAAGCGTGCCGCGGGAACCCGGTCGAAGACGGCCGTGTAGTTGTCCAGCGACAGGGCGCCGATGGGCAGGAAGGCACGCAGGGAGTCCAGGTCGCCGAAGATCTGGTCGTCCGGCTTGAACGACGAGACGAGCATGAAGACCAGCGGGAGCGCGAAGACCAGGGCCAGGGCGATGCGGCCGGTGTGACCGCCGAGGTGCTTGAGGAAGGCAGTCATGTCAGTCCTTCTCCCGGGTCAGGAAGCGCTGGACGAGGGACACGCTCAGTACGAGCACGAAGAAGATCAGCGAGATGGCCGCCGCGTAGGCGGTCTGCTGCTGGTCATAGCCGGTGTGCACCGCCTGGTAGACGACGGTGGTGGTGGAGTCGAGAGGGCCGCCCTGCGTCATCACCCTGATCTGGGTGAAGAGGCTGAAGGCCGCGATCGTGATGGTGACGAGTACGAACGTGCGGGTGGCGCGCAGTCCTGGCCAGGTGACGTGGCGGAAGCGGTGCCAGCGGGTCGCTCCGTCGAGGTCGGCGGCCTCGTACAGCTCCGCGGGGATGGTCTGCAGACCGGCCAGCCAGATGATCATGTGGAAGCCGACGCCCTGCCACACCGACATCAGGATGATGGCGGGCATCGCGGTGGCCGGGTCCCCAAGCCAGTCCGGTCCCTCGGCATGGCCGAGGGTGAGCGTGGAGATGACGTGGTTGACCAGACCGTCCTTCCGGTAGAGGAAGGTCCACAGGAGGGACACCACGACCATCGAGGTGACGACCGGCAGGAAGTACACGGTGCGGAAGAAGTTGACGCCCCGTACCTTGGCGTTGACCAGCAGGGCCAGGACCAGGGCGAGCCCGGCCTGGAGCGGGACGACGACGGCGGCGAAGTAGGCCGTGTTGCGGAGGGACTTGTAGAAGGTCGGGTCCTGGAAGAGCAGGGTGAAGTTCCTCAGACCGACGAAGCGGGCCGGGGTGGGTGAGACGAGCCTGGCGTCGGTGAACGCCAGGGCGAAGGCCAGAGCGACCGGTATGACGAGGAAGACGATCAGTAGCGCGACGGCCGGTGTGGCCATGCCGAAGGCGGTGAGGCTTTCACGGCGACGGGCGTTGGTCGTTCGGGTTCGCCGGACCGGACGCAGCCGCTTGCGGGCCGCGGTCATGGTGGGCACGGTATCTCCAGAGGGTCGGTCCGGCTCGGACGGTGTGGTCGCGCCCGAGCCGGGCCGGGTGGGTCAGTTGGAGTAGTAGTTGTTCGTCTTCAGGTTGCTGTCGATGTCCTTCGCGGCTTGGCCGAGGGCCTTCTGCGGGTCGGCGCCGGCCAGGACGTCCTTGGCCGCCTTCTCGAACTCGGTGGAGATGTAGGGGTAGGCCGGTGTGGCGGGGCGCACCATCGCGTATCTGCGCGCGAACTCTGCGAGTACCTCGAACTTGCCGCCCGGCTGGTAATCGGCGATCTGCTGCGCGGCGGCCTCGGTGGCCGGGATGGTGCTGGTGGCCTTGGCGTATTCGGCGAAGTACTTCGTCTGGCGGGAGAACTTCAGCCACTCCTGGGCCCCGGCCTTGTTGGAACAGGTGGAACTCATCGCCCACTGCCAGGACGCACCGCCGATCTTCGGCCCGTTCTCGAAGTCCACCGGCGGGATGATCGCCAGGTCGTCGCCGAGCTTCTCGGCGTTCTTGGCGGCGTTCCAGCTGCCGTCCCACTGGATGGCGCTCTTGCCTGCCAGGAAGTCCTTGTTGGGGTCGGCTCCGGACTTCTTCGCCATGTAGTCCTTGGCCACCAGCGACTGGAACCAGGTGGCCCAGTCCACGGCGGCCTTGCTGTCGAGGGTGCCCGAGGCGCTCTTGTAGTCGCCACGGTCGATCAGGTCCCCGCCGAAGCTCTGCAGCTGCGGGGAGTAGGCGTACGACCACCACTCGCCGGTGCCGCCGGTGCCCATCTCCAGCGGGTACTCGAACGAGCCGCTCTTCTTCAGCTTGGCGAGTGCCGTGTCGAACTCGTCCTTGGTCCAGGGCTTGTCCATGGTGGCGACACGGATGCCGTGCTCCTCCAGTACTGATTTGCGGGCGAAGAAGGCCAGCGAGACGTCGTAGAAGCCGAAAGCGTAGAGCTTGTCGTCGTACCGTCCGACGGTGCTGGGCAGCTGGCTGAGCACGGGGACTTCACTGCCGGTGACGTCGATCGGGTCCAGGTAGCCGCCCCATGCCCAGTTCGCCACATTGGGGCCGTCGACGTCCAGGAGGCAGGGCAGCTTCCGGGCGGAGGCAGCCGCCACGACCGAGTTGTTGTAGTCGCTCTGCGGGAACGCCTGCAGCTTGACCTTGTACTTGTCCTGAGAGCCGTTGAAGTCCTTGATGATCTTCTTGACGACATCGAGTTCCACCGAGTTGCCGGCGTTGTGCGTCCACAGGGTCAGCGTGTCGCCGCTCGCACCGGACGTGCCCCCGCCCCCTGAGGTGCATCCGGCGACCAGCGCGGTCGCCGCCGTGACGGCTACACTCGCAGCAGCGAGGCGTCGTGTTCTGAACAGCATGAGGTTCCTCCATCTCACTGAGACGGGTCTTGCAGGACCCGCCCTCGGCGACCGGTTGCGACGGTCGCTGTTCTTGGTGGTCGTCCCGTCACCCGCCCGATCATCGGTGCGGGTGACGGGACGACTGTCTGGGGCGCCGTGCGTCAGCGGCCGACGGGTGCGGCGAGCGAGGCACGGCTCTGCAGGGGCATGGGCACCCGGTGCACGACGGCTTCGAGCGGGCCCGGGCGGAGGATCAGTTCCATCGCGAGGTGCCCGAGCCCGTAGTGCGGCAGCCGTAGCGTGGTGAGTGCCGGACGCAGGACGGAAGCGATGTCCTGGTCGTCGAACGAGATGACCGACACGTCGCCCGGCACCGACAGACCTGCCTCACCGAGCGCCTGGTAGGCGCCGAAGGACACTCGGTCGGCCAGACACACCAGGGCGCGGGGACGGTGCCCCGCCGCCAGCAGGGCGGACACCTCACGATGGCCGTCGAGCGTGTCCCAGTCGCACTCGATGACGCCCTCCAGGCGTGCTCCGCCCTCCCGCAGGACCTCCTCCAGGCCGCGCATGCGCTCGTTGCCGGCGACGATTCCCTCAGGAGTGGCCGGTACGGCCTGGTGGCCGCCGATCGCCCAGATCCCCTCCGAGTGGCCGGCGGCGAGCAGAGCCCTGGCGGCGTCCCGCCCGGCCTCGAACTCATCCGGGACCACGGAGGGCGCGTCGAAGCCGGGGGCCAGGCAGTTCAACAGGACCACCCGGCGCCCGAACAGCTCCTTGGGCGGGGTCACGTACCGGGTGAACATGGATGCGTAGATCACCGCGTCGACCTGACGGTCCAGCAGAGCGTGGACGAGCGACGACTCGGCGGCGCGGTCGCCGCCCGCCTCGGTGATGAACAGCAGGTGGTCCTTCTCCCTGGCGGCTTCCATGGCGCCGCGGATCACATCGCCCGCGAACGGTGTCGTGGTGATCCGGTCCGAGACGAGGCCGATCGTCTGCGTGGATTTTGTCCGCAGGCTGCGTGCCGTGACGTTCGGACGGTAGCCGAGCTCCCGGGCGGCCTCCAGAACGCGTTCGCGCGAGGCGTCGGAGATGCGCATGTCGGTCCGGCCGGACAGGGCGAACGACGCGGTTGTCGGCGAGACACCCGCCCTGCGGGCGACATCGGCCATGGTCACGCGACGCTCGGACATCAGAGGATCAGCTCCGTTCGGCTAAATCGGATTAGCAAGGTGTGATGAGATTGCTCCACCCGTCATACGCTGTCAACACCCCGGACATCTCGCCTGCGTAACGATGAACTTTTGTTCCGTTTCGGGCGCCTATGGATGACACGACATCGAAATCTGTGTGCGTTAGCTCTTGCTTTAGCGCAGACGCCGCGCGAACCATGCCGACCCATCACCTAAAACGGTTTGGCAGGTCGTCAGACTGCCCGCACTCCAGGAGCTCGCATGAGGAGAAGAACAGCCCTCAGGGTCGTGTCCGCCGTCGTCGGCGGCGCGGTCCTCCCGCTCTCGTTCGCTCCCGCTCACGCCGCCGCATCCGGCGGACGGACCAGCCCTCGAAGCCCTGTCGCGCGCTGGGACTTCGAGGAACGCGCCGGTTCCGTCGCCCGCGAGGCGGTCTCCGGCTCCGCGAACCCCGTCGGCTACGTCTTCAACGACGCCCGCTACAAGCCCGACAGCGACCCTGTACGCCGACGCGGAGTGAGCGGCCGGGCGCTGTACTTCGACGGCTACTCCACCTTCGTCACCGCCGAGGGGCCCGGCGAACTCGACTTCGCCGACGGCATGACCATCGACGTGTGGATCGCCCCCTACGCCTACGAGCACGGCATCGACGGCAAGCCCCAGGCCCTGATCAACCAGCACGACCCGGACGCCAGGACCGGATTCCTGCTCGGCCTGCGCCGCTTCGGCCAGATCGTCTTCCAGCTCGGCTTCGGAACCGACCTGGTCGAGGTCAAGGGAGCCCCGGACCAGCCGGCCGGCAAGAACAGGTGGACCCATGTCGCGGCCACCTACGACCCGGCCGCCCACCAGCTGCGCCTCTACCGCGACGGCCTGCCGATCGGAACGGCCACCACCCCCGACCAGCCCCCCGTGCAGGCTGCCGGGGTGCCCCTCCTCATCGGGAAGCACAACCGCCCCACCCTGCTCAACGGCGAGTTCCACGCCAACATGTACATGGGCCTGATGGACAGCCTCGCCATCCGCCCGGGCGCCCTGGACGACGCGACCGCGCAGCGGGAGCACGCCGCGAGAATCGCCGCGCTGCCGGGCCGCCGCGTACCCCGCCCGGACCTGACCCCCGACCGGGCCCGCTTCGACGGCGACCGGCACCGCCCCCAGTTCCACATGCTGCCGCCCTGGCACTGGATGAACGAGCCACACGCGCCCGTCTACTTCAAGGGCAAGTACCACATCTTCTACCAGCACGATCCGCTCGGTCCCTTCTGGGGCCAGATTCACTGGGGGCACGCTGTCAGCACCGACATGGTGCACTGGCGCGACCTGCCGATCGCCCTCGCCCCGGCCGCGGACTCGGCCGGCCCGGACGGCTGCTGGTCGGGCTCCGCCTACGTCGACGGAGACCGGGGACCGGTCCTCTTCTTCACCGGCGGCGACGACCGCCTCCGCTACCGGCAGCGCACCGGACTCGCCGTGTCCACCTACCAGGCCGACCTCGACACCGACCTGCCCACCTGGACGATGCGACCCGAACCGGTCACCGAAGCCCCGGCGGAACTGCCGGCCGGCCCCGGCACCGCGTGGGCGGAGAACTTCCGCGACCCGTTCGTCTGGGAAGAGGACGGCACCTGGTACCAACTGGTCGGCAGCGGCATCGTCGACTACGACGGCACCCAGGTCACCCACAAACACGGTGGCACCGCGCTCCTCCATACCGCCCGCCGGCCCGAGGGGCCGTGGACGTATCGGGGCCCGCTGCACCAGAACGACCTCGCCACCCAGCCGGAGCCCGGGGAGGTGTGGGAACTGCCCGTGCTCCTCCCGCTCCCCGGCCCCCGGGGCCGGCGCACCGGCAAGCACATCCTGCTGATCTGCCCGTGGTGGGAAGGCTTCAACCCGAACGCCGTCAAGCACACCTACTACTGGATCGGCACCTTCGACAAGCGGCGGCACCGCTTCGTACCCGACCACGAGAAGCCCCGCGAGTTCGACTTCGGCGAGCACTTCACCGGCCCGTCCGGCTTCGTCACCCCCGACGGCCGGTCCGTGGTCTTCAGCATCACCCAGGACCGCCGCACCGAACAGCAGCACGCCCAGTCCGGCTGGGCGCACAACGCCGGCATGCCCGTGAGCCTCTCGCTGCGCGAGGACAACACCCTGGGCGTCGAACCGATAGCCGAGACAGCCACGCTCCGCGGCAAGAAGCTCGCCCACATCCGGCACGCCTCGGTCGAGGAAGCCGACCGACGCCTGGCCGATGTCTCCGGTGACCTGCTGGACATCAGCGCCGTCGTCGAGCCGCGCGGCGCGAGGACGATCACCCTGGCGGTCCGCTCCAGCGCCGACGGCACCGAAGAAACCCTGCTGTCCTACGACACGGCCACCCACCGCTTCGAGATCGACCGCAGCCGCTCCAGCCTCGACCCGGACGTGCGCAAGGGCATCCACGGCGGGAGCGCGGAACTCGACGGCGGACAGCTCAGGTTGAGGGTCCTGCTCGACCGCTCGATGATCGAGGCGTACATCAACGGCAGCAACAGCCTCACCAGCCGCCTCTACCCGACCCGGCAGGACGCCACCGGCCTGCGCCTGACCAGTGCGGGTGGCTCCCCCCACGTGGTGTCCATCGACGTATGGCGCATGAACGGCGCCTACGACGGGACCGTAGCCCCCGGCGCCTACGACCCGCCGCGTCCCACGGACGTCGACGCGCTGCCCAACCACGACTTCGCCACCGGCGACCTCACCGGATGGACCGTCGTGTCGGGCACGACCTTCAGCGACGCCAACGTGACCACTCGCCCCGACTGGGGTTGGGGCGGCCCCTTCTACCAGGCCGAGACCGACGACGACCCGGCCGGCCACCACCTGTGGGGCTTCAACCCGGACGCGGGCGGAGACGACGCCACCGGCGTCCTGCGCTCCGCCGCCGTGGTCCTCGGGGGAGATGGCGTCGTCGACCTGCTCGTCTCCGGCGGCGACAACCCCGACCAGCTCTACGCGGCCGTCGTCCGCGCCGACGACGGCAAGGTCCTGGCCAAGGCCACCGGCCGCGGCACAGAGCAGTACCGCCGGGTCGTCTTCGACCTTGCCGCATACCTCGGCGACCGGATCTACATCGAGATCGTCGACCGCGCTTCGGGCGGCTGGGGCCACATCAACGTCGACGACGTCAACGTCCCCGTCAAGCGCCCCTGAGAAGCCGCACCCCCATACGCGCCGCTCCTGATCCGCACAGGTTCGCCCGGGGCCGGCGTCCCACCCACCCGCACACCATCACCCCCACATCGGAGGTTCGCATGCGAACGCGCTACCCGGCGCACCACGCACCAGGAACCAGGCGCACTCTGCTGCGTCTACTGCTCGCGCTCACGATATGTCTCGGTCTGACGTCACCGATGATGGCGAAGACCGCCAGCGCGAGTGGGACCAGCCTGTCCAACCCCGGCTTCGAGACCGGCAACCTCAGCGGCTGGACAACCACCGGCTCCGCGTTCGTCGGCGCGGTCACCGACGATCCGGGATGGGGGTGGGGGTGCTGCTTCAACCAGGCAGGCACCCACCACCTGTGGGGATTCGCCGGCGGCGGCGACGGTGCCACAGGAACCATCACCTCCGAGCCGTTCACCGTGAACGGCACCGGGATGGTCAGCGCCCTGGTCTCCGGCGGCCGCAACGAAGCCCAGCTGTACGTCGCACTGACCACCCTGAACGGAACCGTTCTCCACAAGGCCACCGGCACCGACGACGAGGCGTACCGCCGCGTCACCTGGGACGCCCGCGAGCACCTCGGCGAACAACTGCGCATCACCGCGGTCGACCAGGCCACCGGCGGCTGGGGCCACATCAACCTCGACGACGTCCGCGTCGGCATCGACAAGGCGCCCGACCCGGCGCAGGAGGGTCTGGCCGCCTACTGGGACTTCGCCGAAGGCCAGGGCACCACGACCACGGAGCGGATCAGCCAGGCCGCTGACCCCATCAGCTACGTCTTCAACGACGCGGTGGACAAGCCGGACAGTGCTCCTCTGTGGCGCACCGAACGCGAAGAAGAAGGCGTCCTCTCCGGCGCCCTCCTGTTCGACGGCTACTCCACCTGGGTCACACGCGCCGCCTCCCAGACACAGATTCCCACCGACGGCATGACCATCGAAGGATGGGTCGCCCCGCGCGCCTTCGAATGGGGCGACGAGGGCAAGCCCTCCGCCATCGTCAACCAGCAGGACAAGGGCGCCAAGCGCGGCTTCTCCCTCGGCGTCGGACGGCACGGGGTATGGGAGTTCGGCGTCGGCACCGGCGACACCTGGTACGAGACGAAGGTGCCCAAGTCCGCGGCTCTGGACGCCGGGAAATGGGCGCACCTCGCCGCCGTGTTCGCGCCGGGTCAAGGCGCCATCCGGCTGTACCTGAACGGCGAGCAGGTCGCCCAGAGCGCCATCCCCACCAGCGCACGCCTGGCCAAGGCCGATGTCCCCTTGATCATCGGGCGCCACAACCAGCCCGCGATCATCAACGGTACTTTCGCCGTCAACATGTTCAACGGCCTGATCGACGAAGTGAAGGTCCACACCGACCCGCTCACCCCCGCATCCGTCACGGCGAGCCACAGCAAGGACCTGCAGTCGTTCAGCGGCGGCAGCATTCCCCAAGCCCGCATGGCCATGGACCGCGCACGCTACGACGGCGACCGCTACCGTCCCGGCTACCACTTCACCGCCCCCAACCACTGGATGAACGAACCCCACGCGCCCATCCAGGTCAACGGCAAGTACCACCTCTTCTACCAGCACAACTCCCACGGCCCCTACTGGCACAACATCGGCTGGGGTCACGCGGTCAGCGAGGACCTGGTCCACTGGAAGGACCTGCCCGACGCTCTCGTCCCCACCGCCGACAGCGTGGCACCCGACGGCGTCTGGTCGGGCGACTCGACCCTCGACGAGAACGGCGTGCCCGTCCTGCTGTTCACGGCCGGGAACGACGCCCAGCGCCCCAACCAGGCAACCGGTCTCGCCCGCCCCGTCGATCCCAGCGACCCCGACCTCGTCGAGTGGAAGATGCACCCCACCCTGGTCACCAGCCAGACCGCCGACCTCGACGTCGGCGCGGGACGCAAGGTCCGCTACGGCGACTTCCGCGACCCCTTTGTCTGGAAGGAGGGAGACACCTGGTTCCAGCTGATGGGCTCTGGCGTCCAGAACACCTCGGGCACCGACATCGGCGGCACCGCCCTCCTCTACACCTCCAAGAACCTCACCGACTGGACCTACTCAGGCCCTCTGATGGTCGGCGACGTCGCAGCCCACCCCAAGACCGGCCAGGTCTGGGAGCTCCCCACCTTCCTGCCCATCGGCAAGGACTCCCAGGGCCGCCAGCGCCGGGCACTGCTCATCAACCCGGCCTTCCCCGCCGGCCCCGGCGAATACAGCAGCAAGTTCGTCTACTACTGGGTCGGCACCTGGGACGCCGGGGCCCGCCGATGGACACCCGACACGACCGAGCCCAAGCTGATGGACTACGGCGACCACTTCACCGGCCCCAGCGGAACCGTCGACGACAAGGGACGCTCCCTCGTCTTCAGCATCGCCCAGGACCGGCGCACCGAACGCGCCCATTACGACGCCGGCTGGGCCCACAACGCGGGCCTGCCCATCGAACTGAACATGCGGCCCGACGGAGACCTCGGCTTCCGCCCCGTGGAGGAAGTTTCACGCCTCCACACCGGTGAACCCCTCCTGAACATCACCGCACCGACTTCCCTCAACGACGCCAATACACGCCTGGCCGCCGTGAAGGGCAACATGCTCCACATCAAACTGACCATGGAACGAGGAACCGCGGACACCTTCGGCCTCGACGTACTCCGAAGCCCCGGAGACGAAGAGCGAACTCGCCTCTTCTACGACGGCGCCGCAGGACAACTCGGCGTCGACCGCACACGATCCGGAAACAACTCCAGCGCCGAACCCAACTTCGGCATCCACAAGGGTCCGCTCACGCTCTCGGGCGGCAACCTGACCCTCGACGTGTTCCTCGACCGGTCGATGATCGAGGCCTACGCCAACTCCCACAAGTCCATCACCACCCGCGCCTACCCCTTCCGGCAGGACTCGCTGGGCCTGCGACTGTTCGGTGACGGCAGCGTCATCAAGTCCATGACCGTCTGGAAGATGGGCAACATGACGGACTGACCCGACCGACTGCCCCTGGGGGCACGGCCGCGCTTCGCAGCCGTGCCCCCAACTCCTCGGGCCGACGACGCCGATGACCAGGTCCCCTGCTCCTGTCATCGCCACATGCGCAGCGCCTGCTGCGGGAGGTGCCTGACCAGCCAGGCGCTGATGAGGCCGATGGCGGCCCCGGTGGCGACGTCACTGGGGTAGTGGGCGCCGGACTGCACCCGCTCGACGGCCACGAGTGTCACCGAGCACCCGGCCTAGCCCCGCATCCTCGACGCCTCCAACCACGCGGCCGGAGCGGCGTCTCCGAAGCCCTCGGCCACGAACTGCTGCAGAAGAACACTCGAAGACACCCGCGCCAAGCTGAACAGCCTGGTCAAAACTCGGCAACCTCACCGAGGCCCACACCGGCGGCTTCGCCAGGAACCAATAGCCGACACACCGTCATAAGCGACATTACCCTTATCCCAATCAAAAATAGACATCACCTCACGACCCGCCCACTGAGCATTCCTCTCCGAAGGAGCGGGCAGGCACCTACGCGCCGAGTACCTGACGCCGCACCTCCGGCTTCCATTCGACGTACTCGGCCTCCGCTCCGCCCCGATGCCGGGCGTAGAGGAAGCGGCCGGTTGCGCTGGTCGCCTCCTCCGTTGCGATCTCGGCGCCTGCCTCGCCCAGTGCCGCGCGCGCTTGGTCCAGGTCGGAGACAATCACTGTGGCCGTGGCGTGGGCATACCGAGCGCGTGCCTCGGCAGGCCCGGCGATGACGAGGAAATCACCGATGGCGGCGAGCTCGATCTCATCGAAGGCGAAGTGCAAGTCCGGACGCGTTCCCGTCAGGCGCTCCAGCAGGGGAAGAGTTGTGCTCAGGTCGTCGGCCCAAAGGCGGGCGTAGGTCTTGAGGATCATCGTTGCTCCAGGGGTCCGTTCAGACTGGATCAGTCTCCAGCAGATACGGACTAACCGTAGGAGAGTATGCTCCGACCTGGAAGAACGCACCTTTCCGTGAGAGGGGCACCTCGTGGTAACCAAGCACCCCGCCCGTGATCCGGCCGACACGGATCTCACCCGCGTCGACTCGCTGGCCCGTGAGATCTTCGCGGGCGTAGCCAACAAATGGGCGTTGCTGCTCATCAACGTCCTGGCTGACCGCACCCTGCGTTTCACCGAGTTGCAGACGCAGGTCGGAGGCATCAGTCACAAGATGCTGTCCCAGACGCTGCGGCACCTCGAACGGGACGGGTTGGTCGACAGGACCGTTTATCCGGTGGTGCCGCCACGTGTCGAGTACCGCCTCACCGAAGCCGGCCAAGCACTGCGCACCACGGTCAACGGTATGTGCACCTGGACCCGCACCTATCTGGACCCTATCGAGGAGGCTCGGCGCCGGTTCGACTCGGCCCGTGCGGTGTGACGCGACCGAGGGTGGGAACTGCCGAACCGGCCATGGCCGGGTCCGCGGCGAAGCAGGAGTTACGGCCGCGATTCCGGTCGAACCCCCCATCATGCCAGCAAGAACGGCGAACACCTCAACATCGGAGGCACCCGCGCCCAGCTGAAACGCCTGGCCGAGCACGTCATCCTCACCGAGCAACCTCCTGGGATTCCGGCCTGTCTTCTCTGACCGCTGCGCGCCGGACCGGGCCCGTTTCGAGGGTCGACGAGTTTCCGGGTGTCCCGTCTCAGAGGATCTGGTCCGGGGGTCGGGCTGTGATCTGCGGCGACCGGTTCGTTCGAGACGCCCTGCGAGGCGGATTCTCAGGCGATGTGGTTCGGCGCTCGTGGATGCCGAACCTCGTGTCAGTTGATCTGGCCCGCCCTCTCCTACTGTGGGCGGTGCCTGATCTACTACCTGCCCACGAACTGAAAGCTGACGAGGAAAGCAATGGGCGCTCTGACTGACTACTTCCGAGCGGTGGATGCGGTATCGGTCGTGGAGGAGCTTAAGCGGGCGGATGGCGGATCCCCGCTCAGCGCAGGGCGCCCTGTCGTCGATGGGGTTGAGGCCAAGCACGTGGATCCGACCGTTGTCTTGGCGATGCTGATTGCTGCCATCCAGCAGGTCCAGTGGCGAGTGGACCTGGTCGAGGAGGTGACCCTGTGGCCGACCTCCCCGGTACCCGGCCCTGACGGCCTCCAGGACGAGGACGACCCGTGGGTGACGGGACCGTGGGTATCCGAACTCAATCCCCTGGTAAGGGACACTCTGGCGGCTGTGCGCGACTCCGAAGTGCCAGCCATCGTCGCCAGGTGGGTGCAGGCGGAAGAGCTGCACGGAGCGCGCGTCCAAGACATGCAGCCGGTGGCTGAAGAACTCATCCACCTCGCAAGGAGGGCTCTCGAAGCCGGCGAGCAGCTCTACTGCTGGATGTGTCTGTGAGGTGGTCCAAGCCTGGACGTCCGATCGACACTCGGCTAGTCAGGGCACCTGAGACGAGAAGCGAATCGAACCAGATCACTTGAGATGGGAACCAGATCGTTCGAGACGGGACACTGGGGGACGCCCGCTCTCTCCGCGCGGTTCCCGGTGCCCTTGGGGACAACCAGGCTGTCGCACCGGCCCGTCTCCTCGACCGCCATGGCGCAACGCTCGACGACGAGCGACGGTGCCGGGTGACCGCGAGCATCCCGTCGCCTTGCAAGCGGTCATCACTGCCCAGGCCCGCCAAATCCCGCAGCGAGAACCGGTCGACCGCGCCGATGGGTCCGACGTCCTCGACGCCCTGTCCCTTATCCGCTATCCGCTCGGCACGCGAGGACATCGACCAGGCCGAGCCGCGCTACTTCTCGCCGCCCGGACAGAAGCCGCCGACGGCAAGCCCCTGCTGACCGTCCGCAGGATTGCCGCAGCACTCACCTCGAGTCCGAACAAGCCGCCCAAGGGCGATACCTACGCCGAGTCGGCCGACCGAACGCCACCGCCGCCAGACTCGACGAATCCTCCTGACGCACGAGGGCTCTCAAGGTCTGTATGAGTCCGGTGCGATGAGCTTGCGGAAGATCGCCAAAGAGACCGGGCTGATCCGTCGTACGGTCGGCAAGTACTTGTCGGGCGAGACGCCGGTCGCGCCGCCGCGGCGGGCTCCCAACGGTCAGCCGTACCAGCGGGTGGTGGACGAAGTCGCGCCGTTGATCGACGCGATGCTGCGGGCCGAGGTCCTACTCAAAGGGGCGGTGCCACGAACGCTTGGTGGCGGAGTACGCGTTCACGATCAACTACCAGCGCGTCAAGATCTACTTGCAGGAGGCCCGGCCCCGCATTGCGGAGGAACTGGGCATCAGCCCGAGTGAGCTGGCGGGGTTGCACCGCCGGTTCGAGGTGGTGCCAGGGGCCCAGGCCCAGGTCGACTGGGGTGACGAGGGCAAGATCCTCGCTCACGTGGGCATCCCGAAGGTCTACTCGTTCCATATGACGTTGTCCTACTCGCGGGATCCGTTCTGCTGCTTCACCACCAGCCAGGACCTGGCCACCTTCTTCTACTGCCACCGTCAGGCGTTCGCGCACTTCGGCGGGGTGCCGATGTCGATCGTCTACGACCGCACGAAAACGGTGGTCCGTCGGCATGTCGCACCGGGTGAGGCGGTCCCGCTGCATCCCGAGGCCGTCGCGTTCGCCGCGCATTACGACTTCGATCCCGACGTGCTTGCCGCCTACCGGCCCACGGGGAAAGGCCGTGTCGAGCGGCAGGTGCTGATCGTCCGCGATCACGTACTGGCCAGACGCGCCTTCTCCTCCATCGAGGAAATGAACGCCGCGTTCACTGCGTGGGTTCCGATGCGGCAGGCGAAGGTCCACGGCACCCATGGCGAGGTCATCGGCCTGCGGGCGGTCCGCGACGACGTGGCCCTGCGGCCGCTGCCGCAGACGCCTTATGTGGTCACGCAGCGGCACGTTCGCTACGTTGGCAAGGACTGCCTCGTCGCCTTCGACGCGAACCTCTACTCGGTGCCGGCCCGCAGGGTCCGCCCTCGCCAGATGGTCGAGGTCATGGGTCACGAAGTCCCAACCGGTCTGCGGATCTCGAAGCTGCCTCACCACAAGGCGCTGGAAGACTACGACTTCTCATTCCGGCCCGAACTCGACCCGGGCAAGGTCAAGGACCTCTCCGCGTTGTCGTTCGTCGAGGGGGTCTGTAGCGTGAACGGTGTAACTCCCCGATAGGTCACGGCAGTTATGGCTGCTGTGACCGATGGGAGCAGGGCCGTGAAGCAGAATACGCGTTCGACTGTCGAGGCGGGCGAGGAGGCGGTCGCGCCGTCTCTGGACAGGGCTCTGGTGGCCCAGCTGATGGCGCAG
>NZ_JBIAJR010000023.1:0-30618 GCF_042872025.1 Streptomyces sp. NPDC005494
CAGAGCCGCCCGCAGAGCCACCACATCCAGCACACCCGACAAACGCACACCCAACGGAATGTTGTACGTCCCGCTCGGCCCCTCCATACGATTCAAGAACCACAGACGCCGCTGAGCAAAAGACAACGGAACCCGCTCAGGACGCACCATCGGCACCAACGCCGCACGCCCACCCACCGACGAACCCACCACCCGCTCCGCCAACGCCACCACCGACTGCGCATCGAAGAGGGCGCGCACCGGCAGCTCGATCTCGAAGACGCTCCTGATCCGGCTCACCAGGCGGGTGGCGAGCAGCGAGTGGCCGCCGAGGTCGAAGAAGTTGTCGTCGATCGACACCGACGGGACGCCGAGGATCTCGGCGAACAGGCCGCAGAGCATCTCCTCCTGCGGCGTGCGCGGCGCACGGCCGCCGGCTCCGGCCCCGCCGGCGGTCAGGAGACCCCGGGACGAGACGTCACCGGCGCGCGGGGCGGATTCGGGCACCACCCAGCCGAGCGGCGGTGCGACCGACCGCATGACGTCGCCGACCGGCTGGGTACCGCCTCCGGCGACGGTCCGCAGGACGGTTTCCAGATTGCCGAGGATCCCGGCGACGGATTCCTCGGAGAACAGGCCGTCCTGGTAGCCGAGGCGCAGCTGGAGCCTCCGGCCGGGCACGGCGATGAGTGTCAGCGGGTAGTGCGTGGCGTCGGCCCCGTCGACGCCGGTGACGGTGAGGTCACCGAGCGAGCCCCGCAGGCTCTCCGCGTCCACCGGATAGCTCTCGAACGCGACCAGACTGTCGAACAGCTCGCCGTGACCGGTGGCGCGCTGGATCTCGGTGAGCCCGATGTAGTGGTGGTCTAGCAGCGCCGACTGCTCGGCCTGGACGCGCAGGAGCAGCGACCGGAGGGTCTCGGCCGCGTCCAGCCTGATCCGTACGGGCACGGTGTTGATGAACAGGCCGACGATGCTCTCGACGCCCTCGATCTCGGGCGGACGGCCGGAGACGGTGGCGCCGAACACGATGTCGTCGGCGCCGGTGAGCCCGGCGAGCTGGAGACCCCAGGCCACCTGCACCATGGTGTTGACCGTGATGCCCAGCCGGCGGGCCAGCGCCGTCAGCTCGGCGCTCTGCTCCTCGGGCAGCTCCAGGGTGAGCCGGCGGGGCGGTGCGTCGACCGTCCCGTCCGCCTTCGGGGCCACCAGGGTGGGGGCGGCGAGGCCCTCGAACGCGGCCTGCCAGGCCGCCAGCCCCTGCTGCTTGTCCTGCTTGCGCAGCCAGGCGAGGTACAGCTTGAACGGCACCACGGGCGGCAGGCCCGCCGCGTCGCCGCCGCGTTCGTACAGCGCGAAGAGCTCTCCGAGGACCAGCGGCATGGACCAGCCGTCGAGCAGGATGTGGTGGCAGGTGAACATGAGCCGCCAGCCGCGCTCGGCCAGGCGCACCACCGTGAAGCGCAGCAGCGGCGGGTCGGTGAGGTCGAAGCGCACGGCCTCGTCGGCCGCCGTCAGCTCGGCCAGCCGGGTCCGCCGGGCGTCCTCGTCGAGGCCGGACAGGTCGTGCGTGAGGACGGGGGTCTCGAACTCGCGGGGCACCACCTGCACCGGCTTGCTCAGGTTCTCCGACAGGAAGCCGGCCCGCAGGTTGTTCCTGCGGAGCAGGAGGGTCGTCACCGCGGCGCGGAAGACCTCCAGGTCGAACGGGCCCTCGAGGTCGACGGCCAGCCGCACGGTGTAGACGTCCAGGGCGTCCTCGTCGTACGTCGCGTGGAAGAGCATGCCCTCCTGCAACGGTGCGAGCGGCAGGATGTCCTCAAAAAGATCCTTGCGGGTCACCGGGTCTTCCTCCACTCAGCTTCCAGTACCCCGAGATCGTCGAGTTCGAGGTCGATCAGTGACAGGTCGGACGGGGCGAGGCCGGCCGGCTCGCCCTCGCCCCCGCGCTCCGCGAGCGCGGTGAGGACGCGGAACCATCCCTCGGCCAGCGTCCGTACGGCGTCCTCGCTCAGCAGCCGGCGGGGCCAGGTCCAGTTGGCGATCAGCCTCGGCCCGCCGGGGCCGTCCTGGACCAGGACGTTGAGCGAGAGTGCGTGCGGGGCCGGCATCCCCGGGTCGCCGCCGAGCTTCCGGAGGACCTCTCCGTCGGCGGACATGGTCCAGTCACCCGCGCCGGGGCTCGGGTGCGCGGTGTCGCCGGTCTCCGCGGCGACTTCGGTGCGTCCCAGGTAGTTGAAGCCGAACTGCGGGCCGGCGAGCGCGGCCAGCGTGTCGCGGGTGTGGGGGTTGAGGTGGCGCAGCAGGCCGTAGCCGACGCCCTCGTCCGGCATCTGCCGCAGCGTCTCCCGCACCCGGGTGAGGGCCTTGTGCAGGGCGGCCGGGTCGGTGAGGACCCTGCCCCACGGCACCGGCCCGAGGTCGAGGCGCACGGGTGCGAGGCTGGTGAACCAGCCGACCGTACGGGAGATGTCGATCTCCTCGCCCTGCGGGATCTGCCGGCCGTGCCGCTCGACGTCCACCAGCACCTCGGTGCCGGCGCCGAGCCCGCGCCCGCGCCGCCAGTCGGCGACGGCCAGGGCGAAGCCGGTCAGGAGCACGTCCTCGACGCCGCCCCGCACGGCGGCCGGCACCTCGGTGAGGAGCGGCCCGGTGACGGCCTCGGGCAGGGTCAGCACGAGCGCGTCCTGGGTGGCCATGGTGTCGACGCCCGGGTCGCGCGTCTCCTCGGTCACCGGCACGTCCCCGTCACCGAGCTGTTCGGCCCACCAGGTGACCTGGGCCGCGCGTGCGGGCTCGGCCGCGAGGCCGGTGAGCCACTGGGCCCAGCGCCGCCACGAGGTGCCGACGGGCTGCAGCGCGGGTTCGCGGGACTCGTGGGCCGCCTGCCACGCCTCGGCGAGATCGGGTACGAGGATCCGCCACGACACGCCGTCTACGGCGAGGTGGTGGCCGAGGAACAGCAGCCGTCCGGGGTCGTCGGGGCCCGCGTCGAACCACACCACCCGCACGATGTCCCCGTCCGCCGGGGACAGCTGCGCGACCGCGCGCTCCGCCGCCTCGGCGACGGCGGCCCGCACCCGCGCACCGTCCGCGCCGGTGACGTCGACGCGGCTCACGCAGCCGGCGGGGTCCACCGCGCCGCGTTCCCGCACCTCGTAGGACCAGGCTCCGTCCTCGCTCACCGTCAGCCGCAGCCGCAGGGCGTCGTGGTGGTCGAGCACGGTCCCGACCGCGGCGGTCAGGGTCTTCAGGGTCATCCGGGCGGGGACCTGGAGCAGCACCGACTGGTGGAACCGCTCCGTACGGCCGCCGTTGTCACGCAGCCAGTGCGTCATCGGGGTCAGCGGCACCGCGCCGATCCCGGCGTCGGGGTCCTGCGGGGGCAGTTCGCCGACGGTGCGCGCGACGGCCGCGAGTCCGGCGGCCGTCCGGTGCTCGAAGACGTCCCGGGGGGTGATGACCAGGCCGCCCTTGCGTACCTGGCCGACGAGCTTGATGGAGACGATGCTGTCGCCGCCGAGCTCGAAGAAGTTGGCGTCGACGTCCACGCCGGGCAGGCCGAGCACCGCGCCGAACGCCTCGGCGAGCACCCGCTCCGCCTCGGTGGCCGGCGCCCGTCCGCCGCCGGGACCGGCGGCGGGAACGGGTGCGGGCAGCGCGGCGTGGTCCAGCTTGCCGTTCACCGTCAGCGGCAGGGCGTCCACGACCACGTACGCCTGCGGGACCATGTACTCGGGCAGCCGCCCGGCCGCCCACGCCCGCACGGCGTCGGTGTCCAGGACCGTGTCCGGGTCGGGCACCACGTAGCCGACGAGCTGCCGGACGCCTGGCCGGTCCTCGCGCACCACGACCGCGGCGCCGTCCACCTGGGGGCAGCCCGAGAGCACGGACTCGATCTCGCCGAGTTCGATGCGGAAGCCGCGCAGCTTCACCTGGCTGTCCCGGCGCCCGACGAACTCCAGCGCTCCGTCCGCGCGCCACCGCACCACGTCACCCGTGCGGTACAGCCGGGTACCCGGCGCCCCGAACGGATTCGCCACGAACCGCTCCGACGTCAGACCCGGCCGGCCCAGGTACCCCCGCGCCAGCCCCACACCCGAGACGTACAGCTCCCCCGGAACACCCACCGGGCACAGGCCGAGGGCGCCGTCCAGGACGTACACCCTGGTGTTGGCGATCGGTCCGCCGATGGGCGGGGTGACGGTGCCGTCCACCGGGTCGCTCGCCGTGGCGCAGACGGTCGTCTCGGTAGGCCCGTAGGCGTTGATCACCCGGCGGCCGGGGGACCAGCGCGCGGCGAGGTCACGGGGGCAGGCCTCGCCGGCCGTCACCAGGGTGAGTCCCTCGGGGGCGTCCTGCGGATCGGCGCCGGACAGTGCCGTCGGGGTGAGGGTGGCGTGGGTGATCCGCTGCTCCGACAGGAAGTCGGTGAGCGCCTGGCCGAGGACGGGCCCGTCGGCCGGGGTCAGCACGAGTGCCGCGCCGTTGAGGAGGGCCATGACGGTCTCCCAGGCGGAGGCGTCGAAGCTGGGCGCGGCGAACTGCCCGATCCTGCTCTCCGGGTCCACGCCGAGCCGCTCGGCGTGCCAGGCGGCGAGACTGCCCAGCCCCCGGTGGGTGACCGCGACGCCCTTGGGCCGCCCGGTGGAGCCCGAGGTGTAGATGACGTACGCGGGGTGGTCGGCCGACAGCGGTGAACGGCGGTCCGCGTCCGTGAGCTCGGCCCCGGAGAGACCGGCGAGCTCCTCGGCGGTCCCGGGGCCGTCGAGCACCAGCGGCTGGCCGTAGCCGGCCGGCAGCTTGCCCGTCAGGGCGGCGACGGTGACGACGAGCGTGGGGGCGCTGTCGCCGATCATGTACGCGATCCGGTCGGCCGGGTGGTTCGGATCGACGGGTACGTAGGCCGCGCCACTGGTCATCACGGCCAGCAGCGCGACGGTCAGTTCGGCCGACCTGGGCAGGACGAGCGCGACCCGGTCCTCGGGTCCGGCACCGCGCCCGACCAGCAGCCTGGCGAGCCGGTTGGCCCGGTCGGCCAGTTCCGCGTAGTCCAGGGTGGTGCCGCCCGCGACCACCGCGGGCCGGCCGGGGACGTCCGCCGCCCGGCCGGCGAACAGCTCGGGCACGGTGCCGCCCGGCACCGCGCGGTCGCTGTCGTTCCAGCCGGTGAGCAGCTGCGCGCGCTCCGCCGCGGGAAGGATCTCGAGCAGGCGCACGGGCGTACGCGGGTCGGCGGCGACGGCACGCAGCAGCGTGACCAGGTGGCCGGCCATGCGCTCCACGGTGGCCCGGTCGAACAGGTCCGTGCTGTACCCGAGGATGCCGCGGATGCCGCCGTCCGCGTCCTCGGCAAGGCTCAGCTCCAGGTCCACCTTGGCGACCGGCAGCAGCATGTCCTCGACGGTGGCGCGCAGGCCGGGCAGTTCCAGCTCGCCCGAGCTGTTGTTCTGGTACGCGATCAGCACCTGGAACAGCGGGTTGTGCGAGAGGGAGCGGTCCGCTCCGACGAGGTCGACGAGCCGCTCGAACGGCAGGTCCTGGTGCGCGTAGGCCTCCAGGGCGCTCCCGCGTGCCCGGTGCAGCAGGTCGACGAAGCTCGGGTCACCGGACACGTCGGTGCGCAGCACCAGGGTGTTGACGAAGAAGCCGACGAGGTCGTCGGCCGCCGAGTCCGTCCGGCCGGCGACCGGGGTGCCGATCGGGATGTCGGTCCCGGCACCGAGGCGGGACAGGAGCGCCGCCAGGGCGGCCTGGAAGACCATGAACGGCGTGGTGTCGGTCTTGTCGGCGAGGACCCGCAGGCTCTGCGCCAGCTCCGGGCCGACGGTGAGGGGCACCTGGGCGCCCCGGTGGGTGGCGACCGGCGGGCGGGGCCGGTCGGTGGGGAGTTCGAGCTCCTGCGGGGCACCGGCCAGCTGCCGGGCCCAGTACTCCCGCTGGCCGGCCGCGAGACTGTCCTCGTCGTGCTCGTCGCCCAGCAGCCGCCGCTGCCACAGCGTGTAGTCCGCGTACTGCACGGGCAGCGGGCGCCACTTCGGCGCTTCGCCGGCGAGCCGGGCCCGGTACGCCTCGCCGAGGTCGCGGGAGAGCGGCTCCTGCGACCAGCCGTCGCCCGCGATGTGATGGACGACGACACACAGCACGTGCTCGTCCGCCGAGATCCGGAAGAGTCGCACGCGCAGCGGGAGTTCACGGGCCAGGTCGAAGCCCGCGGCCCCTGCCGCGTCGAGAGCGGCGGGCAGCGCCTCCTCCGTCACGTCGGTGACCTCGACGCCGACCACCGCCACCGCGGCGGGCACGATCTGCTGCCAGGGCTCGCCGTCGGTGTCCGGGAAGACGGTGCGCAGTGACTCGTGCCTGGAGACCACGTCGCCGAGGGCCGCTGTCAGTGCCGGCACGCTCAGCTCGCCGTGGAGACGGACGGCGAAGGGGATGTTGTAGGTGGCGCTCGGCCCCTCCATGCGGTTCAGGAACCACAGCCGTCGCTGGGCGAACGACAGCGGTATCCGCTCGGGGCGTTCGGCGGGGCGCAGCGGTGTACGGGCCGGGGACGCGCCGTCCATGAGACGGACGGCCAGCCGGGCGACGGTGGGCTCCTCGAAGACACGCCGGATCGACAGTTCCACGCCGAGCACCGCGCGCACCCGGCTCACCAGCCGGGTGGCGAGCAGGGAGTGCCCGCCGAGTTCGAAGAAGTTGTCGTCGACGGACACGGAGGACAGCCCCAGCACCTCCTGGAACAGCCCGCACAGCAGTTCCTCGTGCGGCGTCCGGGGCCCGCGTGCCTCCTCGGCGACGTACTCGGGGACGGGCAGCGCCTTCGTGTCCAGCTTGCCGTTGGTGGTCAGCGGCAGGGCGTCCAGGACGACGACGGGCCGCGGGACCATGTACTCCGGGAGCCGTTCGGCGGCCCAGGCACGCAGTTCCTCCCCGTCGAGCCCGGCACCGGCGGCGGGCACCGCGTAGCAGACGAGCTGCCGGAGGCCGGGCCGGTCCTCCCGGACCAGTACGGCGATCTGGCCGACCGCCTCATGTCCGGCGAGGACGGATTCGATCTCGCCGAGTTCGATGCGGAAGCCGCGCAGCTTCACCTGGCTGTCCCGGCGCCCGACGAACTCCAGCAGCCCCTCGGCACGCCACCGCACCACATCACCCGTGCGGTACAACCGGGTACCCGGCGCCCCGAACGGATTCGCCACGAACCGCTCCGACGTCAGACCCGGCCGGCCCAGATACCCCCGCGCCAGCCCCACACCCGAGACGTACAGCTCCCCCGGAACACCCACCGGGCACAGGTCCATCCCGCTGTCGAGCACGTAGACCTGCTTGCCGTCGAACGGCCGGCCGATCGGCACCGGATCCGGCACGGGCCGGTCCGCGCCCAGCGGGTGCGCGGCGGCGATGACGGTGACCTCGGTGGGCCCGTACGCGTCCACGACCGTGATGTCCGGGCAGGCGTCCAGCACCTGGCGCACCGTTGCCGCGGGCACCGCCTCCCCACCGGCCCACACCTCACGCATCGGGCGGAGGATCTCAGGGGCCTCGGCGGCGATCAGCCTGAACAGGCCGGTGGTGAACAGGGCCGCGGTGACGCGGCCCTCCTGGACGGTCCGCCCGATGGTGGCCATGTCGAGATCGCCGGGCGGCCCGACGACGAGGGTGCCGCCGTTCAGCAGCGGGGTCCACATCTCGTACGTCGACGCGTCGAACGCGTGCGCCGAGTGCATCAGCACCCGCTCCTGCGCGCCGTTCGCGAAGCGGCTGTCGGCGACCAGGTCCGCGATCCCCCGGTGGGTGACGGCGACGCCCTTGGGCCGGCCCGTCGAGCCGGAGGTGTACATGACGTAGGCGAGGCGTTCGGGGCCGGGCGGCATGGGCACGCCGCCCGGGGGGACCGGGTAGGAGCCGGGCAGGTCTCCCTGCTCCAGCACGAGGGACGTACCGCTGTCCTGGAGGACGTCAGCGCGCCGGGACTCCGGCCAGCGGTGGTCGACGGGCACGTAGACCGCTCCGGCCCGCAGCACGCCGAGGACGGCGAGCACGAACTCGACGGAGCGCTCCATCACGATGCCGACCGGCTCCTCGGGACGTACGCCGCGGTCGATCAGCCACGCGGCGATCTCCTCGGCCCTGCGGGTCGTCTCCGCGTACGTCAGCGACCGGTCGCCACGGACCAGGGCCTCCCGCTCCGGGGTCTCGGCGGTCCGCAGCGCCAGCAGTTCGGGGATGGTGCGCGCGGGCTCGGGGACGGGGACCGGGTTCCACGTGCCGAGCAGGTCCGCGCGCTCACCGGCGTCCAGCAGGTCGACCGCTCCGGTGGGCAGGTCCGGTTCGGCGGCGAAGGCCCGCAGCACGGCGGTGAGGCGCCTGCCCAGGCTCTCGACCTCGGGCTTCTCGAAGGCGTCGGACCGGTAGGTGAAGCGGAGTTCGATCGAGGACCCGGGGATGACCATGAGGGCGAGCGGGTAGTGCGCGCCGTCCGTGGAGAAGTGACCGGCGACCGAGAGACCACCGGGCAGGGTGAGCGCCGCCGGGTCGACGGGGAAGTTCTCGAGGACGGTGAGGGTGTCGAACAGGTCCCCGTGCCCGGCGGCCCGCTGGATCTCCGCCAGGCCGAGGTGCTGATGGGCCATCAGCCTGCTCTGCTCCTCCTGCAGCCGTCCGCACAGCCCCAGCAGCGTCTCCTCGCGCGGGACGCGGACCCGCACGGGCACCGTGTTGAGGAAGAGACCCACCATGGTGTGCACCCCGGGTATCTCCGGCGAGCGGCCTGCGAGGGTCATGCCGAAGGTGACGTCCCCGCGGTCGGTGAGCCTGGCCAGCACCAGGCCCCACGCGGCCTGCACGACCGTGTTGAGCGTGATGCCGTGCTCCCGGGCCCGCCCGGTCAGCCGGGCGGTGGCCTCCGGACCGAGCGGGACGGAGACCTTGCTGGGCAGCACCGTCGTGGACCGGTCGTCGGGCATCGCCGCGAGCAGGGTCGGCTCGTCGAGCCCCTCCAGCGCGCTCCGCCAGGCCCGGACCGCGCCTTCACGGTCCTGCTTGGCGAGCCAGGCCAGGTGGTAGCGGTACGGGGTGACCGGCGGCAGGACCGAGGCGTCCCCACCGGCCGCGTACAGCTCGAACAGCTCGCGCACCAGGACGGGGGCGGACCAGCCGTCCAGCAGGATGTGGTGATTGGTCACCAGCAGCCGGTGCCGCGTGCCGGCGACCCGGATGACGGTGAACCGGAGGAGCGGCGGGTGGCGCAGGTCGAAGCGGGTCGCGCGGTCCCGCTCGGTGAGGCCGCGCAGCGCGTCCTCCCGCTCCTGGACCGGGAGCCCGGTCAGGTCGGCCTCGTGCCAGGGCAGCTCGGCCTCCTTCGGCACGAACTGCAGGGGGCGCGGGCCGTCGTGCCGGAAGCCGGCACGCAGGTTGCCGTGCCGCGCCAGCAGTGCCTGCGCGGCGGCGCGCAGCGCGGGCACGTCCAGCGGACCGTCGATGTCGAGTCCCAGCTGCATGACGTAGACGTCCGGGCCCGACTGCTCGTCGTACTGCGCGTGGAAGAGCAGGCCCTCCTGGAGCGGGGTGAGCGGGAGTACGGCTTCCAGCGACGGCTTCTCGTTCGAGGTCATTCCGAAACGCTCCACTTCGACTCGAACTCGTCGAGTTCGTCCTGCGAGACCAGTGCCATGTCCCATCCGGCCGCGTCCGCCGGGCCGGAGGTCCCGCCTTCCGCGGGTGCCGGTCCGGCCGTCGCGGCGATGGCGCGCACGGTGCGGTGCGTGAACACGTCCTGCGGGGTGAACACCAGGCCCTCGGCGCGGGCCCGGCTGACGAGCTGGACCGAGACGATGCTGTCGCCGCCCAGCCGGAAGAAGTCGTCGTCCGCACCGGCCCGGGGGACCCCGAGCACCTCGGCGAACAGCCTGGCGAGCGCCTGCTCCTGCGGTGTGGCGGGAGCCGTGTCCGAGGCGGACGCCGCCGCGTCGGGGGCGGGCAGCGCCTTGTGGTCGAGCTTGCCGTTCAGCGTGACCGGCAGGGCGTCCAGGAGCACCAGGGCGGTGGGCACCATGTGGTCGGGCAGCCTCCCGGCGAGCGCCGTACGCAGTCCGGCCAGCAGCGCGCCGCTCCTGCGGGCCGTGAGCGGGTCGTTCGCGAGGCGGGCGGGCACCGTGTCCGGGAGGTACAGGTCCCGGTAGGCGGGAGCCGCGCCCGTTCCGTCCCCGGCCTGCTCGGGGACGAACACCGCGTCGAGCCGTCCGTCGTCCGCCCCGGCGGTCCAGGTGACCAGCGCCCGGTAGCCGGCGGGGGTGCCGGCCTCGTGCAGGGCCGTGACGTCCACGCCCTGCGGTACGGCGCCCGTGCCGTCCGCCCCGGCCAGGTCCGCGTCGAGCCTGCCGTTGGGGATGCCGGTGACGCGCAGCCCGTCCGGGCGCTCGTCGCGCAGCAGCGCGGCGATGCCGTCGAGACCGCCCGCCCGTTCCCAGGCGAGCGCCGGCACGTCCGCGAGGCTGACGGGCGCGGCCGGACGCTTGTGCAGGACCACGTCGTAGCGGTAGCGGCTGAGCTCGTTGGCGTAGTCGCCGCGCTTGACGCGGACGTCCGCGCCGCCGAAGCCGTCGAGGGCCAGCGACCCGAACAGAGCCGGGTCCAGCAGCAGTTCGGTCTCGCGCTCGACCGCCCGGTCCACGGCGAACCTGGTGGCCTCGGCGCCGTCCCCGGGGTGGCCGGTGCGGTGCACGGCCGTACGCATGCGGCGCAGCAGCCGGAGGTCGCGGAGGTCGCCGAGGAAGACCGAGCCGGTGTCGCCGAGCAGCGCGAACGCCTTCTCGACGACGTCCGTCAGATAGTCCAGGCCCGGGAAGTACTGCGCCACCGAGTTGATGACGACGGTGTCGAACGTGCCCACCGGCAGCTCGTCCAGCTGGTGCGCCGGGGTCGCGGTGAAGCAGGTGCGCCGCGCGAGTTCCGGGATCTGCGCCGTCTGCCGGCACAGGGTGTCGATCACCTCACCGGACAGGTCGGTGCCCCAGTAGAGGTCCACGTGGGGCGCGACCGGGGTCATGATCAGTCCGGCGCCGACGCCGATCTCCAGGACCCTGCGGGGGCGCAGCTCCAGAATCCGCTCGACGGTCGCCGCACGCCAGGCGCGCATCTCCGCCTCGGGCAGTTCGGTCCCGTCGTAACTGCTGTGCCAGCCGCTGAAGTTCTCGCCGAGCGGGGGTCCGTCGTGGGCCGAGGCGCCGTACACCTCGTCGTTGACGGTCTGCCACTTCTCGACCTGGTCGCTCTCCAGGCCGGTGTCACGGGCGCCTTCCTCCTGCGCGGCGGGCACCACGTAGCCGACCAGCCTGCGCTCGCCCGGGCGGTCCTCGCGGACCACGACGGCGGCGGACTCGACCTGGGGCTGGTCGGTCAGCGCGGCGGTGATCTCCCCCAGCTCCACGCGGAAGCCGCGCACCTTCACCTGGTCGTCGGCGCGCCCGGCGAACTCCAGCTGTCCGTCCGCGCGCCTGCGCACCACGTCACCGGTGCGGTACATGCGCTCGCCGGGGGCCCCGAACGGCGCCGCGACGAAGCGCTCCGAGGAGAGCCCGGGGCGGCCGAGGTAGCCGCGTGCCAGGTTGAGCCCGGCGATGTACAGCTCGCCGTACACGCCGACCGGGACGGGGACGAGCCGCGCGTCCAGCACGTAGGCGCGGGAGTTGGCGATCGGGGTGCCGATCGGCGGTGTGACCGCCCCGGACAGCGGGGCGCTCATCGTGGCGCAGACCGTCGTCTCGGTGGGGCCGTAGGCGTTGATCATGCGCCGGCCGGCCGACCAGATCCCGGCCAGCTCGGCCGAGCACGCCTCGCCGGCGACGGTCAGCACCATGCCGGGGGGTACGGCGCCGGGGTCGAGGCCGGTCAGCGCGATGGGCGGGATCGTCGCGTGGCTGATGCGCCGTTCGGTGAGGAACCGGGCCAGCTCCTCGCCGAGCAGCAGCCCGCCGCCGACGGGGAGGACCAGCGTCGCTCCGCTGAGCAGCGCGATGCACGTCTCGGACACCGCCGCGTCGAAGCTGGGAGCCGCGTACTGCACGACCCGGCTGTCCGGCCCGACGGCGAAGCGCTCGCTCTGGGCCGCGGCGAGGTTCCCGATGCCCCGGTGGGTGACCACGACGCCCTTGGGGCGTCCGGTCGAGCCGGAGGTGTAGATGACGTACGCCGGGTGATCGGCCGAGGCGGGCTCCCGCCGGTCCGCGTCCGACAGCGGTCCCGTGGGGCGGGCGGCGATCCGGGCCGCGGTGGCCGGGGCGTCCACGACGATCACGGGCACGTCCGGCACCACCTCCCGGGCGAGGTCCGCGACCGCCGAGGTGGTGAGCGTCAGCGCGGGCCCGGAGTCCTCCGCCATGAAGGCGACCCGTTCGCGCGGATATCCCGGGTCGACGGGCACGAACGCCCCGCCCGCCGTGACCACGGCGAGCTGGGCCACGAGGAGGTCGAGCGACTTCGGCATGACCAGGAGCACCCGGTCCTCGGCGCCGATCCCGCGGGTGACCAGGTGGCGGGCCAGTCCGGCGACGCGCCGGGCGAGTTCGCCGTAGCTCAGTTCAGCCTCGCCCGCCACCACCGCGAGCGAGCCGGGGGTGCGCGCGGCCTGCTCGGTGAAGAGCTCGGCCAGCGTGGCTCCGGCGACCGGGCACGCGGTGTCGTTCCACTCGACGAGGATCCGCCGGCGCTCCTCGGCGCCCAGCACGTCCAGCTCGCTCAGGCGGCTGTCCGGCCGTCGGGTGGCCTGGTCCAGCAGACGCGTCAGCCTGACGGTGAGCAGCTCGATCGTCGCCCGGTCGTACAGGTCGGTGGCGTACTCGACGGCGCAGGTGGTGTGGTCCGGGGTGTCCCCGTCGCCCTCGACCTCGCGGAAGTCGAAGAGCAGGTCCAGCTTGGCGGTGTGGGTGACGGCGGGCTCGATCCAGGCGTCGAGACCGGGCAGGTCCAGCGCCGGGGTCTCGTTGTTCTGGAAGCCGAGGCCGATCTGGACCAGCGGGTGCCGGCCCGCCGAGCGTTCCGGGTTGACGGCCTCGACGAGCCTCTCGAAGGGGAGGTCCTGGTTGGCGAAGGCGGCCAGGCCGTCCGCGCGCGCCCTGCCCAGCAGGTCGGCGAAGCTCGGGTCGCCGGACAGGTCGGTGCGCATCACGAGGGTGTTGACGAGGAAGCCGATCAGGTCGTCCAGGGCCTCGTCGGTACGTCCCGCGATCGAGATGCCGAGCGGGATGTCGTCGCCCGCGCCGAGCTTGCCGAGCAGCGCCGCCAGGGCGGTCTGCACCACCATGAAGGGGCTGACGTCGTGCTCGCGCGAGCAGCGGGTCAGCTGCTGGTGCAGCGCGGGCGGCAGGTCGAAGCGGAGGGTCTCGCCGCGGTAGGAGGCGACGGCCGGCCGGGGCCGGTCGGTGGGCAGCGTGACCTCTTCGGGCAGGCCGCCCAGGTAGCGCGTCCAGAAGGCCAGCTGGCCGGAGATCGCGGAGCCCGGGGTGTCCTCGTCGCCGAGGATCTCGCGCTGCCACAGGGTGTAGTCGGCGTACTGCACCGGCAGCGGCTCCCACTCGGGGCTCCTGCCGTGGCAGCGTGCGGTGTAGGCGGTCTGGAGGTCGCGGGTCAGCGGCACCAGGGACCAGCCGTCACCGGCGATGTGGTGCATCGGCATGAGGAGGGCGTGCTCCTGCTCGGACACGGCGAACAGGTGCGCGCGGATGGGCGCCTCGGTGGCCAGGGAGAACCCGGCGGCGGCGCGTTCGGTCATCGCCTCGGCAAGCCGGTCGGCGGCGATCTCGGTCACCCCCATCACGGGGGTGGCCTCCTCCGGCGTCAGGATGTGCTGGCGCGGGGTGCCCATGCGGTCGGGGAACACGGTGCGCAGGCTCTCGTGCCGTGTGACGACGTCGCCGATCGCCGCCTGGAGCGCCGCGCGGTCCAGCGAGCCGTTCAGCCGTACGACGAGCGGGATGTTGTAGGTCCCGGAGCCGCCGTCGATCTTGTCGACGAACCACAGCCGGAGCTGGGCGAAGGACAGCGGGATCTCTTCCGGCTTCTCCATCCGGGTCAGCGGGCGCCGGGCCGTGGGCACGTCACCGTGGCCGGCGAGCCAGGCGATGAGCGCCGCGGGGGTGGGTGCCTCGAAGACCGTACGGATGGCGAGCTCGACGCCGAACGCGGCGCGCACCCGGCTGACCAGCCTGGTCGCCAGCAGTGAATGACCGCCCAGGTCGAAGAAGTTGTCGTCCATGGAGACCGAGGGCAGACCGAGGATCTCGGCGAAGACCCCGCAGAAGATCTCCTCCTCGGGGGTCCGGGGCGCCCGGCCTCCGGCGGTGCCCGCCATGTCCGGGGCGGGCAGCGCCCGGGTGTCGAGCTTGCCGTTCCCCGTCAGGGGCAGCACGTCCAGCTGGACGAACGCCGTGGGCACCATGTGCTCGGGCAGGGAGGCGGCGGCGTGCTTGCGCAGCGCGGCCGGCTCCAGCTCCACCCGGCCACCGGGTCCCTGGCCGCTGACGACGTAGGCCACCAGCCGCATGTCGTCCGGGATGTCCTCGCGCACGACGACGGCCGTCTGCCGGACGTCGGGGTGCAGCAGCACGGCGGCCTCGATCTCGCCCAGCTCGATGCGGAAGCCGCGGATCTTGACCTGCTGGTCGGCCCGCCCCAGGTACTCCAGGTCGGCGCTGCCGTCCAGGGCCCACCGGGCCAGGTCCCCGGAGCGGTACATGCGCTCCCCCGCCGGGCCGAACGGGTCCGCGACGAACCGGGTACTGCTCAGGTCCGGCCGCCCCAGGTAACCGTCGGCGACGGCGGGCCCGGCGACGTACAGCTCACCGGTCGCGCCGGGCGGAACGGGTCGCAGCGCCGTGTCGAGGAGGTAGACACGCAGGTCGCTGATGCCGAGGCCGATCATGCTGCCGCCGGACGTGACGCAGGCCGCGTCGAGCATCCGCTCGGTGGTGTGCACCGTGGTCTCGGTGATGCCGTACATGTTCACGAGCCGCGGCGAGTCCTCCGGGTGCCGCTCGTACCACTCGGCGAGCCGCCCGAAGTCGAGCGCGGCCCCGCCGAAGACGACGTACCGCAGGGCGAGCGCCCGCCCGGTGTCCGGGTTGACCCGGTCGGCCTGGATCAGCTGGTAGAAGGCCGACGGCGTCTGGTTGAGGACGGTGACCCGTTCCCGCACGAGCAGGCGCAGGAACTCCTCCGGTGCCCGGCTGACCGCGAACGGCACCACCACGAGCGTCCCGCCGTGCAGCAGGGCGCCCCAGATCTCCCAGACGGAGAAGTCGAAGGCGTACGAGTGGAACAGCGCCCACACGTCGTCGGGCCCGAAGCCGGACCAGTGCGCGGTCGAGTCGAAGAGCCGGATCACGTTCCGGTGGGCGACGACGACGCCCTTGGGGCGGCCGGTGGAACCGGAGGTGTAGATGACGTACGCCGCCTGGTCGGGCAGGACCGGCCCGCCGCGCTCGGCGTCCGAGAGCGGGCCGCTCGGCAGCCCGGCCAGCTCGGCCACCGTCGTCACGTGGTCCAGCACGATCTCCGGAGTCCGGACCGCGAGCTGGGTGAAGGCGTCGCGCTGGGCGGTGACGACCACGGCGGGTTCGGCGTCGCCGAGCATGTAGGCCACCCGGTCGGCGGGGTACTCGGGGTCGATCGGCAGATACGCCGCCCCGGCCTTCAGGGTGGCCAGCAGCGCCACGGCCGTCTCCACCGACCGGGGCATCGCCAGCGCGACGAGCTGCCCGCGCCTGACGCCCCTGCTGATGAGGAGCCGCGCCAACTGGTTGGAGCGCTCGTCCAGTTCCCGGTAGGTGAGGGACGTGGTGCCCGACGCTCCGGGGTACACGACGGCGCGGTTGCCGGGGTGGGCCGCCGCGGCGGCGGCGAACCGCTCGGGCAGGGACACGGGCTCCACCCGCGCCGGGGTCCGGGCGGCGCCGCCCCAGTCGCCGACGAGCCTGGCCAGTGTCCCGGGGTCGACGACGTCCAGGGCGCCGACCGGACGGTCGGGGTGCTCGGTGAGCTCGCTGAGCAGCCGGGTGATCAGCCGGTGGTGCTGCCGCACCGCGTCGACGCCGTACACGTCCGGGTTGGCCGAGACGTCGAACTGGAAGCCGCCGTCCTGGCGGCCGACGACGATGAGGGAGAAGTCGTCGTCGTGCCCGGCCACCAGCGGGTGCAGGCTCGCGGGCAGCCCCGCGAAGTGCAGGGCGGGGGCGACGACATGCAGGTTGAGCCTCGGCCCGAGCAGCCGGCCGTCGGAGCCGAGCAGCTTGAGGTCGCGCCGGAGGTCCTCGTAGCGGTAGCGCTTGTGCCGGGAGACGGCGCGCATGCGCTGGTGGGCGTGGCGGACGAGCTCCTGCGCCGTCATGTCCGGGCGCACCGTCATCCGCACGCCGACCACGTTCGACACCATGCCGGGCACGGCACGCCCCGCGCCGGTCGTACGCGCGGCGACGGACAGGGCCACGACGACGTCACCGCTGCCGGAGATCCGGCTCGTGTACGCGGCGAGGGCGGCCAGCACCGCGGCCGGCCACCCGACCCGGGCGCCGCGGGCGGCGTCGCGGACCCGGGTGCCGGTCTCCGCCGGGACCTGGCGTGTCTCCCGTACGAGGTCGGTGGGCAGGGCCGTCGGACGGTCGCCGAGGCTCACGGCGTGCGGCCGGTCCTCGAACTGCGCGGTCCAGAAGTCCCGGTCGGCGGCGAAGGCGGCGGACTCCTGGTAGGCGGTCTCGTCGTCGATCAGCTCGCGCAGCGGGGGGAACGCGCCGCCCGAGGTGTCCTCGCCCGTCACGAGACCGGTGTAGACGTCCGCGGTGCGGGAGGCGACGAGGCTCGCCCCGAAGCTGTCCATCACCAGGTGGTGGTAGCGGTAGTAGAAGAAGAAGCGGTCGTCGGCGACCTTGATGAGCGCGAAGCGGTACAGGGCACCGCCGAGCACGTCCACCGGTGTGCGCGCGTCGGCCCACATCCAGGTGCCGGCCGCCTCGGCCGGCCGGTCCTCCGCCGTCAGGTCGAGGACCTCGACGGGCTCCGCAGACCAGTCGGTGACCGGCGCGATCAGCTGGACGGGGCCTGACCCCTCCTCGGTGAACCGGGCGCGCAGGGCCTCCGTCTCGGTCACGATCTGCCGCATCGCCGTGGTGAACAGCAGCGGATCGACCGCACCGGCTATCTCCAGGTACAGGGCCGCGTTGAACGTCGCGTTCGGACCGCTGAGGCTCTGCGCGTACCAGATTCCGGCCTGGCCGGCGGTCAGCGGCAGAACCGTGGCTGACGAGTCAGACATCTGTCCTCTGTTTCTTCGGGCCTGGCCGATCCGGGAACCGGTCGGTGAGCAAAGGGACGGCAGACACGGGCTCCGGACGGCCGGCACCGGTACGGGCCGGCTCGGCGGCCGCCGGTGGGCGGGCACAGCCGTGCCCTTCGCCCGTGGAGCCGGTTTTCGTCGGCTGCGGTCCATCGACGTTCGGTAAACGAATACACGTCCGGACAAGCCCTGCGGCACGTCGGTGCAATTTCCGGAAAGGGCTCTTCTCACCCTCGGCGCAAAAGCATTCGGCTTCTCCGGATCCGACTTCCTGCAGCAAACGGCAGCGACTCCGGCGGACCGGAATTCCGTCCGTAGCATCGGCCCGAGCAGGCTCATGACCACGACAAAGACAGGGAAAACCCCTATGACCGACGCCATGGAGATGCCGGCGACCTGCCCCGTAGCCCCCCGCGGATGGCCCAACCCGCTGCTTCCCGAGTACGGTCAGGTCCCGGCGGGCCGGCCGCTCACGCAGGTGACCATGCCGTCGGGCAGCAAGGCGTGGCTCGTCTCCCAGCACGACCACATACAGCGGCTGCTGGCGGACGACCGGTTCAGCGTCGAGCCGCACCCGACCTTCCCCATCAGGTTCCCGGCGCCCCAGGAACTGCTGGACATGATCGCCCGCGACTCGAAGAACCTGCTGGTGACCATGGACCCGCCCCGCCACACGCGGGTCCGTCAGATGGCCCTTCCCGACTTCACCATCAAGGCGTCCGAGAAGCTGCGCCCCCGCGTCCAGGAGCTCATCGACCAGTACCTGGACCGGATGGAGGAGGCCGGCGGCCCCACCGACCTCGTCCAGGCGCTGGCCCTGCCGCTGCCCGCGCAGGTGATCTGCGAGATGGCCGGCATCCCCGAGGCCGAGCGCGACGTCTTCACGCGCAACGCCGCGATCATGGTGGGCACGCGCCACTCGTACACCATGGACGAGAAGATGGCCGCCAACGACGAGTTGATGAAGTACTTCGCGGAGCTCGTCACCGAGAAGCAGCAGAACCCCACCGACGACATGCTCGGCAACTTCATCACCCGGGCCGGCCGCACGGACGAGTTCGACCACCACGGTCTGACGCTGATGACGAAGATGCTGCTGCTCGCGGGCTACGAGTTCATCGTCAACCGCATCGCGCTCGGCACCCAGACGCTCCTCGACCACCCGGAGCAGCTCAAGGCCCTCCAGGCGGACCCGGCGGGGCTCATGCCGAAGACCGTGAACGAGGTGCTGCGCCACTTCAGCATCGTCGACGAGATCATCGCCCGTGTGGCGCTGGCCGACGTCGAGATCGACGGCGTGACCATCAAGGAGGGCGAGGGAATCCTCGTGCTCAAGGGCCTCGGTGACCGGGACCCCGCCAAGTACACGGACCCGGACGCCTTCGACATCCACCGCGACTCGCGGGACCACCTGGCCTTCGGCTACGGCGTCCACCAGTGTCTGGGCCAGCATGTGGCACGGCTGATGATGGAGCTCTGCTTCACCTCGCTGTTCGCCCGCTTCCCGGGGCTGCACTTGGTCGAGTCCGACGAGCCGATCGAGCTCGTCGACGGGCTGCCGCCGGTGCACAAGCTCGTGGTCGGCTGGTGAGCGGGATGCGGGTACACGTCGACCGTGACCGCTGCATCGGCGCCGGACTCTGCGTGATGAGCGCTCCGGCGGTCTTCGACCAGGAGGACGAGAGCGGTCTCGTCGTGCTCCTCGACGAGACCCCTACGGATGCCGACGCCGGGCACGCGCGCAAGATCGCCGAGCACATCTGCCCGTCGAAGGCCGTCCGGGTCACCGGCGGCTGAGCCGCCCGACGACCCAGCGGCCCCGCGGGTCCGCCGCCGCACGCGCGGGGCGGGCCCGCCGTCGTTCCCCAGCACGTCTCTTGAGCACGCCTCTCGGGCGGGCAGCGCGGGACTCGGGGACCGCCGCCGTTCCCCGCGGCCGCACCGTTCCGCGGTGACCGCCACCGTTCCCCACGGCCGCACCGTTCCGCGGTGCCGGCCGTCGACCAGAGTGGACAGCACACATGACCAGACTCAGCGGCTGGAAAGTACTCGACGCCGGCCAGGGATCCGAGCTCGTCCTGGCCGTCGACTTCGCCACCACCGGGCGCTCCGACTCCAGCTTCTCCGACCTCGTCCCGCGCCTCGGCCCGCAGTTCACCGTGTGGGAGACCAGGCAGCCCGACACCGGAGGGGGGATGTCCGCCGGTGACTACGTCGACTGGTGGGCCCGCGAGGTCGAGGCCGGCGGACGCGCCGTCCGGGCGGTGCTCGGTTACTGCGCCGGCAGCGTCTTCGCCGGTGAGCTGGTTTCCAGGCTCGCCGCCGGGCAGGCGGAGCCGCCCCGGTTCCTGGTCTTCGACCCGGAGGTGCCGACCCTGGACGCCCTGCACCGGGACTTCGACGCGATGCTGGGGCAGTTCGCCTCGGTCCTGACCGCCGGCGAGGTGGCCGCCGCCCGGCAGGCCGCTGCCACGGCGCTGGCGACCGCCCCCGGGTTCGCCGCTCTCGGGAAGGAGCTCGTCCGGATCTTCCGTGAGCAGGCCGGCGCCGCGTTCGTCCGCGAGGAGCTGGACATGGACCTGCTGGAGGAGTTCGCGGCGGTGTTCGAGTCGTTCGTGTCCTACCTGGACGCGGCCCGGAGCATCGATCCGGCCGGCGCGTGGCGCACCGCCACCGCGGTGAACTCGCTGCAGCCCACCGAGGGCGCGCTGCTGGCCGCGCGAGCCGTGGAGATCCCCGTCGACCACGTCGACATCCTGCGCAGCGACCTGACGGCCGGCGCGGTACAGGAGATCCTGTCGCTCCACGCGGCCTCCTGACACGCGCCGGTCCTTCCGCCCCGGGACCTGCCCGGGGCGGAAGGACCGGCGGACGCCCGCGCGGTCAGAGCGCCGCCGTCGCCGTCCGGTCGAGCCGCTCGCGCGGCCGGCTCGAACCGACGAGCGCGCCGACGGTCATGACGCACCGGTCGCCGTCCCAGGTCTCCCCGGACACGAAGACGTTGTCGGCCATCAGCCGGTCGATGCGGGCCACATGCCGCAGCACCGCGCCCGGCCGGACCTCGCCGGCGAAGCGGCAGCGGCGGAACGCCGCCGCGACCTGCACTCCCCCGGTCGTGCCGCTCGACAGCCACAGCAGCACCGAGGACTGTCCGAAGGACTCCAGCATCAGCGCCCTGGGGTACATGTACCGGGAGAGCGGCAGACCGTCCTCCATCGACCCGTAGCACGGCTCGGACCCGGAGACGGCCTTGACCGTGGTGATCTCCGAGCCGGGCTCGAAGGCCTCCACCCGGTCCACGAGCAGCATGGGGTGGCGTACGGGCAGCCGGTCCAGGATCGCGGTGTAGTCCGGCCCCGATCCGGCGGCGTGGGCGGAGGGCGGGCCTCCGGCGGGGGTGAGCCCGCCGGACAGGACGGCGTCCGGGCCGCCGAGCACCACCTTCGTGGCGACGACGGGGACACCGTCCTGGCGTACGCCGTCAGCGGTGACCAGCCACCGTCCGCCTCCGGACTCCGTGGCCGTGACGTCCAGCCGGATCTCGTCGCCGCCCTGCATGGGCGCCAGCCACCGGGCCGAGACGACCTCCAGCAGGTTCAGCGGCTCGTCGGCGCCGGTGCACGACGTCAGCGCCTGCCGGAGCCCTTCGAGCACGAACACGGCGGGCAGCAGGGTGAGTCCCGGGAAGTGCCCGGCCATGTACGGGTCGTCGGCGCGGACCGTCTTGAAGGTGCTGAAGCTCAGGCCGGGTGCGTCCGCGCGCCGCTCGATCCGGTCGACCGCGCGCAGGGGGGTCGCGTAGGTGTGCGGGGCCCCGGCCGGCCGGCCGGTCATATGAACCACACGTGGTCGTACGAGGGCCAGCGGGCGGCCAGTTCGGCGGGCCCGAGCGCCACGGTGCCCGGCAGCAGGTCCTCGGGCCCGAACCCGAGTGCGGCGAGCGCGGTGTCGTCCACCAGGACCTCGAAGCCCGCGTCGACCAGATCGCGCACGGAGCCCCGGTAGTCCGGCAGCGTGTCCAGGGTCGTCGAGCCGAGCCGTACGGAGGGCACGTACGTGTGCTCGTCGACGGCCATCGTCACGGTGGAACCGCGCAGCGCCAGGTCGACCTGCTCGAACTGTCCGTGCAGGTCGAGCAGCCCGTACAGCGGGTGGAAGAACTGGACCTCGACGGCGCCCCGGTAGGCGCGGTCGATGACACAGAGCACCCTGCGGCGGGACTCGTCGCGCTCGGTCGTCGTCATCAGGCTCCTCCGAGGTAGAGCGTCTGCCTGGCCGCGTCGATGGTGCCCGCCAGCCGGAGCGGCGAGCGGTGCCGCACCTGAGGGATGTGGTGGGTCGCGCCGCGCTCCTCGGAGCAGGCGGTGCACGCGATCCAGGCGAAGCGCCCAGCGCTGTCGGCGGTCAGTCGCCGGACGATCGCCGAGGGCGAGGGGTAATGCCCCTCGGGATCACGGGTGTTGGGGAGCTTGGTGTCGCCGAAGGTGTCCTGGGTGAGCATGTTGGCGTAACCGCACGCCCAGACCCGTACCGACCCTCCGTTCGCGAGTACCGCGTCCGAGAGCCGCAGCGCCGAGGTGACCACGTCGCCGGAGTGCGGGGCAGCGGTCATGATCAGCAGCAGGTCCCACACGCGGCGCTTCATCGGGGTCGCCATCAGTGCCACACACCTCTGCAGTCGTCCTCGGCCAGGGCGGCGGCGACGGTCTCCATGCCGGCGAGCTTCACGTGCGGCGACAGCCTGCCGGCGTCGAGAGCGCGCTGTGCGGCGGAGAAGTCGTCCACCAGGATCTCGGCGCCCGCTCCTGCGAGCCGTTCCACCTCGGGCACGTCGCCGCCCACCGCGCTGAGCACCCCGTCCTCGACGAGGTAGACCCGCACCCGGTGTCCCGCCTCGGCCAGAGCCACGGCGTCCATGAGGAAGGCGCCCGCGCCGGGGCCCGCCCAGTTCCCCTTGCTCTCGATCAGGAAGTAGGAGGGGGCGGCGCCGCCGGTGTCCGCGGCGCGGACCGGCTGCCCGTCCATCAGCCGCTCAGCTTCCGGCTGAGCAGTTCACAGATGTCGGGGAAGGTGCGGAGCCCGATGAGCTCCTCCTCGGGGATCCTGATCGCGTAACGCTGTTCCAGCGTGACGGCGAGCTCCAGCGCGATCACCGAGTCGGCTCCCAGCTCCTCGATGAGCAGCGCGTCATCGGTCAGCGCCGAGGACTCGACGTCCAGGGTGTCCGCCACCATGTCCCGCAGCTCCGACCTGTCCAGCGTGCTTTCCGCACCCACCGGATTCCCTTTCCTTCGGATTTACCTGTTCAACTCCGCGATATTCCGTATTCATTACTCATTCGATACGGAGTCGGCTGATCGCGGCCGATCGTATTGCAGGAAATCGGGCGCGCCGGAGTCGCCCCGTAATTCCTGCAGGTACTTGCAGGCAGAACGGTCGCCGGGTACCGGCACGGCACCCTGGTCAATCGGTGAATTTCTTTCCGTACGATCCGGAGAAGTGGGGTACGCCGGTGACGGTCGTGGTCACGGGGCTGGGAGCGGTGTCCTGCTTCGGCGGCGGAGTCGACGCGCTGTGGGAGGGCCTGCTCCGCGCCGATCAACGGCCGGTGCCCGCAGTCGATGCGTGCGGCCTGCCCGAGCACCCTCGGTTGTACGCGGCCCCGGCCGGCGAGAGCACCGCCCCCGGGCGCACCAGCTCACTGGTCGTCGAGGCGGTCGCGGAGGCCGTCGCCGAGGCACGGCTGACCCGCGACGACCTGCTCGACGCGGGCCTGACCGTCGGCACGTCGCTCGGCGACATCGACCTGGCGGAGCTGCCGGACGGACCCGGACGCCGGCTCGCCACGCACGGCGTGGCCGCCGTGGTCGCCGGCCGGTTCGGCATCGGAGGCTGCGGCCACACCCTGTCCACCGCCTGCTCCGCCGGGGCCTACGCGGTGGCCTGGGGCGCCCTGCTGATCGAGACCGGGCAGGCCGACGTCGTCGTCGCCTGCGGCGGCGACGCCTTCTCGCGGGTCGCCGTCGGAACGCTCCACCGGTTCGGGCTGCTGGACCCGGTGTGCTGCCGCCCCTTCGACACCGACCGCTCGGGCATGGTCACCGGCGAGGGCGCGGCGGCCGTGGTGCTGGAGTCCGCCGCCTCCGCCCGGCGCCGGGGGGTGGCCGCGCAGGCGGTGCTCGCCGGGCAGGGCTGGAGCTGCGACGCCCACCACCCGATGGCGCCCGAGCCGTCCGGCGGGCAGCTGCGGCGCTCGGTCGCCCAGGCCCTCTCCACCGCCGGGCCGCCCGGTGCCGTGGTCCTCCACCGCGCCGGTGTGGCGCTCAACGACTCCGTGGAGAGCACCGCCGTCAGTGAGGCCGTCACCGCCGCCGGCGGCGACATCGCCGCGACGGCGGGTTACGCGCCGAAGGCCGTCATGGGCCATACCGCGGGCGCGGCGGGGGTGTTCGGCTGTGTCATCGCCGCCCGGATGCTGGGCGCCGGCCTGGTGCCGCCCAACGCGCACGTCACCACGGTGGACCCCTCCTGCCCGATGGACGTCCCGCTGGCAGGACCGGTGCCGCTGCCCCGCCCGGCCGTGCTCGTGAGCGGGACCGGATTCGGCGCCAACAACGCGGCGCTCGTATGGGAGGCCGTCGCGTGAACGTGTTGCTCATAGGCTCAGGCTCGGTGGCGGAACGTCCCCCCGCCGCGGAGGAGGGCAGGGCGGCGGCCTGGTTCGACCCTGCCGAACACCTCGGCCGGCGCGGCTGGAAGTACCACTCCCCCGCCACCCGGTACCTCCTCGCGGCCGGTCATCAGGCACTCGGCAGACGCCACGACGACCTGCCCCTCGACGGCGCGCCGAGCCTGCGCCTCGGCGTGGTCACGGGCACCCAGTACGCGATCGCCCACGCGCACCGGCGGATGGACGACACCCTGCGCACGGTGGGCGTCCGGGGCATCAGCCCGGCGGAGGTACCGGCCTTCTCCATGAGCACCCCGGGGAGCCAGCTCGCCATCGGCACCGGGGCCAGGGCGTTCTCGGTCACGCTGACGAATCCCGGCACCGCGGGTCTGGAGGCCGTGCACTTCGCGGTCACGGCACTGCGGACGGGCCGCGCGGACCGCGTGGTGGCCGCTGCCACCGACGAGGCACCGGGTGGCGACGAGGAGCGCGAGCTCGACGGCGCCGCCGCCGTCGTCCTGTCGGCACCGGACTGCGCCGACCGGGCCCGTGCGCTGGCCGAAGTCACCGGCGGCCTCTCGCGGTTCGTCCCCCGGGGAGCCGACGGCGGCCGGGACCCCGCCGTGGTCGCGGCGGCCGGGAGACGGATCGCCGCCCTGACCGCCGGCACGCACGGCGTCAGGCTGGTCGTCAGCGGGCCCGCCGGAGCCGCGCGCTTCGGAGCCGCGGTGCGCGACGCCGTCGCGACGGCGCTCGCCGGGACCGGAGGCTCCCTGCGCGTGCCCGGCGGTCAATTCACCGAGGCCCGGCACTGCTCGGTTTCCGGGCTGCTGGAACTCATAGCGCTGGCAGGGACGGGGGAGACCGCCCTCCTCGTGTCACTCTCCGATTCCGGGCACCTCACCGCCATAGCACTGCGCAGCCCGTCACGGCCTTGATTTCACCATTTCCCTGCAACTGACGTATCTCTGAGAGGAGATGGGATACTTGGCCACCGATCACCGGTCGGATAGCATGCCGATCATGACAGCAATGGCGGCACAGCCGACCTCACGGCTGATGAAAATGCGCAGGATATGCGGCTACGGCACCGTGGTCGCGGTCATGCCGTACATGCTGATCAAAATCGTCTGGACATTCGGACTGTTCCTTCCGAACGAAGAAATGGGCGAGGCGGACTGGCGTGCGATCAACGCGACGACCGCGGTGCTCGCCGCGGTAGGAATTCTGCTGGCGGTCGCCTTCATCCAGCCCTGGGGCCAGAGACTTCCCGCATGGCTGATCGTCCTGCCCGTGTGGGTCGGCACCGGCCTGCTCGTGCCCATGCTGGTGCTGGCGCCGGTGCTCGGCCCCGCCGCCATGTCCCAGGACGAACAGGCCGCCGCGTCCAACGACTTGTGGGCGTACGAACAGGTCCTGGTCATGATCTCGCTGGTGGGCGTGGGGATCGGGCTCCCGCTCGCGCTCGCCGGATACGCGAAGGCGCGGTGGCCCGAGGCGCTGAGCGGCCCGGTCGACCCCGGTGAGACCCAGGGGAACACGCGGGCGCTCCAGACCACCGTGGCCAGGCTGCTGGCAGCGGGCTGCGTCGCGCTCGGCCTCGTCAAGGTGTTCTGGGCGGCCGGCGGAACGCTGGGGCTGGACGCGGACCGCCTGTCCTACCGCGACATGTGGTGGCACCTGCTGTCCCTGAGCACGGGCGTCTGGGCCTTCGCCGGGGCATGGGGGCTCCTGGTACTGACGAGCCGCCGGGGCCCGCGGAAGTTTCTGATCCCCATGGCGGCGTCATGGATCTCCTCGGGCATGCTCTTCTCCTACGGCCTCTACAGCCTGCTCACGAACCTCGGCACGAAGCGGCCCTCCCCCGAGAGCGACGTGGCCCACCTGCTGGCGGGCCAGGCCGGCACAGTTCTGGGCGTGCTCATGGGCATGGTCATCCTGATGGTGCTCCACGACCGCAGGGCCGCCCTGCGCGAGGCGGTCTGAACCCGCCGCCTACACCTGCCCCTCCCGCCGGGAACGCCGCGTCGACATGGTCGGCGCGGCGTTCCCGCGTCACGGGCGCCCCGCTCCGGGGGCGGTTTCGGTGCACCATCGCGGCAGCCCGGCCCAGACGTCCGTCTCGTAGAAGTGCCCGCCCGGCAGCTCGAACGCCTCGAAGCCGCCGTCCGCCAGCGACTTCCAGTCCCGTTCCACCTCGTCGAAGGGCTCGGAGTCGCCGGAGCCGTAGAGCACCCTGAGCGGTACGGTCGCGCGGGTCCCCTCGGTGAACCGGTAGGACTCCGAGACGGCGAGGTCCGCGCGGAGCAGTTCCACGGCGATGGCGCGGAGTTCGGGTTCGTTGGCCACCACCGCCGACATCTGCCCGAACGTACGCATCCAGTCGACGAGGACGTCGTCGCTGTCGGCCGTGCGGGGGATGTGGCTTCCGCGCACTCCTCGCCGGTGAGGTGCGACCCCGCCGGAGACGACGAGTGCCGACGGCCGCGCGACGCCGAGGCGTTCGAGCTGCGCCGCCGTCTCGAAGGCCAGCCAGGAGCCCATGCTGTGGCCGAACAGCGTGTAGGGCCGGGCCGCGAGACCGCGGACCGCTCCCACCACGTCGTCGCGCAGGGCGACCCAGTCGCGGGCGAACGGAGTGCCGAACCTGGACTCCCGGCCGGGATAGCAGATCAGCGCCAGCTCCACGTCGTCCGGCACGACGTCGGCCCAGCGGCGGAACGGTGCCGTCCCACCGCCGCAGAAGCTCAGGCACACCAGCACCCGGCTCGCGTCCGGCCGTGGCCGGGGCCGGTACACCGCGGGGGTGGAGGAAACCGTCTGCATGATCGTCCTCTCCGGCTCCGTCCTACTCGGACTCGGCCATCTGACGCACCAGGCTCAGCGGGCGCATGTCGGTCCAGTTCGCGTCGACGTAGTCCAGGCAGGCCTGCCTGCTGTCCTGGCCGTGCTTCACCGTCCAGCCGGAGGGTATCTCGGCGAAGGCCGGCCACAGCGAGTGCTGGCCCTCCTCGTTGACCAGGACGTAGTAGCTGGCGTCGTTGTCCTCGAACGGGTTGGTGCTCATCTTTTTCTCTCCAACGTTTTTCCGGGATGGGAAGAGATGTCTGCCGAAAGACCGCACAGAAGCAATTCGGCGGGGGTGCGAAAAAAGTCGGCACACGCCGGAGTCAGGCGGTGCCCTTCCGGGCCGCCGGAACAGCGGCAGGGACCGGCCCCCCGGGCTCCGCGTCCTCGCACGGGCTCGGGGAACGCATGTCGCCCATCAGCATCAGGGCGGCACGCGCCGACGGCAGAACCGACCGCCCGTCGCGGGTCAGCCGTGCACCGCTGGGGTGCCGGGTGAACAACTTGAAACCGAGGGACCGTTCCAGGCACTGGATCTGATAGGTGATCGCCGCCTGCGAATAACCGAGTCGCCGTGCCGCGGCATCCATTCGCCCGGTTTCCGCGACCGAAACGAATGCCTTCAACTCACGCTCGTGCATCACACCTCGCATTCGGCCCGTATCGCGGCAGAAATTCCGAAGACCAAGAACGCCGTGCCGAAATCCTATCGATATCTCCGCCGCTCCTCCCCCTCTCCTTTCAGGAAGCTGCACGGCCGCCGGACCGGAGGGAGGGGGCGACGCCGGGCGGGGAGCCAGGAAGACGCCCGCCCCCTGCCGGAGGCCGGCGAGGGGGCGAGCGGTCACGCTGGGGAGAGTCCGGAGCGGCTACCGGCCTCGTGAGCCGACGAGGTCCTCGGAGCCGTCGGGGGCGCCGGGCTCCGCGCGGTCGTCCGTGGGCGCGGCGTCACGGTTGCCCGGCCACCAGGCTTTCGCTCCCACCAGCGTGGTGATCGCCGGCACCAGCAGGATCGCCGTCACGAACGCGCTGAGCAGGATCCCGAAGGCGACCGCGAAGCCCATCTGCTTCAGCATCGCGTTGTCCGCGAGCATCAGCACGCCGAAGGTGCCGGCGAGGATGACCGCCGCGGCGCCGATGGTGGGCGCGGAGTGCGTGACGGCCCTCCGGACGGCCTCCTGCGGCTCCTTGCCGCTGTTGATCTCCTCGCGGAGCCTGGCCACCATCAGGATGTTGTAGTCGGTCCCGATGGCGACGACGAAGAGGTAGACGATCACCGGCAGCATGAACAGCAGCCCGTCCGAGCCGCTCTGGAACAGCCAGACGGTGGCACCGAGGGTGCCGCCGAAGCCGAGACCGACCGAGATCATCAGGTACCAGGGCGCGATGAGGCTGCGCAGCATCAGGCCGAGGATGAGCATGATCGCCACCGCGGCGATCGGGAACACGAGCTTGTAGTCCCGGTTCACCGCGGTCCGGACGTCCGTGAGGACGGCCGTGCTTCCGCCGACGAACTGTTCGGTGGCCTCCGGGGCGGCCTCGTGGACCGTGTCCCGCAGCTCGCCCCCGACCAGTTCGATTGCCCTGTCGTCGGTCGGACGGTGGTCGAGCACGACGGCGTACTGCGCGACCGTACCGTCGGGGCTGACCAGGGCCGGGGCGACCTGCGCCACGCCGTCGACGCCCGCGAGCTCCTTCTCGTAGGCCTTCAGCCCTGCCGTGTCCAGGGCCGCCTTCCCGGTGGACTTCACGTAGACGAACGTGGGGTCGGACTGCCCGGCGGAGAAGCCGCTCTGGAAGTCCTCCATCGCCTGGACGGACTCCAGGGTGTCCGGGAGCGAACTCTCGGTGTCGTACTCCGCCTTGAAGCCGAACACCCCCGTGGCGAGCGCCACGAGCACCACACCGGACACACCCGCGATGACGCCCGGCCTGCGGGAGGCGAAACCACCGACGCGGTCCGAGAGCGCGTTCCTGGGCTGTGTGCGCCAGGCCTTGGACGGCCAGAACGCCTTGGTGCCCAGCAGGGAGAAGACGGCCGGCACGAGGGTGAGGGCGGAGAGCAGGGTGACGGCGACGGCGATCGCCAGCGCGAGGCCCATGCTGCTGAGCATGCCCATGGACGAGAGCAGCAGCGAGAGGAACGCCGCGATGACGACGCCCGCCGCGGACGCGATGGTCTCGCCGACCCGGCCGGCGGCCGTGGCCAGCGCCTCCTTGGCCGGCATGCCCTCCCTCAGGTGCTCGCGGTAGCGGAACAGCAGGAAGAGCGTGTAGTCGGTGCCGACACCGAAGAGCACCACGATGAGGATGGCGGAGATGGAGGCGGGAGCCGCCATGCCGGCGAGCTCGCTGGCCGTGGCGATGACCCCCATGGTCACCGTGAAGACCACCCCGATGACGAGGACGGGCAGCAGGGCGATCACCGGGCTGCGGAAGATGACCAGCAACAGGACGATGATGAGGACCAGCGTGGCCATCATGACCATGGCGTCCGTGCTGTCCGAAGCCTCCGTCGAGTCCAGCACGGTGGCGGTGGCCCCGGTGTAGCCCACCTCGAGGCCGCTGCCGGAGAGGCGCCCGGCGGTCTCCTCACGGATGTCGCCGACGGATTCGACCAGCGTCTCGTCGTTGGCCTTCTTCGTCGAGGCGAACACGTGGAGGAGGGCGATCTTCCCGTCCGGCGACACCGCCTCGGGGTCGGCCACCACTTCGGTGATCTTCGCGAACTTCTCGGCCTGCAGACCGGCCGCGATCTCGCCGGCCTTCTTCTGGTCGGCCTCGGTCAGCTTGCCGCCGTCGGCACGCCGGACCACGCCGATGGCCGCCGGCTGGCGGCTCTGCGGGAAGGCGTCCCGCTGGATCTCCACCGCACGGACCGACTCGTAGTGCGACGGGAGGAACTCCGCCTGGTCGTCGGTCGGCTTCAGCTGCGGCGCCAGCGCGACCAGGGCTGTGGTCGCCAGCAACCACAGCGCGACGACCAGCCATGGGCGGTTCACCGAGAACCGCCCTATCCCTCGGAACATGGGAATCCTCCACGTCTTCACCCGCGGCTCGTCCCGCGGCCGCGTATCTGCACTCGGACCTTTGGACCGCCACGTTCCGCAACGCGCCCGACGACTTCAAGTAGCCGTGCAACGACCTGCAGCGACAGCCGGTCAGCGTCCGCCGCGCCAGGAGACGTGGGCGGAGGCCGGGGACTCCGCACGCCGCCAGGAGGCCGGGGCGGTCCCCGGGCCGCCCGGTGCGGCCGGCCCGGATCGCTGGACGGCGGCCAGCACCACCGCGACCGCCGCCGCCAGCTCCTCGGGGGTGGGCGAGCCGTGCACCACTCTCAGCAGGGATCCGCCCTGCTCGTCGCCGGCGCTCACGCGGGCTGGTTCCCGTGCTTGCGCGAGGGCAGGTCCGCGTGCTTGAGCCGCAGCATCTCCAGGGAACGGATCAGCAGCAGACGCGTCTCGGCGGGGTCGATGACGTCGTCGACCAGGCCGCGCTCGGCCGCGTAGTAGGGGTGCATCAGCTCGGCCTTGTACTCCTTGACCAGCTGACCGCGCACCGCCTCGGGGTCGTCGGCGCCGGCGATCTCGCGGCGGAAGATGACGTTGGCGGCGCCCTCGGCGCCCATGACCGCGATCTCGTTGGTGGGCCACGCGTAGGCCAGGTCGGAGCCGATGGATGTGGAGTCCATGACGATGTAGGCGCCGCCGTAGGCCTTGCGCAGGATCAGGGAGATCCTGGGCACGGTGGCGTTGCAGTACGCGTAGAGCAGCTTCGCGCCGTGCCGGATGATCCC
>NZ_JBIAJR010000024.1:0-10567 GCF_042872025.1 Streptomyces sp. NPDC005494
AGGCTCCGGGTGCGGTGGAGCTGGCTGCCGAGTTGCGGGAGGCGGGTGCTGTCGTCACGGTCGCTGCGTGCGACACGGGGGACAGGGACGCGCTCGGCGCGCTGCTCGCCGGCATCGACGCCCAGCACCCCCTCACCGGCGTCGTGCACGCCGCGGCGGTGGCCGACAACGGACTCACCGGCACACTCACGGCCGAGCGACTGGACGCCGTGCTGCGGCCGAAGGCCGACGGTGCCTGGCACCTGCACGAGCTGACCCGCGACCTGGACCTGAAGCAGTTCGTGCTGTTCTCCTCCGCAGGCGGTCTGGTTCTCGCCGCCGGACAGGGCAACTACGCGGCGGCCAACGTGTTCCTGGACGCCCTCGCCCTCCACCGGAGGGCCGCCGGACTGCCCGCCACCTCACTGGCGTTCGGCATGTGGGCCGTGGACACCGGCCTCGGCGGATCCCTCTCCGAGGCCGACCTCGACCGGATGAACCGGCTCGGCACTCCCGCCTTCGCCGTCGAGGAAGGGCTGGCCCTCTTCTCCGCCGCCCTCGGCACCGGACTCCCGGCTCTCGTACCGCTGCCCGTGGACGCCGCCGCTCTCTCGGCCCGCTCCGGCGAGCTTCCCGCACTCCTGCGGGACCTGGTGCACCGCCCCGGCCGCACGGCTCGGCGCGCCGCTGCCACGGGCGCGGCCGGGGCGGAGGCCCGGCTCGGCGGACTTCTCGTCGGCACCGCGGCCGAACGCTCCCGGGCCCTGCTCGAACTGGTCAGGGCCGAAGCCGCCACCGTGCTCGGCCACAGCGGAGCCGAAGGCGTCAGCCCGGACCGGGCGTTCAAGGACATGGGCTTCGACTCGCTCGCGGCGGTGGAGTTCCGTAACGCCCTCACCGGTGCCACCGGCGTACGGCTCCCGGCCACCCTCGTCTTCGACCACCCCAACTCCCGTGCGGTCGCCGACTTCATCGGCTCGCGGCTGGACGGCGTCTCCGCCCCTGCGGCACCGGCCGTGCGTGCCGCCGTGCCCGCAGCCGCCGACGACCCGATCGCCATCGTCAGCATCAGCTGCCGCTTCCCCGGCGACGTCAGAAGCGCCGAGGACCTGTGGCAACTGGTCGCCGAAGGCCGCTCGGCCATCACCGGATTCCCCGCCGACCGTGGCTGGGACGCCGACGCCCTTTACGACCCCGAGCCCGGAATTCCGGGCAAGACCTACGCCCGTGACGGCGGGTTCCTGCACGACGCCGCGGACTTCGACCCCGAGTTCTTCGACATCATGCCGCGCGAGGCCCTGGCCATGGACCCCCAGCAGCGGGTGCTGCTCCAGGGGGCCTGGGAAGCCATCGAGCGTGCCGGGATCGCTCCGGACTCGCTGCGCGGCTCCCGGACCGGCGTCTACGTCGGCATCATGTACCACGACTACGGCTCCCGGGCCGGCACCGTGTCCGATGAACTGACGCCCTACCTGGGCAACGGCAGCGCCGGTTCCATAGCGTCCGGGCGCGTCTCCTACGCCCTGGGTCTGGAAGGCCCGGCCGTCACCGTGGACACCGCCTGCTCGTCGTCCCTCGTGGCCCTGCACTCGGCGATCCAGGCCCTGCGGTCCGGTGACTGCGACATGGCACTGGCCGGCGGCGTCACCGTGATGCCCAACCCGGACATCTTCGTCGACTTCAGCCAGCAGCGGGGCCTGGCGGCCGACGGCCGCTGCAAGTCCTTCTCCGCAGGCGCGGACGGCACCGGCTGGTCCGAGGGACTCGGCCTGCTCCTGGTGGAGCGGCTGTCGGACGCCCGGCGGAACGGTCACCCGGTGCTCGCGGTGGTGCGCGGCTCGGCCGTGAACCAGGACGGTGCGAGCAACGGACTCACGGCCCCCAACGGCCCCTCCCAGCAGCGCGTCATCCAGCAGGCCCTGGCCTCCGCCGGCCTCACCACGACCGACGTCGACATGGTCGAGGGCCACGGCACCGGCACCCGCCTCGGCGACCCGATCGAGGCCCAGGCCCTGCTGGCCACCTACGGCCAGGAGCGCCCGGAGGGGCAGCCGCTGTGGCTGGGCTCCATCAAGTCCAACATCGGCCACGCCCAGGCCGCAGCCGGCGTCAGCGGCATCATCAAGGCCGTGATGGCACTGCGCCACGGCCAGATGCCCGCGACCCTGCACGTGGACCGCCCCTCGGACCAGGTGGACTGGTCGGAGGGCGCCGTGGAGCTGCTGACCGAGGCCCGTGACTGGCCCGAGACCGGCCGCCCCCGCAGGGCCGCTGTCTCGTCCTTCGGGCTCAGCGGTACCAACGCCCACATCATCCTGGAGCAGGCCGCGGAGCCCTCCGCCCCGCAGGCCCCGGAGCGCCTCGCCGATCCGGCCACGGACGCCGTGCCCGTACCGCTCGCCCTGTCCGCGACCGGCGCGACATCGCTGGCCGCCCAGGCGGAGCAGCTCCACACCCACCTGGCGGACAACCCCGAACTCGACCTGTACGACCTCGGGTTCTCCCTGGCCACCTCCCGTGCGGCGCTGGATCACCGCGCGGTGGTGCTGGCGGCGGACAAGGAACAACTGATCGCCGGTTTGGCTGCGTTGAAGGACGGGCGCGAGAACTCCACTGTCGTTCAGGGCATTGCGCGGTCGGTCGGTGCACTGGCGTTCCTGTTCACGGGTCAGGGTGCGCAGCGGGTGGGGATGGGGCGTGAGCTGTACGGCGCGTTCCCGGTGTTTGCTGCGGCTTTTGATGCGGTGGTGGTGGAGCTGGACGGCCATCTGTCGGGGTCGTTGCGGGATGTGGTGTGGGGTGAGGATGCGGGGGTTCTGGAGCGGACGGAGTTCACGCAGCCTGCGTTGTTCGCGTTCGAGACGGCGTTGTTCCGGTTGCTGGAGTCGTGGGGTGTGCGCCCTGACTTCCTGGCCGGGCATTCGGTGGGTGAGCTGACGGCCGCGCACGTGGCGGGTGTGCTGTCTCTGGCGGATGCGGCGCGGTTGGTGGCTGCGCGTGCGCGGTTGATGCAGGCCCTGCCGGCGGGTGGGGCGATGGTCGCCGTGCGTGCGTCGGAGGACGAGGTCCTTCCGTATCTGACGTCGGACGCGGTGGGCATCGCTGCGGTGAACGGTCCGGACGCGGTGGTTATCTCCGGTGCCGAGGATGAGGTGCTGGAGGTCGCCGCCCGCTTCGAGGCGGAGGGCCGTAAGACGAGTCGTCTGCGGGTTTCGCATGCGTTCCACTCGCCGCTGATGGAGCCGATGCTGGCCGAGTTCCGTGCGGTCGCCGAGAGCGTGTCGTTCGGCGAGGCCCGTATCCCGGTGGTCTCCAACGTCACCGGCGAGCTGGCAACCCCCGACGACCTGCGCACCCCCGAGTACTGGGTGCGCCACGTTCGGGAAGCCGTGCGTTTCGGGGACGGTGTTCGCGCCCTGTCAGCCGCCGGGGTGTCCGTGTTCCTGGAGGTCGGTCCCGACGCGGTGCTCACCGCGTTGGCGCAGAATTCGGCGGCCGACGCGGTGTTCGTGCCGGGTCTGCGCCGTCAGCAGAGTGAGCCCGAGGCGCTGGTCACGGCGCTTGCGCGGCTGCACACCGTGGGTCATGTCCCGGACTGGGCCGCCTTCTACGCGCCCACCGGAGCCCGCCGCGTAGACCTGCCCACCTACGCCTTCGAGAAGCGGCACTTCTGGCTGGACGCCGCCGAGGCGCCTGCCGTGGACGCCGCCGGTCTCGGTCAGGTGGCCGCCGGGCATCCGCTGCTCACGTCCGTGGTGGTCTCGCCCGAGGGAGGCAGCGTGGTCCTCACCGGTCGCCTTTCGGTGACCACGCACCCGTGGATCGCCGACCACGACGTGCTGGGTACCGTGCTGCTGCCCGGCACCGGTTACGTCGAACTCGCGCTCCGTGCCGCCGAGGAGGTCGGCTGCGACCTGGTCGAGGAACTCGTCATCGAGGCGCTGATGCCCCTGCCGGAGAACGGTGACGGGGTCGCGGTGCAGGTGGTCGTCGGCGCGCCCGACGACGCGGACCGCCGCTCGCTGGCCGTCTACTCGCGCGTCGAGGACGCGCCGCCGCAGGTGGAGTGGACCCGGCACGTCTCCGGATACCTGGCCGTCGAGAACCGTGAGCCGGTCACTCCCGAGGAGCTCGACGTCGGCTACGGGGTCTGGCCGCCGGCCGGTGCCGAACCGGTCGACGTCAGCAACGTCTACGACTACCTGACCGCGCAGGGCTATCACTACGGTCCGATGTTCCGCGGCCTCAAGGCGGTATGGCAGCGCGACAAGGAGGTCTTCGCGGAGGTCGCCCTCCCGGACTACGCACGGGACGAGGCCGCGCGGTACCGCATGCATCCGTCCCTGCTGGACGCGGCGCTCAGCGCCACGGACTTCCTCGGCGGCCGGAAGCCCCAGGACGTCGGTGCCTCCATGCTGCCGTTCTCCTGGTCCGGTGTGTCCCTGCACTCGGGCGGCGCCGCCTGCTTCCGCGTACGGATCAACTGGACGGGATCCGACGAGGCGGTCGGCTCCGACGCGGTCCGGCTGGAGCTCGCCGACGAGCACGGCACGCCCGTCGCGAGCGTCGAGTCCTTGGTGGTCCGGGCCGTCACGCCCGACCGGGTCTCGGCAGCCGCCGCGGCATCCACCGGAACCCGTCACCTCGAGTCGATGTTCCGGCTGGGCTGGAGCCAACTGCCGGTCGGAGCACACTCCGACGCCACCCTGGGCGACTGGGCCGTCGTCGGTGAGGACGATCTCGGTCTCGCAGCCGACCTCGGCCTCGCTCCCGGCGCCCTGCCGGTCCATGCCGACCTCGCCGCGCTGCGCGCCGTCGTCGACGCCGGCACCAAGGCGCCCGAGCTGGTCCTCCACCGCTGCTCCGGCGCGGCGGAGGGCGACGATGTGGCCGAGCGCACCCACCGGACGGCGGCGGAGGTCCTCGGGCTCGTCCAGGACTGGCTGGCCGACCCCCGGTTCGCCGACTCGCGGCTCATGCTCCTCACCCACGGCGGTGTACTCACCGAGACCGAACCCTCCGAGGAAACGCCGAACGATCTCTCGCAAGCCCCCGTCTGGGGCCTGATCCGGTCTGCGCAGCAGGAACATCAGGACCGCCTGGTCCTGGTCGACCTGGACGGCTCGGCCACCGCCCGTCGGACGCTGCCCGCCGTGGCTTCGCTCCGCGAACCGGAAGCTGCGGTTCGCGGGAGCGAGGTGAAGGTGCCGCGGCTGGCCCGGGTCTCCGCAGCCGAGGGAGACACGCCGCAGACGTGGGGTCCGACCGGCACGGTCCTGGTCACCGGTGGTCTCGGCGGCCTCGGAGCGGTGCTCGCCAGGCACCTGGTCAGCGCCCACGGCGTCCGCCACCTGGTGCTCACCGGCCGCCGTGGCGCCGAGTCACCCGGTGCTGCTGCGTTGCGCGACGAACTCGGCGCACTGGGCGCCGAGATCACCGTCGCGGCCTGCGACACGGCCGACCGTGACGCCGTGGCCGGCCTGCTCGCCGCGATCCCGGCGGACCAGCCGCTGACCGCGGTGGTGCACGCGGCCGGAGTGATGGACAACGCCCTGATCGACGCGCTGACCACCGAGCAGCTCGACGGGGTGTTCCGGCCCAAGGTCGACGCGGCCTGGCATCTGCACGAGCTCACCCGGGACATGCCGCTGAAGGCATTCGTCCTGTTCTCCTCGGTGTCCGGCCTGGCCATGGGAGCGGGCCAGGGCAACTATGCCGCGGCCAACCGCTTCCTGGACGCGCTCGCCGCCCACCGCAGGACCCAGGGGCTTCCCGCGGTCTCGCTGGCCTGGGGCCTGTGGGCCACCCGGACCGGCCTCGGCGGCGCCGGAGTCGACGAGGACCTCGAGGAACAGCGGATGGCGGCCATGGGCCTGCCCGCGCTCTCCTCGGCCGAGGCACTGGTCCTCTTCGACCAGTCGCTCGGCCTGGCCGCACCGACCGTGGTGCCGCTGAGGATCGACGCCGCGGCGATGACCGCGTCCGGCTCCGTGCCGGCCGTGTTCCGCGAAGTCGTACAGCGCTCCACCGCGCGCGCCGCCCGCCCGGCCGCCGGCACTCAGGGGACCCGCGGCACCCAGCGCGCCCGGGGCTCCGCACCGGACACGCAGAGCACCCAGTCGCTCGAAGAGCGTCTCGCGGCACTGCCGGGACAGGAGCGCGACCGGGTCCTCCTGGACACCGTGCGCACCCACGTCGCGGCCGTCCGGCATGACGAACCGGACGCGATCGACGTGGAGAAGGGCTTCACCGAGCTGGGTCTGGACTCGCTCGCCGCGATCGAGCTGCGCAACCGTCTCAGCTCGGCGACCGGGCTGCGGCTCCCCGCCACACTGATGTTCGACTACCCGAACCCGATGACCCTGGCGAAGTTCCTCCTGGAGGAGCTCCTGCCCGGCATCGAAGCCCTGGCACCGCCCACCTCCGCTCCGGCCGCGAACGGCACGGGCGGCGGCGCACAGGCGCCGGCCGCGTCCGGTGACGACGCCGAACTCCAGCGGCGGATCGGGACCGTCTCCATCGCCCGCCTCCGCGAGGCCGGACTGCTGGACACCCTGCTCCAGCTCTCCGCGGAGACCCCGGCACCTGGCAACGGGTCCGAGGAATCCGGCAGCGACGGCGGCAGCGACAGCACCCGCAGCGACGCGATCAAGAGCATGAACATCGAGGACCTGGTACGGGCCGCTCTCGGCACCGACAAGTCCTGACAGCATCCGGTCACCCAGCGAGAAACCAGGGACAATCACGTGGAAGCATCCGCTGAGCAGATCGTCGAAGCACTGCGCTCGTCCATGCTGGAGAACGAACGGCTGCGACAGCAGAACCAGCAGCTCGCCGACCGTGCCGACGAACCCGTCGCCATTGTCGGCATGGCGTGCCGCTACCCCGGCGGCGTACGCACCCCGGAGGAGCTGTGGCGCCTGGTCCGTGACGGCAAGGATGCCGTTGCCGGGTTCCCCACGGACCGAGGCTGGAACCTCGACGCTCTGTACGACCCGGAGCCCGGCGTCGCCGGCAAGTCCATCGCCCGCGAGGGTGGCTTCCTCTACGATGCCGTGGACTTCGATCCCGAGTTCTTCGGGATCAGCCCCCGCGAGGCGCTGGGTATGGACCCGCAGCAGCGGATGCTTCTGGAGACCGCCTGGGAGGCCTTCGAGAGCGCGGGCATCGACCCGACGTCCGCAAAGGGCTCCGCGACCGGGGTCTACGCAGGCGTGATGTACCACGACTACGGGCCCGGCAGCAGCGACGGCAGCCTGGTCACGGGCCGGGTCGCCTACACCCTTGGGCTGGAGGGCCCGGCGGTCACAGTGGACACGGCGTGCTCCTCCTCGCTGGTCGCCCTGCACTGGGCCGCCCAGGCCCTCCGCAAGGGCGAGTGCACGCTCGCCCTCGCCGGCGGCGTCACCGTGATGACGGAACCCGACATGTTCGTCTACTTCAGCGAACAGCGCGGCCTGGCGGCCGACGGCCGTTGCAAGTCCTTCTCGGCGGGCGCGGACGGCACGGGGTGCTCCGAAGGCGCCGCGCTCATCCTGCTGGAACGCCTCTCCGACGCCCGTGCCAACGGGCACCCGGTGCTCGCGGTGATCCGGGGCTCCGCCCTCAACCAGGACGGTGCCTCCAGCGGGCTCACCACCCCCAACGGTCCCTCCCAGCAGCGGGTCATCCGGCAGGCGCTGGCCGATGCAGGCCTGACCGCCGCCGACATCGACACCGTGGAGACCCACGGCACGGGCACCACCCTCGGAGACCCCATCGAGGCACAGGCCCTGATGGCCACCTACGGCCGTGAGCGTGCACCCGGCGGAGAGCCGCTGCTCCTCGGCGCTCTGAAGTCCAACCTGGGGCACACCCAGGCCGCGGCCGGGGTCGGCGGCGTCATCAAGATGGTCCTGGCCATGCGCGAGGGCTTCCTGCCCGGCATCGTCCATCTGGACGAGCCCACCCCCCAGGTGGACTGGTCCGCGGGAGCCGTGGAGCTGCTGACCGAAGCCCGGGAGTGGCCGGAGACCGGGCGCCCCCGGCGAGCCGCCGTCTCCTCCTTCGGGATCAGCGGTACGAACGCCCACGTCATCGTCGAACAGGCCCCGTCCGCCGACGAGGTCACCCCGACCGTTGCCGGCAGCCCGCGGCGTACCCCGTCCGTGATTCCCTGGGTGTTCTCCGCGAAGACCCCGCAGGCCCTCACGGCCCAGGCCGAACGGCTACGTGATCACCTCACGGCCCACCCCGAAGCCCGGGCGCTCGACATCGCCCACTCCTTGGCCACGGGCCGAGCCACGCTCGAGCACAGAGCGGTCCTCATCGGCGAGAACCGCGACGAACTCGATGCCGCACTGGCCGACTTCGCCCGGAGGGAGACTCCTGCCCCCCTGCGCCGCCGAGGCCGAACGGCGTTCCTGTTCACGGGGCAGGGTGCGCAGCGGGTGGGGATGGGGCGTGAGCTGTACGGCGCGTTCCCGGTGTTTGCTGCGGCTTTTGATGCGGTGGTGGCGGAGCTGGACGGTCATCTGTCGGGGTCGTTGCGGGATGTGGTGTGGGGTGAGGATGCGGGGGTTCTGGAGCGGACGGAGTTCACGCAGCCGGCCCTTTTCGCTTTCGAGACGGCGTTGTTCCGGTTGCTGGAGTCGTGGGGTGTGCGCCCGGACTTCCTGGCCGGGCATTCGGTGGGTGAGCTGACGGCCGCGCACGTGTCGGGTGTTCTCTCGCTGGGGGATGCGGCGCGGTTGGTGGCTGCCCGTGCGCGGTTGATGCAGGCGTTGCCGGCTGGTGGCGCGATGGTCGCCATCCGTGCGTCGGAGGACGAGGTTCTTCGGTATCTGACGTCGGACGCGGTGAGCATTGCTGCGGTGAACGGTCCGGAAGCGGTCGTCATCTCCGGTGCTGAGGATGAGGTACTGGAGGTCGCCGCCCGTTTCGAGGCGGAGGGTCGCAAAACGAGCCGTCTGCGGGTCTCGCACGCCTTCCACTCACCCCTGATGGAACCCATCCTGGAGGTGTTCGGCCAGCTGGCCGCCACCCTCACCTACAACAGCCCGAACATCCCCGTCGTGTCGAACGTCACCGGGGAGCTCGCCACCGTCGCCGAACTCCGCTCGCCCGAGTACTGGGTGCGGCACGCGCGGCAGGCTGTGCGCTTCGCGGACGGCATCCATTACCTGGAGTCCAAGAACGTCACGACGTTCCTCGAGATCGGTCCCGACACCGTACTGTCAGCGCTCGCGCAGGACTGTGTCTCCGCAGGAGACGAGCAGCAGGACGCCGCCGCCCTGATCCCGACCCAGCGGCGTGACCGTTCCGAGGAACGCGAACTGCTGGCCGGGCTCGGCGCGGCACACCTCCGAGGTGTACCCGTCGACTGGAGCGCGTTCCTTCAGGACAGCGGAGGCCGCCGTGTAGACCTGCCCACGTACGCCTTCCAGCGACAGCGCTACTGGCAGGAGAGCTTCACCAACGCGGCGGCCAAGGGTGACGCTTCCGGTGCGGGGCAGACCGCCCTCGATCACCCCCTGCTCCGAGCCGCCGTGAGCACGCCGGACGAGAGGGTGGTCCTGACGGGCCGGCTCTCCCTCAACTCCCACCCCTGGCTCGCTGACCACGGTGTGCTGGGGAGTGTGCTGGTGCCGGGGACGGGCCTGGTGGAGCTGGCCCTGCGTGCGGGTGAGGAGGTCGGGTGCGGGCTGCTGGAGGAGCTGACCCTTCAGGCTCCCCTCGTGCTTCCTGACAGCAACGGGATGCAGGTCCAGGTAGCCGTCGATGCTCCGACCGAGGACGGCGGGCGGCAGGTGGTCGTCCACTCGCGGCCGGAGGGCGACTCCGAGGCACCCTGGACCCTCCACGCCGAGGGGACGCTGCGCCCGGATGCACCTTCTCCTGACTTCGATCTGGTGGCGTGGCCGCCGGCTGGTGCGGTGTCGGTGCCCGTATCGGGTGCGTATGAGCGGCTGGCTGAGCAGGGATATGAGTATGGCCCGGTGTTCCAGGGCTTGAAGGCTGTCTGGACGCGAGGTGAGGAGATCTTCGCCGAGGTCGCCCTTCCTGACGAGGCCCATGAGGATGCGGGCCGGTTCGGACTGCACCCCGCTCTGCTCGACGCCTCCCTGCACGCGGCGATGATCACCGAAACCCCTGCTGACGGTGCCCCGCACTTGCCGTTCTCGTGGGCGGGTGTGTCGCTGTTCGGGGTGGGTGCGTCGGTGGTGCGGGTGCGGATCGTGCGGGGTGGTACGGGTCAGCTGGCGTTGGAGGTGGCTGATGGTGCGGGAGTTCCCGTGTTGTCGGTGGGGTCGCTGGTGGCGCGTGAGGTGTCCGCTGAGCAGTTGAGTGCGGGTGGGCGTGGGGCTGCTGGTGGTTCGTTGCTGGCGGTTGAGTGGGGTGTGGTGGCTGGAGGCTCGGCCGCTTTTGATACGGGTTCGTTCGCCTGGTGGGAGGACGTTCCCGCCGCCGGTGAGGTGGATGCGGATGCGGTGGTGTTCGCGGTGCCGGAGGCGCCTGGGGCGGATGTTCCGGGGGCGTTGCGGGGTGTTGTCGGTGGGGTTTTGGGTGTGGTGCAGGGGTGGTTGGCGGATGAGAGGTTCGCTGATGG
>NZ_JBIAJR010000025.1:0-9742 GCF_042872025.1 Streptomyces sp. NPDC005494
GGGGTGCAGTCCGAACCGGCCCGCATCCTCATGGGCCTCGTCAGGAAGGGCGACCTCGGCGAAGATCTCCTCACCTCGCGTCCAGACAGCCTTCAGCCCCTGGAACACCGGGCCGTACCCGTACCCCTGGTCCGCCAGCCGCTCATACGCGCCGGCCACAGGCACCGACACCGCACCCGCCGGCGGCCACGCCACCAGATCGAAATCGGGTGCGGGCGCCTGCGGCAGAAGGGCTCCCTCAGCGTGCAGTGTCCACGGGATCTCCCGGTCGCCCTCCACACGGGAGTGCACACGCACGGCACGGGCACCGTCGTGCGCGGCCACCCCGACCACGACCTGGACCTGCAACGCCTCGGTGTCGGGGAGGGTCAAGGGCGCCTGAAGGGTCAGCTCCTCCAGCAGCCCGCACCCGACCTCCTCACCCGCACGCAGGGCCAGCTCAACCAGGCCCGTCCCCGGCACCAGCACACTCCCCAGCACGCTGTGATCAGCAAGCCAGGGCTGGGTGGCGAGAGAGAGCCGGCCGGTGAAGACCACTCCCCCATCGGGCAGACCGACAGCCGCACCCAGGACAGGGTGGTCAGCCGTCACCAGGCCCAGCGACTCCGGATCGCCCCCGGAGACCGCGGGGAACGACCAGTAGTTCTGGCGCTGGAAGGCGTAGGTGGGCAGGTCGACGCGGCGCGCGCCGGTGGACGCGTAGAACGCGGCCCAGTCCGGGACACGGCCCACCGTGTGCAGCCGCGCGAGCGCCGTGACCAGCGCCTCGGGCTCACTCTGGTTACGACGCAGACCCGGCACGAACACCGCATCCTCGTCCGCGGCATCGGCGAGGGCGTTCTGTGCCATCGCGGTGAGTACGGCGTCAGGGCCGACCTCCAGGAACACGCTCACCCCGGCGGCCGAGAGCGCACGCACTCCGTCCCCGAAGCGCACGGCCTCACGGACGTGGCGCACCCAGTACTCGGGGGTGCGCAGGTCGTCGGTGGTTGCCAGCTCGCCGGTGACGTTGGAGACCACCGGGATGCGCGGTTCCTGGAACGTCACGCTCTCGGCGACGGTACGGAACTCATCGAGCATCGGCTCCATCAAGGGCGAGTGGAACGCGTGCGAGACCCGCAGCCGGCTCGTCTTGCGACCCTCCGCCTCGAAACGGGCCGCGACCGCCAGGACGTCATCCTCAGCACCGGAGATGACGACCGCTTCCGGACCGTTCACCGCAGCGATGCTCACCGCGTCCGACGTCAGATACGGAAGGACCTCGTCCTCCGACGCACGGATGGCGACCATCGCCCCACCCTCCGGCAGGGCCTGCATCAACCGCGCACGCGCAGCCACCAACCGCGCCGCATCCGCCAGAGACAGCACACCCGACACGTGCGCGGCCGTCAGCTCACCCACCGAATGTCCGGCCAGGAAGTCAGGGCGCACACCCCACGACTCCAGCAACCGGAACAGGGCTGTCTCGAACGCGAACAACGCAGGCTGCGTGAACTCCGTCCGCTCCAGAACCCCCGCATCCTCACCCCACACCACATCCCGCAACGACCCCGACAGATGGCCGTCCAGCTCCGCCACCACCGCATCAAAAGCCTCGGCAAACACCGGGAAGGAAACATGAAGCTCACGCCCCATCCCCACCCGCTGCGCACCCTGCCCCGTGAACAGGAACGCCGTCCTACCCGCGCGCACAGCACCCACGGCCACACCACTCGTGCCACCCGCCGCGAGCGTCCGCAGCCCCTCGACCAGCTGCTCCCGCGTCCCGCCCACCACCGCAGCCCGATGCTCGAACACCGCACGCGACGTCACCAACGAGAAACCGACATCAACCGGCCGAACCTCGGACCCCACCACTCGCTCCAGCAGACGCGCGGCCTGATCACGCAACGCCTCCGGACTACGACCCGACACCACCCACGGCACCACCGGACCGTCCACCACCGGCCCACCAACAGCGGCCGACGGCTCCTCCACCACCTGCTCCAGCACCACATGCGCGTTCGTACCGCTGATCCCGAACGACGACACAGCCGCCCGGCGCGGACCATCCGTCACAGGCCAGTCCCTGGCTTCCGTCAGCAACTCCACCGCACCCGCCGACCAATCCACCTGGTCCGACGGACGATCCACATGCAACGTCTTCGGCAACACACCATGCCGCATCGCATGAACAACCTTGATGATCCCCGCCACACCCGCCGCAGCCTGCGTATGACCCATGTTCGACTTCACCGAACCCAGCCACAACGGCCGGCCCTCAGGCCGATCCTGGCCGTACGTCGCCAGCAACGCCTGCGCCTCGATCGGATCACCCAACGTCGTACCCGTACCGTGCGCCTCCACCAGATCCACGTCTCTGGTGGTCAGGCGGGCGTTCCGTAGGGCTTCCTGGATGACGCGGCGCTGCGAGGGTCCGTTCGGGGCCGTGAGCGCGCTGCTCGCGCCGTCCTGGTTGACTGCTGAGCCGCGTACGACCGCGAGCACCGGGTGACCGTGGCGGCGGGCGTCCGACAGCCGCTCCACCACCAGGACGCCGACGCCCTCGCCCCAGCCCGTGCCGTCGGCCGCCGCCGCGAACGACTTGCACCGGCCGTCCGCAGCCAGCCCACGCTGCCGGCTGAACTCCACGAACGTCTCCGGCGTCGCCATCACCGTCACGCCACCCACCAACGCCAGCGAACTGTCCCCCGACCGCAGAGACTGCACCGCCGAATGCAACGCCACCAACGACGACGAACACGCCGTGTCCATCGTCACCGCCGGCCCCTCGAGACCCAGCGTGTACGCCACCCGCCCGGACACGAGGGAGCCTGTTGCGCCGACGTCCGTGTAGTCGTGGTACATCACACCCGCGAACACACCCGTTCGCGATCCCGCCAGCGTCGACGGAACGATGCCCGCCCGCTCGATGGCCTCCCACGACACCTCCAGCAGCAGCCGCTGCTGCGCGTCCATGTCGTGAGCTTCCCGGGGGCTGATCCCGAAGAAGGCCGGGTCGAAGCCGGCGGCCCCGTGCAGGAATCCGCCGTCCTTCGTGTAGGTCTTCCCAGGCTTGCCCTGCTCGGGGTCGTACAGACGATCGGTGTCCCAGCCGCGGTCCTGGGGGAATGCGGATACCACGTCCCGGCCTTCCGCAGCCATTTGCCACAGGTCCTCGGGGGATTCCACACCCCCCGGATAGCGGCAGGCCATCCCCACGATGGCGATCGGCTCGGTGTCGTGCTGTTCCTTGTCCGTGAGGCGCTTTCGGACGTCCCGTAGCTCAGCAGTCGTTCGCTTGAGATAGTCGAGAAGTTTCTCCTCGCTGCTCACCAGTCACCCCACTGAATTGGTCCACGACCGAAAGAGTTCACGTTGGCTCAGAAATTTCGAATGCCGGGAAATGCAGTGAGCACCGCCAGGGAAAGCATCCGGTCATAAGAGCCGATTCACCGATAGCGACGGTACTGAGTGCGCCGAGGGGCGGCCAACCCCTAGCCGCCCCTAGGGGCACGGCCCGCAATCCCACCGGGGCAGGACATGGAATGGCGCACCACCGTGCACCGCCACGTCAGGTCCGGGGGCTCGGCGGGGGGCACCGAGCGGCCGGGGACGTGTGCCGCCTGAGCTGGAAGGCGATTCGGTACACGGTGGCGCGCAGCCGCCTTCGGTACGGGGGGAGGCACCGAAGGGGTTGAGGGGCGGCCCAGGGCAAGGGGTGCGCTGGGCCGCAGGTAATCCCGGAAGAGCTGAAGCCGGAGAAAAGCCTCAGTTCCGGGCGTCGAGTTCGGAATCGAGAATTCCGAAGAGCTCGTCGGCGGTCACCGAGTCGAGGTCGACCCCGGCGTCCTCCGGTGCGGTGCCGTCCACGGAATTACCCGACCAGCCGGCGGCGATATCGCGCAGCAGATCGGCGATGCGGGCGCGGCCGTTCTCGTCCGCGGTCACCCCTGCCATCATCGACTCCAGTTTGCGGAGTTCGGCCTCCAGGAGGTCGGTGCCGTTCTCCGGGTCTCCGCCGAAGAGTTCCTCGAGCATATAGCCGACCACGGCGGAGACCGACGGATAGTCGAAGACGAAGGTCGCCGGCAGACGGCGACCGAGCAGAACCCCGATTCCGTTGCGAAGTTCCAGCGCCATCAACGAATCGATTCCGGCGTCCATGAATCCCCGGTTGACGTCGACCGCATCGGAACGTTCATGGCCCAGGACCTTGGCCACCTGCGATCGCACGAGGGCGATCAGCTCCTGACGTCGTTCCTCCGCATCCGCACCGGCGAGCCGACGGCGCAGCTCGTCCCCCGAACCCTCCTTCCGCGCCGAGGCGGCTTCGGCACGCCTGGGCGGAGTGCCCACCAGGCGGTGGAACACGTTCGACAGCGTGTCCCGGCGACGTCGTAGCTCCGGCAGGTCGAGGCGGGCCGCCACGACCTGCGGCGCACCGGAGGACACAGCCGCGTCGAGCAGGGCCAGCCCGGCCTCGGTGGGCAGCGCGGCGACTCCCAGGCGGGAGGTGTCGTCGGCGGCGAGATGGCCGGTCATTCCGCTGTCCTGTTCCCACAGCCCCCATGCAAGGGACTGCGCAGGCATGCCCTGCGCCCGCCGGTGGGCGGCCAGGCCGTCCAGGAAGGCGTTGGCCGCCGCGTAGTTGGCCTGCCCGAGGTTGCCGAGAGCGCCCGCCACGGAGGAGAACATGACGAACGCCGACAGGTCCAGGCCGGCGGTCAGCTCGTGCAGGTGCCAGGCCGCATCGGCCTTGGGCGCGAACACCCGGGAGAGACGTTCCGGCGTCAGGCCGGTGAGGACACCGTCGTCCAGTACACCTGCCGCGTGCACCACTGCGGTCAGCGGCTGCTCGGCGTCGAATGCCTTGAGCAGGGCGGCCAGCGCCTCACGATCGGAGACGTCGCAGGCTGCAAGGGTCACCCGGGCGCCCGCGGCCTCGAGCTCCGCGGCCAGTTCCGCCGCGCCGGGGGCGTCAGCACCCCGGCGACTGACGAGCGCCAGGTGCCGCACCTGATGTACGGCCACGAGGTGGCGGGCCACCACCGCTCCGAGACCCCCGGTACCGCCGGTGACAAGCACCGTGCCTGCCCCGAACGGCATCCGGCCGCCGTCGGCGTCAGTTTCGGCGTCACCGGGGACCACAGTCTCGGAGACCGTACGGACCAGTCGGGGCACGCGTATCCGGCCGCCCCGCAGGGCTACCTCGGACTCTCCCGAAGCGATGGCGAACTGCACCACGCCCGGCAGCGCTTCGGCCGGTGCGGAGGAACCGGAACCGTCCTCGGGGCCTTCCAGATCGACCAGGACGATACGGCCCGGATTCTCCGCCTGGGCGGCGCGGACCAGCCCCCAGACCGCGGAGGCGGCCAGGTCCGTCACCTGCTCGCCTTGTACGGAAATCGCACCTCGTGTGGCGATCACCAGCTGCGCGTCGGCAAGCCTCTCCTCTGTCAACCACCGCTGCAGCACCTCCAGCACGGTGGCCGTGACCTCGTGCGTCGCAGCCGGAACAGCATGCATACGGTCACCCTCCCCCACAGAGGTCGCCGGGCAGGTGAACACCAGGATCTCAGGGGCGTCCGCATCCGCCAGAACAGCAGGGTCGACCACATCGGCCCAAGGCGTCAGGGTCGCGGCAGCTGCCGGCACCGCGAATTCCGCCGTCCAGTCCAGGCAGTGCAGCGGATCGGCGACACCTGGGTCCGTCGCACGCAGCTGATCGGGATCGACAGCCCTGGCGGCCAGGGACTGGACCGAAAGGACCGGCCCGCCTTCGCCGTCCGCCACTTCGATCAAGGACACGCTGCCCTGCTGCACCAACCGCACGCGCAGGTCGGCGGCTCCCACGGCGTGCAGCGCCACACCGCTCCAGGCGAAGGGCAGCATCGTCTTCCCGTCCTGCTGCCCGGTGTCCTCGTCGTCGTTGCTCTCACTCGAACCGGTGAGCAGTACAGCGTGGAGGGCGGCGTCGAGAAGGGCGGGGTGAAACCCGAAACGGGCGGCATCCGCGCGGGCCTCCTCGGGAAGAGCCACCTCGGCGAAGGTCTCCTCACCGCGCGTCCAGACGGCCCGGAGCCCCTGGAAGACCGAGCCGTACCCGTACCCCTGCTCCGCCAGCCGCTCATACGCACCGTCGACGGATACGGGCTCGGCGTCCTGCGGAGGCCACACCGTGAGGTCAAAACCGGGTGTGGGCGCCTGCGGCAGCAGGATTCCTTCCGCATGCTGGGTCCATGGGGCGTCCCGGTCGTCCTCCACGCGGGAGTGCACTCGCACCGTACGCGCACCGTCCTCCGCAGCAGCGCCCACCGCGACCTGGACCTGCAACCCGCCGGAGTCCGGCATCACCAGCGGTGACTGAAGCGTCAGCTCGTCCAGCAGCCCGCATTCGACCTCCTCACCCGCACGCAGGGCCAGTTCCACCAGGCCCGTCCCCGGCACCAGCACACTGCCCAGGATGTTGTGATCGGCAAGCCAGGCATGGGAGGTCAGGGAGAGCCGCCCGGTGAAGACCGCTCCCCCGTCAGGCAGTACGACAGCAGCACCCAGCAGCGGATGTCCCGCCGACCCCAGCCCCAGCGACTCGGGGTCGCCTCCTGCACGGGTCGGGAGCGACCAGTAGTGCTGGCGCTGGAAGGCGTAGGTCGGCAGGTCGATACGGCGGGCTCCGGTAGGCGCGTAGAACGCTGCCCAGTCCGGGACATGACCCACGGTGTGCAGCCGCGCGAGCGCCGTGACCAGCGCCTCGGGCTCACTCTGGTTGCGACGCAGGCCGGGCACGAACACCGCGTCGGACGCCGAATTCTGCGCCATCGCGGTGAGGACGGCGTCGGGGCCGACCTCCAGGAACACGGACACCCCGGCCGCCGACAGCGCACGCACTCCGTCCCCGAAGCGCACGGCCTCACGGACGTGGCGCACCCAGTACTCGGGGGTGCGCAGGTCGTCGGTGGTTGCCAGCTCGCCGGTGACGTTGGAGACCACCGGGATACGCGGTTCCTGGAACGTCACGCTCTGCGCGACGGTACGGAACTCATCGAGCATCGGCTCCATCAAGGGCGAGTGGAACGCGTGCGAAACCCGCAGACGGCTCGTCTTACGACCCTCCGCCTCGAAACGGGCCGCAACCTCCAGGACCTCGTCCTCGGCACCGGAGATGACCACCGCTTCCGGACCGTTCACCGCAGCGATGCTCACCGCGTCCGACGTCAGATACGGAAGGACCTCGTCCTCCGACGCCCGCACAGCGACCATCGCCCCACCAGCCGGCAACGCCTGCATCAACCGCGCCCGCGCAGCCACCAGCCGCGCCGCATCCGCCAGAGACAGCACACCCGCCACGTGCGCGGCCGTCAGCTCACCCACCGAATGCCCGGCCAGGAAGTCCGGGCGCACACCCCACGACTCCAGCAACCGGAACAACGCCGTCTCGAACGCGAAAAGGGCCGGCTGCGTGAACTCCGTCCGCTCCAGAACCCCCGCATCCTCACCCCACACCACATCCCGCAACGACCCCGACAGATGACCGTCCAGCTCCGCCACCACCGCATCAAAAGCCGCAGCAAACACCGGGAACGCGCCGTACAGCTCACGCCCCATCCCCACCCGCTGCGCACCCTGACCCGTGAAGAGAACAGCCAGGGCCCTGGCAGAACGTGAAGTCCCCCGCACCACACCGGGACCTTCCCGTCCTTCCGCCAACACGCCCAGAGCCGCGATCAGTTCCTCGCGGTCACGGCCGACCACCACGGCACGCTGATCCAGCACAGCACGCGAGGTCGCAAGCGAGAAACCCACGTCCGCCAGAGATATGTCGGTGCCGGCAACCCGGTCCCGCAGACGCCCCGCCTGCGCCTCCAACGCCTCCGGCCCCGTGGCCGAGAGCGCCCAGGCATGCAGGGAGGCCTCATCGGATCGCTCGTCCAGGGCCGGTTCCTCCGCCGGCGCCTGCTCGATGATCACGTGCGCGTTCGTACCGCTGATCCCGAACGACGACACAGCAGCCCGCCGCGGACCATCCGTCACAGGCCAGTCCCGGGCTTCCGTCAGCAGCTCCACCGCGCCCGCCGACCAATCCACCTGATCCGACGGACGATCCACATGCAACGTCTTCGGCAACACACCATGCCGCATCGCATGAACAACCTTGATGATCCCCGCCACACCAGCCGCAGCCTGCGTATGACCCATGTTCGACTTCACCGAACCCAGCCACAACGGCCGACCCTCAGGCCGATCCTGGCCGTACGTCGCCAGCAACGCCTGCGCCTCGATCGGATCACCCAACGTCGTACCCGTACCGTGCGCCTCCACCAAATCCACATCAGCACCGGTCAGACCCGCATTCGCCAGCGCCTGCCGAATGACGCGTACCTGCGACGGACCATTCGGCGCCGTCAGACCATTACTCGCACCATCCTGATTCAGCGCCGAACCCCGCACCACCGCAACCACCGGATGCCCCAGACGCCGCGCATCCGACAGCCGCTCCACCAGCAGCATCCCCGCACCCTCACCCCACGCCGTCCCATCCGCACCAGCAGCGAACGACTTCGCACGCCCATCCGCAGCCAACCCACGCTGACGACTGAACTCCACAAACGTCTCCGGAGTCGCCATCACCGCAACCCCACCCACCAACGCCAGATCACAATCCCCCGACCGCAGAGACTGCACCGCCGAATGCAACGCCACCAACGACGACGAACACGCCGTATCCACCGTCACCGCCGACCCCTCAAGACCCAGCGTGTAGGCAATGCGGCCGGAGACGAGGCTGCCTTCGTTGGCGCCTGCCGCGTAGTCGTGGTACATCACGCCCGCGTACACGCTCGTCCGTGAACCCGCGAGCGTCGACGGAACGATGCCCGCCCGTTCGATGGCCTCCCACGAGACCTCCAGCAACAGCCGCTGCTGGGGGTCCATCTCGTACGCCTCCCGGGGGCTGATTCCGAAGAAGTCGGCGTCGAACCGGGCCGCGTCGTGCAGGAATCCGCCCATGCGCGTGTACGACTTCCCCGCCGTACCCGGTTCGGGATCGTACAGCCGTCCGGTGTCCCAGCCGCGGTCCTCCGGAAACGACGAGACCGCGTCGCGGCCCTCGGCCACCACGTCCCACAGGCCTTCGGGCGACTCCGCACCGCCGGGGTAGCGGCAGGCCATTCCCACGATCACGATCGGATCGTCATCGGCGATCGCCTGGCGCACGACGACGTCACCCGCCGCCTGCGAGGCCCCGCTCTCCGACAACTCGGCGTCGAGGTACGTGGCGACGGCCCGCGCACTCGGATAGTCGAACACCAGCGTCGCAGGCAACCGCAGGCCCGTCGCGCCGTTGAGGCGGTTGCGGAGCTCGACCGAGGTGAGGGAGTCGAAGCCCAGCTCCTTGAAGGCGCGGTCGGCCTCGATGGCGTGGGCCGTGGCATGGCCCAGCACGCCGGCGACCTGCTCCCGCACCACGTCCAGGAGCAACCGCTCCCGCTCCTCCGGACCGAGGCCGGACAGCCGGGCCGTCAAGGCACCCGACGAGGTGCTGGTGCCGGAGCGCACCACCTTGCGCGCGGCGGGCACCATGTGGCGGAGGAGGTACGGGACCGTGGCCGGCTGGGACCGCAACGCCACCAGATCCAACGGCAACGGCACCACCACCGCCCCACCCACACCCGCATCCGAGCCCGCACTCATCGCAGCGTCGAACAACTCCAAACCCTCGACCGCACCCAGCGCCGGGAAACCCTGCCGAGCCAACCGCTCC
>NZ_JBIAJR010000026.1:0-9634 GCF_042872025.1 Streptomyces sp. NPDC005494
CGCCTTCGACATCGCGTTCGACGGCCGGCTCACCACCGGCATGACCAACAACTGAAATCAACCAACGGAGTTACACCGTTCCGCGGACACACCCCCTCTATCAGCCCTGGTCTGGGGCGTATTGAGCTGCGTGCCAGCTGGAATCGATGGCGGGGTTGCGCAGGGTCCCCCAGAAGCGATCGTCAGGTATCGGTGGCAGTGGCGGGTTGCCCAGGTCCGCGTGCAGATCCGTACGCCAGTCGACAGTGAGGCGGCCGAGGATGCTCGCGCTCGCGCACACGGACCTGTAGGGAGAGCCCCAGATTCCGTGCACCATCTTCTCCGCGGCCCACCGGCGAGGAGAGTCCCGGTGAGTGTCCGCCTGAAAGATCACCGTGCGCAGTCGCAGGGCGAGCGGGCCGGTTTGTCTCGGAGAGGGCGGGGCTTCGCCCCGTTCCAGCGCGTCCAGAACCGTCTTGATCTCCGGTACTTGTTCAGGCCCGTTTCGACGGCCACCGCAGACCTCGAATTGCTGGGACTGCGTTCAGTAGCGGCAACAGTTGGGTGACATCATGTCGCTTTCCACCAGTGAGCGTCGCAGCGAGCGGTGTACCGCCGCGGGTCGACGATCAGATGGTGTTTGGAGCCGGGACGGGCACGGTCGACGGGCGAAGGGCCACAGAGCGCCGCTCTCCTTGCATCACCTTCGACTGAATCGAATTTCCAGCCCGCAGGTAAAATCAGGGTCATCAGTGGCACATAGCGTCTCACCACCCTGGATTACATTAAGACTAATTTCACACTCACCCTCCGGGGCACCATCAAACGTAATACCCAGCGTCTCACCAGAGGATGCCTCTCGCGACACAAAAAGAAATCCCCCAGGTTTCCCTTCGTCCACAAAAAAGCCCCACGTTCCTGTACTGTCTCCAGCGGGACAACCGGCATAAATAGCACTCTTCACGTCGATCCCGTGAGCCTCAAATGTACGCTTCTCAGAAAATGAAATCCGCCCACCGGAGGGTTCACGAGGGTTCACTCCATGTTCCAATAATGCGAGACGCTTCTACAGTCGCCAACTTCTCACCCTCAACGCATCCAGCAATCAACATTAGCGGTGCGAAGAACGCCAAAATCTTGACAGTTCTGGTCGCAAGAAAACGTCCGGCCACTTCTCTCCTTAGAAAAAAATACTGGCTGCGGCAGGACACCTGCCGCAGCCGAACGCTGACTACTCTACTCCACCCAACACCCGCACATATTCAGCGGAAGCCGTTCCTGCCAAGAGAACTTCTGCGTCACACTGGCGCCGTATATATTGGGGGGGTTTTCTCGTGACGTGGCACCGCGTGCGTAGCCGAGTTCCAGTCGCTGATATTTTTTACTTTGAATTCCAGAAGGACCACACCCTTCTCTCTATCTACAGACTTTATCTTTCCCGTGCCCGAGTAACTTCCAAGAAATGCATCAGCATAATTTTCCGTTCCGATCCCGCCATTAGTCAGTACGCCTGAAAGATCCATCACTGCACCGCGAATCGAGTTGGCCTTATACCAAGGGCTTCCTGGATCCGGGCCAACGTCCTTGTATCGGAAACGGGTTGCCGCTTTTGCAGAAGGCGCATCCATGCCATCAGCAACTGCTTCACCGAGAAGCTTTGATCGCATTTCAGACACAGTCTCGTCACTGGCGAGTTCAGCTGTGAACGCATCGCCGCCGCGGAATTCTTGAGTCGGCTCTAGGGGCCACCCCATACCCCAGAGCCAACCAAAGAACATGGCACGAGATGTTTCCCATGGATTCCTTTTCCCTTCTGGCAATATTCCGAAGGATTCCCCTTGCAGGAAATGGTTTCCACGATTGGCAAGCGGCGAATCCCATGATTGCGTGATCAAGTTGAACGTTGCTCCTGGGGTCCAGCCATTCAAGGAGACTGGCGGACTTGTGCCCAACGAGCCAGTTGGTGCCGCACCACCGCTGCTACCTATCGAGCCTGACATGTTCTCGTCAGCAGCGATCATTCCTGCATCGCAGCTACTCCCGCTGCAACTAATGGACCCTCGGCCACTGGGGTCGGAAAGTGTGACGGGGGCGTTCTCGGCGTAGCTGTAGCCGTTCAACGACTGATGCTTACTGGTTTCCAATAGGGGGTCGACGCTTATGAATTGGGCCGTTGTTGGGTCGTATTCACGAGCACCGATATGTGTGAGGCCTGTGGCGACATCAGCAGGTTTACCGAGGAACGTTTTGTCGTCCGGCCAGGTCGTAGGCTTCGTGCCGCGAGGAGAGCCGAAGGGAGTGGTATAGCGCTTGGTGATGGCGAGGGTGGCCGCGTCGATGGAAAGGCTGGCGGTTCCGTGGTGGTCGGCAGCGAGGAAGTTTAGTTTGGTGCCGGCCACGCCTGTGGTAGCAGTGCGTACGGCGATCGCCTGACCGGCAGCGGTGTAATAGCGCCTACCGGAAAGTGTCTTGGTGGTGCTCTTCACTGCGAGGTGAAATTCGGTTGCGCCGAGATAAAGAACTGTCTCGCCGTCTCCGCTAGCGCGGCGAAGGAGTAGTTCACCGTCGGCGTCGTATACGTAACTGGTGCCCAAGGCGGGATTGGTGCCTGCCGCAGGCGGAGGCTAGATTACCTTCGGCATTCCAGTTCAGCGTTTGAGTCGCTTGAGTACCGGGACGGCTGATGGTGTTGCCTGCCGAGTCGTAGGTATAGGTGGCAGCCTTGGCGCCCGTTGTCTTAGTGAGAGGGTGGGGCTGACCGGCCGGGGTGCCGTATTCGTAGATGGTTGCGGAATTGCCTGAAGTGGCGTTTGTGGTTTCAGTTTTGCGTTGGCCGGCGTCGTTGTAGGAGTAGCTGGTCCAGTACGGGGCTGCGCCGTCGAGGTTGGTGGTAGTGCGGCCGGTGGTCGTGCAGTCAGCCGTCCTGGGGGTCCAGGCTTCGGTGAGGCGGCGGTGGCCGTCGTAGGTGAAGCACTGGTTGTCCGCCTTGCTGGCTCCGCCGAGGGTGGAGGCGTCGAAGATGGAGCTGATGTTTCCGGCGTCGTCCTGGGTGAACGTGAGGTCTTGCGCACGGTAGGCGTGGATGTCGTCGGTGACGAATGAGTGAGTCAGCCGACGGGTGCCTACCTCGTAGTCATAATTGAGGTAGGTGTTCTTTCCAGCCGTGGGATCGGTGGCAAGTGTGAGCTGGCGCAGATCCCCCTGGGGTGAGTAGACGGCGCCTTGCAGGTAGCCGGTGGTGCCTTTGGAGGTGAGCTGCTGGCCAGTGGGGTTGTAGGTATTAGCGACAGTCTCGGTGGCGAGACCTGCTACGGCAGGCTCGCGGTGTTGGCTGATGGTGCCGTCGAGGCGGTAGGCGGTAGTAAAGGCCAGAGTGGCGGGCACCCCTGCGGCAACCAGGGGGTCAGTGCCTGGAAGGATCAACTGGTTGGCTGTGATCTGATACATCGCGTTGTAAGCGGTGACCTTGCTGGTATACGCCTTGCCGCTGACGCCACCGTCGTAGCGGGTGGCGGTGTCCTGCTGGCCTTTTCTGAGGGTATCGAACTCCCAGGAGGCGAGCTTGTTGGCGTCGGTCTTGGAGGTCTGCCACATCCCGGTTTTGCGGCCGAGCACGTCGTACTCAGTCAGGAGGGTCTTCGGTTGGCCATCGGTGGTACTGATTACCTGGTCAAGTTCATTGTATTTCGTGGCAGTTGTGCCCTTATCCGGATCAGTAGCAGAGCCTTGCCGGCCGTACAGGTCGTAGCTGTATGACCATTTCTTCCCGTCTGGGCCGGTAATGGTGTCTTGCAGCCCGGCTGGAGTGTAGGTGAAGTCCGTGGTGGTGAAGTTGGTGCCGACCTGTGGGCCGCCGTACTCCCGTCGCTGAGTGGTCTGGCCCAGTGCGTTGGTGGTGATGGTGGTCGCCTGGCCGCCAACGGGTGCGGTAGTTGAAGTGGTGTCGCCTGTGTATGCCGTGTCGATGGTCCAGCGAACGGTGCTGCCAGTCTTGGTCGTCTGCTTGATCTGGCGACCCGCACCGTCAAAGGTGGTGTCGGTCTGCATTGGCGGTTGCCCACCGTCTACCTGCACCATGGTGCCGTTGGGGCCCGTCGTCTGATCCCAGACGTCGGCCTGGGCGGTCACAGCAAGGCCGCGGGAGTCGTACAGAGTCTGGGCGACAAGCCGACCGCCGACCGGGGACGGTGCCTGCAGTGGGCGCAGCTCCTGCCCGAGCAGCGCGAGCGGCTGACCGCACTGGGCATCCGCAGCGCCGCCCTTCCCCTGACGGCCGCCACTCCGGCGGAGATCCCTACGTCGCCGGGCGACGCGGCCAGGGTGCGCGTAAGGCCGGGAGCAAGTCGGAGGCGGCGTTCCAGCGGGGTCTTGCGGCCCGGGCGCAGTGGGTGGAGCAAGAGGGACAGCAGGCCGTCCCGCGCGGCGCGGTCGTGGAGATCATGGTCGACGGCGAGGCGGAGCCGGTACCCGACAAGCTCACGGCGGAGCAGCTCGCCACCCTCGCCACCCTGGGCATGGAGACTGGGCGGGCAGGTTGGGTGAGCTTGTCGACGAGCTGGGCGAGGCGTGCCTGACGACGCTCGGGGGCGATGCGCAGCGTCAGGGCGAATTCGTCGCCGCCCAGCCGGCCGACGGCAGCGCGGTTGCCCGCCCAGGCGCGGAGCCGGTCCGCGGTCGCTGAGATGACCGCGTCGCCAGCAGCGTGGCCGAGGGTGTCGTTGATCGCCTTGAAATGATTGAGGTCGGAAACGCGTGGGTTCGCGGATTCCGGGAGCGGAGAGCTGACGAACCCACTCGCCTGTCAGCCTTGGAGGCGGTGTCGGAAGCGGGTTCGGTGCGGGGCATTGGGGGTGACCGGTCGTGGTCGAGGATGATGCGGGAATGAATGATCAGGTTCCCGCTGTAATTCCAGCGCTGGTGTTCGATCGGGAGTACGTACCCGTGCTCGTCGGCGGCTCGGTGGTACCCGGGCGCTTCACGGTGGGCGGTGCCAGTGCCGTCATAGGCCCGGCCGGAATGGTGATCATCGCGGAAGCGAGTGCCGCACCCGCCCAAAGCGGTGTGTGGAACGCTGAGGAGGTCCGCTTGATCGGGCCCGCACCGGCGCCGGTCACAGAGCGACTCATGGGCGCGCCCTGGGGTGTGGACGAAGGCTCGTTGCCGATCCACATCGCGGTCTGCGTCAGAGGTGAAGTTTTGTACCTGGGCACCGCCCAGGTGAGCCAGGCTGGCACCTCCGATGGCGTTCTCACCGACTGTGAACTGCGCTTTGCAGCACCCTTGAGCAGAGAACTCCTCAACCGAGTGCGCCCACCACTTCCACCTGAGCACTTGCCGGACTTGGAGTGGTTGGGGAATGTGAACGGTGACCGTGCGGCAGCTCTTGAGCAGTTCGTCACCGGCTGGTACCCGACCGCAGGCGCCACCGAATCGCCTACCAGCGACTCCGCGTCACGCCTTCCCGGTGGACTGAGACAGCTGTACCGGCTCGCGAAGCAGCGGCCGGGTGCCTTCGGAATCCAGAACAGGATCCAGACCTGCACACCGACCATCTCGGGGAGATGCTCGTCTTCGGCGTCGAGAACCAAGGAGGCTTCTTCTGGTCACTCCTGTGGACGCTTGAGGGACCTGAAGCCGATCCGACTGTCTGGTTCCGTGAATTCTACGAGGAGCCGATCGCCGAACAGGAACCGCTCAGCGGCTTCCTGATCCAGTTCTCCCTCTTCGAGGCCTCCATGGGCGCCGAATACCTCGCCCTGCCCCGCAAACTCACTGCACCGCAGGTCGAGCGACTCACGGAAGCGCTGCACCTTGTGCCCCTGCGTCCCTTCTGGCCCTGGGCACCCACTCACTTCTACGTGGCCCCCGGCCTCGTCGTGCATGTCAGCAGCGAGGACGGCGAAGCATTTGATGCCTGGGCCGGCGCCACCCACCGAAGCGCCCTGGACCCGCTGGCCGGCCTCCCTATCGACTGGAACCGCTTCGATGGCTGATTGTCCCAAGAGACCAGCTGACGGTCCGCCGTGGTGATCACCTCAGTTGCCGCAGGTCAACGGGGCAGTCGGGCCGTCCGCTCCGGGTACGCCGCAGCGACGTAGCGCATGGCGGTCTGAGCGGTGATCCCGAAGAGGCGCATCAGCTTAAGGGGATCACCGGTGGCAAACGCCTCGTAGCTCGCCGCGATCCTGCGCGAGCTTACTGAGGACGCCGGTCCGCCCGGCGGCTACATGGCGGCCCTGGCGCAGCTGCTCACCGTCGCCGCGCTCCGTGCCGAACGGTGACGGCGGCCGCGCCAACGCCGATCGCGCGATGCAGTGCGGCGTCCAGCTCCATCCACGCGCTGCCGGGCCCGGTGAGCTCCTTGGTGACCGTGCCTTCGTCATCGAGGCGGACCGCCTGGCAGTGGTCGATGTACCCGGTCTGCTTCGTCTTCTTCGCCAGTATCGGTAGCTTCGGATATTTGAGTGTGCGGAATAGGGCTGAAATCCGGCTCTGCTGCGCTTCACACCCCGCTGGCTGGGAAGTTCGTGCTGCCTCGGTGAGCGAGGGGATCGCGGCCGGCTCGGCCATCGCACCTCGCGGTAACCTCTCGCCACGAGTCACGGGGAGGGCGAGGGCGCGCTGGTTCTGGAGGCGCAGGAGATGCTCGCCGCATGTACCGGAGGTTGTAGATCAGTGAAGGTTGAGGACGTCATGAGCTTCCTCGTCGACCACAGAGCTCCGAATGTCACCCCTGGCTATGTCGCGGAGCAGCTGCTCTCCATGTCCTGGATCATCGATCCCAAGGACGGGGCGCAGATCTTCGAGACCGGGAAGGAGTGGCTGAAGTCGGACGACCCGTTCCGGGTCGAGGTCGCGATCGGACTGGAGAACCTGACCTACCTGGCCGACTCCTGGGAGGAGCTGGTCGAACTGGCCGAACCTCTCAAGGAGAAGTTCCCCACGATGGTCGCCGACATCGACGCCTGGATGGCGAGGGCTGAAGCCTCGTACGAAAGGCGCCGGACGGGTTCCTTCTGGGACGACTACAAGCCCCACTGACGTCGCCTCCACCGATCGGCACCACAACGGAAGCCCCACTAGGCACCGAGGGCGGGGCTTCGACATTTCCGATCAGAAGGGCGGCGGCTCGTGCCCTGCTTCTTGGAGCCGGTCGATCAAGCCGTCGTAGTCGAAGTCCACCGGCAACGGTGCTGCGTATGGCTCTCCGAACCAGCGCTGCTGCCCGTCGCTCCTGCCGTTGGTGCAGAGAAGATCGAGCGCATAGGCCCCGGTCCCGAGCGTGGGCGCGTACTCACCCTTCACGGTCACCGGGTGTTTGGCGTGGACGGGCGTGCCCAGCGAGTAGAACTCTGCCAGGCCGCACCGGTCAGCGAGTATCGGTAGGTTCGGATATTCGGACGTGCGGAATAGGGTCTGAGCGTGACGTATCCGCTCCCCTCCAAGCCCCTGAGAGACTTCCTCGTGTCGCTCCGCCCAGGAGATGTCGTGGCCGGGTTGGTGACCCGCATTGAGAACTTTGGCGTGTTCGTCGATCTCGACGGGGCGCCGGAGGCTTCGGTCGGGTTCATCCCTCCGCCCGAGCTCTCATGGAGATGGCTCTCCTCTTGTCTTGAAGCGGTGTCGCTGGGACAACGTGTGAGCGCCGAGGTCTTGGCTCTGGACACCGAGAGGCGTGGGCAAGCGGTGCTGTCCTTGATTGCCCTGCAAGAGAATCCATGGCTCGTCTGGGCTGAGCGCGTGGGCAGCGTCGTCAGTGGCCGCGTGACGAAGCTCGTCCCATTCGGCGCCTTCATCGGTCTTGATGACGGGATCGCAGGGCTGATTCACAACTCCGAACTGCTAGCAGCAGCGCCAGGCGGGGAAGTCCGCGTCGGTGATGTGATGACCGTGCGGATCGCAGAGGTCGACCCACCCATGCGACGTATCCGTCTGTCGCCGGGGCGCTAGAGTGCCCTTCGCGTCGGGGGCGGGAGTGACATGGCAGAGAAGAGCTGGCAGCTCAGGCAGGAAGATCGCCTCGTAGGGACGTTGACCCTCGAAGAGATCGACATGTTCTGGTCGGACTGTCACTTCGAGCCTGCTCCCGCTTGGGACGACCTCCGCCCCCTTTTCGCCGCTTCGCGGGATGCATGGGTTCGGGGTGACGAAGAGGCCGCCCTGGCAGCCGATGAGGCGATCCATGCTGAGGGGCTCATCCTCGTCCCCGACGAAGGCGGCGACCCCATCACCGATTTCCTAATCCGGATCAACGGAGAGACGGCCCGCTTCCGACACTGACTGCTGCTGGTGGCAGGACCAGCCCACGCGTCGAACGACGGAGGGCCGGTGCCTGGTTCTGGCATCAACAGACTCCTCTCGTCAGCGCTCACGTTCGGGTGCTGCAGCCGAAAGCAGGGGGGATGTGGTGTCGACGGTCGACGCGCAGAGGGTCTGGAAGCCGTCCGTAGCGGAACTCTGGGCGGGACGACGCCCTCTGTGGTGGACCGTTGGCCCGACGGGGGAGCTGGCTGTTCTGCTCGTCCATCGGCAGTGCCTACGCCGAAGCCGTTACGTGAAGGGTTGGGTGGGCTGGGGCCCGCAGGTCCCATTCGATGCGGTGCTCATGATTCGCCAGGCTGACGGGTCGCTTCAACGTCGACTGATCAAGGACGTCCCGGTCAGGCCGAGCCACATAGCTCTTCTCCCGGATGCCCGGCTTCTCATCGCAGGCGGTCGAGCGGGCAAGGAGGAGTCGGGAGCATGGAGCCCGAACGCCGTGGTGTTCTCGCTGGAAAGCGGTGACCAAGAAGCCACCTTCTGCATCGGCGACGACATCCCTGCTCTGGTGACCGATCGCGAGGGATCGATCTGGACGGCTTACGGAGACGAAGGCATCTATGGAGGGCATCCGGAGTCTGCAGCCGGTCTTGCCGGCTGGAGTGCCGAAGGTCGGGCAACCTGGGCTCCGGGAGGTCGCCTTCCTGACGTGCCTTTGGAGGGATGCACCGCTGCCACCGAGGGGGACCAGGTCTGGCTGATCTGGTATTCCGGCAGTCGGCGGGGAGGCACGTTCTTGACGCGGATCACCCCGTCGACCGGTGAGGTGACCAGTTGGCCCAGCCCTGTACGTGACCCGGACGGGTTCGCCGTGCGCGACCATCGAGCGGTCCTGACCAAGCGCGTTCACAACCAGAGGTCAACCGAAGTGGTGCGAGCCGAGTTGGGCGGTGATACCTGGAGTGTGACCGAGCGGCGCAAGATTCGAGTGCCCGGACGGGTGGTCATGCGCTGCGGTCAGGGTCGCGACGGTCTTCTATGGCTTCGCGCTGGCGACACGTGGCTTCGCATCGAAGCCTGATAGCGGCCGAGACGTGCAGCTCACGATCGACGGGCCACCTCGGCTGCGTAGGCCATTCTGACCGCGCCGGCAGACCATCGTTCGGCCGCCATAGGGCTGATACCGAGCAGCCGTTGCAGCTCGGCCGGTGGCATCTGTGTGCAAAGGTCGAGCAGGGCGGCGCATCGTCCGGCTTCGGACGGGAGGCCGATGTTCCGCAGACGGGTCGCGAGCCGGCTGCGGGTGTGTCCGCGGAACGGTGTAACTCCGTTGGTTGATTTCAGTTGTTGGTCATGCCGGTGGTGAGCCGGCCGTCGAACGCGATGTCGAAGGCGT
>NZ_JBIAJR010000027.1:0-5086 GCF_042872025.1 Streptomyces sp. NPDC005494
AGGCTCCGGGTGCGGTGGAGCTGGCTGCCGAGTTGCGGGAGGCGGGTGCTGTCGTCACGGTCGCTGCGTGCGACACGGGGGACAGGGACGCGCTCCGCGCGCTGCTCGACGGCATCGACGCCGACCACCCCCTCACCGGCGTCGTCCACCTCGCCGCGCTCCTCGACGACGGTCTCACCGAGTCCCTCACGGCCGAGCGCCTGGACGCCGTGCTGCGGCCGAAGGCCGACGGTGCCTGGCACCTGCACGAGCTGACCCGCGACCTGGACCTGAAGCAGTTCGTACTGTTCTCCTCGACCGCCGCGTTCCTCGACGCCGCCGGACAGGGCAACTACGCGGCGGCCAACCTGTTCCTGGACGCCCTCGCCCTCCACCGGAGCGCCGCCGGACTGCCCGCGACCGCGCTCAACTGGGGCCTGTGGACCGGGGACCACGGCATGGGCGCCGGCCTCGACCACGCCTCCGTCCAGCGCATCGCCGACCTCGGCCTCACCCCCCTGAACGCGGACGAGAACCTCGCGCTGCTCGACACCGCGGTGAGCGACGGGACCGCCGTCTCCGTGGTGCCCGTACGCATCGACACGAGGGCGCTCCGGCGCAGAGGAGACTCCCTCCCCGCCGTACTCCGAGGGCTGGTCCGCACCCCCGCCCGCCGTACCTCGGCGGACAGCGGGCCCGGCGCCGTCCCCGTGGAGCAGACCCTCGCCCAGCACCTGGCGACGCTCCCCGCCCCCGACCGCGCCGATGCCGTCCTCGGCCTCGTCCGCACCCATGTCGCGGGCGTACTCCGCCACAGCGACGCCGACGCGATCAGCCCGCAGCGCGCGTTCAGCGACATCGGCTTCGACTCCCTCGGCGCCGTCGAACTCCGTAACCGCCTCAACTCCGCCACGGGCCTGCGCCTGCCCGCCACCCTGATCTTCGACTACCCCACACCGCGCGGTCTCGCCGAACACATCAGCAGCAAGCTGCTCGCCGTCGAAACCGCCGCCCCCAAGGCCCCCGTCGCGCCCCGTACCCCCGCCGACGAGCCCATCGCCATCGTCAGCATGGCCTGCCGCTTCCCCGGTGGAGTCACCTCACCGGAGGAGCTCTGGAACCTCGTCTCGGAGGGCCGCGACGGGGTCTCCTTCTTCCCCGACGACCGTGGCTGGGACATCGACGGCCTGTACGACCCCGAGCCCGGCACGTCCGGGAAGTCCTCCACCCGCGAGGGCGGATTCCTCTACGACGCGGCGGACTTCGACCCCGAGTTCTTCGGGATCAGCCCCCGCGAGGCCCAGGCCATGGACCCCCAGCAGCGACTGCTGCTGGAGACGGCCTGGGAGGCCTTCGAACGCGCGGGCATCGATCCGCACAGCAAGCGGGGCTCGGACACCGGCGTCTTCGCCGGCGTCATGTACCACGACTGGAGCACCCGCCTCACCGACGTCCCCGAGGACGTCGCGGGATACCTCGGCAACGGCGGCCTCGCGAGTGTCGTGTCCGGCCGTGTCGCCTACGCCCTGGGCCTCGAAGGCCCGGCCGTCACCGTGGACACCGCCTGCTCCTCCTCCCTCGTCGCCCTGCACTGGGCGCTCCAGGGGCTGCGCCGCGGCGAGTGCTCCCTCGCCCTGGCCGGCGGCGTCACCGTGATGTCGACTCCCGACACCTTCATCGACATGAACCGGCAGCGCGGGCTCGCATCCGACGGCCGCTGCAAGTCCTTCTCGGCCGCGGCGGACGGCACCGGCTGGGGCGAAGGCGCCGGCCTCCTGCTCCTGGAGCGGCTGTCGGACGCCCGGCGCAACGGTCACCCGGTGCTGGCGGTCGTGCGCGGCTCGGCCGTCAACCAGGACGGTGCGAGCAACGGACTCACGGCCCCCAACGGCCCGTCCCAGCAGCGCGTCATCCAGCGCGCCCTGCACGACGCCCGGCTCGCCCCGTCCGAGATCGACGCGGTGGACGGCCACGGAACCGGCACCACGCTCGGCGACCCGATCGAGGCACAGTCGCTCCTGGCCGTCTACGGGCAGGAGCGCCCTGACGACGCCGAGCCGCTGTGGCTGGGCTCCGTCAAGTCCAACGTGGGCCACACCCAGGCCGCCGCGGGCGTCGCCGGAATCATCAAGATGGTCATGGCCATGCGCCACGGCCAACTGCCCAAGACTCTCCACGTCGACCGTCCCTCCGACGAGGTGGACTGGTCGGAGGGCGCCGTGGAACTGCTGACCGAGGCGCGCGACTGGCCCGTGACAGGGCGCCTCCGACGTGCCGCCGTCTCGTCCTTCGGCATCAGCGGCACCAACGCCCACGTGATCGTCGAGCAGGCGCCGCTCAGCGCCGCACCGGCCCCCGCCGTGACGACCGCCTCCGCACCGCCCCTCCTGCCCTGGACGCTCTCCGGCACATCCCCGCAGGCCCTGAGCGCACAGGCGAAACGCCTGCTCAGGCACCTCGACGGGCTGCGGGACGACGAGCTCGCCCCGGCCGGCCGCACCCTCGCCACAGGCCGCGCAGCCCTGGACCACCGAGCCGTGGTCGTGGGCGGCACCAAGGACGAACTGGCCGAGGGGCTGCGGACACTTGCGGCGGGTGGCACGAGTGGTGTGGCCGTGGGTGCTGTGCGTGCGGGTAAGACGGCGTTCCTGTTCACGGGTCAGGGTGCGCAGCGGGTGGGGATGGGGCGTGAGCTTCATGTTTCCTTCCCGGTGTTTGCTGCGGCTTTTGATGCGGTGGTGGCGGAGCTGGACGGCCATCTGCCGAGGTCGTTGCGGGATGTGGTGTGGGGTGAGGATGCGGGGGTTCTGGAGCGGACGGAGTTCACGCAGCCTGCGTTGTTCGCGTTCGAGACGGCGCTGTTCCGGTTGCTGGAGTCGTGGGGTGTGCGCCCTGACTTCCTGGCCGGGCATTCGGTGGGTGAGCTGACGGCCGCGCACGTCGCAGGTGTGCTCTCACTCGGGGACGCGGCGCGGCTGGTGGCTGCGCGCGCGCGGTTGATGCAGGCCCTGCCGGCTGGTGGGGCGATGGTCGCCGTGCGGGCGTCGGAGGAAGAGGTCCTTCCGTATCTGACGTCGGACGCGGTGAGCGTCGCTGCGGTGAACGGTCCGGACGCGGTGGTTATCTCCGGCGCCGAGGACGAGGTCCTGGAGGTCGCCGCCCGTTTCGAAGCGGAGGGCCGTAAGACAAACCGTCTGCGGGTCTCGCACGCCTTCCACTCGCCGCTGATGGAGCCGATGCTGGCCGAGTTCCGTTCCGTCGCGCAGAGCGTGACGTTCCAGGAACCGCGTATCCCGGTGGTCTCCAACGTCACCGGCGAACTCGCGACCACCGAAGACCTGCGAACGCCTGAGTACTGGGTGCGTCACGTCCGCGAGGCCGTGCGCTTCGGCGACGGGGTGCGTGCGCTCTCGACCGCCGGGGTGAGCGTGTTCCTGGAGGTCGGTCCCGACGCGGTACTCACCGCGATGGCGCAGAACGCCCTCACCGATGAGAGCGAAGCCGACGATGCCGCGGTCTTCACCTCGCTCGTGCGGCGTGAACGCCCCGAAGCCCGGGAGCTGTTCCTCGGTCTCGGCCGTGCCACCGCCCACGGCACCCGGCTCGACTGGGAGGCCCTGTTCGCCGCCTACGGTCCGGTTTCCGGGGTTGTCGACCTTCCCACGTACGCCTTCCAGCGCAAGCGCTACTGGCTGAACGCCACCGTCAGCACGGCGGCGGGCGTCGGGGGCGCAGGGCTGGAACCGGTGAGCCACCCGCTGCTCAGTGCCGCGGTGGTCGTGCCGGACTCCGACGGTGTGATCCTCACCGGCCGGCTTGCCGCCGCCACGCATCCCTGGCTGGCCGACCACGAGGTGCTCGGAAGCCTCCTGCTGCCCGGGACGGGCTTCGTCGAACTCGCCGTACGCGCCGGGGACGAGCTCGGCTACGGCCGTGTCGACGAGCTCACCCTCCAGGCCCCGCTGATCATTCCGCGCCGCGGCGCCACCGACCTGCGCGTCACTGTCGGCGGGACGGGCAGTGCCGCGGGCGACCTCGGGGGCGCCCGTACGGTCACCGTCCACTCCCGACCGGAGGGGGCGGCACCCCACGAGTGGACGTTGCACGCCACAGGTGTGCTCACTGCCGCGCCGGCCGTGCCGGACTTCGACCTGACGCAGTGGCCGCCGCCCGGCGCCGAGCCGATACCCGTGGAGGGTGCTTATGGGCGCCTCGTCGCACGCGGTTACGGCTATGGTCCGGTCTTCCAGGGGCTGAAGGCCGCCTGGCGCGACGGTGACGACGTCTACGCCGAGGTCGCGCTGCCCGAGGGGGCGGGGACCGAAGCCGGCCGCTTCGGTCTGCACCCCGCGCTCCTGGATGCGGCGATGCACGCCGACCTGCTGGACGAGCAGGGCGGGGCGGACGGCGCCACCCTGCTCCCCTTCTCCTGGAACGGCGTCACTCTCCACGCCTCCGGCGCCACCGAACTGCGCGTCCACCTGCGCCGACTGCGCGGTGACGAACTCTCCGCGCTCCGGGTGGCCGACGCCTCCGGACGCCCTGTGGCGACCGTCGAGTCGCTCGTCTCGCTGCCGGTCTCAGCCGCCCAGCTGGACGGCTCAGGAGGGCGGTCCGACGCGCTCCGGCGCATCGACTGGAAGCCCTTGTCTCTCGGCCTGCCCCTGAGCGGGCCGACCGTGGCACCCGTGCCGGCATCTCTGGGTGCCACCCCGCTCGCCGCCGGAACGGTCACCGAGTACGCGGACCTGACGGCACTTCAGGCCGCTCTGGACAGCGGCACCCCGGCACCGGAACAGGTGCTCTGCCCGGTGCCCGACCTCAACGACGGCGACGCGCTGCCGGACGCGGTCCGTTCCACGGCCAACTGGCTGCTCACCACCGTCCAGCGATGGCTCGCGGACGAGCGCTTCGCCTCTTCCCAGCTGGTCGTGGTCACTCGTGGTGCGGCCACCGCGCCGCCCGGAGCGGTGGCCGACCCCCAGGCCGCAGCCTCACTGACCCAGGCCCCGCTGTGGGGTCTGGTGCGGGCTGCGGAGGCGGAGAACCCTGGCCGGTTCGTTCTGGTGGACTGGGACGGTGCCGGTGCGTCGGCTGCTGTGCTGTC
>NZ_JBIAJR010000028.1:0-4870 GCF_042872025.1 Streptomyces sp. NPDC005494
CCAGACCACCCGTACCACCCGTCACCAACACCGTGCCATCACCGAACGACCCATCAGCACCCGCTAGCCCGGCTGAAGCGCGCACCAGACGCGGAACCCAAACCCGCCCCTCACGCACCGCGACCTCAGGCTCACCACACCCCACCACCAGCTCCACCGCACCCGCAGAACCATCCACATCACCCAGAACGATCCGCCCCGGATTCTCCGCCTGCGCAGCCCGAACCAGCCCCCACACACCAGCACCAGCAAGATCCGACACACCACCACCATCAACCGCCACCGCACCACGCGTGACGATCACCAACCGGCCATCAGCGAACCTCTCATCCGCCAACCACCCCTGCACCACACCCAAAACCCCACCGACAACACCCCGCAACGCCCCCGGAACATCCGCCCCAGGGCCATCCACAGACACATCCACAGGCGACTCAGCAGCGAACACCACCACATCAGCGCCCACCACCCCACCACCCGCAACGTCCTCCCACCACACGAACGAACCCGCAGCAGCCGACGAACCCCCAGCAACCACACCCCACTCAACGGCCAGCAGGGAATCGGCCGTCGAGGCCTTGGTCCGCAGTTGCTTCACGTCCAGTGCGCGAGTGGTGAGCGATGCCGCCGAGAGCACAGGTGCGCCGGCGATGTCGGTGACATGCATCGCGCAGCCGGACTCGGCACGCACCAGGCGGACACGGAGCTCGTCCGCGCCCGTGGCGTGCAGGGCCACCTCGCTCCACTCGGAGGGCGTCCGCGGCCTGCCGTCCGTCTCGGCCTCGCCCATCAGAAGGGCAGCCTGCAGGCCGCCCTCCAGAAGAGCGGGGTGCAGCCCCGGCCGATCGGTGTCCTCCTGGGCGTGCTCGGGTACGGCGACCTCGGCGAAGATCTCCTCCCCCCGCGTCCAGACGGCTTTCAGCCCTCGGAGCCCCGGACCGTAGCCGTACCCCTGGTCCTCCAGCCGCTCGTACACCGCTTCGACAGGGACCGACACCGCACCCGCCGGCGGCCAGACCACCAGATCGAAGTCGGGTGCGGGTGCCTGCGGTATCAGCGTCCCTTCCGCGTGTACCGTCCACGTCGCATCCGGATCACCCTCCGCACGGGAGTGCACGGCAATGCTGCGACGATCGGTCGAGGTCTCGGCTGCGCCGACCGCCACCTGGAACTGCACGGCGGCAGTCTCGGGAACGACCAACGGTGCCCGCAGGGTGAGCTGCTCCAGCAGCGCGCACCCGACCTCGTCGCCTGCACGAAGCGCCAGCTCCACCCAGGTGCTCCCCGGAAGGAGCACACTGCCCAGGATGTCGTGTTCGGCCAGCCGGGGATGGGAGTTGAGGGAGAGTCGGCCAGTGAAGACGACTCCTCCGTCCGGCAAGGTCACCGCCGCACCCAGCAGCGGGTGCCCCGCCTCGCCGAGACCCAGCGATTCCGGATCACCCCCGGCGACTGCGGGCAGCGACCAGTAGCTCTCGCGCTGGAAGGCGTAGGTCGGCAGGTCGACTCGGCGGGCTCCGGTGGGCGCGTAGAACGCGGCCCAGTCCGGGACATGACCCACCGTGTGCAGCCGCGCGAGCGCCGTGACCAGCGCCTCGGGCTCACTCTGGTTACGGCGCAGACCCGGCACGAACACCGCGTCGGACGCCGAATTCTGCGCCATGGCGGTGAGCACGGCGTCGGGACCGACCTCCAGGAACACGGACACCCCGGCCGCCGACAGCGCACGCACTCCGTCCCCGAAGCGCACGGCCTCACGGACGTGGCGCACCCAGTACTCGGGGGTGCGCAGGTCGTCGGTGGTTGCCAGCTCGCCGGTGACGTTGGAGACCACCGGGATGCGCGGTTCCTGGAACGTCACGCTCTGCGCGACGGTACGGAACTCGGCCAGCATCGGCTCCATCAGCGGCGAGTGGAACGCATGCGAGACCCGCAGACGGTTTGTCTTCCGACCCTCCGCCTCGAAACGGGCCGCGACCGCCAGGACGTCATCCTCAGCACCGGAGATGACGACCGCGTCCGGACCGTTCACCGCAGCGATGCTCACCGCGTCCGACGTCAGATACGGAAGGACCTCGTCCTCCGACGCACGCACGGCGACCATCGCCCCACCCGCCGGCAGGGCCTGCATCAACCGCGCACGCGCAGCCACCAACCGCGCCGCATCCCCCAGCGAGAGAACACCCGACACGTGCGCGGCCGTCAGCTCACCCACCGAATGCCCGGCCAGGAAGTCAGGGCGCACACCCCAGGACTCCAGCAACCGGAACAACGCCGTCTCGAACGCGAACAACGCAGGCTGCGTGAACTCCGTCCGCTCCAGAACCCCCGCATCCTCACCCCACACCACATCCCGCAACGACCTCGGCAGATGGCCGTCCAGCTCCGCCACCACCGCATCAAAAGCCGCAGCAAACACCGGGAAGGAAACATGAAGCTCACGCCCCATCCCCACCCGCTGCGCACCCTGCCCCGTGAACAGGAACGCGGTCCTACCCGCGCGCACAGCACCCACGGCCACACCACTCGTGCCACCCGCCGCGAGCGTCCGCAGCCCCTCGACCAGCTGCTCCCGCGTCCCGCCCACCACCGCAGCCCGATGCTCGAACACCGCACGCGACGTCACCAACGAGAAACCGACATCAACCGGCCGAACCTCGGACCCCACCACTCGCTCCAGCAGACGCGCGGCCTGATCACGCAACGCCTCCGGACTACGACCCGACACCACCCACGGCACCACCGGACCATCCACCACCGGCCCACCAACAGCCGCCGACGGCTCCTCCACCACCTGCTCCAGCACCACATGCGCGTTCGTACCGCTGATCCCGAACGACGACACAGCCGCCCGCCGCGGACCATCCGTCACAGGCCAGTCCCGGGCTTCCGTCAGCAACTCCACCGCACCCGCCGACCAATCCACCTGGTCCGACGGACGATCCACATGCAACGTCTTCGGCAACACACCATGCCGCATCGCCTGCACCGCCTTGATCACCTGGCTCACGCCGGCGGCGGCCTGGGTGTGGCCCATGTTGGACTTGATGGAACTGAGCCACAGCGGTCGCCCTTCGGGCCGCTCCTGGCCGTACGTCGCCAGCAACGCCTGCGCCTCGATCGGATCACCCAGGGTCGTACCCGTACCGTGCGCCTCCACCAGGTCCACATCGGCGCCGGTCAGACCTGCATTCGCGAGGGCCTGCCGAATGACGCGTACCTGCGACGGGCCGTTCGGGGCCGAGAATCCGTTGCTCGCACCGTCCTGGTTCAGCGCCGAACCCCGCACCACCGCAACCACCGGGTGCCCAAGACGCCGCGCATCGGAAAGCCGCTCCACCAGCAGCATCCCCGCACCCTCACCCCACGCCGTCCCATCCGCACCAGCAGCGAACGACTTCGCACGCCCATCCGCAGCCAACCCACGCTGCTCACTGAAGTAGACGAACATCTGGGGCGTGGTCATGACGGTGACGCCGCCGGCGAGTGCCAGGTCGCAGTCCCCGGACCGCAGTGACTGGATCGCCGAGTGCAGGGCGACCAACGAAGAGGAGCAGGCGGTGTCGACCGTCACGGCCGGGCCCTCGAGGCCCAGCGTGTAGGCGATGCGGCCGGAGACCAGGCTGCCACCGGCGCTGACGCCGGCGTAGTCGTGGTACATCAGTCCGGCGAAGACACCGGTGCGTGATCCCTTGAGCGTGCCGGGATCGATTCCGGCACGCTCGATGGCCTCCCAGGACACCTCCAGCAGCAGCCGTTGCTGGGGATCCATCTCGTACGCTTCCCGAGGGCTGATCCCGAAGAAACCGGGGTCGAACTCTCCTGCTTCATGCAGGAATCCCCCGTCCCTGGTGTACGTCTTCCCGAGCTTCCCGGGCTCCGGGTCGTACAGCCGTCCGGTGTCCCAGCCACGGTTGTCGGGGAATGCCGACACCACGTCGCGGCCCTCGGCAACGACATCCCACAGGTCCTCGGGGGATGCCACACCGCCTGGGTAGCGACAAGCCATCGCGACGATCACGATCGGATCGTCGTCCAGCACCGTCGGGCGCAGGACGGTGGAACCCGTCGTCTCTGTGCCGCTGCTCCCTGTCAGCTGGTTGTCGACGAACGCCGCCACCGACCGTGCACTGGGGTAGTCGAAGACGAGCGTGGCCGGCAGTCGCAGGCCTGTAGCAGCGTTGACGCGGTTACGGAGCTCGATGGCCGTGAGCGAATCGAAGCCCAGATCCTTGAAGGCACGGTCCGCTTCCACGGCGTCGACCGTGGCATGGCCGAGCACGCCGGCGACCTGGTCCCGCACCACGTCCAGCAGCAGTCGAGCGCGCTCCTCGGGAGGCAGACCTGACAGTTGCGCAGCCAGACCGGACGGAAGGCCCCGGTCGCCGGCCGCACGCCGGACAGGAACACGTATCAGCCCCCGCAGCAGTGGAGGCAGCCCCTCTCCGCGTCGACGCAACACGGCCTGGTCCAGGGGCAACGGCACCACGAGAGGACCATCCACGGCCAGACCGGCGTCGAACAGCTCCAGGCCCTGCTCCACGCTGAGGGCGGGGAAGCCCTGGCGGGCCATGTGCTCAGCGGCCTCGTCGGCCTGGTCGTTCATCCCGGTGTCGACGTTCCAGAGGCCGAACGCCATGGACACCGCTGCAAGACCCTGCGCCCGACGACTGGTCGCCAGTCCGTCCAGGAAGGAGTTCGCCGCGGCGTAGTTCGCCTGCCCTGCAGCCAGCACGAGCCCGCCGGCAGAGGAGAACATCACGAACGCCGAGAGGTCCATCCCCGCCGTCAGCTCATGCAGATACCACGCCGCATCCGCCTTCGGCGCGAACACCCCGTCCAACCGCTCCGGCGACATCGCACCGATCAC
>NZ_JBIAJR010000029.1:0-4062 GCF_042872025.1 Streptomyces sp. NPDC005494
CCCGCGGAGCGGGTACCACATCGCTGCGCGATGTGCAAGCGAACACCCGCGCTGCGCGCGGGTGTTGCGCTCCCGCTCCGCGGGAGCGCTGGTGACCCGCTGCGCGGGTCACTCACCCCCGGCGCTGCGCGCCGGGGGTGACGGTCCGTTCGCTGCGCTCTCGGACCGGCGGGACTTTGTCCCGCTTGCCAGGCCTTCGCTTCGCTTCGGCCTGGCTCGGCGAGTCCGCTGCGCTCCCTCGCCTCAACGGTCCTTCCGGCTACGCCTCCAGGACCCTAGGGCCCGCTGACGCGGGCCGGGCTGGCTACTGGAGATCACGGGTGCTCGTTCTGTGGGTTCTAGTGTAGCGCGTGCATCAGATTGATGCAGCATGTACCGTTGGCGGAAACATGGGCCACCTCCCAACCGCCCGGGAGCCTTCCAGAAATTCCGAGAGGAACGACCGCAGATGACCGGTCACCACGAATCTACCGGCCCAGAACCCGCGCTGAGCAGCGATTCCGTGCACCGTGTGAGTCAGTATCAGACGGCGGGCGTCAACGCCCGGTTGAGGCTGTTCGCGCTCCTGGAGACGCAGGGAGTGCCCGCGAGCGAGGCGGACGGTCTGGTGGCCGCGGTGGAGGCCGGGGCGCAGAGCGAGGTAGTCGAGCTGGACGGCGTGGCGCCGGCCTCTCGTGGCCCGCTGTTCGCGGGCGGCTGGGACGAGAGCGTGACGGCCGTGAGCGAGGCTCTGGTGGGCATCGCGGACTGGAACTGGTCCCGGCGCGGCGGCCGGTCGGCCGGGTCTGCTCAACTGGCCGTACATCTCACGGACGTGAGGCAGCGTGAGCGGGTCGGCCTCGTACGGCTGGAGGGGTTCGTCCGAGAGAGCGTCCTGCCGCGCACCTATCCGCTCACCACGGCGCGGCGGCGGGTGCTGGAGGCTCTGTGCGAGGCCGGCGGTCTGTGCACGGCGCGGATGCTGAACACCGACGGGGACGTCGTCGTCTGCACGTGCGATGCCGGGCACTACGCCCCGGACGACAAGCCCGTCCTTCGAAGACGGAGAGCCGGGCGGCTGGCACAAGGCGGATGCGTCTATGGAACGACTTGGGCGCGGCCTGCATTCCGCACGCGGCCCTCTGAAAGACCACAGCTATTCTACCCTCGGGGAGGCATGGAAATGTCGGCGATTCAGCTCAAGAAACACCAGGTAGATCAGCGCTCCGCGTTTCGTAGGTGGGTGGGATTCCCCGCAAGCTCATCTGTGCCCCCGCAGGGCGCCCGGGGCACGATCGTGTCAGCGACCGGCTCGGGCAAGACGATCACGGCCGCCGCGTGCGCGCTGGAGTCGTTCGCGGACGGCCGGATCCTCGTCACCGTGCCGACCCTGGACCTGCTCGCGCAGACCGCCCAGGCGTGGCGTCTGGTCGGTCATCGGGCCCCGATGGTCGCGGTGTGCTCGCTGGAGAACGACCCGGTGCTGAACGAGCTGGGGGTGCGGACCACCACGAACCCGATCCAGCTCGCCCTGTGGGCCGGGAGCGGCCCGGTCGTTGTGTTCGCCACGTACGCTTCCCTGGTCGACCGCGAGGACATCGACGCACCGGAGGGCCAGCGGAAGGTTCGCGGGCCGCTGGAGGCCGCTCTGGCGGGCGGAGACCGCCTGTACGGCCAGCGGATGGGCGGTTTTTCGCTCGCTATCGTGGACGAAGCCCACTCAACAGCGGGCGATCTAGGTCGGCCATGGGCGGCGATCCACGACAACCAGCGGATTCCCGCTGACTTCCGGCTCTACCTCACCGCGACCCCCCGCATCCTCGCCGCCGCCCGCCCGCAGAAGGGCGCGGACGGCCAGGAGCTGGAGATCGCGACCATGGCCGACGACCCGGACGGCACGTACGGCGCCTGGCTCGCCGAACTCGGTCTGAGCGAGGCGATCGAGCGCGAGATCCTCGCCGGGTTCGAGATCGACGTCCTGGAGATCCGCGACCCCTCCCCTGCCCTCGGGAAGTCGCAGGAGGCACGGCGCGGCCGGCGCCTGGCGCTCCTGCAGACCGCGCTCCTGGAGCACGCCGCGGCGTACAACCTGCGCACGGTCATGACCTTCCACCAGAAGGTGGAAGACGCTGCGGCGTTCGCGGAGAAGCTGCCCCAGACGGCGGCCGCGCTGTACGTCGACGCCACCTCCGACGCCGACCTGGCCGCCGCCGACAAGCTACCGAGGTCCTCGATCGACGCCGATTTCTACGAACTCGAGGCTGGCCGCCATGTCCGGCCAGACCGCGTGTGGTCGGCGTGGCTGTGCGGGGACCACCTCGTCAGTGAGCGCCGGGAGGTCCTGCGCCAGTTCGCCAACGGCATCGACGCGACCGGCCACCGCGTACACCGTGCATTCCTCGCCAGCTGCCGCGTGCTCGGGGAGGGCGTGGACATCACCGGCGAGCGGGGCGTGGAAGCCATCTGCTTCGCCGACACCCGCGGCTCCCAGGTCGAGATCGTGCAGAACATCGGACGGGCGCTCCGGCTCAACAAGGACGGCTCCACCAAGGTGGCCAGGATCATCGTGCCCGTCTTCCTGGAGCCGAACGAGGACCCGGCGGACATGGTCGCCTCCGCGAGCTTCAAGCCGCTCGTGGCCGTGCTCCAGGGCCTGCGCTCGCATGATGAGCGCCTGATCGAGCAGCTCGCTTCCCGCGCGCGCACGAGCGGGAAGCGCAAGGTGCACGTCCGGCGTGACGAGGACGGCCGGATCGTCGGGGCCGGCGGGGCGGGCGACGGCGAAGACCAGGAGGACGACGACACGCAGGCCGCGGCCGAAGCGGCGCTGCTGCACTTCTCCAGCCCGCGCGACGCCGCCACCATCGCGGCCTTCCTCCGTACTCGGGTCTACCGGCCGGAGTCCCTGGTGTGGCTGGAGGGCTACCAGGCCCTACTGCGGTGGCGGGCCGAGAACGAGATCACTGGCCTCTACTCCGTGCCCTACGACACCGAGACCACGGTCGGCGTCACCAAGAACTTCCCCCTGGGACGATGGGTCCACCAGCAGCGCAAGGCGCTGCGGGGCGGAGAGCTCGAGGACCGGCGCAAGACGCTGCTGGACGCGCCAGAGGCCGGGATGGTCTGGGAGCCCGGCGAAGAGGCCTGGGAGGCCAAGCTCGCCGCGCTCCGCTCCTACCGGCGAGCCACCGGACACCTCGCACCCCGGCAAGACGCGGTCTGGGGCGACGGCGAGGGGCAGGCGATGGTGCCCGTCGGCCAGCACATCGCCAACCTCCGCAGGAAAGGCGCGAAGAACGGTCTGGGCAAGGACCCGGACCGGGCCGCAGAGCGCGCGGCGCAGCTGGCTGCGATCGACGAAGACTGGAACTGCCCCTGGTCGCTCGACTGGCAACGCCACTACCGCGTGCTCGCCGACCTCGTCGACGCCGACGGCGTCCTGCCGGCCATCGACCCCGGCGTGACCTTCGACGGAGACGACCTAGGCAAATGGCTGGCACGGCAACGCGAGGCGAGCACCTGGGCGCAGCTGTCGACCGAGCAGCAGGAGCGCCTGTCGAAGCTGGGCATCAAGCCGCTGGAGAAGCGCTCTCCCGCCCCAGCGGCGCCTCGCGCAGCGAGGGGCCCGAGCAAGGCGCAGCAGGCATTCCAGCGCGGTCTAGAGGCCCTCACGCAGTGGGTGGAGAGAGAAGGCGCCCACCGGCCAGTCCCGAGAACCCACGGGGAGGAGGTCGCGGTCGAGGGCGAGGCGGAGCCCGTGATCGTGAAGCTCGGCGTATGGGTCACCAACACCAAGAGCCGGCGCGACAAACTCACCCAGGAACAGCTCGCCGCCCTCGCGAAACTCGGCATCGAATGGATCTGACGGTCATCGGCAACGCCCCTCTCGTTTGGCAATGATCCGAGGTGGGTCGGGTCTGTAGCGTGAACGGTGTAACTCCCCGATAGGTCACGGCAGTTATGGCTGCTGTGACCGATGGGAGCAGGACCGTGAAGCAGAATACGCGTTCGACTGTCGAGGCGGGCGAGGAGGCGGTCGCGCCGTCTCTGGACAGGGCTCTGGTGGCCCAGCTGATGGCGCAG
>NZ_JBIAJR010000030.1:0-4056 GCF_042872025.1 Streptomyces sp. NPDC005494
TGCAACGTCGCACCGACATCCGACGTACGCGTCGTCGTCATCGACTGCACCGACACCGGTGCGTCCCCGCCGACCGCCACCGACCCGACCTGGATGCGCCGCGAGGGGCGGCGCACCGCGAGCGGCCGGGCCGGCAGCCCGGGGAGACCCAGGGAGACCGGTTCTCCTGTGGTCACGACGTCACCGGTTCCCGCCGACGGTCTCCCGTGCCGCTCGCAGGGACTCCTTCAGCGATCCCATGGTGGCGAGGACCGCTGTGGGCTCGTATCCGCAGTGCGCCATGCAGTTGGCGCAGCGCGGATCCTTGCCCCGGCCGTACGCGTCCCAGTCGGTGTCCTCGATGAGCTCCCGGTAGGTGGGGACGTATCCGTCGCTCATGAGGTAGCAGGGCCGCTGCCAGCCGAAGAGCGAGTAGTTGGGGATCGCCCAGGCCGTGCACGGGAAGTCGGCCTTGCCCTCCAGGAAGTCCAGGAACAGCGGGGAGTGGTTGAGCCGCCAGCGGTTCCGGTTGCCTCCCGCGAAGGACTTCTTGAAGAGCTCGCGGGTCTGCTCGACCCCCAGGAAGTGCTCCTGGTCGGGCGCCTTCTCGTAGGCGTAGGCGGGCGAGATCATCATCTCGTCGACCTTCAGCTCGTCGTTGAGGTAGTTGAGGACCTCGATGACGGTCTGCGGGGTGTCGGTGTTGAAGAAGGTGGAGTTGGTGGTGACCCGGAAGCCGCGCCGCTTGGCCTCCTTCATCGCCTCCACCGCTTCGTCGAAGACCCCTTCCTTGGCGACCGACTCGTCGTGCCGTTCGCGCAGGCCGTCGATGTGCACGGCGAAGGCGAAGTAGGGCGACGGCGTGAACTTGTCGAGCTTCTTACGCATCAGCATGGCGTTGGTGCAGAGGAAGACGTACTTCTTCTTCGCCACCAACTGCCGGACGATCTCGTCGATCTGAGGGTGCATCAGCGGCTCGCCGCCGGCGATGGAGACCATCGGGGCACCTGATTCGAGCACCGCCCCCACGGCCTGCGCGACCGGCATGCGCTGCTTGAGCACTCCCGCCGGGTGCTGGATCTTCCCACAGCCCTCGCACGCCAGGTTGCAGGCGAACAAGGGCTCCAGCTCGACGATCAGCGGGAACTTCTCCCGCTTGCGGAGCTTCTGTTCGAAGAGATACGTCGCAACCTTGATGGACTGACGGAGCGGCATGGCCATCTGGGCTCACCTCCTGGGGAGCAGCAAAGATCGGTGCCATTCATGGAAAGCCGGAAGCACGGCACGAAGAACGCGGAATGCCGATATTCCACCGCGCACCGTGCCGATACGGACGAGCTCATGCTCTGGAGCGTCCACGACCACCCGTACGGCCGCAACCGGGCGCGGCCCGGTCCGCACGGCGGTGCGGAGTGTGGCGGCGGACTCCATGTCCACCGCGATGGCACCGGTGGCCCGGAGGCCCGCCCTTTCGGGACCCCGTACGACGTGCCCGGAGCCGGCGAGCGGGCCGGTGTGGACCGTGCGGCCGGGTGCCGCCCTGGACAGCGCGTCGACCAGCACGCCGGTCCCCACGCAGACGGTGGTGGCGCCGTCGTCCCGGGTCTCCTCGGCCACGACGAGGTCACCCGGGTGCATGCCGGGAGCGAGCCCGGCGCAGAATCCCGAGGCGATGACCGCCGCGCCTTCCGCGCCGTCCCGCGCCAGGGCGCGCAGGACGGCGTTCTCCGCAGCTCGGGGCCCCATCCCGGTCCTGACGACGCTCACGTGCCCGTTCGAGCCGCCGGCCCTGCCGGTGCGCAGGGCGAGGCGCTCGATGCCGAGCGCGCAGGCGATCAGCAGGGGCGTGGCGGGGGCGGGCGGTCCTTGCGTACCGCCCATCGGATCAGGCCCCCCCGCCGGTCTCGACGCCGCCCACGCCGGCCGCGAGGGCGAAAGGTTCGCCGTACACGTACCGGCCGAGCGCCGTCAGGGGGAAGACCTGCCGGTAGAGGTGGTAGTTGATGGAGAAGTCCCAGGGGAAGCCGGTCCCCGTGAAGTGCGGCTCGTCCCAGGAGCCGTCGGCCTGCTGGGTCTCCGCGAGCCAGGCCACGCCTCGCTCCACGGATCTGGTGTCCCGCTCGCCTGCCGCGAGCAGCGCGAGGAGCGCCCAGGCCGTCTGGGACGCGGTCGAGCTGCCGTGACCGATCCACTTCTCCTCACGGTAGGACCGCAGGTCCTCGCCCCAGCCGCCGTCGTCGTTCTGGACGGATCTCAGCCAGTCGACGGCCCGACGGACGGCGGGATGTGCGGCGGGCAGCCCGGCGGCGATGAGCGCGGGCACCACGGAGCCCGTCCCGTAGATGTAGTTGACTCCCCAGCGCCCGAACCACGCACCGCTCGCCTCCTGTTCCGCGAGCAGCCATTCGACGCCCCGCCGGGTACGCGGGTCCTGGGCACGGCCTTCGACCGCGAGCATCTCGACGACATGGCCGGTGACGTCGGCCGATGGAGGGTCGATGACCTCGCCGAAGTCGCAGAACGGCAGCCGGTTGGGGAACGGGCTGGTGTTGTCGGCGTCGAAGGCGCCCCAGGCGCCGTTGCGGGACTGCATACCGAGGTTCCAGCGCACCCCGCGCGCGATGGCGGCCTCGACCCTGGACGGGTCGGGGTGGCGGACCCGCCGCAGGGCCAGGACGACTTCGGCGGTGTCGTCGATGTCGGGGTAGTTGTCGTTGTGGAATTCGAAGGCCCAGCCGCCCGGAGCCAGTTCGGGCCTGCGTACGGACCAGTCACCGGGCCGTACGATCTCTTCGCCCAGCATCCAGTCGGCCGCCCGCACGAGCGCCGGATGGTCGGGGCTCACTCCGGCGTCGGCGAGGGCGATGGTGGCGAGGCAGGTGTCCCAGACCGGGGACTGGCAGGCCTCGATCATGCGGGCACCGTCCTCGCGCCAGACGGTGAACCGGTCGAGCGAGGCGAGGCCCGCCCGCATCACCGGGTGGTCCAGGTCGTATCCGAGCAGGTGGAGGGCGATGACGGAGTACACGGCGGGCGGCTGGATACCGCCCCAGCAGCCGTCGTTCTCCTGCCGCTCGATGATCCAGCGGGCCGCCGCGTTCATCGCGGTACGCCGGAGCCTGCGCGGGGCGACCTTGTGGTAGAGGTGCAGCGCCTTGTCAAGACGCTGGAAGACGCCGTCCCAACTGGTCACAGGGGCGGCGGGCCTGGCCGGATCGGGGCAGGCCGGGTCGGTGTGCAGCTCGTCCAGGGTGAACGGCGCCGGGCGTACGGGCCGCAGGGCGGAGACGATGGTGAGCGGCACGATGGTCTGGCGTGCCCAGCAGCCGAAGTCGTAGATGTTGAGCGGGACCCACTTCGGGAAGAACATCAGCTCGGGCGGGAGCTCCGGGAGGTCCTCCCACTTCCACCAGCCGAAGAGCGCGAGCCAGATCCGGGTGAAGACCCGGGACTCCGCGATGCCGCCCTGTTCCCTGACCCAGCCGGCCGCCCGGATCATGTGCGGGTCGTCGGGCCGGTCTCCGGCGAGACGGAGGGCGACGTACGCCTCGATGGTGGCGGAGAGGTCGGGCGGCCCCTCGTAGAAGGTGTTCCAGGTGCCGTCGCCGAGTTGCTCGCCCCGGATGAAGCGGGCCGCGGCCTTGACGGTGTCCGGGTCCTGGATTCCCAGGAACTGGCGGAGCAGCAGGTCCTCCGCGTCCATGGTGACGTTGGTGGCGAGGTCGCCCTTCCACCAGCCCTGCTCGTCCTGCCTGCCGAGGAGGTGCTCCACCGAGCGTTCCGCGGCCCGCCGCGCGACGGCGAGCGTGTCGTCCGCGGCGTTGGTCGATTCGGTCGGATCGCTTGCCGGGACCGCGCGGAGGTTCGCGGCCCCGGTGCTTCCGTCGGTCGTCGCTGTCATGGCTTCCCCTTCGTGCAGTCTGGTCCTCTGCTGTGCTGGGGTCTCCGTCGGCGGGGGGCCCGGGGGGGGCCCCCCCCCGCCCGCCCCCCCCCCATGCCCCTTTATAAAAAATTTATTTAAAAAAAAAAAAAGGCGGGCGCCGGGGTCAGCGGCCGCCCAATTTAACGCAAGTAGAA
>NZ_JBIAJR010000031.1:0-3068 GCF_042872025.1 Streptomyces sp. NPDC005494
GAAAAGAACAACCCACACTGCTTCGCCCGGAAAATCACCTGAAGACTCAAAATCGAATCCCCACCCAACGCGAAGAAATCGTCATGCACACCCACGGGGCGACCGGTGTGCAGCACCTCCTGCCAGATGTCCGCGAGAGTGTTCTCCACCTCGTTCCGGGGGGGCACGAACTCCTGTCCGGAGGAGAGGTGTTCCTCCCACGGCAGCGCGGCCAGGGCCCGGCGGTCGACCTTGCCGTTCGGCGTCAGTGGCAGAGCATCGAGGGGGACGTGGACGCCCGGGACCATGTGCGCGGGCAGCCGCTCCCCGAGGAACGACTTCAGGTCCTCCGGAGCCACCGGAGCGCCGGAGACGACGTACGCCACCAGCCGTTTCGCGGTGGGGTCCCCCTGGGCCAGGACCGCGGCCGCGCGCACCGCGGGGTGCTGGGACAAGACGTCCTCGATCTCTCCCAGTTCGACGCGGAAGCCGCGGATCTTCACCTGGTCGTCGACCCGGCCGAGAAATTCGATGTTCCCGTCGGGCAGGAGGCGAGCGCGGTCGCCGGTCCTGTAGAGCCGGCTGCCCGCCGTGCCGTCGAACGGGTTCGCGATGAACGCCTCGGCCGTCAGCTCCGGCCGGCCCAGATACCCCCGAGCCAGCCCCGCACCGCCGATGTACAGCTCACCCGCCACACCGGCCGGCTGGAGCCGGAGCCGGGAGTCGAGGACGTACAGCCGCGCCCCGTCGATGGGGCGGCCGATGTGGACACGCTCCAGTCCGGGACCGTAGCGGGCGACGCTGACCGCGACGGTGGCCTCGGAAGGGCCGTATCCGTTGAAGAAGGCCCGGCCGGGGGCCCAGGTGCGTACGAGGTCGAGGGGGCACGCCTCTCCGCCGACCGAGACGCAGCGCAGCTGCGGCAGCGACTCCTCGGGAAGGGTGGCGAGGGCGGCGGGCGTGAGGTTGATGTTCTCGACGGCCTGCTCGACGAGGAAGTCGGCGAGTTCGGAGCCCATCATCTTCAGCTCTGGGGGCGGCAGCACCAGGGTGCCGCCCGACAGCAGGGCAGCGCAGAGCTCCCACACCGATATGTCGAAGCTCAGCGACGTGCCCTGAAGCACCCGCTGGGGGGTGTCCAGCCCGTAGTTCGTGTGCTGCCACCGGGCGATGTCACGGATGCCGCGGTGCGAGACCTGCACTCCCTTGGGCCGGCCGGTGGATCCGGACGTGTAGATCACGTAGGCCAGGTCGTCGCAGGTCCCGTCCGAATCCGGCGCCGTGTCCGGACAGCTCTCCAGCTCCGCCCACACATCCTCCAGCACCACCACCGGCACACCCCCCGGCACCACCCCCGCCACGGACCGCCCCGCCAGCACCACACCCAGCCCCGCGTCCCCCACCATGTACGCCAACCGCTCACCCGGATACGCCGGATCCAACGGCACATACGCAGCACCCGCCTTCAGCACCGCGAGCAGACCCACCACCATCTCCACCGAACGCGGCACACACAGACCGACCAGACACTCCCGGCCCACACCCCGCTCCCGCAACAACCACGCCAAACGGTTCGACCACCGCTCCAACGCCCCGTAACTCAACTCCACATCACCGAACACCACCGCAACCCGGTCCGGACACACACGAGCCCGCTCCGAGAACAGTGCGTGCATGGGCTGGGGACGCGCTGCCTGATCCTTGATCTGCCGCAGCCTGAGACGCAGCATCGCCTGCTGCTCGGCCGAGAGGTTCTCAAGCTGAGGAAGCAGTTCACTCATGATCGTCACTCGTCTCGGTAGCCGGTGAAGCGGTCGGAATCCGGTCCTGGAGATCGCTCTGCGACAGTGACCGGACCTCTGCCACGAGTTGTTCCAGGAGAGCGCGCTCCGCGTCGTCGCTGATCGCCGCCGCATAGGCCGACAGGTCGAAGTCGTCCGCGATGGGGGCCTGTTCGCTCTGCTGGAGTACCTGGCGCCTCTCCTCCTCCGTGAGCACGGTGATGCCGCTCAGGCGCATCTGCGGGCTCTCGGCGATCTGGCCGCAGATGCCGCGGAGGTGGCCGATCATCCGCTCGACGGCGTCGCGCTCGAAGCGCGCGGTGTCGTACTGCACGGTGATGCGGAGCCGGTCCTCGGGAACGCTTGCCACCAGCCCGATGGCGTAGTTGACGCGCTCCTCGGAGCGGGTGAGGGCGATGCGCAGGGCACCGGCCTCCTTCTCCACCGGGTAGTTCTCGAAGACGAAGAGGCTGTCGAAGAGTGGTACACCGGCCGGCAGACCGCTCCATTGCCGGACCTTGCTCAGAGGGCTGTACTCGTAGTGTCGCATGCTCAGGTTCTGCTGCTGGAGGGCCTGGAGCCAGTCGACGACGGTGCTGTCCGCAGGCAGCTGGACCCGGAGCGGGAGCGTGTTGATGAAGAGACCGACCGTGCCCTCGACGCCTGTCACGTCGGCCGGCCGCCCGGAGACCACCGTGCCGAACACGATGTCGTCGGCCTCTGTGTAGCGGCCGAGCAGCAGGGCCCAGCAGCCCTGGAGGAGGGTGTTGAGGGTGAGCCGGTTGGCCGCGGCCAGCGCGTGCAGCTGTGCGGTCTCCTCGGCACCGAAGAACACGTCCGTCTCGGCGTGGCCTGCGGCGCCGGAAGCCGCCGCAGGCGTGTACCTCTCGATGGAGAGCGGGACCGCTCCGTCGATGCCGTGCAGGGTGTCGCGCCAGTACTGTTCGGCCTGTTCGAGGTCCTGTTCCTGGAGCCAGGAGACGTAGTCACGGTAGGGACGCGCGGGCGTCCGCTCCAGGCTCCGCCCCGAGGTGAGGGCGCCGTACCACTCGGTCACGTCGCGCAGGACGATTCCGAGGCTCCAGCCGTCCAGGATGGTGTGGTGGGCGGACCAGACCAGCTCGTGGCGGTCGTCGGCGACGCGGGCCAGGAGCATCCGCCACTGCGGGGCGTCCTGCGGGTCGAAGCCCCGCACCCGGTCCTCGCGCAGATACGCCTCCAGGCGCTCGCGCTGTTGTGCCTCGTCCAGCGACCGCCAGTCCACCACCTCCAGCGGGACGGGAAGGGCCGCCCACACGAGCTGGAGGG
>NZ_JBIAJR010000032.1:0-2496 GCF_042872025.1 Streptomyces sp. NPDC005494
GTCGTGACTGCGTGCCTTTTGAAGAATGAGCCTGCGAGTTTGCGGTGTGTTGCGAGGTTAACCCGTGTGGGGAAGCCGTAGCGAAAGCGAGTCCGAATAGGGCGATTTAGTAGCGCGCTCAAGACCCGAAGCGGAGTGATCTAGCCATGGGCAGGTTGAAGCGGAGGTAAGACTTCGTGGAGGACCGAACCCACCAGGGTTGAAAACCTGGGGGATGACCTGTGGTTAGGGGTGAAAGGCCAATCAAACTCCGTGATAGCTGGTTCTCCCCGAAATGCATTTAGGTGCAGCGTCGTGTGTTTCTTGCCGGAGGTAGAGCACTGGATAGGCGATGGGCCCTACCGGGTTACTGACCTTAGCCAAACTCCGAATGCCGGTAAGTGAGAGCACGGCAGTGAGACTGTGGGGGATAAGCTCCATGGTCGAGAGGGAAACAGCCCAGAGCATCGACTAAGGCCCCTAAGCGTACGCTAAGTGGGAAAGGATGTGGAGTCGCAGAGACAACCAGGAGGTTGGCTTAGAAGCAGCCACCCTTGAAAGAGTGCGTAATAGCTCACTGGTCAAGTGATTCCGCGCCGACAATGTAGCGGGGCTCAAGCGTACCGCCGAAGTCGTGTCATTCACACATATAGGGCCAACGCCTGTGTGGATGGGTAGGGGAGCGTCGTGTGCCGGGTGAAGCAGCCGCGGAAGCGAGTTGTGGACGGTTCACGAGTGAGAATGCAGGCATGAGTAGCGATACACACGTGAGAAACGTGTGCGCCGATTGACTAAGGGTTCCTGGGTCAAGCTGATCTGCCCAGGGTAAGTCGGGACCTAAGGCGAGGCCGACAGGCGTAGTCGATGGACAACCGGTTGATATTCCGGTACCCGCTTTGAAACGCCCAATACTGAATCAGGCGATGCTAAGTCCGTGAAGCCGGCCCGATCTCTTCGGAGTTGAGGGTAGTGGTGGAGCCGACGAACCAGACTTGTACTAGGTAAGCGATGGGGTGACGCAGGAAGGTAGTCCAGCCCGGGCGGTGGTTGTCCCGGGGTAAGGGTGTAGGACGCACGGTAGGCAAATCCGTCGTGCATATAGTCTGAGACCTGATGCCGAGCCGATTGTGGTGAAGTGGATGATCCTATGCTGTCGAGAAAAGCCTCTAGCGAGTTTCATGGCGGCCCGTACCCTAAACCGACTCAGGTAGTCAGGTAGAGAATACCGAGGCGTTCGGGTGAACTATGGTTAAGGAACTCGGCAAAATGCCCCCGTAACTTCGGGAGAAGGGGGGCCATCACTGGTGAGGGAACTTGCTTCCTGAGCTGGGGGTGGCCGCAGAGACCAGCGAGAAGCGACTGTTTACTAAAAACACAGGTCCGTGCGAAGCCGTAAGGCGATGTATACGGACTGACGCCTGCCCGGTGCTGGAACGTTAAGGGGACCGGTTAGCTGACTTTCGGGTCGGCGAAGCTGAGAACTTAAGCGCCAGTAAACGGCGGTGGTAACTATAACCATCCTAAGGTAGCGAAATTCCTTGTCGGGTAAGTTCCGACCTGCACGAATGGCGTAACGACTTCTCGACTGTCTCAACCATAGGCCCGGTGAAATTGCACTACGAGTAAAGATGCTCGTTTCGCGCAGCAGGACGGAAAGACCCCGGGACCTTTACTATAGTTTGATATTGGTGTTCGGTTCGGCTTGTGTAGGATAGGTGGGAGACTTTGAAGCAGCCACGCCAGTGGTTGTGGAGTCGCCGTTGAAATACCACTCTGGTCGTGCTGGATGTCTAACCTGGGTCCGTGATCCGGATCAGGGACAGTGTCTGATGGGTAGTTTAACTGGGGCGGTTGCCTCCTAAAGAGTAACGGAGGCGCCCAAAGGTTCCCTCAGCCTGGTTGGCAATCAGGTGTTGAGTGTAAGTGCACAAGGGAGCTTGACTGTGAGACCGACGGGTCGAGCAGGGACGAAAGTCGGGACTAGTGATCCGGCAGTGGCTTGTGGAAGCGCTGTCGCTCAACGGATAAAAGGTACCCCGGGGATAACAGGCTGATCTTCCCCAAGAGTCCATATCGACGGGATGGTTTGGCACCTCGATGTCGGCTCGTCGCATCCTGGGGCTGGAGTCGGTCCCAAGGGTTGGGCTGTTCGCCCATTAAAGCGGTACGCGAGCTGGGTTTAGAACGTCGTGAGACAGTTCGGTCCCTATCCGCTGTGCGCGTAGGAATATTGAGAAGGGCTGTCCCTAGTACGAGAGGACCGGGACGGACGAACCTCTGGTGTGCCAGTTGTCCTGCCAAGGGCATGGCTGGTTGGCTACGTTCGGAAAGGATAACCGCTGAAAGCATCTAAGCGGGAAGCCTGCTTCAAGATGAGTATTCCCACCACCTTGAGTGGTTAAGGCTCCCAGTAGACGACTGGGTTGATAGGCCAGATGTGGAAGCCCGGTAACGGGTGGAGCTGACTGGTACTAATAGGCCGAGGGCTTGTCCTCAGTTGCTCGCGTCCACTGTGTT
>NZ_JBIAJR010000033.1:0-2161 GCF_042872025.1 Streptomyces sp. NPDC005494
ATCTACCTTGGCACCGTCACCCTCGCAGCCCTCGTCATCTGGCTCAGAACATGATCCGAGAAACAGTGCTTAGTCGCGGCATCACGACGGTGATCCCGGAACCTGCCGACCAGATCGCCAACCGCAGGCGGCGCGGCACACGCGGCGGCCGCCTGCCCGGCTTCGACCGCCAGGCATACAAACACCGCAACACTGTCGAGCGATGCATCAACCGGCTCAAGCAGTGGCGCGGTATCGCCATGCGCACCGACAGGCTCGCCGTGCACTACCTCGCAGCACTTCAGGTCGCAGCAACCTTCCTATGGGTCCGAAGCTGACGCTAAGGCCGGTCACCTCTGCCAGGAAAGCGCCTCAACCGATGCAATGTCACCCGCCGCCAGCAGTCCGAAGAGCCGGAAAACTTCTTCGTGGGCGATATCGCGCATCGTCCCGGGAGTCACCGAGTCCTCGTCCGGGTTCTCCCAGACCAGCAGAGCGTCGTCGAAGGCGCTGAGGCACCACCCGCTCTCATGAGTGAGTGAGACATCGGGGTGCTCGTCATCGGCCTGTGCCAGGCCGTCGAGCACTCGCCTCATCGTCGCCGAATCAGGCTCGTCGACCGTCCCACCCATGACGTCGTACATGAAGTAGCTCATTGAGCAATTACCTCATGTGGTGATCCACGGGACACTGCCTAGTAGTGCTTCGTTACCTTGAGTGATCTTGCCTGGTGGTGGGCATCTTCGAGGTGTGAAACTGGGGGATGTCGAGCGACTCCGCAGCGAGTTGGCGGAGTTCGTGGGTGATGTGTTCGGGTCGTTGCCGCGGCAGGATCAGCGCCGGTGGGGCGCGCGTTATCTGCGCGGTCTGATGCTGGATGGGCGGCGTAAGTCGATCCAGCCGATGGCCGAGCGGTTGCCGGAGGGGAACATGCAGGCTCTGCAGCAGTTCGTGAGCCAGTCGCCGTGGGATCCGTTGCCGGTTCGGCGGCGGATCGCCCGGCGGCTGTCGGAGGTGATCAGACCGCAGGTGTGGGTGATCGACGATGTGTCGTTTCCCAAGTGCGGCCGCGCCTCTGTCGGGGGGCCCGTCAGTACTGCGGAGCCCTTGGGAAGCGGGCGAACTGCCAGGTCGCGGTCAGTGTCCATGCCGCCACCGACACTGCGTCGTGTCCGTTGGACTGGCAGTTGTATCTGCCCCGGGAGTGGACGGACGAGCCGGGCCGCTGCCGGCTGGCCGGCGTCCCCGACGACGTCGTGCACCAGGAGAAATGGCGCCTCGCGCTCGGGCTGCTGTACAACGTGAGCGAGTGGGGGCTGAAAGCCCCGGTCGTGGTCGCTGATGCGGGTTACGGCGTCAGCACCCCCTTCCGCCATGGCCTGGAGAAACGGGTCCTGTCCTACGTGCTGGCGCTGACCGGGAAAGAAGTCGCCCACGAGCTTGACATCGAGCCTCACCAGCCGGGTTACGGAGGACTGGGCCCACCGACGCTTGCCCGCTACCGGACGGCGCCGCGAGCACTTACCGTCCACGCTGCCGAGGCTGCTGCCGCCGACCACTTCGCTGAGGTGGCCTGGCGACAGGGCAGTAAAGGCACGATGACCTCACGGTTCGCGGTCCTGGCTCTTCGGACGGCGGGCAAGCAGTCCCTGGCCGCCGCCCAAGCGGCAGGCGGCGGACGCAACCAGTGGAACGGCGTCCTGCCCCCTTCCACCGTCCTGGTCGAGTGGCCTGCCGACCAGGAGACCCCTACGGGTTTCTGGATATCGAACCTGCCGCCCGAGACTCCCGTTGCCGAGCTGGTGCGGTGGGCGAAGATGCGCTGGCGCGTGGAACACGACTACCGCGAACTCAAGCACGGCCTGGGCCTGGACCACTTCGAGGGACGCACCTGGCGCGGCTGGCACCACCACGTCACCCTCGTCACCGCCGCCCAGGCATTCCTCACCCTCAGGCGGCTCGACCCAAAAGTCCCAACGCCGGCCTGACTCTCTACCAGGTCCTGGACGTCCTCCAGGACCTGCTGAAGGGCTGGACCGGCACCTGCACCACCTGCAACCGCCCCCTGCCCCGCAACCGGAGCAGACGCAGAACCTAACGAAGCACTACTAGGCACTGTTTCTCGGATCATGTTCTGAGCCAGATGACGAGGGCTGCGAGGGTGACGGTGCCAAGGTAGATG
>NZ_JBIAJR010000034.1:0-2102 GCF_042872025.1 Streptomyces sp. NPDC005494
TGGACGGTGAGGGTGGTGCGGCCAAGTTCGATCTGGGGTTCAACTTCGTCGAGCGGACCGGTCCTGACGGCGGCCCCGCCGGCATCGACCTCACCGTGGAGTACAGCAGCGACCTCTTCGACGAGGAGACCGTCGAGGAGCTGGGCCGGCGCCTGGTGCGCCTGCTGTCCCTGGGCGCCGCCGACCCCTCGATGCCGATCAGCCAGCTGGATCTGCTCGAGTCGCGTGAGTGGCAGCGGCTGCTGACCGGGTGGAACGACACCGCCCGGACCCTGGAGCTGCCGGCCGCCACGGACACGGAGCCCGAGCCGGAGACGATCACCGCGCTCTTCGCGGCGCAGGTGGCGCGGACCCCCGACGCACTCGCGGTGGTGGCCCACGACGCACGGCTCAGCTACGCGGAACTGGACGCGCGCTCCGCCCGGCTGGCCGCGCTCCTGGCCGCCCGCGGTGTACGCCGCGGTGATGTCGTCGCCGTGGCCGTCCCCCGCTCCGCGGAACTGAGCGTGGCGCACCTCGCGGTGCTGCGGGCCGGCGCGGTGTGCCGGCCCCTGGAGCTCGGGCACCCGGCCGAGCGGATCCGTACCCTGCTGGCCGACGCGTCGCCCGCCGCCGTGCTCACCACCCAGGGGTGGCGGTCCGTGCTGACGAGGACGGCCCCCGGTTCGGCCGTCCTGCTCACCACCGATGACGACGACGCCACCGCTCCCGCCTCCACGGTCCTGCCCGGGCCCCTGCCGGACTCCCCGGCGTACCTGCTCCACACGGCCGGCCCCGAAGGGGAGCCCCTCGGAGTGCTCGTACCGCACCGGGCCCTCGTCAACCGGCTCCTGTGGATGCAGGACACCTGCCTGCTCGACGAGGACGACCGGATCCTGCACAAGGCTCCGGCCGACCTCGGTGCCTCGGTGTGGGAACTGCTCGCCCCCCTGGTGACCGGAGCCGCCCAGGTTCTCGCGCCGCCCGGCGACCACGTCGACATGGCCGGCCTCGCCAGGCTCGTCCGGGACGAGGCGGTGACCACGGTCCACTTCGCGCCGTCCGTCCTCGACGCGTTCCTCGCCGAGCCCGAGGCCGCGCACTGCACCGGTCTGCGCCGGGTGCTGTGCGACGGCGAGCCGCTGCCCGCCGGGCAGGCCGAGCGGCTGCGGTCGGCCCTGCCCGGAGCGGAACTGCACGTCCTGCACGGGCCGGCGGAGGCGTCCTTCGGCGCCCTCGCGCTCACCGTCGGGACCGGGCCCGGGAACGCGGCGGCGTACCCGCCCGCCGGCCGGCCCGCTTGGAACACCCGCGCCTTCGTGCTCGACGCCGGCCTCCTGCCCCTGCCCCCCGGCAGCCCCGGTGAGCTGTACCTGGGCGGGGCCCAGCTGGCCCACGGCTACGCCGGCCGTGCCGCGCACACCGCCGAGCGGTTCGTCGCCGACCCCTACGGCCCGCCCGGCTCCCGGCTGTACCGCACCGGCGACCTGGCGAGGTTCACGCGTGACGGCACGGTCGAGCTCCTGGGCCGTACGGACGCCCGGTTCACCTTCGGCGGCAGGAGTGTCGAACCCGCCGAGGCCGAACGGGTGCTGACCGCGCACCCCGCTGTCGCTGCCGCGGCCGTGACCGTACGCCCGGGTCCCTCGGGCGAGCCCGCCCTCGTGGCGTTCCACGTCCCCGCCGACCCGGCGGCTCCGGCGGACGCCGCAGCGCTGCGGGCCCACGCCGCCGCCCTGCTCCCGGGGCACGCGGTGCCCGCGCACTGGGTCGCGCTCGACGCGCTCCCGCGCACCGCCGACGGCCGGATCGACCGTGACGCGCTGCCCGAGCCGAGCCACAGCACGGCCCGCGCTCCCCGCGACGACGTCGAGCGGACGCTCTGCGACCTGTTCTGCGAGCTGCTCGGCGTCCCGTCGGTGTCGATCGACGACAGCTTCTTCGACCTCGGCGGTCACTCGCTCCTGGCGACCCGGCTGGTCAGCCGCGTCCGCGCCACCTTCGGCATCGAACTCCCCTTCCGGGACATCTTCGATGCGCAGTCGGTGGTGGCGTTGGCGGAGCGGGTGGTGGGTTCGTCGGTGGGTGGGCGTGCGGCGTTGGTGCCGATGGTGCGTCCTGAG
>NZ_JBIAJR010000036.1:0-1334 GCF_042872025.1 Streptomyces sp. NPDC005494
CCGTGAAGCAGAATACGCGTTCGACTGTCGAGGCGGGCGAGGAGGCGGTCGCGCCGTCTCTGGACAGGGCTCTGGTGGCCCAGCTGATGGCGCAGGCGAAGGCCGACGGCGTGAACCTGACCGGAGAGGGAGGACTTCTCGCTCAGCTGACGAAGCTGGTGCTGGAGGGAGCTTTGGAGGGCGAGCTCACCGACCATCTGGGCCGGGACAGCGGCGAGCGGGCGGAGGACGGCCGCAGCGGGAACTACCGCAACGGGCACCGGTCGAAGACGGTGACGACGGAGGTCGGGCCGGTGGAGATCGCCGTTCCGCGGGACCGGAACGGGTCGTTCGAGCCGGAGCTGGTGAAGAAGCGGCAGCGGCGTCTGACGGGCGTCGACGAGATGGTGCTGTCGTTGTCGGCGAAGGGCCTGACCCATGGAGAGATCTCGGCGCATCTGGCCGAGGTCTACGGCGCCGAGGTGTCGAAGCAGACGATCTCCACGATCACGGACAGCGTTCTCGAGCGGATGGCCGAGTGGCAGAACCGTCCGCTCGACCGTGTCTACCCGGTCGTGTTCATCGACTGCGTGAACGTGAAGATCCGTGACGGCCAGGTCGCCAACCGGCCCGTCTACATGGCGCTCGCCGTGACGGCGGGAGGGACCCGCGACATCCTCGGCCTGTGGGTCGGTGACGGCGGTGAGGGGACAAAGTACTGGCAGCACGTCCTCACCGAGATCAAGAACCGGGGCGTCGCCGATGTTCTCATGGTGGTCTGCGACGGGCTCAGGGAACTTCCCGAGTCGGTCACCCGCGTCTGGCCCCTGGCCGTGGTCCAGACCTGCGTGGTTCATCTGCTGCGGAACAGTTTCCGCTACGCGGGCCAGCAGGACTGGGAGAAGCTCGCGAAGGATCTGCGGCCTGTCTACACGGCTCCGACGGAGGCCGCGGCGGCCGAGCGGTTCGGCGAGTTCCAGGAGAAATGGGGGAAGAAGTACCGGGCGATCGTGCGGCTCTGGGAGAACGCCTGGGCAGAGTTCGTGCCCTTCCTCTCCTTCGACGCGGAGATCCGGAAGATCATCTGCACGACCAACGCGATCGAGTCGGTCAACGCCAGGATCCGCAAGGCCGTCCGGGCTCGCGGCCACTTCCCGACCGACCAGGCCGCGCTCAAGTGCGTCTACCTGGCGATCATGAGCCTGGATCCGAAAGGCGCCGGCACGAAGGCGTGGACCCGCCGCTGGAAACCGGCCCTGAACGCCTTCGACATCGCGTTCGACGGCCGGCTCACCACCGGCATGACCAACAACTGAAATCAACCAACGGAGTTACACCGTTCCGCGGACACACCC
>NZ_JBIAJR010000037.1:0-1282 GCF_042872025.1 Streptomyces sp. NPDC005494
GTGGGTGTGCATGACGATTTCTTCGCGTTGGGTGGGGATTCGATTTTGAGTCTTCAGGTGATTTTCCGGGCGAAGCAGTGTGGGTTGTTCTTTTCGGTGAAGCAGTTGTTCGAGGTTCCGACGGTTGCTGGTCTTGCGGGTGTGGTGGAGCGGCGTGATGTGTCGGGGGTGGTTGCGGAGCAGGGTGTGGTGGTGGGGCCGGTGGAGTTGTCGCCGGTTCAGCGTTGGTTCTTCGGTCAGGGTTTTTCGGTTGTGGGTCATGTGAATCAGTCGGTGTTGGTGGAGGTGGATGCTGGGTTGTCGGTGGGTGTGTGGGAGCGGGTGGTGCGGTGTCTGCTGGTTCAGCATGACGGTTTGCGGGCGCGGTTCGTGTGTGAGGGGGGTGTGTGGCGGGCTGAGTTGGGTGGGGTGCCTGATGTGGTGCCGTGTGAGGTGGTTGATGTTTCGTCGTGTGGGGTGGATGGGCGTGAGGCTTTTGTCGTGGGGGTGGCTGGTCGGGTTCAGGGTGGTTTGAGTCTGGCTGGGGGTGATGTGTTTCGGGTGGTGGTGTTCACGGGGTGGGGTGGTGGGTTGCCGGATCGTGTGTTGTTGGTGGCGCATCATCTGGTGGTTGATGTGGTGTCGTGGCGGATTGTTCTGGAGGATTTGCGGGCGTTGGTGGGTCGGGTGGGGTCGGGGTTGGATCCGGTGTTGCCTGCGAAGTCGAGTGCGTGGCGGGACTGGGTTGCGCGGTTGGGTGTGGAGGCGCGTGGTGGTGTGACGTTGGGGGAGGTGGGTTACTGGCTCGGGCAGGTGGGGCCGGTGGGTGGTGTGCCGGTGGATCGTGTGGGTGTGGGTGTGGGTGCCAACACGGTGGGTGGGAGCCGGGTGTGTGGTGTGGTGCTCGGGGTGGGGGAGACGCGGGCGTTGTTGCGTGATGTGCCGGCGGTGTTCGACACGCGGGTGAATGATGTGTTGCTGGCTGGTGTGGCGGCTGCGGTGGGTGCGTGGTCGGGTGTGGACCGGGTGCGGGTGGATGTCGAGGGTCATGGTCGTGAGGAGTTGTTCGACGATCTTGATGTGTCGCGGACGGTGGGGTGGTTCACGACGATCTCGCCGGTGTTGTTGCCGGTTCCTTCGGTGGGTGGTGTGGGTGAGGGGCTGAAGGCGGTCAAGGAGGTGTTGCGGGGGCGTCCGCGGCAGGGCATCGGTTACGGTCTGCTGGCTCACGGTCCGGAGGTGACTCCGTTGACGGGGACGCCGTCCGCCCAGATCAGCTTCAACTACCTCGGCCAGTTCGACG
>NZ_JBIAJR010000038.1:0-1027 GCF_042872025.1 Streptomyces sp. NPDC005494
TTGTTCTGCAACACGACCATCACCTGGAACAACGGATGCCGCGCCAACGACCGCGCCGGCTGCAACGCATGCACCAACTGCTCGAACGGCACATCCTGATGCGCGAAAGCCGCCAGATCCGTCACCCGAACCCGATCGACCAACTCACCGAACCCAGGATCCCCCGACACATCCGCCCGCAACACCAACGTATTGACAAAGAAGCCCACCAAATCGTCCAACGCCGCATCCGTACGACCAGCCACAGCCGTACCCAACGGAATATCCACACCACCCCCCAACCGCGACAGCAAACCCGACACACCAGCCTGCAGAACCATGAACACACTCGAACGCGAAGACCGCGCCAACCCCACCAGATCACGGTGCAAACGCGCACCCAACCCCACCGAAACCGTCCCGCCCCGATAACTCGAAACCACCGGACGAACACGATCCACCGGCAAACTCAACTCATCCGGCAACCCCTCCAACACCCCACGCCAATAACCCAACTGACGCGAAATAGCCGAACCCTCGTCCCCCTCATCACCCAACACCTCACGCTGCCACAACGCATAATCCGCATACTGCACCGGCAAATCAGCCCACCCAGGCGCCACACCCCCCACCCGCGCCCGATAAGCCACACCCAGATCCCGCGCCAAAGGCGCCTGAGACCAACCATCACCCGCAATGTGATGCACCACCACACACAACACATGCTCAACATCCGACACCCGGAACAACCACACCCGAACCGGCAGATCGACCGAAAGATCAAAACCAGCAGACGCCACCCCCGCCAAGGCAGCACCCACCTCCCCCTCAGCCACATCCACCATCTCGAACGGCACCACCACATCCCCCACCGCGACAACCTCCTGCCACGGCTCACCACCCACATCCGGAAACACCGTCCGCAAAGACTCATGACGGCCCACCACATCAACCAGAGCCGCCCGCAGAGCCACCACATCCAGCACACCCGACAAACGCACACCCAACGGAATGTTGTACGTCCCGCTCGGCCCCTCCATACGATTCA